>CAVSAF010000001.1:0-28729 GCA_963725805.1 uncultured Chloroflexia bacterium
CATCACCCTCGCCCTGCTGATCCTGTATGCCTTGATCACCCTCTATTCCATCTTCGGCCGGCCGCTCGGGATCGCACCAGCCCGTATCATCACCCCGCTGGTCACGCTGGCCGGTTTTGCCTTTGCCCTGGTGCACGCCGGGCAGCGCGAAGGCTGGAGCCGGGCGCTGCGCCTGTTGGCGCTGGTCTTCGGCGTCAGCCTGCTGTTCGAGAGTGTCGGCGTGGCCACCGGCTGGGTCTACGGCCCATATCACTATACCAATAAGCTCGGTCCGTTGTTTCTCGGCCTCGTGCCCTACCTGATCCCGGCTGCCTGGTTCATGATGAGCTACCCTTCCTTCGTCATCGCTGAGCGGCTGGTGCCCTCCGGTTGGAAACGCTGGCAAAGGGCGTTGAGTGTGGCGGCGGTGGGCGGGCTGGCCATGACCGCCTGGGACCTGGTCATGGACCCCATCATGGTGGCGGGCGGGCACTGGGTCTGGGATGTGCAGGGCGCCTATTTCGGCATTCCTCTGCAGAACTTCTGGGGCTGGTGGCTGACGGTCTTCACCACATTTGCCCTGTACCTGTGGATGTCCGGAAAGGAAGTCAAACCCGCCCAGGCCCGCTTCGACCGCCTGGCGCTGGCGAGCTACCTGGTGACCGCCCTGGGGATCGTCCTGGCGGCGGGTCTGAGCGGCGCAGGCGCGCTGGCGCTGATCGGTTTATTCGCCATGCTGCCGTGGGTGGCGGCGGGGTGGCTGAAGCTGTATTCTTTCGAGTGAAGGGATTACCCTTGACAAATAGACGATTATCTATATAATAATGCCAAATAGAAGGTAATCTATATGACAGAATTTGACCCGGTTCTTTTTGCCAAAGCAATGGCCGATGAGACCCGCCAGAAGATCATGAAGATCTGCTGCTGCGAGTGGCTTTCGGTCAATGAGATCGTCGAGCATCTCAATGTCACCCAGCCGACGGTATCCCACCACCTGTCCATCCTGCGCGAAGCCGGCCTGGTGAAGGTCCGTGAAGAAGGCAAGCAGACTTTCTACCAGCTCAACCAGGACCGCATCAGCGCATGCTGCGGCCAGCTGCGGACGACTTTTTCTCCAAGTGTGATCGCACCGGAAAAAGTTGCCTGAATATCAGGATGATTATCCATGCTAAACCTTGCCTCCATTGCATCTGCACCGACCCTTCACCCGACCCAATCCCGGCTGACCGCCGCGAACCGCTGGGACCACTTCCTGGCCCGGGTGGGCGTGAAGCGCAGTGGGCATCGCGTTGAACCGGGACTGTATGCCCTTGGCAGCCCCACTCCGGATTCGCCGGTTTTCGTCTCGGCCAATTACACGCTCAGCTTTGACGCCCTGCGCTCTGCGCTGGACGGCATTGACGGTTACATCCTGGTATTGGACACGAAGGGCATCAACGTCTGGTGCGCGGCCGGGAAGGGCACCTTCGGCACGGACGAGATTGTCAACCGGGTCTTTGCCACGCAGCTCAAGGATGTGGTAACTCACCGCAAACTGATCCTGCCCCAGTTGGGCGCACCCGGTGTGGCAGCCCATGAAGTCAAGAAACGCACCGGCTTCTGGGTGGAGTACGGTCCGGTGCGGGCGGCCGACCTGCCGGAATACCTGAAGACCCGCAAAGCCACGCCGGAAATGCGCAAAGTAGAATTTACCCTGCGCGACCGCCTGGTGCTCATCCCGGTGGATGTGGTCCAGACCTTTCTGCCCATGCTGGCCGCGGCCATCCTCCTGTATTTTGTGGGAGGCTGGATATCCAGCCTGGCTGCAGTCGTGGCGGTTTTATCCGGTACCGTGCTTTTCCCGATCCTTCTGCCCTGGCTCCCGACGCATAATTTCAGTACGAAAGGTTTCCTGCTGGGGCTGCTGGCGGCCATCCCGTTCGCAATCTCGCCTTTCCTCCGGCATCCGGATTGGACCTGGTACCACCGCCTCGGGCAGGCCCTGGAATTCCTGCTGGCCATGCCACCGGTGACGGCGTTCATCGCCCTCAACTTCACCGGTTCGAGCACCTTCACATCCCGCAGCGGCGTCAAGCGCGAGATGTTCGCCTACATACCGGCCATGGCCTGGACGTTCGGAACCGGCCTCCTGCTGGCCATCGCGTTTATTTTTGTCCGCTAATGGGAGATCGAAAATGTTAGACGCTTATCTGGAAAACACCCTGGTATACGATCCGGCCCTGTGCAACGGTTGCGGCATGTGCGCGCAGGTTTGCCCGCACGCGGCTTTCGAAATGGACGGACGCCTGGCCATACTGGTCCGGCCGCAGGCCTGCATGGAATGTGGAGCCTGCCAGCTTAATTGCATTACCGGCGCCATTCGTGTTGAGAGTGGTGTGGGCTGCGCCTCCGCCATGATCCAGGCGGCCTTGATGGGCAAGAAGGAAGTTTCCTGCGGCGGCGATTCCTGCTGTGCGTAAATTTTTTTGCGTCAATATATAGACGGTTATCTATTTGATATTTTTCAATGCTGAAATAGGAAGGAGCAATGCAATGTCAACCATCGTTCAATTATTGGAAACGACACTGGATAAAGTGCTGCTGGCTTTTGCCCACAACTGGATCTACCTGCTGGCAAGCATCCTGGTGGGGTCGCTGATCAAACTGTTCCTCGACAAGGACAGGGTCGCGGCTTACCTGCGCAGGCACCAGAACGGCGGAGTGGCACTGGCCACGGCGGTGGCGGTCGGCACGCCGTTGTGTTCGTGCGGAACCACGGCCATCATCATCGGCATGATGGCTTCGATGATGCCCTGGGCGCCGATCGTGGCTTTCATGGTTTCTTCGCCGCTCTCCTCCCCGGAGGGAATGTTCTACACTGCCGGCCTGTTCGGCTGGCCGTTCGCGCTGGCTGGATTCATCGCCTCCATCCTGCTCGGGCTGGCCGGCGGCCTGGTGGCGGGTCTGGCCGAACGGGTTGGTTGGCTTAAAAACCAGGCCCGCCTGGTGAGCGCTTCAAGGTCTTCCCATGATCCAGTCCCCCAATCGCTCCTGGTCCAGTCAACCTGCGGATGCCAGCCCGCCCAATTGGTTCCGGTAAGCGCATTGGCCGCCCCAGCCACCTGCAAAAGCCAATCAACCTCTCTGACATTGGGATTCCAGTCACAGGGTATCTCCGGCTGCCAGGCCGCACAGGTGAGTCAACCAGCCGCCAGACCGGGGGTGACGCTCCAGGTGGCCGGCCGGCAGTTGATCCAGGATGCCCTCCAGCTGCTGGTCATGTTCTTCAGCTTTGCTTTCCTGGGGTACCTGCTCAATGGGTTGATCCCCAATTCCTGGATCACAAGCCTGTTCGGCAGTGGACACGTCTACAGCGTCCCACTGGCTGCCACGCTTGGATTGCCGTTTTACATCAACAGCGAAGCTTCCCTGCCGATGGTACGCGCCATGCTCGATTCCGGCATGAGCCAGGGTGCCGCGCTGGCCTTCCTGATCTCGGGCGCAGGGACCTCCATCGGCGCCATCGGTGGTGCATTAAGCATTGCCCGCTGGCGCGTGATCGCCATTGTCGTTGGCACATTATGGATCGGCGCAATGGCGGCGGGACTGTTCTTTGACCTGTTCGTGGCGACCGGTCTGATCTAACCTGGGCTTTGACATAAATTCGGGCAGAGGATGCTCTGCCCGAATTTGTTATTTGATGGGATCTGTCCTGCCTGACAGCAGGAGGGTCGTGCCCCTCAGGGCTGCCTCATTGCGCACCCTTCCCGGGTTCAAATAATTCGACTTCGATGTCATAATGCCGGATTTCGCCCGGCTGAAGGAACTGCAGCCTGCCAGAGGCCCGCTCGGCCAGGCGGCCCTCGACAAAGCAATTGGAAGGCTCCAGGCCGACTATATATGTCCCCGCCCGCATCATTTTCCACTGAACGAAAATAGGATATTGCTTCTTTGAATATCGCAAGGTCAGGCCCAGCCCTCGCCCATCATTAAAGGCGGGGTTGACCAGGCTGACCTCGACACGTCCATCCGCTTCCGCCGTCAGGTCATGGTAAAAAACCTGTTCGGCATAGTCCGGGAGCGGATCACTGAATGACAGGCATTCCGCCAGTCCGGCTGCTGCGGTTTCGTCGCGCGGCCGGGTGGTATGCTCCGGGAGGATCAGGCGGGTGGAGGCGCTTACCAGGGGGAATCCCAGGTTGATGTGCTGCAGGAACATGTGGGGCGAGGTTTTTTGGCCCTGGTTCTCAACCTGGTCTTCGATCCAAAAGCGGGCGGCATCCAGCGTGGTCCAGACGCGCCGGCGGAGCAGCAGGTTTTCCCCAAATATGATCGACTCACGCATGGACCCTTCCACCCACAGCCGGCATTCGTCCTCCTGCCAGTCCGTTCCCCAGGAAACATTTTCTGCCGGAAGGCTGGCCACACGGCCGTGCAGACCCAGCTCTTCTTCGCCATCGCGGCAGGGACTGCCCACCTGGGTCAACCCGCATGGGGTCAGGAAGCCGCCGGGCCAGCTGCGCAGCCAGCCGGTCCCGCCCGGCTCGAAATAGGCTGGATGGACGGCGCCGGCGGGGCTGAGAAAGGGAACCGGCGTACCCCGGAACTGCAGGTCATACAGGCTCATGCCCCGCTCAAGCAGGACACGAAAGGCCAATCCAGCGGCGTTCCGGAAAGAGACGCCGCGGGTTCCGCGTTCAGGCCCATCCGTAAATTCGAACGGCCGAACATCAGCCACCTGGCGCAGGTCGCCAAGGTGTTCCATCAGCTGCTTGCGGGTATATTGTCTTCCCCAGATTTCAGGCATGGTTCATCCTTTCAGGGTATGGCAGGCATGCTTGCGGTTGGCCTGCAGGTGGACGATCATCTTTCCAACAGGATTCCTATTTCTGATTATAGAAACGTGCGTAATCGTTACCAAGCAGGTGGAGTGGTTGTACGTCTTCTTCAATTTCAGGGAAGCGGCCAACCGGCTCGTAAAAACGATTGTCATGCTGATCGTCGTTGACCATGGACACTTCGCCAACCAGGACGCGTCCCTGCCCCCAAAACTTGTGATAACAACGCGGTTCGAGGGTAATGCTTTCCCCGGGAGCAAGACGGACAATACCGCCAGGTTCAACCATCCGGCGCAAGCCGTCAACCGAGATGGACACGGCGTTTTTCGTATCAAGCTGCTCATCACTTGTGGCAAGGTAAAGCTGAATGAGCAAGTCCCCTCCGCCGCGGTTAATGATGTCTTCCATCTTGCTCCAATGAAAATGCATGGGTGTGACCTGGCCGTCTTCCACGACCATGATCTTCTCAGCGTATAGTTTGCCCTTCATTTCCTGCAAATTCTGGGAGCCTCCATTACGGATGGTGAACAGGAACAGGCCAATTTTGTTGAAATCCCCACTCCCGAAGTCGGTGATGTCCCAGCCGAGATTATTGTTGACTATCTCGCTGACCTCCGTCCCTTTCTGCATCCAGGCCTCCGGCGTCCAGTAGGCAAAAGGAGGCAGGAAAAAACCACGGCTGCGAATGAATTCATCCGCTTTTTGCATGATCGCATTGATTTCTGAACGTTTCATGTATCTTATCCTTTTGGAATATGGTGTGGGTTTGCAGGCGCAAACTCCGACAGGCACCCGAAATGGCATTTTATGCGAGCGGCAGGTTGATACTGACCGTGGTTCCCTGACCGACGTGACTATCTGCGGTTATGGTTCCGCCATGGGCTTCCACAACGGACCTGGCAATCGCCAGTCCCAGGCCGGATTCGCTCCCCTGGGCCCTTGCCGGGTCAGCCCGGTAGAACCGGTCGAAGATGTGTGGCAGTGCCTCGGCTGAGATTCCCTGACCGTTATCCTTGATGTAAAATGTCAGCAAGTTCCTTTCCCGCGCGGCGCTGAGAACAATTTTCCCACCCTCGGGTGTGTAACGCAGGGAATTGGTGATCAGGTTGCCGAAAACCTGCGCCATACGATCCGGGTCCAGGCTGATTTCAGGCAGGCCGGGTTCAGCCTGCGCTTCCAATGAGACACTCTTTTGGGCGGCCAAATGCTCATAGGATTTTACCATCCGTTCGAGCAGAGACAAAGGTGCCACCGGTTCACGATTGAGGGTCAATTCCCCGGCGTCCGCCTGGGAAAGCGTCCGCAAGTCTTCCACCAGCCGCTGCAGATGCTGTACCTCGGCATGGATGGTGTCGAGGCGTTCCGGTGCCTGCCATGGGGGCATAGAGTGTCGCAGAGTCCAAATTGGCCTTGGCAATGACATAAGCGGCATACTCATTTTTGATCAGGCCATCATTTTTCCAATACTGCTCATTATTCAACGCAGCCTGGGCATTGATCACATCGGCCTGGGCCGTGGTGACTGCCAGTTCGGCATTCGCGATGGCTTCCGGGGAAGTCAACTCAAGCAAGGCCAGTTGGGCTTCCTCCAGCTTGTACTGCAGGGAGGCGTCATCCAGCCTGGCCAGCAGCTGACCCTTTTCCACCTTATCACCCAACTTGACATCCACCTCGGCCAGTTTCCCGTCGATCTCAAAAGCAATATTCGCTTCAGAGGCTGCTACAAGGTATCCTGATCCGCTGGCCTGCAAGACCAGGTTGCCGGTGCGTGCAGTGGCGGTCTGAAGGGTCGACGATGTAGATGCAGCAGCCGTTACCTGGCGCGCTCGAACGACAAAATAGGTGCCCGCGACGAGCAAGGCTACCACCACGATGAGAGTTAGCCCAACGTACCCATTTTGGCCACCGGGAAAACCAGGAAGTCCTGACCTGTCCGTTATTTCGCTTGATTGAAATGCTAGCGCTCATTTTTTTACCTCATATGGATTTGATTTTGGTCACATGGTAACCAACCCTTGTTCAGATTTTGTTTAGAAATATATGGAATCTGATTGAGAATTACGTCTGAAAGAATAGGTGAGAATTCTGAGTAATTTCTAATCCCCCACCCATTGACATGCAGTAATAATCGAATTATCATAAACATACCGACTGGTCGGTATGTTTATGATAACGGGAGTCTCCCATGCCTCAAAAACGCGCTGAAGAAACACGCGGCCGCATCCTGGATGCCGCAGTAAGGAAATTTGCCATTGCTGGTTACGATGCAGCCAGCGTGGATGAGATCTGCGCTGAGGCCGGGGTCAGCAAAGGCGCGTTTTATCACCACTTTCCAACCAAGCAGGCCGTCTTTCTGGCCCTGATGCAGGGTTGGCTGGGGGTGATTGACATGGGTATGGAAGCGGTCCATGAGGAAACCGTCCCGGCGACATTTATCAAAATGACGAATCTGCTCCCGGGCGTTTTCGCGGCTGCCGAGGACCGTTTGCCCATGTTCCTGGAATTCTGGCTGCAAGCCAGCCGTGATGAAACTGTCTGGAAGGCGGTGATCGCACCGTATCGTCATTATCAGGAGCATTTTGCCAGGCTGGTTGAAGATGGCATTGCCGAAGGCTCTTTCAAGCCAACTGACTCGCAAGTGGCCGCGCAGATTATTGTTTCACTGGCGGTCGGGCTGGTTCTGCAAGGCGTGCTGGATCCGCACGGATCCGACTGGGAGAAGACAGCCCGTGAGAGCATGAAAATTTTAATGAATGGATTGGGGAACTAAAATAGTAGGAGATCACAATGATTCTTGTTACCGGTGCAACTGGACATATTGGCAACGTGCTGATCCGCAAATTGCTGGATCAGGGTGAAAAAGTCCGTGCCCTGATGTGGCGCGATGAAGATACAACGCCCCTCAAGGGTCTGGCCGTGGAACAGATGGAGGGCGACGTACTTGACCCGGCCTCGCTGGAGCTGGCCATGCGGGGAGCGGAAACCGTCTTTCATCTGGCAGGTATCATATCCATCATGCCTGGTCGGAACCCGTTAGTCTGGAAGGTGAATGTGGAAGGGACGCGCAATGTGCTCGAAGCGGCCCGCCGGGCGCGCATCCGCCGGCTGATCTATACCAGTTCGATCCATGCCATAGCACGCGCTCCCCTCGGTGTGACGATGGATGAGACACTCGGGTTTGACCAGAATAATCCGTATGGTGAATATGACCGTTCGAAAGCTGCTGCCAGCCTGGAGGTCCAGAAAGCTGCCGCCAACGGCCTGGACGCGGTCATCGTCTGCCCGACCGGCGTCATCGGGCCGTATGATTTCCGCGGCTCGGAGTTGGGCGAGGTAATTCGTGGCGCCACCGAAGCACGGGCAATGTTCTACGTTGAAGGCGCCTACGATTTTGTGGATGTGCGCGACGTGGTGGACGGTATGATCGCCGCGATGGAACATGGCCGCCGGGGCGAAAGCTACATCCTGAGCGGGCAGAAGCTCTCCGTGCGTTACCTGCTGGCGACAGTGCGCGAAGTCACCGGCAAGGCATTTGCCAGTGTCAAAATCCCCTTCTCCCTGGCCGAGTGGGCAGCCCGGTATACGCCCTGGTATTACCAGAGGACGAAATCCAAGCCGCGCTTCACGCCCTACTCGCTGGAAGTGCTGCAAAGCAATTCGAACATCAGCTTCAAGAAGGCGCTGGTGGAGTTGGGTTACAAGCCGCGCCCGATCTACGAGACGATCGCCGATACGGTGCGCTGGTTTCTTGAGAACCGTAAAATGCGTTCCGCCTAGGTCTGCATGGACGCTGCCAGTCCCCTCGCCCGGTTGGGTACCCTGGAGGGCTATCGTAAATCCTTCACAGATGTAGTACTGTGGCGGCCATTCGTGGAACGGATCTGCCGTGAACGTAACTGGAGCTGCAATTTGGTTCGCGCAGGAGTGGCTGGAACTTTCCCGACATTTATTGTGGATGAGCAGCGGGTGGTCAAGTTCTTTGGCCGGCTGTTCGATGGGGAGAGATGCTGGCATGTGGAGCAGGAGGCGGCGCAGTTGTTGTCGAATTTTCCTGCTGTCCCGGTGGTACGGCTGATGGCTTCAGGGGAACTCGAAAAAGAGCCGGGTTGGATGTACCTGGTATTTGAGTATGTACCGGGGGTAAGCATTGGTAAGGTCTATACCAGGATCCCTTTCAAAGAAAAACTATCTTTCGCAAGCTGGTTGGGGGAATGGCTGCCCCAGATGCACCAAATCGAGCCACGATACGGGACAGCCCTGCCAGGTTTGAGTGAGGAATTGGCACGCAGCTGGTTCAATTCCCGCTGGCAAAAAGAGCCAGGCGGCTGGCCAGTCCACCTGTCCAGGCAGGTGGAGGCTTATTTATCAGCCAATGGCAGCTTTTTCCAGGGTGGGCATGAAAGTTTCATCCATGCCGACCTGACGCAGGACCATATCCTCGGCAGGTTTACGGAAGGACACTTTACAACGCTAGCGGTCATTGATTTTGGGGATGCCATGCGCGGGAATATCTATTACGAACTGGCTGCCCTGCAGCTCGACCTGTTCAATTGCGACAAGCGCCTGCTGAGCGCTTTTCTGCGCGCATATGGGATGCCTCCGGACAAGGATTTTGTCCACAAGGCCATGGTCACCTCTCTTTTACACCAATTTGATGTCTATGCTCCATTGTTCGCCTGGAAGCCGGAGTTATTGGAGTCATCCACCCTAGATGAGTTGGCTGAACGGATCTGGAATGTCAATGATTGAAAATGAAATCGATAATAGGAAGACCAAAGTTGCCGTGGTGACCGGAGCCTCATCGGGGATCGGGGAAGCCGTTGCCCGAAAGCTGGCCGCAGAGGGGCTGCAGGTGGTGCTGGTGGCTCGCCGGCGTGAGCGCTTGGAGAGCCTGGCCGAAGAGATCTGCAAGGAAGGTGGAATTGCCCGTATCCTCACAGCCGACCTGACCCATGAGGACGACCGGGTGCGGGTTTGCGAGGAAGCCGGCTCAGCCGATGTGCTGGTCAATAATGCCGGACTGGGATGGTATGGCTATAGCGATGCGATGTCATGGAGAACTGCCCGGGAAATGTTACAGGTCAATGTGGAAGCTGTTGTGCAGCTTAGCCTGAACTTTTTATCGAAAATGCGGCCGCGCAATTCCGGCCACATCATCAATATCGGTTCCATATCGGGCAGCCTCCCCAGCCAGGGGATTGCACTTTATGGAGCGACCAAGGCCTTCCTGGATAACTTTACCACCGCCCTCCACCGGGAATTGGCCGGGACGCACGTCCACGTCAGCGTGGTGCGGGCGGGGCCAGTCCGGACGGAGTTCAGCGAGGCCGCTCTCCGGCATGAAAATGGACTGCATGTCCCGACTGAAAAGGTCGGAGTGACTTCAGAAAAAGTCGCCGAGCGCGTCTGGGCCGTGATCCGCCACCCGCGCCGCCTGGTCTACATCCCGTTCTATTTGCGACTGGTGCCCTGGTTGGAACTGTCCTTCGGCTGGATCATCGACCGGGTCGGCCCGTTGCTGCTGCGGAGGCAAAAGGCTGGTTCTTAAAAAAACTTATCTTTTCCCAGCCACATTCATCTCCGGGATCAAAATGTACGGTGAATGGAAGGTGTTGTAGACCCACTGCGATTCCTGGCTGATGGCTGCCACATTCTTGAGCAGGTCGTAGATATTGCCAGCAATGGATAAATCCTTGACCCGCCCAACAATCTCACCCTTCTCGATCTTGAAGGCCAGGGCCAGCGGGTTGGAGAAGGCGCCCGAAATGATGTTCCCCTGCCCAAGACCGAGCAAGTCTTCGACAAGGATACCCTGGTCGATCCCGGAGAGGATGTCTTTTAGAGAGGTTTCGCCAGGTTGGATGATAAAGTTGGTGAGCGATGGATCAGGCGGGTTGAACAGGCTGCGCGCAGCGTTTCCGGTCGAGGAGGCTCCCGACTTGGCGGCAGTCTTCAGGTCATAGATAAAGCCTTTGAGAACTCCCTTCTCCACCAGCATGTTGCGACGACGCGGGACACCTTCGTCGTCATAGGCTGAGCTGGCGAATTTCCCATCAATCGTCCCGTCATCCAGGAGAGTGATCTTCTCATCGAAGAGTTTTTCGCCGATCCTGCCCTTCATCGGGCTGGTTCCCTTCAGGACTTCCTTGCCATTCAGGCCCAAACTGAGCGGCAAGCCAAGGGCAAGCGTCCCGTTTGGGGCGAAGAGCACCGGCATTTTCCCTGGCTGGAGGGTGGTAATGCTGCGGGCCTGTTCGAGTTTATGGACCAGCCGGCGAGCGAAATCAAGGTAATTATCATCCCACAGGGTGGTGCCAAACTGGTCGTACAGGATCAGGATATCATCCCCCTCAATACGATGGATCTCGAACCCGACCGCCAACGGGGAGGTCTTGAAGCTGATGTCCAGGCCGGTCTGGTTGCGGACATTGACGGAAACCAGGGTGCGATCCATACTGATGTTGCAGCGCGCCTGTGGTTCCACCTGAAGGACCAGGTCCAGGATCTCCCGACCCATTTCCACCAGGCGCGGGATGGGCAGATCGGCAATGATCGGATCGAAAGTTTGGACAGCCTGGGCAGGCTGGATATCCGGGAAGGAGAAGGTAACCTGGTCACCATAGGCGGCAGATTCAAGCGCGTTGACGGCCAATTTATCCATGGCTTGACCATCACTGGAAGCCGCGAATCCCAGCCGTCCCTTGCGGATGACACGCACAGCCGTGCCCCTGGTTTCGGTAATTGTGCAAGTCTTGAGCTGGTTGGCTTCGTACTCGACCGAGGTTTTTTCGCTCTGCAGCTCCACCACTTCCACCTGCTCGGACTTTTTTTTAAGTTCAGTCAATATATCCATGCTTTTTCTCCCGGGCAGGTACAAGACCTGCCCCTATTATTTTATTCACCGCCGATGACGACGTTCTGGATGCGGATGTGCGGCGCTCCCATCCCCACCGGCAGGGGAAACTGATTGCCTTTTCCACACCCACCGCCGGTGTTTGCCCACTGGAAATCATTCCCGATGGCATCGATGTTGTCCAGCGTGCTGAAAAGATTGCCGGAAAGGATGACATCCTTGACCATCTCGGCGATCCTGCCGTCGCGGATCATGTAGGCATAGCCGGAGCTGAAAGAGAAATTTTCAAGCTGGGTCTGGCCGCCATAGGCTTCACAGGCATAGATACCGAGCTTGATATCCTTGATCATTTCCTCAAAGGATGTCGTGCCATTTTCGATGGCCGTGTTGGTCATGCGCACGATGGGGGCAAAGCGATAATTGATGGCCCGGGCGTTGCCGGAGGCGCTTTCGCCCATCCTGGCGGCGGTCTGGCGGGAATGCAAGCGCCCGACCAGTTCGCCATTCCGGATTAGCCAGTTACGGCGGGCGGGCACGCCTTCATCATCATACAGGGTGGTGCCGCGCAGGTTGGGGATCGAGCCATCATCGAAGGCGTTCAGGATACCCTTGCCGAAGCGGCGGCCCAGGGTCATCATCGCGCGTGCCTTGGGATTTTCGTACACGAAGTCGGCCTCGGAGAGATGTCCAAACGCTTCATGGATGAAAACACCGGCCAGCCTTTGGTTCACCACCACCGGGTATTGCCCGGCCTTAACCGGTTTGGCGCTCAACAGCTCGACGGCTTTCCCGGCAGCCGAACGCGCCAGTTCATCCTTATCCAGGATGAACTCATAGCCCTGCGTACTGGAGAGGCTTTCATACGCCTGCTGGACATTCCCGCCATCACGCGCAATAGCCCGGGCCATGATGACCACGGAAGGTTTTTCCTGGTCGATGTAGGTGCCTTCCGAGTTCGCCAGGATGAGGTGGGAAAAGGAATCCGAATAAGCTGTTAGTGTATCAATGATCTTGCCGCTGTGGCTCAGCATCACCGCGTTATAACGTTCGGCCAGCGATTTCTTCTCCGCCAGGGAGATATCGCGGAAGTCGCGTTTCATTTCGGTAGTCATAACTTGTACCACTGGCTCCACCGGTGCCAGTTCGACCGGCTCGGGGACCGATCCGACCCGGGCGCACTGGTAGGCCTGATCGACCTGGTTGAGCAGGTCGTCGAGGTTATTGAAAGTGGTCACCCCCCAGCCCTTGTTCCTGATCAGGCAGCGGACAATGCCACCTTTGTCGATATTCGCGTTGGCAAGTTCAAGGTCCTTGCCGCGGAAAGTCACGCGGGTGGTCTCTTTTTCTTCGATGCGAATCTCGGTATAGTCAGCTTTACTGCGTTTGAGGGCTTCCTGAATTTGATCTCGCATGCTACCTCCATTTCAAAGGACAATTATAATATTTCTGCGCTCCTATTGAACCAGGATATCACTTTCTCAGCAATCCTTCAAATTCCGGGGTTGACAAAAGTATTTTCAGGAATTATACTAGTTAAGTAACTAAACTATTTAATCATTAAACTATAATGAGAGGCCGACATGCTGGTTCAAGAAAGGTCAACTGAAAAACTGATCCCGGTCGCCATTGAGGCATTTTGGAGTACTATCCCCATGGTCTGGAACAGGATCAAGGGCAACCTCCGTTCCATCGCGGTGGATCAATATGGCATCAGCGTGGAACAATTCCATATCTTGCGTCACATCCGCAAGGGCCTTAAATCGGTCAGCGAGTTGGCGGAGGTGCGACAGATCAGCCGCTCGGGGATCAGCCAGGCAGTGGATGTCCTGGTGGACCGGGGTCTTATCAGCCGTAAGCAAAATGCCCTGGACCGCAGGAACATTCCGCTTGAATTGACCGAGGCCGGCAACAAACTTCTGGATACCATCTCGGAAAAGAACCGCACCTGGATGAGCAGCCGGATGATCTCTTTGTCGGAACAGGATCTGAATGCTCTCACTAGTGGCATGGAAATCCTGGCTAAAACATTCGAAGAGCCGGCTGGATAACTTTTAATATGCTAAAAGTGATTAAAAGAATCCTGCCCTTTGTTAAACCTTATTGGCGGCGTGCCACCATTGCCCTGGTCCTGCTAACCTCGCTGGTCTTCATGGACCTGTCGATCCCGCGCCTGATCCAACGCATCATCGACCAGGGCATCAACCAGAACAACCAGGCGGTGGTTCTGCAGACCGCCGCCATTATGATCGGCCTCTCCATCCTGAGCACTGTCATCGCGGTCGGAAACAATAACCTTTCGGTACGGGTTGGCGAGAGCGTGGCACGCGATCTGCGGGATGCGCTCTTTCTCAAGATCCAGAAATACTCGTATGGCAATCTGGACCAGCAGCAAACCGGCCAACTGATGGTCCGGCTGACCAGCGATTCGAGCGCCGTGCAGCGCCTGGTACAGGTCTCTCTGCGGATCGGGACGCGTGCCCCGCTGCTGATTGTTGGCAGCCTGATCCTGATGTTCAGTACCAGCCGCAGCCTGGCCTTGACCATGCTGCCTTTGTTGGTCATCACCTCCGTGGTGATCGTTTTCTTTATTGTTAAAATGGAGCCGCTCTTCCGATCCGTCCAGCAAAAACTCGACCGCCTGAACAACGTTTTGCAGGAGAACATCGCCGGGGCGCGACTGGTCAAGGCCTTTGTACGGGCTGACTTCGAAGGGCAACGCTTCGAGACGGCCAACGAGGCTTTCACCGATCATTCCGTCAGGGTAATGCGGTTCATGTCCAGCATGTCGCCTGCCCTGACAGTATTCGTCAATATCGGCATGGTCATTGTCATCTGGGCCGGCGGATTAAAGGTGATCCAGGGAGATATGACGATCGGCCAAATTGTTGCCTTTACAAACTACCTGCTCACCACCATGACTCCCCTCACGATGATGACCCTGCTCTCCCAGACCTGGGCGAATGGACTGGCTTCGGCCAAGCGCGTCAGCGAGATCCTTGATACCGTGCCCGAGGTCCAGGATTCTCCCGAGGCGGCGCCGTTGCCCGAACCGGTGCAAGGAAAAGTCGTCTTCGAGAACGTCAATTTTCACTACAACGGCAATGGGGATGAAGCCGTCTTGAAGGGGGTTGACCTGGTGGCCGAACCCGGGCAAACGGTTGCCATCCTGGGCGCTACAGGTGCGGGGAAATCCACCCTGATTGACCTGATACCACGCTTCTACGACACTTCCAGCGGCCGGGTGCTGATCGACGGAAAGGACGTCCGGCAGATTGAAGAGGCCTCATTGCTGGCCCACATCGGGATCGTGCCCCAGGAGAGCCTCCTTTTCTCCGGGACGGTGCGAGATAACATCCGTTACGGACGCCCGGAGGCAACCGATGAAGAGGTCATTGCGGCTGCCAAAGCCGCCCAGGCACACGAATTCATTATGGAGATGCCGAAGGGTTATGACAGCCACGTCGAAGCGCGCGGCAGTAATTTCTCGGGCGGGCAGAAGCAGCGTATTGCCATCGCCCGGGCACTGCTGCTGGATCCCTCCATCCTGATACTGGATGACAGCACCAGCTCGGTGGATGTGGAAACAGAGACCAGGATCCAGGAAGCCCTGGACAAGGAAATGCACCAGCACACCAGTTTCGTCGTGGCGCAGCGCATCAGCACCGTGTTGAATGCCGACAAGATCATCGTCATTGACCAAGGCAGGATCGTCGCCCAGGGCACCCATCGGGAGCTCATCCAAACCAGCCCGATCTACCAGGAAATCTATGAGTCCCAGCTCGGGAACGGTTTCCATGCGGAAAAAGAGCCGCTGACCATCCCGGAAGGGAGCATTGCCAAATGACCATCCAGGCCCCTTCCGGGGGACTTTCCACTCCCCAAAACAGCAGCTACCGAACGATGATGCAGCGCCGGCCGGCCGACCCCGGCAGGATCGAAAAAGCCAGGGATCCCAAACGGGCTCTGACAGGCCTGCTGCGTTACCTGGCCCCCTTTAAAACCGGCATGGTGGTGGTTTTCATCTTTGTCCTGGTCTATACTTTGCTGGGCCTGGTCGGTCCATACCTGATGGGTGTTGCGATCGACCGCTTCATTTCGACCAGGCAGGCAGCCGGTCTGGCCACGATCGCCCTGTGGATGCTGTCCATTTATGTGTTGAATAACCTGTTCCAGGCTGTTGCCAACTGGCTCATGTCGGATATATCGCAGAGAGCCTTGAAGCAGATGCGCAAGGACCTGTTCACACACCTGCAGAATCTGCCGATCGCCTTCTTTGACCGCAACCCGGCCGGGGAGCTGATGAGCCGCCTGACAAATGATATCGATGCTGTCAATCAGGCAGTGTCACAGAACGTCACTTCATTGATCGCCAGCGTGCTGACCATGGTCGGAATCCTGGTGGCCATGTTCGTCCTGGACCGCTGGCTGGCGCTGGCCTCTTTGCTGGTTGTCCCGATCATGTTCTGGTTTACCCAGTTTGTGGCCAAATACACCCGCAAAGGTTTCCGCGACCTGCAAAAGAATTTGGGTGAATCGAACGCGGTGATGGAGGAATCCATCAGCGGCGAAAAGGTCATCAAGGCTTTCCGCCGGAACGATTCAGTCGTGGAGAACTTTCGCGAGCGCAACCAGGCAGTCTTTGAGGCCGGCGTATATGCCAACAGCTATGCCCTGTTGCTGATGCCGTTGACCAACGTGTTGGGCAACTTCTTCGTGATCGTTTTGGCCGGACTGGGCGGCTGGCTGGCCCTGCGGGGATTGGTCAGTGTGGGCATCATTGCCACCTTCATCAGCTACGGACAGAACTTTACCAATCCGCTGCGCCAGTTGGCCAACCTGTATAACTCCATCCAGGGCGCGCTGGCCGGGGCGGAACGCGTCTTCGAGGTGATCGATACCCCTGCCGAGGTGGATGACGGCCCGCAGGCGGTCGTGCTGGAATCGGTGCGTGGCGACGTGCGCTTCGAGAACGTTAATTTTGCCTATCGTCCGGGCGTCCCGGTGCTCAAAAACATGACCCTGGAGGCCAAACCCGGTGAGATCTTTGCCCTGGTCGGTCCAACCGGGGCAGGCAAGACCACCATCATCAACCTGCTGATGCGCTTCTATGAGATCAATGGCGGCAGGATCAGCATCGATGGACAAGACATCCGCGATATCCGTAAGGCCAACCTGCGAGACGAGATCGGGCTGGTCCTGCAGGATACCTTCCTGTTCTCTGATACGGTCAGGGAGAACATCCGCTTTGGACGGCTGGACGCCACGGATGCGGAGGTTGTCGAGGCAGCCAAAATGGCGGACGCGGATCATTTCATCCGCCAGCTGCCGAACGGCTACGACACCCTGCTTTCGGAGCGCGCCAGCAATCTCAGCCAGGGACAGCGCCAGCTGCTTTCGATCGCGCGTGCCATCCTGGCCGATCCCTCCATCCTGATCCTGGACGAGGCCACCAGCAGCGTGGACACGCGCACCGAAGCCCGCATCCAGAAGGCCCTGCTGCGGTTGATGGCCGGCCGCACCAGTTTCGTCATAGCCCACCGCCTGAGCACCATCCGGGATGCCAACCATGTGTTGGTGATCGACGACGGCGAGATCGTCGAACAGGGCACCTTCCGGGAACTGCTGGATAAAAAGGGATTCTTCCATCACCTGTACATGAGCCAGTTCAAGGGACAGGCGATATAGATGTTGGCTGAAGCCTCGGTTGGGTGCGCCAGCCCGATGTAGATATTCAGCGATCGTGATGCAAAAACAAGGCTTCCCCTTGTTGCATTTGTCTGCGTAGATGCTATAATATTTCTGGGTGACGCCATTCTTCCCAGGGATGAAGGTGGCCGTAAGCATATCCTGACGATGATCCTCCTGGGTAGAATGTGCCAGATGAAAATCAACCGGTTGTCCTCCTCTGTTGCATCAATCCTCACAAGCTCGACTTTGATGGGTTGCACCGCTGTCGATAGTGGTTCTCATCCATTTTACTGGTGGATTCTGGCAGGGTTGGTACTGGCAGTCCTGGCGGGGGTAATTGTCAGTTTGCTCCGAATTCGAAAACTCCGACAACGCTTGAAACAAATGGAAACAGATCTCGACACGAGATCCACTCAGAGCGAGCAGCAACGAAAAGAGCTCGAATCGCTCTACCGGGCGGATGACGAACTGCGCCGGCACCTGCATCTGGATGAGGTCCTTCAGTCCCTGGTCAGTACGGCCTCAAAGCTTTTGCATGCCGACAAGGGATCCTTGGTGATTTGGGACGACCAAAGGGAAAAACTGCACGCACGCGCAACCTATGGCTTTAAACCTGAGACCGTGGAAATCATGTCCTTCTCCAAAGGGCAGGGATTAGCCGGGAAAGTGGCCCTGTCTGGGGAAACGGCAATCGTTGAAGATACCGAACTGGATGAAAGGGTGACCCCAGCCATCGTCAGACCAGAAAAGATCCGCGGTCTCATACAAGTCCCCATCCGGGTGGCCGGGGAAGTTTACGGCATTTTCAGCGCAGATTACCTTCAACCGCATCATTTCACAGAAGAGGAGATCCGGCTGTTGTCGGCTTTTGCGCAGCGCGCCGGTCTGGCGATCGAGACCGCCCGCCTGTATGAGCGTGAAGAGCAGATCGCCGTCATGCAGGAGCGCAATCACCTGGCGCGCGATCTGCACGACTCGGTCACCCAATCGCTGTATGGGGTTTCGCTGTATGCCGAGGTGGCAGCGCAGTTGCTCAAATCAGGCGAGCTGGAGAAAGCCGGCGTGAACCTGCAGGAATTGAAAAGGATGTCGCTGGACGCCCTGGCGGAGATGCGCCTGCTGATCTATGAACTGCGTCCCTCGGTCTTCGAGGCAGAGGGATTGGTGGCCGCCATCCAAGCCCGCCTGGACTCCGTGGAAGGCCGGGTTGGCCTGGAAACCAATTTCGTCATTGAAGGTGACATTTCCCTGCCCCCAAAGATAGAGGAAGGTCTGTACCGGATTGTGCAGGAGGCGCTTAATAATGTCCTCAAGCACTCCCACGCCCGGACAGTCACCGTCTCCCTGACGCAGCAGGAACACCTGGTTTGCCTGGAAGTGGCTGATGATGGCGTGGGCTTCGACCCGGCCCAGGCCTGTGAAGCAGGGTGCATGGGCTTGCTTGGAATGAAGGAGCGGGCGCAAGAATTGGGTGCGGAATTTGAAATCATCAGCCGGTCAGGCAGCGGAGCGAAAGTTATTGTCAGGAGGCCGATTTCATGAGCAATCCGAATTCCATCCGCGTATTTATTGCTGAGGATCATGCCATCGTCAGGAAGGGAGTACGGACCCTGTTATCACTGGAAAAAGACATCGATGTGATTGGCGAAGCTTCAAATGGCCGGGAAGCGGTTGAGCAGGTTGGCAATCTGAATCCGGATGTGATCCTGATGGACCTGGTGATGCCCGAACTGGACGGGATTCAGGCCATCCAGCAAATCAGGGGAAATCATCCGGAAGCCAAAGTACTGGTACTGACCAGTTTTGCCACAGATGACAAAATCTTCCCGGCCATCAAGGCCGGAGCGTTGGGATATCTTCTGAAGGACTCCGATCCGGCTGAATTGTCCAAGGCCATCCGCCAGGTGAACGCCGGCGAATACTCGCTCCATCCGATCATCGCCCGCAAATTATTGCAGGAACTGAACCTGTCACCGAAAAATGCTCCCACCGCCCAGCCGCTCACCGAGCGCGAAGTCGAGGTTCTGCGCATGGTTGCCCAGGGAAAGAGCAACCGGCAGATCGCCAACGAACTGGTCATCAGCCTGGGAACCGTGCGCGCCCACCTGAGTAACATCCTGGGGAAACTTCACCTGGCCAGCCGCACCCAGGCCACCCTTTACGCATTGCGGGAGGGCCTGGCTTCCCTGGACGACGCCGCGCTGGACAATCCTGAACCGGACGAATGAGCCGGGGAATATGCCTTTAGTCATAGGTGAATAGAATTTATATCCAAAAGGACCGCCAAAAAAGCGGTCCTTTTGGTTGATACCAAAATAAAACATTTATTGGATGGCAGATAAAGGGGATTTTGCTATAGTTTGATCAGATTGCCAACAAATTTCCCAGGAGAAAATCATGAACAAGAAAATCCGGATTCTGATCGTCGATGACAGCCTATCCTTCCGAATGGGGATGCGGGCGCTTTTGGAAATCCAGCCGGACATGCAGGAGATCGGTATGGCTCCAAACGGACACAAGGCCGTGGAACTTATTGAGGAGCTCCAACCGGATCTCGTCCTGCTGGATGCACAGATGACGGATATGACCGGCATCGAAGTGACCCAAAAGATTAAAAGCCGCTGGCCGAATGTGAAAGTCATCCTGATGACCATGTATGCGGATTATCGTTCAAAGGCGATTGAAGCCGGGGCGGATGCCTTCTTGACCAAAGGTATCCCGCCTGAACATATTTTGTCGCTCATCCGGGGGATCGCTCAAGGGGAGAAAAAATCTATATAACATGTCGAGAGGAGAATGACATGAACGCATCCAAGCCCAAGTTCCCCTGGCTGTATGTATGCCTCGCCTACGGCCTGGCATGGATCTTCTGGATCCCGGTGGCACTGACCAGGCAGGACTATCAAGGTTCGCCACTGTTGATGGCTCTCATGTTTCTCGGCGTCTGTGGACCGGGAATTGCCGGAATATTGCTAACCTACCGCGAGCTGGGCCGGGAAGGTGGCAGGGATTTCTGGCGGCGCGTCTTTGATTTTCGCAGGATCAGCTTCAAGTGGTATGCATTGATCCTGCTGCTCTTTCCAGCCCTGTATCTCCTCGCCATCGCAATCAATCACGGACTGGGTGGAACCCCGCCCCAGTTTGCTTTCATCAGGGAGGCATTGGCGATGCCCGCCGGCATACCGCTCGTCGTGATCCTGTACCTGCTCCAGGCCGGGCTGGAAGAACTTGGCTGGCGCGGCTACATGCTCGACCGTTTGCAGGCGATCTGGAAACCGCTGACAGCGTCACTTGTCCTTGGCGTGGTGCATGCCTTCTGGCACCTGCCGCTGTTCTTTATTGTTGGGACAAACCAGAGCCGGTATTTATCGGGGACCGCCTTTGGCATGTTCATCGTCTTCGTATTGGCTGGTTCGATCTACTCCACCTGGTGCTACAACGATAATCACCGCAGCACGCTGGCAGTGATCCTGCTTCACACGGTTGCCAATTTGTCGCTGGATACCTTCATGTTACCCGGAACAGGGGAATATATTTCCAAGGCGTTGGTTGGGTTGGGTGCCGTAGTGGTTGTCTTTACTTGGATGGTGCCCGCGATGAAGCAAAAGCAGGTCGCATCCACTTGATCAGAGAAGACAATGACATCGAGGTGAACCATGAAAAGTAATCGTCTATCGACAAGAGAATGGCTCGAGCGGATCATCCTGGCCCTGGTATTCATTGGTGTCGGCGGTGCGATCATGATCGTATTCAAGCCCTGGGGCAAACAGGTTTTTGGTCCCATCGACAATTTCCTTTGGAGGTTGGGCCTGGGTTTCCTTCTCCTGATTGCGACATGGTTGGTTCATCGAAGCGCTCGCCTTGCAAAGTACTGGCAGATCGTTTTTGCCATATTCATTCTGTCCACCGCCCTCTCCCTGGACTGGATTTTTGGCAACAACCTGTCTGATTCCCTGCACATCAAGGACACCACCCCGGCCGGTTTCACCATGTACAAGCTGGACGACTTTTTAACGATCATTTCGGCGGTCATCGTCTTCACCCTGCTTTCGGGCGGCAGTCTCGGCTCCATTTATATTCAAAAGGGCAGGTTGAAGTTGGGGCTGATCATCGGAGGAATCACATTCCTGCTCGCCGCGGCAGGCTCCATCCCCATGGCGGCTCTCCTGTTCAACGGGAAAGGCCTGACCCTGGCCAGAGTGCTCCCCTGGACGCCCTGGGTGCTGCTGGCCGCCTTGGCGAACGGCACGCTGGAAGAGATCCTGTTCCGGGGCCTGTTCCTGCGCAAGTTGGAACCCTTCTTCGGGAAGTCCCTGGCGAACGTCCTGATCGCCCTGGTCTTTACGGTCTTGCACCAGGGAGCTTACTACACGTCAGACCAGTACATCTTCCTGGCCGCCACCGCCCTGGTTGCCCTGGCCTGGGGCTACGTCATGCAAAAGACGGACAGTGTCTGGGGCTCCATATTGTTCCATGCCGGGATGGATATCCCCATCTTTCTCGGCATTTTCGCCAATCTTTGAAGGCAATCATGAAATGGAAGTGGATGATGAAACTACAAATTCGCTGCACTTCATTGGCAAAAAGGATCGGCTTCTTTTTATTACTTTTCGCAGTCCTGGCATCCTGTTCACCAAAATCCGAGGGTAATCAACCCTCAAGGAGCAATTCCATGGGTACACCAACAATGACGGCTGAACCCGTCATTGTCTACCGGATCAATAATGTGACGGTTGTCGATGTGGAAAAAGGCACGACGCTTCCCAACCAAACGGTGATCGTCAGCGGCGACCGGATCGGGAAGGTCGGCGCAACAGCATCTCTTGAATTTCCGGAAGGCGCCCAGACCATCGAGGCGCAAGGTCTTTACCTGATGCCCGGCCTGGTGGATGCCCATGTCCACTACTTTGATGCCTCGGTTTTCGGGCGCTTGTTGCTTGCCAACGGGGTCCTGCTCGTCCGGGATATGGGCAATACGAACGACTATATCCTGAAACTCAGGGATGAATTGAACCGGGGCGAAACGCTGGGACCTGAAATGGTCACCACCGGTGTCATGCTGGATGGGGATCCTCCGCTGATTCCGTCCATCGCCGTGGGCCTCGACACGCCCGAGCAGGGCCGGGAAGCCGTCCGCAAGCAGGCGGAAGCTGGTGTGGACATGATCAAGGTCTACAGCCGCCTGGACAAGGACACCTTCCTGGCTATCCTGGACGAGGCCCGCAAGGTTGATCTCAAGGTCGTCGGGCATGTTCCCGATTCAATCTACATCGAAGATGCCGCTACGGCTGGCCTGAGCAGCTGCGAGCACTGGTTCGGATTTGAGAAGGTCATTGCCAGATTGCTAGGAGAACCGGTCAACCTGACCTATACAGGCATGGGATCCGGCGCCGAGTATTTGCAGCGCCTTGATGCTGTCAAACCGCAGGCATTGCAGGAGGTCTATCAGCGGTTGCGGGCGAGTGGTACCACCATCGTTCCAACCGTGGTCACGTTCAAGAACTGGCCAAACGTCGACATGCTGGAGACCGGCAGCCTGCCGATGGGCGAATATATCTCGCCAAATCTTTTGTCCGTCTGGAAATCCCAGTGGACCGGGCAAACCGAGCCTCCGGATTATATCTGGCAAAACTGGGCACGCATGGTCATGGGACTGAACCAGGCCGGGGTGCCGTTGATGGTGGGGACTGACCTGATGGTTCCCGGCATCCTCCCCGGCTTTTCCGTTCACGAAGAAATGGCGATCTGGCAGGAGGCCGGCATCCCGCCCGCGGACATGCTGCGCAGTGCCACGCTCGTCCCGGCTCAATTCATGGGCCTGGGCAACCGGCTCGGCAGCATTGGCGAGGGGAAGACGGCTTCCATGGTTCTCGTACGGGCCAACCCGCTGGAAGATATCCGCAACGCCCAGCAGATCGAAGCCGTCTTCCTGCGCGGGCAGTACTTCAGCCGCAGCGACCTGGATCGATTGCTCAAGGAAGCCAGGGATTTGGCCAGCCAGCCAACTCCCTGAATGTGCCACATTGATTAATTTTGTCGTGGCGCTGGTGCTAATCCTATTTGACCGCATGTGGAAGAAACTGCCATCCGACCATCCCGCGGTTTACCAGATGCCGGGATTCAGTGAGAAAAATGTTGAATTGTCTCAACCATGAAAGGAGAAATATCATGCAAATTACCGCGAATTGGAAGCAAATGAGTTCTACCTGGAATAATCTGGACAGGCTCGACAAGCTGTTTGTAGTTTGGGCGTTCCTGCTACAAATTGTGCTTATCGTGCATTTTGCCATCCGTAAACCTCTCTTCGAAAGCTATACGCTGAAGTATGGCTGGATCGTTTACGCGCTGGGTATTCCGGCCGTTGTCATCAGCATTATTCTCCTGCGTGGCGGCAAGAGCTGGACATTCTGGTTGGGAGGTTTCCTTTTCCTCCTCTATGCCGTGTTTGGCTACTGGGTTGATTTTGTGGCACAAATTCCGTTCCGCAACCCGCTAATGCTATCGATCCTGATCCCGTACGCGTTTTTATACCTGGCTACGATCATGTTCTACTGGTGGCCGCTTTGGCGGCTTAGCCGCCCCCTGTGGTTTGCATACACAATAATGTATGTCATCGCAACTATTCTGAATGTTACTTCTCATTAATCAATGACTCGCAACCCCCCAAATCCGGTGTGCAGCTGATTACCACTCTCGGGGCGAAAACGGTGATGTGGATCCGCGTGCCTAACACCCCCTTGCCGGCTATGTGATCCTGCTGCCGGCTTTCTTCCTGCTCCTGTTGAGCAACTCGTTTCATGTCGTACTCTACACAGCCAGGCTGGGAGCCTGGCTGGGAACGCTCTGGAGACAGGGTGATTGATTCCGGGATTAGGCTATTGACAAATCATCTTTACGTCGTATAATACCGCCCAACATAGAAAAACTTTGAAGAGGACGAGTACGCCTCGTACGGCGGCCAGAGAGCAGGACGGAATTGGTGCAAGCCCTGCCTGCACGATGAAGCCGAATGGACCTCGGAGTTGCAGAGCGAAATCCAGTAGCTCGCGCCGGGATACTCCCGTTATAGGGTTAGGGTATAACTTCCCCGGTTGTAAATGACCGAGGAGCGTACCTGAAATGAGTGAGGCTGGCTTCCTTCCCTGCGCATCATCGCAGGGAATTTTAATTAACAACAGCCTAATTCGGGTGGCACCACGGACTACGCGTTCGTCCCGTTTGCGGATGAACGCGTGTTTTTATTTCTTGAGAAAAGGAGCGAAAAATGGCCATTCGAGTGTTGCCCGAGTTGCGTTTTTTAAAGCCGCCAAAGCCTCGTGCCGAAATAAAAGCGGAACGCGTGGAGCTTATTCCATTGCAGGAGTGTTTCATCGGCCCGCTGCCTTTACGCTTCAAGCGGCCGACTGCCGAGATCCTGGCTGAGCGCCTGGCCGAATCCGGTCCTGACGGTTCGCCCCTGTTGTTCATTCCGTAGATGGGAGCGTGTGCCATGTACCCGGTCGCCTTCCATCCACCTTGAAGGATCGAAATCGCAATCCTGAAGTCAGCTCTTTCCTGAGCCTGCTTTTCTCTCTTTACTATTCTCTACTCTCTTTTATCGAATTAGGAGATATAGCATGTCCAACCAAACCCGTTTTATGCTGAACGAAACCGACCTGCCAAAGTCCTGGTACAACGTGATGGCAGACAGTCCCGTGCCGCCCACCCCGGTGCTGCACCCCAGAACCATGGAACCGGTCACACCTGATTTTCTCTCCGTGCTCTTCCCGATGGAACTCATTATGCAGGAAATCAGCACAGACCGTTTTATTGATATCCCTGAGGAGGTGCGGGAGATCTACAAGCTGTATCGCCCCACGCCGCTCGTGCGGGCGCGCCGCCTGGAGAAGATGCTGGACACACCAGCCCACATTTACTTTAAGAATGAATCCGTCTCACCGGTTGGCAGCCATAAGCCGAATACTGCCATACCGCAGGCTTTTTATAACAAGGCTGCCGGGACGAAGGCCATCACCACCGAGACCGGTGCCGGTCAGTGGGGCACTTCCCTGGCGATGGCCTGCAATTTCTTCAACATGGACCTGGAAGTGTACATGGTCAGGGTTTCGTACAACCAGAAACCTTACCGCCGCATCTTCATGCAGACTTTCGGTGCACAAGTCTTCGCCAGCCCGTCGGACCGCACGGAATATGGGCGCACCCTGCTGGCTGAAGATCCCGGGAGCAACGGTTCCCTGGGAATCGCCATCTCCGAGGCCGTTGAAGTCGCGGCGGTTTCCGGAGGAACCAAAAAATACAGCCTGGGCTCGGTGTTGAACCATGTGCTGATGCACCAGACCGTCATCGGCGAGGAGGCCCTCAAACAGATGGATTTGGCCGGTGAATACCCGGATGTCGTCGTCGGCTGCGTGGGCGGTGGCTCGAATTTCGCCGGGATCGCCTATCCGTTCCTGCGTCAGAACTTGAAGGATGGACAGCGAACCCGCCTGGTGGCCGTTGAACCGACTGCCACTCCATCGCTGACCAAGGGCGTATATACTTTCGACTACGGCGATACCGCCCGGATGGCCCCCATCGTCAAAATGTCCACACTCGGTCACACGTTCATGCCGGCCGGTATCCATGCGGGTGGGCTGCGCTACCACGGCATGGCCCCGTCGCTTTCGGCATTGTACAACGCTGGCTACATCGAGGCGGTGGCTGTACCACAGCTGGGCACTTTCGAAGCGGCCGTGATGTTTACCAGGACCGAAGGGATCATCCCGGCACCCGAATCAGCCCATGCCATTCGCGTGGCAATTGACGAGGCCTTGGACGCCAAGGCCAAAGGGGAAAAGCGCGTCATCCTGTTCAACCTGTCCGGCCATGGACATTTCGATATGATGGCTTACCAGGCATATTTGGCCGGCGAGCTGGAAGATTATGATTATCCAGCCGAAGCAATACAGGAAGCCGTGCAGCACCTGCCGCAGGTCGAACTGGCAATGGCTTAAAAAGCAGTCTTCTTCTCCTCAATGGCGCCCTCGCAGGGATGAGGCCGCCTCCGAAATAACTGCAGGTTTCCGCTTTTTTGGAAACCTGCAGTTGTATGTGAGGCAGGTTGAGCGTTACATCTTCTCCAGTCTTCCATAGTGGAATCCACGCCATACGGCAGATCGTCCTGGCAACCTTGAGGTGGAGTCCGAAATCTCCAGATTTCGGCTTAAACCCTGCGACTGGAGTCGCGGACTCCAGATTATTGGGTCAAGCATGCCCTTTAATCAAGAACATTTGTGCGGACTTCGTCCGTGTGGTAAAATCAATCCCTATGGAATTGCAGCAAGGTAAACTTCCTCCACCGCCTGGATTGATCAGCACCCTGATGCGCGGCTTCGATTCTGTGGCCAGCCATGTCATGGTCATATTGCCTCCTGTATTGCTCGATCTGTTCCTGTGGTTTGGCCCGCACCTGCGCTTGAAGAGCTTTTTACAACCCTTCCTTGAACAACTCCCAACCATGGCAAAGGCTTTTCCTGCCAATTTTTCGAACCTGGCCGCGATCCAGCAGGCCTGGACGAGTTTCACGAACCAGTTTAACCTCTTTATCATCCTGCGCACTTTCCCGGTGGGGGCCACAAGTCTGTTGAGTCTCGAGATGCCCGGACAGACCCCGCTGGGAGCGCCCATAAGCCTTGACGCTGGTTCATTTTCCGGGATCATTGGTTGGTTTTTGCTTCTGATCCTTTTTGGATGGGTGATCGGCGCACTGTACTACTATTGGATCTCCGGCGTGGCAGTCAAACCGGGGGCTCGCTCGCTCTGGAAAGCCATCCAACAGACGGCACTCCTTTCGATCATCTGGCTGGGAGTGCTGCTTGTTTTTGGGCTGCCGGCTCTCTTGCTGATATCCGTGATCACATACTTCATCCCCATTCTGGGACAGATCGTTTTAATTGTCGGTGCTTTTCTGTTGTTATGGTTGATGATGCCGGTCTTTTTTTCGGTGCATGGCATTTTCACCCTGCAGCTGGGTGCCTTTCGCTCCATCCTGGGCAGCCTGCGCATGGTACGGTTTACCCTGCCCAACACCGGGTTGTTCCTGCTGGCATTCCTGCTGATCAACTCGGGGATGAACTTCTTGTGGAACACACCTTCAGAAAATTCGTGGTGGATGCTGGTGGGCATTGCCGGGCACGCTTTCGTCTCGACCGCGTTGCTGGCAGCCAGCTTCATATTTTATCGTGACACCAATGCCTGGCTGGCGGTGGTCTTTGATCAGCTCCAGAAACAGGCCAGGCCGGCAAAGGTGAATTAAGGAATATTATGGCGACCAACGGAAGTTATAACGCAAAGGATATCCAGGTGCTGGAGGGTCTGGAAGCCGTCCGGCGCCGCCCGGGAATGTACGTGGGTGGCACGGACATCAAGGCCTTGCACCACCTTGTGTATGAAGTGGTGGACAACTCGATCGACGAGGCCCTGGCCGGCGTCTGTGACCGCATTGAGGTCATCATCCATCCCAATTCGTCCGTCACTGTGATTGATAACGGGCGCGGCATTCCGGTGGACATGCATCCGACCGAGAAAAAATCCGCCCTGGAAGTGGTCATGACCAAGCTGCACGCTGGTGGCAAATTTGGCGGCGGTGGTTACAAGGTCTCGGGTGGACTGCACGGGGTGGGCGTCTCGGCGGTGAATGCGCTTTCCGAGTGGTGCGAGGTGGAGGTCAAGCGCGACGGCCAGGTCCATTTCCAGCGTTACGTCCGCGGCCGTCCCCAGGAGCCGGTCAAGGTCATCGGCAAGCTTAAAAAGCCCGGCGATACTGGAACCAAGACCACCTTCAAATTTGACCCGCTCATCTTCACCGAGGCGCCCGAATACCGCTTCGATACTCTTGTCCAACGTTTTCGCGAGATGGCCTTCGTCACGCGCGGCACCACCATTTATTTCCTGGATGAGCGCAGCAACCGCGAGTTGACCTTCTACTTTGAAGGAGGGATCACTTCCTTTGTACGTTATTTGAACCGCAACCGCGAGATCCTGCATCCGGTCGTTTACGTTGAAAAGGAGATCGAAGGGATCGGCATTGAATGCGCCGTGCAGTACACCGATGCCTATACCAAGTCGGTCTATTCCTTTGCCAACACCATCAACACGGTGGACGGGGGTACGCATCTGACCGGCATGCGCTCGGCCCTGACACGTGTCGTCAATGATTATGGCCGCAAGAGCGGGTTGCTGAAGGAAAGCGACCCGAACTTCTCCGGCGATGATACGCGTGAGGGTCTCACTGCCATCGTCAGCATCAAGCATCCGGACCCGCAGTTTGAGAGCCAGACCAAAGTGAAATTGATGAATCCCGAAGTGCAGACTTATGTCACACAGGTGCTGGGCGAGGCCTTCGGGAGTTTTC
>CAVSAF010000002.1:0-103122 GCA_963725805.1 uncultured Chloroflexia bacterium
GGATTAATGTCCATGTTTCTGTCGTTAAGGAGGTCAACTGTTATGCAAATAGCGATAATCGCGGGAGGAAGTCGCGGTGATGTTCAGCCCTATGTAGCGTTAGGAAAGGGCTTGAAGGAAGCCGGGCATACGGTTCGAGTTCTGGCTCCTCAGGATTACCAAGACCTGATAACCGCCTATGGCTTGGAATTCTTTGACATGGGCGGTGGGGTGAAAACAATGGCGCAAAGCCAGATTCAGGATATCGTCGAGCAAGGCAATATCCTGAAAATTCTGGCGGTTACAGGAAAAGGTGCGCAACAACTTGCCCTTCAATCAGCCATAAATGGACTGGTGGCCTGTCAGGGTTCCGACTTGATCCTTGCTGGCTTCGCGGGGCTCTCCAATGGCTTTGCCCTCGCGGAAAAGATGGGTATCCCATTCCTTCAGGCTCACTTAATGCCATTTACGCCGACAAGCGAATTTCCCAGTGTCCTGACGCCGCAGTTACCACAAACACGGTTAACCAGATGGGCTAATGGCTTGTCACATCGCTTTGCACAGCAAATGATGTGGCAGATGTTACGCTCAGCCGATAACAAAGCTCGTACCCAGGTTTTGAAGATGGCACCCGCCCCATTCTGGGGGCCATTCGCATCCCCGCAACGGGAATCACAACCGATTATCTATGGGTACAGTCCGCAAGTGATACCAACTCCAGCCGATTGGCCGGATTACATTCATGTCACTGGGTACTGGTTTTTAGAACCGCCCGCTGGGTGGGAACCACCGAGTGACTTGGTGAATTTTCTACAAGCTGGCCCACCGCCAGTCTATGTTGGCTTTGGGAGTATGCTCAGCCGTAAACCAGAAGAAACCGCAGATTTGGTTTTAAAAGCCTTGGCACGCACCGGTCAGCGCGCGGTGTTATCGTCGGGCTGGGGCGGGCTAAAGAAAGAGAACCTTCCGGAGACCGTGTTTATGGTTGGCTCAATTCCACATAGCTGGCTATTTCCAAAGATGGCGGCGATTGTGCATCATGGCGGCGCGGGGACGACGGGCGCAGGATTACGTGCTGGAGTCCCATCCATTATCACGCCATTTTTTGGCGACCAACCGTTTTGGGGACAGCGGGTGTATGCATTAGGTGTAGGCCCGCAGCCCATTACGCGCCGCCATCTAACTGTCAATAACCTAGCTGAAGCGATTCAGTGTGCTGTAACCGACAGGGCAATGCAAAAGAACGCGGCCAATTTAGGGGAGCGCATTCGTGCCGAAAATGGAATTGCACAGGCTGTAGCAGTCATTGAGCAAAATAGAAGTCCAAAATAATCCGCCCAACCCCGGCTCCCCTGAAACTACGCAGGGCAGGCACCCGACCGCCTTTGGCGCGGAACCGCGGCGGCCATTTGGTGGAAAAAGTTGTTTTCAGAGTTAGTTGTCTCGCCAAATCCGGCGGACATAAGCCCGGCCTCACGTGTGCCTGCGGCACAGTGCAGGCAGTACGTGAAAGTCCTTCGGACTGGTTCTCACCAATCGGATAAATCCGATTTTCACGTATTGAGGCAGGGATTTATTTGTGTTCCGATAGGGGTATCCCATGGGTTTTGCGGCGCTCCACAGGGACGTGCCGCCCCATCTGCAGGATGGGCATGACCAATACGTTAACCGGCTGCCTGTACAGAAAGGATCATGAAAAATGCTGCGCCAAAGATCATCCGATAAGATTTGCCTTGGATTGCTTGTGCTGTCGCTCCTGTTCATCCCGGGCTGTACCTCGATCCCGGCTGCCATGGCACCGGTGGCAGCCGGGCAGGGAATTCCGAATGCCGCCGCCTATGACCCTGGCCTGCCCGGACCGCACCGGCTGGTGCTGCTGGCAGAATCCGGCGCGCCGCTCAAATGGAACAAGTCACTCCCCGCAGAGGTGTTTCCCGCCTCGATAAACGCGACGGAACTGGTCGTCATCCTCGGCGCGGAACACCGGGTCAGGCTCGATTCTGCGGGGTATAGTGTCAATGGCCAGCCGGTTGCGAGTGGGGAGGCAACCACTGTCACCCGTTATCGTTTTGAGAGGAACATACAGGTTCGTGAAGCCCGCACCGGGCGCACCCTGGAATCTGGTTCAGTGCCTGGAACCGAGCCGGAGCCGCTGCCTTTTGCCATACATGGCGGGCAGGCTTATGTAGACATGGATGGCAAACATGTCACCTATGGGGACCTGGAAGGATGGCTGATGTGTTATCTGAACCCCTGCCGCACACTGGGGGGGGATGCCCAGGTGAACGGCGTGGCCTTCACGCCCGACCGGCAAATTTTGGCTACGGAGTCACACCTCGTCATCAAGCTCTGGCGGGTGTCGGATGGTGCCCTACTGGGCACGCTGGCTTCTTCGGGTTTATCGTCCGGTGTGGCCTTCTCGCCGGATGGGCAGACCCTGGCTTCTGGGTCATGGGGTACCACTGTGAGCCTGTGGCGGGTCTCGGACGGCAGCCTGCTGCGCACGCTGCAGGGGGACGGACATGTGTACGATCTGGCCTTCTCCCCCGACGGGCAGACTCTGGCTTCGGGGTCGGATGGCAAAACCGTCCACCTGTGGCGGGTCTCGGACGGCGCCCTGGTGTACACGCTGGCGCATGCAGACGGTGTGTACAGCGTGGCCTTCTCGCCGGATGGGCAGACCCTGGCTTCGGGGTCATGGGATGCAACCGTGAGCCTGTGGCGGGTTTCGGACGGCAGTCTGCTGCGCACACTGCCGGGGGACTCGGCTGTGTCCGATCTGGCTTTCTCGGCTGACGGGCGCACCCTGGCCGCCGGGTTATGGGGCAAAGTCAACCTGTGGCGGGTCGCGGACGGTGCCCTGCTCGTGCACGCTGGAGGCGGATCCGCGTTCTTATGTGTTTGACCTGGCATTCTCGCCTGACGGGCGGAGCCTGGTTGCGCGGTCGGAAGGCAGTATCGTGCGCCAGTGGCGGGTCTCGAACGGTGTCCTGCTGCGCACGCTGGTGCACAGGTACCCGGTGTCCGGGTTGGCCTTCTCGCCGGACGGGCAGACCCTGGCTTCGGAGTCACAGGACGCAACTTTGTGCCTGTGGCCGCTGAAATGAGCTGCAGCCCCAGCAGGCTGCGGCTCCACCGCTCGGAAACCGCACAGACCTCCGAGTTTTTGCCTGCCCAGGCCGCAGGCCAGGGGAAAACTCGGAGGTCTCAGAATGTACTCCCTGCGAGGAACCGGGAAGGTGCCTGATATTAAGAATGGAGAAAATGGTGAATTATCGGAGCAGGGTGTTGTTAAAGTCTGACTAAGATGTCATTGCGAGCGTTCTTCGCGAAGCAATCTCCGTATCTAGTCAGGGGATTGCTTCAGGCCGGAAGAACATCGGCCTTCGCAATGACATAAAAATTGGAGTTGTTCGACTTTGCAAACACCCTGATTATCGGAGTAGGGTGTTCTTAAAGTAGATAATTGAGTTGAAAAGAAAGACCTTCTTCGATTAAGCTTTGTGTGCTGTCACAAACTAAACCGAAGGAGGTCGCGATGGAGTCTAACATACAAGCAGGGAATATTTTTGAAGTTGGGAGTATCTATGCTCGGTTTCAAACATTGAGTGACAAACGTAAAAGGAAAGGTCTGAGATATTCGCTGGCGCTCATTCTTCTGATCATTATGCTAGCGAAAGCCTGTGGAGAAAATCATCCGAGTGGCATTGCAGATTGGGCCAAACATCGAACCGAACTATTAGTGGATCTACTTGGACTGGAACGGAAGAAGATGCCTCACCACAGCACATACCGCCGCATTCTGGCAGACGTAGTGAATGTAGAGGAACTTGAGCAAGTCAGCAGCCAATACTTGAGTGGCAGGAAATTCTTTGGCAAGCAAGTCTTAGTGGCGATCGATGGCAAAGTGCTGCGCGGGACGCTGGATGAGCGTCAAAATGGGACCTATCTATTGGCAGCCTATCTGCCCTGCCAAGGGATCGTGTTGATGGAAGTAGCCATTGAAGGAAAGGGCAGTGAGATCCCGGGGGCTTTGAAAGTGCTAAAAAGCATCGATTTACGAGAAATGGTGGTCATGGGAGACGCTTTGCACACCCAAAGACAGGCTTCCATTCAAGTTGTTGGGTCAGGAGGCGATTACATTTGGTTTGCGAAAGGCAACCAGCCCCAAATGGAAGAGAACATCCGGCTCTGGTTTGAGCCAGACGTGCAACCTATTCCTGGAATGGGGATACCGCCCAAGGATTTTGAGATCGCCCAGCAAACCAACAAAGGTCACGGGCGACTGGAAACGCGCACCATTACGGTGAGCAGCCAACTCAAGGATTTCCTGGATTGGCCATACTTGGAACAGGTCTTCAAGCTGGAACGCCGTTTTGTCGCCTTCAAAACGGGCGAAATCCAAGATCAGATCGAATATGGTTTTACCAGCCTATCAAGGGAAAAAATTGCTCCCCAGCAACTACTCCACAACACCCGCTCTTATTGGGGCATCGAGAACGGTCTACATTATCGCCGGGATGTCACCTTGAGAGAAGACTACACTCGCATGACGAAAGGAAAGGCAGGTCATGCTATGGCCTGTCTCAATAATCTACTTTTGGGTATCCTGCTCGCAAAAAAGAAGTACCGCACAATCCCGACCGCCAGAAGGTATTTCAGCGCCCATCCGCTTGAGGCTCTAGACCTTTTCCTTCGACTTTAAGAACACCCTAATTATCGGAGAAGTGGTTATTGCATAGCTATTTTGAAAGTGCTACACTGGAAACAAAGAACGATCATCCATAATATCGACGACCGAACTATACAATCACTTATGCTCTCTGGAGAGGTTTTTTGGGAAAACGAATAAATATAACCGTATAAAATCCCAAACTTATGGGGTTTTATACGGATCGCCTATAGGACGTTATACGATCCGCTTATACGCGAGTTGGGCGGCTCTTGATGAACGATATTCTTTAATCAAGGTATGATTGTATGCTATCAAAAAAACTAATTGAATCTTCCTACCTAGCCCGCTATTTTCTTCTCAACACTGTAGACATCTCCGATTACACTGTTTTTCCATCACGCTATATCGGAAATTCACCACCTGTATTTCACTTTCTGCTCTCCGAAAATGGTAATGCGCTCTTACCAAATCTGAATCAAATAGTTCCTGCCAATTCCAAGCAACCTCGCACCGAGACTATCGATCAATACCTCGAACACAATGGTACAACCGCATTTCTTGTGATTCGTGATGATAAATTACTATTGGAGCGATATTACAATGGTTATCAACGCTCTTCAATCTGTACATCATTTTCTACATCAAAATCATTCGTGTCAGCCTTAATCGGAATCGCCTTGCAGGAAAAGTTAATTCGAAATATTGATGATCCGATCATTACTTACCTGCCTGAATTAACTGCACCTTTCTGGTCTGCAATTTCTGTTCAACATCTTGTTAGTATGAGTTCAGGACTTAAATATGATGCAAACGGTTTCCTTCCTTGGAATGATGAGCCACGAGTTTATTACTCTCTCAATTTGCGTCAACTTGCAAAGCAAGCCACGAGTGTTGAAAAACCTGGGATGCATTTCCACTACAACAACTATAATTTGATTCTTCTTGGAATGATTATTGAAAGGGTTTCAAGTGGTTCTGTGTCTGAATATCTACAAGAAAAGATATGGAAGCCACTTGGTATGGAATTTCCTGCTTCTTGGAGTCTTGACAGTCAGCTTAGCGGCATGGAAAAGATGGAAAGTGGTTTGAATGCATGTGCTGTGGATTTTGCCAAGTTCGGACAGCTCTATTTGCGAAGAGGCGATTGGAATGGAAAGCAAATCATTCCTGAAAGTTGGATAGTTGAATCAACCACAGTAACATCGGATGCAAAGTGGACAAACTATAAATATCTCTGGTGGATTTCTCGTACAGGTAAAGGAAGGTTCACGGCTGTTGGAAATCTCGGGCAATTTATATTCATAGCGCCTGATAAGAATTGTGTTATCGTGCGGTTTGGCAGGGGAAAACCAAATGATTGGAAAAGGATTTATCCGCAATTATTTGGCTCAATAGTCGACATGCTATAACGTGAAACCGCCCACCGATTAACCTCGCCGTCAAGGGAGGAAGAGGAAAGTGATTGAAAATAGCTCGAGGGTGAGCAAACCGGCCTGATTAAGCAGCCGGTTTTTACTTTCAAAGGAGTCTTTTTCTTGATTGGGGAATATCCCACCGCCCTCGCCAGCAAGTCTCAAGGCGGAGTTGTGTTTTCTCAAAGAAAAAGAGGCGTTCGCTATTTGGGTGGTTGGAGTTCTGGCCAGAGTGCGAGTACCTCGTCCATTGAAGCCAGCTTGTACGGGAACTCCGGATTCAAAGCCACGCGCTTCAATTCGTTTCCGATGCCCAGTCGCATTATGTAATAACGAGCAAACTGTGGTCGGGTCATGCCTGGCGCTCACCTATGTAAAATGCCCAGGCCCAGATCAGGTATTTGTGCCCCTTCGGGATACAGATAGGCAATCCGCTCCGGGGCGTAATGGCAAAAGGAATCGTGGTTTTTTAAGGATTTCCTTATCGCCACAAATTTTTGATCAGAAATCTCTTGATTCTGCTCCTCCTTCCGTGCTACACTATCTTTGGGTTCATGGTCAGGGCGTGGATTTTCGTTCCCTGAAGAACATCGGGACGATGTGCCACGGATGGCATCCCCGGTGCGGTGTCACCACTCAGGATACCATTCCCAAGACCCAATCGAAGTTACAATCTAGTAACACCGGCTCCTCTTGGGAAGACACCACCCATATCTGGGTGCACCTGTACCTGCGGTACTGGCGCAGGCAGGCAAGGGCAGACAGCGGACACTTCACTGCGCTCAGTGCAGGCAGCGGCTCTGCCTTGCCTCTTTCTTGCTAAAAAACTGTGACAGCCTCTCCACCGCCACGGTTTCTTGTTATATTCAGCCGCCCGTGTTGCTTATGCAAACAGCTTGACCTTGCTCCCCATATTATCTATACTTTAGGGAATACCCATTATCGGTTGCCCCATACAGGATTTCTTCTCGAAACAAATCGTTGGGTGTTATGATACATGGCGGTATACATCGTTCACGCCAATCGGATTGGTTGCATTCATAGGAGGAAATATGTCTGAAATCCTTTTGCCACTCATTACTGGGTTTCCTTGCATCGGCTTAGCTTTCCTCGCACTCGTCGGGGTGATTGTACTTTTGTATATCAATCACACTCGCAGCCGGGAGAAAATGGTTGTTCCTCCAAGCCGGCCTGGTGTATCAGGCAGGGTCACCGTCGCCAGGGTGGCGGAATCTGTCCGCACCAGGGTCGATGATGATGCTTTCTACTCCCCATATATCGAGTTTGAGTACAATGTGGCAGACCAGGTTTACACTGGCAAGCAAGCTGTTGGCAGACCATTCAACCTTGAGTCCAAAGCAAAGCGGACGCTGGCACATTATCCCCCAGGAACTGATGTGGCGGTGTACTATAATCCCGAAAAACCAGATGATGCCCGAGTGTTGATGAAGTGAAAAGAAGATCAGACCAGTAGAATAAGCAGTCCGACTTGTTCTTTTGATAAAAACAGCATGGATAAAAACGAACAGACAAAACCTTCTCTGTTGCCTTTTATGGCAGCCTCCCTGGCACCTGTCGTGACCTTTGCACTGGCGAATGCCTTGTTCCTCCCCTATGTCCTGGCCATGATGGATTTCAGTAATAGCTTTTTGATGAAGCTGATTCCTGTGAACATCCCAGGGAGTGGCTATCTCATTATGGCTTTGCTTGTACTTTTATTTCCAATATTGGCCGCGCTTGTTCTGCTCGGCCCTGCCCTCACCAGTTTGATTGTGAACCTGGTCCACCCAATTTTGACATCCTGGTTGAAGGCATTCTGGAGCGGCGCCGTGTTTTTCTTTTCCAACTTGATCATGTTGATCATTCTTCTCGTAGTTCGTAATATGCCTCTTTTCCCGAAGCCAGATCCGTTTTATCCTGTTCCTCCTCCTGGGATCATCCCGATTTTCACATTTCCAATTGACCCTCTTCCAATTGCCGGACTCCTGGCTGGTTTTGTGTTGTCCGGCAGTGTCACCCTATTTGGATGGCTCGGTGCACGGATGCGAAGAAAGAAAACTTGAAACTTTGGCAAACTGGATAAGTACACACACCGCTTAGTTTCAAAGAAATGATGGAAAAGGGTGCTCAAATGCAAAGAAAACAGGAAAATCATGAGGTTACAAAGCAGGCAATTTCCGGGATTGAGAATACGAATCATATAGGATTGTCTTCCCCCGTTGTTGAGAATTTAGAAAACGAATTGAATGTACTTCTTGAAGAGCAAACCCTTGCTCTAAATAAAGGGAAAAGTCGTCCCGGTCTGATTACTGCTAAAAACGTGGCATTCGGTTTGGCTGGGGGATGTGCTACTTTATTTAGTGTCTTTTTTTGCTGTTTTTATTTGTTCTGCTGATTTCGCCGGCCTTCTGAGATCAACAAGGGAATTCAAACTTAGCGGTGATCAAGTGATCCCTTACTTATTTCTGATCTCAACAATCATGGCACTCATTTTCGTTGTCTGGTTTGCGATATTCACCTCTCGGAGACAAAAGCAACTCTCGCTTGAACGATCATCCAGACAACGGCAATTGGAAGAAGCAATTGATGACCAACAGAAAGCAATTGAAATTGAGATAACGAAACACATCAGTCTTATAATTGTGAGTTTTTTAAATAACGAACAAAGTAAACTTAATTTGCCTGGAGAATAACCAAACATTCCGCCCACCGGCTCCACTTAACCACCTTCCCCCTCCACTCCGCTCAGCCTCTTCGGGGTGTAGGCCGGGGGTGCTGCGCGACGGCGCGGGGATGCGGAGGCCACTTGGCAAGTTTTTGTGTTATCATGATTTTATCGTTTTGCCAGAACCGGCGGCAGGTGTCCCTAAAGGGAGGCTGCGCGAAGCCAAACCATCAGGCGGCTTCAGCAAACAGAATCGCTTCACGGTAAGAGAAAAAAATGAGGATGAACAAGCCTATGAAAAACTCAGTGATCGAAGTAAAAGACTTTCGCAAAACCTACGGCGCTTCCATTGCTGTGGACGGTATCAGTTTCGACATTATTCAGGGCGAAATATTTGGCTTGCTCGGCCCTAACGGTGCTGGAAAGACCAGCACATTGGAATGCTTGGAAGGCCTGCGCACTCCAAACGGTGGCTCGTTGCGGGTGGCAGGCATCGATCCAGCCAACGAGTCTCGCAAACTACGAAACCTGATCGGCGTACAACTGCAGTCGGCGGGATTACCGGAAAGCATCACGCCAGACGAAGCTATGAAATTCTTCTGCGCATATCATAATGTAAGACCCCGCTTCGACCTACTGGAACGTCTGGGCTTGGCTGGGAAGCTGAAATCCCAGTTCTACGAGCTTTCCACCGGACAACAACGTCGTTTAGCATTGGCTTTAGCGGTGGCCCATAACCCCCAGGTACTCCTTCTTGACGAACCTACCGCTGGACTGGATGTAGCGACCCGGGTCGAGTTGCACGGCATGATGCGAGAACTTCAAACCAGGGGTACCACCATTATCCTGGCGACACATGACATGGCAGAAGCGGAACAGATGTCTGACCGGGTGGCGATCCTGTTGCAAGGAAAAATCGTCAATATTGGTACTCCAATGGAGATCACCGCGACCGGCGCGGGCCTGACCAAGATATCCGTGCGGACACAAGGCGCGAGCTTATCTGCATCAGGAATAACCTTCCCGGCTGTCAGCCAGCACATGCTCAAAGATGACTACAGCGTCTACTTCAGCTGCGATATTGGTCCCACGGTATCAGCCATAATTGCTCACATCACCGCCCAAGGAGATACCCTGATTGACTTGCGCGTGGAACGGCCGTCTCTAGAAGATCGTTTCCTTGAAATCACCAACGCGGGAGTTGTCCAATGAATGCTTTTATCCACCACTTCTCTTTTGAATTTCGAACAGGCATCCGCAACAAACAATTACTTTTAATGAACTATTTATTCCCTCTCGGTTTTTACCTGATGATGGGATTTATCATGACCGCGATCAACCCGCCCTTCCGGGAGGAAATTATCCCGGCAATGGTGGTATTTGGCATTCTGGCGGCAACCTTATTGGGAATACCCGATCCACTCGTCAATGCCCGAGAAAACGGCATCTTCCGCAGTTATAAGATCAACGGTGTTCCATCCATCTCGATCCTGATCATACCGGCCTTGACGACTGTTTTGCACTTGGTGATCGTGGCTGTGCTTATCACCGTCAGCGCGCCGCTGCTCTTTCACGCTCCGTTGCCGGTAAACTGGCTCAACTTCGTTCTGATCTTTGCCGCGCTGGCATTTGCCTGCGCAGGGTTAAGTGTCCTGATTGGAGTTGTCTCTCCCAGCTCACGCATGACCGTTCTATGGTCACAGCTTGTTTTCGTCCCATCCATGATATTGGGCGGTCTGATGATTCCCTACAGTATGTTACCTGCCATTGCCGGAAAATTCGCGCAACTTCTACCTGCCACCCAGGCAATGAACGCTTTCAATGGATTGGCGATGGGGAAAGCGGCCGCTTTTTCCCCCTGGGGTTCGGTCAGCATGTTATTCGCCAGCGGCATTTTGGCGTTTGGACTGGCTGTCTACCTCTTCAGCTGGGATAGTCGCAACACGACCCGGCGTGGGCATCCCTTGCTGGCACTGTTGGTTTTATTGCCTTATATTGTGGGAATATTCTGGCTGGCGTAATCATTAGGGAAAAGGGGCTATTAACTAAACCATAGCTGCCCAACCCCCCGTTGGGCAGCTTTTACGAATGAGGAACAGCATGAAAATTGAAATTGGCAATACAAAGCCGGAAAATTTTATCGATCGGTGGCCGGGGGAATTCAATATTTTTAGCCATTTTGAAATAGCGTTGGGCATTCCCCATGCTCTTTTTCTCATTACAACGATAAAGGATAACGGACTGCCGAACGCATGTTTCCAGTCCTGGAGTTCTTTTTATGGTGATCGCGGCGGGTACTATGTTTTAACTCCACTGGTTCAGCAAACCCATACCTATCAGAATATTCTGAAGAGACGGGAGTTTTGCGTCAATTTTGTGAGTGCCCGATATTTTGATGCGTGTTATGAAACGGTGTTCAATAATGAGGACGAAACTGACGAGATCGCGGCCGGTGGTTTTACAACAGAACCGGCGCGCTGCATTGCCGTCCCGCGCGTGAAGGAAGCTTTCTTATCCCTGGAATGCCAGCTCAAAACCGAGATGGACTTGTCAGGGAAAGGAATTCAATCCCTGGTCATAGGCCAGGTACTGTCAGCTGCCATTGAGGAAGATTATCTCAATGGATCGGAAAAAAAGTATGGACCAGATGGTTTCATGTACTACGGATATGCACTTCACAACTTTAGCGATGGCGATCAAGGCGAGAGAAAAGTGGCTTCCCTGAATATTCTCAGGAAGGCATGACAGAGTTACCGCGAATATAGGAATCATCTACTCGTAGAGCATAAGAAGAAGACAGCAATGAACCCAAAGTCGATCGGTCTCTACATCCTGGACCAGGTATTAAGTGTCCTCGCGGCGGGCGTGGCGATGTTTTGGTCAGCCGGCCGGCTCAACTGGTGGGCGGCCTGGTCGGCCATCGCAGTATGGCTGGCTGCGTTCGCGGCGATGGATATCCTGCTCATGCACTTTAATCCGGACCTGATGGCAGAGCGCCTGGCCCCACCCAAGGGAGCCAAGAGCTGGGACAGGGCCATCGTGAGTGTCCTGCGCCTGACACAACTGGCGCGCTATATCCTGGCCGGACTTGATCAGCGATACGGCTGGACGAGTGGTTTTCCTCTGGCCGCTCAAATGGCTGGATTGACGGCCTTCATCCTGGGCCAGGCACTATTTATATGGGCCATGGTCTCCAACGCGTTCTTTTCGCAGGTTGTGCGCATCCAGTCAGAGCGCGGCCATGCTGTCGCAACGAATGGGCCCTATCGCCTTATGCGTCATCCAGGTTACGCCGGCGCGATCCTGTATGAAGTGGCCCTGTCCACCCTGCTGGCATCCTGGCCGGCTTTAATTGCCAGCGGATTATGCGCCATCCTGCTCCTCCTGCGGACAGCCCTCGAAGACCGGACTTTGCTGGCCGAGTTGAGCGGCTATGCCAATTATGCCCGCCAAGTGCGTTACCGCCTTTTGCCGGGCATCTGGTGATCGAGCGTCCAGATCTCAATTTGAGTGACAAAAAGGCGGACACACGCCATTGCATGGTGCAGGCACCATTGCACGGTGCAGGCAGGTCCGCCCCTACGCAAGAGGGCGGACACACGCCATTGCATGGTGCAGGCGCCATTGCATGGTGCAGGCGCCATTGCATGGTGCAGGCACCATTGCATGGTGCAGGTAGGTCTGCCCCTACGAAAAAGGATAAAAAACATTCGGAAGAAAAGTTGACGGCACAACCATCATCCGCTACAATACCTTTTTCCCCATTCCAAGGAGGCTAAGATGATCACGTCCAAAGACCATTCCAATAAACCCCTGATCAGCATCACGGACGGCAAGAAACTAGGAGAAATCAGAGGGCTGTATCTTGACCAGGATATGCGCTTGGTGGCAGGAGTATTTCTTGGTTCAGAGGGATTTATCAATCGTAAAGCCCAGGCGATCCCCCGGAGCGATGTCCAGGTATATGGCATGGATGCATGGCTGGTAGCCGGTTCGGACAAAGTCATGGCACTGGCAGATATGCCCGACAGCAGCGGTTTTACCCTGGTCAGCGACCTGCATGGCCGGGATGTTCAAACCGAAGGTGGCACAAAGCTGGGTGCGGTGGAAGACGTGATACTCGACAGTGAGGCACGGGTGCTGGGATTCACACTGGGCAAAGTCTATGCGCAAGGGCCTCTGGCTGAGAAGAAGTACATCGTGCGCGAAGCCATCAGCGACCTCGGAAACAAAGACAAGCCCATGACCGTCATCCTGGCGCAAGCGGAAGCACTGACCATTCCATCCGAGTGATAACCCCTGCCCATTCAAGTCATTATTTGGCTGGACGGGAATGAGCAAAGTGGTCCCGACGAATTTTGACTACAGATTTGAGAAAGGGTATAAGTTCAACAATAACAGGGTGGTCATTGGAGTTAAGAAAAATATAGGTGCACAGGCGGAGACAATACGGTAAAGTCGACCTTTTACGCTGCTGTATCTGCCTGCGCGCTACGAGTGGATGGCTTGATCGCGTGAAGGCATAGGAGATTGGCGAGGTCCCTGAAGACGGTACGAAAGCGAATTCGAAGTGGTCCCCCAAAGTAGTGGAATGACAGGCAGTGCAAAGCGAAAAGCGCTGATTTTACTCGGGCTGGTCATGGCAATCATCATGATCATAGCAGCCAGCCTGCCTCGATTGGAATTGCAGCCCGGGATGCCTCTTCCCAGGCTGGAGAACAACCAGGTGGCGGCTGCACCTGCCGCAGCAGGACCATCGTTGGGTATCCAGGTCAACCAATTTTTCGGTGTTCTTTGTGCGCTGGTCGTGTCCGGCACGTTCCTGTTTATTTTGTATAAACTGGTCCGTGGGGCCAAATGGAAGAATATCGCAGGCACCATCCTGCGGGTCGCGGTGATCAGCTTGATCATTGGTATCATCATCTGGCTGATGCTGCGGCTTCCCAACCCGGGGAACTTCGTTTCGACAAGCGCGCCTGTTCCAACAGCCGAGCCGCAGGTCACTGCCCCATTGGGACCAGTACCTCCAACCCTTTTATGGCTGGTTGGTATCGGCGTGTTGGCGATCGGCATCCTGGCGGGAGTGTGGATACTGACATCGTCTTCCCGTCGAGCAAGGCCGATCGCCCTGGTGGGATTCGAGGCAGAAAAAGCCTGGAAGGCGCTCAAAACCGGCCTGGATTTTAAGGATGTGATCATCCAATGCTACCGGCAGATGAGCCTGGCGCTTGAGAAAGAACGCGGTATCGAGCGAAAAGAGTTCATGACCACAGGGGAATTTGAAAAATTATCGGAAGCAGCCGGAATACCCCACGAGCCCCTTCACCAGCTCACCCGGCTATTTGAAGCAGTGCGATACGGCAACTGGCAGCCCAATCCCGTAGATGAAGAAAAGGCAGTCCAGAGCCTGGAAGCAATCATATTGTTCAGCCGGGAAGCCAGGGGAACGAATTAAATGACCACCTCCAGGCGAGTGATCATTGCCTTCCTTTTCGCGGCGCTGCTCCTTGTGGCCGGGTGGCTTTTTTGGCCGTTTGTACTAAATGAGATCCTTAAGCCAATTGCAACAGTAGCCTGGCTGTTCTTGCGGATATTCGTCTTGAGCATTGACCAACATGTTTTTTGGATTGCGATCATCTTTGCCGGGTTGTTTTTTTTGTACCGTTTTTTGTCCAAGAGTCAAATTGCTGTCCCTTCAGAAGAATCGCCGGGATGGAACGAAACAACCAATACCATTGGATATTGGCGCAGTTGGTTTTTTCTAAATAGCAGTAGTGTTGGCGAGGACAAATTCCTTAAAAAAGAACTGGCACATTTGCTGGCTTCCCTTTACACATCCAAACAACACACTTCGACCAAATTTGAAATATATGATGCTCTGCAAAGCGGTCAAATCCCCCTGCCAGAACATATCCATAGCTTTCTCTTCCCTGAAGAACCGCCGGAACCGGAACAACCAATAAAAAAGCTGCTCTTATCCTTCCGGAGGGCACCCCGGAAATGGATACGCCGGTTGACAGGGCAGGAAACGGCAGAACGTTACCGGATGGTTGATGAAGTGCTGCATTTTATGGAAACATCCCTGGAGATTAAAAATGATGTCTGATAAATCGGCCCAATTGAGTATTGAACAAGTTGCCTCCCTTTCTGCAGGAATAATTCAAGAAGTCGAAAAGGCAGTTGTTGGGAAGCGGGAATTGTTGACCCTGATGATGGCAGCTTTTCTCTCTTCAGGAGGGCACATCTTACTGGAGGATTATCCCGGCCTGGCCAAGACCTTGATCGCCAACTCCTTTGCCAGGGCTCTAGGGATGGATTTTAAAAGAATTCAATTCACTCCTGATCTTCTCCCCGGTGATATTACCGGGGGGTATGTATTTAATAGCGAAGAGAACCGTTTTAATCTGCGGAAAGGCCCGATATTTGCCCATATATTATTGGCTGACGAGATCAACCGGGCCTCCCCAAAAACGCAATCAGCCTTGTTGGAAGCCATGCAGGAATACCAGGTAACCCTGGAAGGGGAAACCATTACCCTGCCTGAACCTTTCATCGTGATTGCCACACAAAATCCGATCGAATACGAAGGCACCTTCCCGCTTCCGGAAGCCCAACTTGATCGCTTCATTGTCAAGTTACCGATCGGCTATCCCAGCGCGGAAGAAGAAGATGAGATATTAAAACGGCGGGCGGAAAGGAAAACGGATGTTGTAGACTTGCAGGCAATCATCTCGCCGGAAAGCTTCCTGAGGATGCGGGCAACGGTGGAAGATGTTTATGTAGACCCGGATGTACGCCGTTATATGGTTGACCTGGCAGCACAATCCAGGTCGCACCGCCAGGTGGCAGTGGGAGTGAGCCCGCGCGGGTCGCTGGCGCTGCTTAAGTTGACGCGCGCCTGGGCTGCCATCCAGGGACGTAGCTACGTCATGCCAGACGATATCAAGAAGTTCGTCCAGCCAGCCCTGGCCCACCGACTCATCCTAGATCCCAGCTTATGGGATATTAAAAAATCCGAAAATACAGTGATTAAAGAGATAACCCAGTCTGTTCCTGTGCCGGTGCTCAAACCTGAAAATGAATAACAAGTCTTTGGTTATCGGCCTGATCATTTTCAGCCTGCTCATCATCGCCCTGATCACGCGCAATGGGGATATCGCTTGGATGATGGTGCCATTCGTGGTCTACCTGGGAGTGGGTGTTCTGCAATCGCCAACTTTGGAAAAAGTGCGCTTGAGCGCAAAGCGCACTTCGGAACTAAGCCGGTCAAATGGCGTCCCATCTGTTGATGTGAACCTGAGCATCCAGAACAAATCCGCTGAAACAGTCTATCTTTCCATCAATGAAACCTGTCAAGATGGGATGAAAATCCTGGAAGGCAATTTAAATCAACTGGCAGCGATCCTGGCGGGAGAGTCCACGGAATTGAAATATACCTTCACGGCAGCCCGCGGAAGCTTTTCCTGGCAGTCGATCCGGACCGTGGTGAGCGACCCGCTCGGCCTGGTCGAAACTGAAATGCTCCTGCCGGCCAGCGGCATGATCCAGATACGGCCGCAAATCAAAAAGTTCAAAGCGATCCCATTCCGACCTTATGGTACCCTGCATTCGCCGGGTTCGATCCCGGCGCGCCTGGGCGGAAGTGGCACGGATTTTTTTGGAGTACGTGAATATCATCCCGGCGACTCGCTGCGCTGGCTCGACTGGCGCCTGACGGCCCGTCACCCGGGCAAGTTCTTTACCAAAGAGTTTGAACAGGAGGAGATCGCCGAAATAGGCCTGATCCTGGACGCCCGGTGGAAAACCAACCTGAAAATTGGCGGGAAGAACCTGTTTGAATCCAGTATTGAGGCGACTGCATCGCTGGCGGAAATGTTCCTGCACCAGGGACACCGGGTCAGCCTGCTTATCTTCGGGGAAAAACTATTAAACGTTTTTCCTGGTTATGGCAAGCAGCAGCTTCATCGCATCATGGGCTGCCTTTCCAGGGCTGAAATTGGAGGAGAAGGCCGTTCATCCATCAACTTCGATCTCATCCCACTGGATACATTCCCAACACATGCACTTCTGGTCATCATCAGCCCGGTTTCCTCGGATGACAGGTCCTTTTTCCTGCGCCTGCGCGCGGCCGGTTATCAAGTTTTGCTGATCAGCCCCGACCCGGTGAGTTTTGCTTATCCATCCATTGAACGGGATCCGGATATCGTCAATCGATTGGCAATCCGGGCGACGCGTCTCGACCGCTGCCTGCGGTTGAATAATATTGCCAACCTGCAGATCCCGGTCATCGATTGGCAGGTCGAACGCCCGCTATTCCCGTTGGTGCGAAATGCCCTGGTGCGTTCGCGTGGACAAAGGGAAAGGTAAGGGTCGATTAGCATGGCCCCCCGGAAAACTTTGTTTGCAGTATGCTTAATCGGCTCGGTGTTTTGCCTGACTGCCGGATATGGCATAGCCGGACAATGGCCCGGGGCTGTCGCTGCGATCATTACATGTCCTGCCTGGCTGCTGTCCCGAAAATATTTCACCTCATGGCTGCCATTCGTATGCCTCTTGCTGTGCATCTTTTTGGCAGTGGCCGGAATACTAAGCGGATCCGTATCTTTGTTACTGATTTGCAGTTCAGGCTTTTCCCTGGCTGTCTGGGATTTGATATTACTCAGTCGCGCATTGGGAAATAAATCGTCCGAGGAGCAGGCCCGGCGATATGAAAACCAACATGTGTGGTCATTGGCACCAGCACTGGCGGCCGGAGTGTTGGCAGGTATCCTGGGGCAGCTATTTACCTTCCAAATCCCTTTTGCAATCATGGTAATCCTAATTGCCGTGGTCCTATTTGGATTGGAGCGCACCTGGGCCTACATAAGAAAAGGTAAATAATGAGCAACGCAGAAATCAGAAATGGGCTAAAATGAACCCGGGCAGATGAACAACCTGCCGGGAGATGAATTAACAAGAAAGCCGGAAACGAAGGGATCGACTTGAAAAAGTACCTGAATCAAAAAGGTGAAGGATGACCAGAATTTCCCGCCGGGATTTTTTAAAGACAGCCGCTGCAGGAGTTGGGGCGCTATCCGTGGTGACACTGCTGGAGGCCTGCGGTAAGCAGATGCCTGAGCCAACCATAAGCCCTGCCCCTTCACCAACCGAGTACCCCTCCCCGACTCAACCTCCTTCCCCTGCCCCCGCAGACACACTGGCAGCTACAATGGAACCACCTCCCACTCCCACCAGCACCCCGGTCATTCCGCCAGATATGGTCGTGACACAAGGCGGCGAACCGGAAGAGTTGGTGCGGCGGGCCATGGCTGCACTCGGCGGGATGGAAAAGTATGTGCCGAACGGGGCGAATGTGATCATCAAGCCCAATATCTGCGTGGCATATCGCACCTATGAGTACGCCGCCACCACCAATCCCTGGGTGGTGGGAGCATTGGTAAAGATGTGCTTCGAGGCTGGAGCGGCCAGCGTAAGAGTGATGGACAACCCTTTCAATGGAACCCAGCAGCAGGCTTATGAAATGAGCGGTATCAAGGAACAGGTTGAGGCGGCCGGGGGCGAAATGGCTTTCATGCTGCCGTATCTGTATGTAGAAACCAGCATCCCAAATGCCGTCATGTTAAAAAAGGCTGCCGTTTATGAGGATATCCTGAAGGCAGATGTCCTGATCAACGTTCCAATCGCCAAACAACATTCCAGCACGGCGCGGCTGACCCTGGGGATGAAGAACCTGATGGGTGTGGTCTTGGACCGTGCAGCACTGCATGCCGACCTGGGACAATGCATCGCCGATTTGAATGCACTGGTTCGGCCGCAGCTGAACATCATTGATGCAGTAAATATATTGACAGCCTATGGTCCGACCGGCGGCTCCCTGTCCTATGTCAAGAAACTGGATACCCTGATAGCCAGTCCGGATATCGTTGCAGCCGATAGTTATGCAGCCTCTTTGTTTGAAATGAAGCCTGAGGATTTACCCTATATCGTTGCCGGCACGGCCATGGGTCTGGGCCGCAGCGACCTGCAGAACCTGAAGATCGAGCAGATATCCCTGAAAACATAACGATCCAGAGGCAATCAAGGTATGAAGAGGAAGCGCTCCCAACTGCAAATAGTGCTCATGGGCACAGGCATTGCGGTTGGGATTTGCGTTGCCGTGCTGATCCTCGGCCTGCTGGCAATTAATACCTGGCCCGCCTTCGGAGCGCAGGGAGCAGATTTTCTGCGAGGGCTCGTCGGAGATGAAGCCGTAGCCAGGCTGGAAATGAAGTTCAATCAAATCCAGGATGATCTCCAGAAACTAAAATACCAATGGGGTCTGGAAAAGCCCGCCGCACCCTGGAACACCCTGCAAACACCGACCCCGGCGGTACTTATTCCTTTATCCTCCGCTCCAGAAACCCCAACCCGGGTTGCTTTTCAACCAACAACAACCAAGGCTGGAGTGAATCCGCCAGAGCCCACGCCCACGCCGACACCAGCCCTATGGGAGCCAGCTGCCATCAAGCCGCTGGGTGGGGCCGAGGGAGAAGGGATCTGGTCAGCTTATATTCAGGACGCCGAAGGGTATACAGTAGGTTACCGGACCTTCCTGCAACCGGATCCTGCCAGACCGTATACCCTGGTGGCGATCGTGGCGGTTGACCTGACCCGCACCCGGCTGCATTTTGTACTGGGCAGCATTGAACCGGCCGGAGAGACCACACAGCCGCGCTCCGGCGCAATCCAGCAAGCTGACCGGGCTGTCCATGTTCTCCTGGCGGCATTCAACGGAGGATTCCAATCCAGGCACGGACAATTTGGCGCCATGGCTGACGGAATCATCGCCTTACCGCCGCGAGATGGATTGGGAACACTGGTGATTTACAGGGGCGGCAGAGTCAGCCTGGGAGAATGGGCGACGGGGTCGGAAATCACTTCCAGCATGGTGGCTCTCCGACAGAATGGCCCACTGGTCGTCCAGAAAGGTCAGATCAACCCGCGCATCCACAACAATTCTCCGCAGGATTGGGGCTATACGGTCAATGATGTTTCACCAACGATACGCACCGGGGTTGGGTTGAGCAAAGATGCCAAAACGTTGTTCTATTTCTGCGGCCCCAGTCTCTCGATGGAATCACTGGCAATAGCCATGCAGTCTGCCGGTGCCTGGAACGCGATCCAGTTGGATATCAATAATTATTGGAGCCTGTTTGTAAAGTTTCAACCGGATGGATCGAAGCTTATCCCGGAAGCATTGCTGCCGAAATTAATGGTGGCAAATGTTGAACGTTATCTATGGGATTATACGCGCGACTATTTTTACATCACCAGCATAGTCAGGTGACTTCGCCAAACGTAGGGAAGAAATTACCCGATGATATAATAATCCATCTTTCCAGCAAGCCTTTGGAGCATTTTATATTATCGGAGCAGTATGGAAGATAAGCCAACTGTTTTTATAGGGTCATCCACTGAAGGTTTACCAGTTGCAAATGCGATAAAGTCCATCTTTGGTCAACAAGCAGATGTAGAGGTCTGGAACTCAGGCGGGATATTTACCAAGAACCAAAGCTTTTTGAGATCCCTGCTGGACATGGCAAGCCTGTTTGAGTTTGCCGTGTTGGTTTTTACTAAGGATGATATCAGCTTGATAAGAGGCCAGAGCTACGAGACTGCCCGGGACAACGTTCTTTTTGAATTTGGCCTGTTCCTGGGCAAATTAGGACCCAGGAGAGTCTTTACGCTGGTTGAAAAAGATTTGAAACTACCTTCCGAGCTGGACGGGATCTCATTGGATTCTTTCAGCCGCTTAAAGGACGGCAATCCCACGGCAGGTTTATCCAAAACAGTTTCCAAAATCGTTTCATCAATCCTAGAATATCACTTAAATACCACGGAGTTCTCGAATCTCCCTTCGACCTCGCTGGCAATTGGATATTTCCAAAATTTCCTTTCCAGGGTTTGTGATAAGTTAGATGATTTTGAACCGGTCTTGATTTCTGACCGGAAAATTGAATATACATCCTTCACATTACATGTCATTATGCCCGACAGACTGGAACTTCTCGACAATGACAATCTGAAAAGTATATTAAAAAGGCTGACATCAGTCAGGATCAAGAACAGCCAGTTCAGAGAATTTCCGTTTTATGTGCAGGCGATCCCTTCGCAAGAAACAAAGCACCTGGACCTGTTTGACATACCAACCACGATGCGGACGTCGCGAGAGACAATAAGACGCATCTTTACAGGAGAGATCGTCGGGAGAAGTGATTTACAAAGCCGGGCTGAGAAGCGCGAGGTGGCAAACTTTGAAAGGACGTTGCGTCTATTACTTGAAGAGCGTCCTATTTGGAAAAAATCAATAGAATTCCAATACCTCTCAGATTTTGTATAAACAAACCGACCCGAGCATGGAAACAACGCCCGGCAAACGACAGCCTCCCTCTGATCATGGGGGAGGCTGTTTTATTATTTCGAAACATAAGCACTCAAAGGTGCTTGGTGAAAATAACCAGATCGTCGCCGTCTTTATAAAAATCCTTCAATGTGGCTTCAAGGGCATAACCGGTGGCATGATAGAAGGCACGGGTCGGCTCGTATTCGGGCAAGCCGGAGGTTTCCACGATCAGCAACCGCCCGCCCTGTTTGCGAATGGATTCCTCCGTGGCGCATAACAGATTGCGTCCTACCCCAGCATGCCTGGCATCGGGGCTGACGGCGATCCAATAGAGGTCAAAGGTCCGGTCGGTAAGGGCACGCGGGCCATAACAGGCGTAACCCAGGACCCGCTCGTCCTGCCTCTCAACAATAAAATAGTAGCCACTGCGTTCGGATCCCAGAGACTGGTACTCCACCCAAAGTTCGGCCACAGTTTCCACTTCTTCCCGACTGAAGACCGCGGTATTGGCATTGATCGCGTGGATCTGCGGACCGTCCTCATTGGTTGCAATGGTAATCATTTCATCCATCCTTCACGTTTAAGACCGTTAATCAGAATCCTCTCGACCATTTGCGGATACGTAAAACCGGCAGCATGAACCGAGTTCCAGAAACCGGCATCCGGGGAAAGGTCGGGGAGTTCGTTGATGTCGATGACATAGGGGATGCCATTAAAAAAGCGCATGTCCACACGGCCAAAGTCACGCAGACCAACCGCGCGAAATGAGTCCCTGGCAACTTTTTGCACAACCTGCTCTTCCCTGCTGGTCAGTTCCGCCGGGACACGAGCAGCGATGTTCTGGAAATAAGGCGAGTCCGGTTTCCATTTGGATTCATAGGTCAGGAGGTGCTCCAGCGGATTGGAGATGGCGGAGTAATCATCTTCGGAAATGGGAAGGATTTCCAAGATTTCATTTCCCCACATGGCAACCGCCAGTTCGCGGCCGGCGATAAACTGTTCAACCATGGCAGGCTGCTGATATTCTCTGGTGACGTAGGCAACCCTTCTGAAAAGATCTTCCCGATTGCAGACGACCGAACCCAGGTCAATTCCCATGCTGGCATCTTCAACCGACGGTTTTACAATGACAGGAAACTCCAATTGGAAATCCCCTTCAGCCCTTTCGAAGACCTGATAATGAGGAGTTGGCACACCAAAGTGCAGTAGATTCTCCTTGCAAAGAGGCTTATTCGTGCATAGTTCGATGGAATCAGCGCTGGCGCCGGTGTGCCCAAATCCCATCTGCTCAACCAGGCGGATGACCTGAACGGCTCCCATGTTGTTGCCGTTGAAACCATCACAGTTATTGAAGATGAAGGTTTGCTGGGGAGAAAAAGAACTCAGCTTGTTTTCAAGTTCCTTAAGATTGCCCCTGACCGGAATTTTAACCACCGGATAGCCCAGGCCGGATAATGCTTTGAACAAATTTTGTGTGGCAGTAATGGTGCACTGTATTGCCAGCAAATCCTGCGGATCACCTTGGGTGACCTGGCGATCTTTATTATAGAGAACCGCAACCTGGCGGGGGTTGAAACTGTTCATGGAAACCTCAGATTAAAATGACTCCCTAAGCAGGGAGCCACGTACGCAACCTTTTTATTTGGATGGGTGGATTATCGGACCCCAAAAAACTGGAATTCATTCGCATGATCATGATAGATAAAATAATAATACCCTGTTTTTGAATCTTAAATAATTAATGTTTTGTTTTAATGGGGCTGGGGCTATATGATGACGAGTATGGGAAGAAAAATGATATTCATCCGCTTGATTCGGGCCGGGGATTTTTCCAGTATAATCGGGCTGTTTGCCAGTTCAATGGAGAGCCATGATCAACCAGGAAGCCAAGAAAGATAAACGTTCCGCAGCATTAAGCTCCGTCATCGCCGCAATCGGATTAACCACGTTCAAGCTCATTGTCGGCCTGTTGACCAACTCCCTTGGAATCCTGGCCGAGGCCGCCCATTCGGCCCTTGACCTGGTTGCAGCCGGCATGACTTACTTCGCCGTGCGCGTTTCCGACAAGCCAGCCGACGAGGGACATCCCTTCGGTCATGGTAAGGTCGAAAACATCAGTGCCCTTTTTGAGACGGTCCTCCTTCTGGCAACCTCCGGCTGGATCATCTACGAGGCCATCCAGCGCCTGTTCTTTCACCCGGAGATCGTTCCGGGTACTTCGGTTTGGTCCTTCGTTGTGATGGGCGCATCGATCATTATCGATTTCACGCGTTCACGGATCCTCTACAGGGCGGCGCGCAAATACAAAAGCCAGGCTCTCGAAGCAGACGCCCTGCACTTCAGCACTGATATCTGGTCCTCCTCGGTAGTGATACTGGGCTTGATTGGAATTACTGTCGCCCGGTACGTACCAGGGCTGAACTGGATGCACAGAGCCAACTCAATAGCCGCCCTGGTCGTGGCCGTTATCGTCATGTACGTTAGCGGCGAACTCGGCTGGCGGACGATCTCAGCCTTGCTGGATACTGCTCCCAAAGGGTTGGCAGACAAGATCGAAGGCTTGGCTGCAGGGGTCTCAGGTGTGGTGGATGCACACGCCATCCGCATCCGGGCATCCGGTGCGCACACATTTATTGATATGCATGTGACCATGGATGGAAATGTCAATCTGGAAGAAGCCCACGCTGCCACCCTGGCGATCGAGCAGGCCATCCTGAAGGAAGTCTCTCCGGCAGACGTGACCGTCCATGTGGAACCAGTGGAAAAGGTGAAGATTCCCCTCAAGAAAATGAGGGTGAAGAAATGACCGTGCAAAAAGACCCCGAAGGGACCGAGGCCCGCTATCTGAGCCAGACCATCAGTTTCAAGAACCAGCACGTTCTGGAAATCGGCATGGGTGATGGACGGCTGACATGGCGGTATGCCCACAGTGCCGGCCGCGTCACCGGGATCGACCTGGATGCAGATGGTTTGAAGGTGGCTGCCGCTGAGCGTCCGGCGAACCTACGCGAAACCGTCTCATTGGTACAAGCCAATTCGCTCGATCTGCCTTTCCGGAGTGAAACATTCGACCAAGCCATCCTGGCCTGGTCGTTTTGATGAATTGAACCTGAGGGCATGGTGCATGCCCTGGAAGAGATCCGGCGGGTACTTATCCCGGGGGGCCTCCTGGTCGATCTGCGACCGCTGGCAAAGCCGGGGGCAGTTGAGCTGGTGGCAGGCAGCCGCCAACTGAAAATGGGGAAATTAACGAATTTGCCGTCCGAGAAAATCGATGAGAAAGCCTCCAACCGCGCCTTCTGTAAAGCCGCCTGGCGCGGCTGGTTCTTTGGGGAAAGCAATGCCAGCTTCCCTTTCTTCTATTATTGGGACTCTCCACGAGAAATGCGGGATTATATCCAGGAGGAATGGTCCGGCTTCACAGTAATGGAGGAAGACCTTTTTTCGACCATACAATCCGCCTGGGCTGCTGCCGGTCCGGATCGGCGTGTGCGTGTGCGACTGAAGATATTGCTGAGGTGCTGGCGAAAGCGTTAATTCACCCTTATTAACTTTGCAGCTGTTCCCATTCTGCCAGCCAGCCATCCATCTCAAGCTGGACCCGCTGGTATTCTTTCCCCAATTGGGCTACCCTGGCCGGGTCAGCCGGAGGATTTTCCAGCCGGTAACCGATCTGGCTCAGTTCGGCTTCCAGCGCGGCAATCTTATTCTCCAATTCCTGCAGACGTGCCAGGCGCCGGCGTGCTTCCCTGGTGGCTGGATCGGACGAACGGCGTAAAACACGCGGTGCAACGGTTTTGGATTCCTGCTCAGATTTAAGCGCAGCCAGGCGTTCCCGTTCCAGCCTGCGCTGACTGTAGGTGCCTTCGAAGACGGTCAGGCGGGAGACTTCCTGAGAGACCTCCGAGGTCTTCAAGACCTCGGAGGTCTCGATAGTCTCGACTTCCCAGATCTGAGTGCCGAGGGCGTCAATCAAATAGCGGTCATGCGTGACCAACAAAATCGTCCCGCTGTAGTCGTCCAGGACTGCCTCCAAAACCTCCTGCGAGGGAATGTCGAGGTGGTTGGTGGGCTCGTCCAACAAGAGCAGGTTGGTATCCTGCAAAGCCAATTTCGCCAGTGCCAGCCGGCCGCGCTCGCCACCGGAAAGAACAGACACCTTTTTGAAAACTTCATCCCCTGAGAAGAGGTATTTGCCAAGATATTCGCGGATCTGTCCGGGCAGCCAGCCTGGCATGACCGTATCGATTTCCTGTATAAGCGTGTTTTCAGGGTTGAGCCCTTCATGCGCCTGGGCGAAATAGCCGATCTTCAGGGAAGCACCCAGCGTGACTTCACCTTCCAACGGCTGCAACTCACCGAGCACGGTCTTCAGGAAGGTGGTTTTCCCGGCGCCGTTGGGTCCGATGAGGGCGGCGCAATCACCGCGGCGCAAGACGATATCCGGTGCTGAGAAGAGCAAACGCCCGGGGTAGCCGACAGACAGGCTGGATGTCCGTAATACCAATTCACCGGAGCGCATGGCCGGGCGCAGATTCAGATGCAGGCGCGGCAGGGTCCGCCGGGGTGGACGCAGGGCACGCACGCGCCGTTCGGCTTCCTCCGGTCCAAAAGGCGAAGTGGCCAGGTTCACATCCGGTGCGGTCTCGGCCCATTTCTGGTTGACCACAGCCTCCATGCCGACCTGCTCGATGGCCTGCACAATGCGGCTCAATCGGCGCAGTTTGCCCTTGGCCTGGCTGACATTCTGGCCGGAAATGTTCTTCTTGATGTACTCAACATCCTTGAGCAATTTTTCCTTCTCGGCATCGAAGGTCTCACGCCGGTGCTCCCAGCGGAGCTCGCGGGTTTGCAGGTAGGCCGAGTAATTGCCGGGGTAATGCTCGGTGGCGCCAAAAGCCATCTCCAGGATTCCGTTGGCGACACGATCGAGGAAATAGCGATCGTGGGAGACGATAACCGTGGCCCCTTCCCAGCCTGATCTACTTGCAAGGGCAGGCTGGCCCAAATAGCCTTCCAGCCATTCCACGGCAGCAATATCAAGGTGGTTGGTGGGTTCGTCAAGCAGGAGCAGGTCCGGGTCGGAAAGCAGCAGGCTTGCCAGGAAGGCCCGCGTGCGCTGCCCGCCGGAGAGATGCGCCAGCGGGAGGTGGTAGTCTCCCGGCGAAAAACCCAGGCCGGTCAGGACCTGCTTGATGCGAGTGTGGAAGCCATAACCGCCGCGCCGCTCGAATTCGTGCTGCAGCGGGCCATAACGGATCAAGGCCAGTTCTCTTTTTTCGGGGTGGGACATCTCGGCTTCGAGCTTTTCCAATTCCCCCTGCCGGGCGATCAGCTCGGAGAAGACGGCGATGCAGGCATCCCAGACGTTTCCATCCATGTTGAACTCGGCCTCCTGAGGCAGGTAGCCGATACGGAGATTTTTGGCGCGCGATATCATTCCGCCGGAGGGTTCATCCAGGCCGACCAGGATGCGCAGGAGCGTGGTTTTGCCGCAGCCGTTGGGCCCCACCAACGCCAGGCGCGCCCCTTTTGGGACGGCAAAGCTGACGCTGGAGAAGAGATCCACCGGTCCGAAGGATTTGGAGAGAGCGTTGACGGTTATGAGTGACAAATTATTGAACCACAGATGAAAGAGATAAAAAGAACAGGTGTGATAAAAGAGTTAGAGCTGGCGAGTTTTCCAGATGTCATAAGGAACCAGGCGGCGGATCTCTACCTTCGGTCGAAAGAAATTAACCAATAAGCAGACTGGCAGGCCGCTGGCTCGCAGGTAATTCATACACTGTGCTACATGAACATCATCCAATATCTTCACAGCTTTCAATTCAAGTAGTACCAAATTTTCAACAATCAAATCAGCAAAAAACTCGCCGATAACAATTCCATCATATTAAACGGAAATTGGAACTTGTTGTTGAACTCGCAACTGTTCTTTGCCAATTTCCATATAAGTGGCGTTTTGATATACTTTTTCTACAAAACCTCCGCCTAGAATGTTGCCAACCCTGTAAATGCAACCAATTACTTTTTCAGTGATCTGATTGAGTTCCATTTTATCCTCCCATCTGTGTTTATCACTTTCATCTGTGGTTGATTTACCCTTTTAATTTACTTTTCTCCGCCATCGTTCGTTTCCGGGATATGAACAGGTTTTTCCCGACCGAGCTCAAGCGAACGCTGGTAGGCAGCCCAAATGGCACGCGAGATGGCGGTGCGGAAACCGGCTTTTTCCAGGTAGTACAATGCTTCGGCGGTGGTGCCTCCCGGCGAAGTAACCTGGTTCTTGAGGGCGGCCACATGCACGCTGGACTTCTTATTGATGGTTTGGTAGTAGTCGACCGAGCCTCGCAAGGTCTGCACCACCAGCTGCTCCGAGACGCGCCGCGAGAACCCCATGTGCACGCCCGCATCGATCATGGCTTCCATAAAGATGAACACGTAGGCAGGACCAGTGCCGGAAAGTGCCGTTGCCATATCCAGGTAGTTTTCATCATCCACATTGATCTCTTCGCCAAAGGCGCCCAGGATGGTGCGGGCGGTCTCTTTCTGCGCCTGGTTGACCGATGGTGAGGCGATCCAGACGGTAATCCCCTCGCCTATCTGGGCGGGTGTATTGGGCATGGAGCGCACAACCGCCATGTGGGCCAGTCCCTTGCTGATCTTGGCGATGGTCGCCCCGGCAACGATCGAGAGCACAACTGCCTCTGCGGGGATGGCGCCTTTAAGACTGCCAAGCACCCCGGTCAAGCGCTGGGGTTTGACCGACAAGACAACCACATCGGCCTGTCCGGCAGCCTGGTTATTATCCGTGAACGGCTGGACGGCATATTTTTCGTGCAGTTCCTGCACACGGTCGAGATGGGTATCGGAGGCCAGCAGATTTTCCGGTCTGGCCAAATTCTGACGCAGCAGGCTGGAAATCATGGCCTCGGCCATGGCTCCCGAGCCTATGAAAGCGATCTTTTTATCCAGCATGGTTACCTCCAATGTATATCCTTGCGAAGGTTGAGGGATTAATGTCTCCGTCTTATCGCAGGATAATTATGTTTTATCCGAAATCTGCTTTGCAACGAACATTCACAAGGATTTACGCAATTCAGTATTCATCACCTTGTGAACTGCTGCAAAGCCAGGCGGAGACGTTCCTCCACGTCCTCCGGTGCATCCTTGGGGATGGACTGGATGGCTGTCTGTGCCTCCACAACGCTGTAGCCAAGCGCTGTCAGCGCGGCCAGCACCTCGGAATCGCTGTCGGTCATGGAGGCAATTTTTTCAAGCCCGCTGACCGGTTTCAGGCGATCGTGCAGGTACAGGACCATCTTCTGGGCAGTTTTTATTCCCACGCCCGGGACCCGGCTCAACAGGTCTGGTTCTTCGTTAAAAACAGCCCGCTGAACAGTCTCCAAATTGAGGGTCGAGAGCACCCCCAGGGCTGTGCGCGGGCCCACTCCATCCACACCGAGAAGAATGTTGAAAAGGTCCCGATCAGCCTGGGTCTCAAAGCCGTACAACTTCCAATCATCTTCGCGCACGACCAGATGGGTGAAAAGGAAAATAGCCTCGCCGGTCTTCAAGCGTTCACGCACAGGCTTTGGGACAAAGACACGCAAGCCTATCCCTCCGGTCTCAATAATGACGGCATTGTCTTCGATCTGGGTGATTTCGCCTTGCAGAGTGGCAATCATGTCATACCTCTTCTCACCAAAAAGACGCGAGGAACTCCAAGGTTCTTCAGGTTTGCTGGGATGGCCGGGTCGCTTCGCAGTTCAATATCTTTTTGTGTGCAAATGTGTGATGGCGATTGCAAGCGCATCGGCTGCATCATCTGGTCGTGGTATATCAGGCAATGCAAGCAACACGCGCACCATCTCCTGCACCTGTTTTTTTCCGGCTGACCCATAGCCAGCAATGGCCTGCTTGACCTCATTGGGCGTAAACTCGGCGATTTCGAGCCCGGCTTCACTGATGGCCAGCAGAACCACACCACGCGCCTGTCCAACCGCGATGGCTGTTTTTACATTGCTCTGGAAAAACAACTTCTCCACCGCACAGGAATCCGGGCGATGGAGAAGCAGGAGATCATTCAACTGATGAAAAAGCATGGACAAACGCTGATGGGCTGCGCAGCCCGCCGGGGTCTGGATGGTGCCGTAGGCCACTGATTCCAGGCTGCCATCCTCCCGGTCGCGCACCAGACCGTAACCGGTCGTCGCCGTTCCCGGGTCAATCCCCAGCACCAACGTCATGTCTCTTCGGCCTCAAGTGCTTCCAACGCCTCATCAGAAATCTTCAGGTTATGAAAAACATTCTGCACATCGTCGAGTTCTTCGAGGCTTTCAATGGTGCGCAGCACCGAGAGAGTCTGATCCACCGGGAGTTCCAAATCCTGCTTGGCGATCATCCGTAATTCGGCATCATCGGGGGTTACGCCGGCCTTTTTAAGAGAATCACTGATCTTCTTGAAAGCCTCCACCGGGCCAATGATTTCGATGTTTTCGCCGTCCTCCTGGACATCCTCAGCGCCAGCCTCCAGGGCCAGTTCAAAAGCTTTGTCATAGCTCAACATTTCGGCCGGGAAGGAAAAATATGCATTCCGGGTGAATTGCCAGCCAACCGCACCGGCTTCGGCCATATTCCCGCCGCTGCGGTTGAGCAGGTGGCGGATCTCCGCCACAGCCCGGTTGCGGTTATCGGTGACACAATCCAGCATCAGTGCAACGCCGTGCGGACCATAGCCTTCGTAGGTTATTTCTTCATAAATGGCGCCATCCTTGTCATCACCGGTACCCCGCTTGATGGCACGATCGATATTCTCCTTGGGCATATTCCCGCCACGTGCTTTTTCGATTGCCAGCGCCAGGCGGAAATTGGACCCAGGGTCGCCGCCGCCTTCTCGGGCTGCCATGACGATCTCGCGTGCCAGGCGGGTGAAAGCAGCACCCTTCTTGGCATCGGCAGCGCCCTTCTTGCGGCGAATGGTTGCCCAGTGGCTGTGACCTGACATGTTTATTCTCCTAATACCACTTGCGTGGGAATTTGCATAAAAGCCTGCGAATTATACCATAGGGCTTTTAGGTCACGAAGAAGCCGATGCCCAGCACACCCGGGCCTCCATGCGTTACGATTGCGGGCGGTAGTTCATAAATGGGGATGTCCGTCAGGCCCATCCTGGACCTCAGGTCGTCTGCAAGCAGCCCGGCTTCCTGGGGTGCGTCAGCCTGCATCACGCTCAAATGCGCCTGCGCTCCTTTCGGGCATCGTTCCTCAACCACCTCCAAAAGCCGCGCCAGGGCGCGCCGCTTGGTGCGCTGCTGCTCGAAAGGCTCGACCTGCCCATTTTTGACGCAAAGAATTGGTTTGATCTGCAGCATCTCGCCGAGCAGTGCTTTGGCACCGCCAATCCGGCCACCTTTCTGTAAATATTCCAGGGTATCAACCAGGAAGAAGATTTGCCCACGCGGGATCCATTCATTCAGACGGCTGACAATGGTATCTGCACCGGCGGCTTCCTGGGCCCAGGCGTGAGCCAGCAGGACAAGTGTGGCCAGGTTGCAGGCGATGGTCTGCGTATCCACCACGGCTACTTTGAGTTTCGGGAAATCCTGCGCAGCCACTTCGGCCGAGCGCACCGTCCCACTCACCCTGGCTGAAGGGGCTACCACCACCACATCCTGCCCTTCTCGAAGAGCCTGCTCGAAGATCGGATGGTAAAGTGCCGGAGGCGGCGCGGCGGTCTTGGGAAGATGCCTGGAGGCTTTGAGTTTTTGCAGGAAAGCAGCCGTATCCAATTCGGTATCGTCGCGGAAAGACTCCTCCCCGAAAACAACAACCTGGGGGATGAGTGGAATGCCAAGATTCTTCAGCATTTCACGCGGCAGTCCGGAAGTTGTATCAGCTACGATTTTAACCATACCTTGTCTCCTGTTTTTTGCGGATGTGTGGAATTTTCATGCCATCACAATTCTCGTTGATATATCCGGTGCATCTTGTAAAAATCCACGCCGAAATTCTCCATTTCGCGCTGCATCTTCTCGTTCTCAAGACCAATTTGCACAACTTCCACGTGCCGGTAGCGCGGGTTCTCCAGCACGCTTTTGAACATTTCGCTGTATAGTATAGCCGTTCCGCCCAGGCCGCGGTACTCTTCGATCATCCCGGCACCATTGATGTTGATCCAGTCAGTCGTTCGCAGTGCATGCAGGAGGCTGATCCAACCGAAGGGGAAGAGCCGTCCGTGGGTTTTCTGCAGTGCGGCTGAGATATCCGGGTAAGCCAGTAAAAAGCCGACCGGCCTGGTGTTTTTCATGACAATCTTTATCAGCTTCGGGTCGGCGAACCACAACATCTGGCTGGCCAGTGACTGGATCTCCTCATCCGTGATGGGCGTGCCACCGCTGGCCCCGCCCAGCGCGCCATTGTAAAGATCCTTCAAGTTGCCAAGCATATGGCGCAGTTCCGCGCGTGTGCGGAAACGGGCAATATCCAAGCCGCGCCGCTCCCGGATGTGCGCAGACAGATCATGGATGCGCTGCGGGAATTGAATATTCGCTGCCAGATAACCCGAGACAATATCGCCTGTCCTTGAAAAGCCCAGATCTTCGATCAATCCTATATAGTAAGCGGGATTGTACGGAAGTCCCAGGGCAGGACGTCGCTCAAAGCCTTTGACCAACAGACCCAATCCGTCCAGCGGTGTAAAGCCTTTCGGGCCGAGCATGCGGTTAAGATTGCGTTCCCCTGCCCACCGAAAGGCCGAGTCGAACAATCCACGCGCTGCCTCCATGTCCGGCTCACATTCAAACAGGTAAAAGAAGGCATCTTTTGCCTGGTTATAATCATTGTACCGACGATTATCAAGGACAGCCAGCCGTCCAACCGGGATGTCATCCCGGCATGCCAGAAAAAATGCGGCCTCGGAATGTTTGTAAAAAGGATAGCGCCTGGCATCCAAACGGAGGCGCTCATCCCCTGCCATAGGGGGTACCCATTGTGGAATATCCCGATAAATGCGTCCAGGCAGGTCCAGGAAAGCCTGAACCTGTTTTCGATTAGCGAGGTCGACCTGGAAAATATTCATAAAATAAAGGCAAGGGCACGGTGCTGCCGTGCCCTGCATAGGATCATATCAATTTTTCGGCTTTTTTCTGGGCGGCACGCTCGGTCAGCGTGGCTCGCAGCGATAAGATATCTTTATCCACAAAGAACAGGGCTCCCAGGTACAGGAAGAAACACAAGACCCATGCCGAAATACAAACGGTCATAATGGCAAACTGTTTGCTGTGAGCAGCAAAAGCGATGGCACCTGCCAGCAACGGGGCGAGTGCTGCTCCGCTATTCTCGACAAAATACTCAACTGCCTGAGCCGAGCTGCGGACTTCCGGCAGGGTGATATCAAAAACGGTCGAAGTCACATTCGGTGATGAGAACGGCATGAAAATGGCCGTCAGGCTCATCAGGATAAAGAAAGTGGTTTTGTCTGCCACCGGTGTACGCAAGGCAAAGAAAAGGAAGATGGCCCCGAGGATGACACCGACACTGGAGATCAGTATACGCCCTTTGAGAGTACGTTTGAATAACCAGTCTCCCAGCGCACCGCCAACAAAGTAACCAGCCGCGAGGATGATGACAACCGGGCCCATCGTCAGCAGGACGGAAGTATTATCGTAACCACGCTCCAACATGAGATACCCGAAGAAAAAGTAAGTGATCACATTCCACGGAAATACGCCGGCAAACCCCTGAAGGAAAATGAACCACATGGTCTTCTTTTTTAAGGCATTCTTAAGAGCGGCCCAATTAAAGCGCACCTGTCCGATATCATCCATGCCATCAAACTCCGGTTCAGACTGGCCGCGCGGCAGATCCTTGATACCAAAGTAAATCACAACCGCCATGACAATCCCCAGGGAGCCAGTGATCAGGAAGATCGTGCGCCAACCTTCCAAATGGAATACTTTCCCTTCCAATAAGGGAGCAATCATCAGCGCCAGGATCATACCCATTAGATATCCGAGGGGTTGGGCCAGTTGCAGGAGTCCATAGATCTTGCCGCGCACTTTTGGGATAAAGTAGTCGGCGATCAGGCTGTACATACCCGGGTAGGAAGAGTCATCGATCCCGGTGGAAGAACGCGTCCCCAGGAACTGCGGATAGGTCCTGACAATCGAGCTCAACCAGGTGGTTGCCCCCCAAATGAACGAGGCCAGCGCCAGCAGCTTGGCACGGGCATACCGGTCATACAGGTAGCCCCAGACCGGGTAGAAAAGAGTCCCAACGATCAGGGCGCCGGTATTGACCAGGCCCCACTGGAGATCATTAAGATTGAAGGTTTTACTGACGGGGATTTGCAGGGAACCGATCAAAAGTTTATCTGTCTGGTGCAGAAGCGTAAAAAGGAAGAAAACAAATACAACGAATACCGGGTATAAATTGCGCTTTCTTTTCATAATGGCAGGGTGACCTCGTTTCAGAAGTGTTTAGTGAAATGTATCAATATTACAAAGAACACCGTCAAACGCTTTTCGTCACAATCCCTTACTTTCCCCCCAGCACGCGTTCCACTGCCTGGCAGACCTGGTCAAGCTGGGTTTTGGTGAGCGTCATGCCTGAAGGCAGGTAGAGCCCCTGGCGGGCAATATACTCGGCAACCGGGTAGTGTTCATCGATAAACAAGCCCATCTGGTGAAAAACCGGCTGCTCATGCATGCCCAGGAAAAAAGGCCGGGTCATGACACCCTGCTCCGCCAGCCGCCGGGCAAATTCGACCGCATCCATACCTGCGGCTTCGTCCAGAACAACCCCGTACATCCAGTAAACATTTTTTGCCCAGGGCGCCTCGACGGGTAACTGTAAACCGGGGATGTTTATCAAACGCTCCGTATAGGCAGCCCCCATCCAACGCTTTTTGACAAGCGATTCTTCGATCCGTTCCACCTGCGCCAGGCCGATGGCCGCCTGCAGGTTGGTCAGGCGATAGTTGTGGCCCAATTCGGTGTGATAGAAACGACGCTCTTTTTTGAAGCATAAGTTGCGCAGGCTGCGCAGCTTTTCAGCCAGGACGGCATCCCTGGTCAGGACCATGCCGCCCTCGCCCGTGGTGATGATCTTGTTGGCGTAAAAGCTGAAGCAGCCCAGGTCGCCCAGCCCGCCGCATTTACGGCCCTTGTACTCGGCGCCATGCGCTTCAGCGGCATCTTCAATGATCACCAGGTTGTACTTGCGGGCCAGTTCGATCAATGGATCCATGTCGACCGGGTGTCCATAGATGTGAACAGGCATGACCGCACGCGTGTGCGCAGTGATCTTTGCCTCCACCTGGCTCACATCCATGCACCAGGTGTGCGGGTCCGAATCGACCAGCACGGGCTTCAACCCGCACATGGTCACGGCCTGGGCGCATGAAATGATGGTGAACGTGGGCAGGATGACTTCATCTCCGGGCTGAAGATCCAGGCAGGCTATGGCGATTTCCAGCGCGACCGTTCCATTGCTGACCGCCACGCCGTGGGACATCCCGCAGTAAGCCGCCCAGCGGTCCTCAAATTCGTGGATGAAACGTCCCTCGGAGGAGATCCAGCCGGTACGCAAACACTCCATTACATATTCAATCTCAGATTCGCCAACCAGTGGCTCATTGACTGGAATCATCTGAAAATACTCCCATGCATCACTCTACTTATGTTCCTAAGGTGTATTAATTTTACTTGCCCAGTTGCGTTCAGCTTGATACCAATCGACAAGCCGTTTCATTCCATTGACCAAATCCACCTGTGGTTCCCAGCTGAGCAGACGCCTGGCCTTACTGATGTCAGCCCAATTCGCCAGGATGTCTGCGCGGTAGGCAGGATGCTGTACCACCTGTGCCTTTTTGCCAATCAGTTCTTCCAAAATTACGATCATCTGGTTTATGCTGATGGCTTCATGTCCTCCCAGGTTGATGATCTCGTAACCCATTGGCTGAAGACCGAGGATGGTACCGCGCACGATATCATCCAGGTAAGTAAAACCGCGCGATTGCTCTCCCGTTCCATACAAATGAACCGGTTGACCTTCCGCAATCCATTTGGCAAAACGAAACATGACCATGTCGGGGCGTCCTGCCGGACCATAGACAGTGAAATATCGAAAAATCGTCACGTCCAGGTCGTGCATGAAGTGGTAGGCGTGGCAAAGCACTTCAATGCTCTTCTTGCTGGCCGCGTAAGGCTGGAGCGGATGATCTGATTCTGCCGTCTCCGGCGTAGGCAAGGGCGGATTGGCTCCATAAATACCCGCTGTGGAAGCCTGAACGAACTTTTTTATTCCTCGCTGGCATGCCAATTCGAGTAGATTAAGTGATCCGGTCAGATTGGTCTCCATGAACGCCCAAGGATCTGCCACACTGTCGCGGACTCCAGCCCTGGCTGCCAGATTTATGATCGCGTCAAAGGCCGGCAAGCTTTCCACTGCCCTTCTATCCGAAATATCCAGCTTCTGGAAAGTAAAACCGGGAATGACCTGCAATTTTCGCAGGCGATATTCCTTCATGCGGACGTCATAGGCGTTGTTGAGGTTGTCCACCCCGGTAACGGTATGACCCTGCCCGAGCAACATTTCGCTGAGGCGGCTCCCAATAAATCCGGCTGCGCCGGTCACAAGATAATTTGACATAGGTTACGATCCACTCTTCCTGATCCAAGATATTCGAACCGGTCAGCTTTTTTATCCAATACCCGGCCTGGCATCATCCACCTTACCGGGTTGCAGAGCCGGGCTTTTTCCCCGGGCGGATATAGCCAGCAGGCAGTTCAATCGGCATTTTCCGGTCCCGGAGCATTTTTAATAATACCCGTACACGCTCTTTTCCAGGCAGGCGTGCGTCGAAAATCGCTTCATACCCTGCAAACGGTCCCGAGTGCACCAGGACTGTTTCGCCGGATTTAAGCACATCAAACAATTCCCCGCCGGCCGAGTTGATTTCATCCACGCGCAGCCGGATGGCATGGATCAGACCATCCGGTACAAACGCCGGCTCTCCTCCGAAGGCAATCAGGCCCGAGGAGCCAGGAACATATTGCAGGACAGATTTGCCCATTTCTTCCAGGTCTGCACGAACGAATATATATCCGGGAAAATAAGGCCTGACCCGGCGCGCACGCGGGTTGACAACCTGTACCCGGATGCGCGGGGCGAATGTTTCGATCTTGCGGAGCTCAAGTTGTTCGGCCAACAGCTCTTCCTTATGGGGCTTGCTATGCAGGACATACCAATAAGCAGACATTATCCTTCCATTTTCCGGAGACGAAAATTCCATCCAATCATCCAAGCAAGGTCGAGGCAGGTTCGAACAGCATTATAACAAATTCCCAAGATTGCCTGGGTACCTGAGGCCCCCCCTGTAAAATAAAAACCATAGCTTTGAGAGCTATGGTTGGTGAAAAGTTGCGGGGGCTGGACTCGAACCAGCGACCTCCAGGTTATGAGCCTGACGAGCTGCCACTGCTCTACCCCGCGTCGGGTACGCTTTTTAGGTGGCTTAAGCGGACGGGTATTGTACACCACCCATCCAGGGGCGTCAAGGATGGAATGTCAGCTGTTAGCCCAAAGTAGTAGAGTCCCCTTCTACCAAAGTTAAAATGTCCCCTTCGAAAGGGACAAGAAATGGACCTACTACAAGATGAGTCATGAAGGAAGTAAACCGATTGGAAGTAATGCAACGGCTGGATGGAAAGCGGCTGAAACAGAAAGCTGCTGCAGAACTTCTTGGAATGAGTGAGCGGCAGGTGAAGCGGTTGTTGCGCTGTTATCGACAGGAGGGAGCAAGCGGATTGATTTCGAAGCGGCGAGGCAGGCCAAGCAACAATCAATTGGCCGAAGAGACCAAGCGAAAAGTGCTGGATCTTTTGGAGAGCAAATACACGGGATTTGGGCCGACATTTGCGTGTGAGAAACTGGTTGAGTTGGATGGGTTGAAGATCTCAGACGAGAGTGTGCGCCAGTTGATGATAGCTGAAGGTTTGTGGAAAGCCAAGAAAGCCAGGAAGGTGATCGTGCACCAGATGCGGGAACGGCGGGCCTGTTTTGGCGAATTGATCCAGATCGATGGTTCGCCGCATGACTGGTTCGAAGGGCGTGCCCCGGCCTGTGACCTATTGGCGTTTATCGATGATGCCACGGGTAGACTGGTGGAGTTACAGTTCGTTGAGAGCGAGAGTTTCTTCGGTTACTGTCAAGCTGCCGCAGGCTATTTCACCCGCTACGGCAAGCCAGGCGCCTTCTACAGCGACAAACATGGCATATTCCGGGTCAATCAGCCCTCCACAGGTACTTCGGACGCCCTGACCCAGTTTGGACGAGCCATGCAGGAACTGGATATTCAGATCATCTGCGCCAATACCCCCCAGGCTAAAGGTCGGGTCGAACGAGTTATCCAGACCCTCCAAGATCGATTACCCAAGGAACTGCGTTTGCAAAGCATCTGCTCTTGGGAAGCAGGCAATCGCTACCTGCCAGAATTCGTGGAAGATTTCAATCGACGCTTTGCCGTTTCCCCCAGGAGCGACCACGATGCCCATCGCCAGCTCACTGCCCAGGATAACCTCGCCCGCATCCTTACCTGGCAGGAGAGCCGTCTCCTAACCAAAAACCTGACCCTCCAATTCCAGAAGGTCGTCTATCAGGTCCAAACGCAACGACCCAGCTACGCCATGCAGCATGCGCTAGTAACCGTCTGCCTGGATGCCCAAGGCAAGGTCACACTGCTCTACAAAGGCAAAAACCTCGAGTACACCATCTTCCACATGCAAGCCAAACAAGCTGAGGTCGTTCAGACCAAGCACCTTGACCAGGCTCTCCTAAACCAGAGTAAGGCTCACAAACCGGCTGCCAATCATCCCTGGCGCAAGGGCTTCGCCACCCCGCTTTCGCAAAGTAGAGATGTCCCCCCGCGGGGGGACATCTCTACTTTGGAATAATGGGGACATTTCTACTTTGGGTTGACAGGATGGAATGTCAGCTCAGATCAAGATACCAGTTCAACATGACCTCGTGGGCCACCGCAGGCACGGCCGCGTAGCCATGGCGATGGATCTCTCCGAGGTGCGCACCCATCCTTTGATAGAATCGACAGGCCGGCACGTTAACATTCTGGGTCTCGATCTTCATCTGCGTGCAGCCATGCAGGCGGGACCATTCGGCGGTATAACGGAAAAGCGGAATACCTGCTCCACGGGCCTCCGGCCGGATGCGAATATCCCATAAAACGGACAGGTCCAACCGGGCTTCAAGCATGAACACGCCGGTTGTTTGGAACGCCACCGCCGCTGCGCCGACCGGCTCATCACCCATTCTCGCCAGGAAGAATCCCCAATTCGTCACATCGAAGCGCTTTGGCCAATCGACGGGTGATTCACCGTTTGCATCATAATCCTTGATATATGGTCGTCTGACTGGGTGTTCGTGCAAAAGCATCCCACCCAGTCCACCATCCACCAACTCGACTTCCAGAACGGATTTGACTAAAAACCTGCTGGGGATAATGGCATATTCAGCCAGGTGGTCCGGGGAAATTTCATCAATGATGGTTTGCATGCATATACAAAATCATAAACATCCGAGGCCTTTGGACCTCGGATGTCAACGGCAGCCTATTCGTAACGGAGGGCTTCCACCGGTTCCAGGTTGGCCGCCCGGTTGGCCGGATAAATCCCGAAGAACAATCCGATGGCGGTGGAGAAAAGGGTTGCCAATAGGATCGAGCTGAGATTGACGGTCGGATTGAACGGGTTGCCGCTGGCAGTGGCTATGCGTCCCACCAGCAGTGCCAGCAACCAACCCAGGACGATCCCGACCACTCCACCAAACAGGCTGAGCATGGAAGACTCAGTCAGGAATTGGATGAGGATATCGCGCTTGCGCGCCCCCAGCGCCTTACGCAGACCAATTTCGCGCGTCCGTTCGGTCACTGAAACCAGCATGATGTTCATAATGCCGATCCCACCGACCAGCAGGGAAATCCCGGCAATGCCACCGATGAAAATGGTGAACACACCCGTGACGGTCGTGGCAATCGAGAGAATGTCCTTTTGCGAGAAGATGGTGAAATCGTCAATGCCAATGGGGGTGTGATGGCGCTGCCTCAAAATCTGGGTAGCCTCATCAGTGGCCTGGCTTACTGTGTCAGCGCTGGTTGCCTGGATATAGATCAAGTCAACTTCATTGACCGCGGCTCGATGGATCAGGCGGGCCTGCGCAGTGCTGATGGGAACATAAATATTACTGTCCTGGCTGCCGAACGAACTGCCGCCTTTCGAGGCGGTTATACCGATCACACGAAAGGGTTGTCCATTGAGCCGCACGGTCTCTCCAACCAGCCCATCATGCCGGCCAAATAATTTGTCGGCAATGGTCGGGCCGATCACCACCACGGAGGCCTGACCAAGGATCTGATCCTGTGTAATGAAGGCTCCCTCTGTCACAGCGTAGTTCTGCATTGAGAAGAAGGCCGGGGTGACACCAGTAATGCGGTTGGTGGTCTGCTTTCCATTGGCCACGCTGACTTCAGCGTTGCCCTCGATTTCGGGAGCGACTGCTTCCACGTCCGGGGATACCAGGGGATCAGCGATGGCCTGTGCGTCCTCCATGGTAAGCGGTCGTGGATTGCGTACATCCTGCGTCCTGTTGCCGGAAGTGACAAACAGCAGGTTGGTGCCAATCCCACTGATCGCTCCGGTGATGGTGGACTGTGCCCCCTGGCCGACCGACAGCATGGCAATCACCGCACCGACTCCGATGATGATGCCCAGCATGGTCAGACCGGAGCGCAAACGATTGCCGCTCAGGCTTTCCAGGGCTTCGAGGATGGATTGTGCAATATTCATACAACCTCTATCAATCCATCACGCAAGTGAATCATCCGGTGCGTCTGCGATGCCACGGATGGATCGTGGGTGATAATGATCAGCGTGGTGCCCTTTTGGCGGTTCAGATCGAGAAGCAAGGCCATAATCTCTTTGCCCACTTTGGAGTCGAGGTTGCCGGTCGGTTCATCGGCCATAATAATGGCTGGATTGTTAACCAGGGCGCGTGCAATGGCAACCCGCTGCTGCTGACCGCCGGAGAGTTCCGTCGGGCGATGCATTACCCGGTCTTTAAGCCCAACGGCCTCAAGCGCATCCAGAGCCATTTGTCTTCTGCCGGTGGTTATCCCGGCATAACGAAGCGGTAATTCAACATTCCCAAGCGCGGTGGTACGGTTGAGAAGATTGAAACTTTGGAAAACAAACCCGACTTTGCGATTGCGGATATCAGCCAACTGGTCATCCTTAAGCTGCGAAACTGCCTCACCATCCAGGATGTACTCACCGGATGTAGGCAGGTCCAGGCAGCCGAGGATGTTCATCATGGTGGACTTGCCCGAACCGGAGGGTCCCATGATGGCAACAACCTCGCCGCGTTCGATCTGCAAGGAAACCCCGCATAATGCGCAGACTTCCTGCAAGCCCATTTTATAAACTTTGGTCAGGTCCCTGGCAACGATGACAGCGTCTCCCATTAGCCGCCTCCTCCAAAAGGTGATCCACCGCCACCTCCTGCGCCACTGGGCCGGGTGAACAGGTTCGTCGGCGGGTTCAGAATGACCAAGTCACCGACCTTCAGGTCGCCCAAAGCCACCTCGCTCATCGTATCGGAAGAAGCGCCCAGAGTGACATTTACCTCCACGGCCTGTCCATTACGCAGAACATACACCACGCGCTGGTTGTCCACCAGGCGCACGGCCCGGTTCGGTACAAGCAGAGCATTATTTACCTGTTTGACCGATATGGTCACTGCGGCGGTCATGCCCGGTTTGACGTTATTGTCCTGGTCCGTCAAGACAACGGTAACGGTAAAGTTGACCGCGCCCTGGACGGCATCCCCCACCTGAGCCACCTCAACGACTTTGCCGTTATATGCCTTACCAGCGATTGCATCAAAGGTGAGCGTCACCGGCTGACCTACATGGACATTATTGATATCCACTTCCGAAACTTGCACATCCACCTTCATCTGCGATAGATCATCCATACGAAAGGCGTTGGTTCCCGGGGACACCTGGTCGCCCACCATCCCACTGACATCGGTGATAGTCCCACCGAACGGTGCGGTAAGCCTGGCCGCATCCAAGTTTGCCTGTGCGGTCTTGACGGCCAGCCTGGCCTGTTCAAATTGGAGCAAGGCTGTCCCGGTGGCGTCTGGTGGCACATCTGCCCCTGTCAGTGCTGCCAGGTAGATTTGGGCATTCTTCAAGGTGGCATTGGCCAGGTCAAGTTTTGCCTGGACCTCGTCCTTCGATCGTTGGGTTGGCTCCTGTGAATAAACACTCCACCAATAATGGGCTGTGTCGTAAGCTTGCTTGGCAAGATAGAGCGTCTGGTAGGCATTTGCTTCTTCAACATTATTTATATAGTCCCCAACGTGTAAATTATCATAGGTTGTCTGCGCCTTATCCAGGTTGTTTTTGGCAATCACATATTTGGCATAGTAATCCTGGATGAGGGCCTCATTTTTCCAATATTGCAGGTTGTTCACCCCATATTGAGCATTGGTTACATCTGTCTGCGCCGTGGTGACAGCCACTTTAGCTTTCGCAATCGCTTCAGGCGAGGTCAACTCGGCCAGGTTTTCCTGAGCGGTAACGAGGTTGGTTTCCAGGGTATTCTGGGTCGCTGGCGCAAAGACCAGGCTGGCCAGAACATCCCCTGTTTTGACCTGGTCTCCAGCCTTTACATTTATTTTGCCAATGGTACCGCTGTTTTGCCATAGTAAGGTGGCAGTCTGGTTGGAGCGCACGGTACCTGTTGCGCCGACCGAGGCAGTCAAGTTACCCTTCTCCGCTTGAACAGTCTGGAACTGCGTGGCTGTTGTACTGCTATTACGCTTTCTTAGGACAAAGAATCCGACTGCAGCGATCGCTACAACGATGATCGCAAGAATTATCCAGATTCTTGCCCGGTTTTTTTTGGATGTAGCAGGTTGTCTACTCATTTTTACTTCCTTCATTAACTAAAATGGTATCCACTGCTCACCCCAACCCGAATAGCCGCGTTGGTCGAATTTCCCTCAATGCTTATGAAAGTCATGACAGAACTACGCCCGGTACAGGGAAGAGCATGAAAAAAACGACAGAGGTATGATTTTACCCCACCCTTGAGTGTGCTGAAAGCATAAAATCGAGTAATCTTACGGTCTTCTTACATAATCCATATTGTGATAATCGTCGCAATCAATGATGACATATAAACCTGTGTATACGGTCTCGGATTGAGTATGATGTATATCAAATTAGTGTGAGTTTGTCGGTATTTATCGGAGGCGCTTATGCAAACGATCCCGAGCGAGTATTTGGAAATTGACCGTAAGGCGCGTGTCTACATGCCCTACCAGGACCTGTCACGCCGCCCGCCAACCGAACGTGTCTGCGACTTCGGGGACGTGGTTATCCCGCTTGATTCGGACCGGGCCATGCTGGAGGCCTCCCGCTGCATTCACTGCCCCGACCCTGCCCCCTGCATGCTGGCCTGTCCCTGCCATAACGACATTCCATCGGCGATGTGGCTGATCGAACAAGGCCATTACGTTGAGGCTGCCGACCTATACCGCCAGACTTCTTCCCTGCCAGAGATATGCTCACGCGTCTGCCCGCACGAACAACTTTGCCAGGGTTCCTGCGTACTCAACAAAACAGAGGAACCCGTGCTGTGCGGTCCGTTGGAGACTTTTGTGACCTGCTACGAACGCAAGACAGTCGGGGTTGCCATCCCGGTCGGAAAACCGACCGGCCGGAAAGTTGCCATTGTCGGTGCTGGGCCAGCGGGTTTGGGCTGCGCCGAGAAGTTATTACAGCAGGGGCATTCAGTCACCTTTTTTGATTCCAAGCCTGCTCCCGGCGGCCTGCTGGTCTACGGCATCCCGAACTTTAAACTGGCCAAGGAAGTGTTCTTCTGCCGTTGGGGTGATTTCGAGAAAGCCGGCAGCAAATTCGTTGGCAACACTTATATCGGCGAAAATAAAACCATCGAACAGTTATTCCAGGAAGGTTTTGACGCAATATTCGTCGGCGTAGGGGTAGGCATTGACGCCAGAATGGAAACACCGGGCGAAGATTTGCCGGGTGTGTACGAAGCCACCGATTTCCTGATGCGCGCCAATACGGAGCTCAACCTGCTTCCAGAAAACAAGCGCGAACGTCCCTCACTCGGAAAGCGCGTGGTGGTTATAGGCGGTGGTGACACGGCCTCGGATTGCCTGCGTTCCGCCTTGCGCCTGGGCGCAGAGGAAGTTACCTGCCTTTATCGCCGCACCGAAAAGGAAATGCCCGGCGGCAAGAAAGACCGCCAGATGGCCAAGGAAGAAGGGGCCAAATACCACTTTTTGACCCAGCCGGTGAAATTCATCGCCGGCGAGGATGGACACCTGGCTGCCATCGAGTGCATTGAAATGAGATTGGGAGAGCCGGATGCCAAAGGCCGGCGGAGACCCATCCCGGTGGAAGGTTCGAATTTCTCGATCGCTGTGGACACAGCCATCAAGGCCCTCGGTTACTGGCCGGACCCGGTCATCGGAAAAACGACCCCCGGCCTCGAAACCCACGATTATGGTCTGGTCAGCGTGGTGGACAAGGAAACCGGAGCCACCTCCCGGGAAGGGGTCTTTGCTGCCGGGGATGTTGTCACCGGACCTGACCTGGTGGTTACCGCAATGGTCGGCGGGAGGAAAGCCGCCATGGCGATCAATGAATTTCTACAGACCAAGTAAGTACGCTCTTGCAGTGTAAATGACCTTCGGGCTGCCAAATGGCAGCCCGCATTTTTTTGCATATTTTATGGGTTGGTTGGACAAAATGCTTGTTTAAAAGAGAACCGCCGACCCATTCAGATCGGCGGTATTGTTATTGGGGCGTCCGGATTTGCGGTAGTCCCTCGATGGGAAACCGCCGACCATTCAGATCGGCGGGAAAAAAGTCGGGGCGTCCGGATTTGCGGCAGTCCCTCGATGGGAAACCGCCGACCATTCAGATCGGCGGGGAAAAAAGTCGGGGCGCCCGGATTTGAACCGGGGACCTCTGCGTCCCGAACGCAGCGCTCTAGCCGGACTGAGCCACGCCCCGAACAAGCAAGGCGGGATTATAACTGTCCGTATCCAATTTGGCAAGCTGTTTGCGGTATAATCCCTGCGCTGTTCCGTTTACCTCGGAGGGGCACGACGTGTCGTGCCCCTGCCCTTGTGAGGAATTTTATGGAAGAACCCGAAATGACCGGCGAAGCGCCGGAACCAGTCAAGCAGATCATTGGCACTGTCCAGATGGCCGACATTGACGAGACCATGCGCAGCGCCTACCTGGACTATGCCATGTCCGTCATCGTTGCGCGTGCCCTTCCGGATGCACGTGACGGATTAAAACCCGTCCACCGGCGTATTCTTTATGCCATGCTGGATATGGGCATCCGTTCGAACACGGCTTTCAAGAAGTCCGCCCGTATAGTCGGCGAAGTGCTGGGGAAATATCACCCACATGGCGATTCGGCGGTCTACGAGTTCATGGCACGCATGGCCCAGGATTTCTCCATGCGCTATCTTCTGGTGGATGGGCAGGGCAATTTTGGTTCGGTGGACGGCGATGCACCCGCCGCCATGCGCTATACCGAAGCCCGCCTGCACAAAATGGCCGAGGAATTGCTGGCCGACCTTGATAAGAACACGGTGGATTTCACCGATAATTTCGATGGTTCGCTAAAAGAACCGCTGGTCCTGCCAGCGCGCCTTCCGAACCTGCTTCTCAACGGGTCCTCGGGCATCGCCGTCGGCATGGCAACCAACATCCCACCGCACAATCTAAAAGAATTGGCCACAGCCCTGATCTATCTGATCAACAATTACGACAGGATGGACGAGGTCCCAATCGAGTACCTGATGAAATTCATCCCCGGACCGGATTTCCCCACCGGCGGTATCATCGTAGGGACAGAGGGTATCGAAGCGGCCTATGGGTCCGGGAAGGGACGGATCGTCCTGCGCGGCAAAGCCCATATTGAGGAGATGAATGGTAACCGGTTCCGCATCGTCATCACCGAAATCCCTTACCAGGTCAACAAATCCACCCTGATCGAGCGCATTGCCGATCTTGTCCGGGAAGAAAAAATCGACTCCATCTCGGACTTGCGGGACGAATCTGACCGTCGCGGCATGAGTATCGTCATCGAACTGAAGCGCGGCTCCCAACCCAAGAAAGTTTTAAACCAACTTTACAAGTACACTGCACTCCAATCCACTTTTGGCGTACAGATGCTGGCGCTGGTGGACGGGGAACCGCGTCTTCTGCCACTTAAGCGGGCATTGCAAATCTTCATCGAACACCGCCAGACCGTTCTTACCCGCCGCACCCAGTATGAACTTGAAAAAGCGCGTGCACGTGCGCACATCCTGGAAGGCCTGACCATCGCACTGAACAACCTGGATGCTGTCATCCAGACCATCCGGGAATCTGCCGGATGCCGATGTGGCCAAAGAGCGCCTGATGAAGCGTTTCAAATTGTCCGACCTCCAATCGCAGGCCATCCTTGACATGCAACTGCGCCGCCTGGCCGCCCTCGAACGGCAGAAAATTGAGGACGAATATAAACAGGTCAAACAGCAAATTGCCCACTTCGAGGATCTGCTGGCCAACCCCCGGAAAATCCTGGCTCTCATTCAGGACGATCTGCAGGAACTTTCAGAGAAATACGGCGACGAGCGTCGCACGCACATAGCGGTTGAAGCCGTGGAGGACTTGAGCGACTCAGACCTCGTACCGGACGAGGCCGTACTGATCAGCCTCACCGCCCACGGCTATGTCAAGCGCGTTGCGGCAGCCGCCTATCGGTCGCAGGTGAAAGGTGGCAAGGGGGTCACAGGTCACATGACCAAAGAGGAAGATGAAATCCTGACGCTCATCCCGGCACGCTCGCTCGACACCATGTTGTTCTTTTCCGATAAAGGCAAAGTCTACTCGGAAAAGGTCTACCAGATCCCGGATGCTGACCGGGCTGCCAAAGGAATCCCTCTGGTGAACGTGCTGTCACTTGAAGCCGGGGAAATTATTACCGCGGCGGTATCCGTGCCGAATTTTGAAACCGTGGAATTTATTACCCTTGGGACGCGCAATGGAAAAATAAAGCGCATGGCCCTTTCTGAACTGTCGGCCGTACGCCCCTCCGGCATCATCGCCATCGGATTGGATGAAGGCGACGAATTGGACTGGGCACGCCTGACGCACGGTGACAACGAAATCATCCTGGTTACCGAGCAGGGACAGGCATTGCGTTTTGCTGAAGACGAAGTTCGTTCCATGGGACGCTCGGCAGGCGGAGTGACCGGCATCCGGTTGGGAACAAAAGACAAAGTCGCCAGCATGGAAGTCATCGAAAAAGACGGATATTTGGTGCTGGTTACAACCCAGGGCTACGGCAAACGGACTGCCCTGGCGGAGTATCCTGTCAAGGGTCGCGCCACCGGTGGAGTACAGACAATCGCCCGCGACGCAGCCGATAAAATTGGCACCATCACATCCGCCAGGGTCGTCCAGGAAGCTGATGATCTGACCATCATCACTGCCAATGGAATGGTCCTGCGCACCAAAGTAAAGGATGTGAAACAGGCCGGGCGCGCCACGCGCGGCGTTCACCTGATGGAAGTCAAGGAAGGGGATCGGGTGGCATCCATCGCCCGCATAGCCGCCGCCGAGCTAAAGAAGGTCGGAGCCGACGCAATTGGCGAACCGAACCTTGAGCCAGGCAAACAATTCGAATTGCCCTTAAAATAGCGCTGAGTTAATCAATACCTGGTAGTAACGTCTTAAGTCGTTACTACCATATTTAGATTGGATTATGCCTTATTCAAGATGCGGTAACGCAGCCGGACGCAAGTGTACCTCCCCGAATTGTATGATGATGACCTGCCCCTGAGGGGAAAGCAAACGCAGACTCCCATCCTGCCCCAGACCATCCACCCGTCCTGAATTGATCATCTGCCCATCCGCCCAAATTTCCACCATTTCGCCGCGGAAGGCCAAACGTTCTTCCAAGGCTTCCTTGAATTTATCAGTTGCGACCAAAGCGCGCCATGCAAGCATGGTCTGGAGGATTTGCGCGAGCAATGCCGCCCTTTCGCGCGCCTGGATTTGCCGTCCAGGTGCAGGCAGCTCGTCCTCCAGGCAGGTCGCCGGGAAATTGAGCTGGTCGGGAGGAGGAACAGCCTCGGGCTTGATATTTAGGCCCACACCCAACACGACACTCTCCACCTTCTCTCCCAGCCAGACTGATTCAGCCAAAATTCCACAGACTTTGCGCCGGTTGAGCAGTACATCATTAGGCCATTTTATTTGCGGCTGCAGGCCCTGCGCAGCCAACACCTCGCAGACCGCCAGAGCCCCCAAGGCAGAAAAAAGTGGAATGGATGGCTCCAAGCCAGGTAAGGGCCGCAGTACCAGGCTGAATGCCAGAGCTGCTCCCGCCGGGGTGAACCAGCGTCGAATGCCGCGCCCCCGCCCGGCAGTCTGCTCCTCTGCATAGACCAAAGCCAGGTCCGGAGCGCCGGCAGCCGCCCAGGCCAGGGCGATGTCATTGGTCGAACCGGTCTGCTCGAAATAACGCAGACCACACAGAGGAATAGCGGAAAGGGCCTTACGAAGGTTGCGTTCGTCCATAATTAATTAAAAAACCCGGCCTCAGAAAGAGACCGGGCATCCAAATTTCTACGAAGGGGGCAGGACATACCAGGGGCTGACAAACCCACCGTTTAGCCGCACCTCGAAGTGCAGGTGGGCACCGGTCGAATTACCCGTGCTGCCTGCCAGACCAATCAGTTGCCCTGAAGCCACCCCCTGGCAGGGTGTCACATTAATCTGTTCAAGGTGGCCGTAAACGGTCAGGTAGCCATTGCCGTGATCGATCATAACGACATTCCCATAGCCGCCGTTCCAGCCGCCCTGGGCGATGGTTACCACGCCTGCATCAGCAGCCCAGACTGAAGCGCCCAGCCCGGCGGCGATATCGATCCCAAGATGGCCGGACCAATAATCATTGCCAGAGAGATAATGGTTGCCGGTCGGCCAGATGAAACCTCCACCGCCAACCGGACCACCTGCACAGGCGGTCCCACCAATATTGGAGGTGCCGGATTTTCCACGGGCCACAGTCGGGATGATCCATTGGACAAACTCACGATGCCCGCCGGGCACCATCACATAGTCACCGGGCTTGACCTGCTGGCTGGTCAAATCAAAATTGTTGCCAGGCCAGTTAAGCACATCTTCCAAATTGGCGGCAAACTCATCCGTAATCGACACAAGGGTATCGCCCTGCTTGACCTGGTAATAAACACCGTCCACAGGCGGCACCTTGAGCACCTGTCCCACCCGCAGGCTGTCAGGGGAATCTTGCAGAAGATCATAGTTGGCCCATAGCAGCGTTTCCGGCTTAATGCTGAACTGCTTGGCGATGCTGAACAAGGCATCCCCACGCTGGACGGTATATTCACTGATCGAGTAAGTGGTTTTCGAAGTGATATCCGTTTTAAGCCACACCTGCCGGACAATGGCGGCTTGTTCTCCACCAGGAGCGCTGGTGTTTGTATTCGGGAGAATCGTTGTGCTTTTTTCTGCCGTTGGGGTAGCCACAGGTTCTGCAGCAGATACGGATGGCGGGAAAAGACGCCAGTACCCAAAGCCCAGCAGCGCGCAGACAATCAAGATGGTCACTCCCCACGAGATACCGCTAAACCAGCGGGGAGATTTCAATATTTTACCCATAACAATAATTATAAACCTTCTGTCAGTGTCTCCAGAAATTCCTGATTGTTCCTGGTCTTGGAAAGGCGCTGCAGGATGGCTTCAGTTGCCACGGACGAGTCCATGCCAGCCCCCTGGGGAGGCGGTGAAACCATCTGGATGTACATGCGGCGCATGATGTAAACACGTTGAAGAATATCCGGACCGAGTAATAGGTCCTCGCGGCGTGTTGAAGAACGCTCAATATCCACAGCCGGGAAAATGCGTCGTTCCTGGAGTTTGCGCGTCAAGATCAATTCCATGTTGCCGGTGCCCTTGAACTCTTCATAGACCACATCATCCAGGCGGGAACCGGTTTCCACCAGGCAGGTCGCAATGATGGTCAGCGAGCCGCCTTCTTCCAGGTTGCGGGCTGCTCCAAAGAAATGCTTGCACGGGTACAACGCCGAGGGATCCATGCCGCCGGAGAGCGTACGCCCGGATGGATTGACCACCAGGTTGTAGGCGCGTGCCAGCCGGGTCAGGGAATCCATCAGGATGACGACATGCCGGCCGATCTCCGTCAGCCGCTTGGCGCGGTCAAGGGCAATTTCTGCCGTGCGGACGTGCGAGGTAACTGGTTCATCGAAAGTGGAGGCGATCACTTCCGCGTCCACCGAACGATCCATGTCAGTCACTTCCTCCGGTCGTTCGCCGATCAGGGCGACCATCAGGTGCACATCCGGATATTGTGTAGAAATGGCGTTGGCGATCTGCTTCAAAATGGTGGTTTTACCGGCCTTGGGAGGCGAAACGATCAGGCCGCGCTGCCCACGCCCGATCGGAACGATCAAGTTGATCAGGCGGGTTGATAGGATATCGCCCTTGGTCTCCAGGTCAAAACGCCGGTCGGGAAAGATCGGGGTCAGATCTTCGAAACGGGGCCGGCGGCGGGCCTCTTCGGGGTCAATCCCGTTGACAGATTCAACCTTGATCAATCCCCAATGCCGCTCGGATTCACGCGGCGGGCGGACATGCCCGATGACCAGGTCGCCGGAACGCATTTCATAGCGCCTGAGCTGCGCCTGGGAAACATAGACATCATCTTCACTGACGCTGTAACGCGCCGAGCGCAGAAAACCGATCCCCTCGCTCATGATTTCAAGGATGCCCCCCCGCATGTCAACGCCGTGCTTGGCAGCTTCCTCCTGGCAAACAGATAGGATGAGGGCTTCCTTTTTCAAGCGGTTGGCATTGACCACGTTGAATTCCCTGGCGAGATCGCGCAATTCGGCCAGGGGCTTGTTTTCAAGTTCAAGTATGTTCATATTAGCTTTCTCAGTGTACAGCATGTATGTATTGATGGATTGGAATGAGGCACGGACAAGCCCCCCAGAACAGGCTTGTTTGGATATTTGATTTTAAGGAGTTGGGTAAGGGCTCAAGAATTTCAATTTGTCATCTTGACGAAGATATGTCAAGCAAAACATCAACGAGATTATAGCACGCAAGTGAGAGAGGTGCAAGCGGCTTTTGCATTTTGTTAGCCCAAAGTAGTAGAGTCCCCTTCTACCAAAGTTAAAATGTCCCCTTCGAAAGGGACAAGAAATGGAACTACTACAGATGAGTCAGAAAGAAGTGAACCGATTGGAAGTAATGCAACGGCTGGAAGGAAAGCGGCTGAAACAGGAAGCCGCTGCAGAACTTCTTAGAATGAGTGAGCGGCAGGTGAAGCGGTTGTTACGCAGTTATCGACTGGGAGGGGCAAGCGGATTGATTTCGAAGCGGCGAGGCAGGCCAAGTAACAATCAATTGGCCGAAGAGACCAAGCGAAAAGTGCTGGATCTTTTGGAGAGCAAATACACGGGATTTGGGCCGACATTTGCGTGTGAGAAACTGGTGGAGTTGGATGGGTTGAAGATCTCAGACGAGAGTGTGCGCCAGTTGATGATTGCTGAAGGTTTGTGGAAAGCCAAGAAAGCCAGGAAGGTGATCGTGCACCAGATGCGGGAACGGCGGGCCTGTTTTGGCGAATTGATCCAGATCGATGGTTCGCCGCATGACTGGTTCGAAGGGCGTGCCCCGGCCTGTGACCTATTGGCGTTTATCGATGATGCCACCGGTAGGCTGGTGGAGTTACAGTTCGTTCAGAGTGAGAGTTTCTTTGGTTACTGTCAAGCCGCCACAGGCTATTTCACCCGCTACGGCAAGCCAGGCGCCTTCTACAGCGACAAACATGGCATATTCCGGGTCAATCAGCCCTCTACAGGTACTTCGGACGCCCTGACCCAGTTTGGACGAGCCATGCAGGAACTGGATATTCAGATCATCTGCGCCAATACCCCCCAGGCCAAAGGTCGGGTCGAACGAGTCATCCAGACCCTCCAAGATCGATTACCCAAGGAACTGCGTTTGCAAAGCATCTGCTCTTGGGAAGCAGGCAATCGCTACCTGCCAGAATTCGTGGAAGATTTCAATCGACGCTTTGCCGTTTCCCCCAGGAGCGACCACGATGCCCATCGCCAGCTCACTGCCCAGGATAACCTCGCCCGCATCCTTACCTGGCAGGAGAGCCGTCTCCTAACCAAAAACCTGACCCTCCAATTCCAGAAGGTCGTCTATCAGGTCCAAACGCAACGACCCAGCTACGCCATGCAGCATGCGCTAGTAACCGTCTGCCTGGATGCCCAAGGCAAGGTCACACTGCTCTACAAAGGCAAAAACCTCGAGTACACCATCTTCCACATGCAAGCCAAACAAGCTGAGATCGTTCAGACCAAGCACCTTGACCAGGCTCTCCTAAACCAGAGCAAGGCTCACAAACCGGCTGCCAACCATCCCTGGCGCAAGGGCTTCGCCACCCCGCTTTCGCAAAGTAGAGATGTCCCCCCGGGGGGACATCTCTACTTTGGAATAATGGGGACATTTCTACTTTGGGTTGACAGCGGCTTTTGCATTTAATTAAATGCAATATTCCGCAACTCTCTTGTAGAGGCGTGAATGTTCCTGTTTCTTACCAGTCAAATGTTTGTTTTACTTGCCCCAGGCAATCATGGGATCATCCGGCCAGGTAATGATCTTGAATTCGGCGACCTGGCCAGTGGCTGGAGGCAGAATCTGGTATTCATTCTCCTCAGGAGTGATTGGAACCCATTCGGTACCATCCGAGTAAGCCAGTCTAAGCGAAGAGATATCGCCACCAGCTTCCAATACATCCTGAAAATTGTAGCCCACCCGGAATTCGATCGGAGGATCAAAGCTTACCTCAGATCTTAAGTTCGCGGGGACCATTTTAACTTGGGAAAGCTGTTCCACTGGTACCAGAGCGATGTTGGCAATCTTACGGATAGGATGAAAATCCCCGGGTAAATCCCCTTTAGGAAAAAGGGATCCCTTATTAATCGCGACAAGAACCTGACCAGTCTCTTGCCTTGGTACAAGCACAGTTATGCCGGGGAAATGATACGAGTCTTTAACAAGTAGTGCCTTATTCATGGGGTGCCTCCTTAGGCTGCTGAAAAACATTTTTATGAGGTTAAGAAATCTTTTCATTAAGACCTCACTTCTCCAGGACGAAAGGTGGGATTTTATTTATCTGCCATTTCAAACGCCATCAACTCCCGGTTCTCCGGGATTGACTCAAGGAAAGTTTTTCTCCAAACCGGTTCACTGATACGGTCAAGACGGGTCTGCAACTCCCTGCGCCCGTTTTCCAGTGCCTGTTGAAGCCGAAAGGCATCCCCCAAAGCCTGGAAAACCCTGGCGCAGGTGAGGTAAACCAGTATCGGCAGCTCCAAACCCTGCGGTCCATGTTCGTCCAGATAGGCGATGATTTGCAAGGCATACTGCTCAGCCTGAGGCAGGTCGCCGCGCTGGAGTGCCAAACGGGCCAGGCCAGACTGGGCTTCCACCATCTGTGCCGTGGCTCCCAATAGCTTAAAGGCAGCCTGCGAGTTTTCAAAATGGGAAACGGCTTCAGAGGAGTCCCCGGCTTTTTCACAGGCAAGCGCCAGGTAAAACAGGCGCGAAGCCAGGCCTCTCTGATCCCCAAGGGCTTCCAGCTTTGCCAGGCTGAGCTGTAGAGTCTGGCAGGCAGCCAGGGGCTTCCCAAGGTACCATTCAGCCAGGCCCAGGTTGAGCAGACTGTAGGCGACGCATTTCTGAGCGCCCAGACTCCGGGCTGCCTGCAGTGCACGTTCAAGCAGTCTATGGCCGGTTTCGAATTGACCAAGTGAAATATACAGGTATCCCAGGTTGATCAGTCCAATCGCTTCGCCCAGGCGGTTACCTTGTTGCTGGTTAATTTCGACTTGCTGCTGGATCAACTGCACGCTCCGGGTGACATCACCAATCGCCTGGTAGTACACCGCCAGGTTTGTCAGGGCGCGTGCCAGGATATCCGCATCGCCGGTCTGGTTGGCGAGCTCCAGAGCTGTATCGATCAATGCAGCCGCAGATTGGAAGTCCCCTTCGGCGGTAAGGATGGCGACCTGCATGGGTAGAATGAGGGCTTGCATCGACAGGTCGCCGGCGCGACGGGCAGCCTCCAAAGCCTGCTCAAATGCGCGCAGCGCCGCCGGGTTGTTGCCCTCGTTATTAGCCTGGCCGCCCTGATGGTAGTAGGCTACCGCCAGGCGGCTGTCATCCCCCAACTGTATGGCCAGGTTGAGCAGGGATGTATCGTCTGCATGACGCTCCTCCAGTACGCCCAATGTGCCCAACGCTTCGTCGTGTCCCAGCAAGGCCCGCCAACGGCGCGGCAGGTCATCCTGGCGGATCAGGTTCAGCGCCTGTTCAAAAAGATTTCGAGCTTCCCGCATCGAGCACTGGCTGGCAGCGCGCTCTCCTGCGCGGATATACCAATCGGCTGCCAATTCGGGCTGAACACCGTCTGCATAATGACCAGCGATCTGCGCCAGGTGTTCCTCCAGGCGCTCGCCGGCATTCGCCTCGATCCAGGCAGCCACCTGCCGGTGGTAAATACGGCGGTGTTTCAAAAGGACTGTCTCATAAGCAGCCTCAAGCAGCAAGGCATGCTTGAATACGTATTCCTCGTTGCCAACGATGGAGGAGCGCTCATGCTGATAAACCAGCCCACGCGCACGCAACGAGGCAAGCCGCCCGTTCACTTGTTGTTCTTCCCGATCGTCCCGGGTTAATGCACGCACCAAACCATCCCAGAAGGTCCGCCCGATCACCGCGGCACGCTGCAGAACCAACTTTTCTGCAGCGGGCAGACCATCCAGGCGTGCTTGCAGGATGCCCGTCAGGGTGGGTGGCACGTGAACGATTGCCAGCTTTTCAAGCTGGACCAGCCAAGGCTCTTTATCGGTCTCGATCACGCCTTCGTCGATCAGCATTTTGATCAGCTCTTCAATGAAGAACGGGCTGCCCTCAGCTTCGTTTATTACACACTCGTATAAGGCGTCGGGAATGGCTTCAACCTTGCAAAGAATTTCCCCTATCAACGTCCGGCTGCGTAAGCGGCCGAGCAGGGGTAATTCCAACCTGGTGAAGCCTGCCATGCCTTCACCCCATTTCGGCCGTCGTTCAAAGAACTGCGATCGGGATGTACAGACAGTCATCAAGCGGATTTCGCTTTCCCGCCCCAGGCTGGAGACCAGCTCTGTGATGAGATCGAGAGAACTGTCATCCATCCAATGCAAGTCTTCCAGCAAGACCAGCAGTGGCCTTTCAGCCAAACGGCGGAAAAAATTTACCAGGTACAGGCAGGCTATCTCGGAAAATGCCGGGTTCCCCAATAAGCGCCGTACCGCAGGGCTGCCGCTAAAATCAAAACCGACCAGCTGCCCGACCAGGTCGGCTTGATCTGCATCCAGGAAATCATGCATTCCCTGCCTAAATTTTGACAATGCCTGCGCGCTGCCATCACTTTCAAGGATTTCAAAGCTCTTGGCGAATAAATTGCGAAATACGCCGTATGGCACACTCTGGGTGGCGGAGGTGGCACGCCCACGTAAAATAATGGGAGATACTGGCTGTGCAGACACCCAGCCGGCGAACTCATCCAACAAGCGCGTTTTGCCAATCCCGGCATCACCCGTGATCAAGAATAATGGCGTCTCGCCGCCCTGCACGGCATCCTGGTAGCAGTTTTGCAGCGCAGCCATCTCCGGCTCGCGTCCGATCATGCGAGTTTCAATTCCTTCGACACCGCGCCTGCGCAGCCGGTTTTCGGTCAGTTTGATCTGCTGCACCAGGTAGGTCTGCTCGATCTGCTGCCGGCCTTTGACGGTCATGGGTGCCTGCGGCGTGACATCGAACAGGCCATTTACATGCCGGTAGGTCGCCTGGCTGACCAACACACCATCCGGTGGAGCGTTTTGTTGTAGGCGGGCTGCCAGGATTACCGCATCGCCCAAGGCGATATATTCCAGGTGTTTTTCAGGATTCATTTCGCCTATCACAACCAGCCCGGTGTTAATCCCCACCCGCACATTGAATTTCTCCAAACCACGTTCCCGGCGGAGCTGCCCGGCATAAGCTTTGATTCGGGCAACAATCTCCAAACCAGCCAGGATGGCGCGTTCGGGATCATCTTCCTGGGCAAATGGTGCGCCAAAATACGCCAGCACACCATCGCCCATCACCTGCACCACTGTTCCGGCATGATCCCGCAGTGGCTTCAGGAGACATGGATAAGCCGAGCGCATGATTTCCACCAAATCTTCCGGATCGATGTGTTCTGATAGTGTGCTGAAACTGACAATATCAGCAAACAAGATCGTAACCATCCGGCGCTCGTAGCTTTGTGCCTGGAATGACGGCGGATCGGGTAAAAGATCGGTGAGGCTGTTATAGTTGGGAGACGCCTGGGTATCAGGATCGATCTGGGAGGATATCCGTAAACCGCATTGTACGCAAAATATTGCCCCAACTTGATTATTGGCCCCACAGGTCGGGCAAATGGCTGTAAATTGCGCGCCGCAGTTAGGACAAAAGGTCGCCCCGCTGGCAATCTCGGTTCCGCACTTTGGACAGCGCATCCCGATACCCAATTCCGTAATCTATGAACAAATCCTGGTAATCATAATCATTGTAACCGAAAACAGGAATGGTGATTCGCAGGTATAGCGGGTTACTCTCATGCTTTGTTCATTGAATTTCTTTTAATATCCTATTCTGAAAATCCAACATCCGGAGGTAGAGCCCGCCCTTTGCAAGCAACTCAGCCTGCGTGCCGCGTTCGATGACGCTCCCATGATCGAGAACGATGATTTCATCCATGTTTTCCAACCCCACCAAGCGGTGCGTGATGAACAGGAGCGAACGGCCTTGTGCCAGGGAGAAGAGGCTATCCAGAACAAGTCGTTCGGTCAATGGGTCAAGGTTGGCAGTGGGTTCATCCAACAAAAAGATGGGGGCGTCTTTTAGTAAAGCCCTGGCAATCGCCAGCCGCTGGCGTTCACCCCCACTCAGGCGAAAACCATGTTCACCGATGGTGGTGGCGTAGCCGCGCTCCAAGCCAGTGATGAACTGGTGGATTTGCGCCCGCCGGGCTGCGTTTTCGATCTCCGGCGCACTTGCGCCAGGACGGGCCAGCAGAAGATTTTGCCGGATGGTGGCGTTGAAGAAATAGGTGCGCTGGGAAATGGTACTGAACAAGCGCCGCACCTGCTCCTGGGAATAAGCGTGCAGATCATGCCCATCCAAACAGATCTGCCCCTCGGAATAATCCCAGAAACGCAGCAGCAGGCTCACCAGGGTGGATTTTCCCGCTCCGCTTGGGCCGACGATGGCCAGACGCTTTCCGGAGGTCAACTGAAAGGAGATATCCTGTAAAGCCGGTTGGGAATAGCCAGGGTAGGAAAAGGAGAGAGCGGATACGGAGAGAACAGGGAATGGAAAAGAAAAAGCAGGACGTATTTCCCTGTTCTCTGCTCTCTCTTCATCAGTTCTCTGCCCTTCATTATCCTCAACTTCTGGTTTTGCATCCACAATTTCAAACAATCGCCGGGCGGCCTGTCGGCTGGACGAAAAAGTCTGCGCGGCCAGCGGGAGCGGCATGACGGCTTCGAATCCAGCCAGGGCAGCCAGCGTGACCACAGCCAACATGACACCCGGAATCTGCCCCGCTCCAACCAGCTGGATGGCCAGGACCAGCATCGCCAGCATCCCCAGGTTTACCAACAGGACGGTCAGCGCGCTGGACATTCCTCCCAGGGCAGCCAGCCGCCTCTGCACCCTCCCATAGTGTCTTTCCTCATCCGACAGGCGCTGTAAATAATCGGATCCCTGCCCAAAGGCCAGCAGGTCAGCCAGGCCCTGGATCCCGTCGACCAGTCGTGCCTGCAGACCGGCGCGCCGGGAGACGAACTCCTCGCCGAGGCGGCGGTTGAGGTGTAAAGCCAGCAGCGGAATCCCAAGGCCAAGCAGGAGCATGAATGCCAGGTACAGCCAGGCCAGCCCGGAGGCATAGTGGCCAAAGAAGACCATCATCCAGGCAGCCGTTACTACCGCCACCAGCGGTGGGGAAACCACGCGCACATAAAAATTTTCAAGCACTGCCACATCGCTCACAATGCGGCCAAGCAGATCACCAGAACGATATTGCATCAAGCGGGCGGGTGCAAGAGGCTCGAGTGCCTGGTAAAACCGGACGCGCAGGCGCGCCAGCAGGCGAAAGGTCACATTGTGGGAGGTCAGGCGTTCAGTATAACGGAAGGCCCCACGGGCGATCCCAAAGAAACGCACCCCAACAATCGCAACCTGCAGCGCTCCCAGCCCCGGATGCAGCGCGGCTGCAGAGATCAGGTAGGCCGAGGTACCCATCAGGCCGACATTGCTGCCAACCGTCAGGACCCCCAGCAAAACCGAAAGGGCCACCCAGCCCCATGAGTTGTTTAGGAAGCTCATTAACCGCAAGATGATTGTAGATTGATGATTGTTTTTTGAAGGCGAAGGAATGGGCGGAAGTTGAAGGTCAAAAGTCGAATGTTGTAGAACAGGCGAGACTTTAGACGTTTGACTTTTGACATTGGACGCTTTTACCAGCGCTGCATAGGGACCATTTTTCGCCAATAATACCTGGTGAGTGCCAGATTCGATGATCCGCCCCTCTTCCAGAGCGAAGATCTTATCCGCCTGAAAAACCGTGTTAAGCCTGTGAGCGATGGTGATGACGGTTCGATCGCGCATTAAAGTGCGCTCGCAGGTTTCAACCAGCGCTTCCTGCTCCGGGTCAAGACTGGAAGTCGGTTCGTCCAGGATAAGAATGGGAGCATCCTTGAGGAATGCACGTGCCAGGGCCAGGCGTTGGGCCTGACCGGCGCTCAGGCGTGCACCCTGCTCGCCGATCATTGTGGCATATCCATCCGGAAGCGATTGGATAAATTCATCCAGGTGCGCCAGGCCTGCCGCCGCCCGGAGCTCAACCTCTGTGGCACCCGGCCTGGCCAGCCGCAGGTTTGCCGCGACCGTATCATGAAAAAGAAATGGATCCTGGGGTACCCAGGCGAAGCACTTTCGCCAGGCTTCGAGTGGAATTTCCGTGGAAGGCACATTATTCATGACTATTCGCCCACCAGCCGGTTCGGAAAAACGCAGCAGCAGTGCTGCCAGGGTGGATTTCCCCACTCCGCTTGAGCCAACCAGGGCAATGTGTTCGCCGGCACGGACATCCAATGTGAGGTTTTGCAGCACGGGTTCAGCTTCGCCGGGATAGATGTAGGAGAGGTCAGATAAACTGAGGCTTGAGAACAGTGGAGGAACATCACTGCCAATTCGACTGTTCTCTGTGCCCTGCTCTTTCACATCTAAAATCTCAAAAATCCTTTGGGCCGCGCTTGTACCGGCCATGCCGGCATGGAAGCGCAGGCCGAGCATCCGCAGCGGGATATAAAACTCCGGCGCCAGGAGCAGCAGGAACATGGCCGGTTGAAAGGCCATCTGCCCGTAGAGCAAACGCAGCCCCACTTCCACGGCAACAAGCGCCGTGCTGATGGTTGCCACCAGTTCGAGCACCAGCGCTGAGAGGAAAGTGACCCGCAGCACACTCAAGGTGACATCCTTGAAACGATCACTGGCTTCGGCGATTGAGGCGGCATGCTCTTTGCTGCGTCCCAGTTCCTTGAGCGTTGCCAGGCCCTGAAGGCTGTCCAGGAAATGCGCGCTCAGGCGGCTGAGTGATTCCCATTGGCGTTTGGTCAGGGCTTCAGCAGCCTTGCCGATCAGGTACATGAAAACCGGGATGAGCGGCGCGGTAAGCAGCAGGATCAGGCCGGAGAGCGGGTCACGTGGAAAGACAAAGATTAAAATGCTGAACGGGACGAGCGCGGCGATAACCAACTGTGGCAGGTACTGGCTGAAATAGGCATCCAGCAGTTCGACTCCTTCGACGGAAGCGTTGACCAGTTCGCCAGTCCGTTCGCCACGCGTATAGGCCGGGCCGAGGCGCAGGATCTTCTCAAACAGCCGCCGGCGCAGTCCACTCTTGATTTGTCACAGCCATGGCATTGGCGCTGACTTCGCTCACCCAGGCCAGCCCCGCCCGCATAAAAACTATCAGAAGGAGAAACCGCAGCAGCCCCGCTACGTCTTGTCCATTTTGTCCGCCCAGGAAAACCCGGTCAATCAACTGGCTGAGATTTAAAGCCTGCCAGATGGTCAGCCAGCCCGCCAGGAGTCCACACAAGACCGTTCCCGCAAGGAGAAAACGGCTGTCACGGGCGAGGCTCAACAAGCGCCGGGTCATGCGTGAAATTGTCTCATGGCTTAACAGAAGGTAGTTCTGTTGCCATCCCTAAGTACACCGGTACGATGGGGAACAGTTCGTCGCTTTGATACAAAATTCCCTTTTACCTCATCGGCCAGAACTTGGTGAATATACGGATTAAAGTATCCGCCAGCAGACCCAAAATGAACAGATTCTCAAACATGCGGTTATGGTAAAAAGTGAAACCGGAAAACCAGGTCGGCCAGCCCAGCCATTCCTTGGGCGGTTCCGCCGGGCGCGGCTTGGCGTGCACAGCCACCGCATAAAAGAGGCGCTTCCCTGCCAGGAAAACGATCAGCATGACCGGGGTGAAAAAACGTGGCACGAAGATCAGGTAGAGAATGACCAGGTAGATCAATACCAGGACCGCCATGTTGATATAACGCGTGGCCTTCTCGCCGATGCGGACAGGCAGGGTGCCGACGCCTTTCAGCCGATCCTGGTCAGACTTGTCAATGTGCTTGCCAATGTTAATGCTGACCACGCTCAAACCAAAAGGAACTCCCGCCAGGGCCACAAGCCAGGTGTCTGGCGTCCAGCCGCGCGCCAGCACGCTGTAAACACCCGCCACCAGGATCGGGCCCCAGATCAGGAAAATGTTGAGCTCGCCCAGCGCCAGGTATTTCAGTGGCCAGGTGTACAGCAGCAAAACCACGGCGCCAAAAGCAAACAGGCCGATCACCAGGGGGTTGAAGTTGGTGTAGAAAAGTGCATATATTCCCGATAGAAAAGCCAGCGCACCGCTGATGAAAAACCAGGTAAGCTGCTGTCGCTTGGTCCAAAAATTTTGCACCAACGGATGGACTCCATACTGCGTGCGGAAGTAATTATCCTTGTCCACCCCGCGGCTGAAATCAGTATAGTCGTTCAGAAAATTATTTGTTCCGTGGGCAATGAAAAGCCCAAGCGTGATGATGACCCAGGGCAGCCATGCAAAGGTACCAAACCTCCAGGCCAGCAGGCCGCCGATGACACACGCATATAGAGTCACCGTGGTCACGGCAGAGCGGGTGGCGATCAACCATTTGGAAATGGCATCCAGCCTGTCCCATTCCTCCTTCTTTTCCATCTTCACCAGACCCCATAGGGCCGTCTTCCACATCTTGAAATTGATATTCATGAGGCCTCCTTCTTGGGAAAATGCTTATTTCCTACCAGAAATTTGGATATCAGATGCCCGGCGGGTAATCGCTTTTATCAAGCCTGTAAACACCAGGCGATGAACAGGGAGCAATAGATACCAATAAAGAAAACCAGAAACTCCTCTGGGAGCGAAGTAAGCAATTTGAGAAAGCAGTGCTTCCTCTTCAGGTTGCGGAGCTATGCGCCACTCCATCCAGCCCAGGCCGGGGGCTTTCAACTCGGCCTTGAGACGCATCAGCCGGTTCTGCTCAAGCGCTTCGACACGATAATAATCAAGCACATCGCCTTCGACAAGCTCACCATCTGCCCTGCGCCCGCGCAGACCCGGACCTCCGACCAGCCGGTCGAAAAAACCGCGCAACTTCCACAGGTCATCCAGATAAAGCCAGCCGTGTTTTCCTCCCAGACCAGTAACGGCATCGTAAACCACGGCGGGCTGGACCTTGAGACGCACCTGCTGACCTTCGATGAAAAAGCCCTGCTGTCTTATTTTAAACGATGAAGCCTTGTTTTCCCAGGCAGATTCCTGGAAACCGGGCGAAAGTCGATCCAAAGCCAGCGAGACGGCGTCTTCATATCGTATTGGATTGATCCGGGGGAAGTCTCTTCTGGCTGAATCGCTGCGCACCACGCTGTCACTGCGCATGCCTCCAAGTAAAGGGCCGGCAATCCTTGCTGGGACAGGCGTCAATATCCCGGCCAGGGTGGCCATCAAATTTACAGGCATACCCGGCAAAGCGATGATCCGACGCTTCAACCCGCGCAAGTTCGCATAGATGGACATGGTTTCTGCGTATGTAAGAACAGTCGCACCCCCAATTTCATAGATTCTCCCACGACAGGCAGGATTTTCCAGCGCTGAAAGGAGGTACTGCAGTACATTTTGAATGGCAATTGGTTGGGCGCGGTTATATATCCAGCGCGGGCCCACCAAAATGGGAAGTTGCTCGGTCAGATAGCGAATCATTTCAAACGAAATGCTGCCGGAGCCAATCACCAGGCTGGCCCGGAACTCCGTCACTTCCACGCATCCCTCCCGCAGGATGTCCCCCGTCTGGATGCGTGAGCGCATGTGCGGGCCGATATCTTCACCCGGGTCAGCCAGACCGCCCAGGTAGATGATATGTTCAACGCCGGCATTCGTCGCTGCGGAAGCCAAATTGCGCGCGGCATCTATCTCTCTTTTGAAATAATTCCTTCCGCTGGACATACTGTGGACCAGGTAATATACAGCCGAAACATCCTGCATGGCCTGACTCACCAGTTCCAACGAAAGGAGATCGCCTTTTACCAATTCAACCTGCGGAAACCATGCGCGTCCGGATATTCGGTCTGGATCGCGTACCAGCACGCGCACGCGATAGCCCTCTTCAAGCAAGCGCGGTACCAGGTTGCCTCCCACGTAGCCGGTCGCGCCAGTAACCAGAATTAACCTGCCAGGCTTCATGCTGTCACTTTCATGCCCTTGCCAATTCCCTCGCCCGGGCAGCCACTTTGCGAATCAGCCCGCTGAATATGAAACCATGGATCGGGTAAAGTAAGTACCAGTAGAGAAAGCCTGCCAGGCCGCGCGGCGCAAAATAGGCCGTCTGTGTCAGTAATGTTTTTCCATCAGGTTGAGGGACAGATCGGAATTCCAGCCAGGCTTTGCCGGGAACTTTCATCTCGGCTCTCAAGCGGAGAAGCTGGTTCGGTTCAACTGCCTCAACCCGCCAGAAATCCAGCGCCTCACCAACCCGGATATCGTCCGGATGGCGGCGTCCGCGCCGCAGACCCACGCCGCCGATCAGTTTGTCCATCCAGCCGCGCACCTGCCAGGTCCAATTTAAGTAGAGCCAGCCGCGATTACCGCCCAGACCAGTGTACGCTCGAAAAACAGGACCTGGTGGAAGGTCGAGCACCTGCTGGCGTCGTTCCAGCATCATCCCTTCCGAGGTGGTCAGAGTGTACGGCCGCACATTCCCCTGGATGCCAACCAACGCATCGCTCCAGGTTGTTTCAACATCATCGCTGGCAACACGTCCGAGCGCCAGGTGCAGGGCTGTGACAAAATCCATTGGTTGAATTTGCGGGAAGAATTGGTGGGCCAGGTCGCTATGCACCAGACTACCGGCGTGAAGGCCTTCGATCAGGGGCATGAGCACGCGCCAATGTACGGGTGTTAACATGTGCACCCAGTAGGCTGAAAAGCGCGGGGCGTAAAATGGCAGTGGGATTAAAATCCTCTTCAAGCCGCGTTCGCGGGAATAGTCCAGCAGCATCTGGGCATAGGTCAAGCAGGTGGCGCCGCCTATTTCGATCAGCCTGCCAATACTTTCAGGAGAATCCAATGCCGCAAGCAGGTACTCCAGCACATCCCGGATGGCGATCGGTTGAGCCAGGGAGAAGAACCATTTCGGGCAAAGAAAAATGGGCTGGCGTTCCGCCGTGTAGCGGATCATCTCAAACAATACGCTTCCCGACCCGACTACCATGCCTGCGCGAAACTCCGTTACCGGTACGCTCCCCTGCTGCAGGATATAACCGGTCTCGTGGCGGGAGCGAAGGTAAGGAGAAAGATCATCCGTGGGATCCACCAACTCACCAAAATATATGATCCGCTTGAGGTTGGCGGATTCAGCCGCATTGGCGAAGTTCCTGGCTGCCTCCAGGTCCTGCCCTGCATCCGCCCGGCTGCCCTGCATGCCGTGGATGAGATAATAAGCAACAGTCACCCCCTGCATGGCCCTGACCAGCGAAGAGACATCCAGCGCATCCCCCTCGGCAATCTCGACCCGCTCAAACCAGGAAAAATCACGCAGGCGCCCGGGGTCGCGCACAAAACAACGCACCTGGTAACCGGCATCCAGCAAACGGGGCACAAGCCGTCCGCCAATATATCCGGTTGCACCGGTGACCAGGATGCGTTGGATGGTTTTCGTGTTCATGGGCATTAACGTGATTTTACTGCTTCCTGCCAGAATAGGCAGATCAATTCCGCCAATCCCAAAAGAATAAATCAAAGAAGGGTGCGTGTCCGCACCCTTCCTGTAATGAGCTATTAGTAAACCAATTTTTCCGTCCCGGATCCGACTCGCTTGCGGAAGACCCAATAGGTCCAGGCCTGGTAAGCCAACACGACCGGTAAAAAGATCAATGCGATAACGGACATGACAGTTAATGTATACGGTGATGATGACGCATTATAAATGGTCAGGCTGAAAGCCGGATCAGTGCTGGAAATCATCACCCGCGGGAACATGATCTGGAAACATGAGATCAGCGTCAGCGCCAGGTGGGTCCCCATCATACCAAATGCCCAGCCGTTCCTCTTCCGGAAAAGAAAATAACCTGTCAGTAAAATCGCAATATAAGCGGTGATTGGAATTATCCCGGGATCAACTCCCAGGTGATCCAGGATATCCGTATAAAAGTAGGTCAGCACCAATAAAATGAAAATCAGGATGACTGCTGGAACCCAAAGCCGGCGGGCGATTGCATGGGCACGTTCGCCCAATTCGCCGGTTGTCTTCAAGCTCAAGAAGATCGCACCGAACAGGAGAAATCCGGCTGCATTGGAAAACCCGCCAACCAAGCCGTAGGGATTAAGCAGCGTCCAGAAGGTGCCTGTGTATTGCCTGGCAGCATTGATTGGTACGCCCTTCGCCAGGTTGGCAAAAGCAACTCCCAACAGGAATGCGGCCAGGAAACTGGCGATGGCGACGGCCCAATCCCAAAAGCTGCGCCATTTCAGGTTGGCGAGCTTGCTGCGAAATTCAAAGGAAACACCGCGCACGATCAAGGCTGCCAGGAGCAGGAATAAGGCTGGATAGAACCCGCTGAACATGGTTGCATACCAGCGAGGAAAGGCCGCGAAAGTGGCACCACCAGCGGTGATCAACCAGACCTCGTTGCCATCCCAATGCGGACCGATGGTATTCATCACCGTCCTGCGCTCATTATCGTTCTTGCCCAGGAATGGCAGAAGCATGCCCACTCCAAAATCAAACCCTTCGAGGAAGAAGAAGCCTACATACAGGATCGTGATCAAAATGAACCAGACTGTATTGAGATTCATGTGTTCCTCCTGTCCTATTCCGTTTCCACGGATTGTCTTTCGACAGGGATGATTTCGTCGGCAGGCGGATCTGCCCTGGCGAATTTAGCAAGCAGGAAAATGTCAGTGCCCAACAGGGCTGCATAGATCAGGGCGAAACCGATCAAGCTGAACAGCACCATCCCGCTGGTCATACCAGGGGAGAGGGCATCTTCGGTCTTGAGCAGGCCATAAACGATGAACGGCTGGCGGCCGAGTTCAGTCAAGACCCACCCACTGGTATTGGCAATATAAGGCAGGGCTATGGCAAAGACGAACAGGCCCAACCAGCGGATCTGAGGCCCCACTTTGTTCCGCATGACATAATACAAGGCGTAGCCGGCCAGCGCCAGCATGCTGAACCCGGCTGCAACCATAAACCGGAAGCCCCAATAGGTGAAAACAACCAGGGGAACGTAATCCCCCGGTCCATATTTCGCTGCATACTCAGGTTGCAAGTTATTGATTCCAGGCACCTCCCCGCTCAGTCGGTTGTAATACAACAAGCTGAGAACGCGTGGGATACGAATCTGCCAGACCAAATTCTTGCCTGTCAGATCTCCAATGGTAAGGAGCGAGAACGAGGCCGGGTCCTCAGTAGTATAAAGGGCTTCGGTGGCGGCGGCTTTCATGGGCTGGTTTTGCAGCAGCCACAAGCCCTGCGAGTGCCCGCCGAGGATCACCAAGGCAACCGCAATGGTCCCGATGATGGCAGCCAGGTTGAAGGAACGCTTGAAGAAATCGACATTCTTCTTGCGAACAAGGTGATACGCGCTAACACCGAGAACAAAAAAGGCAGCCGTGGTGAAACCTGATGTGAGGGTATGCTCAAACATCACCCAGGCCTTGGGATTGAAGACCAGCGCCCCAAAATCGACCATTTCCGCCCGACCGTTATTGATCACATATCCGACTGGATGCTGCATGAAAGCATTGGCGATCAGGATCCACAAAGCCGACAGCGAACTGCCCAACGCAACCAGCCAGATCACCGCCGCATGCAGCTTCCTGGAAAGTCTATCCCAGCCGAAAACCCATAGGCCCAGAAATGTGGATTCGAGGAAAAAAGCCACCAGGGCTTCAATTGCGAGAGGTGCTCCAAAGATATCGCCAACATAATTGGCATAGCCGGCCCAATTCATGCCAAATTGAAATTCCATGACAATACCTGTCACAACCCCCATGGCAAAGTTGATCAGGAAAAGTCTCCCCCAGAATTTCGTCAGCTTCTTATAGATTTCATTCCCAGTGCGGGCATATCGCAGCTCCAGGATGGCAACATACCAGACCAATCCCAGCGTTAAAGGTACAAAGAAAAAATGATAAATGGTTGTCAGTGCAAACTGCATCCGAGATAACAAGACTGGCACCATGAAACCTCCTCCTCCTCGCAAATGGAAATTTTATTTTCGTGCATTTGTATCGAGTATTTTATCTTAAGTATAACGGATACCTAAAAAATAACAATACAATAAAAATGAACCACACCATTTATTCCAGACGCATTGCAAGGTTGGAGCGGAAAGCCAGATCCAACCTCGGCGTGGCTCGTACCTGACCCGGACCCAAACATCCAATCGTCCAGGTGGATCATCATTTCGGTTATTTGTTCAGGCTGATGATGTAAGCAATCACATCTGCAATCTGCTGTTGTGTCAGACCATTTTGGGTTCCCCACGGAGGCATCTTTCGTGCCGGGTTGGGACCTGCCGGGCTGGAGCCATTTTGGATGAAGAGATCAAGGTTATATGCGAATGTATTGTAGTCTGCATCGACGAGGGTCGAGTCGATCGGGTTCAGAGGCGGCACGGTACCATCATCGCTGCCGGGGTTCAACACATTTCCTTTACCTTCCTCTCCATGGCATAACAAGCAACGGATAAGGAATATCTGTTGTCCAGCTGTGGCATTGCCGGTCAACTTGATGGCCTCTCCCGGCCCCCCGGGTGTGTCGGGGCGGGCGATCTCGACTGGCGCGTTCTCCGGTGTAGGAGTGGCATTCACTGTGGTGAGAGGCAACCCCGCCAAAATGGTCGGTCCCTGCCCGGACAATGCATTCTGCGGAAGGCCATAAGGCATTTGCTTAAGCACAAACAACACCTGGTTCAACCTGGAGGCCTGCCAATTGCCGGCGCCCAGAATATCTTTTCCTTTTGCGCTGCCTGATGTACGCCCGGATCCCGCCATTATCCCGGCATAACTGCTCAGGTCCAATTGAGCGGAAGCCTCTCCAGAGAGCTCCGCAGAATGACAGGATGAACATGCCAGTGCGCCTGGATACCATAAATTGGGCTCAGTGAACAGTGGTTGTACATCTGCAAAGGCCGCCTGACAGGGGGTGTTATTGATGTCAGTAAATTGAAAAGGCTGGGTTTCCGGAGATCCGGCCGAGACCCAGGCTGCCAGAAGCGTCCCGGCTGTCACACTGCAGTTTTCAGTACTGGAAGAGACAGGGAAACCTGCGCCGTTTGCCTGGAGCGTCGCCGGGATCAAGGTAGGAATGGGGGTATGGATGGCCCTGGCCCGGCCGCCGTCCATGCAATTATTATGGTAACTACAACCCCCGAAGTATAAAGATCCGGCAAACCAGATTACCAGGACCGCCAGAACCAGCCCCAAAAAGAGTGTCCAGAGCTTAAAATGGCGTATCATCGATGCATTTTCCTCCTCGTCCACGGCTGTCGTCTGGTAGCTCTCATTTCAACGTCCTGACATAATTAACCACATCCCAGCGCTCGCGGACGGTCAGATTCTCATTCAAAGCTGGCATTTTCCCGGGTACGCCGGTGGAGATAACGAAAAAGATGCCGCCATCCGTAAATGAATGGATGGGGAAACTGGTCAGGTCGAAAACCTTATTCTCCAGGTGGGATGCCACCGGGCCATCTCCTTTTCCCTGGGTGCCATGGCACAATAGACAATTTATCTTGAACAATTCTCCCCCGCGCGTGACGGAGGCCTGGTCAGCTGTCACCGGATTCGCCGGGATACCCAGAACCGGATCGTAAACGGCCCCTTCCACAGGGATTGCTTCTGTGGGGACCGGCTGGGGATGGTACATGGGCTGAAATGCCGGCTGAATCTTCATGAAGCTTTTCCAGTCAATTTTGATGACATCGTAAGCGAACATTTCCAGGACCACCACGGCCATCAGCCCGACCAGTCCTAAAATGATCAGTCGTTTATAAGCCGGGTTCATAGCTGCTCAGCCTTTACCGGCCGGATTTGCTCGGCACCCAAGGACTTCATGGCATCCTCGAATTCTGTCTGTTCCGCAGCCGGGCAGGTGAAAACCAACGCGATCATTCCATCACTGATTTCCGGCACATACACTTTCGCTTCATAACTGGGAAACCGGCCCGCCAGGAACAATCCCACGAAGGCTGTACCCATCAGCCCCAGCATGGTCATTTCAAAGCCAACTATTATGAATGGAGGAATTGGGAACACCGGCTGCCCACCCACATGCAGCGGAAATAATCCGGGAATCCCGAAAATCAGGAATGCGGCAGCAATCAATCCAATCAATGCCCCCCCCATTGCCAGGCGTGGGATGAAGGTGGAAAGTTTTGGTCGGCCCAATATCTCATTCTTAAAGGGGACACCGGAGAGGATATCCATTTTTTTGTCTGCAATCCCCATTTCCCGCAGCCTGTCAATGGCATTGACTGCCGGGTCAATGTCAGCAAAAAGAGCCAATAGAGTCAGGTCATCAGCCATATTGCCATCCTCATGAACATCAATCGATATCGCTTACAGACGGTATCTCGGCTTTTCCAATTTTGCGAAGTACATGGGCGCTCTGCCCTTCCTGTACTTCCCAGACCGGCACCAGCGGGATCAGCCGTGAGGCCAGCATATAAAGCAATAAGAACAAGGCAAGTGTTCCAATCGAGAGAGGAATCTCGATGGAAGGTTTATAGATCCGCCAGGTGAACGGCATGCGGGTAATGGTGAGGGAAATTGGAATGATCACGAAGCGTTCGATCCACATGCCAACATTGATCACAATCCCCACCAGCAGCATCAGCCAGGGTTTCCGGCGCCAGCGCTTGTTCCAAAGGATCGCCCAGGGAATGACAACATTACAGATCAACATGCAGAACCATACCCAGGCGAAAGGACCATGTGCGTGGAAATCCAACAGGAGCTTTTCGAACTTCTCGCCGCCATACCAGGGCACCAGGTAATCATTGAAGAAAAAGTAAGCCCAGGCCATGGAGACGATCAAGCTCAATTTGCCCAGGAAATCGAAATGTTCCGGTCGCAAAAAGTATTTCATATTCTTCATGGTTGAACGGATCATGAAGATGACGATCATCACTGCAGCAATGCCCGACTGGAGCGCGCCGATGACGAAATATGGGCCGAAAACAGACGAGGCCCACCCGGGACGGGTTGCCATGGCAAAATCCCACGAAACCACGGTATGGACGGAAAACATGACCGGGATGATCGCAAAGGCAAAGATGTTCATGGCCGATTTCAAATGCTTCCATTCGGATTCCGTGCCGCGGAAGCCCAGGGAAATGGTCCGGTACAGAATCTTTCGCCAGCCGGTCGAGCGATCACGCGCCATCGCCAGGTCGGGGATGAGCGGCAGGAACAAGTACATGGTACTGGCAATGACATATGTGGTGATCGCCATAAAGTCCCACATTAACGGGGAATGCATGTCCGGCCAGATGGTACGTTCATTGGGATAGGGAATTAACCAGTAAAACAGCCAGACGCGGCCCAGGTGCATGAAAATACTGATTGCGGCCTGAATTAAACCAAAAGTGGTCATCAATTCAGCGGCGCGCGTGAATGGACGGCGGACCTCATACTTCATCACCCGCAAAAGCGCCGAGATAAAAGTGCCGGCATGGCTGATGCCGATCCAGAAAACGGTATTGACTATAAAAATTCCCCAGTAAACCGAGCGGGTCAGGCCGGTGACGCCCATGCCGTTGGCAATCATATAGCCCCACGCGCCCACCAGGGCAAACAGGATGGTCAATACCAGGAAGATGACCACCCCCCAGAATTTCTTACTCGTTTTGTGCATCGATTCCATGACCATACCGTTCATCTCCCCCCTGGGCCGCGGGTCGAGCATCAGATGATCGCGTGGATCATCGGGCACGCCGGCAGATGGAACAGGCCGTGCAATGGATTCAGCCGTTGTTGCCATGGTTCGAATCTCCCTTTAAATACGTAATCCTTGGCTCGGTACCCAGTTCTTCCAGCAGAATATAGGCGCGGCCGTTCCTGGCCAACTTGCTCACCTGGCTCTGCGGATCGTCCAAACGGCCGAAGACGATGGCATAGGCCGGGCAGGCCTGTGCACAGGCCGGTACGACTTCCCCGTCCCGCACCTTGCGTCCTTCCACACGGGCGGTATCCTCGACCCGGCGAATGCGCTGGATGCAGAACATACACTTCTCCATGACCCCGCGCCGCCTGACGGTCACATCCGGGTTGAGCGCATTGTCCAAAGGAACCGGCCTCGGCCAATCCCGCCAATTGAAAACGCGCACCTGGTAGGGACAGTTATTGCCGCAATAGCGTGTGCCGACACAGCGGTTGTATACTTGCAGGTTGATCTCTTCGGACTTGGAATGGACGGATGCATAGACTGGACAGACCGGTTCACAGGGGGCATTGCCGCATTGCTGGCAGAGGATGGGTTGAAAACCGGTGGAGACATCCGGATATTGCCCGCTCCAGAAACGCTCGGTGTGGATCCACTGCATACTACGGCCATAACTGACATCCTGTTCGCCAACGAACGAATTATTATTTTCCATGGCACAGGCGGTCACGCAGGCCTGGCAACCCATGCACAGGTCCAGGTCTATCACCATGCCCCAAATAGGCGCAGGATTTTCGCTTCTCGCTCGAGACATAGGCAACTCCTAAGGTGTACCGTACACGCCCAGGTGACTTTCAAAGCGCGCTAATTTGACCTGCCGGCCGGTCTTCTCGATTTTGACCTTGACTGAGGCCAATGCCAGGTCGCCAGCCGTGTTAATGCGTGTACCGAGCAATTTGGCCAGGTTGGCTCCGCGGTTTTGTGCATAACGGCCATAGGCAGTATGACCTTGTCCAAATGGCATGGCGAGTGTGTCGGGACGGAGGGCCGGGTATCGGTACACAGAAACTTCCACTGTTCCAAAGGGACTGGTGAGCCTTACCACATCATCGTCAGCGATGCCCAGTTTGTCAGCAGTATCCGGGTTGATCTCAACCCAATTATTCCAGACCACCGTGGTGGTGGGATCAGGGGTCTCCTGCAGCCAGGGTTTGTTGGCACCGCTGCCGTCGCTAAGCAGGGTGGAAAAGAACGGCATCAAATAAAATTCGCCTTCTCCATCGAACAAGGGGGCGGGTTGGCTTATACTGCCCGCCAGTGCAATCTTTGCAGCCGGGCTTGCCAACCCGGCGGACTGGTTCCACCAGCCACCATTTTGTTGCCATGATCCCCAGAAAGAATTGTTGTCCTGGGCGGTAAAGTAACCGACCTGCGAAACCAGGCCAACCAGGGACTGTTGCAGGTACTCAACTTCATCCTTATAGGGCACAGCGGTCGCAAGGTCACCGCCAATCGCTTGGACGGCTGCCAATAGCACATCCGCGCTGGCGCGCGTATCATAGAGCGGCGCCACCACCGGCTGCAAGCCTGAAATGACCGGCCGGTCCGCACCGGTGAGGACTTTCTGGTAGCCCCAGGCTTCCAGGCCGGTGTGATCAGGGAAGACATAATCGGCCTGCATGGCGGTCTCATCCGTGAAGGATGCAAAAGAGACCACCACAGGAACTTTGCCAAGCGCCTGAACAAAGCCCAATGAAGCTGGCAATTCGTAGACCGGGTTGACGCCATGGATGAACAGCGCCTTGATGCCCCCGCTTTTCATTTGCTTTATCAGGTCCTGCAGGTCAGACAACGGATTGGGGATGGTCGGATTGCCAGCATGGACCGGCAAGCCGGGGGTCAAAAAGACCCCGCCGGCCTGGCCGGGATTGTTTACAAGAACATTCAACATGAGGACCGCCGCGCCAGCCTCGACGCCATTGCTGGCCGCCAACGCAGCTCCACCAGGAATTGCCAGGGGATGGGCGGCTGCAGAAAAGATTTGGGCCAGTTGGCGCAAAGTACTTTCACTCACCCCCGAGGCTTTGGCAACCCCGGGCACATCCACATCCTGATAGACTGGCGGGATTGCGGCTCCATGTGCCTCTGCAACCAATCGACCGATGGCAAGGGCCACCAGCCCTTCCATGCCCGGTGCAACCGGGATCCATTCATCCGCCACAGCCGCTGTCTGGGACATGCGTGGCTCGAACTGCACCAGGTAACCACGCTTGCCGGGGTGCCCCTGGCGCATGGTCGCAAAACCACGCGCATAGGCCACGGGAGAATGGTAGGTTTCGAGAAAGTTGGCCCCAAAGGAAAAAGTCACATCGGCGTTGGCAAGGTCAAAAAATGGCAGCGTCGCAACCCCAAAGATCTGGTCCGCTGCCTTCGCCAGGGTGGCCCGGGCTTCGAAGGTCTCAAAGGCGCTGTAGCGCAAAGGCGCAGGCGCTGAGAGGGCCGTGGTTATCTCGCTGACAAGGTCAGCCAGGTGGTCCGAACTGAGACCGAGCAGGAAGGCAATTTCCCCGGGCGCGTTGGAACTCAGTGCCTGTTTGACAATGCCAACCGAGTCGTCCCAGGTCATTTGGGTCAGTACTTCAGACCCACGCTCGGCGCGCCGGGCCGGGTGCTGGATCCGGTCCGGGTTGTAAAGTCCTTCCAATGCAACCTGGCCGCGCGCGCAGGTCTTCCCCAGGTTGACCGGGTGATTCGGGTTGCCTTCGATTTTTATCGCCCGCCCCTGCATGGTGCGGACGACCGTCCCGCAGCCCGCCGGGCACTCACGGCAGGTGGTGGCATAATAAGTGCTGAGGCCATTGCTGGTATATTCCGGCATCTGAAAATATGGCTGGCGGGTGACATAGCGGGTGGCTGGACCGCAGCCGGTTAGAATGGCCAATCCAATCCCTGAACCAGCTATTTTTAGAAATTCCCGCCGGGAAATTTGACTGCTCATGCCTGGTTCCTTTCCTGTCCGGTCATTTATGACAGGTTACACAATCGGTTAATTTAGTGAGCATGACCGGGTCATTCTTGTAGCGAGTGCGGTGGCAGCCTATGCACCAACCCATATTCATTTTTTGGGGGACAGCAAGGGTCATCTGGCCGATCTCGGAATGGCAATTCTCGCAGTTGAGGCCAGCTGCGATATGCGGGCGATGGCTGTAAAAGACAAAGTCAGGCACCAGCGCGACCGGCACCCAGTTTATTTGCTCATTATTCTTGACATACGCAGCCAGTTTATCCAATTCCGGGCTGGATTTTTTAACCTGCTGATGACAGGCGTTGCATTTTGATACCGTGGGCAGCCCGGGTGATCGCCCTCGCAAAGCCCCCGGATGGCAGTACAAACATTGAATCCCCAAGCTGACGTGCTTGGCATGCGGAAATTGGAGAGGTTGGGGCGGCGGGAGCTGAGTCTGGCGAATGCCGAAGATTAAGGCTCCCAGCAAGACCAGGCCGATAATTCCAAGTCCGATCTGAACGATCGGCTTTTTCATGGTTTGGGAGATAAACCCAATCCATTTATTTTCTCGATTTGGTAAACCAGATTGATCTTCCACCGTCCCACTTCTTTCTGGAGGATAAATCCTCTGATAAAGAATGCTGATTTCCCGTTCTTATCATCTACAGTTCAGATCAAGATACTTCATATTATATTATAAATAAATTATCATAAAGTCATCCTTAAAATATTGAGAATTGTTGGTAAAAATTGACAGGATCTAGGATGACAATTAATCATGCCCTCCAAGCCGGATTCTTAATGGGTGGCAAATCCTGCAAAGTCTTATTTCTCCTTCTTCGTGGTATTACTCGTTGCAGGCGTACGGGCAGGCATACTTGTCACCAGCACCTTATCCACGCGCTTGCCGTCCATATCCATGACTTCAAAACACAGGCCATTCCATTCAAACTGGTCGGCAGCTTGTGGGATGCGCCCCAACTGCATCATGACAAAACCGCCCAGTGTTTCGTATTCCTCTTCATCCGGCAAGTGCCGAATGTTAAAGACCTCCTTGAATTCATCATTCGGAAGCATCCCATCCAGCAGCCAGGAGCCATCCTGGCGCTGGGTGGCTTGAGGCCCTCCCTCGAATTCACCGACAATTTCCTCCAGGATATCAGCCAGGGTGATCAAGCCCTGCACCACGCCGAATTCATCCACCACCAGCATGAGCTCCCTTTTGCTTTCCCGGAACATCTCAAGGGCGCGTGATCCGAAGGCGGTCTCTGGAATGTGGATGGGCGGGCGGACAATCTCCTTGAGGTCGCTGCCTTTTTTCAGGTCGGCCAGGAGGAGTTCCTTGGCTTTTACAACGCCCAGGACGTTGTCCAGGCCATCTTCAGCCACCGGGAAGCGGGAAAAAGGACTTTCCCTGACTTTCCGGCGGATCTCTACCACAGAATCGTTCACGTCGAGCCAGACGATTTCATTGCGCGGGGTCATAAGGCCATTCACACGTTGATCGGAGAGTGAGAAGACACCTTCCACCATCTCCTGTTCCGACTCTTCAAAAACACCCGCCTGGGTGCCTTCGTTGAGCTGCACAAGCAATTCTTCCTCCGTCACGGGAGGTTCATCGGTGTGCTTGATGCGCAGCAGGTGCAGCATCGCATCGGTGGACTTTCCCAGCAACCAGACAACCGGGTGCAACACCGCAGCCACGAAGGACATAAAGCCCGCAATGGCGCTGGCGATCTTTTCAGCATTGTAGAGCGCCACGCGTTTGGGCACCAGCTCCCCCAGGAGCATGGTGACGAAAGTGAGCAAGATGACAACCAGGGTCAGGGCGAGCGAATGAGAATACGGGATGAGTGCCGGGATTTTGTCCAGTTGGGTTGCCAACGCATCAGCAAGGGGAGCGCCGCCAATGGCGCCGGACAGAATGCCGACCAGGGTAATGCCTATCGTGACTGTGGGGAGAAAGCGGTTGGGGGTTGCTGAAAGGTCAAGGGCGCGCTGTGCGCGCAGGTCACCCTCATTGGCGCGTTGCTGCAGGCGCGACCTGCGCGCTGCGAAGATGGCCGCCTCCGACATCGAAAAAAAGCCGCTCACCAGGATAAGCAAGAAAATGATCAGGATTCGAATTCCAATATCCATACAGGCCGACCTCTGGACAGCTCATGCCACGTCAATTCCATCGCCTTTGACTGCTTTCCCAATGACCCAGGTGGATTGTTTGACCTCTTCAGCCCGCTTAAGAAAACCCGCCAGTTTTCTCCTGGGGACAGCCAACAGGAGGCCCCCGCTGGTCTGCGGGTCGAAAAGCAGCATCCTGGTCTCTTCGGAAATTTCCGGGGCAAAGCGGATGTGCGCTTCGAAGTACTGGCGATTATCATACATGCCGCCTGGGAAGGTGCACATTTCGGCATATTTGCGGGCGCATGCGACAAATGGCAGCTCCTCAACAAAGAACTGCATGCCCACCCCCGAGGCTTGTGCCATCTCGTATGCGTGGCCCAGAAGACTGAAACCGGTCACGTCCGTTCCGCCATGCAGGCCAAATTCCACGGCCAGTGAGCTGGCTTTTTTATTCAACTGCTTCATCCACGCAACCACTTCAGCCACATCTTCCGGCAAGGCCTTCTGCTGTTTCAATGCAGTGGTTGTCACGCCAAAGCCAAGCGGCTTGGTCAGGATGAGTGCATCCCCCGGGCGAGCGCCGCCTTTGGTGAGCATCCTTTTAGGATTAACGAAACCCAGCACCACCAATCCGTACTTCGGTTCATTATCCTGGATGGTATGCCCGCCGGCGATAACAACGCCCGCCTCACGGGCTTTTTCGGCCCCGCCACGCAGAATTTCGCCATTGACCTCCGCAGGCAAAGCCGGGATGAAGGCAGCCACATTAAGTGCCAGGAATGGCTGGCCGCCCATGGCGTATATATCCGAAATACTGTTGGCCGCGGCAATGCTGCCGTAATCATACGGATCGTCCACCACGGGGGTAAAGAAGTCGGTTGTGACCACCAGGCCACGCCGAGCATCCACCCTCCAGATGGCGGCATCGTCAGGTTGATTAAGGCCGACCAGCAGATCAGGATAGTCCCGAGCGTCAAAGATATTTTCAACAGGACGCAGAACCTGCGCCAGCGTTTCCGCATTCAGCTTGGATGCTCAACCCGCGCAGTTTGAATAACTGGTCAGGCGGATCTGGCGCCCTGTTGGGTGGACAGCCGACATGTTATCTCCATTAAGTCACCTGCCGTCACGCAGGCTTGGTTGGACCTAGCCAGGTAAATATTATAACCTGCGGACGATTTCTTTTCATCTACATCGTCCCGCAGGTTTTTGTTAACCAAGGGATTGAAGTAATGGACCCTGCGGGACGATTTTTTTTATCTGCACCGTCCCGCAGGTTTGGGTGAATCAAGGGGATTGAGTAGTGGACCCTGCGGGACGATTTAAACTGGATATTTAAGGGTTCGGTGTGGTCGGTGTGGTCGGTGTGGTTGGAATGGTTGGAGTGGTCGGAATAGTTGAAGTGGTTGGGGTGGTTGGGGTGACCGATGGCAGTAAAAGGGGTGTGCCGCTTGGCAGGTAGATCACCTGGAGATTGGGAGCTATCTTCTGAATATATTCATAAGTCAGCATTTCAGGATGATCCTTGAGAACTTGCGCGAGTGCCGCCCAGCCTGCCGCCTGTGCTTTGGCCTTGATCTGAATGGACTGCGCCTCGCCATTCGCCGCGATGACGACCGCGTCGGCCGCACCTTGAGCGGTCTGGCGGACCTGCTCGGCTTCCTGTTTCTTCTGCTCGACCACAAACTTGGCCTGCAAGGCCTGCTGCTCAGCGATCTGTTTTTGCTCCACCGCCGCGGCATATTCATCGCTGAAACGGATGTTCCGGAGCAGGAAATCATCCATGATCAGGTTGTTGGCCGTCAGACCCTGTTTGATCTCGTCACTGATCGTCTGCTCCAGTTGAGCCCGCTTGGTGCTGACAATTTCTTCCACGCCAAATTGGGAAACTGCATCTCGAATGGCTGACCGGACTACCGGTCGCACCACGTTATCTTCATACCTGCCCTGCCAGGTAATGTGCAGATTGATCAAATACTTGGGGTCAATGGAATAGATTACCGAGGCATCGATGAAGACCTGCTGACCATCCTTGGTACGGCATTGGATCGAGTTGTCGCCCGCCACCGTCCCCTCGGTGCTGGCAGTCGCCATGGTATAGGTTTGCTTGGCGATCGAATAATCCTTGACATTCTCGACGAACGGTACCACCCAATGGAGACCGGGGGTCAACGGCTGGGTACGATAACCATTCGGCTGGATGGCCGAGATCACTACCCCATACTGGTCAGCCTGTAAAAACACCAGGCCGGCACTCACCGTGGTTAATACCAGTGCAAAAATGACTGTACCGATCACCAGCGAAACAGCCCCCTTCAAGGGACGGGCACGGCTGGCGCGTATGACCGCCAGGATGATGATGCCGACGACAATCAACCAGGAAAATGTCGCCAGGCCCTTTAGCACACTTGCAATATTCATTCTTCCTCCACAAGATGTACAAGACTTAACTGTCCCCATTATGCCATATAAACCAAGAGATGGAGAAGCCTTCACCGCGGCGCAAGGCTTTTTTCGTGGCTGTGATCCATTCTTGAAGGCCAGGATATGCCGCGTAGCCTGGCAAGGAGAAGAAGATTCAATGCAATCTTGCTCATTCTGCGTGCTTTGCTAATGAAAAATACTCGCGTTATAAAACCGTCCCATTGGAGAAACGTATATCTTATAGGAAGTTAATGCAATTTGCCCAACCTTGTTGTATAATGATTCTGGGCATTCCGGAAAGGACTCCCCCCATGAATATTTTTATAAATCCGAATATCGCCTACATCCTGCTCATGTTCGGCTCCATTTTTGTGATGCTGGCTCTTGTGACGCCTGGCACTCACCTGCTGGAAGGAGGCGCGCTGCTCCTGCTGGCCGCGGCAGGGTATGAAATCTTTCAATTGGGCTTCAACGTCTGGGCGCTGATCGTCCTGTTGTTGGCGCTCGTGCCATTCATTTATGCCGTGTATGGCCGAAAAAGACCCCGCCTTGAGTGGGCGCTGGTGCTCAGCATCGTAATGCTGATCGTTGGCTCGCTTTACCTGTTTCCTGGAAATGGCTGGCTGCCGGCGGTCAATCCCATCCTGGCAATCATTCTCTCCGTAATTAGCGCCATCTTCCTGTGGTACGCCGTCCGCAAGGGCATACAGGCGCATCGTGGCCGCCCGGTCCAGGACTTGAAGAACTTAATCGGTCAGGTCGGCGTGACCAAGACAGAGGTTGGCACCACCGGATCCGTTCAATTGGCGAGCGAGTTATGGAGCGCACGCAGTGTAAAACCCATCCCAGCCGATAGTCGTGTGCGTGTTATCAACCGCGAAGGTTTCACCCTGGTCGTCGAGCGCGATGACCAGTCAAAGAAGTAATCGAACCATAATCTGTTCTCCAAGGAGGAACATATGAGTGCGAATACAACCTATTTGTTGTGTGCTGTCGCTTTCGTTGTTGTGGTATTGGTGTTCTTTTTGGCCAATGCCATCCGCATTGTCAACGAATACCAGCGCCTGGTGGTCTTCCGCCTGGGACGCTGCATCGGGACCAAGGGACCCGGCTTGGTACTGCTCATCCCGATCGTTGACCGCGCGGTAAAGGTGGACTTGCGCGAGCAGATTCGCGAAGTACCCCACCAGGTTTCGATCACCAAGGATAACGCCCCCATCTCGATCGATTTCCTGTGGTACTACAAGGTTCTGGATCCGACCTTGAGCGTCGTCGGCGTTGGCAACTTTGAGCTCTCCGCTGCCGGTATGGCTACCACCACCCTGCGTTCCGTCATCGGTGGCATCCCGCTGGACGAAGTGCTCTCCCAGCGTGAACACATCAACCAGACCCTGCGCACCAAGCTCGATGAAGTCACTGAACGCTGGGGCGTCAAGGTCACCAACGTCGAAATCCGCGAGATCATCCCGCCCAAGGATGTCCAGGATGCCATGAACAAGCAGATGTCGGCCGAACGTATCCGCCGCGCTGTTGTGACAGAATCGACCGGTACGCGCGAAGCTGCCATCAACGTGGCCGAGGGCGAGAAGCAGGCCGCCATTCTGAAAGCGGAAGGCGGTAAACAGGCTGCCATCCTGGAGGCCGAAGGTCAGAAGCAGGCCCAGGTGCTGAAAGCTGAAGGTTTCTCAGTGGCCCTTGACAGAATATTTAACATAGCCAGGACCATTGACCAGAAGACTATGACCCTGCAGTACTTCGAGACCCTCAAGAGTGTCGGACTGGGTGCATCCACCAAGTTCATTTTCCCGCTGGAATTCACCAGCCTGATCGAGAACTTCGTCAAGGGAAAGGCGACTGATGTTGTCAGTGCGGACGCCTCTTCAAAGGCGATGGGATTCACCCATACGGATAGTTCCCCACAGGAAAGCCAGACCGGATATAGTTACACAAACAAACGCGGCGTGACTTACTTCCTGCATGCCCGGACTACAAAGTTGGAAAGCGGGAATACCCGGACCCTGTATTTCTTCGCCAAGGAAAAGAAAGCCGGCATTTTGGATGCCGTACCGGCAGGCTACAAAGTGGTCGAATCAGCCAACGGTCTGCCAGTGCTAAAGAAAGCCTGATCCCGGGAACAAATAGTAAACCATAAAGCTCAAACAGTAATACAATAAAGGCCTTCCGCTTATCACGGGAGGCCTTTTGCCCTTGCCTTTCACCTTTCACTTCTCTCCCATGGACATCCTCCCTGCCAACTTACGTGACCTCGGCCCGTTGCGGCACATTGAACAAGCCTGTTTCCCCAAGGATGCCTGGCCCCTGCTGGATCTGATGGCTGTTCTTACCTGGCCGGATATCATCCGGCTGAAGGCGGTTGTGGATGGCCAGATGGTTGGGTTCATAGCAGGGGATCCGCGCCGCACGGAGGGATTGGGGTGGATCGCCACCCTGGGTGTGCTGCCTGAGTACCGCCGCCAGGGAATTGCGCGTATTTTGCTGCGGGAATGCGAAAAACGGCTTGATACCGCCCGCCTGCGCCTGTGCGTGCGGCTGGACAATTCCGCGGCCATCCGGCTGTATGAACAGGAAGGCTACACCCGCGTGGGTACCTGGACAAAATATTACAATGACGGCGGCGACGCCTTGGTGATGGAGAAAGGCCAGGCCAGGAGTGATTCCACTGATGATTCAATTTCAGGATCCCCTGTAATAAAACCATGATTTTAAACTCTGTCAACCCAAAGTAGAAATGTCCCCATTATTCCAAAGTAGAGATGTCCCCCCGCGGGGGGACATCTCTACTTTGCGAAAGCGGGGTGGCGAAGCCCTTGCGCCAGGGATGATTTGGAGCTGGTTTGTGAGCCTTGCTCTGGTTCAGGAGAGCCTGGTCAAGGTGCTTGGTCTGAACGATCTCAGCTTGTTTGGCTTGCATGTGGAAGATGGTGTACTCGAGGGGCTTGCCTTTGTAGAGCAGTGTGACCTTGCCTTGGGCATCCAGGCAGACGGTTACTACCGCATGCTGCATGGCGTAGGTGGGTCGTTGCGTTTGGACCTGATAGACGACCTTCTGAAATTGGAGGGTCAGGTTTTTTGTTAGGAGACGGCTCTCCTGCCAGGTGAGGATGCGGGCGAGGTTATCCTGGGCAGTGAGCGGGCGATGGGCATCGTGGTCGCTTCTGGGGGAAACGGCAAAGCGTCGATTGAAATCTTCAACAAATTCTGGCAGGTAGCGATTGCCTGCTTCCCAAGAGCAGATGCTTTGCAAACGCAGTTCCTTGGGTAATCGATCTTGGAGGGTCTGGATGACTCGTTCGACCCGACCTTTGGCCTGGGGGGTATTGGCACAGATGATCTGAATATCCAGTTCCCGCATGGCTCGACCAAACTGGGTTAGGGCATCCGAAATACCTGTGGAGGGCTGATTGACCCGGAATATGCCATGTTTGTCGCTGTAGAAGGCGCCTGGCTTGCCGTAGCGGGTGAAATAGCCTGTGGCGGCTTGACAGTAACCAAAGAAACTCTCACTCTGAACGAACTGTAACTCCACCAGCCTACCGGTGGCATCATCGATAAACGCCAATAGGTCACAGGCCGGGGCACGCCCTTCGAACCAGTCATGCGGCGAACCATCGATCTGGATCAATTCGCCAAAACAGGCCCGCCGTTCCCGCATCTGGTGCACAATTACCTTCCTGGCTTTCTTGGCTTTCCACAGACCTTCAGCAATCATCAACTGGCGCACACTCTCGTCTGAGATCTTCAATCCATCCAACTCAACCAGTTTCTCACACGCAAATGTCGGCCCAAATCCCGTGTATTTGCTCTTCAAAAGATCCAGCACTTTTCGCTTGGTCTCTTCAGCCAATTGATGGTTGCTTGGCCTGCCTCGCCGCTTCGAAATCAATCCGCTTGCTCCCCCCTGTCGATAACAGCGCAACAACCGCTTCACCTGCCGCTCACTCATTCTAAGAAGTTCTGCAGCGGCTTTCTGTTTCAGCCGCTTTCCATCCAGCCGTTGCATTACTTCCAATCGGTTCACTTCTTTCTGACTCATCTGTAGTAGTTCCATTTCTTGTCCCTTTCGAAGGGGACATTTTAACTTTGGTAGAAAGGGACTCTACTACTTTGGGCTAACACATGATTTTAAACTCTTGACGGAATTTCCCCCGCCAGATAAAATGTGTGCGTTGGTGGTAAGTGTTCGTGCTGGAATTCGCAGGAAGCCGGCCCAAGAGCAATCCACAAGGGCCGGTGCTTTTTAAGACGGCATTGCCGCAGTACCTCATCCGCACTGAATACCAAACACCGTATCCTATTCTTTCTTAGTTCACAGTAAGGAGAAGCAATAAAATGGCAGAGCGTGTGACCGGAACGGTCAAATGGTTCAATGCGTCGAAGGGCTTCGGCTTCCTCGCACGCGAGGGCGGCCCGGATGTTTTCGTGCACTACAGCGCAATCGTATCCGAGGGCTTCCGCACCCTCCAGGAAGGCCAGCAGGTCGAGTTCGAAATCGAACAAGGACCCAAGGGCCTCCAGGCAGCTAACGTCAAACCCCTGTAATCCCCTCAATTGAACCCAAAAAAATCCTCCCCGATCTGGGGAGGATTTTATTCATGGTGAAGATGGTTACTTGCGGGAGATTTCCACCCGGCTCAACCATTCCCCCACGAACAAAAAGAGCACACTGCCGAGGGTCGCCATCCCGGTATTGATCGGGCCAACCGCGGCAAAACTCACGCCAATTAAACCACCGACGATGTGACCAACCAGGAATCCCAACCATGCCAGGAGGACAAAGAGCAACATTTTTTTCAAGCTGCCGCCTTTCCAGACGTGGAAGGCGGTGCCATATGTGGTGGAAAGGACAATACCGAAGAGGACAGCGGGAATGGTCATAAGTCACTCAATCATTACCATTATAACATAAACCGGCTATGCGCATATTACTGGATCAATCCTCCACCTAGAACGATATCTTGATCATAGATCACCGCTGCCTGCCCGGGGGTAATATCCCGCTGAGGATCATCAAAAAGCACATCTACCCCATTCCCTTCCACTGGTGTGACCAATGCCCAGGCCTCCTTCGCCGTGTAACGCGTTTTGACCTGGGCGCGAAATGGCCCCGTCGGCGATTCACCCGCGATCCAATTGACAGCTTGGGCGGTCAACCCGCGCGAACCAAGCTCGGACCCTACACCAACAATGAGCGCATTTGTGGCAGCCTCCTTTGCCAACACATACAGGGGTACAGGTGACGAAACGCCCAGTCCTTTGCGCTGGCCGATGGTGTAAAAAGCCAGCCCCTGGTGCTTCCCGATAATTTTTCCAGCGTGTGTCAGGATGGGTCCGGGTTTGGCTGCTTGAGGGGCATTGCGGCGGATGAAATCCCGGTAGTCCTCTCCAGCCAGGAAACACAGGTCCTGGCTGTCACTGCGTCCTGCTGCGGATAAACCGAATTCCCGGGCCAGGTTTCGGACTTCCGTCTTGAGGTATCCCCCTACCGGGAAGATGGCATGCCTCAGTCTTTCCTGCGTAAGGACATGTAAAACATAGGACTGATCCTTGGAGTGATCCTCAGCTCGTAAAAGTTCATATCGTCCGTCCCCGGCGATACGCGTGCGGGCATAATGACCGGTCGCCAGGTAGTCCGCGCCCAGGGCCAGGGCTTGCTCAAGCAGGATGCCCCACTTGACCAGCCGGTTGCAGCGTACACACGGATTGGGTGTGACCCCGCCCCCATATTCACTGAGAAAGAATTGAACGATTTCCCGGTGGAAAATGTCGGCGATATCCACCACATGCAGGGGGATGTCAAGTGCATCCGCGCTCAGCCGGGCGACAGACACTGAATCGGAAACGGGGGGACGAGCCGGGTCGGTCCACAAACGCAAGGTCAGGCCCACCACCTCGTAACCTTGCTGTTTGAGCAAGGCTGCCGCGACGGACGAATCCACCCCGCCGGAAAGAGCAACAACAACCTTTTCCATATTACTCATTAGTTACCATTGGACAAATACTAATCCAAAACGCCAGTTTTTTCAATTGAAATATTCCATTGATTTATCGCCAGCGCTTCCTGCCTCTCTGGTCTCCCAATGGAGAGAATTTCCTTGCTGGATGATATAATCCCGCCTGCAATGGATCCAACTGTTACCGGAAAACCCACCGGCGGATATACCGTCACCATCCCCGTTTACGCCGGGCCGCTGGACCTGCTCCTGCAGCTCATTGAGCATGCCGAGCTGGATATCACCGCCGTGGCGCTGGCCCAGGTCACCGACCAGTACCTGGCCTACATTCACCAGATGCAGGTTCCGGCAGACGAAATTTCGGCCTTCCTGGTGATGGCAGCCAAATTGCTGCAGATAAAATCCGAGGCTTTACTCCCCAGAACTTCTGTGCGGCAGGAAGGCGAGGAGGACCTCGGTGAGGCTTTAGCCCGTCAGCTGTTGATCTACAAACGCTTTAAAGAACTGGCCAACTGGCTGGATAAGCGCGCCGAGCTCCACCTCCGAACCTATTTGCGGGTTGCCCCGCCTTTGAAAATCGAAGCGCGCCTGGATATGGCGGATATCACCCTGGCCGACCTGGTTACGGCAGCCGAAGGCATCTTTTCTCAGGAAGCGGAAAAACAGACTCTGGGGACGGTTATCTCTGCTCCCCGCATAACTGTCCGTGAGAAGATATCATTGATCGCCGAGCGGCTGGGTTTGCAGCCAAGGGCCACATTTTCCAGTCTGTTTGGACAGAAACCCTCCCGTCTGGAAGTGGTGGTCACCTTCCTTGCACTGCTGGAATTGATCAAACGCTACCGCGTTGCTGCCCGCCAGGAGGGTATTTTTTCCGATATCGAGATCGAGAAGGTGGAAGATTGGGAAAAAGACGAGGAATTGGAAATCGAATTTGAGTAAATCTCTCAAATTCCCGGAATCTATGTTAAACTTGAACAAATTAAAAGGAGAATAAATTATGGAAACGGAAATGACTAAAATGACCAATCAAGAAGAAGATAATGAACCTGTCTATTTTGCTCCAAAACGTGTCACCCTGGTCTCGGATTTCGCAAGCGTTTTATCCTGGGTTGTCCTGGTTGGATTTATCGCCTATGTCGTCTTGGGCATCATTAGCTTGCGGGCACAAATCGTAACCAACAGCTATGTCCTTAAGGACCTGTTAAAAGAGCCATCCTTCTTTGTGTACCTGTTTACCAACTTGATCATTCCCCTCTTGACCGGCCTGACATTCTTTGGAGTTCTGCAGGCAGGAGCAGCTGGTTTGAACATGCTGCTCGAAAAGGATTTCAACGCACACGCGACGAAAGCGAATTGATTAACCTGGGCTGAAATTAGATCGTATCACACCGGAACAAAGATCAAGAAGTCAAGATCACCGGATGACGCTGGCAGTTTGCGTCATCCGGTTCTTTTTATGTCCACTCTTTTCTGCCTTATCCAATAGGACAAACCAAGCGCAGCTCGCCGCGCCGCTTCCATCAATCACCAGTGCATCCACCCAACTGGGGTGCCGGCCCGGCACAAAGGCCTGGTGGTACTCGTCCGAGGCTGCATAGATCAAGGCAAAGAGAAGTGCCAGCCACCAGCGGCGTTTGTCGAAACGCAGGCCGGCCCAGTACGCCACTGCCAGCAGGCCGTAACCGAGCACGTGCCCGCCCTTTTTGACCACCAGGTCACTCGAACCGAAATTGGGCATTTCACTCGAGGGGATGGACGAGAAACCAAAGATGGCCAGCATCATCAGTACAGCCGGAAGCCAGGGAAGGAACGCCTTTCTTGTCATAATGGTGGAAGTATAATCGAATAATCTCTTCCCCGAAAAAGAGCAGACGATGAACAAACTCAATTCATTCGCCGTGGTCCAGATAGGTATCATTGTCAAAGATGTTGAAAAAACTGCCGGCACATATGCCGAAGTTTTTGGCATCCCCAGGCCTGCGGTTGTCATGATTGCGGATGATTCCTTCGCCAGGACCAATTACCACAGCCAGCCTTCCTTGGCCAGGGGAAAAGCTGCCTTCTTTGACCTGGGCCCGGTCCAGATGGAATTGATCGAACCGATCGGTGCTCCCAGCACCTGGGAGGAATTCCTGAGGACGCATGGCGAAGGCATCCATCATATCGCCTTCAGAACCATGGATATGGCGGAAGCGCAGGAGTTTCTGGCGTCAAAAGGAATGGAAACCGTTCAGCACGGTGGTTGGGATGGCGGCCAGTATGCTTATGTGGACTGCTCAAAACAGTTGGGAACAATTTTGGAACTGCTGCACTTTGACAAGTAGCCCAACCCTGGTTCGCTAATTATTGTTTCGATCCTGGATTCAAGAGTTCATCCAGGTCTGATTCTTGCCAGAGGATATCTGCCGCGGCAAGGTTCTCGGCCTGGTGCTGAGGATCCAAGGACATCGGAATGGTGATCACACGCGCTTGATTCACGAGCCAGGCCAGCGCCATCTGCTGAGGTGTGATCCTGCGCGCCCTGGCAATTTCCTCCAATTTTGTATTACCCCGGATAAACCTGCGTTTTACGGGGGAATAGGCTGTCAGCAGCAGGTCATTTTCCTGGCAGTAAGCCAGCACACCATTTTCCACACAAGTGCGATCTGGCAGGCTGTAAGATACCTGGTTGGTGAGTAGCTTTGTTTCGGAGAGCGCCACGGCCTCTTTCAGCAGCTTCAGGTTGAAGTTGCTGACTCCAAGGTGCCTGATCTTTCCATCTGCAACCAGCTTGTTGAGAGCGCGAAACGTTTCTGGCAGATCCATGCCTTGCATGGGCCAGTGGATCAAATACAAATCGAGATAATCCATCCCGAGACGCCGCAGGCTGTCCTCGCATGAGCGCAGGACATTCGCAGGGTCCAGGTGCTCCGGGCTGACCTTGGAGGTAATGAACAGTGTCTCGCGCTTCAGGCCGGAGGTTCGGATGGCCCGGCCTAGCAGTTCCTCCGCGTGACCCGCCGCGTAGGTTTCAGCAGTATCGAAATGTGTGTACCCCAGTTCCAATGCCGAACGCAGCGCGGCCAGGGAACGCGCATCCTGGGCAGGATCGGCACGGCTGTCACCGCCAATTCTCCAGGTTCCAAATCCAATTTTTGGGATGCGTAAGTTGCCAAGGGTTTCATATCGCATGGTTGGAATTATAGCATCCCGATACCATAAGAGAATAATAAGAGTCTGTTGCTGAAAACTCTCTGAATTTAACGTCTGGTGCTATGATAGATTTTCGATTGATCCACCAGGAGAGATTATGATGAACAAATATCCCCATACCCCTTTCAGGAAACCAGCCGTGTCTGCGGGCCTCGCCGTGCTGCTGGTTCTATTAATGGGCTGTAATATGCCCAGTCGAATCGAAATAGTCTCACCCACCCCGCAGATTTCCCCCACTCCACAGCCTCAGGTGAATACACCCATACCGCCTACCGCGACCCTGCCGCCAATCCCTTCTCCCAGCCCAACAGCCACAGCCACACAGGCGCCATTGAATATTGTCTTTGCCTCCGGCGCAACCGCCGCAGTGCAACAAGGCATCCTGCAGCCCAACCAGGTGCAAAGTTATACCCTGAGTGCCGGGCAAAACCAGCCGATGATCCTGTTGCTCACTTCACAGTTCAATGATTCCTATCTGGGGGTCTTTGAACCGGATGGCAATATCCTGCTGGACCCCGCTAAAAAATGGACGAACTGGCAGTGGCTTCTGCCTGCAACGGAGGTATACACCATCCGGGTGTATGGCGGATCAACTGCAGGGACCTATACGCTGACCACCAAGGTGGCGCAGCGAATTAGCTTTGCTGCAGGTGCCTCCTCGGCCACGCTGAATGGATCCACTCCAAAGGGATTCGTGGTTTCCTATGCGATCACTTGTAATGCCAGCCAGGTGATGAACGTGAGCCTGAACGTGCCTGCCAGCCAGGCCTATCTGGATGTTTTTGGTCTGGCCACTGGTGACCTCTTGAGCCCATCCGCCAGGGTGAATACGTGGACGGGTACTTTGCCATCCACCCAGGACTACATCATTGAAGTGATCCCGGTTGGCGGGCAGGTGATCAATTATTCAATAATGGTGACCGTGCATTGAAATTTGATGTGGTATAAAATGCTAATAATTTCGGGCTGCCTTCTGGCAGCCCGTTTCTTATTCCTTCAGAAAATCCAGCAGCACCCGGTTGAATCGTTCCGCCTGGTCCACCGCCACGGCATGACCTGCCTGTGGGATGATCATCTGTTGCGCAGAAGGGATGCCTTCCGCCAATGCTCTCTGGCGGGCAGGACTTACCGTGGTGTCCTCTGCACCGGTGATGACCAGCGTCGGCGCCTTGATTTCAACCAATTTCTTTCTGGAATCAAACCATCCCAACGATAGCATGGCTCTTCGGTAAGCCTTAGGGTTGGCCCGCGCAACACTGTCGAGGTACATCTCGCGCAGTGGCTGATCCTTTGGATTGGGAAAGACGCGCCGGGCAACGACTTGCGCCTGGGCCTTTAATCCCAGGGTCAGAACGGTGGCAGTCCTGACCATGAAATAAACCCAACCATTGAAATGATCCGGTCGCAGAACGGAAAAGCAGCTGACCAGGACCAGTCTCCTGGTCAACAGCGGGAAATCCAGGGCAAATTGCTGGGCGATCACTCCACCCATCGAAAGCCCTACGATATGCGCCGGGCCGGTTCCCAATTCCCCAAGCAGATCCGCCATCTGCGCGGCTACGCCTTTCAGGTTCCAGCCGCCTCCATCGTACAGGGATTGACCAAAACCGGGCGCGTCGGTCGCCACCGGGCGAAACCCGGCTTCGCTCAAGGCAGGGATTTGCAGGGTCCAGGATGTGCTGTCCGCGCCGAGCCCATGCAAAAGCAGGACAGCCGGATTTCCAGATGGATTTGGGTCAAGGAAGTGCAGGTTGGTCATTCCCGAATGGTTTTCCAGGCCTGCTGGATATGGACCCGGTCATGACCCGCCACGATCCCAACCAATTCCTTTAAAGTGCTCGGACCGAAGATGGCATGCCGGGCCGTGCGGGACCATTCGGCATGCAGGTCATCCAACAGTCCGAGGGTTTCCTTGCGTGCGTCTACAAAATCCGCCAACGCCTGGCGGCCGTCCTGTTCAGCACAGCCGCGTTCTTTCACCCATACATCCGTCACTTCCCCAACCAGGAAGGGGTTCTCTTCGTCCAGAACCTTCCGGATGCGCGGCAGGTTGACCTCGCGTTCCACGTCGCGCAGGTGGCAGATGATCTCCGTGAGACACCAATCGCCGGGTGCAGGCGGTTCTCTCCAAATCTGAGGAGGCAGGGAGGCGGTTAATGTTGCCAGGGCCGCGGGAGTGGAACGCAGAGTCGCCAGCAGCGCCGAGGCTTTTATAAATGAAACTTTAAACGCTTCGGGGTCGGCTTTTTCAAGCCATCCGCGCACGGAATCACATGGACCCTGGGGCACGCCGGCTTGTTCCCCATCCCCTTCCGCGCTATTCCGCACCCAGAAAACAGGCATACCAGCAGCCTGCGTGGGTTTGACCTCTCTTTCAATATCGTCGCCAACCATCAATGCCGGGTCATCCGGCCAGCCCAATTGTGCCAGCACTTCCGGGTAATAAGCCACCATCTCCTTGGTAAAGTGCATATTCTCGTAAGAGGTTACCAGTGCAAAGGGGTATTTTTCCGGCGGCAATCCGGCCCAGCGTAGACGATGCTGAATGGCTTTTAATGGAAAAAGCGGGTTGGTGGCGATCACCACCCGATGACCCTGTTCGAACGCCCAATCCACCAGGCAGACGGCTTCCGGGATCGGTGTGGTCAGGGAACCCAGCCTCGGAAATCCTTCGTCGTAAAATTGGTCAATCCGCACCTGCAGATTTGCGCGGTCCATATTTAACTTTGGAAAGAAATAATCATCGAAGACTTCCCGCAGGGTCCGTGCCGGATCCTTATTGACCAGCATGGCTTTTGTGCCGCCCATCAAGGCGGGGAGCATCACCTCCGGATCGACCAGATCCGCCAGTGCACTTGAGAGTGCCTGGAAATACGCCGGGATGAAGGCGTCCATGTTGGTATTGAGCAGGGTGTCGTCGAGGTCGAGCAGCAATGTGATCGGCATGTATGGCTCTCCGGCGCGAACAGGAATTTTCCCCGATCGGGAGAAATTTATTTTTTCACTTCAAACAGGGCTGGGATGGGATGGCATTCTCCGCAACCAATGTGTGGATCGAATCCGGATCTTTTCGTTTTTTCACAATAAGCTGACACTTTAACGCGCCGCTGAAAAGCCGCTGAAAGGGGGCGTATCACCTCGCCGCGCAAGCGCATGAATTCGCAAGCGTTGGCCATTTGTATGGAGGGTACCGGGCAGGTACTGCACAGGCTACGGACCCAGGCTGGACCGAGCAGCCGGCATTCTTCGTGGTCGCGGCCGCGATAGTAGTCCCCATAGAAATATTTACATTCAGAACCGGCGGGGGTTTTCATCAGTTCAAAATCCTCCAGCTCTGCAGAAGGTCTTGCATTTACACACGCGTAAGATAACTGCCATCACGCGTATCAACGCGGATGGTGTCGCCTTCCTTGACAAAGTTCGGCACCTGGACCTCCACACCGGTCTCGAGCCTGACTTTCTTGGTGACACCTGTGGCGGTATCCCCACGCACCGAGACTTCCGCATGGACAACTTCAAGATCCACACTTAGCGGTAATTCCACATCCAGGGCTTCCCCCTTGTAGAAGGTAAGCTTGCACTCCATGCCGGCTTTCAGGAAATCAGCCGAATCACCCAGGATGTTCTTTGGGATGCCGGGCTGTTCAAAGGTTTGCTGGTCCATGAAATAAAAGGTATCACCATCATTGTAGAGATATTGAACGCTGTGGAAATCGAGGCGGGCATCCTGTACCTGGCTGCCGGAGATAAAGGTTTTTTCAAGGGTGGAGCCGGTGCGCAGGTTGCGGGCTTTGATCCGGATGGTGGCATTGCCACGGCCAGGTTTGTGGTGGGCATATTCCAGTACGCGCCACAGGTTTCCGTCGAGTTCGAAGGTGACACCTTTACGGAGATCATTTACGTCTATCATTGATTCTTCCTTTAACAAGTAGAATTGCAAACGGGCGGGATTATACTTCCAACCCGGCAGGCATGGCAAGGGGCACTAATGGTGCTGCTCGGCCTGTGGATCGTCGCGCAGAAGCTCAACGGCATGGGGCAGGACAGGCAGGATCACCTGCAAATTCTCCACGGCTGCCCTTGGGCTGCCAGGCAGGTTAACGATAATCACTTTGCCCCGGATTCCAGCCAGCGCACGCGAAAGCATGGCATGCGGCGTGACTTTCAAACTTTCGAAGCGCATGGCTTCCGCCAGTCCGGGAGCTTCCCGCTCGATCACGAGACGCGTTGCCTCGGGGGTGACATCCCGCGGAGAAAATCCCGTCCCTCCGGTGGTCAGGATGACATCCAGATCTGCGCCATCCGCCCAGGCAGACAGGGTCTCGCGCAGAGCCGCCAGTTCATCCGGAAGGATGGCGGTTCGTTCAACGATCCAACCCTGTGCACTCACCAGCGCCACCAGCGCAGGACCGGAGAGATCCGGGCGTTCGCCGCGCGCAGAACGATCCGAAACGGTCAGAATACCAAAGCGCAGAGACATGGTTTTTACCTTTCAGCCTTGCGAAGGTTGCATCTTAAAACTGAAGAGAAATTCAGGCTCATTTCTCATTAGTGACGCCCGGATATAGCCAACCCTTCGCAAGGGTGCCTTGTACGATTAAAGCTCTTTGGTGTAGGTATAAATGGTATCCATGCGTTCCCACTGGCGGGCTTCATAAAATCGCATGGCGTCCTCATTATCGTCCGCCACCATAAGATAGCACTTAAGGCAGCCTTTGGCCTTCAGGCGCTGCTCGACCTCATCCATGAGCAGGCTGCCGACGCCGTGCTGGCGAAAACTCGCCTCCACAGCCAGGTGGTAGATGAGCCCGCGCCGGCCATCAAAACCGCCGATGACGGTGCCGATCAGCTTCCCGTTCGCTTCTGCCACCAGGAACAGGTCAGGGTCACGCTGGAGTTTTTTCTGAATCTGTTCGGGGTCATCCGAACGTCGCAGGTGGATGCCGGAGCCGGCATTCTCCCAAAGAAAACGGGCCGCTGGATAATCCTCGGGGTAGTGGAATTCTCGCACTTGCACCCCTTCGCTTGGCCCCAAAGGATCGGGGTTGGGTAAGCGGATGTCCTTCATGGAGTCTGGAAGTTAAAACGCGCAGGTGAAGTCATCCTCCGCCGGAAGCCCTTTTAACACTCCCTTTTTCTCCCGTTCTCTTCCTGGCCTGAGGAATTTTTTCCAGCGAGGCCTTCAAGACATCATTCACTGACTCAGCCAGCACGAATGATATGGCCTTGCGTACTTCCACCGGGAGATCCTCCAGATCCGGCTCGTTGCGCTTGGGCAGAATGATGGTCTTCAGGCCGGCGCGATGGGCAGCGATCATCTTCTCCTTGATCCCCCCCACTGGCATGACCTGCCCTCTCAGGGTGATCTCGCCGGTCATGCCGACGCCTTTTTTAACCGGGCGACCTGACAACAGTGACACCAGGGCAGTCGCCATGGTGACACCCGCCGAAGGGCCATCCTTGGGCTGTGCACCTGCCGGGATGTGCATGTGGATGTCTGTCTTGTCAAAGAAGACCTTATTGAGACCTAATTCTTCGGCATGTGACCGGACATAGGAGAGCGCCGCCCGGGCAGATTCCTGCATGACATTGCCCACCGACCCGGTGATCTGGAAACCTTTTGATCCGGGCATTTTTGTCGCCTCGATGAACAGGATATCCCCGCCGAAAGGCGTCCAGGCCAGACCGGGCACCACCCCGGGGATGGCTGTCCGGCTGTCAATTTCCTCCGTCTCCATGAAGATGGGATGCCCGAGTAATTCCTTGACCAGCTTGGGCGTGATCCTGGCGGATTGTTTCTTCCCTTCAGCAATGTGCGTCCCAATTTTCCGGCATATCGCCCCAATTCGGCGCTCCAAATTGCGGACGCCGGATTCGCGCGTATACTGGTTGATGATGGTCTTGAGGGCGTCTTTTGTAAACGAGACTTCCCCTGACCGCAGGCCATTCTCGCGTATCTGGCGTGGGATCAAATAGCCTTTGGCAATGGCAACCTTCTCACCCTCCGTGTAGCCGGATAGCTGGATGATTTCCATCCGGTCGAGCAGCGGAGCTGGGATTGTCTCCAGTTGGTTGGCGGTGGTAATGAAGAAGACCTGGGAGAGGTCATATGCCACTTCCAGATAGTTATCGCGAAATTCCACATTCTGTTCCGGGTCGAGCACTTCCAACAAGGCCGAAGCCGGATCGCCGTGGAAATCCATGGTCAGCTTGTCCACTTCATCCAACATGAAAACCGGGTTGTGCAATTCAACGCGGCGCAAAGCCTGCAGGATGCGTCCCGGCATGGCGCCGATATAGGTACGCCGGTGGCCGCGAATCTCGGCTTCGTCGCGCACCCCACCCAGGGAAATCCGGATGAATTTCCGTTCCATGGCCCGCGCGATGGACTGTCCCAGGCTGGTCTTGCCAACTCCCGGCGGACCGATAAAGCACAGGATGACCCCTTCGCGGTCACGGCGGATCAGGTCTTTCGAAGGTTCCGATTTCTCATCCTTGCGCTCCAGGCGCAGTTTGCGTACGGCCAGGAATTCCAGAATACGTTCCTTGATATCCTGCAAGCCGTAATGATCCTGGTCCAGGATCTTGCGGGCATGCGCGATATCCAGGTTGTCCTGCGTGCTCTGGCTCCAGGGCAGTGTAACCAGCCAATCGAGGTAGGTTCGAATGACACCATACTCGGCCGCGGCAGTCGGCAGGCGCGATAGGCGATCCACTTCCCGCAGGGCTTGCTTCTCGGCCTCATCGGGCATTTTTGCCGCTGCGATTTTCTTGCGAAACTCGTCTATATCAACGGTCTGTTCGTCGTTTTCGCCCAGCTCCTTCTGGATGGCCTTCATCTGTTCACGCAGGAAGTAATCGCGCTGGACTTTCTCTATACCCGAGCGGGCTTGATTCTGGATCTTGGCACCCAGGTTAAGCACCTCGGTCTCGCGTACCAGGAAATCGACCAGTTTTTCCAACTTGGCCTTGGTCGAATCGAGTTCAAGCAAGGTCTGTGCGTCCTGCAGTTCGATGCGTTGGAAGTTGGCAATCGTGTAGACGGTCTGGAGAGGGTCTTCCAGGGAGGTGATGGATGCCACCAGTTCGCGCGGGACGGAAGGGGTCAGCGCTGAAATTTGTTCAAATTGATCGCGTGCGGAACGAGCCAGTGCAACGATCTCCAGCCCGGTTTCGACTGTCTCCGGGATGACTTCGACCCCGGCTTTTAGATAAGGATCGGTCTGGACGAACTCTTTCAACCTGAAGCGCGCCAGGCCTTGCACAAGCAAGCGGATGGTATTATCGGGGACACGGAACAACTGGTGGATGGTGGCAATGGTTCCCACCGTATACAGGTCCGCAGGTCCTGGTTCTTCGATTTCCGGGTCACGCGCCGCCACCAGGGCGATCATTTTTCCTGGTGTGACCGACGCTTCGTCCACCAGCTTCATCGAACGGATCTGGCCGATCGTCAGCGGGACGGCTGTCTGCGGGTAGACGACCACGCCGCGCAGGGGCAGGATGGGTAGGACCTCCGGGTACTTCACCGCTTCCGCTTGTGAAGGCTCACCATTCTCCTGGCCTTCATCCTGTTCGTCCTTTTTTTGAACGCGCGTAAAAATGGAGGGCAGGAGCAGGTCCTTCAGTGACTTATCCGGATCCTGGAGCCAATCCAGGATCTCCAATTGACCGGTTTGCCAACGGGTTGCAGACATGGGATGCAGTTAACCTTTGATCGGGATATTGGTTGGCTTTAGCTTGGGCAGGATGACATTCAGGAAGCCGTCCTGGTAATCCGCATCGGCTTTACTGACATCCACGCCTAAGGGGAGTTCAACCGCGGTGCTGAATTCACCAAAACGGATTTCCATCTGGCGATAAGCGCGCCGTTCTGGTGACTCGCTGCGAATGCCGCTGATGAAAAGGAAATTATCATCAGTGTTTATCGTAAAATCCGATTCGCGCATCCCGGCCACTTCCACTCGCACGACAAAACTGGTTTCAGTCTCGTATACATCGGTCGGCGGGCTCCAGGAATATGAATGAATGCCTACAGACCAGCCGATCGCTCGTAAGCCGGAAAACGAACGCGCCGTTTGGGGATCTGACTTCCAAACCAATGAAGACATACCTGCCTCCTTATTCAAGAGCTTCTCTGGCAGCCTCAAGAACTTCGACATAATTCGGCTCCACCCCAAGGGCCGGCATATAAGCCACGTAAGTGAGTTTCCCGGTCCGGTCCACCACAAAGACGGCCCGGCGCAGGACACGCGCTTCCTTCATGAGGACTCCATACTTAAGACCAAAATCAGCCGTCATATGGTCAGAGAGAACAATTACCTGGTCCACACCGGAGGCACCACACCATCGGTTCTGGGTGAAGGGCAGGTCATTACTGATCACCAGGATGACAATGTCCTTGCCCAGGGCTGCCGCTTCCTGGTTGAAGCGCCGGGTCTCGCGGTCACATACATCGGTCTCCAGCGAGAGGACCGATGAAATTACCCGTACTTTCCCCTGCGTATCCGCCAGTCCATGGAAAGGTGCCCAATCGCGGTCCTGGACAAGGAACTCCGGGGCAGCTTCGCCCGTTTTTAGATCCTCACCGAGGACGGTGACTTCCTTCCCTCTGAATTTGATGATACCAAAGCGTTCGAGAGTCATATTTCACTCCTTCCCCTCGCCCTTGCCCTTTTTCATTTGGAAGAGAGGTTGGGTGAGGGATGGCGCCCCTGGCGGGATTCGAACCCACAACCTACTGGTTAGAAGAGTCAGGGTGCCAATTCTTAGCCTAAATTAGTGTATTAATTGAGAATTATACTTCCAATGTATCCAATACCAAGGATTTTTACCCGTCTTAATTACACTTTTCTAACACTGTGTCCAATGTGTCCGATATGGACTAGCGTATACGTACTACTTATGTCCTACAACATCATCCATAGTATCCGCAGCAACACGGTTTAAAGGATTAATGATATAAAAGTAAGTGTTGAGGGTCAGGTTCACCGAAGAATGACCCAGGAGTTCAAATACAATTTTAGGATGTACATTCTTTTCAAGAAGCAGTGATGCAACGCCATGCCTGAGATCGTGGAAGCGGATATCCGGAAGTCCGGCTTCTTTGATTTTATCTTTAAATAACCGGATCAGGTTCCTTGGGGATATGGGAGTATCTATATCGGTAGTAAATACCAACTCGCACTCTTTCCAATGGGGAGATTGGGAAAGTACTTCTCTTTTTACAAGATGCTCTTTTAAAGCCTCAATCACGAAGTCTACGTCCAGGTTGGGAAGGTGTGAGGATATTCTAAGATTTTCTCAACAAATAAAGCCCTCACGATTGCGAGGACTAAGTATATGAGTGTGGAGCCCACTTCGCTGCGCTCAGGGGTGCTGCGCGAAGGCTCGAACTCTCAACAAACGGCTTAAAAGGACAATGGCCAGGTCAAGTCTAATGCCATTGCAATAATGGATTCAGGTTTGATTAGTCGAATTGCCAGATCGCCTTTTAGCGAAATTTATAAACCAACGATTGATAACTCAAGGGGACTTTGTTTGATTTACAGAAACCAACCCAGAATCACCTTAGGGTGATGGGCAATCCTTCTAGTTTGCTTCGCTGCTCAAAACACAGACCAGCTAAGAACTCCTCGATGTTTAGGGAATTCTGACTGGTTTTGTCTAAATCATATGCCCCAAACGGGATCTGTTCCGAACCACACTCTTCCCTGAAATCAGGGGAAAATACGGGTCAACGGGATTACCATTTTCAAGAATGTAATAGAAACCATGAGATTCGTCAAGGAATATCAGCGTTACCTATTTCGAGATATCGGTCTACCAAGCGATTCATAATCGTTTTTTCGCAGGTTCGAATCCTGCCGGGCCCACACTAAAAGATTACATGCCATTCGTAGTCGGTATGTGTCTTTCTCTTCAAATGATGGCCACAGAGCTTGTGATGCTTCCGACAGCTTAAACAGCAATTCGAATTTGCTTGGGGGCACCTGCTCATAACGTTAGGAATCCACGTTCCGAGCATCCGCAAAAAGCGAATCAGACATTGACCGCCGGGTACGCCTATGCTGCGAATGCCAACCGTTATAAAACATATCAAGCTCCCCGGCCTGAAAAAATGTGGTTAAGCCGATTTGTTGTTTTGGCCATCTGGGAATAGCTAACTCATTGTCTGCTATAAAATGTAAAGTCCTGTTTCCCTTCGCCAGAGTTTTAACTTTATAGCTGTCAAGGTTTAATTAGAATGTCCCCTGTTGCGACTGAATTAGAATGTCCCCTTTTCCCGTTGGGCGTGAGAGGAATGCGCCAAGGGTGATCAGGACCGGGGTGAAGAGGTTTGCGGGCTACTTGTTTGGCCGTCACGATCTCTGACTGTCTTTCCTGCTTGTGGAAAATGGTATAGGCGAGTTCTTCGCCCTTATATAAGATGGTGACCTTGCCTTGGGCATCCTGACAAACCGTGACAGAAACCTTACACAAGGCATAGGCAGGCCGGTCGGTTTGGATCTGGTAGACGACATTCCTGAACTGCAGGGTCAAGTTCTTGGACAGGAAGCGTTGCTCCTGCCAGCTCAGGATCTGGTCCAGGTCTTGTTCGGATGCCAGGGGGCGATGCACATCCAGGGCACAGCGTGGCTGCACGGAAAAGCGCTGATTGAAATCTGCGATGAACTCCGGTAGATAGACATTCCCTGCTTCCATATCGTTGATGCCGCGCAGCCGCATTTCCTTCACCAACCGATCCTGCAGGGTCAACATGAGGCGCTCCACCCGTCCTTTTGCCTGGGGTGTGTTGGCACACAGGATGGGGATCTCCAGTTCCTGCATCGCCCGCCCAAACTGCGTCAGGTTGTCTCCTGAGCTCATATTCGGTATATTGACCCGAAATATGCCATGTTTATCTGTGTACAGCCCTTCCGGCCGCCCATGAACGCTCACATATTCCCGCACCAGCTCACAATACCCGAAGAAACTCTCTTCTTCTACGAACAACATCGCTCCCAACTTACCCGTCGCATCATCGATCATCACCAACAAGCTGCATCGCTCCCCTCGCTCTTCGAACCACTCATGATCCGCTCCATCCATCTGCTCCAATTCCCCATAACTCGCCCGCCGCTCTCGCATTGGATGCACCTCCACTTTCCCCGCTTTCCTCGGCTTCCACAGCCCTTCTTCCAGCATGACCTTGCGCACGCTCCCCAGACTAATTTTCACCCCCTCCTGCTCCACCAGTTTCTCGTGCGCCAGCGTCGGCCCAAATCCAGCATATTTCCCCTTCAACTTCTCCAATACCGCCCCCACCACCCGCACATCCAGTTGATGATGGCTCGGCTGACCACGCTGTTTCGACACCAGCCCCACTACGCCTTCTTCCCGGTACGCTCTTAGCAGCCGCTTCAGCTGCCGCACACTGATCTCCAACACTTCTGCAGCTGTCTTCTGTCTGATCCGCTTTTCCACCAACTGATCCATGATCCCTTTCCGCTTCATCTCTTCTTTGCTCATCACGATTAGTTCCATTTCTCTGTCCCTTTCCAAAGGGACATTCTAATTTGTGCGCAAAGGGGACATTACTATTAAACGCTAACAATAGCTTGACAAAACGTCATTCCTGTCTTCGGCGGATTAAAGTCCTGCCTTAGTGGATGAAAGTCGGCTAAAAGCCGATTAATTAACTAGCCCGAAGGGCTTCCATGAACTGAGCAGGGGCTTTAGCCCCGCGAACTCCGATAATGTTAAAGTCCTGCTTCCCTTCTCAAAATATCGTATACACTGAAGCTCTTATCATGTATAATACAAGTACTCCGATGGGGAGTAGCCACCCGTGTTTTTCGGGTTGGACAGTCGTCAAGACGGAAAGAGATTTCCCGGCTGTCTGAACTAAAGCGCAAGACCATCGCCTTCAAGGCGGTGGGCTTTTTGTTTATTGAATGATCTTTTACCTGGAGTATGTGAGTCTAGTGATGAGGCGAATAAGTAAAAATATTTTTATCTTCGGCGGCACCATTTGTGTAGGATTAGGGGTGTTGGGTATATTCCTACCGATTTTGCCTACCACTCCATTTTTATTGTTAGCTGCTTTTTGTTATGGGCGCGGGTCTGTGCGTTTTTATCATTGGCTGGTGAAACGTTCGCTGTTCAACGATTATATACAAAACTATCGGGAGGGCAGAGGTATCCCACTAAGGCAGAAATTATTGTCCATCTCACTTTTGTGGCTGACGATTGGGACAACCATCTGGCTGGCGGTGACAGCCTGGTGGCTAAAGGCACTTCTGATACTTGTTGCAGCAGGCGTCACCGTTCACTTGGGCACGATCAAAACCAAGAGGCGCGATTCACTCGGCCCGGTTGATCAGGTAAATTCGATCTAATCAGTTGTAACATTCTGCTCCATTTTATAAGATGTTATGTTTTAAAATTAAAATGAGTAAACAGCATAGTTCTCCAACTTCTTTGCCAATCCTGATCCTCTGTCTTTGTTTAGGCAGCCTGGTCATTCCACCTATTTTTTATATTGTGGGCTTGTCAATGATGGGTATTTCTGAGATTGATTTTGAGAATTACAGCCAATTTGATCAGGCCGAACTTGATGATGATATTTCAATTGGTACAATGGTTAGTGCAACAATCGATGGTCTGTTGTATTTAAAATCCAGGTTGTCAAATCTGGATATTCCAACCTCTTGCTTATCCCCTGAGCCTCCTCCTCCCGAACGATCCTAATTAAAAAGACGCCCTGTGCTTGCAACACACAACAGTATGAAGTTGTTGTGATATTTTGCCGCACATGAATTTACAACCGTTTCAGTATTTCTGGGCGTAAATTGTACCAACTGACTTTATTAGGCCAGTCAATGCCTGTTTGCGTGCAAGATGGTAGAAGGAGAAAACATGTCAAAACAACTTTCATATGTTGTTCAAACCGGTGAATTGGATGGTTCGAAAATCAAAATTGAAGTTATTCAAAACGATGGGCTGCAAGAATTTGTCACAATCATCAATCGGGGCACGATCGGCCAGCCAATGACTGGCTGGGTGCTGGCCAGCTTGCGTGGACAAGCATTCTACCTATTCCCGGAGGATCTAATACTCCGCCCAGCTTGGCTCATAGTAATTCACAGCGGTCAGGAGGAATCTCAAAAAATAAAACGCGACCAGGCCATTCAGGCAGATTTGTTGTGGTCAACCCAACAAATTTGGAATAACCATAGTGATACTGCAGTTTTATTTGATGTAAACGGCTTGGAGATCGACCGATACTCCTATCCACACAACCGTGTGATGGGAAGCAGCGCCAATCGTCGAAAAGTATTGATACGTAACAACGATGGCTTTGTGATTGGCAACGAATCTCTCAAGAGAACGAAAAAAATCACCAGGAAATGATTTGACCTGTTATCAGATCTGCCAAAGGAGAAATAGTTGATCACTGAACTTGAAACCATCATACTATCTGCTGCCCAGACCATCTATGATTCCTGGGGCTGGCTTGGTGTGGCAGCCCTGCTCACATTTGAAAATGCCACCGGTATCACACCCAGCGAAATCATACTGGGATTGGCTGGCTGGATGCTTATCGCTGAACATCAACTGCCCGTCTCGATGATCTTCATCGGCGGGTTGTATTCTGCCATTGGCAGCGTGCTGGGCGCGTCCATTACTTACTGGGTAGCGCGTCTGAGGTGGCCGCCCATTGGTGGATAAAATTTCCCATTGGGTGAGGATCCGCCCGGCACATATTGCTCGGGCCGAGCAACAGTTCCAACGCTGGGGAGCGGGGCTGGTGTTGGGCGGGCGGGTAATCCCCGGAATTCGCACCCTGATTAGTATCCCTGCTGGTCTGGCGCGCATGAATTTTCCAAAGTTTCTAGTCGCTACTTTTGTAGGCGCATACATCTGGTGCACGCTCTTGATCGGCGCAGGATATCTCCTTGGATACGAGTGGCCATTGATCAGCGATTATGTTAAGCAGTCGTTCCCTTACCTGATTGTGATTGGTATTCTGACCTTGGTCGCATATCTTTTGCTGACTCATCGAGCGCGAACACTGGCTTTGGCAAAAGCACGTAATACCGATTAGTTATTTCCTGGCATATGGATCTCGCAGAAAGGAGTATGTTTATGAATCACAACCCTTCTTCAGGTTCCCACCCTCGCCGCTGGAAACAATGGATCCCACCCGCCGCGGGTATTGGTGCTGGTGGAGCCACACTGGTGATCTGGTACGAGGAAATTGTCACCTTTGTCACAGAATTCATCGGTGTGCTTATTCTGCCTGTTTTGGCGGGAGTAATCTATCTCTTTAACATCTGTCTTTTCAAATCCGCCAACCCAACAGCGGGTGACATGAAAAAGTAAAGGAGCAACCAACATTATGGATAGCAACAAAGCCTGGCATATTCTGACCCAAGACACAGCTTTCGATAGGTTAAACAGTAATCCCAATGGGCTAACTTGCGCAGAAGCCGCGAAACGGCTCGTGGAAGCGGGTCCAAACGAGATTCAGGCAGCCAAGCGCATTTCGGCCTGGGAAATCCTGCTGGAGCAGTTCAAGAATATTCTCATTCTAATCCTGCTTGGGGCAACAGCCATTTCGCTGGTTCTCGGACATGGCGTGGAGTTGATTGTCATCGCAGTAATTGTTTTATTTGCCGTTCTGCTGGGTTTCATTCAGGAATATCGCGCCGAACGCGCCATTGAAGCGCTGCGAAAGATGGCCGCCCCCACGGCTTCCGTTTTGCGGGATGGAAACGAAATTAAAATCCCGGCTCGCGATCTGGTTTCAGGGGATGTGATTCTCCTGCATACTGGTGACCGGATTCCCTCTGATGCTCGCTTGCTCGAGGCAATCAACCTGCAAGTGGAGGAAGCTGCGCTAACAGGCGAATCCGTTCCTGTGGAAAAGCACATCCAGCCGCTTTCTGGCAACAATTTGCCGGTTGGTGATCGAAAAAACATGATCTACGCTGGCACAGCTGCAACGTACGGACGTGGCAAAGCGCTGGTGGTGGCCACCGGGATGCAGACCGAGTTTGGCAAGATCGCCCAACTCCTACAATCCGTTGAAAGCGGAAAAACGCCGCTTCAGCAAAATTTGGATAAAGTGGGCACTGCGCTGGCGCGCGCCGCTTTCGTGGTGGTTGCCATCATCGTCGCCCTGGGATTGTTGCGTGGGCAGCCTTTTATCGAGATGCTCATCTTTGGCATAGCTTTAGCAGTGGCGGTTGTACCCGAAGCTCTGCCCGCTGTCGTCACCATCTCACTGGCAATTGGTGTGCAAAAGATGGTCAAGCGTAACGCGCTCATCCGCCGCCTGCCTGCGGTGGAGACGTTGGGTAGCACATCTGTCATCTGCTCGGACAAAACCGGTACACTCACCAAAGATGAGATGACCGTACGTAAGATTTTCATTGCTGGTGAAATGTTCGCTGTATCTGGCGCGGGATACGAACCCATTGGCATGTTCTTCCGCAACGGGAGCATTACCGAACCCACACCCGAGCTCAAGGCTTTGTTGACCGCTGCCGCACTGGCTTCGGATGTTAGGCTAGTTCAGGAAGGAGATACATGGAACATAAAAGGCGATCCAACCGAGGGTTCTTTGGTAGTCGCCGCTGCCAAAGCCGGATTGCAGAAGTCCGATCTTGACGCAAAATTCCCACGTCTTCACGAGATTCCATTTACATCCGAAACCAAACGTATGACCACTCTGCACAGGATGAATGGAAAGCTAAAAGCATTTGCCAAAGGCGCTCCGGAGGTTATCCTGAAAGATTGTAGCTGGCTGATGACCGCTAACGGGAGTGTGCTGCTCAACGATGCCATGAAGGAAGAGCTGCTGGCAGTGGCACGTGATATGGCTAGCGAGGCACTTCGGGGGTTGGCAATAGCATCCAAACCCAATACAACCCTTGAAGAAGCTCAAACCGGAATGACATTGCTCGGTCTAGTGGGCATGATCGATCCACCACGTTCTGAAGCCAAAAGTGCGATTGCGCTTTGTGAGCAGGCGGGGATTCGTCCGGTGATGATCACTGGCGATCATCCAGTTACGGCGCTGGCAGTAGCGCGTGAACTGGGGCTGTTGAAAACTGGACGCGTGGTAACCGGTGCGGAATTGGAAGCGATGAGTGACGAGCAATACGAGCGCGAGGTGGAGATGATTGACGTTTACGCCCGTGTCTCTCCGGCGCATAAACTGCGCGTGGTGACGGCACTGCAAACCAATGGTCACATCGTAGCAATGACCGGTGATGGAGTGAACGATGCCCCGGCACTCAAAAAAGCCGACATTGGGGTTGCGATGGGAATCACCGGCACAGATGTTACCAAAGAAGCCGCTGACATGACCCTGACTGATGATAACTTTGCCTCGATTGTAGCGGCAGTGGAGGAAGGGCGTGGAGTATTTGGCAATATCAAGAAATACCTGATGTACCTGCTCTCGTCGAACATCGGTGAAATCGGCCTGATGGCAGGTTCTGCCCT
>CAVSAF010000003.1:0-120579 GCA_963725805.1 uncultured Chloroflexia bacterium
TGAGAAAGATCTGATGAAGCGCAAGCCGCGCAACCCGCGCGCAGGTATTTTCACCCGCCCGGTCATCTCGCTGATGTTGGCGGGTGGGATATGGTCAACACTTATCAACCTGGGGCTGTTCATCTGGGCGAGGAACTCCGGGCGCAGTCAGGCCGAAGCGATGACAATGACCTTTGTTTCGTTGGTGCTGATCCAGTTTTTCAAGGCGTACAACTTCCGCTCTGACCGGAATTCGGTGTTTCAGAAACCCTTTGCCAATAAATGGCTGAATACGGCGATACTTTGGGAAGTCGTGCTGTTATTCGTAATCATCTATGTGCCTTTCCTTCACGATGCCTTTGGCACCTACTATCTGCCACTCATAGATTGGCTGATTATTCTGGGGCTGGCAATGACTATCATGCCCGTGCTGGAGTTGGTCAAGTGGATGGAGCGAAAGGGTTGGCTTGGAAAAATGGAATAAACAACTCCTTGTGTGAGACACTGGTGGTTTAAAACCCAGTGTCTCACATTCTTTGATATCGATAAGTTGAGGATACGAACATGAAACTTTGGATTCTCATAGCCCTTATGGATATTTTTATATTTTGCGCTTATTTGGTTTTCTTTGTTAAGACAGGATTACAACGCATAATGCGACAACTTAGAGGCTGGTAACGTTTTTGTGCCAGTAGAGATAAACTTTCCCGGCGCAGACCCATGCCTGCGTATGAGTACCCGAACTAACGAAAGATATAGGTAAAGTGGTTAAGATAAGGATGACACTTACCCTCAAATTTTATACAGTCCGGGCGCAAGCCACGAGAGACCGCCCCGCAATTTTCCCCGGCAGATGCGCTTGGCATTAGTAATTGAACATGAGAGCGACACATCATGCGAGGATGTGGAATTCCTGCTCAAGCGGCTTCTTGACAAATTATTGCGCCGGCATCAGATAAGGGATTCGTTATGAAACTAAAAATAACAAATGCTTTGGTATCTGCAAAGGCTCAAAGCAAAACCAACAGCGAGAATGATAGCCGCCGAAAAGCCAGGCAGAAATTCTGGCTGCGACTGGCGGCGATATTCTTGGTCATTGTTTTTCTCGCCAGCGAGTGTGCGATATTGCTTCCTGTGGAATAAAGCGTTGGCTATTTATAAGTGAACTTTCTAATTGCGATGTCACTCACAGAAAGCAGTTTTCCATAATACAGGGATACTCCTATCGATTTCTTCTGGAATACTACAATCTCAAGCGATCTCTGGACAAGTGTGCGAAGATGTCGATTTACATCTCATCCCAGATGAAGCTCAAAAACTTCTTGAGGTTCGCTTTTTAAGTTTTGCTAACACAATAAACTGCTCAAACAGTCCATCTTCGCAGATAAAGTTGAATAAGGAAATATGCAAATATTAATTCACACGGAACGTTCATGGCTGACTCGTTTTGCCTGGCTTTCGATTGCCACCGCCGTAACAACCATTTCCATGAAATCGGTTGCCTATATGCTAACTGGATCGATCAGCCTGCTCTCGGATGCGGTTGAATCGGTTGTCAATTTGCTGGGTGCCATGATGGCGCTCAGTATGTTGACTATCGCCGCCCGCCCGCCAGACAACGAGCATACTTTTGGACATAGCAAGGCTGAATATTTTGCCAGCCTAGTGGAAGGTATTCTGATTCTAGGCGCGGCAGCGGCCATTTCGTATACTGCCATCGGCCGATTTATCCATCCCCGTCCACTTGAGCAAATGAGTGTCGGTTTGCTAGTATCCATCGGCGCATCAGTGGTGAATCTTGTCGTTGCGCGCATCTTGATGAGGGTAGGCAAAAAATATAATTCCATTCCCCTTGAAGCCGATTCTCAGCATTTGATGACAGATGTGTGGACTTCGGTAGGAGTCATTGGCAGCCTGCTGGTGGTGGCGGCAACGGGTTGGATATTGTTGGATCCAATTATGGCATTAGTTGTCGCCATCAACATCGTTTGGACGGGCATTAATCTGGTGCGCCGCTCGGTGGATGGCCTGATGGATGTAGCTCTGCCTGAGCCAGAACTAATAATTGTCGAAGCAGTGATGGCAAAGTATCGCGCAAAAAATGTGGTTTTCCATGGCCTGCGTACGCGCCAGGCTGCCTCATGGCGCTTTTTCTCCGTTCACATACTGGTTCCCGGTACTTGGATTGTTCACGATGCCCACCATATTGCCGAAGATTTTGAAGGCGACATCCGCGCTGCCTTTGGGGAGGCAGTTATCCACACTCATCTCGAGCCAATCGATGATGAAATATCCATGCGCGATATCAACGAAAAATAATCAGCTATTCCTGTACGCAGAGATAAAAAGTAAAAACACATGGTTCACAAGAAAAATTTTCCTCTAGCTATTTTGGCTTTCGCGGCTGGAATAGAGATTTTCCGGCTTATTAGGCGGCCTTTCCCGGAAGCGCACGGTTTATCTGTCTGGCAACGCGTTCTCGCGGAAAAGTATGGTGAACTCGCCAAACATGTGCTGATGAGGGCATATGCTCACTGGGAAGGTGCTCCCTGGTGGGTGATATTGATTGTGCTGGCTGTGGCCATCGCCGGGAACTTTGTAGTTCCCATCCTGGGCGGTATCCTGGCAGGGTTGTTGGCGCTCTTCGGGATTGAATGGCTCCGCTCGAAAGACACGAAAAAAGCATTAGCCAGTATGCGAGGATTGCTGGTTGGATTTGCCTGGGGATTTGTAGCCCGGTTTGCGACAGGGCTGGTGATGATCGGCTCCTGGTGCGTTGGGGTTTTTGCCTGATAGACCTAATAGAGTAGAAAGGAAGGTTATGATGACTGCTTCGAAATATCTTCTTCTGTTTGGCGGGATCCTCATCGGGTTGTTTATTCTGATGGCTGCCGGGATGGGGTTACTGGTTCTGTTACTTGATGAGGCTGGCGAGGATGGAATAAACATCGCAGAGTTCAACTCCCAATTACCATTTTCGTTTTTGGGAAGAGGAAACCAGGAGAACGAAGGAAATGAGTTCACTGGGCAAACTTCAGGATGGTTTTTTGGGATCGCCTGCCTGCCGGTTGTATTTAACCTGACAGCCAGACTCGTCAGCCGTCGGGTATCCCTCCGGCCGCGCCTGAAAGGATTGCTTGAATCATATACCCGTATGAATAAGAAATATTTTATGCCTTTACATACCTACCTGAGCATCCTTGCTTTGGTTGTGGCAACTGTGCATCTACGAATCTCCTCCTGCCCAAACCCATTACCGGAATGGGGATTAATTATTGCAGGGATCCTTGTAGCAACAGGATTGATCATAAAGTTGCGGATCGCATCGAAGGTATCCCCGAAATTGCTAAAAGGAATTTACCGTTTCCACGTCAGCCTGGTAGTCTCGGGAATTCTTATATCTGTCCTTCTTGCTGGTCATGTTCTCATGGATTGAGCCAGTCACGGTTTCCAGAAATCTGGGCTCAATCCAAACTGTATAGTTAACCGGAGTTTTCATGAAGATCAATAACCAATATCGTCTTCTGCTGCGAGTAGGCGCAATCGTTGCTGTAGTTGTAAGTGCGAAACTCGTTGTTCATTTTTTAGGATGGGAAGTGATTTCAATCAACCCATTATTCTCTGGGATCGTTGCTGCCAACGTTTTTTTAATGGGGTTTCTTCTCAGCGGCGTGCTTTCGGATTTCAAGGAAAGCGAGCGCATCCCAGGCGAGTTGAGCGCATGCCTGGAGAATTTGGCGCAAGAAGTGTCCGGTATCAGAATCGCGAAACCTGAAGCCACCGTCAGTTCGTGCCTGATCCTTCTGTCACAATTGAGCGACGATATTCTGAGCTGGTTCCATAAGAAGCACTATTCAACAGAATTGATGGAGCACGTGAACGATCTGACCCCCCAGTTTGCAATGATGGAACAATGGACTCAAGGGACATTGGTGGCGCGGCTGAAGCAAGAGCAGAGTAATCTCAGGCGCACCTTGACCCGCAGTCATTCTATTCGAGAAACATCCTTCGTTTCTGCTGGCTATTTACTGGCCGATATCACCACCGTTTTTCTCTGCGCCGGGCTCATATTGGCCAAAATCGAGCCGTTTTACGAGTCATTGTTTTTTGTAGGTATTATCTCGTATCTGATGATTTTTCTCTTAATACTAATCAGGGATCTTGACAATCCTTTCGGTTACTATGAACGCTATTCTGGCGCAGATGTATCCCTCAAGCCGCTTCAGGATACGGCATCCCGGCTCGCGCAGATCGCTAACATTGAAGCATCCGTACTCAAAAGGAGCACCGAATGATGCTCGCCCCCGACTTGTGGATGAATCCCACCACAATGAGATGATTCTGTACTCAAGTATTTTACAATATAATGATAAAGAATCAGTGAAATTAATTTCTGATGTCTATCATTTTTAAACAAATTGGGAGTTTCTCAAATTTTCCCCTCTATTCAAAACGCAAACCAGCCAGAAAATCCTCAATATCTAAGGTATTCTGACTGGTTTTGTCTAAATCATATGCCCCTGGCGGGATTCGAACCCACAACCTACTGCTTAGAAGGCAGGTGCTCTGTCCGATTGAGCTACAGGGGCATCTTTTACATCACGTACGGCCGCAGGCCTCTATATACCCGTGGTCCGGCGATCGTTTTTAATATTATATCCGCTGGGCGTTTGAGCTGGGCGCCCAGTTCTTCCGCTGACATGGGCGAATTCCCATTTGCCAGAAGCAGGCGGAAAATTGCTTCCACCATCACGGTGTGTTCATCCAAGAAACCTTCCTGCCGGGCGCAGTGCTGGATAAGGATATATTGTAATCCGTCCATCTGGCGGACTTCAGCCGTTTCCGGGTCAACCCAATCGATCATCTGGCCTTCCGATAGGCTGGTAAAGGCTTGCTGGTGCTCCGTACACAGCATGCTCATCAAAGCAACGTGCCAATTCTCATCGTGGGCCCGCCACCAGTCGAAATCGATGTGGAAAGGCATCTGCACGGTCGGCTTGACCAGGGAGAATTTCTTCAATTCACTCATCCGCGTCCTCCAGTTCTGCCATCCGAAAGTGTAGATCGCCCACATGCTTGAATTTCGGATCACTCACCAGGTAGTTCAATAATGGTCCTGGCGGGCAGCGGCGGACTATATTCAAAGCTGAGTATAACTCCTGGGCATGGACATGGCCCTGCACGTTCAGTTTCACCAACTCGCGCATCACATCGACAACCAGCGGCTCAAAGGACAGGCCGCGTGTGGTTGCCTGGTTGCTGGCTTCGTCGACGCCGGAAACATCTGGGACTGCGATCACCATCCGCTCATTGAAATCAGCTGTGATGTTCTGCTTCAACATTGCAAAGACGATTCCGCCGTCGCTGCCGACCAGTACTGTCCGCACCCAATCGCGCATCGGGCGGCGTGTTTTGGCTGTGACAATCACTTGTCCCGGTTTCTTCCCCTTTGCCACAGAGATCAGGCTGCCGGGGATCAATCCGTATTTTTGATAGAATTTGCCCAGGCCGACAACATAGCCGTGCTGGCGCACCACCCAGGCAGGCATCTCTTCATGCGACAGGCCATCCATCAGGGAGAAGCGCACGCGCTGGGAGTAGTAGGCAGTGGGGAACAATCCCCGCACACGCGCCGAAACCGGTAGCGTTCCAGCCCGCCAATGCGGATAACTCAAGCTGATCACAACTTCATCTGTCTCTTTGGAGAGCGCTTCACCCGGAGCAAGTTCATCATCCAGTTCAGATTCGAGCGCCAGCATCTGTGGTGTCATCTTCGAGCGATCGTAGGGGATGGCAATATATCGTAAAGGAACCGGGATTTGCTGTACATCTTCCGGCTCCAGGCGCTTCAGGAACCACAGCACTTCACCCGCCGGGCCTACTTCATCAAATCGTCCATCCTCCTGCAGAGCATAGTTCAGCGAGAATTCGATCAGCTTTGGGTTCACATCGCCGGGTAGTTCCACCTGCTCGATCAGCGCATTGGTCGGCAAAGGTTTGCCTCCCGCTTCATCAAGTACGGCCTCCGCCAGGTTCAGATGGCCGACATTTACATCCACCAATAAAGCCCGCGGGAACCATCGCCCAGCCACCTGCACCAGGCCTTTATCTTCGGTCAACGCGGCGGTCATTTTTTGTTCGAGTTCCGGGCCATGGGCATTGAGAACGTTCGTTGGGTTGAGCAGCTGGTCATCGGCGGGAATTTCAACCGGTCGATTTAGCTTGTGATCAACCAATCCGGCCGCAAACATGCGTGCACTCCCATCCTCGAATTCTGCTGTGATGACGTCAAATTCCCCCAAGGTGGGATTCACGCTCGGGCGGATGCCGGTTACTTTGCCTTTCTTCCAGTCCAGCGCTGGAAATACCACCTTTTCACCCACCTGATAACGTTCTTCAGGAAGATATATCCTGCCGCTCGATTTCTGCTGCTGGATCAGGGCATCGCGCTCTTCCCGGATGCGCTCTTCAACCAGGATTGGAACAAGTTCCGCCTCATTGAGAGGAATTTCATTCTCAAAAAGATGATTGCTGATGAATTCGAGGTCTTTCTTGCCAAGGGAAAAAGTCTGCCAGTAATCTGGAGACAAAGTTAGAGGAACGACTGCCATAGACTGCCTTGAAATGAGATTACCCGTGTGGGCATACTGTTGGAAGATGCTTCCAGGGAATATTATTATACCCCACCTTGACAGGCCATCTTGCTTGACTTACCATGGGTCCCAGGAAATTCATGAGATCGAGTGAAAGATAAGGAGCTGCAGGATGCGTATCGCCATGATGACCGACGCCTACAAGCCGCATGTCAGTGGGGTTACCAACTACATCTCCCTGAACAAGGAATATCTTGAAAAGGCCGGGCATGAGGTTTTTATATTTACCTTTGGAGATATGGATTATGCAGACGATGAAGAACGCGTGGTGCGTTCTCCTGGTTTTCCACTTACAGATAGCGGCTTCTTCCTGAGTTTTCGCTACAATCGCCGGGCCAAAGCCCTGCTCCAGACCATGGACCTGGTGCATGTCCATCATCCTTTTCTCAGTGGAAGGTTGGCACTGCGCTACTGTCGTCCATTACGTATCCCGATCGTCTTCACCAATCACACACGTTATGACTTGTATGCCCAGGCTTATCTGCCATTTCTACCGGTGGAGATCAGCGATACATTCCTGCAGACATACATGCCTACCTTTTGCCAGGCGGTGGATCTTGTAATATCACCTTCAGTCGGGATGGGAGAAGTATTAAAGAAGTTGGGTGTCAGTAGTCCGATCGAAATTATTCCCAACGGAGTGGACCTCCAGCTCTTCTGTACCCCCTGCCCGGATTGCCGGCAGGATTTCGGGTTCAGGGAAGAGGATATCCTGCTTGTTTATGCCGGGCGGCTTGGACCGGAGAAAAACCTGGATTTTCTCATCCGGGCATTTTCAGGCACTGCTGAGGCCATCAAAAATGCCCATCTCCTGGTAATCGGCGGAGGGCCGGAAGAGGAGCGGCTTAAACAACTGGCAGCCCTGGCGTGCGCACCCGACCGCATTCATTTCACAGGCATGCTGCCCTATAATGAATTGCCGCGTTACCTTGCCATGGGTGATGTATTTGTAACCGCCTCGGTGTCAGAGGTGCATCCCCTTTCTGTCATCGAAGCAATGGCCACCGGGCTTCCCGTGTTGGGCATCCATTCAGTCGGTGTGGGTGACACGGTGGAAGATGGCGTTACCGGCTTGCTTTCCAGCCAGGATCAGGCCGCCTTTGCTGCCCACCTGACCCGACTTTGCCTGGATGGCGATCTGAGGCGCCGCCTGGGTGCGGCTGCCCAAAAAGCCTCCAGTGAATTCGCCATAGAGCACACCACCCAGGTCATGCTTAAGCGTTACGAAAGCCTCCTGTCGGAGTTCACCCGGCATCGCCGCGGGCTGGGTTTCCAAATCCGCAACCTGGTGGAAAAGCTGCGTACATGACCACAAAAAAACAAGCCATCGGCCAATGGGGTGAAGAGCTTGCCACCCGTTACCTCGAAAGCAAAGGCTACGCCATTTTCGCTCGCAATATCCATACAGCTCACGGAGAGATCGATATCGTTGCCGGTAAGGAGGCCGCCCTCATTTTCGTCGAGGTGAAAACGCGCAGTTCGCATGCCTTTGCGTACCCGGAAGAGTCCGTCACATTGCGGAAACAGGCCGCTATGCTTTCTGCCGCTGAAGAGTACCTCCAGGCGCATCCAGAAAGTAGTGAAAGCTGGCAGTTTGATGTAATTGCCATCGAAAGAAAAACCGGCGGAAAGCCTGAGATTGTCCATTTTGAAAATGTCATCTCATAATCCATCCGACCCTAAGAACCCCTATCAAAACCCCGCTCCGGGAGGCGTCCTCGCCGCCGAGGACCGTACCACGCAGTGGCACGGCGGCGAAAGCAGTTTTGTTAGGCGATCTAAAGGTCTCTTAAGACCGTTAGGGTCCAAATCTCCCTTGATCGTGATCGTCGGGCCAACTGCAGTTGGCAAAACCGCCATTTCCATCCAACTGGCTGGACGGTTGCAGGGCGAGATCGTCTCGGCGGATAGCCGTCTTTTCTACCGGGGCATGGACATTGGCACCGCCAAGCCCACGCTGGAGGAACGCCGGGGTGTCCCGCATCACCTGATCGATGTGGCTGATCCATGCGAGACCTGGAGCCTGGCTCTTTTCCAACAGGCTGCCGCCGAAGCCATTGTCGGTATCCATGCGCGCCGGCATTTGCCCTTTCTTGTCGGTGGGACAGGACAATATATCCATGCGGTGACGCATGGTTGGAATCCTCCAGCTGCAGTTCCGGACATGCGCCTGCGGGCTGAACTGGAGGCCAGGGCCGTATCCAATGGCTATCACGAACTATATGAAGAACTCCAGGAGCTTGACCCGGCTGCAGCCGAAAAAATTGATCCGCGCAATGTGCGCAGGACGATCCGCGCGCTGGAAGTCATCCGCCTGACAGGCATCAAATTCTCCGAGCAGCGCGGTCAGGTTGAGAGCCCCTACCACCTCCTGACCATTGGGCTGAGCCGTCCACGCCCGGAGATCTACGCGCGCCTGGATGCCCGCATCGAGGCCATGTTCGCCGCAGGCCTGCTCGACGAAGTGCAGCATTTGATCGATTCAGGTTGTTCGCCGGACCTGCCGACCATGTCAGCCATAGGGTACCGGGAAGCCGTTGGTGTTCTGGTAGGTCGCTTGAATATGGAACAGGCCAAAACCGAGATGCGCCGCCGGACGCGTATTTTCGTCCGCAGGCAGGCCAACTGGTTCAAATCGGGTGACCCATCCATTCACTGGTTCGATGCGGAGAAGGCAAAGCTCGAAGAGATTGAGAAAACCATCCGCGCTTTTCTTGCAGTACATGCTTAAGTCCATGCTATACTCAAAAGAATGGAGAAGCTGAAGGATAACCTTAAGGAGAAGCTGTAGTAACGACTTCAGTCGTTAGGATACAGTTGCACCTGAAATCTCAATAATAAATTCTCTTTAAGAAATCCTGATGCTCAGAGAGAATTGATCCACCGAAAGTGAAACTACATGGATGTGTCTATCAAAGAAGTTACCTCGCTCAAAGACCTGAAGGCTTTCATTCACTTCCCCTTCACGCTCTATCGCAACAACCAGTATTGGGTCCCTAATCTTGTTTCGGATGATCTGAACACGCTTCGTAAGGACAAAAACCCCGCTTTTGAGACCTGCGAGGCGCGTTACTGGCTGGCATTTCGCAACGGCGCCATCGTTGGCCGGGTGGCTGCCATTCTCAATCATCCCCACATTGAGAGATGGGGTCAGCGCTACCTGCGCTTCGGTTGGCTGGATTTCATTGACGACCCGCAGGTATCCGCTGCCCTGCTCCAGACCGTGGAGGCCTGGGCTAAAGAGACCGGCATGACCGCCGTCCACGGCCCGCTGGGATTCACCGATATGGACCGCGAAGGCATGCTCGTGGAAGGCTTCGATGAACTGGCGACCATGGCAACCTATTACAACCATCCTTATTACCCCGTCCATCTGGAAAAGCTCGGATACGCCAAGGATGTAGATTGGGTGGAATATGAGATCAGCATGCCCGCCGAACCGGACGAGAAGATCGCCCGCATGGCCAATATCGTTATGAAACGCAATAAATTCAGGCTGCTCGAACTGCGCAACAAGCAGGAACTCTTCCAGCGTGCCAAAGAGCTGTTCCAATTGTTCGAAAATGAATACAAGGACCTCTATGGTGTTGTCCCGCTGACCCCCAAACAGGTGGAAGGCTATATCGCCCAGTATTTTGGTTTTGTCACTCCGGACTTCGTGCCAATGGTCTACAATGAGAAGAATGAGATGGTTGCCTTTGGGGTCGCCCTGCCTTCTCTTTCCCGGGCATTGCAGAAAAGCCACGGGAGGCTATTCCCATTTGGTTTCATCCACCTGCTGAAAGCCCTCAAGAGGAACGATCGCGCCGACCTGTACCTGGTGGCAGTCAAATCAGAATACCGCGGATCGGGTGCCAATGCCATCCTGATGAACAGCATGTATGAAGTCTTTCGTAAAATTGGTGTCAAAAAAATCGAGACCAACCCCGAACTGGAGACCAACCACCTCGTCCAGGGACAATGGAAATATTTCGAGACCCGCCAGCACAAGCGCCGCCGGGTATTCATCAAGCAGATTGGATAAGTAAATAACCTATTCCAATCATCGGCTTGGAATAGTAACCTGAGAGGAAATCTTATGAGCGGTTATGTTCGCACAACCAGGCAATGTCCAGTGGCTCAAGTCCAACCCGGCTTGTACCAGGCAATCCAGGATTATTTTCAGAAGCACCAGTTGGGAGATCCGGAAACTGAAACTCAACTGTGCATTGAGACCATCTCGCAAAAACGTGACTTGGGTAGGTTGGCGATCTTTCTGGATCCCCTTCTCAATGAGGATCTCGATACGACCAGCCATCTTGCCACGCTGCTGACATCGGAATGGTTTATTTGGGCACGTAATGGAGATCGATCGGGGACAGTGATAAATGGAGCCAGGTTCAAAATGATCCGCGTCAAGGCATTTGTCGCCAGAGGGACAAATGAAATGGAATTGGAAGTATCCGGCTTCGTCAATAATACCAAGGAGAGTGTGCGGGGGAACTTGCGGATGGGTCCGGAATTGGCCGCCCAAAAATTCTGTGAAGAAGTTGAAAAAGCAGTTCTCAAGGTAAATCCGCCTGTCAAAAGAAAATTCCTCGGTTTGATGGGAGGCTAGACATCCCGGATTCACATGAACCTTCCAGTCCGAATCTTCCATTTTCAAGGATTTCGCTTCCTTTCATGCAACGCAAATTGGTCGCGCTGATCGGCGGCGGACCTGCCGGCCTGATGGCCGCGGAAGTACTGGTCCAGGCTGGGGCGCAGGTGGATCTCTACGATGCCATGCCATCCGCCGGGCGCAAGTTCCTGGTGGCCGGCAAAGGCGGGCTGAACCTGACCCATTCCGAACCATTTGAGCAGTTCTTGGAGCATTACGGGATGCGGCGTGCACAGCTTGAACCCATGCTGCGCCTCTTCGGCCCGGACGAGTTGCGCCTCTGGGCGGCAGGATTGGGTGTTGAAACCTTCGTCGGGAGCTCGAACCGGGTCTTCCCGGTCGGGATGAAATCCGCTCCGCTGCTGCGCCTCTGGCTGGCTCGCCTGCGGACATCCGGCATAATCTTCCACTTTCGCCACACCTGGCTCGGCTGGAACGCCGACAACTCCCTGCGCTTCGCTACCCCTGGCGGTGAGATCTCAGTCCAGGCGGATGCAGTGATCCTGGCACTGGGTGGCGGCAGCTGGCCCATCACCGGGTCCACCGGCGCGTGGGTCCCGCTGCTGGCTGGCCGCGGCGTGGCGGTCGCCGCGTTGAAACCCTCCAACTGCGGCTTTGACGTCGACTGGAGCGAACACTTTCGTACCCGCTTCGCTGGTCATCCTTTAAAATCGGTGGCTTTGTCCTTCACAGACTCACAAGCGAATACCTTTCACCAGCCGGGGGAATTCGTCATCACCAAAACCGGGCTGGAGGGCAGCCTGATTTATGCTTGCTCGGCCCTCCTTCGAAATGAGATCGAGGCCAGCGGCCGCACCGTCATCCACCTGGACCTGGCTCCCGGCTGGACGCACGAAAGGTTGCTGGAACGGCTTTCCCGCCCGCGCGGCTCACGCTCCATGGCAAGCCATCTTGAAAAATCGGTCGGCCTCAAGGGTGTCAAGGCCGGGTTGTTGTGGGAGTTTGTGCCCAAGGACAGATTTCGCTGATCCCGAAAAGCTGGCATCAGACATCAAGGATTTGCCCGTCCCATTGTTGGCCCCACGCCCGCTGGAGGAAGCCATCAGCAGTGCCGGCGGGGTCAGGTTCGAAGAGCTGGATGACCACTTGATGCTGCACAAACTCCCGGGTGTCTTCTGCGCCGGGGAAATGCTGGATTGGGAAGCCCCCACCGGCGGCTACCTGCTGACCGCCTGTTTTGCCACCGGGCGCGCCGCTGGGTTGGGGGCGCTAAATTGGCTCAAACAAGAGGAGAAATTATGATCATCGTCAGTGCCTGTTTGGCCGGTGTAGCTTGCCGCTATGATGGAGCCGCCAAACCGTGCAAAAAGGTCATCAGCCTGGTCGCCGAAGGGCAGGCGCTCCCGCTCTGCCCGGAACAACTGGGCGGTCTGCCCACCCCGCGGCTTCCGGCTGAATTGATCGGCGATCGAGTTATCCGGAAAGATGGCGTCGATGTGACTGCTGAATTCATGCGCGGCGCCCAGGAAGCCATAAAAATAGCCCAAATGGTCGGAGCCAAAAAGGCCATCCTGAAAGCCCGTTCGCCCTCCTGCGGTTCCGGGAAAATTTACGATGGCAGTTTTACCGACCGGCTGGTGGATGGAACTGGTGTTTTTACCGGATTGTGTAAGAAAATAGGCATGGACGTAATGACAGAAGAAGAGATTTATGATTGACTGGCTACCAGTAATTGAAGGGTGGAATCGAAAATTTTGATATAGTTGGGCTGTGAAAAAGTCCATCATTTACAGGGATATACAATGAGCATTGTTTTGGCGTCAACAGGATACCCACAAAGAGAATTGCCACATCTTCAGAGATTGCTACCAAAACTAACAGAATTCTACGAAACAATAATTCTGTCCATTCCACCCGATGTGCCTCCAAAAGAGTTGGAAATTCTCAAATCGCTCCCGAAAGTGCTTGTCGTTATTAATCGAGATTGGTCACAAGGTAGGTTCTCAGCCATTCAAAAAGCCTTGACCACCTCTGCGGAATATGTACATTATACAGATTTGGATAGATTGTTATATTGGGTTGATATCGAACCTACCGAATGGCGAGAAACTGTGCCTCAAATTATGAAGACAGATTGCCTGATCATTGGGCGGACGGAAAAAGCAATTGAGACGCATCCAAAGGCAATTCAGCAGACGGAGAGGATCGTTAACACGTTTTTTTCATATATTTTAGGTAAAGCTGTTGACTTGGGAGGCGGATCACGCGGATTTAGCAGGAAAGCAGCCGAATTCTTGATGGATAACTGTAAAACAAGCTGTTCCTGGTGTACTGATTCTGAGTGGGTCATGAAGTTATGGCAATCTGGTTTTCAAGTGGAAACCATCTCGGTCGACGGCCTGGCATCACCAAATTATGCTGCAAATTACGATTTGGATGCTGAGAATTGGGCTTTCAGAACAAAGATGGCTTTTGAAATTATTCAGGCGGGAATGGCCGTCATTACTTTAGAGAGAATCGCTTTGACAGTAAACACTCAACCCGCTATACTCTTCCCATGACCTCCCATCCCTGGCTCAACCACTACGATCCCGGCGTTCCGCCTCACCTCGACTACCCCGCCGTGCCGGTCTTCGCTCGCCAGCGAGTGGATACTTTAATTCACCTGACCACCTGCATAAGTGCGACACACTTGATCCCCGGCAAGAAAAATGTACGAAATCACGAGAAACACCACCCAAAATTCTCGGTCGTTTGCACCGGCTAAACCAGTCGCCTGATAGAACTTTCGGGGTGACGGTATAAGTTACTTTTTTACAAGAAGAGCTTCCAAGGGGGGAACCAGGGAAGGCAAGTCGTTCTGGATGGTATCCCATAGCAATTGTGCCGAGACCGAAAAATAAACGTGCACAAGCCGATTGCGCATGGCCCGCATGAGCAGCCAGGGCACCTGTGGATTTCCACCTTCGACTTCGTCAGGGATTTGATTAGCTGCCTCTCCGATGACAATAAAATCCAATTCAACTGCCTTGAGCGTTTTTGCATCGTTCGCGAAAGCTTGAAAATCCATTTCATGCGTGAAAGCCCGAATTTCGGCGATGGCATCCAGAATATCTTGGACCCGGTCCTTCCAATCCCTAAGCGACACGGATCGCCTCCCGTAGAACGCGTTCCTTCAAACGTGGTTTTAGGCTCTCGGGCGTCCCCAGGTCCACCGGGCAACCAAACAGGTCTTCCAGATGGTTTTGTAGCGCAAACAGGCCAAACAGACCAACCGGACGGTTGAACTCAACCAGCAGGTCCACATCACTGGATGAAGTGGCTTCATTCCGAGCAACCGATCCAAAAAGTGTTAGCGTCCGAACTCCAAACTGATTGGAAAGATCGGCACGCTTGCTCGCAAGAATTCGAATTACTTCGTCGCGTTTCATCGTAACTTTCCTTAAATGCTATTTTAGCATGAATTTGTCACCCCAAATCGCGGTAGATCCACTCATTCGGTTTGGCCACGTCCACCCATTGGTTGACTTTGCCTCCCCTCTCCGCTATACTCTTCCCATGACTTCCCGTCCCTGGCTCTCCCACTACGATCCCGGCGTTCCACCCTACCTCGACTACCCCGCCGTGCCGGTCTTCCATTTCCTGGATGAGGCCGCCCGGCTGTGCCCGCAGCGTGTCTGCTTGATCTATCGTGAGGAAACCCATACTTACCGGGAGGTAGCCTCCCAGACCGACCGTCTGGCCGCCGCGCTGACCGGTCTCGGCACCCTCAAAGGGGACCGTGTCGGCATCTTCATGCCCAACTGCCCGGAGTTCGTGCTGGCCTACTTTGCCATCCTGAAAGCCGGAGCCGTTGTCGTGGCAATCAACCCGCTCTATACACCGCCCGAGATCATCCACCAGGTCAATGACTCCGGGGTGGAAACGGTCTTCTGCGCTGCTTTGCTCTATGAACGCCTCAAGGTCACCCAACCTGAAACCAATATCCGCCAGATCATCGTGGCTGGAGAAAACGCTCCTCTACCTGGTGATAAAAAATTAAATGATCTCCTCGTAGCGACTCGCTTCCCACAACGCATTAATAATCCCGAACCTGACGAAACCTTTGGCTCCTTTGGCGCCTCTGGAACCTTTGTATCCTCAGGCACCTCAGATACCTCAGGCACCTCATTCATCTCTGAAACCTCCATCACCCCCAACGATATCGCCCTGTTCCAGTACACCGGTGGGACAACCGGCATCGCCAAGGCCGCCGTGATCCGTCACCGCAACCTGGTGGCGAACGCCCTACAGTTCAAGGTCTGGATGTCCACGCTGGAGGAGGAAAAAGAAATCTTTCTGCTGGCCCTGCCGGTCTACCACATTTACGGCATGGTCTGCGGGATGCTGCTGGGCATGGCCATGCGCGCCACCCTGGTGATCATTCCCGACCCGCGTGACATCCCGAACTTGTTGGCTTCCATCCAAATGCATAGAGTCACCTATTTTCCGGCCGCCCCCACGCTCTACAATGCCATCAACAATGCCCCGGATGTAACTGCCGGGAAGGTCGATTTGACCAGCATCAAGGCCTGCATCTCCGGCTCCGCTCCCCTTATGGAACAGACCAAGGAGAAATTTGAGAGGCTCACCGGAGGGCGCATAGTGGAGGGATACGGACTTTCCGAAGCCCCCACCGCCACCCACTGCAATCCCGTTCAGGGCGAAAACCGCTTCGGCTCTGTCGGGCTGCCCCTCCCGGATGTGGACGCCAGGATTATAAGCCTGGAGGATGGCCTCACCGGGATGCCGGTCGGCGAGGCCGGTGAGCTGGTCATCCGGAGTCCGCAAGTGATGCAGGGCTATCACAACATGCCCGGGGAAACCGATCTTGCCTTACGCAACGGCTGGCTCTACACCGGTGACATCGCCCGCATGGATGCACAGGGTTATTTCTACATTGTTGACCGCAAGAAGGAACTCATCAAACCCGGCGGGATGGAAGTCTGGCCGCACCAGGTGGAGCAGGTCATCAGTGCCCATCCGGGCGTGGCGGAGGTTGCCGTGGCCGGCATCCCGGATGCATACCGCGGGGAAACCGTCAAGGCCTGGGTGGTGTTGAGACCTGGCGTAACGCTAACCAGCACCGAGATCCAGGCCTGGTGTCGGGAGCGGCTGGCTTCATTTAAAGTCCCGACCGAAGTGGAATTCCGCCAGCAATTACCAAAATCCACGGTGGGGAAAATTCTGAAAAGAGCGTTGATTGAACAGGAAAAACGTCCTTCATAATTTGTGAAATGTAATTCGTAAATGATAAGAGCCCCCAGTTTGGAGGCTCTTCCTTTTACGAATAACGAATACCGAATAACGAATACCCAATAACGATTTACGTTTTTTGGTTTCTATTCTTCCACCGCCTGCGGCGTGCCGCTCTTCTTTGGGAACGGGGGCGGGAAGATCTTCTCGAATTCCTCTCGGTTTAACGACTCAACCTCGAGCAGTTTGGTGGCAACTGCATCCAATTGCCCGCGGTATTTATTCAAAATCCCGGTCGCCTGGTCATAGGCTTCATCCACCAGCTTGCGGACTTCGCGGTCGATCTGTTCGGCAATGGCCTCGGAGTAATCGCGTTGTTCGGAAATCTCGCGGCCCAGGAAGATAAGTTCCTCCTTCTGACCGTAGACCATCGATCCCAATGCGTTGCTCATACCCAGGCGGGTGACCATGGCACGCGCCATTTTTGTGACCTGCTCCAGGTCATTGGATGCCCCGGAGGTGATGTCATCAAAAACGATCTCCTCGGCAACCCGTCCGCCCAGGGCTCCCGCCAGTTGCGCAACCAGTTTCTTGCGCGAGGTCAACACACGGTCATCTTCCGGACGGAACCAGGTCACCCCACCTGCCTGTCCCCGCCCGACGATGGTGATCTTCTGCACCGGGTCGGCTTCCGGGATGGCGGTTACCACCACGGCGTGACCGGCCTCATGATAAGCAATGATGCGCTTTTCTTCGGCGCTGATCAGGCGGCTCTTGCGCTCCGGACCCATCACAACCCGTTCGATGGCTTCTTCCATTTCCGATTGGCCGATGGCTTTTTTATTGCGCCGGGCAGCCAGGATGGCGCTTTCATTGATCAGGTTTTCCAGGTCCGCGCCGACAAAACCGGGCGTACCGCGGGCAATAGTGGCCAGGTCTACGCTGGGTTCGAAGGGCTTGCCGCGCGCATGCACTTTCAGGATGGCCTCCCGTCCGCGCATGTCGGGACGATCCAGGGTGATGCGTCGGTCAAAACGTCCAGGACGCAGCAGGGCCGGGTCGAGGATATCCGGCCGGTTGGTGGCAGCCACAACAATAACGTTGGTATCGGTATCGAAACCATCCATCTCGACCAGCATCTGGTTGAGGGTCTGTTCGCGCTCATCATGTGAGCCGCCCAGGCCTGCACCGCGCTGGCGTCCAACTGCATCGATCTCATCCACAAAGACGATACAGGGACTGTGGCGCTTGGCCTGATCGAACAGGTCGCGCACGCGGCTGGCGCCAACGCCCACGAACATCTCAACGAATTCCGAGCCGGAGATCGAGAAAAAAGGTACTCCCGCCTCACCGGATACAGCCTTGGCAAGCAGGGTCTTGCCGGTTCCAGGAGGACCAACCAGCAGGACACCCTTGGGGATGCGCGCACCCAGCTGGATGAACTTCTGCGGCTCCTTTAAGAACTCAACCACCTCTTTGAGTTCTTCTTTGGACTCATCAATCCCTGCGACATCTTCAAATGTGACGGTGGGGTGTTCCCCGCTGAACATGCGTGCTTTCGACTTGCCGAAAGCCATTGCAGCGTTGTTGCTGCCTTGCGCCTGGCGGAAAATGAACCAGAAGAATACGCCAAACAAGAGCACTGGTACAAAGTAAGATGCCAGGGTCAATAAACCCGCCCATGGACTCGGGGGAGTGACCTCGATGGCAACTTTCGACAGCTGGTCGGTTGTAACACCCAGGGCCAGTAGTTGCGAGACGACTGTGTTCCCGGGTTCTGCACGCGCGGCTTGCTCAATCGTGCTGTCGGTTGCAGATATGATGGTCAAGCTGTTGTCATTTTTAACTGTAATTCGGGCAACCTTACCAGCTTCAACCTGCTGCGCTACCTGGCTGATGGTTAATGGTCCCTGCGCATTTGGCTGTTTTTGAATATTAAAATAGACCATGGCCACGATCGCGATGAATAACAGCAGATAAATAATATAGGATTGATTACGTGATTTCACATGGACCTCCAGTCCGTAGGAACAGATTATACCAACCTATGCATCTCTAGGCCAGATTCGGGGAATATATTATACAAAGTTCTAATAAATTCAGACTGCAGGAAGATAAAGGAGCATTTCAATCTTCATGATCAACCTGGATGCTTGTTGGCAGCTCGCCTGTAAAGGCATCAAATCCCTCGTTAGTACTTACCATGCAGCGTTCCGGTTTATGAGATCAATAAGAATCCTATATATGGTAAACTTAATCCGATCATGCGACCTCCCAGGGTCGTAAAAAAGAAAAACCATCCTGTTTTATGAAAAAATCCGCTTTGAAAATAAAAGCCAGCCATAATGCATAAACGAATCGCGGCTTTAATCCTATTGTCGCTGCTGATCTTTTCAGCCTTCCCTGCCTCCGCCCAGACTCCCACCCCTTCTCCGGGTCCCACCTACATTGTTCAAGAGGGCGATACGCTCTGGGGGATCGCCAGTCGCTTCAATGTCAGTGTGAACGACCTCCAGGCGGTAAACAATATGACCACGCAGGATATTTTCGTCGGTGACAGGCTGGTCATCCCCGGGCTGGAGGGTTTGTCCGGGACACTGGTCACCACGCCAGTGCCCTTTGGCGAAACCCTGGAGAGCCTGAGCCGCCAATATCGGGTTGACCCGGCCCTCCTGCGTAAGATAAACCACATTGTCAGCCCCACCGAGCTGTATGTTGGTTACGAGCTCATTGTTTTGCAGCAGGACAATCAGTCGCCCTGGAACGCCCGCGCCACGTTGGGAAAAGAAGAAACCCTGTTGGAAATGGCGGTCAAGGCAGACAGCGATCCCTGGACGATCGCACAGATCAATGGCCTCGTTGCACCGGCTGCCGGCCTGCCCGGTGACATCCTCTATCTTCCCTCCGGAACATCCACTGCCGCTCCCTCGGGACTGCCGGCTGCCATCGTGTCCGCAGAACTGGACCCATTGCCGCTCATACAGGGATCCACCGTCCAGATTAAAGTCGTCACTTCACACACCGTAACCCTGGGCGGCATGCTGGTGGATAAACCTTTACATTTCTTTGATACGGATGCCACCACCCGGCTGGCCCTGCAAGGTGTCCACGCCATGCTGGCTCCGGGTTTGTATCCGTTGCAGTTGAAAGTCACCGAGGCGGAAGGGTCAATACAGTCGTTCGAGCAAATGGTCCTGGTGAGATCCGCCGATTTTCCGAACGACCCGGCCTTGGAGGTGGACCCGTCCACGATCGACCCGGCGGTGACCGGCCCGGAAGACCAATGGTTGCTTTCCCTGACTTCCGTGGTAACGCCGGAAAAGTATTGGAACGGAGTATTCCAATTACCGGTCGACAGTTCATTTTGTATCCGCTCGTGGTATGGCGATCGCCGCTCCTACAACGGCGGGGCCCTGATCAGTTTTCACACCGGAATCGATTATGGGGTCTGTTCGAAGACCCATCCATTCGATATCTATGCTGCCGCAGACGGGGTGGTGGTGTTCACAGGGTTGAAGACCGTCCGTGGAAATGCTACGATCATAGACCACGGCCAGGGGGTTTTCAGCGCATATTACCACCAGGCAGAATTTTATGTAACCGCTGGTGATCATGTCGAGGCAGGCCAATTGATTGGGAAAATTGGAGACACCGGGCGTGTCACTGGCGCCCATCTGCATTTTGAAATATGGGTGAACGGCGTCCAGGTGAACCCGCTCCGGTGGCTGGAAAAGCCCTTCCCGCACTAACCAGGCTGTCTATCTGGAACCAGAAATCCTCGGAGAAAATTGTGGCGACACACCACCTGGTGACAACCGTAAAATCAATATTCAAAAAACCTTGACCAATGGATGATTCTATATAATAATCATCGATTTAATACGCCGATAAATTACTGATAATCCCTCTTAAATAATACAATTGAGCATAAGCAATTGCTTCAAGAAGTATGATGGGAGACATCGGCTCTCATCACCAGATGGATAGTTCTACCTGAAGGAGGTGGCCCCAGACATATCAAAATACACGCCCAGCTTACACCTTTTCGATCATCGTGCAAGAAACATCAATCAAATTAAAACAACCCAATGGAGGAGCATTTTTATGAAACGCCTATACTTTGTTTTTGCCGCATTACTTGTCGCCAGCATGGTGCTGGCTGCTTGCGGCACCCCTGCTACTACTGCTGCACCCGCACCTGCCACCCAGGTACCTGCTACAGTTGCACCGGTACTTGTTCCTACTGCAACCCAGGCACCCGCCGCTCCCGCCGTCCCGGCCGTCTGCACGACTGATGCCGCCGGCTGTGCCGTATTCGAAACCGGTAAAACCATAAAAATTGGCATGGGCGCACCCATGACCGGTGACAACGCGGCATTCGGCCAGGATATTTCCCAGGGCGCCAAACTGGCCATCCTGGACGGAGGCCAGTTCCAGGGCTTCTCATTCGAGCTGGTCGCTGAAGATGACGGTGGCACGCCCGAAGGCGGCGCCGCGGTCGCAAATAAATTGGTCGCCGATCCGCAGGTGGTTGCAATCGCCGGGCACATCTTCTCCGGCGCGACCATCGCTGCCATTCCCATTTACGAAGCCGCCAGCATCCCGATGATGTCCCCCTCGGCCACCAACCCAACCATCACCACACTCAACTCCAAGGTCTTCAACCGTGATGTCTTCACGGATGATGCCCAGAGCAAATTCGCATCTGACTTTCTTTTCACCAAGTTGAAGATCAAGAATCTGGCGGTTATGCACGATGGCCAGTCCTATGGCCAGGGTCTTGCCCAGCTTGTCAGTGATAAGTTCATAGCCCTGGGTGGCAGCGTAGTGGCCTTCCAGGCCATCACCCCTGGTGAATCGGATTACAGCGCCGTACTGGCTGACATTGCCTCCAAGAAACCCGAGGCGATCTTTTATGGCGGCTACACTGCCGAGGCAGTTGTCATCGTCAACCAGATGAAACAGGCCGGTCTCACGGGCGTCACCTTCTTTGGTGATGATGGCACCTTTGGACAGGACTTCCTGGATCGCACCGGTGCGAACGGTGAAGGCGCTTACTCCACTTCGCTCATCCCGCCCGCTACAGACGCCAAGACCAAATTCGATGCCGCCTACCTGGCTGCCTACGGCCAACCGGCTGGCAAGCTCTCCCCTTACACTTGGACCGCCTACGACTCAGTGGCTGTCCTCATCAAAGACATTGAGAGTGTGGCTGTCCTCGGCGGCGATGGCAAGCTCTACATCCCACGGGCTGCCCTGGTAGCAGCCGTTCGTGCCACCAAGGATTATCAGGGACTTTCCGGCAAGATCAGCTGCAACGCCACTGGCGAATGCTCAGCCACCATCCCGGTCTTCAACATCGATCAAGGCGGAAAATGGGTTGAGGTTTCACAATAATCTGGGGTTCTCCGCCAACACCCGGATGATTTAATTGAATAATAGCGGGGCAAGCCTCGCTTGCCCCGCTATCTTTACCACCACTCCAGTATTGAGGAGAAGGGCTATGCCCAATGTAAAACCACCCGCGCGGCGGGTTACTATTTATAGGATCGTACAGACCATTATAGGAATTTTGTTCGCTGGATATCTTCTCTGGCGACTTTATGTTGTTTTTATCGGCCATCCCACTTACGGAGCGGATACCTGGACACGTTTCATCATCGCCGGTCTGATCCTGGGCAGTGTCTACGCATTGATTGCCATTGGTTATACTCTCGTATATGGGATCCTGCGCATGATCAATTTTGCGCATGGCGATATCATGATGATCGGTGCATTCGGCGGCTTTTTTGTCTTTGAAGCCCTTAAAGCCATTCCATCCCCGACATTGGCAAACCCTAAATTTTCCTTTTCTGATGCAAATCCGTTTCTCGCTGTTCTCCTGGCATTTATTGTTGGTGCATTCATTGCCGCGTTGAGCGGCTTTTTTCTCGAAAAAATCGCCTACCGGCCTCTCCGCGGCGCCCCGCGTTTGGTGCCATTGATCTCAGCCATCGGGGCTTCGATTTTCCTGGAGAACGCCGGGCAACTGCTCTTCGGCGCTCAGCGCCGGGACTATAACAACCCCATCATTCTGACGCGCGGCGATGGCTGGAACCTCCCGATAGGAGGCACAACAGTTATTTTGCCATATACAGGCGTATTGACTGTGGTGGTATCGATTGTGCTTATGTTGGGCCTGTATTTATTGGTCATGCGTACCCGTCTGGGTCGTTCGATGCGGGCAGTCGCAGAGAATAAGCCGGTGGCCGCGTTAATGGGCATCGACGTGGATAGTGTCATCAGCCGGACCTTCATCATCAGTGGTGCTCTGGCAGGGGCAGCCGGGGTCATGTGGGGCATCCACCTGGGACTGGTCTATTATTTTGTCGGGTTCCTACCCGGCATCAAAGCTTTTACCGCGGCAGTATTGGGTGGCATCGGCAGCGTTCCGGGTGCCATGTTGGGTGGGCTATTCCTGGGATTGGTTGAATCAATTGGACCCGCCATTCTGGGTATCAGCTTCCAGCTTAAGGACGTGATCGCTTTTGCCATCCTGGTATTGGTTCTGATCTTCCGCCCGACCGGCATTGTCGGTGAGATCCTTACCGAGGAGAAGGTGTGATGAAAAAACAACTGCGAACTGGGCTGAACGCCGGGATTACCTTCGGCATCGTCACCATTTTCCTTTTCCTGATCGGCTTCACCGGCACCGTGGCAGATATTCTGGCCGATCTCTTTCGCAACAAAACTGCGCCCCCCTTCCTGGGTCTGACGCCCCATATGCTGAACATGCTTCTTTTCCTCGGCCTGATCGGAATTTTCGCAGGCGCCAGTGGTTCGCGCAGGGATAAGGGCCGGAGCGATGATCCCTGGGGAACAGCCCTGCTCGGCAGCCTGATCACCGGTCTGGTGCACGGACTGCTGGTATGTGGATTGGTACTTCTGGTCGGTACTCTGGACCAACGCGGTGTGCGGATGAGTATGTACCTGGCCGAAGTCCTGCCAGCGGCGGTCAAACAGTTCCTGCTCGGTAAACCCCCCTTGCCAGCTGGACTTTTCTACCTGGTATTCATGCTGGTAACCGGGTTCCTGGGCGGTTTGTTAAGTCGCGGGATTGCCCGTGGGGGCTGGCGGGTGCGGAGTGCCGTCGGCTGGAATAGTACCCGGGAAAAAATCAGCCAGCAATCTTTTTTCAAACAGGTACGCGGCAGCCGCTTCACCCGCTACATCATTTACGGCATCCTGCTGGTGCTGGTTTTCTTGCTACCTCTGAAGGCCGGGCAATACTGGAACTATACCATCGGCACTGTCGGTATCTATATCCTGCTTGGATTGGGTTTGAATATAGTGGTAGGCCTGGCAGGTCTGCTTGATCTGGGGTACGTGGCTTTTTTCGCCATTGGCGCCTATACCATGGCATTACTGACCGCACCACAACCTCACCACCTCATGTGGAGCTTTTGGTTGGTTTTACCGATCGGAGTTATCCTGGCCACGCTGACCGGGCTTCTCTTGGGTACGCCGGTGCTACGCATGCGCGGTGACTACCTGGCCATCGTAACGCTCGGGTTTGGTGAGATTATCCGCATCTTAAGTAAGAGTGACGATCTGACGCCCTTCACCGGTGGGCCGAAAGGAGTGACCGCCGTGGGTGCGCCAACCCTTTTTGGCAAACCTTTCAACAGCGGCAGCGATTATGTCTACCTGATCTTCCTGGCAGTCTTGCTGGTTATTTTTGTAACCAACCGGCTGCAGAACTCGCGCGTCGGGCGCGCCTGGGAAGCCATGCGCGAAGACGAAATAGTCTCCCGTGCCATGGGGATCAACACCCTGACCCAAAAATTGCTGGCATTCGCCATCGGTGCGGCCTTTGCCGGACTGGGCGGCGCCTTATTTGCCTCCCGCAACGTATTCACCGGACCGGAGGATTTCAACTTGATGGTTTCCATCAACGTGGTGGCCGTGGTGATCGTCGGCGGGATGGGTAACATCCCAGGCGTCATCGCCGGTGCGCTGGTGCTCAAGGGCTTGCCGGAAGTGCTCCGCCAAATCCAGGACTACCGGATAATGGTCTTTGGGGCATTGCTGGTCGTGATGATGCTTTGGCGGCCTGCCGGTATCATCCCATCCTCACGTCGGAAGATGGAGGTTGAAAAAGACGCCGGGGTGACCGAGAGTCCTGAGGAAGGGAGGAGCAAATGACCATCGCGCTTGAAACCCGTGCCCTGACCAAGCAGTTTGGCGGCCTGACTGCGGTTGACTCGGTTGATCTCACCATCCTGGAAAACAGCATCTTCAGCGTTATCGGCCCCAACGGCGCCGGGAAGACCACCTTTTATAATTGCATTACTGGTTTCTACGAACCGGAGGCCGGTGATATTCTTTTCTATGGAAAAAGCCTGGTCGGCCTGACCCCCGATCAAGTCACCTATCGCGGTATCTCCCGCACCTACCAAAATATCCGTCTTTTCGCCAATATGAGTGCCATCGAGAATATCCTGATCGGTGAGCACTCCCGTCTGCATGCCAACTGGGCGGAGGCGATTCTTCACACGCCGCGCGTCATGAAAGAAGAAAAAGCCGCGGTGGCAAAGGCCCGCGAACTGTTGAATTTTGTCGGCCTGGTTGGCCTGGGTGACCAATTGGCCCGTAACCTGCCCTATGGCGCCCAACGCCGGTTGGAAATTGCCCGCGCCCTTGGCAGCCAACCGCGCCTGTTGTTGCTGGACGAACCAACCGCCGGAATGAATCCGCATGAAACCAACGAAATGATGCACTTCATCCGCCGCCTGCGGGATGAATTGAGCATCACCATCCTGCTCATAGAACACGATATGCGCGTGGTGATGGGGATCAGCGAACAAATTGCCGTTTTGGATTACGGTGCGAAGATCGCTGAAGGGACTCCCGCTGAGATCCAGGGTAACCCGCGCGTCATTGAAGCCTATCTCGGAAGCGGTGCGGCCTCAGGCCTGAATAACCCCGCTGCTCAGCCCGCCTGAACGCGAGGTCCCTATGCCAATGCTTGAAGTTCACGACATTCACACCTACTACGGCAATATCCACGCCCTCAAAGGCATTTCGCTGACTGTTGAAAAAGGCGAAATTGTCACCTTGATCGGTTCAAATGGAGCCGGGAAAACCACCACGCTCCGTTCCATTTGTGGGCTCCAGAAACCGCGCCAGGGCAACATCCTGCTTGAAGGCGAAGATATCAGTCCTTTTAAGGCGCATGAGGTGGTCTCAAAAGGTGTGGCCATGGTTCCAGAAGGCCGCGGTATTTTTGCCCGCCTGACCGTGGCCGAGAATCTTGACCTGGGAGCCTACACCCGCCGCGACCGCACCGGGATTCAGCAGGATTTGGAACGCGTCTATACCATCTTCCCCCGATTAAAGGAACGTGAGCGCCAGGTGGCCGGGACACTTTCGGGAGGAGAGCAGCAGATGCTCGCCACGGGTCGCGCCCTGATGACCCGCCCGCGCCTGCTCCTGATGGACGAACCCTCAATGGGATTGGCGCCTGTTTTGGTGGAGGCGATTTTCGATGTGATCAAAGTGATCAACCAGGAAGGCACCACCATCCTGTTGGTGGAGCAGAACGCGCTGATGGCTCTTTCGATTGCCAATCGCGGCTATGTCATCCAGACCGGACAGATCGTCCTGCAGGACACGGCGGCCAATTTGAAGAGCAACGAGATGGTCCAAAAAGCCTACCTGGGAATGGAATAAACCTGCAAATTCGGGGCGGCAGAAAAACTGCCGCCCCGACTGTATTAATCTTATAATTCGCTCATGCCATCTGCAGAGATCATTACCATCGGTACCGAGCTCCTGCTTGGTGAGACCTCGGACACCAACACCCGCTTCATTGCCCAGACCTTGCGTGGATTGGGCGTGGATCTTTACCGCACCCAGACAGTTGGAGATAATTCCGGCCGTATCGCCGCGGCTGTAAATGATGCCCTGCAGCGTGCAGACATTGTCATCACCACCGGCGGTCTGGGTCCCACCGTGGATGACCCGACCCGGCAGGCCGTCGCCGAGGCGGTTGGCGTGACACTCGAATTTCATCCGGATCTTTGGGAGCAGATCGTTGCCCGCATCGGTCGCTATGGGCGCATGCCCACTGAGAACCAGAAACGCCAAGCCTATATCCCCAAAGGCGCCATTGTGATCGAAAATCCGGTTGGCACCGCACCGGCTTTCATCGTGGAGGTTTTCCCTCCCGCTTCAGGGAAGAAGGCCGGCGCTATTATCAGCCTCCCCGGCGTGCCGCGTGAAATGGAAACCCTGCTGGTCGAGGCGGTCATCCCCTACCTGCAGAAACGTTTCAAACTCCAGGAGATCATCAAAATCCGTACGATGCACGTCAGTGGGATCGGCGAAGGCGTGCTGGATTCCCTGATCGGCGACCTGGAAACCCTCGACAATCCAACCGTTGGATTAACCGCTCACTCCGGCATTGTGGATGTCCGCATCGCCGCCAAAGCCGTCACTCCTGCCAGGGCAGAAGGGTTGATCGCCAAAGTGGAGCAGGACCTGCGTGACCGGCTGGGAGGGAATATCTTCGGTGCAGACAACGATACCCTGGAAGGCGCCGTACTGGATGCCCTGGCAAAGCGTGGCTGGACCCTGACAAGTTTCGAGCGGGGTCTGGATGGCGCACTGCAAAGGCGTCTCGAAAAGGCGCAGCGCCCGATCTATCTTGGTGGGGGCGCTGAGGCGCGCCGGAAGGAGACACTGGCGCAAGCCACCGAAGCGGTCCGGCAGGCGTTCAATGCAGCCGCCAGCATCGGAATAGCCCTTACCATCTCCAGCGAGAAACAGGGTATTGACCTTGTCACCATCACTCCGCTCGGGCATAAAGAGCGCTACCTCCCATACGGCGGGCATCCCAAAAATGCCGCACGCTGGGCTGTCAATACCGCCCTTGATCGGTTGTTCCGCATCGCCCTGGGGTTAGGCGAGGAATAAGGATAGATTTGTAATCATTAAGGAGAACAAATGACCAAACCTGCCGATCTCATTCTCGTCAACGCCCTCGTCCTGAGTATGGACGAGGCCATGCACCAGTACGAACCTGGTGCCGTCGCCATCAGTGCTGACAGCCTGCTCGCGGTGGGAAATGAGGCCGATATCCGTCAGGCGTATACCGCCGAACAAACCATCGATTGCGGCGGCAGGGTCCTGATGCCCGGACTGGTCAACGCCCACACGCACGTCCCGATGACGCTGCTGCGCGGCCTGGCGGATGACCTGCGGCTGGACGTCTGGTTGATGGGTTACATGATGCCGGTCGAACGCGAGTTTGTCTCGCCCGATTTCGTCCGGCTGGGCACGCAGCTGGCTTGCGCCGAGCTGATCCGCACGGGCGTCACCTGTTTCGCCGACATGTATTATTTTGAGGAAGATGTGGCCAAAGCCACCGCTGAAGCTGGTTTGCGCGCCGTCTGCTCGCAGACCGTGCTCAAGTTCCCCACGCCGGATGCCGGCTCGTATGAAGATTCGCTGGCAGCCGCGCGTGATTTCATCCAGCGCTGGAAGGGGCATGCCCTGATCGTGCCGTCGGTCGCACCGCACGCACCTTATACCACCACGCCCGAAATTCTGCGCGCTACAGCCCAGCTGGCAGCAGAGTTCGATGTTCCACTGCATACGCATATCGCCGAGACCGCCCTGGAAGTCGAAAACATGCGCCGTGAAAACGGCATGCCGGTGGTCCCATTTGTAAAGAAACAGGGCTTGTTCGATGCCAAGGTACTGGCAGCCCACTGTGTCCACATAGATGAGGGTGAGATGCGTACGCTGATGCGCGCCGGCGCGGGTGTGGCCCATAACCCCTCCTCCAACTTGAAACTGGCCTCCGGCTTTGCTCCCATCCAGAGAATGCTGGACCTGGGCTTGAATGTCGGCATCGGGACGGACGGCCCGGCCTCCAATAACGACCTGGATATGTTCGAGGAAGTCCGCCTGGCCGCCTTTGTGGCCAAAGCCGTCACCAATGATCCCACCTCCCTCCCGGCGGCAACTGCTCTGACCATGGCCACCCGCCTTGGGGCGCAGGCCTTGCATCTTGGATCCGTGACTGGGTCGCTCGAACCGGGCAAGCGCGCCGACTTGATCCTGGTGGATATTTCTCCGCTCCACAACTCGCCGCGCTTCCGCCGCGATCCTGATAACCTCTATGCGCAGTTGGTCTATGCTGCGAAATCAACCGACGTCAGCGATGTGATGGTCAATGGAAAATGGCTGATGCGTGATCGAAAATTATTGACATTCAATGAAACTGAATTGGTGGCTGCCGCCAACGAGTATGCCCGCAAGATTGATATCTTCCTGATCGCACGCGAACAATCCGTCTTCTCGAAACTCGTGGCCCTGGGCGGTTCTGCAGAGGAAGAGTCCTTCGAGGTGCAGGTGAAGGTCAGGATGGACGACCCCTCCACGGTTCAGGAAGCGCTTAAAAAGCCGGGTATTGAAATCCTGCGCAAGCGCCATTATCACCAGCACGACGCTTACTTTACATTTGCTGATCCGGCTCAAGGCTGGCTGCGCTATCGCGAGGATGAGATCATCGATGACCGGGAACAGATCATCGGCGTGCGCGGCCGGTTGACACTCATCGGCCCCTCCCGCGAAGGCGATTTCGCCTACAACGTTCTGCTCTCGCGCATCCGCTACTTTGCCCCGGCAACCAACAGCCTGCGCTTCTACCGCGAGTATTTCAAACCCAGCAACGAGACGCTCATTGACAAGGACCGCCTGCGCTGGCTGGTCCGCTATAAGAATGAGGACTTTTTCATCAACCTGGACCATGTCCAGACACCCGAACTGGGATCCTTCTTGGAGATCAAGAGTCGCACCTGGAGCCGCCGGGATGCCGAAGAGAAAGCCCAGTGGACCACTGAACTCATCACCCTCTTGGGCGGGTCACTCGACCAGACCATTACCCTGGATTACGTCGAGATCGCCAACCAAAAAAAATCGGCCTGAAGTGTGGCCTGGATTTCCATTACCGGGGGAGGATCACCGGCAGCCAGTCCCTGATCGGATCATGGGCAGTTGTTCTGGAGATGCTGTTCCAATGTCTCGGCGAAGCTGTGCAGGCCGGAGCCATCGCAGCGCGCCTGGAAGTAAAAGTAATTACTCTGGGCAGGGGCAGCCACAGCCTGCAGGGCTGAAATGCCCGGGTTGGAAATGGGGCCTGGGGGCAGTCCCGGATGGATATAAGTATTGTAGTCAGAATTGAACTGCAGGTCCTGTGCAGACAGCGGATTGGTCCACCAGGTGGCCTGGGCTGCATTAAACCCAATGGCATATTGAACGGTCGGATCTGCCTGCAGGGACATGTCATTTTCCAGGCGGTTGAAGAAGACCGAGGCGATCATCGGCATTTCTTCATCCACCACGGCCTCGCGCTGGATGATCGAGGCCAGGGTCACCGCCTGGTGGACTGTCAGCCCATGGTCGGAAAAACCGCTGCGGAGTTCAGGGGATAACCTGGATGAGAAATCCTGCAGCAGCAGGAAAACCAGTTGTTCTGCAGTGGTGGTACGCTTCAGGGTATATTCGCCCGGCGCAAGGAAACCTTCGGCCGTTGCACCGGCAGGGATGAAATCCGGGGGATTGACTGGGGCTGAAGCTGCCGCCAAAAAAGCCTCGGGCGTGATTGCCAGGCCGGAGGTCGGGAGAGATGCGGCGACCTCTTCCATCCGCCAGCCAGGCAGGATGTTGAATATCACTTCGGTCAATGTCGTAGACTTCAGCATGTCGGCGATCTCACGCGCGCTGCGGGCCGGGCTGAGGCGGTATGTGCCGGTTTGAATGATCGTATCCGCTCCCGTCCAGAGCAGGTAAATTCGGAATGTTTGCGCACTGCGGATCAGGCCGGCATCTTCCAGGTGTTTTGAGATCGAGGCGACCGATTCGCCCGGCTGGATCACAAACAACAATTCCGCTCCCGCGGGGTCACGCGGCTCGGTCAGATCTTTTGCATTCCAGACCAGGTCGAGGGCATAGTACAGGCGCTGCCAGGCATTCAGCCTTGGTCCGGAGGCGCCAAAAGTCTGCCGGGCCATCGACGGGACAAAAACCACGCTGACCAGCACCACCATGCCCGCCAATATGATCAATAGAAGAATTCCGGGAAGACAGGAAGGTCTGCGTTTCATGATTGTGAATTGGCATCCAGGTAGGACTGCAGGAGCACGGTGGCCGCCAGGTCATCCAGGTGACCGGAACGTTTTTTGCGGGAAACGCCCATCTGGATGCGGGCGTGACGGGCTTCCTGGGTGGTGAAGGCTTCATCCCACAGCACCACCGGAATGGCTGTCTGGGTTTTCAGCGCCTCGGCAAAACGCATCGAGCGGCGGCCCTCAAAGGACGGGCTTCCGCCGTCATCCTCGAATGACTGCCCGATAACGATCAAACCGGCCTCATGCGAGCTGGCCAGCTCGGCCACGACCGCCGCGTCCACCAGGCGCGCCACATGTGGCACCACCGTCAGCGGGTTGGCGATGCTGCCGGTCGGGTCGCTGATGGCAACGCCGATCCTTTTGGTACCGGGGTCCACGGCAAGGATTCGCATGGTTTTCCCACCCATTATAACGTGACAGGTTCAAAAGGGAAGGTCGCCTAGGTTACAGCTCAAAGACCACCCAGAGTCGTTATGAAGATCCATTTCTCAGAGATCCAACAAAATAACTTGATCACGAATGGCACAAATTCTACAAATGGCACGAATAGTTCATTAATAATTCGTGCTATTCGAATATTCGTGTCATTCGTGTTAAAAAATGCTTGACTTTAGGAAGGCCCTGGGTCAAAGCCAGCGAATGGCAGCCCTTTCCAAAACACGATCCTTCCAGGTGGAGGTTCCAGAAAAAGATTGAAACATGGAACGTAGTGCAACGACAATGAATAAAGCCAGGCTTAGCGGGTAAAGGAATACCAGCAGTGCCTGGAACTGGAAGCGCCGGTAAGCCACCGTCAGGAGTACCAGGGTAAGGGCAACATAAGAGGTGGCATAAATGGGGGAAAGGGTGGTGAGAGGGTAACCCAGCCAACGAGAGACCAGCGCCACCACCGGATCAAGGAAAGCCACTCCCATGAACCACCATATCAGGAGGTACGGGAGGATACGGTAGTCAAATATGCCGAAAAGACTCTTGCCAAATCCGTTGACTGCCTGCCAGAAACCCTGGTACATGCGGCAGGAAACCTGGCGGGTGCCGTTCAAAAGCCGCCATTCATGCCGGCTGGCATTGATGCGGCGTCCCAGGCACATGTCATCACCCACCTCCCCTTTGATCGCCTCGTAACCGCCGATCGCCTCGTAGGCTTCACGTCGAAAAAGCATGAACTGGCCGATCGTTATGGAAAGCCAGGATATGTGAAATTTTTGCACCAACCGTACCGGCAGGAGCAGGAACATGCCCCAGCCGATGATCGGCACCAACAAACGCTCTCCCCAAGTAACCATCTCCTCGCGCGGGAAAGCCGTGACCAGGTCGGCTTGCTCGGCCAGCAGGGCCGATACGCTGGTTTTCAACATGTCTGGAGAATGCCGGGTATCAGCATCTGTAAATAGAAGCAGTTCGCCCTTCGCCACCTGGTCCATTTGCCGGCAGGCCCAGTTTTTCCCCAGCCAGCCGTCTGGTAGTGGCGTACCCCTCAGGACACGCAGCTGAGGGTGGTTATGGGCCAATCCTGCCAGGATCAAGGCGGTATCATCGGTTGAATTATCGTTCAGGACGATCACCTCGAAGTTCGGGTAATCCTGCCCGACCAGGGAGGTAATGCAGGCTTCGATATTTTGCTCCTCGTTGCGGGCCGGTACCAGTATGGAAACAAAGGGTAATTCACCCGCCAACGGATAATCATCGAAATGGCGGACGGTAATGCAATTGATGATTACGTTCAGCGTACTGAAAGCCAGGCACAGGATGATGATCTGGCTGGAAAGGTGGAAGGAGAACATCAAGCCTGCCTCCGCTGAAAAACGTTCACCAACCAATGGCGCAAGCGCGGCGGATGGACCAGGTCGTGGTGATGGGTCCATACAAGAAGGACAGAATTCAGCAATGCAAAAGCCACCAGCCAGGGCTGTCCAAAGAGCATTGCATATCCTATCAGCGCCAGCATGCCGGAATTGGCGGACCAGGCATCCTCGCTTTGGAGCAGGGTCACCAAACCTGCCAGGGCGCCATAGATCGCAAAAGACCAGGGACCGACCAGCGCCAGCCAGACCCCCCCTGTGGCGCCAAGTGCCTTGCCCCCATGGAAACGCAGAAAGGGCGAAAAAGCGTGCCCCAAAATCGGCGCCAGGCTTACCGGAACGAGGCTCCAGCCTGCCAGTCCATATTTCTGTGCCAGGAAAACCGGCACATACCCTTTGGCGATATCCAGCAGGATGACCGGAATTCCAACCATCACTCCCCCTGCCTTGATGGCGTTCGTCCCGCCGGGATTGCCGTCACCCACCGAACGCACATCCCGCTTTACCAGGATCCTGCACAGGATGACCGAAAAGGGGATGGAACCAAGAAAAAAACCCACCAACGACCAAAAAAGTATGGTAAACATGGCTTCCTCCTTTGGTAGAGTGGCAGAATGATTAAGAATTAAAACCCAATTGAGCCTCAAAGATACGCTCCATGAGAGGGCAATCGCAAGAAGGAGTTGGGTATTCGGTATTGGGTAATCGGTATTCGGGGCGGGTATTCGGTATTCGTAATTAGGTATTCGTTCCGCGGAACGAAGAAAAAACGAATAGGACCTGAGAGCACCTGTGCCAGAACACACAGGTGCAGGCAGGTAACCAGGCAACCAGGAAATTTTGGAAAGGAAGGTGACTTGGAATTTGCAGACATGGTTTAATCCTGCCAAGTATGGAGGGGGATTGAACCGCGAAACAAAAGAGGAACAATACCCCTCCCTCTTCTTTTCCAAATACCCGGGTACAAAATCCATTCTTTGCGTACAACCCTCTTCTTCCATTATTCTTGCGAAGGTTGCGTTTCTGGCAACCTCAAGCCAGTACGGATATTTTCGTTAAAAAGCATTCTTTGGCAAAGTAGAACCTTCGCACCTCTACCGGCGGCGTCAGTGGCGTAGGCAAGGGTAAGTAATGGACAAAAGTATCTGCTCTCAGGTTTGTGAAACCATCCTTGGAACATCCTTGCGAAGGTTTCATCCCTGGCAAAATAATGGAAAAAATATTAACTTTCTATCAAAAGCAACCTCCGGTAAAGCCTAACCTTCGCAAGGATCCATGGCAGGGGAGAGACATACGATAAACATAAGACATATGTTCTAGTTTGTCAAGGAGTTGGCGAACGCGAACAGGGTGGCTTAAGTCCGGCTTCGAAAGGTTTTTACCGCGAAGAATTGAACACGAATTGCACGAATGAGTCCACTGAAAAAACGATTGGACGAAAAAGGTAAGAGTTTAATATAATAGAGACATCCTTCCTGCGGAAAAAGTGAAGCATGTTCAAAGCGAATAAACGTCATCTACAACCCTTGCTGATCAGCAATGTGAGCGATCTTCCCGAGAAACACCAGCAACGTCTGGATCGATCCTGGGCAGGCGTATTCTATCGAGAGACCTTCTGTCGTTTGAAAGAAGAAGCTTTTGCAGTTTTATATGATGATCAACCCTCCCGGCCAAACATACCGGTGAATGTATTGGTGGGTCTGGAAACGCTCAAGGCTGGATTTGGCTGGAGTGACGAAGAATTGTACGATCATTCTGTTTTTGATATGCAAGTACGCTATGCCTTGGGCTACCGAGATTTGAAAGAAGGCGAATTTGATATACGCACGCTGTACAATTTTCGACAGCGTTTGAGCCGGTACAATCAAGCCCAAGGGGTCAATCTCCTGGTAAAGGCATTTGAAGAGATCACAGATCAGCAGATTAGCGACTTGAAAATTCAGACGCACATTCAACGAATGGATAGCACGCAAATTGCCAGTAACATCATGGATATGAGTCGCTTGCAGTTGTTGGTAGAAGCCATTCAGCGTCTTTACCGCATTTTATCCGAAGCTGATCGACAAAGCTACAAAGAGATGTTTGCACCCTACTTGAAAGTCAGTTCTGGGCAGTATACGTATAGCATCAAAGGGAAAGAAGAAACCCATCGGAACATTCAGCAGGTAGGCGAGAGCATGTATCGGGTCCGGAGTGAGTTGAAAGAGCGTTACGGGTCAGAACCCGTCTTTCAAGTTTTCGAGCGCTTTTTCAGTGATAATTTTCACCTGGAAGGCCAACAGGTGCGGGCCAAGAAAAACGAAGAGATCAGTGCCGAGTGTTTGCAGTCCTGCGATGACCTGGAAGCTACCTTTCGGCGCAAGCAGGAGCAGGAGTACAAAGGCTACGTGGCCAACCTGGCTGAGACCTGCGAACCAAGCAATCCTTGCCAGCTGATCACCAAGGTTCAGGTGGCACCCAATCATGTGGAGGATTCTGATCTGATGATTACCGCTGTACCGGATTTGAAGCAGCGCACGGACCTGGAAACCCTGCATACGGATGGCGCGTACAGCAGTCCGGAAGCCGATCCGGTCTTACAGAAAAACCATGTGGAATTAGTCCCAACCGCCATCAAAGGCCGTCACCCAGATCAAGGTAAATTCGGTTTGGCAGCCTATACCTTCCAGGTTGATGAACAAGGAGTGTTCCTCCAGATGACTTGTCCACAGGAACAGGTTGCTCGCATTCACTGGGGGAACAAGAAAGGCGCTCTGGTCGCTGATTTTGAACCGCTTCATTGCGAAACCTGTCCTTTTCATAAAAGTGGTCAATGCCGCGCCAAGCCAGGCAAACGCGACAAACACTATCACCTGGACTTCAACCTGCACGAGGTTCAAGTAGCCAGACGCCGCCAAGCAAAAGATCAGCAAAAGCACAGCGGAAAAAACTTGCGGGCTGCGGTGGAAGCCACCTTGCGCACGATCAAGCATCCGTTCCCGGCAGGTAAATTGCCGGTCCGCGGCTTGTTCCGGGTCACCAGTTTGATCGTCGGATCGGCTTTGATGAGCAATGTGCGCAGTATCTTGCGTTATGAAAAAGCCAAATTCAAGAAGGATCAGTTGCAAATCGCTCCTAAAGAGCCTGAAATAGGCTCCTCGGAACAACCTTTAGTCTCTTTTTTGCGTTTGTGTTGGCTTCGCATGGAAGTCTTCATCCGGCTTTTTGAGAAACCATTGTCATGCTTCACTTGTTAAAGTTCTGTTTTTTCAGTGGACTCACGAATGGGACGAATTGCACGAATAATCCATTAACAATTCGTGATATTCGATCTATACGTGGTATTCATGATCAAATTTTTTCGACTTTCGGGAAACCCTGAGAGGCTGTTTAATAGGTGTAAATTCACCACACGTGTACCTTCGGTACTGGTGCAGGCGAATGAACACGGATAAAAAGGATTTATGCTGATAAAAAGAGCCTTACGAGTTGGTTTATCCACAAGAAACATAGTTCATCTGCGTTCATCTGTGGTTAAAAATAATTATAAAACAGTCTCTGAAGGCGATTAGGGAGTGGCTAAATTTATGGGCTAAAATAGAGTCATGAACACATGCCCATATTGCCACGCCACCACTCGCCAAAACAAAGCAGGACAAACTCAATCGGGATCTCAACGCTACCGTTGCATGCACTGCCACCGGAAGTACACTCCTGAGCCCAAACATCACGGCTACCCCGAAAGCCTACGCAAGCGAGCCAGAGAGATGTACGTTGACGGCGGCAATTTCCGGCGGATCGCTCGCCATTTGAAAGTGCACCATCGAACCATATCGCTTTGGGTCAACGATCATGCCAGGTCACTCCCCAATGCACCCCTTCCAGAAGAAGTGAAAGAGGCTGAAATGGACGAATTGTTCACCTTCATTGGGGACAAAAAAACATCATCTACATCCTGACTCTCGTAGATCGCTTGACACGCTGCATTTTGGGCTGGGCGGTCGTCTGGATACGCACCCGCAAAGTCATTCAAGCGCTTGTCGACGAAGCGCCCAAGGCGAAGTGGTACTTCAGTGATGGCTTCGAAGAATATGCCTGGCTCTGGTATCATGGCGGCCGTTATGAGGTGTCAGAAGGCAAATCAGATACTTACTCTGTCGAAGCAGATAACGCTGAGATGCGTCATTATCTGGCTCGCCTGGCTCGAAAATCTCGTTGTTTCTCGCGTTGCCCTCACGCTTTGGAGTGCGCATTACGTATGTTCGTTTATTCTTTCAATAGCAGACAGTTACATAAACAGCGTTTCCCAAACTATCCAGCGCATGTAATGGACTTCGTTAGCCCATCATGTTAGCCACTCCCGGCGATTATGGTTGAATATTAAATTCAAAACCTATGATATGATTACACCTCATATGCCTTTGGGAAGTCCTGAAAGGGGGGCAGGAGATTGAACTGGACCGGCCAGAGACGAATCCAGGTAACGGAATAACCGCAAACATTTCGGGATAACTCGTTACCCCTGAGGGGTGCGCAACTGCGCATACCAAAGCTCTTTTCCGCGTTTTCCGCGCTAGTCCGCGTCCCTTTTTTAAAACTGTTGGTAGATTGAAAATTGATTTGAACAGGAAATCACATGGAAAATCATTTATTGGTTGAGGTGAACGAGGAATATTCCCCCATCGCACAGCTGATCGAGCTGGGGCGGCGCAAGAAATTCGTCACGATTGACGATATCCTGCACTTCCTGCCCGAAGCCGAAAAGGACATCGAGCAGTTGGAGGAAGCTTTTTCGGCCCTCTTGAGCGCCGGAGTGGCTTTCCTTGAAGAGGCGCCCAGCAGTGAACCTGAAGAGATTGAACCGGGCGCATTGGAAGAAAGCCCGGCCGGGCCCGAGCCTGAACTTGCACCGGAGGATTACCTGGCCGGAATTGAATCCACCGACGGCATCGGGCTGTATCTAAAAGAGGTCAGCCAGGTGGCACTGTTGACCGCCATTGAAGAAGTCGAACTCGCCCAGCGCATCGAGCTCGGGCGGTCAGCGCGCGAAGAAATGGCAGCCGGTCGGGCCGGCCCCCGCCGCCGGATCAAGCTTCGCAAAGCCGTCCAGGACGGCTGGGCGGCGCGCGAGCACCTGATCACGGCCAATTCGCGCCTGGTTATCAGTGTCGCCAAAAAATATATGGGACGCGGCGTCCCCTTCCTTGACCTGATCCAGGAAGGCAACATCGGCCTGATCCGCTCCACCAAGAAGTTCGACTACCGGCGCGGCAATAAATTCAGCACCTATGCCACCTGGTGGATCCGCCAGGCGGTGACGCGCGCCATCGCCGACCAGGGGCGCACCATCCGTGTCCCGGTCCACATGACCGATCAGATCAACCAGCTTTTCCGCACCCAGTACCGCCTGACGCAGGCCCTGGGGCGCGAACCAACCGTCGATGAGATGGCCGATGCGCTGGACATGCCGCCCCAAAGGGTCGAGACCATCATCCGGGTGGCGCGCCGGCCGCTTTCTCTGGAAATGCCCACCGGTGATGAAGAAGACTCGGAGCTGGGCGACTTTATCGAAGATGACACCCTGCCCCCACCGGATGACGCCGCCACCTACAACCTGCTGCGCGAGAACTTGCGCACCGTCCTGAAGGATCTGCCGCCGCGTGAAGTGCGCATCCTGCAGTTGCGATACGGCTTGCAGGACGGGCAGGCTTACACGCTGGAGGAAGTTGGCCGCAAGGTGGGCGTGACGCGCGAGCGCGTCCGCCAGATCGAAGCCCAGGCCCTGAATCGCTTACGCCACCCGTCCATCCGCCGTAAACTGCACGATTACCTGGGGGAATGAGCTAAGACAGGGAAAGAAAAGCGGAATTCGCAAAGCGGTAATCGTAAAACGAAAATGGGGAAAGACGAGTGGGAAGTGTGGTGCCTGGCTTTTCAAGTGTACCTGCAGAGGCATAGAAGCGGGGTGACCGTCCACGAATTCTTCACGAAAGCACGAAACTCCTGGCACTCATGCGTTTATTCGTGATTCCCATTCGTGGACGGTTGTTATTTTCCTTCCACAATCTTCAGCTCTTCCTCCTTCAGTCCATACAGTATATACACCAGCCTGTCGATCTGTGCATCCGTCGCCTCGATCTCGCGCTGGAGAATTTCCTTTTCCTACGGAGTCCGGACAGCCGGCAGGCGGCGGTGCAGCTCCAGCATGCGATTCACCAATTGCCGGATTATCTCAGGCGCAGCCATTTTCAATCATATTGATTTCTATTTGGGATTGACTCATTTCATTTTTCTTATTCATGCAATGATCTGTGAACAGACAATTATCTAATTTATTTTAGCCTCCTTAGAGTTGGATGAAATAGAATACCGAGGAATGACTGAGGGGCGTAGCCCATCAAAGCCGGATCATTTAGCGCAAGAAGACTGCCGATACATCCTATATACGGTGTACAATGGAGGCGACCTCAATTCGCATGCCAGGGTTTCCCACCAGGCCTTTTTCAAGAAGGAATGATCCATGGACCAAAAATCAAAACCACCGCCGGATGAACAGGAACAGGAACGCCTGCATCGCCAGAAGGATCGCAAGATCCTGGAGCAGGAACAGACCCGCGAGCGCACGCCGAAGGTGCAGGAGCAGCAGGACCTGGAGAAACAGCAGGAACAGGCCCGCCTCAAGCGCCAGCAGGAACAGAAGCAGTTGGAGCAGCAGCTCGAGCAAAAGCGCAAGCAGCGCCAGAAGGAACAGCAGGAGCTGGAAGCCCAGCAGAAGCGCAAGCACGGTCAGGAATAGCCACCTTTGGGACGCGGATAAACGCGGAAATACGCGGAAAAGGGCTAAGAACCTATCCTAATTTTTTTGAAGGAAAATCCGCCCAATTTGTGTCTTTGGGCCTTGGTGGTTGGTCGATGAATCCGTAATAGCCAGTCTCAGCTCGAATCCAAATCAGGCGTATTGTATAAACAAAAAAAGGAGAAACCGATATGGGTGACAAAGGTAGTAAAGATAAAGGTAAAAAGGAACAACGCAAGAAAGCCAAGCTCAATCCCAAGGAAAAAAGGAAATTGAAGAACGAGAAGAAACAAAACAAATCCAGCAGTGGCGGCATCCTCTAATAAGGTTGGGTCCGCCCCTACTTAACTTATGTAATTGCCTGCCGTCTCGCACCGGCGTGCCGCCGGTATTCGCGGCACGAACGGTGCGCCAGTACCGCAGGTACAGGTGTGAAGGTCGAGCGATGCATCGAGCTTGTCGAGATGGTGTCCCGTGCATTTCGGGAGGTATCGAGACCTGAATCAATCTCCGAATTATTTGATCCTTCCTTCCAACCAGGGCTGGACGCTCGCCAGGGCTTCGGGCAGTTTGGCGATATCTTTTCCCCCGCCGAAGGCCAGGTGGGGTGCGCCGCCGCCGCCCGCCCCCAGCTGGCGCGAGATCTGCCCGACCAGCTCACCTGCCTTGATGCCCCGCTTGATCAGGTCCTGGGTCACGGCTGCCATGACGATCACCTGCTCTGCGGCCACGCTGGCGATCACGCAGACGCCATTCGCAGGGTACCTTTCGCGGAATGTATCCGCCAGCCGGCTGAGGGTTTCCTTATCCACACCGGGCAGTTCCATCACCAGCAAATGCACCCCTTGGACAACTCTCGCTGTGGAAAGCTGGCTGCTGAAGGCCGAGAGCGCCAGTTCCGTCTTGAGCGCGGTCACCTGCTTGCGGGACGCGGCCAGTTCGTCCTGCAGCTGCTCAGCCTTCTGCGGCACTTCCTCCAGGGCTGACTTTAACGCCCCGGCAGCCTGTTTGAGCATTTTAAAGCGCCGGGCCACGAGTTCATACGCACCCCGCCCGGTGACCGCTTCGATGCGCCGCACACCGGCAGCCGCCGAGCTTTCCGAGAGGATCAGGAACGCGCCCACATCCGACGTGCGCTCCAGGTGCGTGCCGCCGCACAGCTCGTAGGAATATGGATGGTCCGGGTCGCCGATCGTGATGGTGCGCACCACCTCGCCGTATTTCTCCCCAAAAAGCGCCATGGCGCCCTCGGCCACGGCCTGCTGGCGCGATTTGCTGACCGGCGTGACCGCATAATCTGCCGCCACGGCTTCATTGACCAGTTTCTCAACCCGCTCCACCTGCTCTGCCGTCATCGCTTCCGGATAATTGAAGTCGAAACGAAAACGACCCGGTGCGACCAGCGAACCGGCCTGCCGGGCACTCTCACCCAGGACCTGGTGGAGCGCGGCATGTAAAAGATGCGTGGCCGTATGGTTGCGGCGAATGTCGTGACGCCGGGCGGAGTCCACCTCGGCAACCGCCTGGTCGCCGGGCTTTGGGTGCCCGAAGACCACTTCGCCCACATGGACGATGGCGCCTGCCGAGGGCTTGCGCATCTGGTCGACTTCGATCTCCCAGGAGCCGTCCCTGGCCCGTATCAGGCCGGTATCGGAGACCTGTCCGCCCGATTCAACGTAAAATCCGGTTCTCTGCAGCAGGACCTCGACCTGGTCCCCGGACCCGGCTTCAGCCAGGACCTGTCCTCCGGCTACCAGGGCCAGCAGCGGGCTTTCAACTTGCAGCCATTCATACGGGTTGTATTCCACCCCGTCCTGGCTCAATTTCCCGGTTTTTTGCAGATCCTTGACGATGGAAGCGTAAAACTCGGCATCCTCGCCGCCCATCCTGCCCATGGCCTTCCCGCCGCCCGAAGCCAGCCGGTGCTCATCCATGGCGGAGTGGAAACCGGCTTCATCCACATCCAACCCCTGCTCGCGGGCGATATCCCGGGCGATCTCGAACGGCAGGCCGGAGGTGGCATACAGATCAAAAGCCTTTCGGCCGTCCAGGGTCTTCTGGCCGGATTTCTGGAGTTCGTCCAGCATGCCCTGCAAAGCAGCCGTGCCGGATTCCACCGTCCGCGCGAAGCGCACCTCCTCACGGGTCAGGTTGTCAATGATGGCTTCCCGGCTCTTGACCAACTCCGGGTAGAAATCGCCGTAAGACGTGATGATGGCCTGGGCGACTTTCGCCAGGAAGGGTTCGTGCAGGCCAAGTTTTGTCCCAAAGCGCGCCGCCCTGCGGATGATCATGCGGCAGACATAATTGCGCCCCACGTTTCCCGGGACGACTCCATCCGCGATCAGGAAGGCCGCTGCGCGTGCATGGTCCGCGATGACACGATAGGGGGTGAAATTGGCATACATTTGTTCAAGCGAGTCACCCGTCAGTGCCCGCACCGCCTCAAGCGCTCCCTGGAACAGGTCGATTTTGTAGTCCGAATCGACCCCCTGAATGACAGAGACCAGGCGCTCGAAACCCATGCCGGTATCCACGTGTTTGGCGGGCAGCGGCTCGAGGGTATCCTTGTCAATGCGGTTGTACTGGATGAATACGTTGTTCCATAATTCCAGGTAACGGTTGCATTCCCCGTTGACCCCACAGCGGTGCGGCTTCCCGCGCAGGTTGTCGTTCTCTTCTCCCCGGTCGATGTGGATCTCGGAACACGGCCCGCATGGTCCGGTCTCGGCCATTTCCCAAAAGTTTTCCTTGCGGCCGAAGAACAGGATGTGCTCAGGGTTCATACCCGGCTGCTGTTTCCACCAGCCGGCGGCTTCATCGTCGGTGGGGATGTTGCCCTTGTCATCCTTAAAACAGGTGGCATAAAGCCGGTCCTTGGGAAGGTCCCCAGACATCCGTCAGGAGCTGCCAGGACCAGGCGATGGCCTCTTTTTTGTAATAATCGCCGAACGACCAGTTACCCAGCATCTCGAAGAAGGTATGATGAATATCATCCCGGCCGACCTCGTCGAGATCATTATGTTTCCCGGCCACCCGCAGAACCTTCTGCGAGTCGACCGCGCGCGTATACGGACGTTTGTCCGTGCCCAGGAAAACATCCTTGAACTGGACCATGCCGGCGTTGGTGAAAAGCAGGGTGGCATCCCCTCCCGGCACCAGCGATGCGGATGGGACAAAAGTATGCTTTTGTTCGACGAAAAAATCAATAAATGTCTGGCGGATTTCCGCACCGGTGGGTTTATGGGACATAAAAACTCCAGAAATGCCAAGAATGGCTGGATTATACCTAAAAACATTGCCGGGGTTTGAAACCCGGGCAGTTGTAGTATCTGCTGAACAATGACACGAGCAGGTTCCTGCCAATCCGTGGATAACCCTGAGAGGCTGGTAAATAAGTCAAAGTTCACCACACTTGTACCTTCGGTATCCTGGACTGGCCGTCCTGGACAGGCTAGTGCTGGCGGATGAACACGGATAAATGGAATTTATTCTTTTAAAAAAACCTGAAGAGTCGGTTTATCCATAAGAAACTTAGTTCATCCGCGTTCATCTGTGGTAATAATTCTTTTTTTACATTCTCTGAGAGCTTTTGAAAGTTTATGGAAGGCTTTCCGTCACGAAGTGGTATAGTATTGTGCTTATCAGTTGTTTGACAAGGAGACTTTCATGAAAACCTTTTTCCATATCATCAAGAGCTGGCTGCCGCTGGCCATTGCCACTGCCGGTCTATGCGGGCTGGTATACCTGGCCGTCCAGCAATCCCTGCGGATAAGCGCCAACGATCCACAGATCCAGATGGCGGAGGATGCCGCCAGTGCCCTGGACGGTGGCGCAAGTGTAGAGTCCATCGTTCCAGCCGTAAAAGTGGAACTTGCATCCAGCCTGGCACCTTTCATCATCGTGTTCGATAATTCCGGCAATGTTACGGGATCGTCGGCAGTGCTGCATGGAGCCACCCCCGTCTATCCCTCCGGTGTGCTGGACTATACCCGTCAAAAAGGGGAAGATCGGGTTACCTGGCAGCCGGAGAGCGGCGTGCGCATGGCAACGGTGGTGGTGCGTTACAGGAATGGCTTTGTGATGGCAGGACGGTCCTTGAGGGAAGTCGAGATCCGGATTGGCAATATCGGGAAGATCAGCGGGTTGGCCATGCTGGTCATCTGGGCCGTGACATTATTTGTGATCACCGTGGGGGAGTTGGTTGAGCGTAGAAAAGATGCCTGAAGAGATTGCTGTCCGAAAATCCATGACAAACGGCATGATATTTTTCTTATCTTTCGGGTGGTATACTGGGTTCAGAGAAGATAAGTGATGCCTGATATTCCCCATCCGTCCCGCAAGCCGCTCATCGCCGCCATACTCCCGACCTTTAACGAGGCGCTCAATGTCTCCGGGGTCCTGCAGGTCTTGCTTGCCAGCAGCATTCTGGATGAGATCATTCTCGTGGACGATGGATCCTCGGATAATACTGTTAACATCCTTCACCAGGCAGCCGCTGATGACCACCGCATCCAGGTCATCCAGCACGACCGGAACCGGGGCAAGGGCCAGGCCATTTTCAGCGGCTGGGCCGCCACCAGCGCACCGATCCTCCTGCTCCTGGACGCCGACCTCAAGAACCTGACTCCCGGGCACATCAATGCTTTGTTGGCTCCTGTGATCGATCATCGCGCCGATATGACCATTGGCTTGTTCCGGGGAGGTCATTTCGGTACCGATCTGGCGCACTGGCTGACGCCGTTCCTGACCGGCCAGCGTGGACTGCGGTCTGAAATCCTTAAGAGCATTTCGCACGAGGCCGCCTCCGGATACGGCTTCGAAGTCGCCCTGACCGTGGCAGCCGGCCGGCATAATTTTCGCACACGGGTTGTCCCTCTCAAAGGAGTTTGGCACCCGTCGAGCGAATTCCGCAGCGAACGCGGCTTCTGGAGAGGCGTGTTCTGGAAGTTGCGCATGTATGGACAGATCGTGCGGGCATGGTACATCTCCACCCGCGAGCGCTATCCCAAGGCCAAGCCTTTCTTCTCGGACATCAGTAAATCCTGAATCTCAGCCCGGACCCCGGCCATTGCAGACAGCCAGCGATGGCTGTTTTTTTGTCTCATGGTATAAAAGCTCCTTTATAATATCCCCATGACATTTAACCTGCTTCACATCACCGGCCTCGTCGGGACAGGCTCTGATCATCCTGGCTGTTCTTTATCCTGCCCTCGTGTACCGCGGTAAATGCGGTGAGCAATATTCTCCACTCAACCATTTCATCTCTGAACTTGGCGAGGTGGGTGTCAGCCGGGCGGCGGGGGTGTTTAATTCCGGTTTGCTGCTCGGCGGGTTGATCCTTATACCTTACATCCTCAGCCTGGGAATTTCATTTGGCAGCTTTTTGGGCTGGCTGGGAACTGCGGCAGGGATCATTGCGGTTCTGGGCGTGGCGGCGGTGGGGATATTCCCAATGAACAACCTCAAACCGCATGCCATTGCCGCCATGACCTATTTTCGCGCCGGCCTCATGATGGTCTTATTCTTCGGGCTGGCCATCATTTTCCAGCCCGGCAGCAAGGTCTCCATCCCCCAGGAAGCCAATCTGCTGAGCCTGTTGGCATTCCTGTCTTATGCAGCCTTCCTGGTCGTTCCGTTGTTCAGGAATAAGGTGAAGAAGCCCGCGGACCTGCTTGACCCGGAACAGGTGCCTGAACGACCGAGGGTATGGACCCTGGCAGCTCTGGAATGGCTGGTATTCTTTTCCACGATCCTCTGGCTGTCAGGGATGACTTTCTTCCTTAACCAAGGCAGCCAGTAGTTTCATCTCTTCACTTTCTGTTTTTACATCCCCATCCAGCCAGGCTTCCCGTAAGCGCAGCAAAACCTGCTGGTAGCGCGGTCCCTGTGGAAGGCCAAGTTTGATCAGGTCGTGGCCGTTCGTTTTTGGTTTGATATGCCGCCAGGTTTCCAGATAGCTGTGGAGAGCCTGCCGGGCCTTCCCATCCGGTGCGGCCATGAATACCGCCTGGACCGCGGTCAAAGGCAGATCATCCAGCCGTCTGACCCACTGGCTTGGTTTCAACCCGACCAGGGATGGCAAATCGACTGAAAGGGCGGATGCAGCCAGTAATGATTCGTACAGTTTCGCACGGAAGTGCAGACGTGCTTCGAGGCTTTCCAGATCCTCCGCGGCTGCATCCATCAGCCAGAAATGCCAACCCAGGAGGCTTTTCGCCTCTGTGGATGGATGCGGTTTGAGGGGATGTTTTTGCAGGTGGTCCCGCCCGTTGATAAAACGCCCCCGTATTGGCTTATTCCAGGTCAGGGCTGGATGAACTTTTTGAACCAGGCCCAATTCAGCCAGGCGGCTCAACATGGCAGCCGATTTTTCCTCCTCCAATACCAGATCCAATTCGTGACGAATACGCTGGGGCGAGAGCAGACCGATCAGCGAATACGCTGGCGGCATGAGGGACAACGTCTCCGGAACAATCTGAAACCCGTAACGTTGCTCATAGCGGACTGATCGAAAAAGACGGGTCGGGTCATCCTGGAATGAACCAGGATGAAGGACACGTACCAATCCTTTTTTAAGATCCTCCAGGCCACCCAATTCATCATGCAGTTCACCCCAATGTTTTCCATCCAGGCGCAAGGCCAGGGTATTGATGGTGAAATCGCGGCGGAGCAGATCATCCGTCAGTGAGCCAGGTTGCACGGTTGGCAAGGCGGCAGGGTGTCTATAAGTTTCTGAACGGGTGGATATAAGGTCAAGAACGCCATGTTCCGGGCCAGCCAGAAACCACTGCGCCGTCCCAAAATGAACATGGGATGTTACCTTGCCACCAAATTCTGCGGCCAGTTCCCTGGCAAGGTTTACAGCATCCCCTTCAACAACCAGGTCAAAGTCGGTGGCTGCCACGCCCAATAGCAGATCGCGCACGGAGCCCCCAACAAGGTAGAGTGGCAGTTTTCGCGCCGCAGCCACCTTTGCTGCAGAACGCAAGAGCACCACCTGCCGGGGTGGGAGGAAATGTTCCAGGTCAGATTTCTGATAGTTCAACACATGTGCCATGCCAGGTACCCTGAGCCTGATTATAGTGCAAGGCAAGGTGTTTTCTACATCTCACCTTTTGATATCGTTAAAATGGCTGGATTATAGGAATAACCGGCTTGCAGGCACGGACCACAGCTTTTCCGCCTCAAACATCGCGTGGGTCCAGGAGTTCACTCAATCCATCCCCGAGCAGGTTCCAACCGATCCCGAAGAAGACCAGCGCCAACGTGGCCGGGACAAAGACCCACCAATACGTGAAAATACCACCTCCCGGCCCAAGGATCCAGTCTTTCCCCTGGACAAGCATTGCCCCCCATGTGGATGATCCATTCAGGCCAATAAAAGTGAACGTGGCCTGGATAATGACCATATTGCCGATATCACGGGCGGCTAAAACAATTGAAGGGGTTACGGAGTTGGGTAGAAGGTGTCGCAGAATGATGCGGGCTGGTCTAACCCCAATGGAACGGGCAGCCTGGATGAATTCGGCCTGTTTAAGGGTGGTTACCACGGCATTGGTGATCCGGGCATACGGCATCCAGGAAAAGAGAATCAGCACCACTACAAGTGGATCGATTTTATTGATTAAATTCAAAATCATAGATATAGGTCCGGAGGGCCCTTGCAACCAATCATTCCGATATATATCGTAGACCCCGCCTGCCGCTACGGTTGAAGAGAACCATAACTGGTTAATAAAAACCACTCCTGCAATGACCGGAAAGGCCAGGAAGGCATCCGTTACGCGCATCATAAGACCATCGACGACTCCCCCCGCATACCCGGCAATAGCGCCAAACAGCAATCCAAAAAAAGCAGCCAGGATGACCACTTCCAGGCCAAAAACAAGCGCTTCGCGCGTACCCCAGATCAGTGCATGGAACACATCCAATTGCCCTGGCAGGGTACCCAGCGGAGGAACAACAGCCGGGGAACGAGGCTCGCGGTCTCCATAACTGATACCCGGGACCCGCATGAACGGTCCAGGAGATTTTGGATTATCCGGAGATATCAACGGCGCAGCCAGTGCAACAATGATAAAAAGACTCACCAGCAGAACCCCAACCCAATTCTGCCACCGGGAAGAAAATCGCTTCAAGCTTCTTGATCGAAGGCCTCCGGTCTTGGGCTTGGGTATATGAAGGGCTGTAGATGCAGCAGGACGGGTGATCGTTTGCGCCTGCTCACGCTCCAGTCGTTCCACTGCCCATTGCATCCCCTTACGCGCACGCAGGCTGTTTGGGTTGATCTTCAGCGCCCGCTCAAGATAATGGATACTGTCTCTCGGGCTCGCCAGAGCAGCCATATAAAGCCATGGTTCCTCAGAATCGGGATCCAAAGCGACAGCCTGCTCAGCGCAGTCACGCGCCGCCTGGCGGTCGCCGCGCTGCATGGCTTGCAGGGCATTCAAAAGGGTCTTGCGGACAGATTCCGGATCCGGCTTCATGGAAGAGGTAAGGTTATTGCATGATAATCGGTCATCTCATTATTGGATGACTTCTTCACGCACGCGTGGGTCAATTACTGCCAGCAAGATATCCATTACGAACATCAAGGACAACACGATCAAAACGCTGTAGATCGAAAAGCCCAAGGCAGCTGCAGGGTCTGGAATTCCCATCATGGATTTCACGATCAGATCAGAAACACCCGCATAGGAGAAAATGATCTCCACCACGAACACCCCGGTAACAAGCGAAGCAGCCGAAAGCGCCAGGCTGGTAAGGGATGGAGCCAGCGTATTCGGGAAAGCATGTTTCCACATGAGCATGCGTTCCGTTGCCCCGCGTGCCTTGGCGGCGACGATATAATCCCTTCTTCGCTCGGCGATCATAGTGGAACGGGTAATGCGACCAAGGGTGGCCCAATGAAACAGGCTGAGCGTAATCACCGGCATGACCAGGTGGCGGAACGCATCCAACGTGACATCCAGGCGATGGTTGAGCAATCCATCGATCGTATACATGCCGGTATATTGAATAAATCCCTGCGCTTGCAGTTTTACCGAGAGCGCCATATTCAACCTGAAAGGCCCAAACCAGCCCAGGCTGGCATAGAAAATCGCGATCAACAGGATGGATAGAATAAAAGGCGGAAAAGATGTTGATACGAAGGCTGCCAATCGGAAACCATTATCAACCCCTTTGCGCTGGTTCCAACCGGATACCACACCGCTCAGCAGTCCAAGAGGAATAAATAAAAGGATCGAGTAAAGGGTTAATTCGGCTGTTGCAGGGGTCCGTCGGATCAACGCCGGCAGGACATCCTCATTCAAAGTTGGACTAAACCCCCACGTTCCTTGTACGAGAGACTTTGCCCAAATCCAGTACTGATTAAGAAATGGATCATCCAGGTGGTACTGTTTTATTTTTAATGCATACACTCGTGCTATTTCTTCTTCCGTCAAATGCTGCCCACCCGGATGATAATAAAGCGTGACACGTACATTGGCGGGCGTCAGCATCACGCCGGCATAAAGCAGCATCGTAATGATGATCAGCGTAATGGGGACGGCGATAAAGCGTCGGATGAGGAACTGCAGGAAAGGTGGCATGGCGTCTTTGCCTGGTATCCCAATATTCTACACCTAAAGGAAATAATTTAAACCACCAATTACCAGTTGTGCTATACTTTTATATGAAATGGAATATAAATTTGCCACCGAGCGCTCCAATTATGCAGACTTGGCCAGCGGAAATGTCTTTTACAGCTTGCCGGGACATCCGGCATTCCCGGTTCGCCTGGCAAGCGAGGTCTACCAGCGTTGCCAGGCATGGCGGGGAATGGAGAATTCACCTTGTACGATCTATGATCCATGTTGCGGGGCAGCCTACCATATTTGTGTCGTAGCCTACCTGCACTGGGATTCTGTCTGCCAGGTCATCTGCTCGGATATTGATGAAAAAGCCATCCAGGTGGCTGAACGTAACCTGAGCCTGCTTACGCCGGAGGGAATGGAAAGAAGAAGCCGGGAAATCTCAACCATGGTTCGCCTGTATAACAAATCATCCCATATGGATGCCCAGGAAAGTATCACCCGGATGAAGGAACAGGTAAACCGGTTGACCGCGATCCGCCCCATTCAGGCGCGCTTCTTTCAGGCAAACGCCATTTCAACAGCCGAATTGAAGAAAGGGTTGCAAGGTACTGCGATCGACATCGTTTTTACCGACATCCCCTATGGGCAGCATTCCCAATGGCAGCAAACACCGGCACTCAATCCAGTCCAGGCGATGCTGGAAGCGCTGCTTGATTGCTTGACTCCCAAGAGCATCGTGGCAATCGCATCTGACAAATTACAGAAAATTTCACACGAAAAGTATCAGCGCCTGGGGGCGGTTCAAATTGGAAAACGCCAGGTCGTCTTTCTGAGGCCTGCCTGAAACATATACACAAATTCGGTTTCCCAGCATTAAATATTCAGTTATAATCTGCGACATGAAACTGAACCCGCTCCCGGCCCTTTCTTCTCGAAGATCATCCAGGTCTGGTTAGGTCCAGTTCGTCATGCACACCGGCGGCTCCCAGACTTGGAGAGCCGCTTTTTCTTACATGAAGGAAGAACGCCTATGGAATTGTCAGAATTAACCGAGCGCATGCATGCCTTTGTCCGCTCAAAAGGCTGGTACGAGCCTGATAGCAAACGTCCACAGACGCCGCGCAACCTGGCCATCTCGCTCTCGTTGGAAGCCAATGAGGTCCTGGAGCATTTCCAATGGCAGGAAGACATGCAAGAAAGGGATGAACTCGCCAGCGAGCTGGCCGATGTGACATTATATCTATTACAATTAGCCTCGGTCTCCGGAATCGACCTGGAGCTGGCGGTTTTAAAGAAACTTGAAACCAATGCGAATCGAGAATGGGATGAAAAAACGTCAAGTGTCAGAAGTTGAAAGTCGTTTGACATTTGACCTTGTGACCCGTGTCTTCACCGGGATCAATCCTTGACTGATGGGAATTGATGCATGAATGTGACGGTATTTGGCGGCTCTCAACCGAAAGAAAGCGATGCCCCCTACGCGGAAGCCTACGAACTTGGTAGACTGCTGGCATTGGCCGGTCATACCGTCCTGACCGGTGGGTATATCGGCACAATGGAAGCAGTATCCAGAGGCACCAATGAAGCCGGCGGACACGTGGTCGGTGTGACCAGCGCAGATATCGAAGCCTGGCGCGGCGTGCGAGCCAATCCCTGGGTGCAGGAGGAGCGCCATTTCGACACCCTGCAGCAACGCCTGAACGAACTCGTCCTGGCATGCGATGCAGCCATCGCCCTGCCTGGCGGTCCGGGTACATTGACCGAGATCTCGCTGACATGGAATCTGATGATCGTCGCTTCGATCCCGCGTAAACCGCTCATTTTAGTAGGGACAGAATGGAAATCTGTGATGGAAGGGCTTTTTAATTCTTTTCCGGCCTATATCCCGCAGAACCAGCGCGCCCTGCTCCAATTTGCTCAGAATATTCAAACCGCCGTATCTCTGATCCAGACCAAAACGACTAACCATTAAGGGCGCTTGGCGAAGTCTTTACTAATCTCTGTTCTCTGCTTTCTGCTCTCTATTCTCTTCTCTTCATTCTTTTCTTCCGAGGTTTATATGTCAGACGAAAAACTCACCCCCCGCAATGTCGACTTTTCCGAATGGTACAACCAGATCGTCCAGCGTGCCGAATTGGCCGACTATGCCCCGGTGCGCGGCTGCATGGTCGTACGGCCGTACGGCTGGGCTTTGTGGGAAAACATCCAGGCCGCCCTCGACAGGCGTTTCAAGGAGACCGGCCATGTCAACGCGGCTTTCCCGCTCTTCATCCCGATGTCGTTCCTGGAAAAAGAGAAAGAGCACGTGGAAGGTTTTTCGCCTGAACTGGCCGTGGTTACCATTGGCGGCGGTGAGAAACTCGAAGAGCCGCTGGTGGTCCGGCCCACCTCCGAGACCATCATCGGTTACATGTACTCCAAGTGGATCAAGAGCTACCGTGACCTGCCGGTATTGATCAATCAATGGGGCAACGTGGTGCGCTGGGAGCTGCGTACCCGCCTGTTCCTGCGCACCCTGGAATTTTACTGGCAGGAAGGCCATACCGCCCATGCCACCGAAGAGGAAGCCCGCCAGGAAACCATGCGCATGTTGGGTGTTTATGCCGATTTCGCCATCAACGAAGGCGCAGTACCTGTGATCCAAGGTGTTAAATCGCAGGCGGAGAAGTTTGCCGGTGCGAATATGTCCACCACCATCGAGGCCATGATGCAGGACACACGCGCTCTGCAATCGGGCACGTCCCACTTCCTGGGTCAGAACTTCGCCAGGGCATTTAATATCCAGTTCCTGGATGAGAACAACACCCTGCAATATGCCTGGACGACGTCATGGGGCTTGTCGACTCGCTTCATCGGCGCCATCATCATGACACACGGCGATGATCAGGGCCTGATCCTGCCGCCGCGCCTGGCGCCCATCCAGGCAGTCATTGTCCCAATCTTCAAATCGGATCCCGAAACCGCCGCTGTAATGGAGACCGTTCAGCGTATCGAAGCCGAGCTCAAGGCCGCCGGTATACGTGTCAAAGTGGATCATCGTACCGAGGTTACGCCCGGCTTCAAATTCAATGATTGGGAAATGCGCGGCGTCCCGCTGCGTATTGAGGTTGGCCCAAAGGATATCGAAAAGGGGACCGTTGCCCTGGCCCGCCGCGATAAGCCCGGCAGGGAAGGTAAATCCTTCGTCCCGCAGGCTGGTCTGAGCGCAGCGGTCGCTGACCTGCTGGTTGACATCCAGAAATCCCTGCTGGAGCGCGCCACTGCCTTTCGCGACAGCCACATTTTCGATCCGAAGGACTATGCTGAATTGACCGAAGTCCTCCAGAATGGCTGGGCGTATTCATACTGGTGTGAGTCGGCCGAATGCGAAGCCAAAGTGAAGGAAGATACCAAGGCTACCACCCGCTGTATGCCTCTCGAGCAGGAAGAAGGCCCCGGCAAGTGCATCGTTTGTGGTAAGGACGCCAGGCACAAGGTGTATTTCGCCAAATCTTATTAATTTCCAGCCAGGGGCACGATAAATCGTGCCCCTACTGGGAGAAAACCCATGAAACTATCTCAATTATTCGGCCAGACTCTGCGCGATGCCCCGGCGGAAGCGGATGTTGAAAGCCACAAATTACTCATGCGGGCCGGGTTTATCCGTCCGCTTGGGGCGGGCATCTTCACAAACCTGCACCTCGCCAAACGCTCCATGCAGAAAATCGAGACCATCCTGCGGGATGAAATGGACAGGATCGGCGGACAGGAGATCAGTATGCCGGTTGTTCAGCCGGCCGACCTGTGGAAGGAAACCGGGCGATGGTACCAGATCGGCTCCGAAATGGGCCGCTTCAAGGACAGGAGCGAACGCGACATGGTGCTCGCCATGACCCACGAGGAGGTGGTCTCTGACCTTGTGCGCAGGGAAGTTCAATCCTACAAGCACCTGCCGCGCCTGATCTACCACATCCAGACCAAGTTCCGCGACGAGCCGCGCCCGCGTGCCGGGTTGATCCGGGTGAGGGAATTCACCATGAAGGACAGCTACAGCCTGGATACCAGTTGGGATGGTCTGGATAAACAATATCGCGCCCATTACCAGGCCTATTTCAATATCTACCATCGTTCCGGCCTGGACGTGATTGCCGTCAGGTCGGACACCGGCATGATGGGAGGAAAACTGGCGCATGAGTACATGTACCTTAGCCCGATCGGCGAAGATACTCTCATCCTGTGCGACACGTGCCACTATAGCGCCAACCGCCAGGTGGCGCGCTTCCAGAAGACGCCCAATGACCCGGAAGTGTTGCTTCCGATCGAAAAAGTTCATACCCCCGATTGCAGGACCATAGAAGACCTGGCAAACTTCCTGGGCGTGCCAAAATCCAAAACCGCCAAAGCCGTTTTCTTCATGGCAACCATCCCCCTGGACCCTAAAGGTCTCCAAAGATCTTTGGGGCCTGCTAGTGAACAGGAAAAATTCATCTTCGCGGTCATCCGGGGCGACCTGGAGTTGAACGAGACCAAACTTGCCAATGCCGTCGGCGCACGTGAGCTCAGGCCGGCGACGGAAGAGGAAATCAAGGCGATAGGTGCTGTGCCTGGATTTGCGTCTCCCATCGGCGTAGATTTCGCCCATGGGCAATCCCGTGGATTTCCCATGCAGATCGTTGTGGATGATTTGATTGCCTCCAGCCCAAATCTGGTGGCCGGAGCCAACGAGACGGATTATCACCTGCTTAATACCAACTATCTTCGAGATTACCAGGTCGACAATGTGACCGATATCGCCGCCGCAGAAGCTGGGCATGCCTGTCCGAATTGCAGCCATCCGCTCAGGACGGCCCGCGGTGTGGAAGTGGGCAATATTTTCAAACTCGGCACGCGTTACTCGGACAGCCTTGGTTGTACTTTTCTTGACATGGATGGACAACAAAAGCCGGTCATCATGGGGTCATACGGCATTGGTGTGGGCCGGCTGTTGGCTTGTATCGCCGAGGAATACCACGACGAACACGGCCTGGCCTGGCCGGCGACGGTTGCCCCGTACCAGGTACATCTGGTTCTACTGCGCGGCAAAGGCACCCCCCAGGCAAAAGAGACCGCTGATAGGCTCTACACAGATCTGCAGACTGTTGGGATTGAGGTACTCTACGATGACCGCGATGAAAGCCCGGGCGTGAAGTTTGCGGATGCCGACCTGATCGGCCTGCCGATCCGGATCACGGTCAGCGAACGCGCCCTTGCCCAGGGTGGGGTGGAAGTGAAACTGCGCAGCCAGACCGAAAAGAATATCCTTCCACTTGATGAAACGGTAGCATGGATCCAGTCCAAGCTGGTGGAGCTGATAGCCGGGATCACTGCGAGGGCCATCCCGGTGGAATATAATGACTGAACCCTGACCACGGAAAACGAAAGCATGCCCGCCATTGACCTTGCCCGTCTCAAGATCCAGGCCGCCCGGCTCGCTGAGAAATTCGCTGAACCGGAGAGCTTCTTGCGCGACCTGAATGAAATGTTGGATATCTACACCAATCGCACCATCCGGCAAGCCCAGGTTGTCCAGCGATTATCCGCCCCCACTTACCATACCCCGCGTCCGGTTTTGCGCCAGATCGAAAACGAACTGGCTCCACTGGCAGAAAGCCAACCCCAACAAGCGCTGAACTTGATCAAGGCCCTTTGGGAGGCACACTCGCTCGAATCCCGTCTCCTGGCAGCCTTTCTTTTGGGCAATATCCCCTCCAACCAGGCAATCCCCACCCTGAGACTCCTGCCTGCCTGGATCAACCAGTCTGTCGATAAAGAAATCCGCACCGCGCTGCTGACCACCGCACTGACACGCCTGCGCAGTGAAAAACCGGATACATTCTTTTCCGTCCTGGAGGGCTGGTTGGGAAGCCCACAATCCGGGTTGCAGGTCTGGGGCCTGCAGGCGCTTGTTCCGCTGTTTCGGGATCCGCATTTCGAAAACCTTCCGGCGGTTTTTCGCATCCTGCGCCCGGCCATCCAGAGAGCCGGCCCGGCGACCCAATTGGATTTGCTGTCCTGCCTGGCCGCCCTGGAACGCGTCTCGTTGACTGAAACGGTGGCATTCCTGCGCGAGATCATCCACGCCAACCCATCTCCCATGACGCTGCGGATCATCCGTCGTATTTTGCCCGGGCTTTCCCCGGAACTGGGAGCGGCCCTGCGCGAGCCCCTGCGCGAACAGAACAACCCGACACCCGAATCATGAATCACGTACTTGTTGAGTAAATACCGCGTCTCCTGAAAGAAGCAGGCAGTAAATATGTCCCTGACCCCGCGTGAACGAATGCAAGCATGTTTGAAAAACGATCCTGCTCTGGACCGCCCCCCCGTGGCCTTGTGGCGGCACTTTCCGGTGGATGACCAGAACCCCGAAGCCCTCGCAGCTGCCACACTGGATTTCCAACGCCATTACACTTTTGACCTGGTAAAAGTCACCCCGGCTTCTTCCTTTGCCATAAAGGATTGGGGTGCAGAAGATGTCTGGGAAGGATCGACCGAGGGTACGCGCCGATACACCAGGCGCGTCATCCAGAAACCACAGGACTGGGAAAACCTGTCCGCTCTCGATCCGTTCAAGGCTGCACATCTTTCTGGACAAATAAGCTGTCTCAGGCAGATCCGTTCTGGCCTTGACTCAAACACGCCCCTGCTCCAAACGGTCTTCAGTCCGCTTGCCCAGGCCAAAAACCTGGCAGGAGGCGAAGTGCTGATCGCCCATCTTCGCCAGTATCCGCAAGCCGTGTTGAAGGGCTTGCAGACCATTTCCGAAACAACGCTCCGTTTCGTGGAAGCTGCCATGGAAACAGGCATCGACGGCATCTTCTACGCCATCCAGCACGCCCAGGCTGGATTAATGACCCTGGAAGAATACAAAACCTTTGGCCTGCCTTTTGACCTGCAAACCACGCAACCTGCCAGTCACCTGTGGTGCAACCTGCTGCATATCCATGGCCTCAATGTTTATTTCAACCTGGTGGCCGATTCCCTGTTCCCTGAAACCCTGTTTCCGATCGTCAACTGGCACGACCGCGAAACACTCCCTTCGCTGGAAGAAGCCCAGAAACGCTTCCCAGGGATTGTATGTGGCGGCATCAGCCAGAAGACCATGGTCTTTGGGGATAAATCACAGGTCCAGGAAGAAGCGGTCGACGCCATCCGGCAGACCGGAGGCCGCCGCTTGCTGTTGGGCACTGGCTGCGTCGTCCCGGTCATAGCCCCGCATGGGAATATCCAGGCAGTAAAGGACGTAGTAACGACTTCGCAGTCCTGCGGCCTGTGCAGGGAAGTCGTTTTTTCGTAGTAACGACTTCGCTGTCCTGCCTGCGCCAGTACCGCAGGTACAGGTGCGGCCTGTGCAGGGAAGTCGTTACTACCTGGAGGAAATATGAGCCTGCGTGTCATCTCTGGAAAGGCCAAAGGCCGAAAGTTGAAAGACGTGTCCGGCGACACCACCCGCCCGGTGACCGACATGGTCAAGGAGGCCTTGTTTAACATCCTGGCGGGAGACGTGCAGGATTCCACCTGGTGGGACCTGTTTGCCGGTACAGGTGCCATTGGCATCGAGGCTCTCAGCCGGGGAGCTGCCTTCGTACGTTTCTCCGATCTGAACCGCCTCCCCATTGACACCATCCAGGCCAACCTGGAGACGACCGGGTTCAGCAGTCAGGCTGAAGTCCGGCGCGGGGATGCTTTCAATATGTTGGAAGCCTCCCCAACAAGGCTGTTCGATTACGTCTATATTGCCCCTCCGCAATACAAGGAAATGGCTTGGAAAGCGCTCCTGCTCCTGGATGCCAACCCGGGCTGGCTGAATGACGAAGGTGCCTGGGTGATCCTGCAAATTCACCCGCGTGAGTACCACAAGGTGGAGCTACATGCGCTGGAAGAGTTTGAAGAGCGGAAATACGGCAGCACTCTGCTGGTCTTCTACGAGAAGAAATAATGCGCCTGTGGTCCCTGCACCCAAAATACCTTGATCGGGTGGGACTGGTGGCCTGCTGGCGGGAATCACTACTTGCGCAGAAAGTCTTGCAAGGGGAAACAAAAGGTTATCAGCATCACCCGCAACTGGCCCGCTTCCGTGCCTGTACGGACCCGCTGGCTGCCATCGCCGCCTACCTGGAAGCCCTGGCAGACGAGGCAGATCGGCGTGCTTACACCTTCAATCGGAAGAAAATCATCTCATCCGGCATGGTGGATAAAATCACAGTCACAACCGGACAGGTTTTGTACGAGTGGCAGCATCTCAGGGCCAAGCTTGCCCGGCGCGACCCGGCCCGCCTGGCACAGTATTCTGTCATTGAGGTGCCGGATATCCATCCGCTTTTCGAAGCCGTGGATGGAGCTGTGGAACCCTGGGAAAGGATTCCTAAATAATGACACGCTCTTCTTGGTGTGAAAAGCCCGCGTAAAAAAGGGGTTGCCATTTTCCTGACTTGTTTGTATCATCAACACAGATGTCATTTCCCACGGAGGTAGCCATGAACCTGACGACCGTTAAAGTTAATAAACCCGAAGAGGTCAATTTCATCCTGGGGCAATCCCATTTTATCAAGACCGTCGAGGATGTCCACGAAGCGCTTGTCAATGCAGTGCCAGGCATCAAGTTTGGGCTGGCCTTTTGTGAGGCTTCCGGCAAATGTCTTATCCGTTGGTCAGGGACGGATGAGGCGATGATCGATCTGGCCAGGCAGAACGCCCAGGCTATCGGAGCCGGGCACTCTTTCATCATTTTCCTGGCAGATGGGTACTATCCGATCAATGTGCTGAATGCCGTCAAGAACGTGACCGAAGTCTGCCGCATTTTCTGCGCGACTGCCAACCCAACCGAGGTCCTGGTCGCCGAGACGGAGTTGGGGCGCGGCATCCTGGGCGTGGTGGATGGTGTCTCGCCGAAAGGGATCGAAGGGGAGGAAGATATCGCCTGGCGCAAGGGGTTCTTGCGTATGATCGGATACAAAACCGGATAATTTCCGTTGTGCTAATTCGCAAATTCCACAGTCAATTTCCCCTCGTTATTATAAAATGACCTGGCTGAGAACGGCGGGCTGTCGGGCTTCAATTTCCTGACTCGCTCCAGGAATATTGGCAAATCCTCCACCGCTGGTAAATTCGGCACATCTGTCAGCGCGATCCACTCCAGCGATCCTTCGTCAGACTTGACAGGTTCCCCCTCCAGGCACTCGCCTGTGAACACGTAGATCCCAACGCCGGGATTTTCTCCTGTGTCCACGGTTACCGTCCCACACAATCGCAGGTCGGCTGTCAACCCGGTCTCTTCAAGCAGCTCGCGCCGCGCCGCTGATAAGACATCTTCGCCAGCTTCAACATGCCCACCCACCCCGTTATATTGATTTGCCCACAGGCGCTTGGTCGGCGCGCCTTTCAGCAATAAGACAGAAGTCCCGCGCGTGATGAAAATCAACACGCGCGGGATAAGCATATATCGGTCAAGCGAAACGCCCTGGTCGGCGATGGGCATGGGAAGGAAATCAGTTGATCACGATCAGGTAATCAGTTAGGGTCACTGGTTGCCTTTTACCTGATTACCTGTTTCCCTGTGTACCTGTCTACCTGTATACCTTTATTACTTTACCAATTTGCGCACTTCTTCGAGGTGCCCGGCGCTGCCCAGTTTCTCATTCTTGTGGGCGATGAACTTGGCATATTCAGCCATGAAGATCTTGCCGGGGTCGCGCAGGTCGAATTTCTCCGGGTGATCGCGGAAAAATTCCCGGTGGACCCGCGTCCAAACCAGGCGGCCATCCGTATCGATGTTTACCTTGGTCACACCCAGCTGGGCGGCGCGCTTGAACTCATCTTCGTTAACGCCCTTGGCCCCTTTCAGGTCACCTCCGGCGGCATTGATGCGGGCGACTTCTTCCTGAGGGACAGAGCTGGAGCCGTGCATGACCAGCGGGAAGCCTGGCAAACGCTTCTGGATCTGTTCCAGGACTTCGAAGTGCAGACCTTGCGAACCGGAAAACTTGAAAGCCCCGTGGCTGGTGCCGATGGCGCAGGCCAGCGAATCACAGCCGGACCTTTCCACGAATTCCTTTGCCTGGGCCGGATCGGTCAGCTTGGCATTGGCCTCATCCACTTTGACATGTTCCTCCACACCGCCCAACTGGCCAAGTTCGGCTTCCACCACGATACCTTTGGCATGTGCGGCATCGACAACACGCTTGGTGGCTGCAATGTTTTCCTCGAACGACATGCTGCTGGCATCGATCATGACGGAAGAATAGAAACCACTCTGGATGCAATCGTAACATGTGGGCTCATCGCCATGGTCCAGGTGGACCGCGAAGATGGCCTCCGGGAAGACTTCATCGGCTGCCCGGATCAGGCCTTCGAGCATGGTTTTGTGAGTGAAGGAGCGGGCACCTTTGCTGATCTGGATGATAAAAGGCGCCTGGCTGTCCATGTTGCCGCGGAAAAGGCCCATGGTTTGTTCCAGGTTATTAATATTATAGGCACCGATGGCATACTTGCCATACGCGGCCGCAAACAGTTGCTTGGTGGTGACGATCATTTTTTCTCCTTGATATTTATTTGCTGATTTTAATTCCTGGTAGTACTTGCTTCAATTATACCAATATACACCAGGCCCTCCTGGCACGTTACAACTTTCTCCCCCGACAGTCGTATTACCTTGTGAAGGAAAATCATTTAATTCATTTGGCAGTATAATCACCAAAGTCGGATCCACGTTATTTCTCCAAGGAGGAACCATGAGTGATCTTTTTGAAACCGTCAAAGGCAAACAGGACATCTTTGCGAAACTTCTGTCTTACATACCGGGCTTTAAAGGCTACGTGGAGCGTTCACAGCGCCGCGCGGCCGACAAGCTTCTGCGTAACCAGGTGGCGTTGAAGTACAGCGAGCTGACCAAGCGTACCTCACGCCTGCAGAAGGATATCGCAGAGGCCGGTCAGCTGGATTTCCTCGATGATGTTGATGCCATTGGCCTGAAACTGCGTACCTTCACCGACCGTATCAAGAATGCCTCCTATGGCTACTCGGGCTTCTTTGATGCAGTCAAGATTAATGAGAAGGAATTGGCCCAGATCTACACCTTCGATACTGCTTTTTTCCAACTTGCCACCCAGATTTCCAACGGGCTCGATAATATCGAAGCTGGCATAGGAGGCGACGGCTTGAAGTCCGCCATCCGTGCCGTGGATGATCTGGCCCGCCAGGTTGGCGAAACCTTCGACCGCCGGTATGAAATCATCACCGGCAGCGGCGATCAGGCATAACTTCCCAATTAACTAAAGTAGCGCACGATACCCTTCGGGTACTTTGGCATCCTGCGCTACTTTGTGGTTTAATTACAGCATGTGGAACGAATACTTAATTCCTGCAACGCTGGATGAAACGCTGCGCCTGCTGGCTGAAAAAGGCGCCAGCGCCCGCCTGGTGGCCGGCGCCACTGACTTGATGCTCGAGCTTGAGAGGGGCGTGCGCAAAGGCATCAAAACACTCATCGACATTACGCGCCTGCCGTCTTTAAACCAGATCAGCCTCGACGAAAATGAGATCATCCACCTCGGCCCGCTGGTAACTCATAATGATGTGGTTGCCTCCAAGATCCTGCGCGGACGTGCCTTTCCCGCTCGTCAGTGCGGCCTGGCAGGTGGGCGCACCGCAAATCCGCAACCGGGCGACCGTGGCCGGGAACCTCGTCACCGCCAGTCCGGCCAACGATACCATTACCCCGCTCATGGCGCTGGGAGCCTGGGTGATGCTGGCTTCCACAAGGGGTACGCGCCGCTTGTCCCTGGAGGAATTCTATACCGGCGTACGTAAAACACAGTTGCAGCCCGACGAAATGGTGGTGGATATTGCTTTCCCGGCTCTGAAGAATAATCAAAAGGGGACATTCTTGAAACTGGGATTGCGGCGCGCCCAGGCCATTTCGTTGGTCAATACGGCGATCGTTCTTGATTTTGAATCAGGAAAAATCAGGTCGGCCTCCATCACGCTGGGTGCAGTTGCGCCGGTCATCATTCACGCCCGTGACGCCGAGGCTTACCTGGTTGGCAAAGAACTGACTGATGAGGTCATTTCCATGGCTTCCGGAATGTCTGCCGAGGCTTCCCGCCCAATTGACGATATCCGCGGCTCGGCGGCTTATCGTAAAGCCATGGTGAACGTCCTGGTGACGCGCGGCCTGCGCTCCCTGCGGGATGGACAGGAGCAGGCCCAGGTGCCGGAATCTCCGGTTCTGCTGCAGAGCATGAACCATGGATCAAAAACCGCATCACCGGAGTGGTCCACCGTCCATAACCCATCCTCCAGGATCCATACCACCATTAATGGCAAAGAGTACACTTTCACCACTGGATATGAAAAATCCCTGCTGCGGCTGTTGCGCGAAGAAGCCGGGCTGATTGGTACGAAGGAAGGTTGCGCTGAAGGGGAATGCGGCGCTTGCACTGTCTTCCTGGATGGCCAGGCTGTCATGGCCTGCCTGGTCCCTGCACCGCGCGCCGATGGGGCGGACATTGTCACCGTGGAAGGACTTTCGGCAAAGGATGAATTGCATCCCGTCCAGCGTTCTTTTATTGAGGACGGTGCTGTGCAGTGCGGATATTGCACCCCAGGGTTTATCATGTCGGCGGTAAAACTTCTCGAAGAACGCCCACAGCCTGGACGGAATGAGATCATGCAGGCCATCACGGGAAACTTGTGCCGGTGCACAGGATATTACAAGATTGTGCAGGCAATTGAAGACGCCTCCAGAATTTAATCGCCTATGAAAACTTCCATTGGCAAGCCCATCCCCCGCATTGACGCCCACGACAAGGTTACGGGTGCCGCCCTCTACTCCGGTGATCTCGTCCGTCCCGGCATGCTTCATATGAAAATCCTTTTTGCAGGCCGTCCGCATGCCCGGGTGATCAGCATCGACAGCACACAAGCCCTGGCACTGCCTGGAGTGGCGGCCATCTTTACCGCCGGAGATATCCCGGTCAATGAATATGGGCTGCAGTGGAAAGACCAGCCCGTATTGTGCGGGCCCCTCTTGCATCCCCCGATTTCAAGTACAGAAATGGAAGGACCGGCAAAGCTTCAGGCTGACATTGTCCGCTTTGAGGGCGACCAGGTGGCAGTCATTGTTGCCGGTACGGAAGCAATTGCCGCCAAAGCACGCGACCTGGTTCATGTGGAATACGAGGATCTTCCGGCAGTTTTTGATCCTAATGAAGCATTAAATCCGGAAGCGCCGCGCATCCACCCGGAGCGCGGTGATTCCAATATTTGTGTCTGGGACAAGATCCGCAAGGGCGATGTGCCATCCGCCTTCGCCCGGGCGGATGTGATTGTGGAAAGCGAATACCATACGCCTTTCCAGGAGCATGCTTACCTTCAACCCGAGGCCGGGCTGGCTTACCTGGACGATGAAGGGCGCATTACCGTCGAGTGCGGCGGCCAATGGACACATACCGACCAGGAGCAGATCGCCCACGCCCTCGGACTTCCCAGGGAGCAGGTACGCGTCAAATATCCGGCCATCGGCGGCGCCTTCGGCGGACGGGAAGACATGTCCGTGCAGATCGTGTTGGCGCTGGCAGCCTTGAAACTCAAACGCCCGGTCAAGATTGTCTGGAGTCGCAAAGAATCCATCCTCGGACATGGCAAACGCCATCCGATGACTTTGAAGACCAGGTGGGCCGCCACCCGGGACGGCAAATTGCTGGCAGCCGAGACCACCGTCATTGCAGATTCCGGTGCTTACATGTACACCAGCAACAAGGTGCTCGGCAACTGTACCATCACCGCCACCGGCCCGTATTTCATTCCCAATGTCAGGGAAGACGTGATTGGCGTTTACACCAACAATGTCCCTACGGCGGCTTTCCGCGGTTTCGGCGCGCCCCAGGCTGAGTGGATGGCCGAACTCCAGATGGACAAATTGGCCGAAAAGTTGGGCCTGGACCCGGTGGAGTTTCGCCTCAACAACGCACTCCGGGATGGCGATACGCTCAACGTGGGCACCCCGGCCCCTGGCCCCGTCAGCATCGTCCAGTGCATTGAGGCGGCGCGTGACAAGTTCGGATGGATCAAAGATCAAAGACCACGGACCACTGACGCTCGTCCACAGCGTCCCCTTTGGGGATCGTCCGTTGTGCTTGGTCGTGGGTTTGCCTCTGGCTTCAAAAACGTCGGCTTCAGCTTCGGTTACCAGGAAAACTCCTGGGCACGCGTCGAACTTCACGGAAGAACCCGGATCGAGCAGGCCATTGTCTGGCATGCCGGAGCAGAGGTTGGACAGGGAACGCACACCGTCATGGCGCAGATGGCCGCCGAGTCCCTTGACATCCCGGTTTCGATGGTGACCATGGTTACATCTGACTCAGCTACCATGGGCAACCCCGGCAGCGCCTCGGCTTCGCGCATGACCTTTATGTCGGGCAACGCCATCAAGGGTGCGGCTGAAGCTGCCCTGGTCAAATGGAAGGCCGAGGAACGCCCGGCTGTGGCCGAATACACCTATCTGGCCCCGAAAACAACCCCCTTCGACAAGGAGACCGGTTATTCGGTGCCCAATCTGTCGTACGCTTATGTTGCCCAGGCTGTTGAAGTGGAGGTGGACCTGGAAACCGGTTTTATCAAGGTGCTGCGGGTGGTCTCGGCCAACGATGTTGGCCAGGCGATCAACCCGGCGCTGGTGCAGGGACAGATCGAGGGGGCGGTGGTTCAGGCCGAGGGCTATGTACTGACCGAGAACTTCATTACCAGGAACGGTCACATCCTGACCGACCAGCTCAGCACCTATCTTATCCCGTCCATTCTCGACATTCCGGATTCAGTTGAATCGGTCATCCTGGAGGTGCCCGAACCGAACGGGCCTTTTGGGGCGCGCGGCCTGGGGGAACTGCCCTTCCTGCCGCTGGCTCCAGCCATTGCCGCCGCAGTCCATGATGCCACCGGCATCTGGTTCGATGAGTTTCCATTGACTCCGGAACGGGTGTTGCGCGGACTGGGAAAGATCTAGAGTGCTTCGGATCCTCTCTCGTCACAAATACAAACTAGTGGTTTTCGGGCTTCTGGCCGCTGCATCGGTCGTTTCTGTATTGCTGGCAAAGGCTCGCATGGCTTACAGCAGCACGGATGAATATTCCGCACTCATCTGGAATCTGGGCCTCGCCTGGATCCCCTTTGTGGTTGCGTCCATAGCCTATGTGGTTTCCTGGTCCCGGAGATATATTTTCCTTGTCGTGCCCATCTGCGCCTTCATATGGTTGATCTTTTTCCCCAACGCTCCATATATCCTGACGGATTTCCAGCACCTCAGTACAAATGTCGGTAATGCACCGCTCTGGTACGACGTTCTCATGTTGATCTGGTTTGCATGGACAGGGCTGCTACTGGGTTTGATATCCCTGCATTTCATGCAGGAGATCGTCACACGCGCATTCGGAAGAACCTCCGGCTGGCTGTTTGCCATCCTTGTGACCGTCTTGAGCAGTGTTGGCATCCTCCTGGGACGGTTTTATCGCTGGAACAGTTGGGACATTTTAGGGGACCCGGTGCCGATCGCGCATGACATTTGGGAATGGCTGCGTCATCCCTTTGCAAATCTGCGCGTTTATGGGTTTACGCTGCTCTTTACGCTACTTTTCCTTTTCGTTTATTTAGCCATACATGCCTTCGGCAGGATCATGCAGGAAAGCCAACCCCAGAAAAAATAGGACGCGGAGGAATAGTGAATTCATTGTTATCGGACGCGGATGAAAACCAACGTCCCGAAGGTTGGAATGAAGAGTTCCCGGCGTTTGCAGAAAACCTTCGGGACGATTCCGGCAAAGTCATTGCGAACCGGTCTTTGGCGAAGCAATCCCCTTATAAGATCGTGAGAATGCTGCTTAACTTCGGCCACAAGCCAGAATTTCGGCGCAAGGCCGTCGACAATGATAGAAAAGCCACCCAAACTTGGAAATCAAATTAAAAAACATCCGCGTCCATCCGCGCTCGTCCGCGTCCCATTAATAATATGAAAATACCTCTTGATTATCATATGCACTCCAGCTTCTCCGAAGACGCTGACGACAGCCCGGAATCCATCTGCCGGCGGGCTATCGCTCTCGGAATTCCGGAAATTGGTTTTGCCGAACACTGGGATGTCGGTCCGTTCGAGACCAACCCGCGCTATTTCAAACCTGAACCCTGGTACGTTGAACTGGAGCGCTTGCGCAGCTTGTTTACCGGGCAATTGGTTATCCGTGCCGGCATCGAAATCGCCGAACCGCACCTATATCCACAGGAGACCCGGGAAGTGCTCCAGCGAGTTCCGTTTGACTACGTGATCGGTTCCGTTCATTTTGTTGGCAAAAATTTCATATTTGATGGTGACTATTTTCGGAACCACACCGCCGATGAAATCTATGGAAGTTACTTCGCCGAACTTGGCTGGATGATCCGCACCGCCGACATTGATATCGTCGCTCATTTTGACATCGCCGCTCGCACCGGCATTCCTGTTTTCGGATATGACCCGGCACGTTATGAAAAAATGATCCGTTCCGTATTGAAAACCTGCATTGAACGCAACCTGGCACTGGATATGAATGCTTCCGGGCTGCGAAAGCCCTCCCATAACCTCATGCCCGATCCTCTCATCATAAAATGGTATGTGGAAATGGGCGGACAACGTCTTACTCTCGGCTCGGACGCCCATCGCCTCCCGGAAGTTGGTTTGCACCTCAATAAAGCCATCGAAGCCCTCCGGGCAGTTGGAATCAGCCAGGTCACGCAATTCGAGCAGCGCAAGGCACAATTTATTCCCTTATAAAATTCCGCATCCTTCCACGTCCAATAAATCCAAAAGTCTTTCCGCATTTATCCGCGTTCCTCTCCGCGTTCACCCGCGTGTCCCATAATCCCACCTCTCCAATTTTGTGGTTTAATATCCCCATGCCATCCATCATCCTCATTCGCGGCGGCGGCGACCTGGCCACCGGGGTTGCCCTGCGCCTGATTCGTTCCGGCCTGCGCGTGGTCGTAACTGAGATTGCCCAGCCGCTGGCCGTACGGCGTACCGTCGCCTTCGCCGAGGCCATCTATGCCGGGGAAATAACCATCGAAGGAATCACCGCGCACCGTATTCCGGATCCGACCGATAGCTTCCGCATCCTGATGGTCCTGGGCAAACAGCAGGTCCCGGTACTGGTGGATCCGGATTGTTCTTCAGCTAAAATACTGCATCCCTCGGTTATAGTGGACGGGCGCATGACCAAGCGTGCCCCTGAACCGATCGGGTACAGCCCTCTTTTGTACATCGGATTGGGTCCCGGGTTTGAGGCCGGCTTGAACTGCCAGGCCGTCATCGAGACCCGCCGAAGCCACTTGCTTGGACGGGTGTACTGGCGCGGTGGATCGGACCCGGATACCGGCCGACCGGATGGCGATCCGCAGCGGGTTCTGCGCGCTCCGGCAGATGGGGAGTTTATCGCCCATGCTGAAATCGGCCAGCATCTCGAAGCAGGACAAGTTATTGCAGAAATTGCCGGGCAGGCTATCACGGCACCGTTCGCGGGCATCCTGCGTGGTTTGCTGCATTCCGGGCTCACAGTGACACGCGGTCTGAAGATTGGCGATATTGATCCGCGCGATGATCCCCGTCTTTGTCAGTTTGTCTCGGATAAGGCCCTATCCGTTGGCGGCGGAGTGCTGGAAGCCATCCTTTCCCGGCCTGAATTGCGGTCACAACTATGGATGTAAATTAAAAATGGGACGCGGATGGACGCGGAATTTCTAAAAAAACAGGTAACTAAAAACCGCTCTTTTCCGCGTTCTCTGTGCTCATCCGCGTCCCATTCAAGAAGATGAAACTCAAACAAGCCCTGCGACTTTCGGATACAACCTGCCTGGCCTTGGTTGGCGCCGGTGGAAAAACGACCGCCCTCTTCCAACTGGCGCGTGAACTTACTCCTCCGGTCATCGTCACCGCCACAACCCATTTGCTCGTGGATCAAACCAAACTGGCCGATTCCCACTGGATCGTGGAGGAACCAACGGGCCTGGTTGACCTCGAAGAAAACCTGCGCGGCGTGATGCTCGTCACAGGCCCGGTTGTTGGCGATCGAACCAAAGGATTGAATGATCAAACTTTACTAAGGCTACACGCAGTTTGTCAGCGCCATGACCTGCCCCTGCTGATTGAAGCTGATGGCTCCCGGCAGCATCCGCTCAAAGCTCCGGCGAGTCACGAACCACCCATCCCGGAATTCGTTGAGACGGTGGTAGTGCTGGTCGGCCTTTCCGGTCTGGGCAGGCCGCTCACCGAAGAGTTTGTGCACCGGCCGGATGTTTTCGCCCGTTTAAGCGGCCTGGCTCCCGCTGAAACCATAACCCCCAATGCATTGCTGCAAGTTCTCACCCACCCCTCCGGCGGATTGAAAAACATCCCGGAACAGGCACGCCGTATCGTTTTATTGAATCAAGCCGACTCGCCAGAGTTGCAGGCGCAGGCTAAAAGCCTGGCAGATCACCTCCTGAAAATGTACCAGTCTGTTGTCATTGCTTCGCTGGGACGGTCGCAGATTCACGCCGTTTACGAACCGGTAGCGGGGATTATCCTTGCCGCCGGCGAAGCAAAACGCTTTGGTCAACTCAAACAGATCCTGGACTATAAAGGACAGCCTTTTGTTAGAAGGGTAACCAGGACCGCCCTTACAGCCGGACTATCGCCGGTAGTGGTGGTCACCGGGGCGAACGCCGAAGCCGTGGAAGCCGCCGTGAACGATTTACCAGTAACCGTCGCACGCAATGCAAACTGGCAGCAAGGTCAGAGTTCATCTATTCAGTCGGGCCTGCGTGCCCTGCCCTTTCAATGCGGCGCAGCAATTTTTCTGCTGGCTGACCAGCCCCAGGTCATGCCGACAGTGATCCAGGCGCTGATCGAGCAGCATGCCCATACACTCGCACCCATCATTGCCCCGCAGGTTGCCGGTCAACGTGCCAATCCGGTGCTATTCGACCGCCTGACTTTCCCCGACTTGATGGCCCTTTCGGGTGATGTGGGTGGAAGGGCAATTCTTGGCAAACACCAGGTAAATTACTTGCCCTGGCATGATGAAGAGCTTTTACTGGATATCGATACACCGGAGGATCTCGAGAGATTAAGGGAGCAGGAATAGTGACTGGTGGAATCTCTGCCATTGTGCTGGCCGCCGGCGAATCCCTGCGCATGGGCAGACCCAAATTGGTCCTGCCCTGGGGAGGTACGACCGTCCTTGGGCAGGTGGTTGCCACCTTTGCCACAGCCGGGATTGAGGATATCCTGGTGGTGACGGGCGGTGGACGCATACAGGTGGAGGCCGAGGTGGCCCGCCTGGCAGGACAATATCCTGTACGCGCCATCTTTAATACTGGATTTGAACACGGCGGGATGCTCAGTTCGATCCAGGTCGGGCTGGAGGCACTCGGGCCGGGGGTTTGCGCCGCCCTGATCGGCCTCGGGGACCAACCTCAGATCCGGCAAGCGACTGTCCGGCAAATTTCCGCAGCTTTCGTCAAGACAGAGTCGCCCCTGGTCATCCCAAGTTTCCAGCATCGCCGAGGTCATCCGTGGTTGGTGGCACGGTCTTTATGGCCGGAAATTCTGTCACTCCTGCCACCTGCCACCCCAAGCCAGTTCCTCAATGCACAAGCTGCCCAGATCGAGTATGTCCTGGCGGACGAAAGTATTCTGAAAGATCTTGACACACCGGAAGAATATGACCGACAGCGACCTGATACCCTTGCTTTTTAATCCATCCTGTGCTATTTTTGTTTCAAGGAACCAACCGATGTCTTTTGGGCAGAAAATCATTTTCAACCAGATCGATCGAACGTGCGATAGTGGCTTGAAAAGGGCAACCGGGGTAGTGCCTGGCAAATGATGATACGCAGCTTCCTTGCTGTAGAGGTTCCTGCAAGGATCCAGGATGCCATTGCGCACAGCATTGCTTCCGTGAAGAATGCCTTGCCAAAACCACTTGTACGCTGGGTGGCTCAACAAAATGTCCATCTGACCCTTAAATTTCTTGGAGACGTATCTTCCTCAGATCTCGAACGGCTGACCAAGGCGGTTGGAAAGGAAGCCGCTTCACATGAAATGTTCTCCATATCCGTGGGTGGGCTCGGAGCATTCCCTTCCACGCGCCGGGCGCGCGTGATCTGGATCGGTCTCAAAGCTCCACCTGATCTGGAGGTTCTCTGGCGCGGGGTGGAAACTGCAACAATGCAATTGGGTTACAGTCCGGAAGAACGTCCGTTTTCTCCGCATCTGACGATTGGCCGCGTCGGGCAGAACGTCTCCGCCGCAGAACTACAACAAATTCGTGCAGTGCTCGAAGCTGCGAAAGTGGGTGAAATTGGAACGCTCCAGGTTGAGGCCGTTCACATCTTCAAAAGCGACCTGCGTCCCGGAGGTTCGGTTTACACCCATTTATATACGCTTCCATTAAAACCATTGTAGTGACGACTTCCCTGCACAGTCCGCACTTGTACCTGCGGTACTGCGCAGGCAGGACTGCGAAGTCGTCACTACGCCAACGAAGAGGTGACATCTGGATACACTTGAACTTGCGCATACCATTGTCGATGCCCTGGAAGATAAAAAAGGCGAAGATATTCTCCTGCTGGACATCAAGGAGATCGCCTCCTTCACGGATTACTTTATTATTTGTACCGCCACCAGCAACCGCATGTTGAATGCTTTGGCCGATGGCGTGATCGAAAAAACGCGTGAAGAGCATAAACGGAAAGGCAGGATAGAAGGAAAGCCCGACGCCGGCTGGTTGGTGGTGGACTACGGTGATATTGTGGTCCATCTGTTCGATGAGGATTTACGGCGATACTATAAATTGGAAGAATTGTGGAAAGACGGGAAAGTATTGTTGAGGCTGCAATGAACAGGCTGACCGGAGCAAACATGGATATTGACCTGGCCACACCTGCAGACCAGATTTCCTGGCACCAGTCTGCATGTCCTTGGAACGCTCTGGAAGGCAGCGATCGGCATCGCTGTGCCGTGAAGAACATATCCATCTGTCCGTATTTTTGTGGGGTGGAATATCTCGACACCCTCTTGTGTTGTTACCCCGACGAAAACACGTACCGGACGGTCACCTGATAAATAAATGTCCCGCAGACCAGGCTCTTGCGGGACACTCATTTTCCAAATTGGCCTCACATGGATTTATGGGAGGCCTATCTTGGATTACGGATTCCCAACCAAACCCTTGGCAATATCCACAGCTTTGAGTTGAAAATAGGCGCTCATCACATCCCGCACGGTAGGTGCAACCACCCTGCCGCCTTCACCGGCGTTGTACATGAAGGCCAGGACAGCAATTTCCGGGTTGTCAAAAGGTGCGTATGCAACCGTCCAACCATGGGCCGGCCAGTTGCCGCGCGTGCATTGGTTTTTTGCCATGGCCACATCATCGCAGAATTCAGCCGTACCTGTTTTCCCGGCTATCGCGATGGGATAATTCAAGAAGGAGAAATCATGGTTGAGCGTGCCGTTTGGATCGCTCGCCGCCAGGCGCATGCCGGCCTGGACATTTTGGACCGCAGCTGCCGAAACCGGCTTCATCAGGCCTGTGGGGGTGCACTCCCCATTTACACAATTAAAATCTTTAATGATGGGGTCTGTCGTGATGTCCCAGCGCAAGCGTGGATTAAAAGGCTGGATGATATTCCCGGCGCTATCCACAATATCATGGATGATGGTCGGTTGCATCAGGCGGCCATTATTGGCGATCGTGGCAGCAGATAAAAGCACCTGCAATGGGGTTGACACCACATACCCCTGTCCCACACCGGCAAGATAGGTGTCACCGGTGGACCAGTTTTCGCCTTGGTAAATACGTTTCCAGGCCGGATCCGGGATAAGACCGGCTGATTCGCCCGGAAGCTCAATGCCGGAAGGTTGGTTGTAGCCCAGTGCCTGTGCATATTGCTGAAGACGCAGGATTCCCAGCCCCTGATCAACCTCACCGGGATAACCACCGCCGACTTTATAAAAACAAACGTCACTGGAACGTGCAATGCACTCCAGGAAAGAGATCTTTCCAAGCCCACTCGTTTGGCCGTAGAAAGTGTAGGTCCAATCATAATAAAATTCTGTGGCACCTGGGTCAGTTGGAGAGAATGTGGTTTTTAAACCGATCATGGCAGGGGCATCGATCACCGTTGTTGGGGTGACAACGCCTTCGTTTAACGCTCCAAGGGCTGTGGATATTTTGAATGTGGAACCAGGGGGATATTCGGTTGAAATGGCGAAATTGAGCAGGGGGTGGGCCGGGTCCTTGGCCAACTGGTTGTAGTAGTATGAGGGGATAATACGCGCCATGCGGTTATTCTCATACGTCGGATACTGCGCCATCGCCAGGATCTCACCGGTCTTGGGATTCATGGCAATGACAACCCCGCTGGAAATACGATAATACTTGTTGTATACATTATTCCAGTAATCAATATCCCGTTTCAAAATAGCGGCAGTAGCCTGCTGGAGACGGGTATCAATCGTAAGTACAACATTATTCCCCGGGGTGGGATCGATCGGTGGCTGTAAGTTACGTAATTCCTGCCCGGCCACATCTACTTCAACGGTCCGTTGGCCCGGCTTTCCTATCAAGGTATCGTTCAGCGTCAATTCCACGCCGGCATACCCAACCTTATCACGATTGGGTAGGAAATTCTGTGCACGGTAGACCTGCTCCAATGCAGCAGGGATTGGACCTAAAAAGCCAACAATATTCGCTGTCAATGAGCCAGTCGGGTAATCCCGCACGGGCTGAATGTCCACGCCCACGCCCGGCCAATCCACTGCGTGTTCCCGTACAATCATGGCAGTTTTTTCGTCAACATTACACTGGATTTTTACCGGTGCATACGGGGCATTGGAGAGACCCAGGTCAACGAATTGGGTGATCCCCGGCCCGGGCACACAAGGTGCAAGTAATTTGGCATCTTCGACTGTCCCGTGGCTGACTGGAACACCTGTTAAAGAGGCCAGGTCGCGGTAAATTCGTTGGATATCGCCATCATCATCTGGGAGATTAGCCGGTGTGATGATGATATTGTATGAAGCTATATTCCGCGCCAGGATGATCCCATTTCGATCATAGATAATGCCGCGCGATGGCGGAACGCTGATATTTTGGGTACGGTTGCTGTCTGCTTGCAGGCTGAATTTCTTTTGATCAAGGATTTGCAGCGTGAACAAACGGCTTCCAAAGATTAAAGCAACCACACCAAGCAAGACATAGACAACCAAGTAGCGCCAACCCTGAAAATGAACCGGACGCGAGGAGGTTGTCATGCTTTCACCTCCTGCGGATACAGCCAGCCCGCCAGGTCGTGGAAAAGACCATGAATCGGGATGGAGAGCAGCAGGTTCAGAAGAACCGTCGGCAGGATAATTTGGAGAAATACATCGCTTAAGGAAAGCGGGACATTACCAATTTTAAGTTGTATGAATGTGAGCATAAGCAATTCCAATGTACCGATAAGAGTTACCGCGAACATCGCCAGGAGCGGTGCCTGCCAGGTGCGATGCACGAATAAACGTGCCAATCCCACCACGGATAGATAACCTATAAGATAAACATACCATGGAACCCCCGAAACCATCCCTACCAACAAGCCGGCCAACACACCCCAAATCCAGGCACCCTGGACACGCTCCTGCAATCCCCAAGCTGCAACCACGAGCAATACCAGATCCGCATTTCCGCTAAGCAGCAGGACACGACTGGCTATTGAGGTCTGGAGAATTACCACCAATAATAAAACAGGAATTGCAACCAGAATTCCGCGGCGCATTTTTACGGACCTGTTGTTCCGATCAAGGGCGTAATATCCACCGGCTTGAAGTTGGTAATCACGAGAACATACTTAAGCTGGTTATAATCCACATTTGCCTGGACGGCTGCCTGCTGAAATAAATCGGATTGCAGTTTTCTGACGCTGATGACCTGCCCCACCAGAATGTTGGCCGGGTAGCTACCTCCCAATCCGGAGGTCAGCACCATATCGCCGACCTGGAGATTTGCATCCTGGGGGATCATATCCAGAGTCAGGTCGCCAGTGGTCGAGCCAACCAGCATCGCTTCGGCATTGGAGACCTGTGTACGAACATTGATGGCCGAGGCGGCATCAGTCACCAACTGGAGGCGTGCTGCCTCGGCTATGACAGCATCCACGCGTCCCACCAGTCCTTTATCGGTGACCACCGGCATACCTGGCAAAACCCCTTCATTCGATCCAGCATTGATGATGACATAGTGCAAGAATGGGCTTGGGTCTCGCCCGATGACGGCTGCGGCTTTATAAGAGTATTCGGGGTTTGCACGAGCGAAGTCCACCAGGGCGGAAAGGATATTCGTCTCGGTTACCTGCTGTTGGAGATCAAGCACCTGCGTTTGGAGGCGCGCCACTTCAGCCTCCAGATCTCCATTACGCTGGCGCAGAGAAGCCACATCGCGCGGCACGGTTAGAAAATCCACTACTGCCATATAGCGATTCGACACCCATGTCTGTGCATTTACCGTTATGCGTGCGAACCAGTTGGTGACTGGGTTAAAATAACCGCCCAGGGCCAATACCACCAGGCCGATTGACACCAGAACAATCACAATTGTTTGCAGGGAACGAGGATAACTGGATTTCATAGGCAACAGGTTGAACCGCGTCAGAAAGACGCGGTCACGCGGTTAGGAATGACGCGTGCTGCCCCGCTCAAGACCGACCAGGATGCGGCTGTAAGTGCGAAAGTCGTCCAATACAATACCCGCACCGCGCACCACGCAGGTCAGCGGGTCTTCTGCGACCCAGACGCGCAAATTTAATTCTTCGGACAGGCGTTCTGCCAATCCTTGCAGCAACGCCCCACCGCCAGCCAGGCAAATGCCATTATCCATCAGGTCGGCAATAATTTCCGGTGGTACTTCATCCAGGGCATCTTTGATCGTTTCAATGATTACGGATACCGATTGCGAAACCGCCTCACGTACTTCCAGGGAAGAAATTTCGATGGATTCAGGCAGGCCTGTGACCAGGTTACGGCCGCGTGCCTCAACCATCTTCTCAACCGGAAGGGGAAAAGCCGAGCCAATATTCCATTTGATTTGCTCGGCAATCCGTTCGCCGATGAGAACATTATATTTATTACGGACGTATTGGACAATGTCCTGATCCAATTCGTCGCCTGCCACACGCAGGGATCTTGAAACAACTACTCTACCCATGGACAAGGCGGCCACCTCAGTCGTTCCGCCGCCAATATCTACAACCATCGAACCGCGGATTTCCTTTACCGGCAGGCCGGCTCCCAATGCCGCAGCGGTCGGCTCTTCGATGAGATATGTCTCACGCGCGCCCGCAGACATGGAAGCATCATAAACAGCTCGCTTCTCAACTTCGGTCACACCGGATGGAATGCCAATTACCACGCGTGGTCGCGGCAAAGGTACTACGCTTTGCTCGTGGACTTTACCAATAAAATATTCCAGCATAGCTTCCGTAATATCAAATTCAGAGATGACTCCGTCACGCACCGGGCGTACTACCAGGATATTGCCAGAGGTACGTCCAACCATTTCCTTTGCATCCAAACCTATGGCAATCGGCTGGCGGGTCCGTTTATCTATGGCCACCCAAGAGGGTTCGTTTATCACGATACCCTTTCCTCGGACAAGGACGAGCGTATTTGCGGTACCCAAATCGATACCAATATCCAAGGAAAAAAGGCCCAGAAGCCAATTGAGGGGATTGAAAGGCAATGTAGAGTGCTCCTTCGTGGAATTTACTGCTTTTTTATTATACCATGGGGCTTAAATTGGTAATTCCAGGCCGTTTTTGGGGTGACTGGGAGAAAGGAAAGGCAAAAAATGGCTGTTCCAAAATTTCTAGTGGGATGTCGGGATAAGGGAGAAATAAAAAAATGGAACTTGGTATTATTATGCAGTCCGTTTCAACGCCAGCATGGTTAGATCATCTGCAGCGGGGAGCGGGCCCATGAACTGCTTCACTGAAGCTTCAAGGGCGTTCAACACCTCACGCGCTTGGGATGGTTCTGCCGCCTTCAAAACTTCCTGCAGTTGCTCCTCCCCATACATATCGTCTTCAGGTGAAAAGGCTTCAGTCAGGCCATCAGTGTACAATAAAATAAGGTCACCGAGACCAAGCGAGATGGTGCGTTCCCGTATTGATAGATCCTTAATAATCCCCAGTGCAGCACTCGTACGTTGCAGACTTTCAAGTGTTCCGTCTGCCTTTTTCACCCAGAGTGGAGGATTATGTCCGGCATTGGCATAAGTAAACTCTCCACTTCCCAAGGAAAGTACACCATAAACTGCTGTCACGAACATACTCTGTCGATTGTCCGGGATGATCAAGTCATTGACGCGACGCAGAACCCCGGCCGGAGAAGGCGTATGGTAAACGACTGCCCGAACCAAAGTCCGTGTAAGCGCCATGAATAGAGCGGCCGGCATACCTTTGTCAGAAACGTCGGCAATCAACAAGCCCAGTCGTCCACCTGGCAGCTCAATTACATCGTAGAAATCTCCGCCAACCTGCCGGGCGGTGAGCCACGTGGCAGCCAGTTCCCAGCCTGGGAATTCAGGTAAATGCTCCGGCAGAAAAGTCTTCTGGATCTGTCGGGCTAGCTCAACCTCATGTTCGAGGCGTTCACGCACCACCATTTCCTTTTCGAAATGCTCATTCTGGATGCTCAGCACCACCTGCTGGGCAATGCTGTTGACGATCTCCACCCGTTTCGAACGAAAGCGGCGGGCTTCGGCGTCTTCTTCAACCAACAAGACACCATAAAAATCGTTCCTGATGACCAACGGAAAGCCGATGAGCAGGTGCTCAGCATTCTGCAAAGCGTAATACGTTTCCTGCTCGGTGGATGCCAGGTTCGGATTCAACCAATCCATGGGAATGGAGGCCGATAGTACGCCTGCAATCATATGTGATTCTTCCTGGACAGCGTCAAGAAGGGGAAAATCGCCGTGAAGAAAATCTCTTCCTGACAAGATGGCCAAAGCGTCTTCCGATAATCCATAAGCCTGAGCCGGGTGGAAACGTTCTTCCTCCCATAGGAAGATTGCACATGCTTTCACTCCAACCAGGATTGGTGTGATTCGGACAACACTGCCGATCGTTTCGTCCAGACTGTTCGAGTTGGCAACCGCCTGGGCAACCTGCAAGAGGGCTGCCGAGGCATAGGCTTGCTCCTGGGCTGCATCGTACAGGCGGGCATTCTCAATGGCGACTGAACCATAACTTGCAAAAGTGGAGGTTATTGCCTGAGCTTCATGACCATAACGCCCGGGGGCATGATGGGAAAGCGTCATTACGCCCAGCGGGACGTCACCCGCGCGTAAGGCCGTGGCAATGGAAGAATAGTCGGCAGAAAAGCCACACGCCACACCGGTTGGGTCAATTGGATCTTCCGGCCTGCGGATGACCGGTTGTTCAGAACTGAGCGTGGCGGCGAGGAAGTCATAGGCGTCAGGCCAATGGTGAAGAGCATCATCTACATCCAGCCTCTCGGCTCCATGAACGTGAGCCAGATACAGTTCCTCGCCTTCCAATAACCATATCGCAGCCACTTCACAAGGCAGATTGTGCTCCAATTCGTGCAAGATTCTGTCCAGCACATCATCCACGCCCAACTCTGTCGAGATCGATCCGGCTACTTCGCGCAAGCTGTCGGCCACCTGGCGTCGCCAGCGTTCGGTACGGAACAGGTCAGCATTATGAATGGCCGAAGCCACACTGTCAGCCAGGGCCTCACACAGAAAATGGTCTTCAGCGCTGAATGCATTGGTACGATCACTCTGCAGGTCAAGCACCCCCACAACCTGTTTATTGAATATCAGGGGTATGGTGAGTTCAGAGCGGGTATCTTCTGGGGGAAGCGGAGAAGGCTTGTAACGCGGTTCCTTCGATACGTCATTTGCCAGGATAGTCTGCCCTTCCCGCGCTACCCACGAGATAATCCCTTCATCATTATCCAGGTTGAGCACATACCCTTTGAGTGCAGCACTTCGGGTCCCACTCCCGGCTTCATAAATTATTTGCCGCCGGTTGGGATGTACTGTAAAAAGATGTACATACGGAAAATTCAAACGCTCCTGGATAAGAACTGCAACCTTATTAAGCAACTCGTCCAGGTCGAGTATGGAGGTTATGTCATTGCTGACCTCGGCGACCATCTCCAGATGTTCGGCACGTCTCTGCAACTGGTCGTAAAGTCGTACACTGTTGATGGCAATTGCAATCGTATCCGCCAGGGCTCGTAAGACCAGCAAATCGTTTGGATGAAATGCCCCCAGCCGGTCGGATTGTACATCCAGCACGCCCAGGGTTTTGCCCTCAATTCTGAGCGGCAACACCGCTTCGGACTGGGTCTCTGGTAAGAGGTCCAGAAACCGGAAACGCGGCTCGGTGTGGACATCATTGGCGACGGCCTCTTCACCACTTTGGGCAACCGAGCCGACCAAGCCATCCCCCATAAGAATTTTGAGCGGCTTGCCTCGGCCACGCGCCTGCCCGGCGCTCGAACGAAAATTCAAATATTCCTGACCGTTCTCGTGGGTGAAGATGGCCACATAGTAATAATGGTAAGTACGTTGGATTAACTTCGAAACCCTTCTGGTTAGCACGTCCAGGTCGAGTACATTGGCTATTTGGGCGCTCACCCGGCGGACAAGGGTTAATTGTTCAATGCGCCACTGGTCCACGGCAAAACGGTGCGCAGCCACCAGAGCCAGCGAAACATGTCCAGCAAGTCCTTCAAGGATTTCAATTTCCTTTTTCCGGAACGGCTTGTCAGCCCGTTTCACCTGGAGAGCGCCTATATTGGTATTGCTGTTTCTTAGCGGAAAGGCAATCAATGTCTTTGGCCCCTTGGAGAGATAGGGGATGCCCGTTTTAAATGCCTCAGCCATCGGTCCTTCAGCCGGTTCCGTGGGGAAGAGAGGTGTCTGGCTCAGACCGGGAAGTAGAAATAGATCTCCATTCAACCATAGCTCCACCTGGCCATTCAGGAGCCGGCTTGTTGTCTCCAATATGAGATCACAACGGGTTGCAAGGGACTCCTTCTGCATCAACTCATCCCCCAGTTGGATGATTTGTCGCCATGTGTCATCTTCCATATCGGGCCGGGATGGAGCCTTACCGGTTTTTCGGCGTTTACTCATTGTAAGAATATTGCCCGATTCCCCCAGCGATTCGAAGTGAACCTCGTCCATGAGTTGTTTCATCAGGAAAACGCCCAGGCCACCGACGGCCCGGTCATCAATACTTGCATCCAGGTCCGGAGTATTTACGGCAGCGGGATCAAAAGGTTTCCCGTGGTCGCGTATTACAAAAGTCACGCAATCATTGTTGGATTCGCAGGTGCATTCAATATCCCCTCGATTTTCTCCCTGATAGGCATGTTCAATTATATTGGTACACGCCTCGTCCATGGCCAGTTCTACGGCATAGGTTTCGGAATCATCCATGCCGGCATCCCGGGCTGCTTGCGATGCAAACCCGCGGATGATATCCAACTGGTCAAATCTGGCAGGAAAAATCGCCGTACGCATTGGAATAACCAGGCCGCCTCACGGTTCGAAAGTCGAGGCGGCCCAGAAAGCATAGGGTTTATTACCGAAGTTAAAAACTACCTACCGCCGCGGTAACGTCATCAAAAATCTTGAAAAGGGGTATGAAGCCGGTCAATTCCAGGGCATCCATGATTTTCTTGGGCACTGCCGCCAGTATAATCTCGCCCCGGTTATAGCGTTTGCAATTTCGCTGCCCGATGAGCAAGGCCCGGAATCCGGCACTGGACATATATTCCAGATTGCCCATATCCAGGGCGATTTTGAACTGGCCTGCGTGATTAAGGTCCTCGATGGCCTTGGTCAGCTCGGGGGCAGTGTAACTGTCTACTTTGCCCTTAAGGCTGAGCAAGTCACAATGTTTATATTTCTTCGTTGTGATTTCCATATGGCCTCCGTTCTGAACTGGTGTCAGGAAATTATATCATGAGTGACTGAGGCTCTGAGACGGAAATTGATCAGCCAGGTATGTCCTGTGCCGTTTCCATAAGAGTTTTATATAATTTTTTCAAATTTCAGACTATTAAGTTGATTTTTATCCTATTCTATTGTATAATAACACATGATTTTGAGATTATTCATCCTACAGGAGGCATAAAATGACACAACAACCGCTCAGCACCGATATTACCAGTGATGACAAGCTTTGGGCAGCCTTGGGCTATCCCATTTTTATCATCGCCCTCATCATGCTTTTCATCGAAGGGAAGAAGGACCGGCCATTTATCAAATACCATGCAGTCCAGGCGCTTGCCTTGAACGTGGCTCTATGGGTGGTCGTTATTATCTTGTCGTTTATCCCCGTTGTGGGTTGCATTACCCCTATCGTCTGGCTGATCATGCTCTGGCCTGCTTTCCTTGCATATCAAGGTAAATATTTCGAAGTTCCGGTCGTTACCAAGTTCCTGCGCGACCAACACTGGATTTCCTGACCTTAATTCATTAACTTGAAGCCTGCCTTGAAGCAGGCTTTTTTTGTTTGGATCGCATGGCCTTGTATGGGGGAATGTACTTCGCCGACGAAGGATTCCTGGGGAAATTGTATGAGAACGAATGATTTTTTAATACTTTGTCAAAGAACCGCTTGTCCTCAATCATAGTATACTTAAACGCAGATTATCCATTCTTCTCAAGGAGATTATTATGAATCTCGAAAAAGCATTAACCTATCCGTTTAAGGACAAACAGTGGGCGAGCAAAATTGGGATGGGGGCGTTGATTTCCATCATTCCAATTCTTAATTTCGCTTGGCTTGGCTATATTGTCGAGCTTATCCGCCAGGTGATCAAGGGGGATGACCTGCCATTGCCAGGCTGGGACGACCTGGGCAAGAAGTTTATGGATGGATTGATACTCTTCCTGGCTGGTCTGGTATATGCCCTTCCCGCCATTCTCCTCATCGGAGGGATGCTGGTTATCTGGCTGCCCGCCATATTGGCAGGCGGCAACTACACGCAAGACTTAACCAATGCTTTCATCGCGACCGGGAGTGTAATTTCCCTGAGCCTGATCTGTATTCTCATCTTGTATGGGCTGGCTCTTTCAATAGTGTTTCCGGCCATTTATGTTGAGTATGCCCTTAAGGGGACCTTCGCATCCTGCTTTGACTTCAAGGATATCTTTGCCAGAATTAAGAAAAATGCTGGGACCTTCTTCACCGCCTGGGGTGTTTTCCTGGGCATCTCGATTGGAACTTCACTGGCCGCCGGGATCGTTGGCACTCTGATCGGTTGGATTCCCTGCCTTGGACAACTGATCGCATTCCTGGTCGGCCTCGCTGCAGGCCTTTACGCCCAGCTGGTATATGCCCACTTATTCGGGCAGTATGGCGCAATGGAATAAAGCATACTCATTCATACCATTCATCTTTTTTCGAATCTGGCAGGCTGGACAAGCCGGCAGTTCAATTTTTAAGGAAAATATCCTGTGGATACAACCTTGCTTGAGGTGCCGTATGTACGTCAAAAGGCGTCTGGGTCAAATGCGCATTACAACGATTGCGGCGCGGCTTGCATGTCGATCACCAAAAATTCATAAAATTTTCTCATGCGACTAAAATTCACTCGTTTCCTTATTCGCCTCCTGTTGCGGCTGCTAACGCACATTGAAGTGCGTGGCAAAGAAAATATCCCCAGCGATATCGGTGCCGGCAATTTTGTCATCGCGGCCAACCATCTTGGGTTGGTGGACGCCTTCATACCCTTTTACATCCTCGACGATACCAACCTGGTCCTGCTGGTCGGTGAAAAATGGGAAAAGATGGCCATCATGCGCTGGTTGGGTCGCGGTTTGAATTTTATTTTTGTAGACCGTTTCAACCCGGACGTTAAAGCCATCCGGGCAGTCATGACCCGTATGAAGCAGGGTGAGGTGCTGGTTATCACCCCGGAAGGGACGCGTTCAAAGGTCGGTCATTTGATCGAGGGGAAACCGGGGGTTAGTTACCTGGCCGCAAAAATGGAATATCCACTGCTTCCGGTTGCAATCTTCGGCTCATTTGATGAAGTCTTCTTCGGTCAATTGAAGCATTTTCGTCGCCCGCACGTGACCGTCAACATCGGTCCGCGCTTCAACCTGCCACCTCTCCCGTCCGGGAACCAGGGCCGTGATGAAGCTCTTAAGACCGATACCGACGAAATCATGTGCCGCATCGCCGCGCTCCTGCCGGAAGAAAACCGTGGATTCTATGCGGACCATCCAAGGTTGAGAGAGTTGCTTCAGCAACCTTCATGAAAAAGTCAACCCATAGGATTCTCCAATTCATCGTCCGCCTGGCCCTTAATTTCATCGCCCATTTGGAGATGCTCGGCGCTGAAAACTTGCCCGCAGGTGGAGGCTACGTGATTGCCGGCAACCATGTCGGTCGGTTGGACGCCGCCCTGCCCTATTACATGCTGGATCGCCCGGACATCATCATCATGGTGGCGGAGAAATATGAAAAATACGCCATATTTCGCTGGCTGACCAGGATCACCAACGGGATGTTCGTGGACCGTTATAATGCCGATATCGGAGTCGTTCGCGAGTGCCTGCGCCGGCTTCAGCAGGGTCAAATCCTGACCATCACGCCGGAGGGAACACGCTCAAAAAGCGGTAATCTGAACCAGGCCAAACCGGGTGGGGTCTATCTGGCATGGAAAGCCGGCGTTCCGATCCTGCCTGTCGCCGTCACGGGAACCGAAGATGCCATCGTGAAAGAACGACTTAAGCATTTCAAACGTTTGAATATCAAGTTAGTGGCAGGCCCCGCGTTCACTTTACCACTCTTCGAAGGGAAGGACCGGGATGCACGCTTGCAGCAGTATACCGACGAAGTAATGTGCCGTATTGCTGCCTTGCTGCCGGAAGAACGGCGTGGAGCCTACGCGGACCATCCCAGGTTGAAGGAATTGCTAATTCAGCCAAAATAAGCCGCCACTCCCCTCCCCAATTTTATTCTTCAAATTGGGTAGGTGGGGCTCACCTTGGGTCCAGCACCCTGCCCATGAAAAGGACCGTCCCGCTGGGCACATCCCGGATGAAGAAGAAGAATGGATGGTCGATCTGCATCTCAGCGCCCGACGGCAGCGAGGCAGGCGCGGCCAGGATGGCGGTGGCGGCAGCCGCCTCGGTTCCTTTTTCGTCCACGGCGATGAAGGCCTTGTGGAAGGCATCACTGATGAAAAGTAGATGCCCGCCATCCATTCCGGATAGATCGGCCACGTTCTCGGTGAATGCATCCCGCATACCCATCCCAATCAGGGCATCCTTCAGCCCAAGTTCAGTTTCGAACTTGAACTTTGGCAGGGACAGGATCACCGGCTGACTCTTCATGGCAGACACCGCCGCCTGGTATTTTTCAGCGGTCAGGCTGGACTCGAAGGTGTTGAACTTGCCCAGCTCCGGCAGGAGGATCACCATTTCGGCCAGGCCGCCCTTGTAAGGCAGGGAAATGGCCTGCCAGCCATCGCCAGCGGCATAGGCATACATCTCATCAAGATGCTTCTGCATCATCGGGACCTCCACCGTGGTGCCATCCATAAGGGTGAATGATCCGGGACTGGTAAAGCCGGCGGCGAATTCATCCTGCCAATAGGCCTTGAAAAAGATGGCATTGGCGAGCACCAGGCGCGTACGGGGTTCGACCGAGCCTTTTGGCAGGATATCCTGTATGCGCTTATTGGTCTTGTCGGAGACCCAGTTGTTGACCTGCTGCCGGGCAGCCTCGGGAGTATTCTTAAAGTCCACCAGGTGCATGCCCGCACCGTAGTTGAGCGCCAGCAGGTCAAGATAGGTTGTCAGGAAAGGCCAATCCTGCTGGGCCCAGGTGGAGTTGGCGATGCTTAACTGGAAGCGCTCCTTCTCCGGCACATCTGCAGCCTGGTTGGGACGGTCAGCCAGGGCCAGGTCGAGGGCGTTGAAGGCAGGATGGAACTGCGCAGGTGGCAGGCTGTATTGCAGCACCTCCGCCATCTGGCGGGCAGTCTCACCGGCTGCGCCGCCGTAGGCCATGGCAAATGCCAGCGAGATGCTGTAGGGTGAGTAGACCAGGTTCCCGGGCTGGGAACGCACCGCCTGGTACAGGTCAAAGGCAAAGGCAGTATTCCCGCCGACCAACTGCTCCAGGTCTGAACCCGGGACATTTGGGTTTTCGATTCGTGACAGTTTGGACTCGACACCCTTGCCGGGTCCGCAGGCGGATAAAAACAATGCTGGGATGATGGCTGCGATGAAGAATAGATTTATGGGTTTTCTCATCTTTTTCTCCTTTCTGAAAACCAGGCTCACAGCCAGGATGCTTTTTCAGTTGATTTTGTTCCCCCCAAACCTTTGGATAATTCATTCAATCTCTTCCATGGATGCCTGGGTCAGGCATCGATTAATTGTGCAGCTTTTGCCGTCATGTGTGTGCTTTCCGCAAGTGCATTGCTGGACACTTTCCAACCAAATACAATTCCGCCAAGCAGGTAAAATCCCGCTGATACCAGTAGCAATATGATAAAACTGGCTGGGGTGGAGGCACCTTTAAAATTCAAAATTGCACCAAAAAGAAGCGGAGCAACAGCACTGGGCAGGGCGGTGGTCAGGTTGTTGTAAGCCATGTATTGCCCGGCCTCCTCCCGTGGAGCCAATCCGCTGGCCAGCGCCGGAATGACTGCCATGATGGGGCCGGTGGCAATCGCTCGCAGGCAGGTAAGAATAATAAAAAAGCTGAAATTGCGAGTAAAAGCCATGATGAGGGTCATCGCAGCAGAAAGGAGTGCACCCGCTATGATCAACATTCGCCGGCCGATCTTATCTGAAAGCAGGCCAGTCCCAACCGCCGACAGCATGATCAGAACCAGGTTGATCATCCCCACCAGGCGCAAGGCCGCGTCCGGATTGGTCTGGTTGAAATAGATCCCCAGAAAATCCCTGGCAAAGTACTGTAGGCTGTTCAAACCCATATTGACCAGAAAAGCACTGAAGACAATCCAAAAGAAAATGGCCACCCGTATCCTCACTTGGAACATTTTCTTCATGGCTTTCAAGGGACTGATATGGTCAACTTTGACCACTGGCCGGTCAGCCCGGTGGATCGTCCTGCCGCAAATCAGCCCTGTTATGGCAAAGGTGGCTGCGATCAGGATTAACGCCAGGTCCGGGCGGTTGATTTCATTCAGATAGGTGGCAACTACGAAGCTTATGGCAGAAGCCAGCAAAGTATAGAACCCCTGCAGTCCGGAAGCCAATCCACGCTGGCCTTCCGGTAATGTATCCACAAGGAGCGGCCACCAGGCGCCGTTGGCGATATTGGTAAAGATATGCATGCCCAGATAGCTGATGATAATAACTGGCAGGGACAGGTGGAAAAATGCACCACAGGCGATGACCGGGAATCCGAGCAGTGAACCAATCAGGATATTGGGTGTCCTGCGCCCAAACCGGCTTGTGCCATGGTCGCTGAGGATGCCGGAGATCAGGCTGACCAGGATACCAACCATATTGGCAGCAAAGGCGATTATCCCGACGATGAGGCTTGACCGGGCAGGTAAAACGACTTTTTGCACCAGCGGCAGGAGCAGGATGGAGTTGTAGGAAACCCAGGCAATATTTGCTCCAAACATCAAGCTGGTCATCCCCAATAGAAACCCTATGGAGCGGCTGGGAGGTGTATTGATCGAAGTGGTGTTCATCCCTTTGCCCCTGGCTTAAAAAATGGGTGAAAACGGCTGGCGGGGCAGAAACCTGCCAGCACCACGCCGACCCAGCCACTTCTCCTCATCAACGATGCACTCGCCGCGTAGAAAGACCTTCTCGGGATAACCGGTCAGCTCCCAACCCTCGTACAGGTTGTAATCGGTGCGCTGGGCACTGTGTGCCACGCCATATTTAATCTTTTTCAATGGATCCCAGATGACCAGGTCTGCGTCCGAACCGGGTAGGAGCGCGCCCTTGCGCGGGTACAGTCCAAAGATCTTCGCCGGGTTGGTGCTGGTGAGTGCGACAAACTGCTGCGGCGTGATCTTCCCTGACCCGACGCCGGTCGTCCAAAGGATGGGCAGGCGGTCACCTACACCGGGCAGGCCGTTGGGGATCTTTGTGAAATCATCCCTGCCGAGTTCCTTGCCGGGGATGGCAACCGGTTGTCCTTCATAAAGTATGGTTTTTGTTCCGTCGAAGAAGAACGGGCAGTGATCCGTGCCGATGGTCTGGAGTGTGCCGTCCGCCAGACCTTCCCACAAGCGGTCATGATCAGCCTTTGTCCGCACGGGGGGAGAGCAGACCCACTTGGCTCCATCCGTTCGGCGTAGATCATCTTCGGTAAAGAACAGGTACTGCGGGCAGGTTTCTCCCATGACTTTGACTCCGTGCTGGCGGGCATATTTCAGCATATCCACTTCACCGCCCACATTCATATGGACAATATAAAGCGCAGCATTTGCTTGTGCTGCCAATGCGCTGGCTCGCAAACTGGCTTCAACCGCACCCCAGGCGGGACGCGTGCGGGCGTGCCATTCGGGAGTGGTGTGCCCCGCCTGCAGGGCTTCGACAATCAGGGTTTCGATCACATCGCCGTTCTCGGCATGCAGCATCACCAGCATACCGTGATCACGCGCTATACGCAGGGCGCGGAAGATCTCACCGTCCAGCAGGCGCAGGCGGTTATTGTAGGCGGTGAACGTTTTAAGCGTGGTGATGCCCATTCCGGTCAGGGACGGGATCTCGGCTGCAATGGCATCATCCATCCTGGTAAGGTTCATGTGGCAGGAGTAATCAATGGCAGCTTTCTCGGCCTTCCGGTGCCAGGCTTCCACCGATGCGCGCATAGTGGGAAAATCAAAGGAGACGAAATCCATGACTGTAGTGGTCCCGCCAAAGGCGGCAGCTTTCGTGCCCGTGTAATGATCGTCTGACGAGACCGTGCCGGACATCGGCAGGTCGAAGTGGGTGTGCGGGTCCACGCCGCCGGGCAAGATCAGCTTTCCGGTTGCATCCAATATTTCCTGACCCGTTTCGCTGATATTGGGTTCGATACGGGTGATCTTTTCCCCTTCGATGAGCAGGTCTGCCGGGAAGGTTTCTAATGCGGTAATGAGGGTGGCGTTTTTTATAAGCATGAGAACTCCAAGGAAACTAGAAGGCCCAGAGGCACCAAAGGCACCAGATGTATCGAAAACACCAACTGTTATTTGCCTAAGGATTGGATTAGGCGATGTAGAAGGAAACCAACTTTTCCACGCAAAGTCTCAACCTCCTGATATTGCTCTTTGGTAACGTAATTCAAGTCAGCCGCAAGAATTATATAATATTCAACCTCTGCCAAAGACCCTTGGGCAATATTGAGGAAACGGGCAAATTGCCCCTTCCCTCCTGAGGCATACCCTTCTGCAATATTCGCAGGGACGGAAACTACAGCCCGGCGTAGCTGTGAAGTTAACCCGAACAACTCGAATCGTGGAAAATTCTCAGTAGATTTATAGAGCATTTTGACTAATAGGTGAGCTTTTTGCCAGACCAATAACTTACGAAAGCCTTTTTCCTCTACCTTTGAACTTTCTACCATCCACCCACCTTTGGCCCTTCCACCTTTTTTTGAACCTTTTTTCGTTCGTTTGGTTTTTTTGGTTCTATTGGTACCTTTGTCTCGTTTGGTTCCTTTGTTTCATTTGGGTCCTTTGGTACCTTTGTTTCCTCAGGAACCTCATAATCATCAGGCTCCTCCTTTATCCCCAGCAAGGCGATCAACACCTCGGGAGGAATCTCGGCTTCCGGTAGATCTGCCCTATACAATTGGTCATTCTTCGCCCGCTCGCGCAACGACTGCCAGAGAATTTGACGCTCATCGCTCTGAACAACCAGGTCGTTAAGCGTCTGTGCTTTCAGCAGGTATTCCCCGGTGGTGTACAGGAAGGTCAACCGCCGCCATTTATCTGCAATGATGGGCTGGGACAATTTTTCCAGAGGACCGAGCTGGATCTTAAAATATTCCTCGCTGGCGCGTGGATGGTCCGGTTCGTCGCGCAGGAGTTCAGAGCGCGTGGTCAGCTCGTGCCCGTGTACCGGGGCAAGGAATTCGATCCGCCCGCCGGTCTCGCCAAATGTCCCCGGTTGGTAAAAGGCCAGGAAATCCACCGCCACCACCTTGGGGGCCGTGCGGAAAGGTATCCGGTACCAGCCCAGCAGGCGCGCAATTTCCAGGTCACGTGGTCCCGGCAGGACACAAACGAGGATCAGGTCAGTTGGATTAAGCATGCTCCCATCCTTGCCCATACTTTACAGCAAAACCGGGTTGGTGTCGAGAGGTACGCGTTAGATCATCTAAAATGTTACTGAAGGCGAACAGATCGCTCAAATGATAATGTTACCATGGAGAGATGGAAAAAGAAGACAAAATGACCCTGAGCGAACGCCGAAAGTATCTGAGGAAACAACAAAACCGGTATTACCCAGCCGACCGAAAAGAACGGGGGCGGCTGCTGGATGAGATGGGATCGATCACTGGTCTGCATCGGAAAGCGCTGATCCGGCTGATGCACAGTGACCTAAAGCGCAAGTTGCGCAGTAAGCAGCGCGGGCGAACCTATGGCAGTGATGTCGAAGATGCCTTGCGAATCATCCGGGAGGGCTATGATGGGATTTGTGGCGAACGACTGGCGGGTAACCTAGCCAAGATGGCGCAAGAACTCCAGGCACATGGTGAGATGGTGATAACAGAAAGTTTGCTGAGCCAGTTGCAGAGTATCAGTCTGGCCACTATAAAACGCAAGCTGAGCCGCATTCAGCAGGACGAACCACGTTTGAAGCGTGGTCGACCTTTTGCTCGAAACGAGATCGCTCGCAGCATCCCCATGCGACGGATTGCCTGGGATGAGCCAACTCCGGGTCACTTCGAGACCGATCTGGTTCACCACTGCGGCCCAGTCGCGGATGGTCAGTATGCGCACACCTTGCAAATGCTGGATGTCACCACTGGCTGGAGCGAGCGCAGAGCTATTCTGGGACGCAGTCAACTGGTTATGCAAGATGCTTTTCGGCGCATTCGCCTGCGCCTGCCTTTCCCGGTACTTGAAATCCACCCTGACAATGGCTCTGAATTTCTCAACCAGCCCTTGACCATCGTGTGGGCTGAACTCTTCCCCAAAGCAGAATTCTCCCGTTCCCGTCCTTATCAAAAGAACGATAACCGTTTCGTCGAACAGAAAAATGATAGCCTGGTACGAAATTACTTCGGCTTCGAACGATTGGATACGGTCGCCCATGTCCAACTCATGAACCAGATCTATGACAAAATGTGGCTCTACTACAATTTCTTCCTGCCGGTACTGCGTTTGAAAAGCAAAGAATTGCTCAACCAGGCTGGATCCGCCCACAAAGTCAAACGTCACTACAACATCGCACAGACACCCTTTGAGCGCTTGTGCGCCGCTCAGGTGCTTTCACCGGTACAACAAATCCACCTCGAGCAGTTACGCAAGAATACCAATCCACGCCAACTCCATCGAGAGATCGAAGCCCTCCTGGATCAGCTTCGCTGCCTGCCCATTGCCCTACAGGGCATAACCGAAGATGTCCGTTTGACTTTGAACCTTTTACAACCAGCCCTCTCACCAGCTTAAAAGACTGGATGTGGATAAGTGGACAGAAGAGCACTGCCCACTTATCCACATCCACTACTACTCCGTCTACTACGAAAGCCCCCAGTAACATTATCTTTTGAGCTATTGATCCGCTCTGGTAACATTATCATTTGACTTGACACGGAGGTATATGATCTTGACATTTTCTTTCTTTATAGGTGACAATCCATTCGTGACAAATACCCCCATTATTCTTGATGTGGAGCTTCGCGGCCTGCCCGATTTGCAGGTGATCCACCGCCTGCTCCTTTTCAACTCCAATCCAGTTAACCCGGATAAGGTCATCCGCCCTGCTTTCCGTCAATTGCGCCAACGCGTGACGGAGGTTGGCCTGGACCCGGACGGCCTGTTGCATGTTGGTGTCCCTCAAGTGGTGGATGGACAGTTGGTCAGTTACGACTGCTGCATCGAGTTCCCCCTACCGAAGGCGAACGATTGCAAGGACCTTCCAGGCGGGCAGTATGCCGTGCTGGCGGTGGAGAAGACCCCCGCAAAAATCCGCCAGGCTCTGCGCGCTTTCCGGGGCGACTATCTCCCCGATCACGGACTAATCCTCGACGAGGAACGCCCCGTCTATGAGATCTATTTTAAGGATACGCTGGAATATTGTGTGCCGGTTCTACACTAATTTCATCGATAACGGATTGGAACCATCGCAAATTTCTTCTGCGGAAAAAACTTCCCGATGAAATCGGCGATCATCACAGGTCCATGCCCTACGCACATGATCCTGGCTTTGAGCGCCATTTGCTTTATCACCGCCGCGTCCGCAAGGCGCTGGTTCCATGTGACCGGTGCGTGTGATCCCACGAGATGGTTCTTCTCGGACACGATCGAATCACCGGAGAACAGGATTCCCAAAGCCGGCGCAAAGAAAGATAAATGACCGGGTGTATGCCCATTGGAATCCACCACCTCAAGTCCATTCAAAACTGGCAGGACCTGGCCGTCAGATAATGTTTCATCCACATGAGCAGGGCGAATCCTCCCAAGACGTTCCACCAATGCAAAAATGGGCTTGACAAGAATGTTATCGGTTTTCAGGGAACGCGGGAACTCGCCCTTTGCCAGAGCCCTGGCCTCGAACAGGCTGGCGTAAACGCGCGCCCCGGTTGCCTTTTTCAGTGCCGCCACGCTGCCGGCATGATCGTAATCTGCATGGGTAAGCAGGATGCGGTTTAGATCCCGCAGAGCATACCCTAATCGCTTGATATATCTCAAGATTCTATGCGCGCTTCCGGGGATGTCGGTGTCTATCAGAGTCAGTCCATCGCTGTCGATCAGCAGGAACGGGTTGGCCGTCATGCTGCGAATAACATGTACATTCGGAACGATTTCCATTCGAGATTACAACTCCTTCAAGGCCTAAATTGACGAAGGCCGGATTATATCCCCATAGCCTTAAAACCATATAAGTATTTACCTGCTCCCTTGTCTGTCAGCACTATCGAAAGGCAGGCATCCCGCAATTAAAAAAAGCCGAGACTGGAAATTATTCCAGCCTCGGCATTCTGATTGATATATCATACCTGTTAGACTAATCCGACCTCTTGGTTGAACTCCACAATTAATTCATCTATTTCGGCAGCCTGTTTCTGGACGGCCGTCCAATAATCCGGCTCCTGCCACATGGATTGGATCTCGGCGTAGGTCTTGCCTTGCTGTTCCACCCAGGTGAAATACTTCAGGTTGTGGACGCGCCGCCGGTCGGGGTAGCGCAGCTCAAGCAGGTTGTCGGTGGACTGTCCGTGCAGGTAGCGGGCGAAGTCCGCCGCGGCGTCTTTTTCGTTGTATTCGCCGTACTCGGCGTGCATTTCCTTCAGCCGGGATTGATAAAGCTGCATCGAGTCGGTCAGTATGGTCAGGACGATGTCGTTTTCGCCCAACTCGTAATATTTGGCGAACTTGATGGCACTCAGGACATTGGAAATGCCGGAGAAACCCAGCAGGTCGAGTTGGGAAATGATCCCTTCCGGGACACCCTGGCTGGCCAGGTATTTCCGCCCGGCCGGTTCGTTAAAAAGGCGGGATAGGTTGACCACGGCGTTATCGTCGATGGCCACCACCATGTCCGTATTTTTAACGTTATGGATCCACGGGACGTGCTTGTCACCGATGCCCTCGATGCGGTGGGCGCCGAAACCGTTCTCCAGCAGGGTCGGGCACTGCAGCGCTTCACTGGCAACGATCTTGCTGTCTGGGAAGAGCTGTTTCATGTAATCGCCGCTGGCGATCGTCCCGGCCGAGCCGGTGGCGGAAGCCATGCCGCGGTAATGGTCCTTGGGTCCCATGACCTGTTTGAGCACTTCTTCCATGGCATGACCGGTCACTTCATAGTGCCACAGGTAATTGCCAAACTCCTCGAATTGGTTGAAGATCATCAGGTCCTGTCCCGACTTGCGCAGTTCCCAGCACTTGTCAAAGATCTCTTTCACGTTCGAACTCGGTGCCGGGCGTCTTGATGGTTTCACCGGCGATCTTTTCCAGCCACTCGAAGCGCTCCTTGCTCATGCCTTCCGGCAGGATGGCGATGGAGGTACAGCCCAACAGGGCCGAGTTGTAGGCGCCGCCGCGGCAGAAGTTACCGGTCGATGGCCAGACAGCCTTCTGTGTGGTCGGGTCGAATTGGCCCGTCACCAGTCGCGGCACCAGGCAGCCAAAGGCCGCCCCAACCTTGTGCGCCCCCGTGGGGAACCACTTGCCCACCAGCACCACGATGCGCGCCGGCACCCCGGTCAGGCTGGGAGGCAGTTCGAGATAGTTGACCCCGCCGAACCCACCGCCGCTTTCCTTGGGCTCATTTTTCCAGGTGATGCGGAACAGGTTGCGCGGCGCCACGTCCCACAGTCCGATCTGGGACAATTCTTCCTTCACCCTGGCAGGGACTTTGGATGGGTCTTTCATCTGGGCATAGGTTGGGATGATGATATTCTTCTCGCGGGCGCGTTGGATGGCGCGTTTGCGGCGGTCTTTGATAACGGATAAATCAATTGTGGTCATGGGGAAGCTCCTGGTTAGGAAAAGAGTTGTCTGACAACTTTGTATTATATCGTAAAAAATCGCGTTGCTGCTGAAAGGCATTTGTTCATTGGAACGAAGGAGGAACAAATATGAGTGGGAGAAATTAAAGTCACCCTTTGTGAATTTTCCGCGGATAGATCGCGCAGCCAATTCGTTCCATAAAGTGTGCTTCAGCACTCGTATTTTGCTGGATTGTCCCAAGAAAGAACATCTTCTTATCAATGATCTTCGATGGTTATATTTTGAGAAATTGTGCCACTGATTGGATTCACTCGTCGCTTTTTTACCCAGGGCTTGACTAACTCAGTAATCTGACGTAATACCAGAAAGGCAGCACTAGAACTTCTTCGGTTACCAGGTATCGATCTGCCTGGCGGTACATGGCCATACGTTTTGCCCGGTCAGGATACGGCTGGCTTGTTCAATCAAGCGAATAAGCAGCGATAAAAAAAAAAAAAAAAAAATGGGTGGGTTGTTGGGCAGACTTCCGAGGTGCTGGAGACTTCAGAAGTCCAGGAAGTTGTCTGACAATTTGATTATATCGCATGTCGGTAAAAGGAAAGGTCTGAGATATTCGCTGGCGCTCATTCTGCTGATCATTATGCTAGCGAAAGCCTGTGGAGAAAATCATCCGAGTGGCATTGCAGATTGGGCCAAACATCGAACCGAACTATTAGTGGATCTACTTGGACTGGAACGGAAGAAGATGCCTCACCACAGCACATACCGCCGCATTCTGGCAGACGTAGTGAATGTAGAGGAACTTGAGCAAGTCAGCAGCCAATACTTGAGTGGCAGGAAATTCTTTGGCAAGCAAGTCTTGGTGGCGATCGATGGCAAAGTGCTGCGCGGGACGCTGGATGAGCGTCAAAATGGGACCTATCTATTGGCAGCCTATCTGCCCTGTCAAGGGATCGTGTTGATGGAAGTAGCCATTGAAGGAAAGGGCAGTGATATCCCGGGGGCTTTGAAAGTGCTAAAAAGCATCGATTTACGAGAAATGGTGGTCATGGGAGACGCTTTGCACACCCAAAGACAGGCTTCCATTCAAGTTGTTGTGTCAGGAGGCGATTACATTTGGTTTGCGAAAGGCAACCAGCCCCAAATGGAAGAGAACATCCGGCTCTGGTTTGAGCCAGACGTGCAACCTATTCCTGGAATGGGGATACCGCCAAGGATTTTGAGATCGCCCAGCAAACCAACAAAGGTCACGGGCGACTGGAAACGCGCACCATTACGGTGAGCAGCCAACTCAAGGATTTCCTGGATTGGCCATACTTGGAACAGGTCTTCAAGCTGGAACGCCGTTTTGTCGCCTTCAAAACGGGCGAAATCCAAGATCAGATCGAATATGGTTTTACCAGCCTATCAAGGGGAAAAATTGCTCCCCAGCAACTACTCCACAACACCCGCTCTTATTGGGGCATCGAGAACGGTCTACATTATCGCCGGGATGTCACCTTGAGAGAAGACTACACTCGCATGACGAAAGGAAAGGCAGGTCATGCTATGGCCTGTCTCAATAATCTACTTTTGGGTATCCTGCTCGCAAAAAAGAAGTACCGCACAATCCCGACCGCCAGAAGGTATTTCAGCGCCCATCCGCTTGAGGCTCTAGACCTTTTCCTTCGACTTTAAGAACACCCTAACTATTATGGGTAATTAGAAATACCAGCGAATTTCTCCACTTCCGCCAGGGTTGGCAGGGAGGGCTGCGCGCCTCGCTTGGTTGTGGTAAGAGCGCCGGCGTTCGCGGAACTCCAGCTCCTGTCACAGCGGGAAAAGGAAAAACGCTGGATGTAATACGCTTATCCCAGCATCTTCATCAATTCAGCATAAACCAGCCTGGTATTGCCTTTCGGCTGCTCAACGCTGATGCAATCGTGCGGAAGTTCCAGTTCATCCGGAAAATGGAAAGTCTTCAGTTGAGGCGCGTTTGCTTTCTGCCAAGTTTCGACCAGCCGCATGATCATTTCCTTATTCACAGTCTCATCGTGATCGTTGATGACCATCCAAATCTTGGCGGCTGCAGGCGGTCTCCTGCGAGCGAAGGCGATTACTTTAAAACCCAGACGAGAAATCTGACCCGCGCTATGGGTCGAAAACCATGGATAGCAGTAATCAGGCCCGTCACAATGCTCCTTTTTCTCAGGATCCCACCACCGCTTGATATCCGGGAGCAGCTGCACCCCGTAGGCTACGAACTTGAACAAGTCAGCCGGGATGATCCTGGCGCCCAGGACAGGGGCGATGATGATGGCTGTGCTGATATCAGCACGCTCCTGGGCGGCCCAACAGGTCATCACGCCTCCCATCGAGAGTCCGCCGACGATGACCACCTCTCCCAGGCCACGCGTGAGGTCAACCATCGCGTCCGTGAAACTGGCCAGCTCTATGGCTTTGACCTTACTCACCTCGGGACTCAGACGATCCTTGAAACCATGGTGCGGGATACATGGCACGAGGACATTGCAACCATTTTGAAAACACAGTTCAGCCAGTTGCTTGAATTGAGGTGGGGCTGCCGTGTAGCCATGCAGCCAAAGAACAGCCCGCCTGGCCTTATCCCTATGCGCCAGCAGGATCGTTTTCAACTCCGGGTTGAAACCAGGCGTAGCCAATTCGTGCGCCTGGATGGCTTGAACCCTGGCAACGGCTGTTTCGTAGTCCAGGACCGGTCCAGGATGCGAATGAAATGCGGAAGATAACATTTGAGGCCCTTTTCATTGTTGATAGAAAAGGTTGAGCTGCCCATCGATGCGGATTTACAATCTTTCCTGCCGCAGGTCTTCCACCACCCGCTCAGCCGCTTGCTTGCCGGTTGCCATGGCCCCCTCGGTACAGGCGATCAGGAACAGGTACTCGCCCGCCAGGTACAGCCCGCTCACATCCTGCATGTGATTCTGGAGCAGGTCCCGGATGGCAACGAACTGTCCCGGGGCTTCCGTGTTCACCGCCCGGTCCCAGCGGAAAACCTTGGTGACAGGCGGCTCATCCGGGAAGGCCGGATAGAACTTCTGCACCTCCTGGATCACCAGCCGGCGGCGTTCCTCCGGGCTCAGGTTTGCCAGTTTTGCGTCCTCCCAGCCGCGTGTCATCGCGATCGCCACCGGTTTTTCCTCGGATGGGTTCCCCAGGGAAGCCATGTCCAGGACGGTCTTTTCGCTGGCCGGGATGACGATCAGGAAGAACGGCGTCTGGCGAACATCCACGAGAGGCTTTGCCAGCCCGAACTGGTAGTTATAAGTGGAGCTGTACTGGCAGGTTTCGAGTGGTTTGCGCATCGCCTCGGGCAGGTCCGGGATGATCTGGCGGGTCAGCACGGCGTCCAGCCCGCAGATGACCTGGTCGGCTTCCACAAAGCCATCTTTTGTCTCCACTCCCACCACCTTGCCGTCCCGGAGCATCACCTGCTTCACAGGTGTGTTCAGGTGCACCCAGTCCTTCACCTTCTCATACAGCCCGGCGGTGATGATGCCCATGCCGCCTTCCAGCGATCGCATGCCTTTCATCAATGCGAAGAGCGAGATCGGGTGGGCGATGGAAATATCCTTTGGCCGTGCCAGCACCATCATGGCCAGGAACGGGTGGAAGAGATATTCCAGGGCTTCCGGTCCGCCGTGCTTGAGCACAAACTCCTCGGTGCTCATGCTGGAGATCTCCGCCAGGGCTTCGAAGTTGTGGTTCTGCGTGTCGATCTGTTTCATATGCTTGTTCAGCGCCGAGAATACCTTGAACACCTGTGGGAAGGTTTTCAAGGGGATGGCTGAGAAGATGAAACGCAGGTTTTCAGGCAGAGCCCTGACCATCTCCCAGAAACTCCCGCCCATAAAGATCGTCCGCATCTTTCCATTCCGCACAAAAGCGTAGCGCTGCTTCTGGATGGAGTAGACCTTGTCCAGCAGGCCCAGTTCCTTCAGGTACTGGAAGGTGGTGGCCCATTGCGGCTCGGTGCTGCCCGCCCCGGCGTAGAACTCGTAACCTTGTTCATACTCCGTCCGGCAGCGTCCCCCGACAAATCCGCTGGCCTCGTAAACGATTGCCTCCACCCCAGCCTTGCGCAGGGTATAAGCAGCCGACAACCCGGCGCAGCCGGCACCGATGATAACGACTTTTTTGGCGGGCATGTTTTCTCCTTTTGGTAAATGAAGGGAAATATACTGATGCATGGATTATAAGTGTACTAATACATCCAATATCACTTGATGTCAACATGCTGATTTACATTGAAAAACTCATCGTCGCTAACTTGCTTGGCTTTGTCCCGGCGCCTAGGCGAAGGTAGCGATAATGGCGAAGCCAGTTGACAATAATTGTACAAAAAGATACAATGAAAGTGCTTTCATAAACCTTTCATTCAAGGATCCTATGGCACCTAACAAGCCCCCCACCATCTATGATGTTGCCAGACACGCGGGAGTAAGCATCGCCACGGTCTCACGGATGATTAACACACCCGATAAAGTTAATGGCGAAACGCGCGTTCGAATCCTGGCTGCCATCGACGCACTTGGTTTCGTACCCAAAGCGGAAGCCCGTGCCCGCGCCATGCGAGGAACCGGGCGGATTGGGGTTATCTCGCCATTTTTCACTGCACCGTCTTTTGTCCAGCGTTTGCGGGGAATTGCCGAGGCGTTATCTGCCAAAAAATTTGAGTTGGTCATTTACACGGTTGATTCGGCGGAACGCCTGAAAAGTTTCCTCTCCTCCGTGCCGCTGACCGGCAATCTGGATGGCCTCATCATTCTTTCACTGCCGGTTGATGACGCCGATGCCCGCCGCCTTGTGGACCATGGTCTGCCTACCGTGTTGGTTGAGTTCCCGCATCCGAGCCTGAGCAGCGTGGAGATCGATGATGTCATGGGGGGACGCATGGCAGCACAATATTTGCTAAAAAAAGGCCACCGCCGCATCGCTTTTTTGGGCGACACCGATTTGCCTGAATATTCTATTCATCCTGTTAGTCTGCGTCTGGTCGGATTTCGTCAGGGTCTGCAAGATGCTGGGATCGGGCTCCCAGAGGCGTTTGTCAAACTCGCTCCTTATTCACAGGAACAAACCCGCAAGGTCGCCGCGGAATTACTCAGCCTGCCTCAGCCACCGACCGCCATATTTGCAGCTACAGATTTCCAAGCCTTGGGTGTGCTGAAAGCCGCCCGCCAGTTGAATGTCCATGTGCCCGAGCAGCTGGCAATAGTAGGTTTTGATGACCTCGATCTGGCTGAATATGCCGACCTGACTACCATCCGCCAGCACCTGGATGAGTCGGGACGATTGGCGGTGGAAATATTAGTTGCCCTTATAGAATCACCTTCCAGACCATCAAGGCATGTCAAACTTCCCCTCACCTTAATCGAACGTCAAACTGCATAAAAAATGGTTATTGACTCTCATATTGAAAAGTTGTATACTCGTTATGAAAGTGCTTTCACGATACCACTCACATGAGTGTCTTTCTCGTCCTTTCCATATTCCAAGTTCAGGAGGTTTAACTTATTGAGAAATTAAAAACACCAAAATCCCATACCTCATAATGTATTCTATAATCAAGCTCATAAAGGAGATTGAGAAATGAACAAGAAGTTTGCTTTTTATTCATTGGTAAGTCTGCTGGTCCTGGCATCCATGCTGCTTTCTGCTTGTGGGGCGCCAGCAACAACTGCTGCCCCTGCCACTGTAGCCCCTGCCACCGCAGCTCCTGCTACTGCAGCTCCTGCTACTGTGGCTCCTGCTACTGCAGCTCCTGCAACGGTAGCCCCAACGGCGCCTCCGGCAGCCGCACTCCCGGGCTGCGGGACAGATCCTGTTGTTCTGAACGCCTACTTTGAGACAGGCTTCGAAATCCCCTTCAAGCTTGCCGAGGAGTTCACCAAGCAGTTCCCGAACGTGACGTGGGATATCAAGCAGGACCAGTTCGCGAATCTCATCACCACGACGCCGCAACTGCTCTCAAGTGACAATCCGCCTGACCTGATCCGGCTGCCGACGATGGTCTCGTTTGCAAAGGACGGCCTCCTCATGAACCTGGACAAATACGCGACGGCGTTCGGCTGGGACAAATGGCCGGTGCCGCAGCTTAACCAGAATCGTGTCGCGGCAGACGGCACGCGCGGTTCCGGCTCGCTCTACGCCATGGGTCTCAATTACAGTCTGACCGGCATCTTTTATAACAAAAAGCTGGCGGCCCAGATCGGCATGACTGAGGCTCCCAAGACGGTCGCCGAGTTCGAGGACTTGCTCGCCAAGGCCAAGGCCGCCGGGCTCCAACCCATCATGGAGTGGGGCAGCGCCAAGAGCGGCATGGGGCTCGCCTTCCCGCTTCAGAACCTGATGGCCGCCTTCGGCCCGGTTGGACCGATCAACGACTGGATCTTCCAGAAGAAGGGTGCGACCATCGACACGCCGACCAACCTCATCGCCGCCCAGCACCTCGAGCAGTGGATCAAGGCCGGCTACTTCCCGCCCGACATCAACGCCATCGAGTACACTGACGCTGCCGCCCGCTTCGGCAAGGGTGAAGGGGTCTTCACCTTCAACGGTGACTGGCAGAATGCCGGCTACGACAAGGATTTGCCCGGCAATGTCGGGTTCTTCCTGATGCCGCCCGCTGTGGCCGGCGCAGGGCCTGCCGCCATGTCCGCTCCGCTGACGTACGGCATCGCAGCCAAAGCCAAGCACGCGGATTGCGCAGCCTTCTTCTTCAACTGGGTCGCCACGAACGACGCAGCTCGAAAGATCGACGTTGCCATCGGTGGCTCGAACCCCGGCGGTCCGGCGGATGCCACGATGCCAGCCGTTGCTGCCGGCTCGGTCACGAACGATACGCTTGCTGCCGGACCTGTCATGGGCGCGGCAGGTAACTCGATGGACTTCATCGCCAATTCAACCAGCTCGATCTTTGCCCAGGGCTGGACGCCCGAGCTCCAGAAGATGGTTGGCGGTCAGCAAGACGCTGCCGGGTTGCTCAAAGCCGTTCAGGCCGAGTACTTGCGGGAACTGGCCCAACAGTAGTATTGAAAGCCGCGTGAGGATGCCTGCGCCTTCCAAATCAACGCTGACATCTACTATGACGTCAGACAACCGCCGCGTGGCTCATACGTCCTCCCGGAGGATCTTCCTGCACAGGAAGATCCGACGGGAGGCAATTATTGGCTGGCTGTTTGTTCTGCCGGCCCTGGTGATGTATGCGGTATTCGTGTTACAACCCCTGGTGCTCACCATAAAGTACTCGTTCTACAAGTGGAACGGCGTCGGTCTCATGACTTGGGTGGGGTTGAAGAACTACATAACCATCTTACAGGTTCCCAACCTGATTGGGACGATCTACAACGCCTTCTGGCTGGTCATATGGTTCAGCTTCATTCCGGTGGGCCTCGGTCTCGTCGTCGCCAGCGTGATCCACCGCGTGGCCACCGGGAAGCTCGGGTCGGTAGCCCGGACCGTGCTGTTCACACCCCAGGTCATCCCGCTCGTCGCGGCTGGCATCATTTGGGGCTGGCTGCTGGCCCTGCCGGGCTTGATCAACCAGACCCTCAAGTTCGTGGGACTTGGCGCGCTCACCCGTGCCTGGCTGGGCGATTTCCACTGGGCACTCCCGGCCGTCGGTGTCATCGGGATCTGGGTGCTGCTGGGATTCTGCACCGTCCTGCTGTTGACCGGCATGGGGAAGATAGATCCTTCCCTGTATGAGTCCGCCAGGATCGATGGTGCCGGCTGGTTCAGGGAATTTGTCGCCATCACCGTCCCGCTTCTTAAAAACGAGATCGGTGTGTGCCTGACCGTCACGGTGATAGCCGCACTCGCCGCGTTTGACATCGTCTGGGTCTCGACAGCTGGAGGGCCCGGCAACGCCACGGCGGTCCCCGGGATCCAGATCTATATCCTTGCGTTCACCCAGCGCTCTGTGGGGCTGGCGTCTGCCCTGGCCGTCATGCTCATAGCCCTTGTTGTTGTGGTCATCATTCCGATCCAGTGGCTGAGTAGGGAGAGTGCGCAATGAGGGTTGCTCGCGGCGAGCTCTGGGCGGGCCGAGCCCTGCTCCTTGTGCTGATGACGGTCACGATCCTTCCCTTCATCAGCATCTTCATGACCGCGCTGCATCCTTCGAACACTGTGCCAAGCGGGCTAGATTGGCCCGCGCAGCCGCAGTGGGGCAACTTCGTCGAGGCATTCAACCAGGCGCACATGCTCACGCTGCTCACCTCGAGCACGTTCATTGTCCTCGCTGTCGTGCCCGTGGCCCTGCTCATCTCGACCATGGCCGGGTTCGCCATTGGGCTCCTGCGAATCCCTGGCGCGCGCGTACTACTTTTCCTGTTCGTGTTCGGGCTGACACTCCCGTATGCGGGGATCATCATCCCAATCTACTTCCTGGAGCGGGCTTGGGGGATCTACAACACCCGTCTCGCAATCGTGCTGCCGCTGATCGCCTTGTACATGCCCTTTGCCGTCTTCTGGATGCGCGCCCACTTCGTCAACATGCCGACCGAGATCTCGGAGGCGGCGCGTGTCGATGGCGCCACCACCTGGGACCTGTTCTGGCAGATCCACGTCCCGCTGGCGGGACCGCCGATCACATCGCTCGGGATCCTCATGTCCATCTGGACGTGGAATCAGTTCCTGCTGGCGCTGGTGCTCGTAGAGAACCCGGATCATCGAACGATGGCCGGTGCGTTGGGAGCGTTCCAGGGCCACTACGCCACCGATATCCCCCTGCTGTGCGCCGGCACGATCCTGATCCTGGTGCCCACCCTCGTCATCTTCGTGATATTCCAACGCCAGATCATCCTGGCGCTGCTGCAGGGCTCGATCAAGGGATGAGAGAGGTCGACATGAAAGGCGACATACTTGTCCTTCAGGAATATCACAAACGAGCTGGGAGTGAAATAGTTCCACAAATCCTTGAAAGAGTCAGGGGAAAAAACACCCGGTATATCATCACGGTTGCAGGAGAATCTGGTAGTGGAAAATCTGAAACCAGCCAGGCTTTAGCCAACGAATTGGAAAAGTATGGGATTAAATCTGTAATTCTTGGACAGGATGATTATTTTATTCTCCCACCCAAGTCAAACAATGCCAAGAGACGGGAAGATCCAGATTGGCTTGGACCTCATATGGAGATCAAGCTTGATTTATTGGATCAAAATCTAAAAGACGCCATCCAGGGTAAGAATGAGATAAAAAAACCGTTGGTTGATTATGACGCAAATATCGATTGAAGAAGAGACGATTTGTTTGGATGGCGTAAAAGTTGTGATTGCTGAGGGCACTTATACTTCATTGCTCAAGAATGTAGATACCCGGATATTTATTTCCAGGAATTGGCTAAACACTCTGGAACACCGTCAGAAAAGGAATCGAGGCAACGAAGCAGGTGACCCGTTTATCGAGCAGATTTTAGCCACAGAACATAAAATTATTGCCGGACACAGACAATTGGCCGATTTCTTGATTACAAATGAATATGATGTAGTAAATATGAACTAAAGGGGTAGAAATGAAAGTAAAAAATCAGGTTCAGCTAATAACATACCCCGATTCATTGGGGGGGGATTTAAAGACGCTTGATTTTGTTCTTGAGACATATTTCTCCGGTCTTTTTAAAGGGGGAATTCACATTCTGCCGCCATTTCCATCTTCTGGTGACCGGGGTTTTGCACCTCTGACCTATTTGGAAATCGAACCGAAATTCGGCACCTGGGATGACATCAGGCATATCAGTCAAAAGCATGCTATCCTGCTTGATCTGATGGTTAATCATATTTCTGCGAAATCATCTTATTTTCAGGATTTTTTGAAAAAAGGGCGCAAGTCCGATTTTTCGGATCTGTTCATTACGATGGACAAGATTTGGGCAGATGGTAACCCCCCACGAGAAGAAGTTGAAAAGATATTTTTGCGCAGGATTGAACCGTTTTCTGATTTTACGATTGAGGAGACTGGCAAAGCGGAAAAGGTTTGGACCACCTTTGGAAAATCAACCCCTTCTGAGCAAATAGATATGGATATGAATTCTCCGATCGCCCGCCAGCTGCTGACTGAATTCATGACTAATTTCCACAACAATCATGTCAAAATTGTCCGCTTGGATGCCGTGGGGTATGTGATCAAGAAACGTGGAACAACATGCTTTTTTGTAGAGCCAGAAATTTATCAATTCTTGGACTGGATCTCAGAACTGGCACATTCCCTCGATATTGAAATCCTGCCTGAAATCCATGCAGATTCCCAAACCCAATTCAGATTGGCCGAGAAGGGGTATTGGATTTACGATTTTATCCTCCCTTTCACTGTTCTGGATGCGTTGCTAAATAAGACCAGCAAAAGATTGAAAGAGTATTTGAAGGTCCGTCCACACAACCAATTTACGATGCTGGATTGTCACGATGGCGTACCCATCAAACCGGATTTAAATGGCCTTTATCAAAGCGAAGATGCCCGAAGGGTGGTGGATATTTGTTTGAACAGGGGGGCAAACCTGAGTTTGATCTTCTCGCCGAAACACAAAGATCCGGATGGGTTTGATGTGCATCAAATTCGCTGTGCCTACTATTCCATGTTGGATTGCAATGACAGCGCTTACCTGGCTGCCAGGGCGATCCAGTTCTTTACACCTGGTGTTCCTCAGGTCTACTATGTTGGATTGCTGGCCGGTAAGAATGATATGGATTCGGTTGCACGAACCGGGGAGGGGCGCGAGATCAATCGTCATAATTATTCGGTGAATGAAATTGGTCAGGAAGCCCAGCGGCCTGTAGTTAAGAAGTTGGTTGAGTTGATAGAATTTAGAAATACCCACCCCGCATTTAACGGAATTTTTGAAATTGGCAAATCCAACGAAAATGAGCTTACATTGACTTGGAATGACCATGATTTATTTGCAAGGTTATATGTGGATTTTCTTAATATGTCTGCCAGGATATCCTATCTTGATCCAAATTCAAAGATAATTCAAAAAATGGATTTGTGATGGAAAAAGGATAAGTAGAATATGCCCCTGACCTTTGATCTTCCTTTCGACCAGTTAAAAATTTATCAGGGAATCAATCCTCGCCCGGACGATTTTGATACTTTCTGGGATAAAGGGTTGGCAGAAATGAGATCGACGGATCCAAATGTTGAACTAATTCCCTCCAAATTTCAGGCACCTGGGGTGGAATGTTTTGATTTATATTTCACGGGTGTAGACGGGGCGCGAGTGCATGCCAAGTTGTTACAACCTGCCAGGATCTCTTCACCCCATCCAGCGGTCCTAATGTTCCATGGTTACTCTGGAAATTCGGGCGATTGGTCAGATAAACTGGGTTATGTCGCTCAAGGCTTTACCGTTGCTGCCTTGGACTGCAGAGGCCAGGCGGGATTATCCGAGGATAATGGTGGGGTTATTGGAAATACGCTTCATGGACATATCATTCGTGGTTTGGAGGATGCAATAAAAGGCGCACCGGAAAAATTACTCTTTCGACAGATATTTCTTGATACAGCTCAACTGGCGAAGATCGTAATGGAAATGTCTGATGTCGATGCGGACCGGGTTGGCGCAACGGGTGGAAGCCAGGGAGGCGCTTTGACTGTGGCATGTGCTGCTTTGGAACCGCGTATCAAACGTGCCGCCCCGGTCTATCCATTTTTAAGTGATTACAAACGGGTTTGGGAAATGGACCAAGCCAGAGATGCATATAAGGAACTGCAGGAATACTTTCGTTTCTTTGATCCGATGCACGAGCGTGAAGACGCTATTTTTGAGAAGCTGGGATATATCGATATTCAGCACCTGGCCTCCCGCATTCGAGCAGATATTCTTTGGGGAATTGGTCTCATGGATACGATTTGTCCTCCATCCTCCCAATTCGCAGTTTACAATAAGATCACTTCTCATAAGTCAATGGCTATCTACCCCGATTATGGACACGAGATGCTGCCAGGATTCTCTGACCAGTGTTTTCAATTCCTCATGGGTATGTAGTATGAAATTGAATTCAATTCCTTTCTTGGCCCCGGATGGAAAGACCGCCCGGGGCAGTTCTTTTCTTGTATCGACTTGAGCTTCATTGGCTTGGAAATGGTCAATGGTAACTCAGCCCTGAATCCCTGGACCGGGTGACCTGAAATAACCCCCTGTAATTATTAGTCTTCAATCCCGGCAACCGAGCCAGCGCAAGAATGGGTTGAATTCGAAAGTAACATCACCAGACTTAGGATCAAGCCTGGTTGCCAGTAAACCGTGATAGGAAATTGCCCGTTTGCATGTGTCGTTATCCGTTTTGACTATCCAGCCAGGGTAATAATTCTGGTTGATGACAAGCGTGCCATTCAGACCTTTTTCCCCATCGGTAACCTTATAATTCAATTGATTTGGGCTCCAAAATGTGTTCTGTACCTTGACCCCCTCAGCCGGGGCTGCTAGATAAAATTCGCCCTGGTAGTCTTTATCTCCAACCCCCACCGCATTTACTGTGCTCGTGATTGAATCATAACATTTGATAACCCCCTCATTTTCTTTAATTTTTAGATATTCCAGGGACCATGGGGCAAAAATATTCGAGTTACGGAATTTATCTGGCAGCTGGATCGTTCTTTGAATGGAAAAATCAGGCACACTGGCGTCCGTTTGAATAAAGGCCTCTCCCGCGGAAAGTTGTGATTCTGGATTTTTTATGATCAACGTTTTCGAAAGAAAATTCGTGGAAGAGAATAATGTCAGATCAACAAAAATAACCAGGAGGCAGATGACCGCCAGGAGGAATGCCAGTTTATATCTTTTGAGCAGTCGAACCGCATTATCCAATCCAAGACCGGCCAGAAGCGCAAAGGGGATGATGAAATCAAACCTGAAACGCTGTGCCACGCGAAACGAGGAAAACACTGGCAGGTGCTTGATCACCGAATAGAGCGATGGATGAATAATATTACCAAGCATTAACCATGTGATCACAAACAAGGTGAACAGGAGGGCAGCATGATTTTTGATGCCGCTCTTGTTGAGGACAAAAAATAAAAGGAAAAAAACCATCGGGAGTATGCCAATATACAGCGAGTTTTCATCAATGGCAAAATAAGCCTTTTGCAGGTTCATTTCATTGAACAGATTCTGCTTCTGGGACAGAAGAAAATAGAAAAAATCATGCATGTTGTACCCGGAGATCTCGTCCATGGGATGAGGAAATATCCGGATCAATTGAAAAGAAAGAATAAGCTTTGGGAGGATAAATAATGCAGACGTAATGAATACAATTAAAAATGCTTTGACTGGAGTGAAGGATCGTCTTGTAATACTGCTGAAAAGCGTGTATATAAATATATATACCCCCAACAATAAGGCAATATGATAACCATAATAGAAGCTTAAAGCGAACAGCGCTCCGGAGAGGATCGCCCATCTTCGTTGATCAAGGCTCTTATTGAAAAAGTACAAAATAAAGGGCGAATAGGCAAAACTCGTGAAGACAACCATCCCGGTTGATAAGAAGGAACCGGTTATTCCACTGAAGGAAAAAAGGATGGATGCGAGCAGTCTCCCCTTGGATGACAACCTGGATTGTTTTGCCAGAAAATAGAATCCGACAAAACCAAGCGCTCCATGAAAGACTATGTTAAGTTTTATTCCTTTAACTGTTCCAAAGATCAGCGCGAAGGCCGTCTGAAAAGAGATGACCGGTATTTGTGGGTTGGCAAACTGCACCGAACCGCCGCATTTGTACGGATTCCAGAGAGGGAATTGGTGATAATCCAGCAGAGAGACCCGGGTGGCTTCAGTCCAGGCGAAATTCTGATCCCAGTCCTGAATCCCCAAATGATCGCCAGAATTTAGAATGGGATAATAATAGATGAGAGAGAGGAGCACGCCCAACACGCATAAAACCCCAATTTCCCATCTCCTCATGATCGTATCTCCCGGCGACGTCTCCGTTATCTACTGGTTTGGGAATCCAGAGGCCATCCTGATGCGTTCCCTCAGCGGTGGATGGTCGTAGAACATGAATACCACCCATTTCTCAGGGTCCATTTCACCCAGGTTCTGGTTCGCCAGGCGGACCATCGCAGCAGCAAATGCGGAAGCCTTTCCGGTGCTCTGCAGGGCGTATTGATCCGCCAGGCCTTCGCGCCAGCGCGAGATGGCGTTGTCGAGCGGCTGCGTGACCAGCCCAAATGCTCCCAGCACCAGGCCCAGGGCCGGCAGGCCGGCGATATCCGCCGGCCCGGCGAAACCAAAATAGCCGGCCGCCCAGTGTAATGCCAGGGAAGCCAGGTACAGACCACCCAGGGTCATGATAGTCCCGAAGCCGATCAGGATGGGAATATCCTTATGGACCTGGTGTCCCAGTTCATGCGCCAGCACGGTCTCGATCTCATCCGTCGAGAACTCGTTGATCAGCGTATCTCCCAGCACGATCCGGCGGGTATTGCCTAACCCGGTCAGGAAGGCGTTGGCAGCCTTCGTCCGTCTGGACAGGTCGAACTTGAAGACGCCGCGGACTTTTGTGTTGGCGCGCTCAGCCAGCTTCATCAAGCGCTCTGCCAGCTCTGCATGCTCATCGCCCAGCGGGACAAATTTGTTGAAAAGCGGCATGATCAGGATGGGAGCCAGGTTGGAAAAGATGACAGAAAAAATGAGCATTCCCGCGCCTGTCCACAACCACCACCAGCCATCCGCAAGGCGCAGGGCCAGATAGACCAGCTCCAGTACGATCAGCCCCAGTGGTGCGCTGATCAGCAGGCTCTTCAATTGGTCCACAATCCAACCCCGTAAGTTCTGGGTGGATTGGCCAAAACGCCTGGGCAGGACGAATTCGGAGTAAAAGCCCAACGGCAGTTCAAGCAGGGAGGCAACACCGCCGAAGATGACGATGAAGCCGAGCACCAGCAGCCAGTCGTTGGTTGTAAATGTTCTCAGCCAACCGGCCAGGCTCTTCGCCCAGCCGAAGAATAACCAGGCCAATAAATAGGCTGCACCGGCAATCGTCTCCAGCAGCCACAAGCGCCGGCGGATGCGGGCATATTGCCTGGCTTGTTCTTGTTTTTCAGGATCCAATGTCGTTGTCATGGACTTATTTTGCCACAAATGACCCGGAATGGTCAGGTTAATCCGGAGATATAATATATGAAATTAATCTTCCATCCTTATCGAGGTATTTTTATGAGCGAACTTGCCCCCGGATTAACAGGTGAACTTGAACACATCGTCGCAGACGCCGACAGCGCCTCCAGGTGGGGCAGCGGCCTGGTACCCGTCTTTTCGACTCCCGCCCTGGTCGGTTTGATGGAGAACGCCGCAGTCAATGCCTTGATCGGGCACCTGTCTCCCGGCCAGACAACCGTCGGCGCACATATTGACGTGCACCACCTGGCCGCCACGCCGGTCGGGATGCAGGTGCGTGCCCGGGCCGAGCTGACTGCCGTGGAAGGTCGCAAGCTGGTTTTCAAGATACAGGCCTGGGACGAGGTGGAATTGATCGGCGAAGCCATACATGAGCGTTTCGTCGTCGATCAGGCCCGATTTTTCAATCGGGTCCAGTCGAAAGCAAAATAATCCCCCCTATTCTTCCAACAGTTTAAGGATTTCCCCGGTTTTCAACACCTGTGCGTAGGATTTGAGCGCAGCCAGGGCGGCTGCATGCACGTGTTCTGCAGGGACCTTCACATCATCATAGGCCAGGGCACGCGTGGCGCAGGCATCCGCTGCCAGGAGCACCTTGTAGCCGAGGTCCACCGCGGCGCGCGTGCAGGCTTCCACGCACATGTGCGTCATCATGCCGCAAATGACCAGTCGCTCAATTCCCAGTTCCCTGAGGTGCTCCTGCAATTTGGTCTCGCGAAACGAATTGGGGAAATGCTTAATGATGACCGTTTCGCCTTCCAGAGGGGCGATCGAAGCATGGAATTTCCCGCCATCAGTACCCGGCAGGAAAGTGGTCGCACCGGGACGAACTGCGACATGCTGGATATGGACGGTCGGCCACTTCTGCCTGCGGAAGAAATCCAGCAGCCCGCGAGCCTGTTGAGCTGCCTCAAGCGGATGGACCAATTCCCCTTTTCCGCCGGGAAAATAATCGTTCTGGATATCGATCAGGATCAAGGCTGTTTTCATGGGAGTATTGTAACAAATAAACACCCTTGCGAAGGTTTTCTGCCTGCATAACCTTCGCAAGGCTGGAAAAAATTTATTTCGCTTTCAGGATGACGGACCCCAATGCGATCGTTGAACCATCCGCCGCGCTGACATCCACAAATTGAATGATGACCCAGTCGGTGATGCCGGCAGAGCTCAGGTTGAAGTCGCGTGTGAACGTCCCGGAGATTCCCGAGGAAGGTGTCACCGTCAGATTGGATTCATTGACCTTGGTGCCATCGGTCAGGTAGATCCGGTAGGCGAGTGTGTTTTCAAAGGGCAGGACGGTCATACTGCCTTTTACTGTGAATGGATTGCCTACCGTGCTCCAGATACCCGGCGATTCGACCACGATCTCGTGTTTGGTTCCATTGATGGTTGTGGTCAGGTGCATCAACCACAACTGGTTGTCAATCAGCCAGTAGTCTTGGTTTTGTGGCAACGTGGGACAGCAGGACGGATCGTTTGGCCCCGGGACGATCATATCCAGGTGGATCACGCCGGAAGAAATGGCGGCAGAGTTAACCAGGACCCGGTCACCCAGTTCTGCCTGGCTTTGTTGGTGAGGGGCGCCATCCTGGTTGATGACCGCAATCAAGGATATGAAAACACCGCTCCCACCGCCATTTTCGGCCAGGAGGACGGCTGCATCAGCCTTGCCATCTCCATTCAGGTCACCCAAGGCATAGGCGTCCAGCATCCGCACCGAGTAGGAGATTCCCCCGGCGCTTTCCGAATAGGATCCGTTCGCCAGAGTAATGGTGCGCTTGTAGGATGGGGCATAGTAAGTGCCATTCTTTAACATTTCCAGGGTCAAGCCTGCTGGCTCGGAAGGCTCCGGGGAGAGCGTGCTTGTCGGCGTTGGCAGGATGGGAGTACTTGTCGAGGTCGGGCTGAGGAGGATGGTCGGTGTTACAGGCAAAGGTGTGCTGTTGGATGGGATCGTTATGGTCGCCGTCGGCGTAAGGGTAATGGAAGGGAGATTGCAGGCAGTGACAGCCAGCAGGATGACGAGCAGGGATGGAATGATTTTTCGGCTCATGTTTTTCTCCTTCGGGGTCATGGAATTAACGGCGTCCAGGTCGAGCCGTCAGTCGTATGGAAAAGCCGGCTGTGGTTGGCCTCTTCCGTTTGGGCGAGCGCCCAGCCGCTGAAGCCGCCCGCCTTGGTGGGGACGAACTCCAACTGCGCCAGGTATCCGCTCAAATTCTGGTTGGCAGGGGTGCTCCCCCACGTCAGGGCTCCGTCGCTGGAAAAGTACAGGTTTGCGCCTCCATCCCAGGACCAGGCATGCAGGGCATCTGCAATCGCCGGTAGACCCGGCATGATCACCCTTTTGGCGTCGGACGGATCGCCCTTCCAGGTCAGGCCCCCGTCATGCGTATCATACAAGGTGAAATCTGTCCTGTCCGGCAGATAGATTGTTAGAGGCAGGAAGCCGTCCTTCCCGAAAAAGACCGGTGCTTGAGGCATGTACATGTAGGACTCGTAACCTGGCGGGAGAGGCACGCTTTGCTGCGACCATGTGACCCCTCCGTCATGGGTGATATACAGATACACATCACCATCCTTTGGAATGGAACCTGTCACCCAACCTGTACTGGCATCCAGGAAGGTCATGCCGTTCTTGATGCCGCCCAAAGGGAGTTCATCGGATGCACCAGGTTGGGTGGGATCATTGTGAAAAACGCTGGTCCAGGTCAGGCCGCCATTCGAGGTCTGGAAGATTTCCACCGCTTCGGACCCGGCCCCAGCCCCCCGGTCAGCCAGGGCGCGCCCCGTCTTGGCATCCAGGAACTGTATAAACCCGCCTCCAAAGGGGACCGTGTTGGAATTCCAGGTAACTCCTCCGTCACTCGTCTGGTAAAGCGTGCCGGAGAAAAAATCCGGGCCCGGCACCACTACCCAGGCAGTGCTGGCATTCAAGACGGTCAGGCTGGTGGAGTACCCAACTGGACCGCTACCGGGCGGGGTGGCCTTGAACCATGTCCTGCCGCCGTCTGCCGTTCGCACCACATAACCGCTGTCGTTGAGGGCGATTCCCCAGCCGTTATCCTCATCCTGAAAATCGATCCGGGCCAGCGTCGGGGAGGCAAGCACTGGCAGCGCGGGCGGACTTGGAAAGTTGGTGACGGTTGGAACGGCTGTCGCCGTTGGGTTTGGTATGGGTATTGTGGTGGCAACAGGCGCCGTACTGGTGGCTGCCGCGGGAGCAGGCATGACCGTGCTGGTTTGCACACCGCAGGCTTGAAGGGACAGCGAGATGGCCAAAATTGTCAGGAGAATCCTTGGTTTCATTTCATTCGTCCGGGCGGAATTCATGGGATCTGGACAGCACTGCTTGTGCCTCCAATTGTATGTCCGCCTGCTGCGCTCATTAAGGGGGACAAAGGGGGCATTTTGAGCTTATTTTGCCAGGAAGGTATTAAGTACAGCCTCGAATTTGCTCTGTAAGGCGGCGCGATCATATTCGACCACCGTCCCGGGGGGATAATTCCCGATGTTGGTCGAATGGACCAGGGAGACCATTTCGATGCATTTATCAGCCCAAACGGTGCGGTAAGTCACCTGGTCGTAACGGTTACCGGCTGCTGCACCGCTGAATTCGCTGCGGGTGAAAGCATGGTTGTTGATACTTACCTGCCCGGTGACTGTTTCAGCAACCTGCGTCGAGGGCTGTGTACAGGTTGAAACGATGGCCGGGTCCGCCGTGACAGCCAGCAAGAGATAGGCTTCGCTCAGGTTGGTCCTGGGAGAGTAGAAGGTCGAATCAATGAAAGAAAGTGTCAACAGTGGAGTGCCTTTGAGATTGACCGGGATCTGAACATCCGTTGGCGCGAACTCATCGGTGTAGCTGAGGCCGACCAGGTAGCGCGGGTCTGAAAATCCAAAAATTTGGGTGGCCTTTCCCGGCGGATTGATGGCGATACGCAGGGTGAACGGACCGTCAACCTGTGAGGTCACCGAGACAATATAATCCTGCGTGGAAGGCAGTGCACCGCGCCAGAAGGGCAGAGACTGCAGCGGATCACCCAGTATCTTTTTATCGGCGCCGCTTACCTGGACTGAGAAAGCTGGCCCCTGCGGGATCGAGACGCTCATGATCTGCCCCTGCATGGCCGAAAGGATGTAGCGTTTGGGCGTGTTGGCGGAAATGCTATCGTTGAGCTCGACCCATGTCCCGTTCGCGGCGAAGCGGATGCGAGTGGCATTGGCATTCGGGTCGAAGACGACCTGCGGAGTTTGAGTCGACTCGGGTGTAGGGGTGAAGGTCGGCCCGGGCGTCGGGATCGTGGTATCCAGGCTGGTCGTGACCGGGGTTGAGGCCGCCAGGAGCGGGTTGAGTTGTGTCCAGGCTGCACCTCCATCCACAGTTTTGTAGAGAAGGCTGCTTTCATTTTGCATGATCGAGACCCAACCGGTGTTGGCATCCAGGAATTCCAGCAAGCCAATGAATCGAGTGTCGTTATGGGTGAAATCGAGGTTGGACGCCAATTTCGACCAGGTCTGTGCGCCGTCATGACTGGCACATAACGCATTGCCGCATAGCACGTAAATGTCTTTTGGAGAAACGATCCGCACCTGCGTGAACGGGGCAACATTTTCCACCGTGCCTGGTACAAGCGTCCAGTTGGCACCGCCATCCTGGGAGGTGTAAACGGCCAGGCGCTGGTAAATCGGATTGCCGCTATTGTCGTTTTTTAATAGATTAACTGCCAGCAGGCCATTGCTCCCACTGAAAAAAGCGCTGTTGGAACCTGCGACAACCGCATCGGATGAATTTTCCGGCAGAGGCAGGTTGCGGGTCTGCCACGTGCTTCCCAGGTCGAAGGAAACCTGCATCCTCACCGCTCCAGTCGATTTCCAGGAAGCTTCATCTCCATATACAATGATGGTACGGCTCGGGTCATAATAAAAACTGTCTGCGCAGATATTGCAGAGGTGGATCGTACCAGGCGGCAGTCCGGTTTCTCCCGTGGGAGACTTGACCGGGATGGGCACCCAGGTTTTCCCGCCGTCGTGGGTCTCTGATAGTGAATAATAAATATTGCCAGCCCCGGCTTCCGCGGTCGCGGCCCAGCCGTTCATTGCATCCGTGAAGTGCAATCCACCAGCGGGCCCGGACGGGTACTCCGCCCAGCTTTGCCCGCCATCCACGGTATGCAGAAGGCCAAACCGGTTGCCATCCTGTAAAAAGATGGGCAGCCAGGCTGTCCGGGCATCCAGGGGGAAAAAGCCCGCAGACAAGATCTGCCCTTCAGGTGTACGGTCCATCCAGGTTTGCCCGCCGTCGCTGGTGCGCAGCAGGCGGATCGAACTTGTCCAGGCCCAGCCGTTGTTCGCATCGATCATCTTCAGGCTGGCGATCGGCGGAGCAGGGGTCGTCGTGGTTGGGAGCGGGGTAGCCGTATCGGTCACAGCCGGGCTGTTACCGGTCGGTACCACGGAAGCGGGCGGGTTGACTTGCGTGATTGGACCGCAGGCTGATAACGCCATGATAACCGTAAGGATCAACCAAAACTTGGAAAAGGCATGCATACACTTCTCCTGCAAAATGGAATGACCGCGAGAGCATTCACGCGGTCTTCAATAGACGAGCAGCCCGGGTTAAAGGTTCCCGGCGGAGGGGATCACGCCAGCCATTCGACCAGGGTGGCTTCCCCCTGGCCCACCCCCACGCACAGTGTAGCGAGCCCAATGTAGGGGCGACCTTTATGGTCGCCCTGGTCTTTATGGCCGCCCCGGTCCTTATGGTCGCCCTGGTCGCCCGCCCGCCGTCTCATCTCATACAACAGCGTGGTCAGGATGCGTGCCCCGGAGCAGCCCAGCGGATGACCCAGGGCGATCGCCCCGCCGTTGACATTGACGATCTCCGGGTCGAGGCCGAGATCTTCAATTACCGCCAGCGATTGGATGGCAAAGGCCTCGTTCAATTCGACCAGGCCGATATCTTCGATCTTCAACCCGGCACGCGTCAGGGCTTTCCTGACTGCCGGGACGGGTCCCAGCCCCATCGTGCGCGGCGCCACCCCGGCTGCCGCGGAAGAAAGGATGCGTGCCAGTGGTTTCAGCCCGAGCGCCTGGGCTTTTTCTGCGCTCATCACCAGCAGGGCCGCTGCCCCATCGTTCAGCCCGGAGGAGTTCCCGGCGGTGACCGTCCCACCGGCCCGGAAGGACGGCTTGAGCCTCGCCAGGCTTTCCAGCGAAGTATCCCGGCGCGGGCGTTCATCCGTCGCCACTACTTTCGGGTCGCCCTTGCGCTGCGGGATGACCACCGGGAGGATCTCCTGGGCGAATTTGCCGGAGTCGATCGCCGCAATGGCGCGCTGGTGCGAGCGCAGGGAGAACTCATCCTGCATTTGTCGGGTAATATGCGGCCGGTCGGCGGCGATATTCTCTGCCGTTTCGCCCATCGACTCGGTGCCATACAATTCCTGCATCTTCGGGTTGGGGTAGCGCCAGCCCAGGGCGGTATCATAAGCGGTCAGGTTGCCAAACGGGAAGCCGCTTTCGGCCTTGGGCAGGCTGTAGGGCGCCCGGCTCATCGACTCCACCCCACCGGCGATGAACACCTCCCCTTCGCCGGCGCGGATGGCGCGTGCCGCCTGGTTGACGGCGTTCAGCCCGGAGGCGCACAGCCGGTTGACGGTCACACCGGCCACACTGACGGGCAGCCCCGCCAGCAGGAGTGCCATGCGGGCCACGTTGCGGTTGTCCTCCCCGGCCTGGTTGGCGCAGCCCAGATAGACTTCCTCGACCAGGGTCGGATCGAGACGGTTGCGTTCCACGATGGTTTTTATCACCAGCGCGGCCAGGTCATCCGGACGGACGGCCGCCAGGGCGCCTCCCAGGGCGCCGATGGGCGTGCGAATGGCATCGATAATGACAGGATTGGGCATGGGCTCTCCATTTTCTCAGCGTCATTCTACTGCTTCTTGCAATAATTGTCGAATATACGTTATGCAACTCAAAGCCCCGGCGCCCGTGTATAATTCGTTGGATAGGATGTTCGTAGCCCTTGATTTAGGACGCATGGCACTACCCGCCGTTGTCAGATCGACAGCATAATCCATTTAGAAGTACAATCAAGGCGAAAATTGTCCAATTTTCAAACAAGGAGTCCCAATCGATGCCTGCAAAAGGTTGGATTGAAGTCAACGATCTCTACTGTAAAGGCTGTGAACTGTGCATCGCAGCCTGCCCCCCGCAAGTGATGGCGATCAATAAAGAACGCCTGACCCCCAAAGGATACCACCCGGCGCATGTTTACAAAGATGGCTGCACCGGGTGCGCCATCTGTTCAATCGTCTGCCCGGACGCGGCCATCACGGTCTACCGCGAGGTGACCAAGGCTGCGGCACCTGCTCCGGCAGCGGCTGTATGATCTCACCGCGAAGAAAGGAAGAATGCGAGGATAATATCCTTTGAAGCTTCGCATGCTTCCCCCCTTCGCGGTAAAAAATTGGAGAAATAAATGACACGAGAACTCTGGGAAGGCAACCAGGCCATCGCCGAGGCGGCTGTCCGGGTTGGATTGGAAGCCTATTTTGGCTATCCGATCACCCCGCAGAACGAGATCCTGGAATGGCTGTCACGCCGCATGCCGGAACTCGGCCGGGCATTTGTCCAGGGCGAGGCGGAAGTGGGCGTGGTCAACATGGTCTACGGCGCGGCCTGCACGGGAGCACGCGTGATGACCTCCTCCTCCAGCCCCGGCATCAGCCTGATGATGGAAGGATTGTCCTATATCGCCGGCACCGAGATCCCCGTGGTGCTGGTCAACGTGATGCGCGGCGGACCCGGCCTGGGAAACATTGCCCCCTCGCAGGGCGACTATAACCAGATCTGCAAGGGCGGCGGGCACGGTGATTACCATCCGATCGTGCTGGCACCCGCCTCGGTCCAGGAAGCGGTGGATCTTCTGCCGCTGTGCTTCGACCTGGCGGAGAAATACCTGACGATTGCCTGTCTCCTGCTGGATGGGTCGATCGGCCAGATGATGGAGCCGGTCGAACTGCCGGCCATGCGCGAGGTCAAGCGCAGGGAATATACCTGGTCCACCAGCGGCGCACAGGGCCGCCCAAGACGCTTCCTGACCTCGATCTATCTGGAACCATACGACGAGGAGAAGACCAATATCCGCCTGCTCAAGCGCTGGCAGGAAGTGCAGGAAAACGAAATCCGCTTTAAAGAGTACTACCTGGAAGACGCGGAAATTGTCGTGATCGGTTTCGGCACGGCCGGGCGGGTGGCGCTTTCAGCCGTACGCGCCGCGCGTGCACAGGGCATCAAGGTCGGCTTGTTCAGGCCGGTAACGGTGGCGCCCTTCCCATATACCCGGGTGGCCGAACTGTCTTCGCAGGCGAAATCCTTGCTGGTGGTTGAGATGAACTCCGGGCAGATGCTCGAAGATGTCCGGTTGGCGGTCAACGGCCGCACCCCGATCGAGTTCTATGGACGGCTGGGCGGCGTGGTGCCGTTCCCGGATGAGATCCTGGGCGAAATCCAGCGCCTGGCCAAGGAGACTCCCCCAATCGTGGACGACCCGGCCAAAGTCTGGTTGAAGCGCATGGACGCTGTGGTGAAATAGAGGTACCTATGGTAACGATGATCCCTGAAAACCTGGTTTATGAACGTCCCCTGTCCTTTACCGACACCCCGACCCATTACTGTCCGGGCTGCACCCACGGCGTGGCGCACCGCCTGATCGCCGAAGTGCTGGACGAGATGGATTTGACCGGCCGCACCATCGGCGTGGCGCCGGTGGGCTGTGCGGTCTTCATGTACAACTATTTCGCGACAGACTTTGTCCAGGCCCCGCACGGCCGTGCCCCGGCCATGGCGACCGGCATCAAGCGCGTCCTGCCGGACCGGATCGTCTTCACCTACCAGGGCGACGGCGACCTGGCCTCCATCGGGACGGGCGAGATCGTGCATGCGGCAGCGCGCGGCGAGAATATCACCGTCATTTTCATCAACAATACCAACTTCGGCATGACCGGCGGCCAGATGGCCCCCACGACGTTGCCCGGCCAGAAGACCACTTCCTCGCCGAACGGCCGGGATGTGGAGCTGCAGGGCTATCCGATCCGCATGGCCGAGATGCTGGCCACGCTGGACGGAGCCGGTTACGTGGTCCGGCGCAGCCTGCACGATCCAACCAATATCCGCAAGGCCAAGAAAGCCATCCGGACTGCCTTTGAGACGCAGGTACGCGGCCTGGGTTTCTCGATGGTGGAACTGCTCTCGACCTGCCCGTCCAACTGGAACCTGACCCCGGTCGAATCGTTGAAATGGCTGGAGGAGCACATGCTCCCGTATTATCCGCTGGGCGATTACAAGGTTGCGCCGTCCATCACGGCGGCGAAAATCTAGTTCACTGTGTCATTGCGAGCTGCCGTACTTTGGCGGCGAAGCAATTTCCTCGTGAGTTGGAGATTGCTTCGCCTGCACTTGCAGCGCAGGTGCAAGCGTCGGGGAGAACACCCTCCTCGCAATGACATGCCATTATTATGTCATTGCGAGCGAACTTTGCGAAGCAATCTCCTCGCCAACATGGGGATTGCTTCCTCGGGAAGAACACCCTCCTCGCAATGACATGCCAATATTATGTCATTGCGAGCGAACTTTGCGAAGCAATCTCCTGGTTAGCTGGGGATTGCTCCGGGCCAGAAAAGCTTGGCCTCGCAATGACACCAGGAGAAAATATGCAGACAGAAATCATCCTTTCCGGTTTCGGCGGACAGGGAATCATGTTCGCCGGCCAGATCCTGTCATTTGCCGCCATGGACTCGGGCAGGGAAGTCACCTGGATCCCATCCTACGGTCCGGAAATGCGCGGCGGGACAGCCAACTGCACGGTCGTCATTGCCGACGAGGAAATCGGCTCACCGGTCGTCAAGAATCCCGACGCCGCCCTGGTGATGAACCTGCCCTCGCTGGACAAGTACGAGTCCCTGGTCAAGCCGGGCGGGGCCCTGGTCATCAACGCCTCGATGGTGGACCGCGCCGCCACGCGCACGGATATCACTTCGGTGGCCATCCCGTGCAATGATATTGCCGAGGAGATCGGCAACCCGCGCCTGGCCAACATGGTGGCGATCGGCGCGCTGCTGGCTTGCATGAATGTGCTCACCCTGGCGGACCTGGAAACTGCCTTGAACAACCACATGCCGGGCCGGCATAAGAATTTGCTGCCCAAGAACGTGGAAGCGCTCAGCCGGGGGGTTGAGTTCGCCCAAAAGAACCTGAAGAAGTAATGCCATAGCCCGTCTCGACAAGAGGCGGGCTTTTTAGAGCGCCTGAACACGTTTGCCTGCGGCACACCTGTACCTGCGGCGTCAGTGGCGCAGGCAGTGCAGACAAAACCAACGCTCCAGGCGGCGTCCCCACCGCCGAGGACGGCGGCGAGAGCAGGTTTGTTAGGGGTTCTTAGTAATATCTGGGGAGTTTATTCCCAGGAGAGTGCCATGGACACCAGGCAAGTCTTTGGGGCTGTCATTTTATCAACCCTGTTATTTTCATCGCTGGCGGGCTGCGGCTCACCGAAACCTTCGGCCACACCTGGCAGCATGGAAGCCGCGGCCACGCTGGCTCTGGTCAATGGAACCCTGATCGATGGCACCGGAGCAGACCCTGTCCCCGATGCGGTCATTCTCATCGCCAATGACAAGATCCTGGCGGTCGGCTCGCAAAAGACGATCCCTCTCCCCGTTGGAGTACGGACGATTGACCTGGCAGGGGCAACCATCCTGCCCGGATTCATCAACGCGCATGTGCATCGCGGCTTCAATAAGGCCAACCTGCAGGCCTGGGCGCAGGGCGGCGTGACCACCGTCCGGGATGAAGGTACCTCCACCGGGCAGGTTGCCGGATTGAAGACCTTCCGGGCTGAGCTGGCGGCGGATCCAGGCTACGCCCGGCTCATCTCGGCCGGGAGCATGCTGGCGGTCCCGGGCGGATACGGTGACCTGTTCGTTTCCTCCCCGGAGGAGGCGCAAAAAGCCGTCCTGAGCGAAATCGACCAGGGCGTTGACGCCATCAAGGTGGCCCTGGAAGACGGTTACGCCGGCCAGCACGGCCTGCCCAAGTTGACATCTGAAGAATTAAAGGCCATTGTCCGCACCGCCCACGCCCAGGGCAAGCCTGTCTCCGGGCACATTACCCAGGGGGCCTACCTGCAGCCCATGCTGGAGGCCGGCGTGGATGACATCGCCCACCTGCCTTTCGATACCATTCCACCGCAAAGTCTGCAATATATGGTGGACCAAGGTGTGTATGTCACCCCGACATTTACGGTTTACCGCAATTACGGCGCACCGGCGGGTCCGCTCCAGGATAACCTGCGCAAGTTCATCGGGCTGGGCGGCAAGGTGGCCCTGGGGAATGATTACGGCGGAGGGCCGGGGGACTTTGAACTGGGCATCCCGTTGTATGAGCTGGAGATGATGAGCCAGTCCGGGATGACCGCCATGCAGGTCATCCTGGCCAGCACCCTGAACGCCGCACATGTTTTGCGGATCGAGCAGGAAGCCGGTACGCTGGAACCCGGCAAATTGGCCGATATCCTGGTCGTTCGTGGGGACCCGCTGCAGAACCTGGCGGCTTTGACGGATATCAGCCTGGTCATCCACCATGGGGTGGTCATCCGGGATGAAATCCAGAAATAAAGCTTTCCAGCAGCCTTGCGAAGGTTAGGCCGTCCTGGAGACATTTTTGGATCGGAAGTCATATATTTCCCATGATTTTGCCAGGGATAGAACCTTCGCAAGGATATTAGAAATAAAGCTTTCCGGCAGCCTGATAGAAAGGGTATAATCTTCTTATGAATTTTCTCATTACCGGCGCGGCTGGCTTTCTCGGTTCGCATCTCGCCAACCAGCTGGCGCGTGAAGGGCACCAGGTACGCGGCCTGGATGACCTCTCCACCGGCGACCCGCAGGTGCTCGACCCGGACGTCCATTTCACGCGCGGGGACGTGAACGACCGCCCAAAGCTGTGGACCCTGCTCCAGGAAGTGGACTGCGTGTATCACCTGGCGGCGCGCATCTCGGTGCCCGAGTCGATGCTCTACCCGCGCGAATACAACACCGCCAATGTCGGTGGAACGGTCAGCCTGATGGAAGCCATGCGGGATGTGGGCATCCGGCGGGTGGTGCTGGCCTCATCCGGGGCCATCTACGGCGAGCAGGATATCCAACCGCTGACGGAAGGACAGACGCCGCGTCCCATGTCGCCGTACGCGGTAAGCAAGCTGGCGGCGGAATACTACGTCTCGACCATCGGCAAATTATGGGGCATCGAGACGGTCTCCCTGCGGATCTTCAATGCTTACGGGACCGGGCAGCATTTGCCGGCCTCCCATCCACCGGTGGTGCCTTACTTCCTGCACCATGCCATGCGCGGCGGCACCCTGGTGGTCCACGGAGATGGGTACCAGACGCGTGACTATGTCTACGTGGATGATGTGGTGTGTGCCATGGTGGCGGCGGCAACCGCGCCGAATATCAACGGGCTGGTGATCAATGTCGGTTCCGGGGTCGAAACGAGCCTGCGCGGCCTGACCAAGCTTGTGCTGGAGGTGACCGGCAGCAGTGCCAACGTGGTCTACAATGCCAAAACCTCCGGCGGCGTCTCGCGCCTGTGCGCCGACCTGACCCTGGCAGAGCAAAAACTCAATTACCGGCCGGCGATCCGGTTGGAAGAGGGCCTGCGGCTGACCCTGCAAAGGGATGCGCGTTTCAGGACGGAAAAGGTAAAGGCTGCCCCGGCGGCTTGATTCACCGCAGATGAACGCGGATGAAAATGGATGAACCATGTCATTGCGAGGAGGGTGTTCTTCCCGACGCTTGCACCTGCGCTGCAAGTGCAGGCGAAGCAATCTCCTGGCCAGACATGCGTGGTACAGGTCGCGTAGTACGCTCGCAATGACATGTCATTGCGAGGAGGGTGTTCTTCCCGACGAAGCAATCTCCCAGCTAGATATCGAGATTGCTTCGCGTAGTACGCTCGCACCTGTACCTGCGGCGTCAGTGGCGCAGGCAATGACATCCTGAGAGACAAAATGCATCCGTCCCTATCCCTTTTATCAGTGTTTATCCGTGGTTAATCCATCCCCCTGCCTCCCCCACGAATTCTACAATCGTTCCGCCTTGAGCGTGGCGCGCGAACTGCTGGGAATGCGCCTGGTGCGCCTCCTGGAGGGCGTTCACCTGGCCGGGATCATCACCGAAACGGAAGCCTACATCGGCGAAGAAGACCTGGCCTGTCATGCCAGGTCCGGCAGGACCCGCCGCAATGCCGTCATGTACGGCCCGCCGGGCTTTGCCTACGTCTACTTCACCTATGGGATGCACTGGATGTTGAATGCGGTGACCGGGCCGGAAGGATTCCCGGCGGCCGTGCTGATCCGGGCCATCCAGCCGGTGCAGGGCTTGGAGATCATCTCCGCCCGCCGCCAGGGGCGGGATACGCTCGGCCCGGCCAAGTTGACCCAGGCCCTGGGCATTGACGTGGCACAAAACGGCGCCGATCTATGCAGCCGGGCTTCGGGCCTGTGGATCGAAGCAGGCGCGGCGATCCCGGAGGCGGATGTCCTCACCGGCCCACGCGTCGGGTTGTATACCGTCCCGGAACCCTGGAAGTCCAAGCCCTGGCGCTTCCGGATATTCCCCCCACCGGTGCCCTGATTTTATTCCTTATGGAGGTTTTTCAATGAAGATCGTTTTTGGGATTTTTCTCATCCTGCACGGCCTGGTCCATTTGCTTTACGCCGGTCAAAGTATGCGATTGTTTGAACTTCGCACCGGTTTGATTTGGCCGGACGGATCCTGGTTCCTGTCCAAATTGGTGGGCGATAGCGCAACCCGAATCATGGCAGGCATCCTGCTGGCATTGGCAGCCATCCTA
>CAVSAF010000004.1:0-96520 GCA_963725805.1 uncultured Chloroflexia bacterium
CACCATCCTGCACCTCGATTTGGATGCCTTCTTCTGCTCTGTCGAAGAACTGCTTGACCCGTCCCTGCAAGGGAAGCCTTTTGCGGTTGGCGGCCGGCCGGAGGATCGCGGTGTGGTGGCCTCCTGTTCCTACGCCGCCCGCCGCTTTGGGGTGCGCTCCGCCATGCCGACCAGCCGGGCGCTGCGGCTCTGCCCGGATCTGCTGGTCATCTCGCACCACCGTGGCAATTATGGCGAGATGTCCGATAAAGTCATGCAGCGCCTGGGGGATCTCTCGCCGCTGGTGGAGCAGATCTCCATCGATGAGGCCTTCGTGGATATCAGCGACCTGCACGCCGACCCGGAATTGATTGCCCATCGCCTGCAGAAGCGCGTCAATGATGAGCTTGGCCTGCCATGCTCGGTCGGCGTAGCCTCCAACAAGCTGGTCGCCAAAATCGCCACGGAGGTGGGGAAGAAGCATGCCCTGAGCAGCCTGTCCCCGGAGGGGAGAGCGACAGGGACTGCCCAAAAGGACGGGCCGCCCAACGCTGTCACCATCGTCGCGCCTGGTACCGAAGCGGACTTCCTGGAGCCGCTGCCTGCAGAGATGCTCTGGGGCGTTGGCCCCAAGACCGCTGCCAGGCTGGCCAGCCTGGGTATCAAAACGATCGGCGATATTGCCCGCCATCCCGCCGCAGACCTGGCACGTCGTTTTGGTGAGAACGGGCGTGACCTGGCCCGGCGCGCCCGTGGCGTGGATGACAGTCCCATCTCGACCGCGCACGAGGTGAAATCCATCAGCCAGGAGACCACCTTTGCCCGGGACGTCAGCGACGACAAGGTTTTGGCGGATACCTTGCGAGAACTCTCGGCGCAGGTCGGTCATCGCCTGCGCAAGGAAGAGATGGCCGGGACGACTGTCAAGATCAAGCTGCGCTGGCCGGATTTCACCACCCTGACGCGCCAGCTTACTCTGCCTCAACCCACCGACCAGGACGATCAGATCTATGCCACCGCGTTGAACCTGTTGGGAAAAGTCAGGTCAAAAGGCAAAGCTGTCCGCTTGATCGGCGTGGGCGTCAGCGGGCTGGGTGCGCCACTGAGGCAGTTGGAGCTGTGGGGCGAACAGGGCGAGCGCTCCCGTAAGCTGCAGCAAACGCTGGATGAACTGCAGGAACGCTTTGGGAAAAAATCCATCCATCGCGGAAAATGATCACCCACCTAAATCTTGTCCTGGTTTTTTCATGTTCTAGTAACCGGAATCCGACGACTCCAGTCGTCGGGAAAGCTCCTAAATCTGGAGATTTCGGAATCTGTATCAAAGTTGCTTAGTGAAGAACCTATTTGGAGTATAGCCATGTCTGTAATAACTGCGAATATTTCCCTCTCTACCCGCGGCCACACCGATATCCAGGATATTACCCGCGATCTGCTCCGCCTGGTGGAGCAATCCGGGCTCAGGAACGGTGCCGTGACGGTCTTCTGCCCCTCCTCCACCAGCGGGCTGACCACGGTCGAGTTCGAGCCGGGCGCGCTGGCTGACTTGAAACGTATGTTCGAGGAGCTGATTCCCTCCAACCGGGAATACGCCCATAACGCTACCTGGGACGATGGCAACGGTCACTCGCATATGCGTGCCTCCCTGCTCGGCCCTTCGCTGACCATTCCCTTTGTGGAGAAAACCCTCACGCTCGGTACCTGGCAGCAGGTCATCCATGTGGACTTCGATATCCGCCCGCGCCATCGCGAACTGGTGGTGCAGATGATCGGGGAATAACTATTTCCTTGACACCTGTCATTATCCGTGATAATCTATCGCCCGCGTGTCCGGCTGTGGGATTCCACGGCGGGAACTGCACAAAAATTCTTGCAGGAGAAAGAAAGATGTCAGAAGAACGTTTCGTCGGTACTGTTAAATGGTTCAATGCCACCAAGGGCTTTGGTTTTATCGGCCGCGAAGGTGGCGAGGACGTTTTTGTCCATTTTTCAGCCATTGAGATGGAAGGCTATAAACGTCTGGAGGAGAATCAAAAAGTTGAGTTCTCGGTCGAGCAGGGCCCTAAAGGGCTGCAGGCCACCAACGTCCGACCCATCGCATAATTTACCCTTCACCTCCCACCGGGTCCTGCAACGGACCCGGTTTTTTTATTCACGTCGACATAACAACCTCCCATAGGATTCTGATGGCAATATGATCCAGATTACGCACTTTCAGGCGGGATTCAATTTTCAAAGAAAATCCTAATCCATCTTTGTCGTTGGCTTGTTATAATTCAGACCTAAATACTCCAAAGGAGAATATATATGGCATATTTGCAGGTCAAGATCCCCGCAGCTGGGGAGAAAATAACGATAAAAAGAGGCAGGCTTCAAGTCCCGGATGAACCGATCATCCCCTTCGTGGAAGGTGATGGCACCGGTCGCGATATCTGGCGTGCCTCCGTGCGTGTCTTCGATGCAGCCGTCCAAAAGGCCTACGGAAACAAACGCAGGATCCATTGGATGGAAGTTTATGCTGGGGAGAAGGCTTTCAAGCAGTTCCAGACCTGGCTTCCTGATGAGACGGTTCAGGCCTTCACCGAATTTCTGGTTGGGATCAAGGGCCCCCTGACCACCCCCATCGGCGGAGGTATCCGTTCGCTCAACGTGGCACTGCGCAAGGCGCTCGATCTATATGTCTGCCAGCGCCCCGTGCGTTACTATGCCGGTGTACCTTCGCCGGTCAAACATCCCGAGCAAATGGATATGGTCATCTTCCGCGAGAATACCGAGGATATTTACACAGGCATCGAGTTTGCCAATGGGACGGAAGATAATATTAAGTTCAAGAAGATTTTTAAGGAAGCCTTTCCCAAGGAATATGCCAAGATGCGTTTCCCGGACACAGCCGGGATCGGCATCAAGCCGGTCTCCAGGGAAGGCACCGAACGCCTGGTGCGCGCCGCCATCCGCTGGTCGCTGGAGAACAAGCGCAGGAGCGTGAATTTTGTCCACAAGGGCAATATCATGAAGTTCACAGAAGGTGCATTCAAGGATTGGGGCTATGCTCTTGCCAAGCGTGAATTTCGCGCCGACATCGTGACCGAGCGCGAGACCTGGATCCTGGGCAACAAGGAAGCCAATCCCGGCTTGACGGTTGAGGAAAATGCCAGGATGATCGATCCCGGTTTCGGAATGATGTCACCTGATCAACAGAATGACATCAAGCTGGAAGTGGAAGAAGCGTTGAAACTTTGGGATACACACGGCGACGGCAAGTGGAAGAAGATACTCCTGATCAAGGATTCCATCGCGGACGTCAGCCTGCAGTTCACCCTCATCCGTCCACGCGATTACGATGTGATCGCCACCATGAACCTGAACGGCGACTACCTGTCGGACGCACTGGCTGCACAGGTTGGCGGGATTGGCATTGCTCCCGGCGCGAACATCAATTATGAGACCGGTCATGCCATATTTGAGGCCACCCACGGCACTGCCCCCAAATACGCCGATCTCGACAAGGTCAATCCCGGTTCGGTCATTCTTTCGGGTGAGATGATGTTGCGTTACATGGGTTGGACAGAAGCAGCTGACCTTATCGTCAAAGGCATGGAAGGTGCGGTGGCGGCGAAAACCGTCACGTATGACTTCGCCCGCCTGATGCACGGCGCCACCGAGGTAAAGTGCTCGGAATTTGGCGATGCGATCATCCGCCACATGTAGAACGGATTGGTAACCCCAGCCAAGAACAAAAAACCTGCCCCCGGTGCTTCGGGGGCAGGTTCTTGTATTTCGCCTTAATCCCAGGCCTTGCTCACCAGTCTCACCAGTTGCTCCATTCCTTTCTCGAGTGGAGGGATATTTATAAATTCGTGCACCGTATGTGCCCGTCCTCCGTTTGTCAAGCCGATTGTTATGGCCGGAAGGCCAAGGCTGAGCGGCAGGTTGGCATCGGTGGAGCCGATATTCAAGTGGGGCTCCAGGTTCACTGCACGCAGGCAATCCTGTGCGAGTCTCACCAGAGGGTGTTCTGCCGGGATTTCCCCTGCAGGCCGCTTTCCAATGGCCTCCCAATTGACCACAACGCCCGGCTTTTTTAGCGAGGAAACGATCTGCTCCACCTGCCTGACTACCTCATCCAGCGTTGCGCCATCTTCAGAGCGCAGATCCAGTTCCAGCATGGCTTTAGCCGCAATGGTATTTACTGACGATCCGCCCGAGATGGTGCCCACGTTCAGGGTGGTGCGCGGCCGGCTTGGCAGTTTCAACGCGGTGATGCGGGTGGCAAGCGCCGTCAGCTCGTGAACGGCGGAAGGCTGGCCAAAGTCTATCCACGAGTGGCCGCCAGCGGTTTGCACACTGACGCGGAATCGGCGAACACCCAGCCCGCGCTGGTAGACCTGTCCCAGTGACATCCCCTCGACAACGATGTAGGCCAGCGGCCTGGTCCCGGTCTTTCTATCGGATGTACCAGGCGCCCTGTCGCTGTGATCGCGATGGGGCTCAAAGCGGTCAACCACTGCCTGCATACCGCGCAAATTTCCCAGTCCCTCTTCGCAAACGTTGGCCACCAGCCAAAGGTCGCCTGGCAGGGACAATCGGCGCTGACGTAATGCCCAGACCAGGGCAAACAATCCGGCCACTCCCAGGGAGTTATCACCAATGCCAGGTCCCAGGATACGCTCAGGCTCGCATCTGGTGCTTAAGTCAATATCCAGGGAGAAGACCGTATCGAGATGAGCGGAGACAATCAACGGTCGGCATTTAACGGATGGGGATTGCTGGTCACTGCCGAGGCAGGCATAGACGTTCCCCGTGGAATCAGTCTCCACACGCTGCAAACCTTCTTCTGCGAACCGGGCGTGCACGAATTCAGCCCGTTTCGCTTCATGAAAAGTGGGGCCAGGAATTTGCTGGATGGCAATTGCCATGTCGAGGATGCGCTGAATGAATTGATCCATATGGACTCACACGGGAATGCAGCTACCCTGCCCAGGCTTTGGTTATACTTGCCGCACCCTATCAGAGAGCGCCTCCAGCCGTGACTGGGACAGACCGGGCAGGGTATCCAGGGCATGGAATGCACCGCTGCCCTCAATTGTCAGCGAGGCGGAGACACTTCCGTACAGCGCGGCGCGCAGGGGATCGAAGGTTTTCAGATAACCGGCTGAAAAGCCGCCGCAAAAGGAATCGCCGGCTCCGGTCAGATCTTCCAGGCGGGCCGGGTAGGCAGGAATTTCCCAGCGTTTTTTGGAAACGCTGTCGTAAAGCATCTGTCCGTGCGCCCCGCGTTTGACTACGATGAACTCACATCCAAAATTTCCCAAGGCTTCAGCCATCTCCCACAGATCGTTGGTCCGGCCCCAGAAGAGGGCGCGTAATTCCTCTTCGGATGGCAGGAAGGCAGTCAGTCCCTGGAGAAGACAGCCCACATCGTCATAGGCTGCACTGGTCATAAATGCGGGGTATGGATCCAGGGTTAGGAAGGTGACATTCGCCTGCCGGAAGGTGGAAAGCAGGCGGCTGGTGGTCATATATTCAAGTGGGCACAGGTGGGCGGTATGCGTATTCAGATAATCCGGTGGGATCTCACTTGGACGAGGCGAAGCAGGTTGGGTGGTTTTCCGATCGTCAATCTCGGTGGGCGGCTGGTAGCCAAGAAGATGCTTAGGGAAAGGCACGTTAATGCGGGAGAAGTGGATCAGCGGGTTGGTGCGCTCGAATCTCCCCGGGTCCAGCCGGGCTTGGAAATAACGCAGATCGAGTGCTCCGGCCAGAATATGGATCCCGCGCGTATCCCACCCATATTTCTTAAAAGATTGTAACCATTCATACGGATAATCTTCGCCCGCACGTGCCATCAATCCAACATTCCTGTCCCAGACTCCCAGTCCGGCAGCGGCATACAGCAGATTCCCCCCAGGCACGTCAACCAGCGGGCGGCCTTGTGGGGGCAACAGATAATCACGACGCAGTCGACCTGCAATGACAAATGTCGGTTCCATTGTATGCTCAGGAGACAAAGGCGCGCTTGCTATTCTGGCTTTTATATTTAACCGGTGATGGTCGAGTCTCTGGAATTGTACGGTCCTCTTCGGTATAATGGGCTGCGCTGGTCTGGTTTAACACCGCCTGTACGCCTGGCCTTTTGCCTTGGAAGGTTGCGGGGATTGCCAACATTGAATGGGTGATAAAGTCAGTGCGGTGGGCGCTTCCTGCCAGGGAAAGAGACGCTTTTGGATCCATGCGTGATGCGATTATACTGCAACCGCTGTAGTACACTTGCAGACCGCGTGGATATTTGAACCCAAATCCTGGTTTTGTCCATGTTTCTTGCCGGGATTGCTCCAGATATTTATACAAGGAGCAGTAATCCGGGGTAAGGAATAACTGCCGGCTTGGTTTTTTTGCGCACCTCCGCTCCAGGTCTTGGTTGGAGGATGGAGGTGCGCCGAGTTTTTCTTTATTATGGAGCATGTTCAATGGTAAAGCGCCGTCTCTTTAAGCGCGAATGGTTGATCGGACTGGTTGGTTTCCTGGCAGGAGCGCTCGTTTTTGGAGTGGTCTATGCTCAATCGCCTCTCTTTACCAGCAACCAGAATGCCTACTTTCTGCATGGGCTGGCAGATGCTGGGTTTGGATATCTGAGCCAGGATTGGCTGGCGTCCCGGCAGGAATCAATGCCTGTTTTCACCTGGCTGGTTTATCTGACGTACATGGCATTCCACAGCAAGTTGCCTTTTTATCTCTTCTATATCCTGCTGATGGGGGTGTATTTATTCAGCATGTTCGGCATTATGGACATGTTATTCAATTTGCGCAGGTCGAGAATCTGCATGCTGGCCTTCCTGGCAGTGTTTCTGGCCGCGCATTCCGCCGCGCTGCGTTTCTTATTATCGAGGCTGGTCTCCGCAGATTCCACTTTTCTGTTCGAGGGTGGAGTGGCTGGCCAACGCATCCTTGGACAGGTCTTTCAGCCGAGCACTTTCGGCGTTTTTCTGATACTTTCCATCTACCTTTTTATGCGCAGGCATCCCTTCTGGAGCCTGGTGCCGATTGCGGTGGCAGTGACCTTTCATCCGGTATATCTTCTGGGTGGGGCATTATTGACCATTGCGTACATGTGGATTACCTTTCGCGCTGAACATAATCTGAAGCGATCTTTGCTGCTCGGAACCGTATCTCTCCTGCTGGTTGCGCCAGCCTTGATCTATACCATCATTATGTTCTCGGATCCCAATCCGGTATTGGCGCAGGAGGCGCTTGCCATCCTGGTGAATTTTCGCAATCCGCAGCACGCGCTGATCTCCGACTGGTTGAATTGGACCGTCCTGGTCCAGGCAGTGCTGCTGATGTCGGGTCTTTTCATCGTGCGGAAAACAAAGCTTTTCACGATCCTCCTGGTCGTCAGTTCAGGCATGCTCATCCTGACCATCTTCCAGGTCGTCACTGCCAATAAGTGGCTGGCTCTGATTTTTCCCTGGCGTGTCTCAGTGTTACTGGTACCGATGGGTACGACCATCCTCATTGCCTTTGGTGTCATAAAATTCATGGAATGGTTAAAAGAGAGGCCCAAGGCAGAAAGCTGGGTAGTCTGGTTAAGCGTGCTGGTCATAATCGGATTGATGATCGTGGGGGCATTGCGATTCCAAATTGAAAGCGCCCGCCAACTGGCTGACCCGGCCCTGCCGATGATGAACTATGTCGCTGCCCACAAATCCCCTGGGGATCTTTACCTCGTTCCATCCAAGATGGAGAATTTCCGCCTGGTGACCGGAGCACCGATCCTGGTGGATTTCAAATCCGCCCCTGACCGCGATGCGGATGTCATTGAATGGTATGAACGTCTCAAGTGGGTCAGTTGGGTCTACCAGGGCGCCGAGCCATGTGACACAATGCTCGAGATTGCCACTCGTTACGGTGTGAACCATGTGGTGACGGTGACAGACTATAAACCGACGAAATGCAAAGGCCTGCAAACCGTGTATAAGGATGCCAATTACCGCATCTATTTACTTCCTCCCAAAACGTAACCAGGGAACCATGCGACAAAGGCTGATCTTGTTTTTGATGTTGTTCCTCCTGGCGGGCTGTGCAAGCGCGGCCTCACCCTCTGGCGCTCCGGCGGCTACAGCGACCCTCACCCCCGGAGCGACGTTGACCCTCACCCCGACATTCACCCTTGTCCCAACATCAACCAGCACCCCCACCGCAACAGCCATCCGCACCCCTCCGGCACTGCCCGGGCTTTTCCAGACAACCCTGCTGAATCCGGTTGATCCACCCCATTCCTATATTTCCAATACCTGCCAGTATCTGCAGGACAAGTGGTCATCGAAGAACAGCCCTCCCGGGACAGTGGTGATGCCAATTATGTTCCACTCCATCATGAAACCGGGAGATAATATTGGCAGCAACCAGATTTCGCAAGAGCAATTTTCCGAGCTGATGGGCGGACTCTCGAACCAGGAATTTGAAGCCATCACCACCGCTCAATTGGCCGCTTTCCTGGAACACAATGCCAGGATTCCTCCCCGTTCGGTTATCCTGATCGCTGATGACCGCCATTATGCTGATTATTTCAATCAGTTTTTCCGCCCCTACTGGGAGGCGGACCAATGGCCGGTGGTGGCCGCCTGGATCAGCACTCCGCTGAGTTCTGCCGACCTGTGGCAACAGCAGGAAGAGTTGAGTGCCGAAGGTTGGGTGGATTACCAGGCGCATGGAGTTGGGATCGTGCCTTTGTGGCCGGGTGTTTCCGATGCCTATATCCTGGGTGAATTGCAGGGTTCAATCGATGCCTTCAAGTCTCATTTTAATAAAGTTCCGATCGCCATCATCTGGCCGGGAGGCGGTTTTTCCGAGCGTGCCGTAGAGATTGCCCGCCAGGTAGGCTACCAGCTGGGATTCACAACCAATGCGCGCGGGCCGTTGATGTTCAACTGGATCCCATTGGGAGACAGGGTGACCGATGTGCATGGACCGGGCTGGCAGCCGGAAGGCCCCCTTAATGATCCGCTGATGCTCCTGCCGCGCTACTGGGATACCGATGCGCTCAGCCACCTTGAGAAGATTGTCAAGATCTCGCAGGATGCCGCCGCCTATGCTGAAAAAAATCGGGCCACGGAATTGGAATACTACGATATCCTCTGCGCCCCGACTCTCGGTCCCATTCCCTGAGTCTGGATTGCTGGAAAACCTTATGTCATGTCCTTTCTGCCAAATTCTTTCTGGTGAAGCCCCCGCCAGCATTATCTACCACGATGACCAGGTGACAGCCTTTCGGGATATTCACCCGATTGCCCGCACGCATATCCTCATCATTCCCAACCGGCACATCGCCTCGATCAATCAGCTGGTGGCCGGGGATGAGGCTTTGGTCGGGCATATGGTCATGGTGGCGCAGGAACTGGCAGTTCAGGAGGGAGTATCCGATCACGGTTACCGGCTTATGATCAACACCGGTGTGCATGGCGGACAGACAATCCCTCACCTGCATTTGCACCTGATCGCCGGGAAGCTTGCCCGTTTTCTTTTGGGTTAGGGATTACAATACCAACCATGTTTGAAATCATCTTCCTCGGCACCTCAGCCTCGGCTCCCTCAGCCAAACGCGGCCTCTCAGCACAAGTGGTCAAGCACGACGAATTTCGCTTCCTGATCGACTGTGGCGAGGGCACGCAGCGCCAGATCCTGCAATCCGGCCTGGGGTTCAAGAACCTGAGCCATATCCTCATCACCCATGGACACCTGGACCATATCCTCGGGCTGGCAGGATTGCTTTCCACTTTCATGCGCTGGGAAACGATCGAAGAGATGAATATATACAGTGGCAGGTGGGCCCTTGACCGCATCCACGACCTGCTTTATGACGTGGTACTGCGCGGGGGACAGGCACCGATGACACTTAATCTGCATGAGCTCAAGCCTGGGGTCTTCTTTGAAGCGGATGATTTTTCGATTACGGCTTTCCCGGTGTTTCACCGTGGTTCCGACAGCCTTGGTTTCAGGTTCGAGGAACGATCGCACCGCCCGTTCCTGCCTGAAAAAGCCGAAGAATTGGGCGTCCCGGCCGGGCCCATCCGGCGCGACCTGGTGGACGGAAAGACCGTCACGCTGGCGGACGGGCGCAAGGTTGGGCCGGAGGATGTGCTGGGCCCGCTCAAGCCTGGCGTCCGGCTGGTGCACATCGGTGATACCGGCCGGATTGATGACTTGGTGGCTCCCTGCCAGGGGGCGGACGCGCTGGTGATCGAGTCCACTTACATGGAAGAAGAGGCCGAATTGGCGAAAAAGTTCTCCCACCTGACCGCGAAAATGGCCGCAGAACTTGCGACCAGGGCAGGTGTGAGACAATTGATCCTGACTCACCTGTCACGCCGTTACCGTGAAAAGGATGTACTGGCTGAAGCCCAACCGGTTTTTCCAAATGTACGCGTGGCGCGTGATTTTGACGTATTCTCCATCAAACAAGAAGGTTAACCATGCCCAGCTCCGAACATGATCTTAATCCGGTCCAGCATATCACCGCGGATGCCATTGGCAGACCCGGTCAGCGCGTGTTCTATCTCCAGGCATGGCGCGAGACGGATATCCAACCGGTAACGGTCATTATAGAAAAGATCCAGCTCCAAACGCTGGCAACCGGGTTGGAGCAGATGCTTGCAGAAATCGCCCGGCAGAACCCGGATCTATCCTGGCTTTCGGTGGAATATGACGAAGATAAGATGCATATCACCCCGCCGGTGGACCCGCTCTTCCGGGCTGGGGAGATGGGTCTCGGTTACGATGCCGAACAGGACCAGATTGTCATCCTGGTGCGCGAAATTGTTTCGGAAGGAGGGAACCCGGAAGAAGCCTCAGTTGTACGCTTCTGGTGCAGCCGCCAGCAGGCTGGCCGGCTGGCCGATTGGAGCAAGGAAGTTGTCAACCGCGGACGGCCCATCTGTCCGCAGTGCGGACAGCCGATGGAGCCGGAAGGTCACTTTTGCCCGAAGAAGAACGGGCACAAGCACTAAATCATGACCGACGAATCCGATATCCTCTATACAATCCTTGAAAACGGCAGGATTGACCTCAAGGGCCAGTTTGTGCTTGGCTCCAACTATACCTTCCTCGTCACTGTTAAATATAAGGATAGGGAGATCCCGGCAGTTTACAAGCCACAGCAGGGTGAACAGGCCCTGTGGGACTTTCCTCCCGCCAGCCTGGCCGGGCGGGAAGTATGTGCCTATCTGGTCAGCCAGATGCTTTGCTTTGGACTGGTACCATATACAATCCTGCGGGACGGACCGTTCGGTCCCGGCTCGCTCCAGGAGTACATCGACCACGACCCCAACTATCATTACTTCAACTTTACAAGTTTCGATCTTGACCGCCTGCGCCCGGTGGTGCTCTTCGACCTGGTGGTAAACAATGCCGACCGCAAGGGCAGCCATATCCTGGTCGAGAAGCGCACCCGCAAGCTTTACCTGATCGACCACGGATTGTGTTTCCATGCGGAGGATAAACTGCGTACGGTATTGTGGAATTTTGCCGGTGAAACCATTCCATCGGACTTGCTTTCAACTCTTTCCGCTTTCCGGGCAGAACTGGCGGCATCCGGCAGTCTGTCCGTAGCCCTTGGGAAGTATCTCACCCCCATGGAACTGGCTGCTCTAGCGTCGCGTGCCGAGGCGATTCTGGCCTCCCGGCAGTTCCCTTTCCCCCCTGAGGACCGGCGCGCTTTTCCTTTTCCGCCTTTGTAGGGGCACGGAGCCGCCGTGCCCTTACTCCCCAAAAAGAGGTTCCCATGAGCCATTATCGTCTCGCCCTGCTTGGTTTCGGCAATGTCGGACGCGCCCTGGCCCATCTGCTGAGGCGTAAGGAAGTCGAGCTCCAACGGCACTATAACATCACCTTCAGCGTGACCGGCATTGCCACCCGCCATCACGGCTCAGCCATCAACCCGGCCGGGTTGGATTATATCCGGGCGGCTGAGCTGGTCGAAACCGGGGAGAGCCTGGCGGCGCTGACGAAAATTCCCGTCCAGGATAATCTTGATTTCCTGCGCAGCTGTGCGGCGGATGTATTGTTTGAGAATACACCCGTGAATCATAATACCGGCCAGCCTGCCATTGATCACCTGCACCTGGCAGTTGACCTTGGCATGCACGCCATTACGGCCAACAAGGGACCTGTTGTGCACGCTTATCGTGAGTTATTGGAATTTGCAAATGTTAAGCATAAGAAATTCTACTTCGAGTCCACCGTGATGGATGGGGCGCCCATCTTCTCGCTTTTCCGTACCGCCCTGCCGGCGACCCAACTTCTGGGGATGCGCGGCATCCTGAACTCCACCACCAACCTGATCCTCGGCCGGATGGAGAGCGGCGAATCTTTTGAGGATGCCGTCAAATATGCCCAGTCCGTGGGCCTGGCAGAGACAGACCCTGCTGCGGATGTGGACGGTTGGGACGCAGCCATCAAGGTGGCGGCTTTGATCACTGTGCTGATGGACATTCCATTTACCCCCCAGCAGGTGGACCGGACAGGCATCCGCCAGATCACGCCAAAAATGATCGCGCAGGCAAAAGCCGGAGGGAAACGCTGGAAATTGGTATGCACGATCGAAAGGGAGGGAAATTCCGTAAAAGGACGCGTGGCCCCGGAAGAAGTCCCGCCAGCCTCGCCATTGTATGCTGTGGAAGGCTCATCGTCCGTGGCGGAGTTTCACACCGACACATTATCGAGTCTCAGCGTTGTTGAGGGCAATCCCGGTCCGGAGACCACTGCGTATGGTTTGTTGGCGGATTTTGTCAATGCGGTGCGGTCTGTTGTATAATCAAAAAAATATATGAAACACATGTCATTAATAACCACCTTGACCTTGCATCGATTTGCCCTCAGCCTTGCCAGCCTGCTGGTTATTCTGTTTTTACTGGTTGCTTGTGGTGAAGAGTCAACCCCGACTGCCACGCCTGAACCTGCCACTCCAACTCCTGCCACTCCTATACCGACTATCGTTCCATCCCGTCCGCTGACCATTTGCCTGGGTCAGGAACCCGCCAGCCTGTTCCCGGTTGACAATCCCTCTTCGGCGGCGCGTGCGATCCTGGCGGCTGTTTATGACGGGCCGATTGATACAAACTCTTACGGTTACCAGCCGGTCATTCTAAAGACACTGCCCAGCCTGGCGAATGGGGATGCTCAGCTCTTTCAGAAATCAGTTTATGTCGGTGATGAAGTGGTGGATGCCAGCAATACCCCGGTCACACTGGAAGTGGGGGTGAAGATCCGCCCGGCCGGCTGCCGCAGCGATGCCTGTGCCATAGCCTACGATGGTAAAGGTTCAATCCAGATGGACCAGATGCAGGCCACTTTCCGGATGCTCCCGGGACTCACCTGGTCGGATGGACTGCCCCTTACTGCCGCGGATTCAGTCTTTGCATATGCGATCGCGGCTGATGCGAAATCGTCTGGTTCCAAGTTCCTGATCGATCGCACACACTCGTATGAGGCCGCCGGCGATGTGACGGTCCAATGGTGGGGCAAACCTGGTTTCATTGACTCTTCCTATCTCACAAACTTTTGGATGCCTCTGCCTAAACACCTTTGGGACCAGATCCCGGTCGACCAGTTGACGAGTTCCCCCGAAAGCTCCCGCGCTCCCATTGGCTGGGGTCCTTACGCCATACAGGAATGGGTAAGCGGAGACCATGTTACGTTAACGAAGAACGACCGTTATTTTCGGGCTGGAGAGGGCCTTCCGAAATTTACCACGCTCACCTTCCGTTTCGTTCCGGATCCTGCAACGGCTGTCAGCGACCTGATCGCCGGTAAATGTGACATCCTTGACCCGAGCATTAACCTGGATGGGCAGGTGGACTTGCTGCGGTCGATGAACGACCAGAAACAACTCCAGGTGTTATTTGCAACTCCGCCGGTCATGGAGCAATTGGCGTTTGGCATCCACCCCGCAAGCTATGATAATGGCTATCAGCTCGGGATCGATCGTCCGGATTTTCTTGGTGATGCGCTCCTGCGCCAGGCAGTGGCCATGTGCATCGACCGCCAGAAGGTGGTGGATTCGGTGCTGCACGGGCTATCGTCCGTCCCAGCATCTTTTGTGCCTTCGGATGATCCACTCTACAACTCCAGCGTGACAACCTATGCCTTTGACGTTCCTGCCGCCAATGCACTTCTCGAGAAGATTGGCTGGAGGGACATCGATAACAATCCATTGACGCCGCGCCAGGCTTACGGAGTCAAGAATATCCCGAACGGCACTCCGCTGGAATTGAATTACATCACCACCGGTGCGACCCAAAGAGCCCAGGTCAGTACCATTGTGGCCGACTCGCTGGCGCAGTGCGGCATCAAGGTGGATGTCCAATTCCTTGACCAGACGGCACTCTACGCGGCCGGCCCGGATGGACCTCTTTTCGGGCGCAATTTTGAGCTGGCCGAGTTCGCCATGGGCAGCACCGGGCTGGAACCGCCCTGCGAATGGTTCAGCAGTCCCGAGACCCCCAATGCCGCCAATTACTGGGTGGGCACGAATGTCAGCGGGTACAGCAGCCCGGATTTCGACGCGGCCTGCCTGGCAGCCCGGCAATCCCTGGCGGATGAGTCGTCTCATGCAGATGCCTATCAAAAGGCGCAGTCCATTTTTTCACAGGATCTACCTGTCCTTCCTTTGTATTGGCGTATCAAGGTCGCTGCAACCCGCCCGGGAGTTTGCCAATTCTCACTCGATCCGACTGCCTCAAGTTCCTTGTGGAATATCGAAATGTTTGATTCCGGCTCATCCTGTGGCCCATAAAATGGAATTCTCCCTTGTGGAGATTTATATAAGGAGACCTTTGCAAGGCTGGCTTTAATCCTCACGTAAAGAGGGAAGGTTATCCTATTCTTGTCATGACAATCTCACAAAGCCCTTGTGCGTAAAATCGTGTATAATCTATGCCTTGACCTGGATTGTTAGACAATTAACGCATTGCCTCAGGTCAATGAATTTAATTTTAATGTAACGAAGGATGATGTGTATGCCTGCTCCCTTGCTCGAGGTTAAAGGGCTCGAAACACAATTCAAAACCCCCGAGGGAATTGTTCATGCTGTCAATGGGGTCTCCTTTCAAATGCAAGAAGGGGAGACTCTGGGCCTCGTGGGGGAGAGCGGCTGTGGCAAGAGCGTGACGATGCTCTCCATTCTCCGCCTTATTGCAATGCCGCCTGGAAAGATCGTTGCCGGAGAGGCCTTCTTCCGGGAGTTGGATCTCCTGAAGATGTCTGGCGAGGAAATCCGCTTTGTCCGCGGCGCACAGATCGCCATGATTTTTCAGGACCCCATGACTTCTTTAAATCCGGTACTGACCATCGGAACCCAAATGCAAGAACCTCTGATGCTGCATCTGGGCATGACCAAGAAACAGGCCAACGCGCGCTCCGTTGAATTGCTTACCATGGTGGGGATCCCGAAAGCCAAGGATCGCCTGCCAGACTACCCTCACCAGTTTTCAGGTGGTATGCGCCAACGCGTGATGATCGCCATGGCTTTGTCCTGCGACCCGCAGATCCTTATCGCCGACGAGCCGACCACGGCATTGGATGTGACCATCCAGGCGCAGATCACCGAGCTGGTCAAACGCCTGCGGGATGAACTGGGCATGGCCATTATCTGGATTACCCATGATTTGGGGATAATCGCCGGATTGGCGCAGCGGGTCCTGGTGATGTACGGCGGCTGTCTCGTGGAAGAAGCGCTTGTCAAAGATCTTTATGCCAGTCCAACGCATCCCTATACAATCGGTTTGATCGGCAGTTTGCCCCGCCTTGATAGTAAAACACACCAACGCTTATTCTCAATTGAAGGTTCACCCCCGGTACTTTATACTAAACCAAATACCTGCCCCTTTGCTCCGCGCTGTAAGTGGGCGGTGGAGCACTGCTGGAAAGAAAACCCGCCTTTGGAGACCGTCGCTGCCGAGCATCGCGTGGCCTGTTGGGTGGATACCCAGACCGGGAGAAGCCACTGATGAGCAACGAGAACAATGTATTGCTGCGCGTAAATGATCTTGTCATGCATTTCCCGATCTACCGCGGTGTGATCCGCCGCCAGGTGGGTGCAGTCCACGCCGTGGATGGGGTTTCATTTGAGATCCGGCGCGGAGAAACCCTGGGGCTGGTTGGCGAGTCGGGCTGCGGAAAATCAACCACCGGGCGCACGATCCTGCAACTTTACAAGCCCACCTCCGGGCATGTTTATTATGAAGGTAAGGACCTGACCAAACTCAAGCGCGAAGAAATGCGCAAGATGCGCCGGGAAATGCAGATGATCTTCCAGGATCCCTATGCCAGCCTTAACCCACGCATGACGGTGGCCGATATCATCGGTGAGCCCCTGGCAGTCCACGGCGTGGCCAGTGGGAAAGAGATCCAGGAACGCGTGGAACACCTGCTGGACGTGGTCAAGCTGGATCCGGCCTTCGCCAGCCGCTACCCGCATGAATTTTCCGGAGGCCAGCGTCAACGTATTGGCGTGGCGCGTGCCCTGGCGTTGCAGCCCGCCCTGATCATCTGTGATGAACCGATCTCGGCCCTGGATGTGTCCATCCAGGCCCAGGTGGTCAATCTGCTGGAGGAGCTGCAGAAGGAATTCCATTTAACCTACCTGTTCATAGCGCATGACTTATCCATGGTGCGCCATATCAGCGACCGCGTGGCGGTCATGTACCTGGGCATTATTGTTGAGATTGCTGACCGGGTGGATTTGTACGAAAATCCATTGCACCCTTACACCCAGGCGCTGCTTTCGGCGGTTCCGATCCCTGATCCGGTTACGGATGCCAAGCGCAAGCGCAGGATCCTGGAGGGGGATGTGCCCTCGCCGGTGAACCCGCCCTCCGGCTGCCGCTTCCGGACGCGCTGCTGGCTGGCTCAACCGATCTGCGCGGAAAAGCGTCCTGAATTCCGTGAAATCACCCGCGACCATCTTGTCGCTTGCTGGATGGTCGAAGGTTATAATGAAGCTCCGATCGTCGCCGGATGATGGAAATGAGCCTTAACAATTTTTCAAAACTGAAAGGAGGTGGTTGTTTTCCGAAGTAAGCGAGTCTGTTCCGTCCCCGTTTCGTATTCGAGTTCACTCAATTTTGAGAGGAGAAGTATATGCGTAAGTTCTTAGTAGTTCTAAGCTTTTTGATGGTCGCGAGCATGCTGCTCTCGGCCTGCGGCACCCCGGCACCTGCCACGCAGGCTCCCGCCACTGCCGCTCCTGCGACCGCCGCTCCTGTGACCGTCGCTCCTGCGACCGCCGCTCCTGCGACGGCTGCCCCGGCTGCAACTGGTCCCAAGTCCAAGGACCCGACCACCCTGACCTATGCTGAAATGGATGTAAGCATCGACACCCTCGACCCGGCCCTGGCGTACGATACCGCCTCCGGCGAGATCATCCAGAACACCTATGACACCCTGATCTTCTACAATGGGACCAAGACCAATGATTTTGTGCCCTTGCTGGCCGATAAATGGACCATTTCCCCCGACGGCAAGGTCTACACCTTCAATATCCATCCAGGCGTCAAGTTCCACAATGGTGATGTGCTGACCGCCACCGATGTGGCCTTCTCGTTCCAGCGCGGCCTCCTGCAGGGTGGTAGCGCTTCACCCGCAGTGGCTGCTTTCCGAGCCTTTCTTCGGGGTTGGTAACCAGGATATTACCTCCATCATCGATCCTGCACTCGCCGATGATCCCGCCAGTTTGATCAAAGCCGACCCCGCCAAGCTTAAGGCTGCCTGCGAGACCGTTCAGAAGGCGATCGTCGCGGATGATACCGCCATGACCGTCACCATGACCCTGGCGCAGCCGTGGGGCCCGTTCCTGGCCACCGTTGCCCAGTCCTGGGGCTCCATCATGGACAAGAAATGGGTTGCTGAGAACAAGGGTTGGGATGGCTCCTGCGATACCTGGCAGAATTTCTATGGCATCGCTTCGGCCGATGATCCCTTCTCCTCCATCGAGAATGGCACCGGCCCCTTCAAGCTGACGAGCCTCAAGCAGGGCGAAGAGTACCTGCTCGACGCCAATGCCGATTACTTCAAGGGCCCGCCCAAGCTGCTGCACATCGTTGCCAAGGCTGTTGTGGAATGGGGCACGCGCTTCGCCATGATGCAGGCCGGTGATGCCGATCTCACCGCCGTTCCGGCCGCCAACCGCTCCCAGATGGATGCATTGGTCGGCGAGAAGTGCGTTTATGATGCCGCCATCAGCGATTTCGGCCCCTGCGAAGTCACCGATGCCACCCAGCCGTTCCGTGTTTACCTGGGCCTGCCGCCCATTGCGCAGGATGTGATCCTGTTCAACTGGGGCATCGCCACCAGTGCTGAGAGCCCGAACCCGTACCTGGGCTCCGGCAAACTGGATGGCAATGGTATTCCGCCCGACTTCTTCGCAGATGTGCATGTCCGCAAGGCCTTTGCCTACTGCTTCGATTGGGATACCATGATCAATGATGTCTATAAAGGCGAAGCGGTTCAATCCATCGCCGTGGTTCTGCCCGGCATGCCCGGTTACTTCGCGGATATCCCGCATTACACCATGGACCTGGCAAAGTGCGAGGAGGAATTCAAGGCCTCCACGCTCAAATCCGCCGATGGCAAGTCCCTCTGGGATGTCGGTTTCCGCGTCCAGATGCTCTTCAACCAGGGCAATGTCACCCGCCAGACCATGTCTGAGATTTTGGCAGCCAACATCTCCGGCGTCAATGCCAAGTTCCAGATCGAGATCCTGGGCCTGCCGTGGGCCGGTTACCTGCGTGCCCAACGCGCCATGCAGATCCCGATCATGACGGCTGGCTGGCTGGAAGACATCCATGACCCGCATAACTGGTACCAGCCCTACACGCTGGGCACCTACGCTGGTCGCGCCAATCTGCCTGCTGACCTCAAGGCGCAGTTCAAGACCATCCTGGATGCAGGTGTGGCTGAGACGGACCCGGTCAAGCGTGGCGAGATCTACAAGGCCGCCAACCAGCTCTATTATGACCAGGTTGTTGGTGTCCCGGTGGTGCTTGCCACTGGTCACGCTTTCCGCCAGCGCTGGGTGCATGGCGAAATCATGAACCCGATCTTCCCCGGCATTCACTATTACGAAATGTTCAAGGACTAAGCCGGAAGATCAAGCTCGTTTGAATGGTTGTGGGGGCTTGGTGACAAGCCCCCACATCTCCACTTTTTGTTTTGCGGAATGCATTGAAAGTTGTCATTGCGAGGAGCGTCTTTTGCGACGAAGCAATCTTAAAATAAGCAATTATGCCCTTCAAACAGGAGATTGCTTCGCCAAAGAACGGCTCGCAATGACATTGTGGGCAGATAAGTATTTCCAGTGCGATCCGGAGAATGAAAAATCTTAAGGTTTTGAGGTAATCATGTCAACCTTCATCATCCGTCGTCTTTTGCTGGTGCCACTGCTGTTGGTTGGTGTCACCATATTGATATTCCTGATGATGCAGCTGCTTTCGCCGATTGAGCGCTCGGCCCTGTATGTGCGCGATTTCCCCAAGAATGAAGCTGCCATACCGGCTTTGATCAGGCGTTATGGATTGGACCGTCCCTGGTACGAGCAATACTGGCGCTGGATGGTCGGGACGATCGATCCTGGCACGAAGCAGCGTAATGGTGGCATTCTTTTTGGTAATTTTGGCTATTCCCGTACTGCCTCTGAACCCGTGGCCAAACTGATCAAGGATCGTTTTCCCAATACCCTCGATCTGACCATCTGGGCGGTGGCCCCGATCATACTCGTTGGGATCTGGTTGGGTGTACAGGCCGCCGTCCATCAAAATGGGATTATCGACCAGGCGGCGCGTATATTCAGTATTATTGGGACCTCCTTCCCGACCTTTGTGTTTGGGCTGCTGATGCTGATGATCTTTTATGCCAACCTGCATTGGTTCGAACCCGGGCGCATTTCGGATGCCTTTGCCCGGGTGGTGTCTTCTCCGAGCTTTCATCACTACACCTCCCTGCTGACATTCGACTCTTTGTTGAATGGCCGGTTTGATATTTTCTGGAATGTCCTCAAGCATATGATGCTGCCCATCCTGACCCTTTCCTATATCAACTGGGCCACTTTCCTGCGGGTGACGCGCTCCTCCATGCTGGAGACCCTGCGCATGGAGTATGTCACCACGGCGCGTGCCAAGGGGTTGCTTGAGCGGGATGTCATCAACAAACATGCCCGCCCGAATGCCATGCTCCCGGTGGTGACCCTGGCGGGCTTCCAGGTGATTGGCCTCCTGGGCGGCGTGGTGATCACGGAAACCGTCTTCAATTATCCGGGTATCGGGTCGGCTGCGGCGCGCGCCGCCACCAACCTGGATGTCGTCACTGTCCTGGGTTTTGCCTTGTTTGATGGTTTCATCTCTGATCGTTGCCAACCTGATTGTGGATATCATGTACGCCTTTGTAGATCCGCGCGTCCGCTTATCCTGAGGAGAATAATTATGACTCAGACTGCCATTCCTACTGGTGATAATACGCTGCTCAAAGACGCCGTGCCGATGCGCAAGATCGGCCGCCTGGAGCGCTTTCTTGGCCCCGAGAACTATCGCATCCTGACCGGCTCTGCTCAAAACACCTGCCTCCATCCTGGGGTTTATCTTGATCGGCCTTTTCATCATTGTTGCCTTGGCTGCGCCAGTCCTGGCTCCGCCCAGAAATTCTGATCCATACCAGATCCCGCGCGATGGATACAAGTCAGACCCGCTGCCGCCTGGTACGCCTTGGGTTAAGAATGCCCTCCCGGTCCCGTTCTGGTATAAGGCGATCACCGGCAAGGATAAATGGGTTCACATCTTTGGCACTTCCGAAGGCCAGTACGATATTTACTACGGCATCATCTGGGGCACCCGCACGGCCTTCAAGACCGGCCTGGTTGTCACCATGACAACCTTTTTGATCGGTATCCTGTATGGATCCATCTCTGCCTATTATGGTGGGGTCGTCGATAACGTGATGATGCGTATTGTGGATATCCTGCTGATCCTGCCGGGTATCCTGGCAGCCCTGATCCTCTCCGCCATCCTGACCCCAAAAATCGGCAAAAGCGTGATACCCACGATGATCGCCTTGATCACCTTTGGTTGGATGGGCTATTCGCGCATCATCCGCGGCGATATCCTTTCGATCAAGGAGCGCGACTATATCATGGCGGCGCGCGTGATTGGCGTGAAGGATGGGCGCATCCTGCTGCGCCACATTCTCCCCAACGCCATTTTCCCCACCCTGGTGCTGGCTTCCCTGGCGATTGGCGATGTGGTGCTTTCCTTCGCGGCCCTGTCCTTCCTGGGCGTGGGTACGCAGATCGGTTACGCCGATTGGGGCCAGGTGCTCAGTTTTGCCCGCAACTGGATCACCAGCCTCAACAAGTACTGGTATATTATTGTCTATCCCGGCCTGACCCTGGTGTTTTTCGTCATGGGCTGGAACCTGGTCGGAGATGCCTTCCGGGATGTGCTCGATCCGCGCATGCGCGGCAAGACCTAGAAAAATACCGTCCCGAAGGTTTGGGTGAATCAACTTCAGCGCCCAAAAGAACCTTCGGGACGATTATTAAGGGAACAAACCGTCTCGCAGGTTTGGGAGAATCAAATTCCTTTCCCAAGAGAACCTGCGGGACGATTCTTTTCTGACATTGTCCCAATAAATGGCCTGTGATACAATGTGGGTCGCTTTGGGGCGTTGTGCAACGGCAGCACGTCAGCCTTTGGAGCTGATTATCTTGGTTCGAATCCAGGCGCCCCAGCCTGTAATTCCCGCTTGCAAGCGGGGCTTTTTTTCTGGAGATGTCTATGAAAGTCACTGCCGTTCTTTTGGCCGCCGGCCAGGGCACACGCATGAAAACCCGTTTACCGAAAGTGCTGCACCCGGTCTGCGGAAAACCCATGCTTGCCTATGCCTTTGAGGCTGCCCGCTCGGTCAGTACCGGGAAACCGGTGATTGTGGTCGGAAAAGATGGGCAGGCGCTGTGTGATTTCCTCGGGGATACCGCCCACTGCGTCTTTCAGGACCCACCCCTGGGTACAGCGCATGCTCTCCTGCAAGCTGAAACCAGCCTGCGCGGCAAGACCGACCTGGTGCTGGTGACCTATGCCGATATGCCATTACTTCGCCCCGAGACATTGACCAGGCTGGTTGAGATCCAGGAGAAGAATGCCGGTCCGGTGACTATCCTGACGGTCAGCGCCGCAGACCCGCGCGGCTTTGGACGGGTGATACGGGGTCCGGGTGGGGAAATCCAGGCCATCATTGAGGAGAACGCTGCCACTCCGGAGCAGTTGTCCATCCGGGAGTTGAACGCCGGGGCATACTGCTTCTCATCCGACTGGTTGTGGGATGCCTTGCACCGGGTCCCACTTTGCGAAAAAGGCGAATACTACCTGACGGATACGGTCGGTCTGGCAGCCGAGGCCGGGCTGCCGGTCCAGGCGCTGGTATGTGAAGATGTGACCGAGATGATCGGGATCAACACACGTGTTCACCTGGCCGAAGCGGAAGCGGCCATGCGCATGCGCATCAACCGGTCGCACATGCTGGCAGGCGTGACGATCATAGACCCTAACGCAACCTACATTGATACAGGTGTGACCATTGGACGGGATACAACCGTCTGGCCGAATACGTATCTGCGAGGCAAGACCGCCATTGGTGAAGACTGCCGCATCGGTCCAAATACGATCGCGGAAGACAGCACCATCGGTAATGCTTGCGTCGTACTGGCTGCCGTGATGGAAAAGGCTCTGATCGAAGACAACGTCAGCATCGGTCCGTATGCCCGCCTGCGCAAAGGCGCGCACCTGTGCAAGGGTGTTCACATGGGCAACTTCGGGGAGGTGAAAGATTCAACGCTGGGACCCGGTACCAAGATGGGTCATTTCTCGTATATTGGCAATGCCACGATTGGTCCGGATGTCAACATTGGCGCCGGGACGATCACCTGCAATTACGATGGTGTGAATAAAAATCCGACTGAAATTGGCGAGGGGGCGTTCATTGGTTCGGATACGATGCTGGTCGCCCCTGTGAAGGTGGGTGCTCACGCCAAGACCGGCGCCGGAGCTGTGGTCACGAAAGACGTGGAAGCCGATACGCTGGTGGTGGGCGTCCCGGCGCGACCCATCCGCAAGCTGAACGAGGCCAAAAAATGAGCGACCTGAGTGATGCAGAACGACATGCCCTGATAGAACTGGCAATTGAAGCCCGGCGGCGCGCCTATGCCCCTTATTCCAATTACCACGTTGGGGCAGCCCTGCGGACGAAAAGCGGGCGGATCTTCACCGGATGTAATGTGGAGAACGCCGCCTACCCGACCGGTATGTGCGCGGAGCGTGTGGCCGTATTCAAGGCTGTCTCGGAAGGCGAGCGGGAGTTTGAGGTCATCGCGGTGGCCACCTCCAACGGCGGTTCACCATGCGGCAGTTGCCGCCAGGTGCTGGCCGAGTTCGGCCTTGACACGCTCGTATTGATTGCCGACCATCATGGCCGCCTCGTCCAGGAGACGACCGTCGATGGATTGCTGCCCGGGGCTTTTACCCCGGAGCATTTACAGGGTGGTATGTAACTCGCCATGGTTTCGGAGTCCGAAGTCTCCGACTTCACTCTTTCCTAATGATTTTCGGAGTTCGAAGTCTCCGACTTCGGTCTTTCTAACGTCGGTTTAGATAGCCCTTATGAATTTTTCCCAGATCACCGATTGCCTGTTCGTTGGGGATACCCCGCGTGCGGAAGATTACGACCTCTTGCGCGAATTGGGCGTGCGCCTGGTCATCAATATGCGCCTGGAGAAACGCCCAATCTTCGATCCGCACAAACCACCGTTGAAATTCCTGTGGCTGCCGACGGTGGACACCCCCGGGTTGGTCATCCCCATCCGCTTCCTGATTAAGGGTGTGCGGGCTGCCCTGGAGACCATCCGCAAGGGCGGGAAGGTCTATGCCCACTGCGGGAAAGGCCGGCACCGCGGCGTGGCCATGGGTGCTTCCATCCTGATTGCCCTGGGATACGATCCGGACGAGGCCATCGAGTTGATCAAGCAGCAGCGCCCCATCGCCGACCCGGATATCTTTTACATCCACAACCGCATCCTGCGTTTTGCACATGCGTGGCAGGAGAGTTAAGCGTTATTCGGTATAGGTTATTGGTTATTCGTTATTGGTTATTAGTTGTTCGGGGGAATTGATGATGTATGGCACGGGAAGTTCATGGACGGTGTAGTTCGCACCAGGTTCATTGGCGCCCTGTTTGCTGCGCTTAAGGTAGGCGATATACCCGTTGATCATTTGCGACAGTTTTTCGCCTTCTTGTTCCAACTCCTGGTATAGCGCTTCCGGGATGTATTTAATCTGGTAGCAAAAAGAAATATGGCTAAGGGTTTCTTCCAAAGAACCGCGTGCAATATAGCAGAAGCGCACGTTCTCCTGATAATAAAAGCGTCCATGCCCCTCGGCGATATTGGCAGGAATACTTCTGGTTGACCTGCGCAATTGTTGGCCAAGACACCATTTCTCTTCTGCCGGGAGACAAGGAATGAGCTCGCGATATATTCTCAACGCGAATTCCTGCGCTTTACGCCATGTTTCCAGCTTTTCAAGAGTCTTGATGCTCATGGTCCATATCCCTAATTTCAAAACGAATTACGACTAACGAATCTCGATTAACGAATAACGATTAACGACTTTCATTTCCTCATCCCGCCATCTTCGCCACCGTGACGCCCTCACCGCCTTCCTTGGGCCCGCCTTCTTCGAACGAAGCTACCTGAGGGTGGACTTTCAGCGTGGCGCGTACTTCCTGGCGCAGCTTGCCGGTGCCTTTGCCGTGGATGATCCGCACGAATGGTAATCCGGCCATGTAGGCCTTCTCCAGGTAACGATCCAGCATCTCCAGGGCATCCTCGGCGCGCTGGCCGCGCAGGTCGAGTTCCATCCCGGGGGAAGCAGAGAGCAGCGAAGACGAACGACCGACCGCGGACGATGGTTCGGCGCCAGTCTTGGAAGTCTGGCGATGGTCAATTATCTGTGATCCATCGTCTGCACTTTCCGCCTTCCGCTTCAATTCATCCATCCTGACCCGTAACCGCAGCGTACCTGCCTGCACCTCGGCCTCGTCTCCGTCCACGGAGGAGAGTACACCTTCCGTGCCGAGGCTGCGCAGGATCACCTTATCACCGACCGACAATGGACGATGGAAGGTGGACAATGGTCCGCGCTCCATCGTCCGGGGTTTACGTTCCACCGGCCTGTGCACCTGCTCTTCCACCTCCTCGACCTTTTCTTCGATAACCTGCAGTGCATCCAGCGGTTGGTGGGCTTTTTTCAACTCATCCCTGAGCATTTTGAGCTGGGTCTTTAAGAGCTCCACTTCCAATTCACCTTCAGCCCGGGCCTGTTCGAGCACCCTCTGGCGTTCTTCGCCGATCTTTTCCAGCCGTTCAGCCAGGTCGCGTTCCAGGCGGCGCGCTTCGGAGCGCGCCCGCTCGGCCTTTTCGCTCTCCTTGAAGGCGATCTTGCGCTGGCGGTGGATATCGCCGATCAGTTTGTCAGCGCGCAGGTCGGCCGGGTTGATCTCGCTCCTGGCGGCCTCGATGATCTCCTGCGGCATGCCCAGGCGCTGGGCGATGGCCAGGGCATTCGAGCGACCCGGCAGGCCCAGGGTTAATTTGTAGGTTGGGCGCAGGGTCTGGACGTTGAACTCCAACGATGCATTCACCACGCCATCCGTGGTGTGGGCGAAGGTCTTCAGTTCCGGGTAATGCGTGGCTACGAAGGTGGTGATGCCCTGCGACAGCAGGTTCGAAAGAATCGCCCGCGCCAGCGCTGCCCCTTCCTGCGGGTCCGTGCCCGCCCCGAGTTCATCCAGGATCACCAGCGAGCGCCGGTCGGCTTTCTTCAGGATATGCACGATGTTGGTGATGTGCCCGGAGAAGGTGGAAAGTGACTGTTCAATGGATTGTTCGTCGCCAATGTCCGCGTAGATGGCCGCAAAACATGGCAGTTCCGAGCCGGATTGCGCCGGGATGTGCAGCCCGCTCTGCGCCATGACCGCCAGCAGACCGACCGTCTTGAGGGTGACCGTCTTGCCGCCTGTGTTGGGACCGGTGATGACCACCGCGAAAGTGCCGGGGAGCGGGTCAATATCCGTGGGCACCACGGTTTCCGGGTCAAGGAGTGGATGGCGGGCGTGGATCAGTCTGATGCTTGGCATGTCCAGGGTCGAAGGTTGAACGCCAGGACTACCTGGCCTCTGACCGCCTGCCCCCGTACTTCGGGAGTTGACCTTTGACCACTCTTTTAAAACCGGTTCGTTTGCCCCGATCGCATCGGCATATTTTGCCTTGGCAAAGGCCAGGTCCAGTTCGGCCAGCGCCGCCACGCCAGGGACAATCTCCCCGCCCAACTCTCCGACCAGATTGGAGAGTTCGACCAGCACCCGGCGGACTTCATCCCGCTCGGCAATTTGGGCTTCCCGAAAGGCGTTGTTGAGTTCCACCACCGCCAGCGGCTCCACGAAAAGGGTTGCCCCGGTGGAGGATTGGTCGTGGACGATGGCCTTTACCTGGCCCTTGAATTCAGCCCGTAGGGGAATGACATAGCGCCCATCCCGCTGTGTGATGACATTGTCCTGTAATTTTGAGGCGGTGGAGGCATCCGTCAGGTAGCGCTGCAGCCGTGCCATCAGCCGGTCGTGGGCGACGCGCACCTGGCGGCGCAGGTCGTACAACTTCGGTGAGGCGCTGTCGGCCACTTCGGCATTATCGGTGATGCAGCGCGCGATGGCTTCGATCACTCCTGTCGGAGCCGGCATGCGGCAGGCAATCTCGGCCAGATGCGGGGTGGCCTCGCTGTGTTTATCGAAGAAACGGCGCAGGGTGCGCATGGAGAGCAGCGTGGACTGCACATCCAGCAGTTCCTTCGGGTCAAGCACGCCGCCATGCCTGGCCAGATCGACCTGCTCGCGAATGTCATGTGCGCTGCCGATGCTCAGATCGGTTGTGACAAGGATTTTGCGCGCCTCGCTGGTCTCAGCCAGGCGGGCGGAGGCCTCAACGAAATCTGCTGTGGGCGTTAACAGCAGCGCCAGGTCCGCCGAGCCGGAGAAATCACAATGGTCCGCCAGGCGGGCCAGGATCTTGGGGTATTCTAAAACCGTGAGAGTTCTGGAGTCCATTTCAGGCGGCCTGCCTGATTGCCCGATCGGTGCGCGCTTGCTTGGCGGGACGACTCATGAGGGGAACGGCCGCCGGTAAGGTGAAGTAAAACAGGCTGCCGCTCCCAATTTCGCTTTCCACGCCCACCTGCCCACCCAGCCTTTCGATGATGCGACGCACGATCGACAGGCCCAATCCGTGCCCAGCCTCATGCACCTTGCCGGCCTGTGAAAAGGGCGAGAACAGCCGCCCGCGCGTATCCGGGGGGATGCCCGCACCGTTGTCACGCACCCAGAAACGGATCGTACCATCCGGTTGGGGCGTGGAACCCAATTCCACATAAGGCGGTTGGCCTCCATATTTCAACGCATTGCTGATGTAGTTGGCCCATACTTCTTCCACCCAGGGGGTGTAGCCGAGAGCGACTGGCCAGGTTTTGGGAGCAACCACTCGTGCCCGGCGCTTTTTGATCTCGAGGTTCATCCGCCTGCGGATTTTGGTTACAACCTTGGACATGTCCAACTCTTCTTGGGGCGCTTCCACCTTGCGAACTTCGGAGAAAAGCAGCAGGTTATCGATGATGCTGTTCATTTCGAAGGCCGTGGAGCGGATTTCTTCAAGAAATTCCTTTTTCTCGCGCAGCGTCAGGTCGCCGATCTCCCTGAGCACATCCGCGATGGAGATGATGACTGTCAGCGGATTTTTCAGGTCATGGGCCACCGTGTGGGCGTAGGCGTCCAACTCTCCGTTACGCGCCTCCAGGGTAATTGCGTGCTCTCGCAGGCTCTCCTCCGATTTCTGCAAATCCCGGAGCAGAATGGCATAGGGCCTGACCAGCCCGGTTTCGATGATTGCCTTGTATAGAAAATAGAATGCGATCAGCCGCAGAATGTGGCCAAGCAGGTTGGCGTTCCCATAAACGCTGACGTATTCGGTAAAGGCGACCTCCGAGCCGATCGTGAAAGCGATGGAGAGAACCAAAAAACGCAGCACTCCCGAGTCGAACTCCCGCCTTTTCCATAACAACAGGCCAATCGAGGCCAGGAAGAGAGCCGAGATCACGTATTCGCTGATTTTCTTGAAGGGGGTCAGACCGGTCCCGGTCACGTAAGCGTTTGGGAAAATCCCCCAGTAGAAGATGGATCCAAGCATGAGGGCAGTGATGAGGCTATAAATTGCCAATTGCAGCGAGACCTTGAGTTTGCGTTTCAAGTAAAAAGGCGCGATAAGCAAAGAGACGCTTTGCAGGTAGCGGGCAGCAACCCATAATTGTGTTGCCAGGTTGTCGGTTGGACCGGCAAAGACCCCCATGCCTTTGTATGCCAGGGTGTGAAGCAGATCCATCAATGCCATGAAGACGGATGCAATTCCGACGAATAGCAGATAATTGTTATTTAACAGCCCTCGGGCAGTCCAGGCGATGACGAAAATGCCGGCCGCCACGATGATGGTGAACAATTCGATCAAGCTGTGGAACAGCAGGTAACTGTAGAGACTGGCCAGGTACAGGCCAGCGAGCAGGGTTGCTCCAAGCAGGATTGTTGGAATATTTTGGACGAACGCAGGCTTTTTTCCCATGGAAAGGCTCTCCTGATTAAATCGGAAGATGATCCTGGAACGATATTACCTGGTCGGATTATACGACTGTTTCAGAGTGATAAATGGCGATGCAGTGACGCGCTACCTGTATAGGTCCGCCTGCCAATATCTTTCCTCCCGCAAGAGAATCCCAAAAATAATCAACCAAGACTTTATACAAAAAAAGCGACCGACGAGGTCGCTTTTTGTGATGGACTGGTTTACATGACAGGAATTGTTAGAAGGATGCCACTGCTGCCACCAGTTCGTTATGGATTTCGAACAGGGAACTGAAACCGGAAATATCCAGTATTTTTGCCACTTCGGGTTGCGGAGAAAGCAGTTTTACATGCGCCTGGGTACCCTTGCCGCGATCCCGATCGATGGCATGGTAAGAGGCCCAGCCCGATTCTTCCTCGGCCATGGGCAGGCCGCGATACATCAAGGCGGTCTTGTGAATCGCCGCGATGCCTGCACTGCTCATGAAGGTCAACTGGCTCAAGTCAAATAGCAGATCACTTGCACCGTTGATATAGGCTCTTTTGGCTTCCTCGATCAGTTCCATGTAATTGGAACCATCCAGTTTGCCGATCAGTTGCAGGACGGTCACGGGTACGCGGCCTTGTTTTTGGGTAACGATAATATTCATATTCTCACTCCTTGCCAATCGATCTTTTTATAGGTACATTATCCATTCTCCAGCAGGGGTATGTAAAATTCTTTGTTAAGGATTTTTCTTGGTAAAAAATCATAATGACGATTTTATACATTCTTATAGAAGATAAATATAACCATAATTGATTGATTTGGCTATCCCCCATAAGTCATAATCCTTTGCCGGTAGTGCACCCTGGACTTATCAATGTCCGGTGATAATGGGGGCATCTGCCGCACGCCGCCCGGCCCACTTGAAAGGCCAGCCGGGCAGCAGCAGGCCGATCAGGAATGCGAGTATGGCAGAGAAGAACGTTATCCGGTAGGCTTTCTCGAAACCGGCAATGTTTTCATTACATGCCTGGTCGAGCAATGGGGCCACCTGGGGAGGGATTTGCGAAGATGCGTCTGCCAATTTGATGGTGTACGCAGCTATCGGTTTTCCAGAAGTTGGCTGGCAGATCGCCAGCGGGGCCACGCCCGCACGGGGCGGTGAATTCAGGAATTTCTGCTGCAGTGCAGAGATTTGCGGAGACAGGGTGCTGGCAAGCACGGTCGCCAGGATGGCAACTCCAATGGCCTGAACAACCTGGCGGGTGGCCTGGGTAAGTGATGAACCATTGGCAATCTCTTGCAGCGGTACCACCGATAATGCCGTCACGAAGGTCGTCTGGATGGTCAAACCGAATGCCAGGCCGCGCAGGGCCAGCAGGAACATGATCCAGCTCATCGATGTGTTAGCCTGGATCTGGGATAGCTGCCAGGTGTTGAGGATTAAAAGGCTGAAGCCAATTGCCAGCAGAGGCCGCGGGCCCATGCGGTCATACAGGCGTCCGGCCAGGATGGTTGCAACCCCGCCGGTTACCGCCATGGGAAGCAGGATCAAACCCGTCTCGAAGGCGGTCTTGCCGCGTAGAAATTGCAGGTAGATCGGCAGCAGGAACTCGGCGCCGAAGAGGGCGATCACGCTGACATACCCCAGCAAGTTTGCACTCATGAACGTCGGTTTTCTGAAAAGGCGCAAATCCAGTAGAGGATCTTTCGCTATGAAAAGTTCTATGAGGCCGAATGCCGTCAGCCCGATTGCACCGATAACAAACCAGGTTAGAACCCCCGGCGCTGACCAGCCAAAATTGGCTGCCACCGAGGCCGCATAAAGGACAGCTCCGAAACCGACTACCTCCGCGATCAATCCCAGCCAATCCAGGCCTGGCCGGTGATCGCTCTTGAAATCAGATAAAAAGAAGGAGCCCAGGATGATGCCGATGAGTCCGATCGGCGGGTTGATGAAGAAAATGAACCGCCACAGGTTTTGATCAACCAGGTATCCCCCCAGGATGGGTCCCACTGCAGGCGCAACCAGGATGGCAATGCCATAAATGCCCAGTGCGTAGCCCTGCTCCTTTGCCGGGAAACTGCGCAATATGATGGCCGCACCCAAAGGCAAGGCAATCCCACCACCGAATCCCTGCAGGGCGCGTGCCGCGATCATGAAGCCCAGGGTTGGGGAGAGGCCGGATAAAAATGAACCGATGATAAATATGGACAGGCCGGCCAGGTAGATCCGCTTCATGCCGAAACGGCTGGCCAGGAAGGCCGAAAGGGGCGTAGTGATTCCCAATGCCAGAACGTAGATGCTGATGATCCATTGGGCGTCATTCAGGCTGGCTCCGAATTCGGCCCGCAGGGTCGGGAAGGCCACGTTCACCACGGTGGTATCCAGGATGACCATAAAGATCCCGAAGATGACCGTGATGAGCGCCTTGTATTTCTGTGGTAGGGGTTCTCGTCCTGCCCGTACTGGTTGCAGTTGTTCTGTTAGCATGTTTCCCAGCGATCTTTTATTCTCGCAAGATATTAATAGTATTAAGGTAATGAATATCATATTTTAGTACAATTGACAGGATTGGGCAATAGCCCCAGCCTTTGTTCAAAGGTCCATAGGTACTATATGAAAGATCGTCAACGAAGGACCTTTCAAAAATTATGGAAGAACCGCATTTTGAACCTTAGGAAGGCAATATTCGTTTCTTTTCGATACGCGGAACGAAAGCCTCCAGACCTCAACGATTTTTAATGATCCGTCCATGTCCACGATTACCGACTTCCGACAGCCGAATACCGAATAACGATTAACCAATTCCCGATTACCTTTTTCCCCCATTCCGTGGTATACTACCCGCCGCGCTCCAACCGGAGCGGACGTTTCAGGGAATTGTTTTGATCACTACCGAAGCATGCCCGATGGAAACCAGGTCGGGCTTTTTTGTTGCCAGACGCGGCGCTTCCGCGAGGAAGTACCCGGTGCAGGTTGGCAATGGGACAGGTGGGGACGGAGTCGTCAAAACAGCCTTTTTATGTGTCATCGCGAACAGGTTCCATTAAGCAATCCCCTCCTTCGTGAGGAGATGGCTTGGTTTTCTTCGCCCGTTATGGCACAAGCAACACAGGAGTTTTGATGACCGAAGAATTTATCACCCTCAACCTGCGTCCCGAATTGACGCGGGCCGTCTCTGAGCTTGGCTATACCGAGCCCACCCCCATCCAGTCCGCCATTATCCCGCTCATGCTGGGCGGCGCGGACGTGATCGGCCAGGCGCAGACCGGCACCGGTAAGACCGCAGCTTTCGCCCTGCCCATTTTGAACAACCTCAAACCCGGCCAGAAACATATCCAGGCGCTGGTGATGTGCCCGACCCGCGAGCTGGCTCTGCAGGTCTCACAGGCTTTCAGCGACTACGGCCAGTTTTTTGACGTGCGTGTCCTGGCTGTCTACGGTGGGCAGCCCTACGGTCCGCAGATCACGCGCCTCAACAAGGGCGTGGATGTGGTCGTTGGCACCCCCGGCCGCATGCTGGATCTGCTCGACCGCAACTGTCTCAACCTGGGTCATGTCCAGACCGTGGTGCTGGATGAAGCCGATGAAATGCTTTCCATGGGTTTTATTGATGACATCGAGACCATCCTCGCCGGGACCCCGGCCGATCGCCAGACCGCCCTCTTCTCTGCCACCCTGCCGGCACCCATCCGCCGCCTGGCTGACCGGTACATGCACGATCCACAGCCTGTCACCATCCAGCGCGAGCAGGTGACCGTGGCTGCCATCCAGCAGCGCTGTTACATCGTCAATGGCAGGGATAAGCTGGCCGCCCTGACGCGTATTTTTGAAATGGAAGAAATTACCAGTGCCCTGATCTTCGTGCGCACGCGTGCCTCCACCGGGGAACTGTCTGCCGCATTGACGGCGCGCGGTTTCGCCTCCGAGGCCTTGAACGGTGACCTGAACCAGGATACCCGTGAGCGTATCCTGGGGCGCTTCCGTAAGAACCAGGTCAAGGTGCTTGTGGCCACGGACGTGGCGGCGCGCGGCCTTGATATTGACGATATCTCCCACGTCTTCAACTATGACCTGCCGGATGACCCCGAATGGTATGTCCACCGCATCGGGCGCACCGGACGCGCCGGCAAGGCTGGCATCGCCATTTCCCTGGTCACGCCGGGTGAAAAACGTCTCCTGCGTCAGGTGGAGGCCTTTACCCACCAGCCCATTAAGCGCGCCGAACTGCCCAGCGAGGACGATATCCTGGTTTATCGGGAAGAAAAGTTGATGAACCTGGTGAAAGTCTGGCTGCAGCGCGGCCGCTGTAAACGCGAACGTGAACTGGTCGATAGCCTGGTTGCAGCCGGGCATGACCCGCTGGAGATCGCCGCAGTCACGTTGAAGATGGCGCGCGGTGAAGAAAAACAGCGCTCGATCGCCCCCATCAGCATCGTGGCGGATTACCGGGCAGAGAGACCCCTCCGGGAACGTGGCGGGCGTGCACCTTCACGCACTTCTTCCCGACAGGTCAGGCGTTTCGAGGCACCCGGCAACCAGTCCCATGAAAACGGAATGGTGCGCCTGAGCCTCAATATGGGCAGGAAACATGGCATCCGCCCGAACGACATCGTTGGGACGATTGCCTTCCATGCCGATATCCCCGGTTCATCCATCGGCAAGATCTTTATCGAGGACAAGCATTCCCTGGTGGACGTTCCGGAGACGCTGTTGGGGCAGGTCCTGGCCAATACCGGGAATTACCGCATCCGCCAGCAGCCCGTCAATGTAAAACTGGCATGATCGAAAAGAAGAGAGCCGCGAGGAAGTTCCGCGGCTCTCTTTCACAAATTATTGAGCCTCTTAAAGCGCCTAACACGTGTGCCTGCGCACACCTGTACCTGCGGTCTGGCGCAGGCAGTGCAGGCAAAACTGCTCTCGCCGCCGTCCTCGGCGGCGAGACGCCGCCCGGAGCTTGATTTTGTTCGGGGTTTCTTAGGCTTTTTCATGCGCCATCAGCAAGTTCAAAACGATTGTTATGGCAATGGCAGCCAGGCCGACAATAAACACTGCCTCTGGTTTGTAATTGTATAGGAAGCCCGCCCCGAGCGGGCCCAGGATGATCGCCAGGGCGTTCACGGTCTCCACCAGGCCATAAGCCAAGCCGATATCGCTGACTTTGACCATGGGACGTGCAAACGCAAGGCTCATCGAACGGTACAGGCGTGATCCGCCGGCGAAAAGATATCCAGCGAAAAATACCATCACGTTTTGTCCACGCCACAATAATAAAGAAAAAGCAGCCACCGCCAGTTGCCCAACCAGCATACCGGCAGGTGCGCCCAGGCTGCCGAGTGAGAACATTAGGACGGCAGTGCCAATGCTGGCTATTGTTCCAGTCACCCCAATTTGCTGGATGGAAAGATGCTGCACATTTTGGAGATAGAGCGAGGCAAGCTGGGTTGGTAAATCCAGCGCCAATATGGTGAAGAAAACGATGGCCAGCAGCCCAATGAAGCGTGGATTGGCGAGCGGGCTGACGAGGTTGTGTGCGGGGTGGACCGGCTGATCCGCCGCCGTTGGACGTCGAGCGAAAAAGATCACCACTGTTGAAATCAGAAAGAGTCCTGCAGAATAACGAAAGACGATGGAAAAGCCGGCTGTCTCGGCGATCCAACCGCCCAGGATGGGCCCGGCGATCCCGCCAGCCATCATGAAGGCTGAGACAAATGTCAACGCTCGCTGCACACTCCAACTGCCGCGCGATTTGGTGATGTAACTGTTCAAGGGGGCGGCAATAAACGAAGTAAGGCTGTAAGCCATTAACCCTGCCACAAAAACCGGCTTGCTCTGGGAAAATCCCATCACCAAGGCGCAAAGAACTCCCAGGATCAAAGCCGCTCGAATCAAGGGGCGGGATCCAAACCGGTCGGAAAGATAACCGGCTGGTACCTGCACCACAGCCATGATCACGCCGATCAGGCTGAGCACGACGCCGATCTGCACCGGGTTCATGCCCCAGTGCTGCAGGGAAAGTGGATAAAAGAAAATGAACAACCCTTCGCCCAATCCCCAGATGAAAATGGCGATGGCGATCACCGCCAGATCACGGGGAATGCCGAAGGGGACTCGTGCCCCAGAATTATTCAAATGTCACCAATCATCCCTGGACCCGGTAGATGCCTCCAGATACCCCCGCCAGGTGCAACTGCCAGGTGGAACCTGCGCGCCGAAAGACATCTGTTTCACCATACAGCCTTTCGGGCACTTGAGCAGAAATTGAGCCGTCCAGCGTTACCTCACAGGGCTGGTTGGCTGGATTGATTGCCACGAGCAGTTGTTCATCCCCCAATTGTCTCTTATAAACGAACGGCAGCTTTCCCGCCTCGGCATATACCGGCTCAAACAAACCGCTGGCACACAGGGCCGGATGAGCCTTGCGCAAGGCGATGAGCTGGCGGATATGGTTCAACAGAGAGTCGGCCTGCGCACGCTGCGCGGCCACGTTGGGCCGGTCCGGGGAATCCTCAACCGGCAGGTAAAGCCGGTCCTTGGGTGCGCTGGAAAAACCGGCGTTGGAGGAGCTGTCCCACTGCATGGGGGTGCGTGCCCCGGTGCGTCCATAACCGCCTTCTTTTGATTTCAGACCGTCCGGAGAATGCATCCCGATCTCATCCCCGTAGTGAATGAATGGTACACCTGGCATGCTCATCAGGAAAAGGAAGACCAGTTCCAGGTCGCGCGGCATGCGCCCGTTGCCCAGGCGCGGGGTGGTGTCATGGTTGCCGCTTGGAATGACGATAAAACCCTTTTCGCGCGTGGCCAGGTAAAGCGGCAGGTAATCATCCAGGAACGCACGGATGTCACCCGGCTGGTCTGGATCAAAGAAACACGAACTGGAGGTCCCCCGGGACGAAGCCGGGAGCTTCTTCATTGCAAAAAGTGCCAGATATGCCGGGCTGGCAAACGGCAGCAGGAAGTCCATGTGGAAACCGGCCGGGATCGCCACGGTTGGGTTGGACCACTCGGAGACCAGGCGCGCTTCGGGATAGGCGCCGTCCAGCCAGGCGCGCATCTCCTGCCAGAGCAGGGCAGTCTCCTGTTTGCCCGGATCGTTCTTGACCAGTGAGCCGGCCATGTCCACCCGGAAACCGCCCGCACCCAGGTCGAGCCAGAACTTCATGATGTTCTGCAGTTCCCGGCGCACGGCCTGGGGCCCGGGAGCATCCACGGGCTGCTGCCAGGGATACTTCGGGTCGGGGTTGGCGAAACCGTAATTCAGGGCGGGCTGGAAGTGGAAGAAATTCGTGATGTAGTTGCCGTCACGTTCGGCATAGCCGATGACCATCTGCACGCCGGGCGCATTCCAGGTCCAGACGCTGTCCGTCCAGATGTACCAATCCGAATACGGATTGCGTTCCGCCTTGCAGGATTCCTTGAACCAGGCACATTCCGTCGAGGTGTGACCGGGCACCAGGTCCAGCATGACCCGGATGCCGAGCCGGCCCGCCTCCGCGAAAAGCCTGCGCAGGTCGTCGTTTGTCCCATAGCGCGGGGCCACCTGGTAAAAGTCACTCACATCATAACCGGCATCCTGGAAAGGCGATGTAAAGCACGGGTTGAGCCACACTGCGTTGATGCCCAGGTAATGAAAATATTCCAATTTTTGCAGGATCCCGGGCAGGTCGCCAATTCCATCGCCGTTCGAGTCAAAAAACGATTGAGGATAGATCTCATAGAAGACTGCATTTTCCAGCCAGTCAGACATTTTCTCTCTTATTCTTCCGGGCGGTAGGCGGCCGTGTTAATATCGCCCACAAACTCGGGGAGATTGGTATGCCCCAACATCTGCCGGACTGCCGAAGCCTCACCGGTGTGGTACCAGTAGTGGTAGATATTCCGCAACAATAGAGTGCCGATGCTCTCGTCAACCGGTTTTCCATCCCGCAGCAGGTAACCTTGCATGAGCTCAGGTGTCAGGGTGTCCAGGTATTCATCCGCCACAGCCGTCACCTTCCGCCAGGCTGCCCACATATCCCCCAGCGCCGGGGTGCTGGCAGGCTTGCCGTATCCGACCAGTTCGTAGAGGCCAGGCGCAACATTTTTATTCTGTGCAAAGATGACCCAGTAGCGGTGTTCCTGGTTGGCAAGATGGCCCACCATCCAGCTGATGCAGTTCATCGGCATCAGCCGGCGCACGGCATCCTGCTCGGAAACACCCTCGAGAGCGCGGACAAATTCACTCCGGGCGAAGCGCAATTGTGCGACCAACAAATGAGGTTGCATGATATTCTCCTGAACGATTTACCGGCCGGGTTATCCGTGCCGGTTCATGAACCTTTCCATGCGCTGCAATGCTTCCTCGATCTGTTCGTAAGCGGTGGCATAACAACAGCGCACAAACCCTTCACCGCCGGGGCCGAAGGCGTTTCCCGGCACCACTGCCACATGTTCTTCGTGCAGCAATGTCTCTGCAAAGGTTTCATCGTCCATTCCGGAGGCGGTCACATTTGGGAATGCGTAGAAGGCCCCGTGTGGTTCAAAGGTGGTCAGGCCAAGCCGGTTTAGGCCATCCACGATCAAACGGCGTCTCCGGCCGTATTCAGCCAGCATTTTTTGAACGTGTTTCTCGCCATCTGCGAGGGCGATCAAGGCGGCATCCTGGGCGGTCGTGGGAGCTGACATGATCGTATACTGGTGGATGCGCACCATCCCCTTGAGGATGTCACTTGGGCCGCAGGCGTAACCGATGCGCCAGCCGGTCATGGCATAGTCTTTCGAGAAACCACCCAGCAGGATGGTCCTGCGCCGGGTAGCCTCATCCAGCGCCGGGACGCAGACGTGCTGGTGGTCATAGACCAGCCGGTCGTAGATCTCATCCGAAACGATCAACAGGTCCTTTTCTTCGGCTATTTTCGCCACTTCAGCCAGGATCTGCCGTGAGGCCACCGCGCCAGTCGGGTTGTTGGGATAACCGATAAAGATGACCTTGGTCCGCCGTGTGATCGCCCGGCGGATCTTTTCCGGGTCCAGTTGAAAATTGTCTTCGGGGCAGCTTGGAATTTCCACCGGCACGCCGCCCGCCAGGAGGACTTCAGCCTGGTAGGAGACAAAGCAGGGTGTCGGGATGATCACCTCGTCACCCGGGTCGAGCAGGGCGTTCATCACCAGGTAGAGTGCCTCGGATACTCCCACGGTAATGATGATTTCGTTTTCAGGATCGTAACGCACCTTGTAAAGGTCCTTGAGGTGATCAGCAACAGCCTGGCGCAGCTCGAACTTGCCGGCATTGGAGGTGTAATGGGTTTGCCCGGCCCGCAGGGAACGCACGCCAGCTTCCAGGATTGGCCTGGGCGTGGTGAAGTCCGGCTCACCGACCCCCAGCGAAATGACCTCCTTCATGGTGGCGGCAATATCAAAGAACTTACGTATCCCGGAAGGTTTTAAACCGGAAACACGTTTCGAGAGATGCTGCTGATCATTGATTTCCTGCATCCAACCTCCTAAGTGTTTTCAATTTGCCATTCATCCGTTGCCGGGCTGTATGCCAGTTCAAATTCCCGGCTGTCGGTGGTACGTACACGGAAAAGCTTTTTCTCCGGCGTGCGCCACTCGGCCAGGATCTGGATGATTTCCAGGCGTTGACCCTGCCAGGTCAGCGCAACCGGCCTGTCAGCATACGTGAAGCCGGAGTGGCATTCCACCATTTCACCCATATTACAGAATCATCCAGCAAAAGATTGTCACAGTATCTGGCCTGTCCCATCAAATATAAAGCATGATTACTTTAAAATGACCGAACTGTTATCACCGATATTCAACACCATGGGCGTTGATGCGGCGGAGCGCCCCGTGATTCGGGCCTGCCGGCCGATAAAGGAGCCCTTCAAAGCGGCCGATTCTATCACCACCCCGGTCTCAAGGATGCTGTCCTCCACACGACTGTTGCTGATGATGCAATCCGCACCGATGGAGACATTTGGGCCAATGGTGGAATCGTTGATGGTGGCGCTTTCGTTAATGAACACCGGCGGCATTATTTCCACATTTTTACGGTTGACGCTGTTGGTATTATCCCGCCCATGTGCCAGCAGGTAACGATTGGTTTCCAGTATCGCCTCGATCGTGCCCATATCCAGCCAGGCGTCAATGCTCCGGGTGCGTATTTTTAAGCCGCGTTCGACCATTATGTTGATCGCGTCTGCGAGAAAGTATTCGCCTTTCAAGGATTTCTTTTGTTTCATCTGTTCTTCAATGGCCGAGATGAGCTCCAGGCCTTCGCGAAAAAAGTAACAACCCACCACCACGCGGTTATTGTCGAGGTTGGCCGGTTTTTCGATCAGCCGGGTGATCCAGCCATCCTGGTCCACCTCTGCCACGCCAAACCGGCGCGGGTCCGGGACCTGCTTGACCCAGGCTATGCCATCGGCTTTTTCGTTGGCCAGGAAGGAGAAATCGGTCTCGATCAGTGTGTCGGAGAAGCACATGATCATTGGACCTTCAAGGTATTGGCGCGCCAGCCATAATGCGTCTGATTGGCCGCGCATCACTGACTGCACCACGTAATGGACCTGGTATCCGGGATAGTGCTCTTTCATGTAGGGCGGGATCTGCGTCTCGCCCAGGTAAGGACCCAGGATGATCACGTATTCAGCCGTCTCATGGGAGGGCACGCTTTGAAACGAGTCCAGTAGATGGTCGAGAGTGGTCCGCCCTGCCACACTGACCAAAGGCTTGGGTTTGGACCAGGTCTGAGGGCGTACCCGGGTGGCCCATCCGGCAGTCGGTATGACGATTTTCAACTTGTTGATCATGGGCTTATTTTACTCTGGATGAGTCGCTTCAACGGAAAAAGATCAATCCGATCCCCGCGGTGGCCAATACCAACCAGATGGGGCTGATATTCGTGAAGGTCAGGATCAGGAAGGTGCCCAGCACGATCAGCCACTTGTCCCAACTATGGACGAAAGAGGCACCAATTCCCTGCTTGTCCAGGTTGAAAACGGTTATAGCTATCTGGTAGGCTGTCCAGGCCAGCAGACCGACCACGAACGGGCGAACTCCCTTGATTGCGGCTTTCAGATACAAATTGTCTTTAATACTGAAAAAGCCAATAATCAGGATAAGCATCAGCAGGGTCGCCGGCACCACCGTCCCGGCTACGGCAGTGAGCGCACCCGCCCATCCGGCCATTTTATAGCCGACGTAGGCGGAAGCCTGCGGCGCGGTCGGACCCGGCAGGGCGTTGCTCAGGGCAATATCGTCCGCGAATTCATCCGGTGTCAGCCACCCGGCCGAGACGACTTCGCGTTGCATGAGTCCCAGCGAGGCCGGCCCGCCGCCCCACGAGAACATGGCCACCTTGGTGAAGAGCCAGAAGATCTGCCAGAGCAGTTTCCATTGCATGGAAATACCCTCCGTTTCTACGAATGTCCCAGCACGGGATGCGGCTGGTATGGTTCTTCGAGACGCTTGATCTCCTCGGGTGCAAGTTTGATTTCCAATGCGGCAATGGATTGGTCGAGATGCTCCAGCTTGCTTGCACCGATGATGGGGGCAGTAACGTAAGCTTTGCTCAATATCCAGGCCAGGGCCACCTGCGAAGCGCTCACGTTTCGGCCCCTGGCGACCTCCCAGGCGCGGTCGGCCACCGTGAAATCCTCCGGTCGGTAATACAACATTCCAGCAAAATCATCTGTTTGGGCGCGTACCGTCTCCCCGCCGCCCTGCCTGTGGCGGTTCCCGCCGAAGAAACCGCGTGCCATGGGACTCCATGGGATCAAACCGATGCCCTGGTCGATGCAGAGAGGGATCATCTCGCGCTCTTCTTCGCGATAAACCAGGTTGTAATGATTCTGCATTGAGACAAAACGCCTCCAGCCGTGCAGATCAGCGGTGTACTGGGCTTTGGCAAACTGCCAGGCAAACATGGATGAGGCGCCGATATAGCGGGCCTTGCCCGACTTGACCACGTCGTTCAGTGCCTCCATCGTCTCTTCGATCGGTGTGGCATTGTCCCAGCGATGGATCTGGTACAGGTCCACATAATCCATCTTCAAGCGGCGCAGCGAACGGTCGATCGAATCCAGGATGTGCTTGCGCGAAAGCCCCCGGTCGTTGACATCGTCGCTCATCTGATTAAAGACCTTGGTGGCGATGACAACATTCTCGCGCTTGACCCCGCAGGTCCTGAGAGTGTTGCCAAGCACCTCCTCACTCGCGCCAACTGAATACACATCGGCTGTATCGAAGAAATTGATCCCGGCATCCAGGGCGCGTTTGACAAAAGGCAGCGATTGTTCTTCGTCCAGTACCCACTTCCGCCAACTGGACGAGCCATAGGTCATCATGCCCAGGCACAGTCGGGAAACCTTGAGTCCGCTCTTACCAAGGTTGGTGTATTCCATTTTGTCTCCTTTAGTCCACTAACAAAACTGCTCCCGTCGCCGTCCTCGGCGGCGGGGATGCCCCTTCGGGGTACAGGCGCCGCCGGAGCGTGGGTTTTGCCTGCACTGTGCAGCAGGCACACGTGTTAGGTGCTCTTAGCCTTGCAAAGGTTTTGAAGGATCCTGGTCTGCTTTTGGTATGGAAAACTTTAACCTCTGCAAGGCTGATATGTACAGCTAATTTATTTCTTCCAATTCGCCAATAACCTTTTCCATCAAGTCCACCGCGGTCTTCAGAATGGCTGAATCAAAAGCAAACCTGGCTCCGGCTGTTGCGAACAGCTGCGGCAGGGTTTCCGTTCCACCCAGTGCCAGCGCCTTGCGATAGGCAGCCACCGCTCCAGCCTGGTCCTTCAGCGCATTTCCAAATATCTGGACCGCTCCCAACTGTGCCAGGCCGTATTCCACATAATAGAACGGTACTGTGTGGATGTGAAGTTTGCGGTGCCAGCCGGTCATCTTGACCTCTTCGAGACCGCTCCAATCCACACCAGGCAGGAAACGGTCCCATAATTCGCCCCACCTGGCAGTTGCAGGCTGCGGGATCCGCACCCTGGGCGGGGTTTTCGTAGGCCCATTGCTGGAACAAATCCACCACGGCCATAAAGGGCCAGAAGAGCAGCATGCTCTCAAGGTGTTCGATGCGAGCATGGGCTGCCTCGGAATTCTGAATAGAAACCGCCGTTATGCCTGGTCAGGTATGGGGAAGCCAGCAGTTCCATGCCCATCGAGGCCACCTCGGAAAATTCCATCGGCACAGCCAGTTGTTGGAGGTAGGGGATTCCGGCAGTCTCGAAAACGTGAAAAGCATGCCCGGATTCATGCAGGGTTGTCATCACATCATCATGCATGCCAACAGCATTGACGAAGATAAATGGTTTGCGGATGGAAGTAAATGATGTGCAATATGCACCGGGAGCCTTGTTCTTGCGGTTTGCCAGGTCGGTCAGCCCCTCGGCCAGCAGGATATCGAAATAGCCACCCAGCACCGGGTCCACCTTATGGAAGATGGCTGAGACACCCTGCTTGAGTTCATCGATGGAAGTGAATGGTTTGAGCCTCGGAGCGTCCGCAGGAAGCGCGGGACGGTTGAACCACCCATCCACCAGGTCCCAGGGGCGCAGCGATTTGAGTCCGAGCTCCTCCTTGCGTTTTTCATAAATGCGCGTCGCCGCCGGGACGACCACCTGCTCGATGGCCGCTGCAAAGGATTTGCAGTCTTCAGGCGTGTAATCAAAGCGCAGTTTCTGCTGCCAGGCGTATTCACGGTAGGAGGACTTGTTGGCATTTTGGGCGATCCTGGCACGCACATCCATGAATTTCACCCACAGTTCGTTGATGGCTTCCACATCCGCCAGTTGGCGCCCCGCCTTGAGCTTCCAGGCCTTTTCCCTGCGCTCCCGGTCCGGTTGTTGAAAATTCAAAGCCAGGCGGGTCAGGGTGACTTCCTGGCCTTCCCACGGTACGGTTTGCGCGCCATAGATCTTATCGTACCGTATGGCAAGTTTCTGCTGTTCGGCCAACAGAGGCAGGTTGGCTGCTCGGAAGAGGTCGGCTTCTGCACGCATGTTACGCAGCGGGATTTCAAAACCCTGCGGTTCGAGCCGGCTGGCGAGCAGTTTTTGCTTGAGCCTCTGTTCGGCAGTCATGACGTTACGGAAGATGCCGTCAAGAAAACTGTGCATGCGCTGCTCAGCTGCCTCATCTGCAGTGTTGATCGAGGTTGCCACTGCCAGGCGTGCATGCATTTCTTCGATGCATTCGCCGAGGCTCGACCAGTCTGCCAGCCAGGCGTCCACGTTCTCCGCAGTAATGGAGCAGGATTCAAGCTCTTGATAATGCGGCTCGATTTCGGGCCAGGTCCAGGCGATCAGGGATTCGGGGGTGTCGGGCAGGTTTCTGAGCATGGAGAATTCCTTGCTTAACGCTCACTTTTCAAGATGGTTAAATTCGCCAGGCTCGCTGCCAGGCGCTTGATGCCGACCGCTTCAAACACCACGTCCACGGTCTCATCATCGTCCTGGAGCCGGCTGTTCAAGACCAGGCCTTCGCCCCAGGTGGGGTGCTGCACCCGCATCCCGGCCCGGAACCTTGCCACGGGTTCAGTGCCTGAAAGCGGCTCGGCCCGCAGCCACGCCGGCGTGGAGGCCTGCCTGGTTGTGCGAAAGGAAGCTCCGCCGCGCGATTTGCCGGCGAGGAATTCTGGTGGGATGTCGTCCAGGTAACGCGAGGGGATGGTTTCCTCACTGTAGCCGCGCCCGCCGCGCCGCAGTGCCCGCAGCAGGTACAACCGGTCCTCGGCGCGCGTGATGCCCACGTAGAACAACCGGCGCTCCTCTTCCATCGCTTCCGGGTCGTCAAAAGACCGGCTGTGCGGCAGGATGCCATCGTCCAGACCGATGATGAAGACCGCGCCGAATTCGAGACCCTTGGCGGCGTGCAGGGTCAGCAGGGTCGGGGCGTTCTTGCCTTCCGACAGGGTATCCTGGTCCGAGATAAGCGCCACCGTTTCAAGGAAATCGGTCAGGGTGCGGTCGGCGTATTCAAGGGTCAGACGGCGCAGCTCCTGGACATTTTCCCAGCGTTCGGCGCCTTCCTCGGTGTCATCGTCAATGTACTCTTTATACTTGATATCGCTGGCGATGCGGTCGAACAGTTCGGTGACGGTGGCACGTGGCGCCTCGGCCCGCCAGTTGGCCAGCCGGGCTCCGAAATCAGCCAGGGGTAGCGCCGCCCGGCCGCTGAACTGCGGCCAAAAAGGTGAGGCATCCCCCCTGGCCAGGTCCATCAGCACTGCTGCCGGAGAGGTGGACGCGCCGTGCGCGATGCTGTGCAGCGCCACGACGGTCTTTTCGCCAATGCCGCGCGGCGGCAGGTTGATCACGCGATCCAGGGAGATTTCATCGGCCGGATTGTGCACCAGCCGCAGGTAGGCGATCATATCCTTGACTTCGCGCCGCCCGTAGAAGCGTTGCGCCCCGACCAGCCGGTAGGGCAGGCGCGCTTGCAGAAAAGCCTCTTCCAGCAGGCGGGATTGGGCATTGGTGCGGTACATCACGGCGCAATCGCCCGGCTCAACCTTCCGGCTGGCGACCAGGTTGGCAATGGTATCCACCACGAAGGCGGCCTCGCTGTAATCGTCGAGCGCCTCATAGTAAGTAACTTTATCGCCCGCCCCGCGGTCACTGAACAGGTTCTTGCGCCGGCGGTGCGGGTTGCGGTCGATCACTGCCATGGCGGCGTTCAGGATGGTCTGCTTGGAGCGGTAGTTCTGCTCCAGCAGGATCACCTGTGCCTCCGGGAAATCCTGCTCAAAGCGCTGGACGTTGCGGTAATCCGCGCCGCGCCAGCGGTAAATGGAATTGTGAACAACAATACCGCCGGCAAGATAATTGTGGAGGTTATCGATTTCCAGATCGTATACTTCGCCATTATATGGCTGGCGCGATACGTCGGAAATCACCTCTTCGACAATTTTGCCATCTTTTTCAACTGCTACAATCATGGATGGGTGGAGTTGGCTGGCCGGCATCAGACTAAAACGTGGTGCGATGGGAGAGTTCCCCTTATCTACAAGAAATGCACCAATTACGATATCTGCATTACCTGCATCCCGACTTAGTCTCTGGGCTGCATCCTGGATGTCGTCGTATTGCAGGCGGTTCATCCCCACCCGCCAGTTTTTTCTGCTGCGAATGCGCGGGTTATAGCCGAGAGTTTTCAGTTCCTCCGCCAAGTCTGGTTCGCTGCTCCACAAGTCCACCCGATGAGCATGCCAGGGTGATTCCTTGGTAATCCTGCCATCTCCAAAATAGCGTAAGTTGACAACATTTCGATATGTGCCTTGCGGGATGAAATGAGGATACCGCCAATCTATTTCCAGGTCAGCTAGGAGCAGTTTGGCATTCTCCTCGGTATTGATCGCTTTGAACAAGCGGTCTAAATATTCTTGCGACATGCGCATTCGCCGGCCGCGTACGTGGAAGACAGTGGTGGGAACCCCATATCTAAAGGAATAAAAAGCTTCCCAGTAATGAGCTTCATCGCGACCTTGACAAATCTTAAGCACCCAGATGCGATCTGCATTTTCCTGGTTGCTCCGTACACGTAAACCCATTTGTAGCTCCGCACTAACGCCATCGCTGCGGGCGTGGGAGGCAATACCGATCCGGAAGCCCTTGTCCCTTCGATACATCAAATATACATAATGGAGGCCAGGTTGGAGGCCAAGCCGGGCGAAAACAATATGGTTGGGAGTAACCTGAAGAGAATATCCATTCTGTGTTGATATATTAACCAAATTTCCTTCGAAATGTCTTTGGCCGATGTGGCTGATGACGGAAGGAAGTACTGAACCACGTCCGCTCGCAGCAATTACTTGGGCGGCTGATTCGAGGTTTTCAATTGATTTATCCCCATCGGGTGTGGTAATAATGGTTCCGACCGGGAAACACTGATCAGGATCTCCCACACAGAAGATGTTTCCATGCACTGACGCCAGGTGCTTCAGCAGGACATACTGGGCAAAATTGGTATCCTGGAACTCATCCACCAGCACATGCCGGAAGCGCTTGGCATACTTCTCGCGCACAGCCGGGAATTCAGACAGCAGGTGCGCCGTCCACAGAAGCAGGTCGTCGAAGTCCACGGCGTTGTTTTGCTTCAACAATTCCTGGTAGCGTTTGTAGACGCGCTTGACCACCTCGTCGCGATAGGTCTGGACGGGATACTCTTCCGGGAAGATCAACTCATTCTTGGCGCGCGAGATCGCCCCATGCACCGACTGTGGACGATAGGTCTTATCGTCCAGGTTCAGGTCGCGGATGGCACCCTTGACCACGCGCTGCTGGTCATCGTCATCATAGATCACAAAATTTGCATCAAAAGGCAGGTGCTCCAACTCACGCCGCAGCAGCCGGGCGCAGACGGAATGGAAGGTCCCCAGCCAGAGACCATCCGAGGCCAGTTCCCCCAGCATGTCACGCACACGGTTGCCCATTTCCCGGGCGGCCTTGTTGGTGAAGGTGACGGCCAGCATCTGGTAAGGGCGCACACCTTCGTAGGCGATCAAATAGGCCACCCGCTGGGTCAGGACGCGCGTCTTGCCGGAGCCGGGTCCGGCCAGAACCAGAATGGGACCAGCCCCAGCCGTCACAGCCTGACGCTGCTGGGGGTTGAGTTTATCGAGGAAATCCATGAGGAGTGTAATTCGTTATTCGTTATTCGTGATCCGCAGTTTTGGTAGCCCAATTACGAATCCCGAATAACGATTAACGTTATCCCAATTCCGAAGTGCAGTTCGGGCAGCGGGTAGCCTTGATCGGAAATGGTGGTGAAGCAGTGCGGGCATTCCTTGGTGACTGGTTCGGCGAACAACGGGAGCGGGCTTTTTCTTGAGGTTGTCAAGTGCCTTGACCAGCAGGAAAATCACCAGGGCAATGATCAGGAAATCGATCAAGGCATTAATGAAATTGCCATAAGTGAGCTTGGCACTTCCAACGGTGAAAGCCAGGCCTGTAAAATCGATCCCGCCGAGGATCAGGCCGATCACTGGCATGATGAATGTCGCTCACCAGGGAAGAGATGATCTTGCCGAAGGCGGTGCCGATGATCACGGCAACCGCCAGGTCCATGACATTGCCTTTCATGATGAATGCTTTGAATTCATTGATCATATCCAATCTCCTTTATAAAAGATAAGTGATGATTTGATTGTACCGTCAGGCAAGGGGGCTGTCAACGCGAGCGGTAAGTTGTAGCTGGATCTTCTCAAAGTCGAGCACTTCCTGGAAAATGTCATTGCGAAGGCCGGTGCTCTTCCGGCCTGAAGCAATCCCCTCGCCTAATTGGGAGATTGCTTCGGCAAAGAGCGCCTAGCAATGACATAATATTTATAAACTTTGAGAAAACCCTGCAAGTTGCAGTTGGGACGAATAACGAACACTTCTTTGATAAAAGACGCATGGGGGGTAAAGGGGCTTTCGGTTGGCATTTTGAACGAATTGTTCCTCCGGAATCGGGGCAAATTGAGAGATTTCAGGTTGTTTTTTGGCAAAATTGATAGTCATGTGTTGTCGGGACGAGCGGCGAGAAAATCAACCCCCTCCGCCCTGCGGGCACCTCCCCCAAATCAACCCCCTCCGCCCTCCGGCCGGGTGGGGGTTGGACCGACGAGAAATTCAAATCCAAGCGGGTGCAATAATTTACTCGTCGTTCAGCGAAGCTTCAATCGAGTGGATAACGCCCTCAATATCCTTCATCACCTGACCATTCCAAAATCGGATCACTTTGTACCCCAGCGATTCCAGGTAAGCCGTCCTCTGGATATCATACTCGGTCTGCTCCAGGTGAGGGCTGCCATCCAATTCGATGGCCAATTTCCTTTTCACGCAGCAGAAATCAATAACGTATTTGCCGATGGCGTGCTGCCTTCTGAAATGCACACCATTCAGTTTGTCTCCACGTAAGATCGCCCACAGTTTTTCCTCTGCAGGTGTGGGCACCTTGCGCAATTGGCGGGCAAGTTCGTAGCTCTTGGGATTGGCTCTTTTGAGAGGCATTGGATAATTCTACCGCAACCCCCTCCGCCCTTCGGGCACCTCCCCCAAATCCGACATTGAATCCCTTTGGGACATCCTCCCCAAATCAACCCCCTCCGCCCTCCGGGCAGGTGGGGGTTGAGCTTTCAGTGCAGCATCAATCGAGTGGATAACCCCATCAACCCTACCCGTCCATTTGGGGAGGATGGGAAGGGTTTACCAATGCCAGGTGGTTCCGTCCTTGCCGTCTTCGATCATCACCCCGAGGTCCTTCAGCCGGTCACGAATAAGGTCTGACATCGCCCAGTTCTTCTGCTGGCGCGCCTCGTTGCGCAGCTCCACCAGCAGGGCAATGAACTTGTCAGCGTCTCCGCCGGAACCTTTCTTTTCGACCAGGCGCAGGCCCAGCACGCCCGTCAGTCTCCGCAGGGTTTCCTGTGCAGGTTTGAGTTGGGCATCCGTGGCCCCGGCATCCCGGGCGGTGTTGACCGCCCGCACCAGCTCGAAGATCGCCGCCAGCCCGCCGCAGCTATTGAAATCGTCATCCATGTCATCCAAAAAGGTCTGCTGGGTCGTCTCGGTCTGTTGGTCCAGCGCCGCCCGTGCCTCCACGGATGCGCCCGGGGCGCCTGAGGGGGCCGGTTTCAGGGCGGAGCGCAAACGGTCCAGGCCGCGCTCGGCCGCATCCATGATACTGTCTGAATAGGAAAGCGGTGCCCGGTAGGAACCGTTCAGCACCATCATGCGCAGGGCATCGGCTTCATGCCGGCTCAGGAAATCGTCGATCGTTACCAGGTTGCCAATGCTCTTGGACATCTTCTCGCCCTGCAGCTGTAGCATGCCGTTGTGCATCCAGTAACGGGCGAACTGCTTGCCGGTGAAGGATTCGCTCTGGGCGATCTCATTCTCGTGGTGCGGGAAGATCAGGTCGTTGCCGCCGCCGTGGATATCGATCTGTTCGCCCAGGATGGCCAGGTTCATGGCCGAGCACTCGATGTGCCAGCCCGGACGGCCTTTGCCCCAGGGCGAGTCCCAGGCGGGTTCACCCGGTTTGGCAGCCTTCCAGATGGCAAAGTCCATCGGGTGTTCTTTTTCTTCCTCGATCTCGACGCGTGCCCCGGCCTGCATATCTTCGATCCTGCGCCCGGAAAGCTTGCCGTAATCCGGGTCCTTGCTGATGCGGAAATACACATCCCCGTTTTTGGCCGGGTAGGCGAAGCCTTTATCGATCAGGCCGCGGATCATGGCCTGGATCTGGTCCATGGTCTGGGTGGCGCGTGGGTTGACCGTGGCAGTCAGGACATTCAGGTCATCCAGGTGCCTCCGGTAGGCCAGGATATAGGTTTCCGCCAGTACTTGTGGATCCATGCCCTGTTCGTTGGCGCGCTTGATGATCTTGTCGTCCACGTCGGTGAAGTTCATCACGTAACGCACCTCGTAACCGCGGTATTCCAGGTAACGCCGCACCACATCAAAGACGATGGCCGACATGGCATGCCCGATGTGCGCGTCGGAATAAACTGTCGGGCCGCAGACGTACATCTTGACCACCTTCGGCTCCAGGGTCTGGAATTCTTCCTTCTTGTGGGTGAGGGTATTGTAGACGCGCAGCATGGGCTTCCTCCTGGTGTATTTTCTGCCTCTATTATAAACCCGGGAATCCCTTGACGTTGTAGAACTAATGTGCTAGGTTTGTTTTATGCACGACGCATTTCTCATTTCTTCACCCGTTTTCTCCTTCCATTTTCACCTTCCACCCTCCTATTCGTTTTTTCTTCGATACGCGGAACGAATCTTGTCACAGAAAAGGGATATTCCCACAATCCGGCAGGATTCCCGGTCATCATTCCTTTCCCATCACCTGCCGCCTCTCCTGGATCGCACATATTGACTATTCGTTCCGCGGAAAATAATAATTAAGTGACTTTAATTCCCTCATTCTCCATGAGGATAACCCCGCAGCTTAATATCTTCAAACACTATTCACTGCTCCCCGTTCTCTACTCTCTTCTCCCCGCATTTTTTAAGCCAAACAGGCGTGCTATAATCGCGTTGCCTCTATTCATAATTATTGCTCTTTTTCCTTGGTGCTCTTCGTGTTCCTTCGTGGTGACATCTTTATGACGGTATAACGGTAGCCATGTCCTTCGCCCACCTCCACGTTCACACTGAATACTCCCTGCTGGATGGCTTCTCGAACATCAAGAAGCTGGTCAAGCGTGCCAAGGAGATGGATATGCCCGCCCTGGCCATCACCGACCATGGCACCATGTTTGGCGTGATCGAGTTTTATAACACCGCCAAAGAAGCCGGCATTAAACCCATCATAGGACTCGAAGCGTATCTTTCTGCCAGGTCCATGCAGGAACATGACGCCCGGGAGGACCGCCGTTCATCCCACCTGCTGCTGCTGGCTGAGAACGAGACCGGCTATAAGAATCTTCTTCAGATCGCTTCGGCGGCCCAGCTGGAAGGATTCTATTATTATCCACGCATTGACAAAGAGTTCCTTGCCAGGCATACCGAAGGCTTGATCTGCACCACCGGCTGCATGTCTGCCGAGGTGCCGCGCCTGCTCAACCAGGGTCAAATGGAGGCAGCCCGCCAGACGATCGACTGGTATTACCAGGCCTTCGGCCGGGATAATTTTTTCTTTGAACTCCAGCAGCACGATATCCCTGAATTGGATGCCATCAACCGGTCCTTGCTGGAGCTGGGTCATCACTACGGTTCCCGCTTCATCGCCACCAACGATGTTCATTATATTGAGCCTGCCGATGCCCGGCTGCAGGACATCCTGCTGGCCATCCAGACCGGTGCCCTGCTCAATGATCCCGAGCGGATGCGCATGACCGGTCCCACTTACTATCTGCGTTCCCCGCAGGAGATGGAGCGCCTGTTTGGCGAGGTGCCGGACGCCCTGAACAATACCCTGCTGATCGCCGAGCGCTGCAACGTGGATCTGAGCGTCAAGCATTACCGTCTGCCCCGGTTCGAGGTTCCTGAAGGACAGACCCCGGAGAAATACCTGCGCGAATTATGCGAAGAAGGCGCAAAGCAGCGTTATGGGGAACGCGCCGACAGCGAAGTGATCCAGACCCGCCTCGATTATGAACTGGGCATCATCCATAAAATGGGTTTCGATGCCTATTTCCTGATCGTCTGGGACCTGTGCCGGTTTGCCCGCGAGCGCAACATCTGGTACAACACGCGCGGCTCAGGCGAGGGCTCCATCGTGGCTTACACCCTGCTCATCACCTTGATAGACCCGATCCGGCACGCTCTGCTCTTCGAGCGTTTCCTTAACCCCGGGCGCATCTCCATGCCGGATATTGACCTGGACTTCCCGGATGACCGCCGGGCCGAAATGCTGGAATATGCGGTAAATAAATATGGCCAGGATAAAGTGGCCCAGATCATCACCTTCGGTACGCTGGGCGCGCGTGCCGCGCTGCGGGATGTGGCGCGCGTGATGGATATCCCCATTCCGGAAGTCGACCGGATCGCCAAGCTCATGCCGAACGTTCCGGCCAAGGCAGTCCTGCTCAAAGACATTATTGAGCACAATTTCAAAGAGGTACCGGGTCTGAAAGAGATCTACGACTCCAGCGGAGCGATGCGTGATTTGATCGACACAGCCTCCGGCATGGAAGGGGTGGTGCGTAATGCCGGCACGCACGCCGCCGGGGTGGTCATCTCGGATAAGCCGCTCATGGAATACCTGCCGCTGCATCGCCCGACCAGCAATGCAGAAGAGACGCCGGTTAAAACGGTCACGCAGTTCGAGATGGGCATCATCGACAAACTCAAGCTGCTCAAAGTGGATTTCCTCGGCCTGGCCACCCTGACCATCATGGAACGCGCCTGTGATGCCATCCGCAAGCGCCACGGGATCACTTATACGCTGGATACCATCCCCACCGATGATCCGGAGACCTACAAGTTCCTGGGCGAAGGTAATACCATGGGAGTCTTCCAGTTCGAGGGTTCGGGCATAACCAAGTGGTTGGTGCAGATGAAGCCGACCGGACTGGAAAATATCATCGCCATGGTGGCGCTTTTCCGTCCGGGCCCGATGGATTTCATCCCCGATTACATCAGCCGTATGCACGGCGAAGCCGAGGTGGAGTACCGCCACCCTGCCATGGAGCCGATCTTTTGTGACACCTACGGCATCCCGCTTTACCAGGAACAGATCATGCGCGCCGCCGTCGATCTGGCCGGCTACAGCCCCTCTGAGGCGGATAACCTGCGCAGTGCGATTTCCAAGAAGAAAAAGGAAGAGATCGAAAAACACCGCATCAAGTTTGTTGAGGGAGCCGCCAACAAGGGCATCCCGCGTGAGACCGCAGAGGCCATTTTCACCGACTGGGAAGAGTTCGCCCGCTACGGCTTCAACAAATCCCATGCCGCCGACTACGGCCTGCTGGCTGTTGAGACGGCTTTCCTGAAACTGCACTACCCGGTTGAGTATATGACCGCCCTGCTCTCGGTCACCAAGCACGAGACCGACAAGATGGCTCTTTATGTAAATGATGCCCGTAACATGGGCGTGGAGGTCCTGCCTCCGGATGTGAATGCCAGCAGTTGGGACTTTACCATCGAGGACCGCCAGGGACAGAAGCCAGCCATCCGCTTTGGGCTGGGCGCCATTAAGAATGTCGGCCAGGGACCGGTGGAGCTGATCAGCAATGCGCGCAGCAAAGGGGGCGCCTTCCGGGACCTGAACGAATTCGCCACCCGGGTGGACCTGCGGGCGGCCGGGAAGCGCGCCCTGGAGAGCCTCATCAAGGTCGGCGCGCTGGATAAGTTCGGCAGCCGCAATGCCATGCTTGAGACCCTCGATCGAATTGTGGCCGTCAGTTCCTCGCACTTTCGCGCCGCCGAGTCAGGGCAGTTATCGCTTTTTGGGGCGCATACGGGTGTCACGGAGAGCGTCACCCTGCCGCTTGTCCCGGAGGCCGACCGGCGAGAGACTCTCAACTGGGAACGTGAGCTGATGGGCATGTATATGGGCGAGCATCCGCTCACGCCCTACATGAACGAGATCCGCCGCGTGGTCAGTCACTTCTCCGCCACCCTGAACGAAGCGGCGCACGAAGAGAAAGTCCGTGTGGCTGGCATGGTGACCGGCATCCGCCCGCACCAGACCAAGACCGGTAAAATGATGGCCTGGGTCATACTCGAAGACCTCACCGGCACGATGGAGCTGGTTGTTTTCCCGCGCGCCTGGGAGAAGTTCCAGTTTGCCCTGGAAATCGGCGGTGTGATCCTGGCCGAAGGCAAAGTGGATGCCCAATCCAATCCATCCAAGGTGCTGGTGGATGATATCCGAACCGAGATCCGGCTGACCGAACCTGCCCAGATGGTTTTACAGCCGCAGGCCGAACGCAAACCGGCGGGTCCAACCCCAAAACGCGTGGCAGAGAGGCCCGCTCCAGTCCACCCAAAACCACCAACATCGCAGCCGGTTTCCGCGCCAGATGATGCTCCGCCCCCACCTGAAGACCCGCCCGATTGGGAAAATGACCAGCCTTTTGAGGCTGCACCTGCTTCCCATACCCTGGTCGCAAGGACGCCGGATATTCCTGAGGAAGAGCCGGAAGTCCCCCTGCAGGTCGGAAATCCACCACCTGCCCAGGCTGGTGTAATGCGTTCCCCGGTCACCCTGCCCCCGGCAGTCCTGACGCCGAAACTGGCCACTGGCACCTTCCCTGCCAGGCTGGACGAGGACCACCCACCCCAGATCCTGACGGTCATCCTGCGGCCCACGGGCGACACCCAACGCGACATCCGGCGCATCAGCCGCCTGCACGGCACTTTTATCTCCTATCCTGGCAAGGACCGCTTTGCCTTCCTGATTTTTGAAGAAGGTCTCGGCCACCTGATCGAATTTCCCAATGACACCACCAACCTGTGCGCCGACCTGTTGACCAGGATCAAGGACGCCGTCGGAGAAGAGAACCTGCGCGTGGAGCCAATTCTCTACCATTAAATACGGCAGCGGTGACCAGCTGGTCACCGCTGCAATCATTTTTCTAATCTTTTTATACCGTTCGCCCTGCTCCTGCGGCGAATCAGCCTCTCACCCGCACAACTCCAGGATAGCTTTGACTGCATCCCCGGTCTCCTCCGGCCGGACGTGGTAGACGCGGATGCCGTACTCGGAAAATTCATAGGCTGTCAATGCGGATAACGCCGCCAACCCGGCCTTGCTGGTAAAGTAAGCCGCCCGTTTTTCCGGTCCTTTGGCGCGCTGGCCCACATGCAGGATGACGCCGCCGCCTTTTTCTTTCATGATCCGTCCGGCCGATTGGGTCAGCAGGAAGGCCCCGGTCAGGTTCACGTCCAGGGTGCGCTGCCAGTCCCAGTCGTCCATTTCGAAGACGCTTTTCTGTGGTTCCACCTCGGCGCAGTTGATCAGGATATCGATCCGTCCAAAATCATCCAGTACGGCATTGAGCAGTGTCTGGACGGGCATTTTCTTGGCAATGTCTTCCACGTAGGCTTTGACCCGCCCACCATTTGCCTGTATGTGTTTCACCGTCTCATCCAGGTTGACCGGCGATATGTCGTTAGCAGCCACAGCTGCACCCAGCGCCGCGGCGGCTTCCGCCACGCCGCGCCCGGTCCCTTTTCCCGCCCCGGTGACCAGTATGATTTTTTCAGTGAAATCAAGCATATGCACTCCTACTGAGCCGGTTCCTGGCAGACGATCAAACTAGCAGTGCTCGTCTTCGCATTCAGCGGCAGACCCAGGTACGGTGAAGGGTTGAGCGTATTATTGATATCCAGCTCATTGCGAAAACCGCCTTTGCCATCCTCCAGCACGATGGAGAAATGCAGGTGTACCCCGGTTGGGTTGTCTGGATCGCCGGTGAAATCGCCCTGGTAGCCCAGGAGCGTCCCGGCCTGGACTGGTTTATCGAACGTGCCGGGCGGGAAATCCGGGGCAATGAATGAGCTGCCGTTCGCATCTGCCATGTGGGTGTAGTACAGCCAGATGGTCCGGCCGGGCTGCAGCGGGTCGGATGGGACGCGCACGATGACCGCCGACTTCCATCCAGGCAGCCGGGTGAGCAGGCCGGGATAGGCGGATACGACCGCCGTCCGGCCAGGCGCGCCCCCGCCGAAGATGTCGATGCCCTGGTGACGGTGTCCAAGGCGGAAAGAGTCGCCCCACAGGTAACCGATGAAGCCATCCGTGGGGAAGAGGAACGGCGCATCGCCGCAGCGGGTGCCGGCACCCACCATCCAGTCCGTGTGGGCAGACGGGTCGCGCAGCCAGACGCGCAGGCGGGCTGTCCGTCCCAGCGAGGGACGCGAACTGAGATAAAGATAGCCTCCCAGCCCTGCCAGAGCACCGACCAGGAGGATGGCAGCCAGTCCGCGTTTGTCCATGCCAGGATTATACCTTGCCGGAGAAAGCCTGACTCCTCCGCCTTGGAAGGGACACGGACAGCCTGTTTACTTTTCATATAATTCACCAACAATGTTCTACACTTCCTCCAACGCGGCTCATGCAGGATTCCAACGGAGCGGCGATATCATGACGGCATATTCAAGTTCAAACGATATCTTAAGGAGATTACCAATGACCTACTTTATTGCCCCCACCCCGTATCATATGGCCCGCCGCTGGGCCCGCATGGCCGGCTTCGAACCTTCGCATGATTTCAACCTGTCCGTGGATGTCCGTGAAGAAGACGATGCTTACATCCTGAATGCCCTTGTCCCCGGACTGAAGGCTGACGACCTGAATATCCAGGTGCTTGACGATGAGGTCAGCATCAAAGGTGAGTTCACCTGTGCCTGCGGCACTGGCGCAGGCAAGGCTGACGAGTCAGAATACCTGATGCGTGAACTGCCGCACGGCTCCTTCAGCCGCACCCTGCGACTGCCGGTTTCCCTGGATGCCGCCAAGGCCGAAGCCCGCATCACTGACGGCGTGCTGACCCTGCGCCTGGCCAAGGCCGAATCCGCCCGCCCACGCACCATCAAGGTGGCCGTCAAGGCATAACCATTCGCGGGAACCTTCTCCGCCTCCCTTATCAGAGCGCCCAAAAGGCGCTCTGAAACTTTAATATCAGGTAAAATACTTCCATCCTTGCCTGGAGAAACCTTGTGCGAACGAAACACCTCCTTTTTCTGCTCGCCTGCCTCCTGCTGTCTGCCTGCGGCGGACGTGCCACGCCGACACCGGTAGCAGCCACTTCCACACCAACACTCAATCCATCCGCCAGCCCAACTGCTTCCGTTCCGCTGGCCATCCTGGTCCTGCCGGCCGACATGCCGCAGAAGGAGAAAGACAGCTACCAGACCCTGGTCTACGACCTGGCGCAGGCCAACGGCATGCGCTGGCAGGTGCTCAACAGCCTCACCCCGACGGACCTGGCGCTGACCGGTCCGGCATTGAAAGTCGTCATTGCCCTACCCCCTGACCCGGGCCTGGCCGCATTGACGGCCGCCGCTCCGGGAGTGCAGTTCCTGGCAATCGGCATCCCTGACCTGCCGGCTGCCTCCAACCTGTCCACCATCGGAGCCACCGGCGTCCCGGTCGATCAGCAAGCCTTCCTGGCTGGGTACATCGCCGGGTTGATGAACACCGAATGGAAGGTCGGCATCCTGTCCCAGAAGGATACACCCGGCGGGGATGCGGCTGTAACCGCCTTCGGGAACGGCTTCGTATACTACTGCGGTTCCTGCCGCAACCCGCTTTTCCCTCAGCCTTCGGGGATCTACCCGGTCATTGTGCGCATCCCGACGGAGGCCAAGCCGGGCGAATACACGGCCTACGCCGATCTCCTGCTCCACGTGGCGGTGAAAGTGGCCTATGTCTACCCGCAGGTCGCCACACCTGAACTGCTGAGCTACATGGCCCAGACCAATTTCCTGCTCATCGGTCAGAGCCTGACCGGGGAGGATGTGCGTTCCCATTGGATTGCCAGCATCCAGCCGGATACGGTTGCGGCCATCAAGACCATCTTCCCGGAACTGGTTGCCGGCCGCGGCGGGAAGGTCATTCCCACCCCACTCTTCCTGGCGGATGTCAACCCCGATCTGCTCAGTGAAGGGAAACAACGCCTGGTGCAGGAGGTGCTGGATGGCCTGCAGAATGGGACCATCGGGACAGGGGTGGAGAAGTAAACAGGTACACACGTAAACACGTACACAAGGATACAGGTGAACATTCACTTGTGTACTTGTCTACCTGTATACCTGTGTATTTTCCCATCCCATTTGCCAGATTCCCCAATTGCGGCTATAATTCCGCCTTGCTCCCTGGGTAATGCTCCCAGGGACAGTCTGACGGGGCGTGGCGCAGTCCGGCTAGCGCGCTTGCATGGGGTGCAAGAGGTCCCGGGTTCAATTCCCGGCGCCCCGACACGAAAGACTCCGAGTTTATGCGGAGTCTTTTGGTTTAAGGTCCGGTTTCCCCATCGAGGGATTGACACAATTCCCGGCGCCCCGACACGAAAGACTCCGAGTTTCTGCGGAGTCTTTTGGTTTAAGGTCCGGGTTTCCCATCGAGGGACTGTCGCAATTCCCGGCGCCCCGACACAAAAGACTCCAAGAAATTGGGGTCTTTTGGTTTAAAAGGTCCGGGTTTCCCATCGAGGGACTGTTGCAATTCCCGGCGCCCCGACAGGTGCTGCGCGACATTTCCCGGCGCCTGACCGGAGAAAACTCCGAGTTTCTGCAGACATTAGGATTTTACACGGTGTTCTTAAGGTCTGGCAACGATACGCTTTTACCGCCAAGAATTGAACACGAATTTCACGGGTTTCCCATTGAGGAACTGTCGCCCCCTTCGGAGGTGCTGCGCGACATTTCCCGGCGCCCCCTGCCCTCTACAGCATTTCTCAACCTTGTCTGAAATAGAGCGCGCCTTTTTTTCCTCCTGCGAGAGGAGAATGCCCATGCCCAATCTGACCGGTCAATCCATCGGACGGTATCACATCATCGAGCAGCTCGGTGAGGGGGGAATGGCGACGGTCTACAAGGCCTATGATAGTCGCCTCGAGCGCGACGTAGCCATCAAGGTCATCCGCGTTGACCAGTTCGGGTCAGCGATTTTGGAACGTGTGATGAAGCGATTTGAGCGCGAAGCCAAGGCGCTCGGGCGGCTGACCCACCCCAATATTGTTCATGTGAATGATTATGGGGAGTATGAAGGTATCCCATACCTGGTCATGGATTACCTGCCCGGCGGGACGCTCAAGCAGCACCTGGACAAACCTTTGACCTGGCAGGAGGCTGTTCGCTTGCTTATCCCCATCGCTCAGGCGCTGGAGTATGCCCACGAGCAAAATATCGTCCACCGGGATATCAAACCTTCCAATATCTTGTTGACCGTCAAAGGTCAGCCCATGCTGACCGATTTCGGCATTGCCAAGATCCTGGAAAGCGAGCAAACCACAGCTCTTACTGGTACCGGCATGGGGGTCGGTACCCCCGAATACATGGCTCCCGAGCAGTGGACCGGCCAGGCCAGCCCTTTGTCGGACCTGTATTCGCTCGGCGTGGTGCTATATGAGCTGGTGACAGGACGCAAGCTCTATACCGCTGACACCCCCGCGGCCATCATGCTCAAACAGGCCAATGATCCCCTGCCCCGGCCCAGGCAGTTCGCGCCTGACCTGCCGGAGGCGGTGGAGAAGGTGCTGTTCAAGGCGCTGGCGAAGCGGCCGGAAGACCGCTACCAGAGCATGCATGAATTCATCGCCGCACTGGAACAGGTCACCGGAGGGCAGACGATCGAGGCAGGAGGGAGGCAGGATGGAAGAAGCCGGGTGGAAAATGGGCAAACCTTGCTGGCAGGAGGCCCGGGGAGGCAGGAAGAAAAGGGAACACGGATGGTTCCAGTACCCTCTCAAGCCGGTCAAAGCCCCAACAAATGGAGGCGCTGGATGGTCACCGGTGGCATCCTGGTTTTGGCGTGCATCGTCCTTGCGGGGCTTGGTATCAGTCTCCTGATCCTGGGGCAGAGAGGCCTGGGTCCGCTGGCCAGGCTGCCCGCCGATACTGCCACATCCACCCAGGCTTTCACACGCACGGAAACCCCCACGCCCGGCGAGCCCCCTGCTCTCACCGAGACCGCCGCTCCCACCCAACCACCCACGCCCGCCCCCGGTTCCACCCGCGCCCGCCAGTTGGACGGCAGCGTGATGATCTACGTTCCGGAAGGCTCTTTCAGCATGGGACAGACGGCCGACCAGGCTCTGTCTGAATGCAGTAAATTCTTCAATGATTGCCAATTGAGCTGGTTCACCGACGAGCAGCCGCCTCACAGCGTGTCCCTGCCGGCCTACTGGATCGACCGAACCGAAGTGACCAATTCCGCGTTTGCGCAGTGCGTAAGCGCGGGCGCCTGCCGGCTGCCAACCAGTTTTTCATCGCATACACGCAGCAGCTATTATGGAAATCCGCAATATGCAGACTACCCGGTGATTAACGTGGAATGGGACAAGGCCAGGAGCTATTGTGAATGGGTGGGAGGGCGTCTGCCGACGGAGGCGGAGTGGGAAAACGCCGCCCGCGGTACGGATGGGCGCACCTATCCGTGGGGTAATTCACTGCCGACCTGTTCCCTGGCTAACTTTGGTGAACCGGATCTCTGTACTGGCGATACCAGCCCGGTTGAGAGTTATCCCGGCGGGGCCAGTGTGTATGGCTTATTGAATATGGCCGGTAACGTCTCGGAATGGGTCAATGACTGGTATAGTGATGCAACTTATACCCAGCTTTCACAAGATAATCCGACTGGTCCTGATACCGGCGATGCAAGGGTTTTACGCGGGGGCGCATGGAATTTAAATCCCAACTTTATCCGGACCACCAATCGCGATCATCAACTCCCCAACACGAACAACGACCATATTGGTTTTCGTTGTACCAGCCAGTCCCCGTAAAGGGATCAACCAATGAAAGAATATTGTTGGATGGTTTCAAAATGAAGGGAATGCCCATACCCAATCTAATCGGTCAATCCATCGGACGGTATCACATCCTTGAGCAGCTTGGCGAGGGGGGAATGGCGACCGTCTATAAAGCCGTTGACACCCGCCTTGAGCGCGATGTGGCTGTCAAGATAATCCGCGTTGACCAGTTCGCTCCGGTCGTGCTCGAACGCGTCTTGAAACGTTTCGAACTCGAGGCCAAGGCCCTGGCCAGGTTGACCCACCCCAATATTGTCCATGTGAATGATTATGGTGAACATGAAGACATTCCTTACCTGGTGATGGATTACCTGCACGGCGGGACGCTCAAGCAGCGCCTGGGCAAGCCCATGCCCTGGCAGGAGGCTGTGCACTTATTGTTGCCCATCGCTGAAGCCCTGGATTACGCCCATGACCAGAACATCATTCATAGGGATGTGAAGCCCTCCAACATTCTGCTGACCCAGCGCGGCCAGCCCATGCTGACCGACTTCGGAATCGCCAAGATCCTGGAAGGCGAGGATGCCACCGGGTTGACCGGCACCGGCATGGGATTGGGCACTCCCGAATACATGGCTCCCGAGCAGTGGACCGGGCAAGCCAGCCCTTTGTCGGACCTGTATTCGCTCGGCGTGGTGTTGTACGAGCTGGTGACCGGGCGCAAGCCCTACACCGCCGACACACCCGCGGCCATCATGCTCAAACAGGCCACTGACCCGCTGCCCCGGCCCAGGGACTTCGCGCCGGACCTGCCGGAGGCAATGGAGAAAGTGCTGTTCAAAGCGCTGGCAAAGCGGCCGGAAGACCGCTACCAGAGCATGAAAGAGTTCACAGCCGCACTGGAAAAGGCCTTGACCGCCGGGCGGACCCTTGAGTTGGAGGTAATTTCGCCGGAAGCCAGCCGGAAGGATGAAGACGCCACACTGCTGTCAGAAGGCCTGGGGGAAACCGAAGTCGATCAAGCCCGCAAAGTACCAAAATTCACTGAAGCGGCCGTTAAAAGGAATTTCCCGTGGGTATGGGGCCTGCTTGGGTTGATCCCGATCATCGCCCTGGTCGTTTGGTTGGTATTGGGACATGCCGGTCAACCGATCCCAGGCGAACGCCCCGACGCATGTCATGGCTTCGCCATCGCCCACCCGGCAGGCTGTCAATTCACAAGTGCCGGTCACCCTTCCGACCGCCACACTGGCTGCGCCGACGCAGGCATCCACTTCGCCGGTCGAGCCTTTTTGCAGGAGCGATAAGGTGGGCTGCGCGGTATTCTCCCCCGGACAGGTCATCAAGATTGGCATGGGTGCACCCATGAGCGGAGATAATGCCGCCTATGGCCAGGATATTTCCCAGGCCGCCAGGATCGCTGTGACTGACGCCGGCCAGTTCCAGGGTTTCTCATTCGAGCTGGTCGCTGAAGATGACGGTGGCACGCCCGAAGGCGGCGCGGCGGTCGCCAATAAATTCGTTGCCGATCCGCAGGTGGTTGCCATCGCCGGCCATATTTTCTCCGGCGCGACCAAGGCCGCCATCCCCATCTACGAAGCCGCCGGCCTCCCGATGATGTCCCCATCGGCCACCAATCCCGACCTGACCACGACCGGCTCCATGATCTTCAACCGCGACGTCTTTACGGATTTGGCCCAGAGCAAATTCGCATCTGCGTTTCTTTTCAACAAGTTGGGCATCAGGAATCTGGCAATCATGCACGATGGCCAGACCTATGGCCAGGGCCTTGCCCAGCTTGTCAGTGATAAGTTCATAGCTCTGGGTGGCAGCGTAGTGGCCTTCCAGGCCATCACCCCCGGCGAATCGGATTACAGCGCCGTACTGGCTGATATTGCTTCCAAGAAACCGCAGGCGATCTTTTATGGTGGATACACCGCCGAGGCAGTTGTCATCGTCAACCAAATGCAACAGGCCGGTCTCCAGGGCGTCATCTTCTTCGGTGATGATGGCACCTTCGGGCAGGACTTCCTGGATCGCACCGGTGCGAACGGTGAAGGCGCTTACTCCACCTCGCTCATCCCGCCTGTTACAGACGCCAGGGCCAAATTCGATGCCGCCTACCTGGCTGCCTACGGCCAGCCGGCTGGCAAGCTCTCCCCCTACACCTGGACCGGCTATGACTCAGTGGCTGTCCTGATCAAAGACATTGAGAGTGTGGCTGTCCTCGGCGGCGATGGCAAGCTGTACATCCCGCGGGCTGCCCTGGTTGCAGCCGTGCGCGCCACCAAGGATTATCAGGGGCTTTCCGGCAAGATCACCTGCGACGCCACCGGCGAATGCTCAGCCACCGTCCCGGTCTTTTATATCGATCGCGGCGGCAAATGGGTCGAGGCGCCTAATTAAGGGCTCGCCGGGAAGCAACAGGGCCGATCACTCCCCCATCAGCACATTGACCTCGTGGATTTGGCCATCCGGGACGACCGGCAGCAGGCTGCCCTGGATGGGCTTTCCGTCCATGCTGATTGACTTCACCCCATGCTCCACCCCATTTGGGTTGTGAAAGTGGATTTTATAAGTTGTGCCGCGGAAGCTGCGGGTGATGGAGAAATCCGTCCAGGCGGGGTCCACGCATGGGTCGATCCTTAGTCCGTCGTAATCCGGCTTGAGACCGAAGATGTATTCCAGCAGGGCAGTGTGCATCGTCGGTGCGGTGCCGGTCAGCCAGGTGTGCCCGCCGCGCCCGAAATCCTCCGCCTCCCGGGCGTGCACGAACTCCGGATAGACATACGGCTCGGCCCGGTAGCGCTCCTGGTCGGCTGAGAGGTTTTCCGGCAGGCATTTCAGGTAGTGCGCCACTGCCTTTTTGCCATGCCCTTGCAGGGCATAAGCCTGCACCAGCCAGCCGTTCAGGTGCATGAAGATCGAGCCGTTCTCCTTGACCGCCGGGGGTTCCTTTTCGATCCCCCAGGAACGTTTCGGCAGTACATTCTGTTGGGCCAGCTCGGTAAAGGGTGGAAAACACAGCCTGGCGCCAAACTCGCCATCCAGGTTCTGCTCCACTGCCTGGAGGACCAGCTCCGCCCGGGCCAGGTCAGCCACGCCGCCCAGGATGGCAAATACCTGCGGCTCGAGGAAGATCTTCCCGAATTGGCTAAGGCTTGAACCGAGCTCCTCCACCTGCGGGTCCAGGCTCAGCACGCGCTTGTAATAGCCCTGTTTATCCAGGGTATGCGCCTGGATGGCCTGCTTGAGCTGCGCGGCGCGCTGTTCATATTCGGCGGCCAGCTCCAGTTCCCTGTCGCAGGTACGCAACAGCCCGGCCATGTCCAGCAGCAGGCGGTGGAGCTGCTGGGCCACCATCACGGATTCCATCCAATCGTTGGATTTCCCGTCCCGCCGTTCCATATTCAGGTCATCGTTCCAATCGCAATCCTTCAGGTAGGGCAGGCCCCTCGGGCTGCGGTCCAGCCAGACGCGTTCAAGCGCCCTCTGGCAGTGTTCCAGCAGGCTGCCGCACACCCCGGCCTGGCCCTCGTGCACCTCGGCATAATCCGTCACTTCATCCAGGAAGGCGAAGTCGGCCGTCTCCCGGCAGTAACTGATCACCGCCGCCGGGAACCACAGCGGGTCATCCGAGGCCTGGATGTCCTTGTTCCCGGGTTGGTCGATGAAGAAATTGTGATAGGCCACACCATCCGAGAATATCTGGGTTGAAATATGCCTGAGCGCCGAGGCGACCTCAGCGGGTTCATAAGGAAGCTTGTAGACCACATCTTGAAGGATGTCGCGGAATCCCCAGCCGTACTCGTAGCCGGTGTGGAAGCGCGATTTCATCCGGTTGAGCACATAGACGACCTGGCACTGGTACTGCAGCCAGCGGAAGGCGTTATCCAGTTTTTTCTCCGGGGTGTGGATCGTCAGGCGGCCCATCTGCTCTGTCCACCAGGCGCTGACCTGCTCCAGCATGCGCATACGGGCAGCCTCATCGCGCAGGCCGGAGAGCAGGCCGCGCAGCTGCTCTTTGCCGTTCAGGTAGTAGTCCTGCGTGCTGCCGGCCACCAGCGCCACCGCAAAGCGAACTGACTGGCCCGGCTCCAGCGTGATCTCATGCTGGAAAACTCCGCAGGTCCGCCTTAGGGAGGGGTGATCCCGGCCGCTGAGCCGGCCTTCCAGGATGGATCGAGGGTTGGCCAGGCTGTGGAAGCGGTCGCCCAGGAAGCGTTCCAGGCTGGTCTCGTAGGGTGTGCCGGCGGTGTTCAATGTGGAGAAGAAAGCCGCCACGTTGCCGAGCAGGCCGTTGATCTTCTGCGGGTCGTCCTGTACGGCCGTGCCGCCGTGCCGGCGGAAGACGATCGCCTGCAGGTCGGGGTCAAACCTGGCTCCGCCGAAGAAGGCGTCGTTGTCACCCGCCAGCAGGCGTTCCAGGGCATTGCCCATGTGAATGGGTACGAAGGGATACAGTGCCAGCCGGCGGGTCCGGTCCGAAAGGTTGCGCAGCGTGATGTCCTGGATCCAGCCATCAAAATGGCGTGGAACGAACATCACCTCTTCACTCTGGATACCTTCGTATTCGGACTCGAACGTGATCCGGCCGAAATCCAGAGTCACCCGGTACTGCTGCTGCGCGGGGCGCACCGGCTGCCAGGTGGTGCTGAAACAAGCCCCGGACTCCTGGTCCACAACGTAAACGTAGCGGCCGACATCATCCGTGTCGTTCAGATGGATCTGCGTGTCCACGAAGGTGTTTTCATGGGTGCCGCGCACGTCGAAACCGCCGCCGGTGGTTGTGACCCCGCTGCAGAAGGTCTCGGTGCCGGGCTGGCCCGGGCGGATCAGGTAATGCAGCCAGGGCTCCGGGGTGAAGGGGTTTTCGATGATGTATTGACCAGGCTCGTTGAAATGGCCGTACTGGGTCATGGCACCTCCAGGTTTGCGCGTATTTCCGCTTTTTTTGATCTTGTCTTCTATTTTATCCTACGGAGTATAACCCCCCATCCCAATCCGGTGACATTCCCCCGACAGCTTGGCAAAAACCGTCCAACCAGGTTGGCGGAATCGTGCAATCTTGATCGTGACCTTTGTGCTGAACAGGTATCACAAAATCTGCCTCCCGCAGGGTGGCAGTCATGCTGAAAACGAATAAATTCCGGGATTTTCAAGGATTTCGCAACGAAACGTTGCACGACCTGTAACGAAATGTTACAGAATTTGCAACGAATCGTAACAAAATATGCAACGTTTATGCAACGAAGTTGCAGCGGTGGCCTCTACCTCTACTTCTACTTCTACCTCTGCCTCTTTTTCCATGTCACCGTGACATTCTTATCTTAATCTTAATCTTTATCTTGATCTTCTTCTGGCTTTTCTTCGTCGGTTTCTTCATCTTCTGCCTGTGGTTCTGTCCCGCCGTCTGACTTAAAGACCCTGGCCCGGCTCTTTCTCTGGCGTTCGGCCCATTTTTCCCGCTGGACTTTGTCGCCCGGGCCTTGTTCGTGCATGAAGCGCGTGATCCAATAGCCTGCCTGGTCAACCTTCATTAACCCCGCTTCAACCAGCTCCTGGATGGATCGATCGAGGTTATGCTCATCAACGCGCAGCAGCCAGGACAGGTTTTGCAGGGTGAATATTTCATATTCGTTGCAAAGCAGGCCTTCAGCATCACTGCGGGCAGCCAGCAGATAAAGTTTCACGTAAATGCCGGCGGTGGCATTATGCAGGCTCATGAAATGCCAGTCTGTAAGGCAGGAGATGGGGAACTTGATCCAGGTGTAGTTGGGCAGGGGGCGCGCGGTCATGCGGCCTCCTGGATCAAGACAGTCCTGTATCCCTGGTGGAATGGCATAAACTGCATAACGGCTCCATTTCTCCAGGCAGTATAGCACATACGTTCTAATCAGCCAAGCTGGATGTATTTGGTTGCTCCTTTCCAGTCCCATCGGTATGAAGATGGCGAAGAAGACCAACCCACCCAGGGAATGAAATCCTGGCAACCTTTTGAAGCAGCGGGATGTCTTGTTAAAATTCTTCCCGTTGGAAGCGACCTACAGCGACGAGGATGAATATTATGGTAAGTACTGCAGTCCCGATGATGGGAGTGACCGTCGAGAGCGGCTGTCCCAACGCCAGGGCTTCCGCCAGGGAAAGCTGCCCGGGCCTCACGTTCAAGACGAGGCTGGCGGGCATGAATTCACCCAACCCGGGTACCGCAAGGGTCAGATAGCTGGCCGATAAAAAGCCCAGGGGGATGCCGATGACCGGACCGCGCGAATGGAAAAGGGTGCCCAGCATCAGCGTCAACGCAATGAAGAAGACCAGGAACAGGGTTACCAATCCCAGGGCAGCCAGGAAACCGGGGATCGAGAGCGAAGTGCCGGTGGCGGTTTTGAAGATGATGTAGGCGATCAATCCCTGCAACAACACCCGGGTGGTGAACACACCCAACGTCTCGGCGGACAGCTTGGACAGCAGAAAGGCCGTCCGCGCGACCGGCTTGGAGAGCACCCAGGCGGCCGTTCCAATTTTGCGTTCATCCAGGATGGTTTCATGCCCAAAAATGATCCCCCCACAGGCCGGGATCATCGCAGCAAACACGAAATAAACCATCAGGGAGGCCTGGTTGGGTGATTTTGAAGGCTCCATCAAGCTGATCAGTACCAGCATGCCGTCAATGACTGCCACCCAGATCAGAATCTGCACGAGCCAGGACATGGTCCCCCACAGGCTGTGATTCTCTTTGCGCCAGAGGGGAGCAAACCCATTCAGCCAGCCGCGCTCCTTAACCATGAGAAGAGCCGTTTTATTGGCCATTTTTGTCTCCTTTCACAAGATTGAGGAAAACTTCTTCCAGGTTGTGTTTCTTCTTCCCGAACTCAACCACGGAGACAGACGGATCGGAGAGCGCCAGGCGCAGCAACTGGTCCTTCGCCGCCGGAAAAATCCTTGATCGGGCGATCAGCCTTACCTGCCAGCCCAACCAGATCAAGAGTCTCCTGGATGCGCTCTTCGATGGCCGATTTTGGCCCGCTGAAGAAAAAGCTGGCAGTGAAGCGCAGGGTTTCGCGGGCGGTCATATGTTCGTAGTAACGCGGCTCCTGGGCCAGGTAACCGATGCGCCTGCGAATGGATACGCTGTTGCGCTGGATGTCCTGCCCAAACACCCTCGCAGAACCGCCACTTGGTCGGCACAAGCCGAGCAGCAGCTTGATGGCGGTGGTCTTGCCTGCCCCGTTCGGGCCGAGGAAACCGAAGATCGAATGGTGAGGTACCGTGAGGTCAAGCGATTTCAATGCCTGCACACCTTTATACATCTTGCTGAGTGCATGGGTTTCGATCACAAAATGATTGGGCGAATCCATGTCTTTGACTCCTTTCGTTTCCATTCACGAGTTTCCCTTAGAATTAATCCGGAACATCCGCGGATCCTTTTTTCTCCACGGAGACCAGTTTCAGATTCAGATCGCGGATGCGGTTCAGCAGCCCATGCAGGGCAGCCTGGTCGGCCAGCGTTCCGGAGAGCAGAGTCTCTCCGTTCTTAAACGGCGTGATCGTCATTCCTTCCAGCCAGTCGGACCAGCGCGGGTCGAGTTGACCTTCCAGGTGGATTTCATAATAATCAGACATGGTTCTTCCTTTATTTTCTAGACCGAAGCCAGCGCATACAGCACGAAGATGGGGATATCGGCCAGCATGTGTGTGAACAGTGCCCAGAACGAACCGCGCGTCTCCAGCATGCTCTTGCCTAGAAGATATCCGACGAAAGCCGTCATCAGCAAGCCGGGAACCCCGCCCGGTGTACCGTACAGGTAATGGGCCAGGCCAAAGAAGACCGCGTTGATCACCAGGGCAGGCTGCCGGCCCAGCACGTCCTGCGTGCTGCCCAGCAGGGGGGCGCGGTAAGTGAATTCCTCGGTGAAGGCGTTAATGGCCGAAAAAATGACCGCCAGCGGCAGGAGAGGGAGGATCCTGCCAAAGTTGTGCAGCAGCTTCCCATAGGCCAGCACGACGAAAAGAGCTGCACCGGCGGCATAGATGCCGGCAAAGATCCAGCCGAATTTTGTCCAGCGCTGCCCCTGGCGGATCCCCAGCCAGTGTACCGGCTCGAGTTCTGCATTTAACTGTCCTAAGTCAAGGAAGAAGGCCTGGCGGCGCCTCAGCACCAGCCAGGATATGGCCAGGACGATCAGCGTGAAGATGACCTGGATCAACTGCCGGCCCCACCAGAAGGGAGCATAGGAAGCCTGCTTTCCTCCAAACCAGTTCTGCCACAAAGCCGTTTCACCGATCCGGTCTGAAAGGCGGTTTGCCAGGAAAAAAGCCAGGAGGATCATGGCGTACTTCCACAACGGGCGCAGGTTTTTTACTGCCAGGGTAATTAAAAGAAATAAGGCCAGGAACGCCACCTTGGCCCAATACAACCAGCCGGGTTCGGCCTGGAACCAGCGCCAGACCAGGTTGGGAAGGTCGGACACGAGCAGGGTTGCCATCCCTGCTGCGATGATCAACCATTTTCTAGTGGATGGGTTTTGGTTGGTGTCCATGTCATCCATTATGGTTGGGAAATTTCCTGGCACCGGATTGGTTCCGGCAGGCTGAAAGATTTCGCCTGCCGGAACCCGTGGGAAGTCCGGGCCGGCTAGCCAAGTTTGACCAGGAAATAGGCCAACCCGGCGGTGAAGATGCCTGTGCCCAGGAGCGGCAGCACCGTCTTGACGGCGCTGTCCGCAGCCGCCTGGCCGAAGACGACCAGGCAAACGCCCACAATGGTCAGGGCTATGAAGATGACGATGGTGGTTGTACGGGTGACTTTCATTTTTGCTCTCCTTTTTGAATTGGATTGATGCTGTCATTTTAGCAATACAAAGGAGGGCTGTCATCCAACCAAAGTATCATGAAAGTTGTATTCCGCTGGTTGTATCCGGAATGAAAAACAGGCCAGTCAACTCCTGGCCTGTCCTGGGTTTGGAAGGAAAACCTTACAACAATCCCAATTCCCGGGCGCGGGCTACCGCCTCGGTGCGGTTCTTTACACCCATTTTATTGAAGATGTTGACTGTGTGCCGTTTAACAGTTGCCAGCGAGATGAACAACTGGCTGGCAATCTCCTTGTTGGAACAGCCGGAAGCGACCAGTTTGAGCAGCTCGATCTCGCGTTTGCTCAGAAGGCCTGGGACGTGCGCGGAGGATGCAGCCATCGAGGTGGGCTGTGCCGGGAATGCCTCGAGCAAGCGGGTGGCATTCGCGGCCGGGCCTAGACGTTTCTGCAAGGCAAGTAATAATTCCCGCATAGGCTCGCCTTGATCAAGGAATACGCGCACATACCCTTCCGGCTCGGAAAGTGTACTGACACGCTGCAAAGTCTTCAGGGCGGACTGCATATCACCACTCTGTTTGTAAGCCAGCCCCTTAAACACAAGAATTTCGATGACTGCCCCCCAATGCCCGGCGGACTCGTTCTCAACCAGAAGTTGTGAGAATATATTCATCGCTGCATGTGGGTTTCGCTGTGCCAGCAGGATCCTGCCAAGGATCAGGCGCAATTCGCTGCCCCCATGAGTGGAAGCGTCTGTGAGCGAGATCTTTTTCTCATTCAGCCAGCACTCACATGCCTCCAGGTTACCCTGCGCCAGCCAGAGCCAGGTGTGCGCCATCTCCAGCCATTCCGCGCCAGTTGACCTGAGCTGCCGTGAACGCATGATGCGTTCGGCCGAGCGGAAGGAATCTTCCGCTCCGGGCAGGTCCCCTTGCGCCTGCTGGATGCGTGCCTTCATGACATGCGCGATGACCATAACGTCCGCATCACCCCACTTCTGCCCAAAATCGAAAGTCTTTTGCGTGTATTCCAAAGCCTCTTCCAGGTGGTTCCACTCATAGGCCACCCTGGACAACCCTGAATAGACACTTGCCACGACCGGCAGAAATTGCCTGTCCGAGGAAATTGCCAGGTCCAGGGCCTGGTGGAGCTCTTCATCCGACAGGTAGAGGTGCCCCTGCAGCCTGTACACACTTGCCAACGAGGTACTGGCAGTGACCGCAACATTGACATTGCCTGCCAGCCTGCCAAGCCGGCTGGCTTCCATAAGGGATTGGATTGCAGCTTGGGAATCCCCGCTCTGGACAGAGGCATGACCCATGGCCATGTGGATAATGCCCTGAACACCAGGATCATTTCCATTCAAGAGCTCCAGCGCTTGTTTACCGAGTTCAAGGGTTGCCGGACAATCTCCGATCAAGCAGGCCACATGACATCGGATGGCTATGACATTCCCGAGCAACTGCCGGGATTCTGCTGGTGTACCTTGCACGTCGATCAACTGCCCGGCCTGTTTCAGCAGTGCTTCCACGCCTTCCAATTGTCCCATCAGGACCAATGCCCAGGCTTTGTGGATGCACAACCCGGGGTGCCCAGGGATGAGTTCTTCCACCGTTTTCAGCCGGCTCAACAAGGCCACCAGTTCCCCTTGGGCCAGCATCCGCCTGCCGTCCTGTTCCGCCAGGCGGACGGCGCGTTCCCTGTCTCCACTGGCCAGGGCATGCTGCAGAGCTTCAGGCAGGTGGTTGTTTTGTTCCAGCCAATCCGCGGCACGGCGATGCATCTCGTAAAAACCATCCGGGTTGCTCTGATGCAAGCGGCTGATCAGTACATCAGCAAATAAAGGGTGGTAGCGGTACCAGGTTTCTTCGTCATCCAACGGGATAAGGAACAGGTTGGCATGCTTCAGTCCTTCCAAAATGGCATGACTGTTTTTTGTCCCCAGCAGGGTGTCGCACAGCGGGCCCGTCAGGCGTTCCAGGATGGAGGTTTTTATCAGGAACTCCCGCAGGGCTTCCGGCTGCCGGCTGAGTACTTCCTCGACGAGATAGTCCAGGATGTAATGATTATTGCCTGAGAAGTCCGCGATGAATTCGGCGGTATTTCCCGGTTCACGCCCTTGCAGGGAAAGCGCCGCCATTTGCAGGCCGACGATCCAGCCCTCGGAGCGCTTTTCCAGGGCGGCCACCTGCCCGCCGGTCAAATCCAGACCCATGGCCTGGTTCAGGAAACAGGCGGCTTCATCCACGCTGAAGCGCAGGTGCTCCATGCGGATCTCGGTCAACTGGCCACGGGCGCGCAGCCGTGACAGCAGCAGGGGAGGATCGGCACGGGTGAGAAAGAGCAGATGGAGGCCGGGCGGCTGGTGGTCCAGCAGGAAGCCCAACGCCTGGTGGACGGTTTTATCGGTAACGACGTGCAGGTCATCCAGCGCAAGGATAAATTCCTGCGGAAAATCGCCCAGGGCGTTGAGCAGATCCGTCATGATTGTTTCGATGGGGGGAAGGGGAGAGCCCGTCAGCAACCCGGATGTGCCGCCGGTCAGGCCGGCCTGCAGGGTTTCGAGAGCTGCCAGAAGATAAGCCAGGAAGCGCGTTGGATCGTTATCCGCTTCATCCAGCGAGAGCCAGGCCACCGGCATCCCGGCCCCGGGACCATCCCGCCATTCACTCACCAGGGTGGTCTTTCCGGATCCGGCCGGTGCTGAGATCAATGTCAGAGGGCCGCGCAGCCCCGCCTGCAGTCGCTGCACCAGCCGCGGCCGCCTCACCAGGCTGGGCCGGGTGGTGGGAAAATAGAATTTGGTGGTCAGCAAGGCAATTTCCACATGCCCTCACCTGTGAACGCTGGCCTTAATCATAGCATAATTGCTGGAATTCACCCGGTATTTCCCGGCGCCTGGACACGGAAGGCTCCGCATACCTGCGGAGGCTCCTGGTTTTAGAATTTGGTTTCCCCATTGGCAGACTGTATCAATCCGGCGTGCCTGCTTTCATACCTTTATTTCCCCAGATCCTGCCGCTGGACCGGAGAGCAGTGTTTATACGTTTTTAAGTGGCCTGACCGTCATTTCTTCCAGCCAGTCGGCCAGCGTGGATTGAGTTGACCTTCGATGCAGATTTCATAGATGGCTGGCATTCATTTTTCCTTCGTAGTCTGGGCAAAGAATTCAACCATTACGTTCAACTCCTTGCGGTAAAACAGGAAAGCCAAAACGATGACCATTATCAGGCTCTGGACGAGGTTGGCGGTGAACTGGTTCTGCAGAAGAAAAAAATACGAGAAAGATCTGGCCGCGTTATTTAGGGCGATGTGTGCTATGGAAGGAACGAAGATACTCCTGCTTTTGGCATAGACAAAGCATAAATAGATATGGGTGCAGATCGAGCCAATAATCCCTCCAATGGTATTTACCACCATCTGCCATACAGGCAGGCTCGCTCCCGCAGGAGCCACGAGCAAAAGCGGCAGATGCCATAAATACCAGAGAAAGCCGCCGACCAGCAGTCCGAGCCAGGGCTTCTTTGGATAGAGAAGTGGAAACATGAAACCGCGATGGCCGAACTCTTCCCCGAATCCTGAAACGAGGCCGGGCATGACATTGAATAGGGTCAGGCCTCCGAGAAAGAAAAGCCACAACATGCTTTGCGGTGTAAAGCCGGGTGGCAGGGAAGCCATCATATCCTGCCCCGTCAGTGCGAATTGTTGGGCGAGCAAGTCCAGATAAACCCTGCCCGAGAAATCCCAGCGGATGGCGCCTATCAGGGTGAACGCACCCAGCGACAAGGCGGTGATGGCAAGTGAATAAAGCCAGAATTTGAAATAGTCGCTGAGCTTGCCCAGGCGTAAACCGGCGTTCTTGAACCGTGGCTTATAAAAGAAAAGACGAGTGATCACCGCAGCGAAGGCAGGCGTGAGCATATAACCAGCTGCGAGATACGTACCCTGCTGTCCCAGCATCCTTGCACCGATGATAAAACCGGCACATAACAGGACGAGTATGAAAAAATAGAAGAAAAGAGGTTTGTTTTTCATTGATTAATCCTCCAGGTTATTGGTGGTCTTCTTTAAGGATGTTAAGATAGAGTTCGGAGGTCTACCTGGACACGCCGATTTCGACGTAATACCATTTCCCAGCGCGCTGGGCAAAAAAGGCCAGCATGTTTCTCGCATGGATTGGGTTCAATTCTGCAGAGCTGCAACACTCATTGTGTGGGATCTGGCTGTATCCTGGCATGACTTCCTGTCCGTCATAGACAAATCCGATCTTTCCTTCTCTCCTGAAAAAATAAAACGACTTGCCTTGCAGTGATTGGAAGCCGAAAGATTCCTCATACCCATTCTCCTGGTTGAGTGATACCCCATCCTGGATGATCTGGCCGGTCCAGGCGCTTTTTATATCGCCCTGCGAATTATTTTGCTGCGATAAACTGACGGTCTCAAGAACCCAATGATCGTCATATGTCCACAATCCTTGTAAATATTTGACCGGGTTGGGACCTCCAAGGTCAATCGAATAAAGCGTGTGCTCTCCAAAAACAACCTCTACCCCTATTCGCCCGCTGGCCTGATCCCAGGTCTCCCGTGCGACCAACCTGTCCCTTTTCCAGGCTGCCCACATGGCGCTGCGACCCTGGTCAATATAAGTATTGTCCGGAAATCGTTGAGACCTTTCCTGTTGGTGTTCGCTCAAGATGGCTTCTTGCGAGCCCTGCACAGGGACAAAGGTCAAAGGTTCAACTTGAGGCGCCTTTTCGAGCTCGTGCTCCTGCGCATACAAACCTGTAAAAAGCGGCAGTGTTCCTGCCACAGCACCCGCCGCAAAGGTGGATGTACTTTGCGGCGTGAAAGACGATTGGAGTTCAGCGACGCATCCTGTGGCTTGTAACGCCTGATGCAATCCATAGATGGCTACTTTGGCTGGTTCCAGCCCATGTGATCCGAGTGCCAGCGTGAAACTCAGGATCCCGCCGTAGGCACCTTGAGGAGTCTCTACTTTGAATACAAATTGCACCAGGGATCCCAGGGCGATATTTTGTGGAAGTACAACCCCGCCTTCCCGAATACCGTTATCCCCATCCTCTAAACCCGATCTTGTATCGCCAGGGTGGATGTCCGGGCATATTCCCCAGGATTCACGCACGGGGTCATGGATGACCGGACCATGATACCTCCAGGATACATGGGTGCCGACTCCTGGAATATCACTATACTTCCACGGCATGGACGGATTTGGACCGAAGCCGGAATCCTCATACATATAAAACTCGAAGTTGAAAGGCCCCTGCTCAAAAGAGACTTTTGAAAAAGGATTTTCAAGAGTGATGGGCAACAAAGTACCCTTGTCCGGCGGAAGTGTTGGCGCTGAAACATCAGCCAGAGCGGGGATCTGTGCAGCCTGGTCTGTTGGTGCAGGTTTCGGCTGCACCAGAGAGGTGCATGCCACAAGCAGTGCCAAAAGGATATTTACCCAAAAAATCTGTTTTCTTACACCTTTCATAGACATATGAACTCCTTTTTTTTATGTTAGTTGTATGCAGACCCCGGCGCCTGGTCCGAAAAAGTGAACGAGGACAATATGTGGAAAATGATCGCCGAGAACCGCTCCAGTTCCGCCGGGTCTACGGTGGAAAGATTGATATACCCTGTCGCCGCCAGCCAGCCTCCAAAGTGCTGGAAGATGACCGTGATCTGCCGCATTTGCCCGGGTTGTTGGGTGACGGAGAACAGGATCCCACGTTCTCCAGCAACCTCGACCGTCATCAAATCACCGGGATCGAGTGCATGTCCTTCTTCGATCATTGGAGCAGCGGTCAACCGTACAATTTCGAACTTAACAAATTCCAATGCAGCCGGTTCCTGGGTAAGGGGAACATTCTGGACAAAGCCCTGGATCAGGCTTGTTTTTGTATCAGCATACCAACCGGCGGGATAGAGGAAGGAATAGATCCACCTGCTGCCCTTGTCCTTCCCAAACAGTTCACCCTGGAAGGTTAGCCATGTCAAATCCGCAATCAATCTCTGATCCGCCAACTGTTTCCAGCGTGTGGGAATTTCCGCCGGCGTGGGATATGGCGCAGGTCCTAAAAGAATCCTTCCCGGCTGAATGTCAGTCATCTGGGTAAGTGTTGGAATGGGTATGGATGGACCCGGCGTCGGGCTCGAGAGACGTGTTGGGGGTTCTTCCCCCACATCCTGGGTTGGAACCGGGCCTTTCGTAACAGAAGGGAAAGCCTGGCAGGCCGAAAGCAAAAGGGACAGGATCAATATGGCCGCTGAACACGCAGAAAAGGTTTTTCTTGAGAAGAGAGACATGGTTGATCCTTGTATTAATTCCTGATTGTTTCAACCAGGTCCCGAATTGCCCTAATGACTTCTTCCGGGGCGTCGAGATGAACCGAATGCCCGCTGTTGGGAATTACACGCTGTTCCCCGCGTGAGGAAAGCCTGGCCAGATCCGACTGGAAATCGATTTGCCGATCGGAAGCAGGGACATATCGCTCATTGAAGGGAGAGGACCCGGGCGCAGGCGTCTGCCCGGCCGTGAGCACGATCAGGGGCAGGTTGCCAAAGGGTTGGTGGCCCAACTGTTTTTGGCCTGCCTGCCGGAAGGTCTGCGGGATTTGTCCCATCTCGGAGACGGCGGTGGAGTATTGATTTGGATCCATTAAGAGGTTTATATATAGCTCCTGCAGATCGGGGGGCAGCTTTTGGGCGGTTGCGGGCAGGCTGTCCTGGCCTCCCAACGGACCCAGAATACGCAGCAGCCCGGAACGGGTCAGCAGGTTCATCACCTGGTAAAAGCCAATGGAAGATTGCATCTGCAGCTTGAACTCCGGGCTGACTTCCAGCGGGTTGGCCGTATCGATCAGCACCAGGCCGGCAACTTCCCGCGGGTAATTGGCTGCGTACAGGCGCACATGCACGCCTCCCAGCGAATGGCCGGCCAGCAGGAACGGCCCAGCCTCCCCGGCGGCCCGGAGTAATTCGTGTAACTCGGATACAACTTTCGTCCCGTCACGCGGCTGGGAGCCTGGTTCGCTCCAGCCGTAACCGGAACGGTCATAGATACATACACGAACAGTATGGCTCAACTGCTCCTGGATGGGAGTCCATTCCACCGAAAAACTTCCGTTCCCTGCGTCGATCACCACCGTGGGCGATCCACTGCCCCTGCAATTCAGATGCATGAAGTGACCTTGCACCTGCACCAATATTCCGGGGGCGGGGTACTGCTTGCGGGTGTTAGAAAGTCCGATTTTCTGGTTGATCCCCAGCGCGGTAAAGAGCAATATGATCAACAACGCAAGAGACCCTGCTGCCAGAAAAAACCTTCCCAAACATCCCTGAGAAACTTTCTTCGCTTTCATGGTCATCTCCTTTTCCAGTTGCACCGCTTTGGCTGTGCATATACCATATTGAAAATATTCGTTTCCATAGTACCCTCCAAAGGATTCTGTTACATCCAACCAAAGGTACATTGAAGTTGTATTTATGAGGAGATGCTTTAAAAACAAGCGGCGAGCGGCGTTTTGCGCCAGCTCGCCCATATTTTTATCCTTCCATATCCCCTTATCAGGAAGAGCGGTCTAAAGCAATCCCAATTCCCTTGCCCTGGCTGCCGCCTCGGTGCGGTTCTTCACATCCAGCTTGTTAAAGATATTGACGGTATGTCGTTTGACGGTCCCGACGGAAATGACCAGTGCGCTGGCAATTTCCTTGTTGGAACACCCATCTGCAACCAGGCGGAGCAGTTCGATCTCGCGCTTGCTGAGCAGACCTGGCCAGGCTGACCGGGCGGGCTTGGCAGGTTCTTCGTTGGAAATCGCCCCCATAAGGTGCGCGGTAAATTCTGCCGAAATGCCCCGGCTTTTTGCCAGGTGTAAAAGATCCAGAATGGAAATGCCTTCATCCAGGAATGGACGCAGGTTGCCCTCCTTTTCGGCAGCCGAGAGGGCACGTTGGAGACTCTGCAGTGCTTCATCTTTTCGTCCCTGGGCTTTCAACGCCAGGGCTTGCAGGCAAAATATTTGCATCGCCAGTTGCCCCATCCCGGCATTTTCCACCCGTTCCAGCAAGGCCGCCAGAAGAGCGCCTGCCTCATGGGTTTCCTGCCTGGCAAGCAACAGGCGTGCCTGGATGATCTGATCCAGGGCGTACGAAAAGAATGTGCCAGACGGAAGGGAGGCATGGTTCTGCTGCCACCATTCGTACGCCTGAGGGATTTTTCCCTGCGCCAGGAATAAGCGCACCTGTTCCAGGTTTAGTTGGACCTTCACCATTATTATGGTCGGATCTGCTGCCATATCGCTGGTATGTTCCAGCAGCTTCTGTGCTCCTTCCCAATCCCTGGAAGCCCGTTTGATGCGCACGGCATCCAGGCTGGCGATCACCAGGTTGTCGGTATGTCCGCCAGTTTCGGCGAGCTCGCTGGCTTTCTTCACGTACGCGCCGGCTTGTTCCAATTCGTTACGCTCATAAAGTAATTCAGCGGTCGCCAGGTGGGCGTAGCTTGCCACCGGCCAGTCCGGCACCTGTTCGGCCAGGTGCATGGCGCGTTCACAAGTCAGCCAGGCTCGCACCAGCGCTCCCTGTAACCTCTCTGTCCAGGCCAGGAAATAAAGTGCGGCCAGTTCCCCTTGAATATTTTTATCTCCAGCGGAGGCATCGCGCGCCTGGATGAACTGCTTGTGAGCCTCATTTGCATCATTTTCCAGCCAGGTCATCCCCAGGAAAATATGTGCACGCCCGAGCAGGGCGGGATTCTCCAGTGGCAATTGCTCCAGGGCCTGGCACAGAAAGATCCGGCTCTGCTCCAGGTTGGAATGCCTGCGGGCAATAATGCCGTGCCAGAGCGCCAGTTCTCCACGGATCTGAATCTCATCTTCGGGAGACAGGTTCTGTTCGACTTTTTGCAGGCGAGTCTCACATTCATCGAATTGATATTTCAAGTAAAGCGCCCAGACCAGCGCAAGGCCAAGCCTTGGGCGTCCAGCCAGGCTTCGCTCCGGCAGTGTGCTGTTCCAGGCTGCCAGGGTGCCTACTCTGCCCTGGGATGTCATGGTTGGGGCATATTGTTCGATCAAAACCGCAGCCCGCTTGAAATCCTCGGCCCTCAAGGAGAATGAGATGGCGGCTTCCAGGAAGCCTTCCCGGGCATGCCAGTCGCTTGCCCGCCGCAGGAGTTCCGGGATCCTGCCTGGATCCAGATGCCGCAGCCGCGCCCGGAGGTGGTCGGCAAACAGGTGGTGATAACGGTACCAGCTCTGTTCGTCGTCGAGGGGGATGAGGAAGAGATTATTCTGCTCCAGCTTTTCAAGCATTGCCAGGCCGTCCTGCCGGCCGGTGACGGCATTGCACAGCGAGGCATTCATCCGGTCGAGCAGCGCGGTTTCCAACAAAAATGTTTTAAAATCCGGCTGTAGGTGGTTAAGCACTTCTTCGGCAAGGTAATCAAATATGTAATGATGGCTGCCAGTGAAGGCCAAGACGAAATGGTCGGGATCCGGCTGGTTCTGCAGGGAAAGCGCCGCCAACTGCAGGCCGGCGATCCACCCTTCTGAACGTCTCTCCAACGCGCTTATCTGATCCCTGGTCAAGGCGAGTTTCATGACCTGGTTCAGGAATTGGTCAGTCTCATCCAAGCTGAAACGCAGGTGCTCGAGGCGAATCTCGATCATATGACCACGGGCGCGCAGTCGCGCCAGCGGCAGGGGCGGGTCGGAGCGTGTCAATAGAACCAGGTGCAGGTGCGCCGGCAGGTGATCCAGGAGGAACGCCAGCGCCCGATGGATATTGGAATTTTCTATGGTATGGTAATCGTCCAGCGCCAGGATGGCGTCCTGCGTCAGTCCTGATAAGCTGTTGACCAGGACGGCCATGAGCGCCTCAACGGATGGCATTTCGGCAGATTGAAGCAGGTTTAGGGTTTTCCTCAATACTTCCGGCTGGATGACATCCAGGCAGGCAGCCAGGTACTGGAAGAACAGACTGGCATCATTGTCCGCCTGGTCGAGCGAGAGCCAGGCCACCGGCATCCCGGCTCCGGGCCCGGCCCGCCATTCACTGACCAGGGTCGTTTTTCCATATCCGGCTGGTGCGGAGATTAACGTCAATGGGCCACGCAGTCCCGTCTGCAGCCGTTCCATCAGTCGCGAGCGCGGCACAATTTCAAGCCGGGTGGCAGGAAAATAAAGTTTGGTGGTCAGCAAGGAGGTTTGCACCTTCACTCACCTGTGAACGCTTGCCTTTTCCCGAACATCCCCGAGAATAGCCCCCTGAAACCATTATTTTGTTTTACCTTTATGTGAAAACAACGTTTACAGCCAGCCCAAAGAAAAGTTAAATCTGATGGACTGATACTGCAGATGGTCATGGCGCGCCATTGGCACAATCGTATTGTAGAGACATTGCACCATCTCTACACTGCAACCTCTCCACAATGTTGTCGTAAATCGCTACCATCCACCTGTTTTCAGCCGGTTCCTTAATTCATCCTGCAGTGACGCCAACATTTCCTTGAAGGATTCCATATAAGCAGGGTTTTGCATGGCTTGCGCCTCCAGCCGCTCCAGTAAATAAATCATCCAGCTCTGCCAGGTGCGCGGGTTGCTGGAAGTTTGCGCGATTTCCAGCGCGGTTTTATCCAGGACATCCCTCAGATCATCTTCGCTGCTTTTACTCATAGGTCACTCTCCTGAATTGTTCAAAACAACAAAGGCATTAGCCAGCTTTATCATTTAGTATTGTAGCACCTTGCTGGATTCTTTGAAAGAAAGTGGAAATATGCTGCCTGGCTTCTTCAATAGTAAAACGCTGGGTGTGCGGGATCAGAATGGCTTTCCGTATTTTGCATCCTGTCGAGCCGGTACAACTGCCTCAGCGCGTCCTGGCATAGTTGGCAATATTTTTCAGGAACTCCAGGTTTTTTCCGCCACTGCCATCAGCCTGCAATATTCCCAATTCGGCGATCACCAGCACCTGTCCAGCCTGTTCTCCAAAATCCACCAATCCGATGATCGGGTTGCCTGCGGATTGAGCTAATTCCACCCCGCTTTTCATGGTGAAGGCAACGGCATTATCACCTCGAAAAGTCAGATAGGTTGCATCCAACATGAGTGGATGTTCAGATGCCGCCAAGGCAGTATTGTCACCCCCGGCGCCACCGAATATGAATTTAATCCCCATCGGCTCCAGCAAGGCATTGGCCGAACGCGCACTCAAGTTGCGACTGTTCAAGAGGATCGTCGAGGCGTAGCTGTTGGCTGAATTGACCACCACCATCAGGCCGCCATCTGCCACATAGCTTGTCAACAAGGCGAGCTCGGTTTCATTCCACTTCTCAGGAGGCTTTCCTGGAGAATTCAGAGCTGGAGGGAGAACAATGACCCCCACGTCTTTCAGATCTGCCGGGGTGACGGCCTGGCCATAAGGGATCAGATCGACATCAAAGCCTTCCCAGCTAAGGGCTTCTCCCAGTTCCCGCAGGATCGTGATGCCATATGATTCGGTGTGGCTGGCCACGAAGAGCGCATGTCGGGTGGGAGCAGGGGTAACCCTCAGATTTGGCTGGGTCCGGCCGATCTCCAGGGCTGCCGCCAACATTACTTTGGTCATCCCGACAAATGCATCGCCGGCTGCGCGTGCCCGTTCCACGGTTTCATAGGGTTCATGAAAATGAATGGCGTAAGTAAAAGGAAACTCGCTGTTTTTAAAATCGGCTGCGTTCATATAAATCAGGTTAAGGTTGGGTACATCAAAGGCTTCAAAATTGTTGTTGTCGGATTCAATTCCGTGCTCAATATACGCATCCAGGAATAATCCCTGGGCTGCTACGGCATTTGATAGAAAGTCGGGCAGGAGCAGGCGGTCATCGCCAAAGCGATCATACGAGGCGAGAGTCATGGTGATTTTGGAAGTTCTCCCATCCAGCGGGTATCCCAGACCGTCCATTTGAAGCATGGCCAGCGTGCGGTCCAGTAGCTCTTGATGAGTGCAGGCAAAATAGGATGAACCATATATGCCAAGTTCCTCCGACCCGAACCACGCCAGGTAAATATCCACGGAAGGCTGTAAATGTGAGGCATCCAATACGCGGGCGATCTCCAGCAAGGCGGCAGAACCGCTTCCATCGTCGAAGGCGCCGGGACTGTTGGGAGTATCGATGTGCGCACCCAGGATCACTGCCTTGGATGAGTCTGCGCCAGGAATACGGGCGATCACATTGCCGGAACTACCAGGAGAAAACACGTCAGTATCCAGCATGAGTTGGGCTGTCTCGATTTGCTCGAAGCCCTCCCACCCTGCAATTCCAGCCATGTCAAGATCTTCGATGCGAACGTACAGGAGGGGTACAAGCACGGAGGGAAGGTTCATACCAAAAATGGATCCCCCCTCGCCTATAAACGAGCCGTGACTTTCCCCGGGCGTGTTGGAATACTGCGTCACCAATACCACGCCAGCCAGTCCCCGGCTAACCATCTCCGATATCCGGTTGCTGTTTTCATAGCCTCCGAGCTGGCGGTCATTGTTCAACGCCGTGCTTGTAGCTCTGTCAATCAGGGAATAATCCAGGAAGAGAATCCGGCCCTTGTATTCGTCTGCAGCCAAGCTGTAAAGCGTGTCTTCATCGCGCACCACCAGTGGGGAACCGCTGGCAATTATGGGGTCCCGGTCTGAATCGTTAATGACTCCGTCTGTATCGAAATATATCGCTTGTGATCGATCAAAACGATTGCCGCGCAAGCCTTCTGCCGGGATCTTGATCTCCTGGTTTTTCACGATCAGGGTCAGGCCTGAGTCCCATATCTCGGTACTTAGAAAGACATTAAAACTCTGTCTTTCCAGTTCCAGTCCCCGGTCGTTCAGGTTCGAGAATCCACTTACTTTCCCTGCGACGTAATCCAATGCCTCGGCTTCCCCGCGGCTGGCAGAGTTACGCCAGCCGGAATAAGGCTGGATGGAAGTCAAATCTTTTAGATAGGCGAAGAGGCTTTCCTGCGAGATCAATCCGTAAGGAACCTCGAAGTTGATCGGAGTGGGTGAACTGGTGGCTGGCGTGGCTGCCAAGCTGGGTGTCGCCAGGAGGGTTTGACTGGTCGGCAAGGATGGCTGGCAGCCGCTGGATACGATAACCAGCGCAAGGATGACCGGGAAGGGCAGCATCCTATTTATGAATCGTTTCGTTTCCATTCTTGGTTTCCTTGAGAAATCCTCAGGAGAGGTAGGCGTTATTAATGATCGCGATGGACGATACCCCCTGCTCTGCATGGACAGCCACCTGAGTCCGGTCTGCAACGTGAAGCCTACACACGTACTCACCTATTCTATCTGGCGTTAATCATAGCATATCTGAAATAAAAGAGCACGGCTTTTTTTCCTGTGCTATACTTAATAAAATTCTCCCATCGAACCTGGCCAAAATAGAGGTAGTCCATGGAAATCACTCCCAACGTCCACCTCATCCCCAATATTGTCGCCAACCCCTACCTGCTCATTGATACGGACGGGCTGACCCTGATCGACGCCGGCCTGCCTGGCAGCCACAAGAAGATCCTGCAGTATATGGCCGGGCTCGGTTATGCCGCCCAGGATTTGAAACGCATCCTGATCACCCATGCCGATTTCGACCATGTCGGCGGGCTGGCTGCCCTTAAAAAGACCACCGGGGCGCGCCTTTACGCCAGCCCGGTGGAGGCCCAAGCCATGGCGGAAGGACACGCCTCCCGCCCGCTCCAACCCCGCCGCAGGATTACCAAGCTGTTCTTTGACCTGATGGCGAGCTTTTTAAAGCCTTCCACCGTTCAGGTGGATGAGTTCCTTTCGGATGGCCAGACTTTCCCCGTGCTTGGCGGGCTGCGCGTCGTTGAGACCCCCGGCCATACCCCGGGCCATGTTTCATTTTTCGCCCCTTCCGCCGGGATCCTGTTCTGCGGTGACTCGTTGGTCTCGGAAGAGAGTGGGCTGCGCGGCTCACGCGGTGCCAATAACTGGGATCAGGGCAAGTCGGACGAGTCCGTGCGGAAACAGGCCGCCCTTGGGGCAACCATGGTTTGCTCAGGGCATGGCCCGGTCGTGATGGATGCCGCGGACAAATTCCCGCTGGTTTGAGCTTCTCATCATCCTCTTGGATTCAAAACAGAATAAAGGAGTTCTTCATGGAAAACCAAAGCCCCTCTACTCCTGAGCAAATACCATCGAAGGGTAATAACAGGTTGGCCGTTATATCAGGCTGGCTGGGTATCGGCTCAATCGCTTTTTTTCTGGTTGGTCTTGCCGTCGCTTTCGCTTCCCCGGCATCCACATTCCGAACCATCTGCATGGGGATCAGCGGATGGGCAGCCATTCTGGGTTTTATCCTTGGCATTATCGGGTTGGTACAGATCCAGAGGAACCCCGGGCAGACGGGCAAAGGCATGGCGATCACTGGCATTGTGGTAGGTGCATTGTTCCTTTGTGTTGCCCCGTTTTTAACCTCTCTTTTACTCCTTACCCCCTTTATTCGCACCGTTTCCACGCAGGTCAGCGGCACACTCGTTGCCCCTTGAGCCATACCGGGAAGCAGGGTGGTAATTTTCTCCTTGCTTAACCTTCCTCATTCGGGTATCCTTGTCGCCGGGAGTGGTTAGGTCCCGGAGGGCTTCCCGGTCTTCAAAACCGGTGGCGGGTCGCGTTGCGAGCCGCGGTGGGTTCGACACCCATCCACTCCCGCCTGTCATACTTTAAAGGTGAAAAATGTCTTTACCCGATTCTGAGATTCTGAACAACATTGTCAGCCGGGTCTTCCGCTACGATGATGTCACCCTGGGTGACCCGAAAAAAAGCTATTTTCTGCGCTACCGGGGCGAACTGCTGCGGGACTCGGTTGAGGCGTACGACCAGCTGGTTGAAGCCCTGCTTCCCTACGATGTCACTCCGCTCTTCCGTATCGAAGATGGACACCAGGTCGTCCTGCTGGTGCGCGGCGTCAACCATCCCAAGCCGGGCAAGATCTGGGTCAACCTGCTGCTCTTCGGCCTGACCATCCTGAGCGTCCTGTACGTCGGGTTCATCTATTCTTACACCGGCAGCCTGCCCTCCGACACGGCCGGCATCATCAGGACGACTCTGAGTAATTTGTGGAGGGGCTGGCCCTTTGCGGTCAGCCTGATGGCCATCCTGCTGGCGCACGAGTTTGGGCATTATTTTGTTGGCCGGGCGCGCGGCGCGGCAGTGACTCTGCCTTATTTCATTCCTTTCCCGTTCCCTCCGTTGGGGACGATGGGTTCGTTCATCCAATTGAAATCCCTGCCGAAGAATAGACGCGCCCTGCTCGACCTGGCCGTGGCCGGCCCGCTGGCCGGGCTGGTGGTGGCCATCCCGGTGCTCATCCTTGGGCTGGCGCTCTCCCCGGTGGAAGTCACCCGGAACGCCACCTTCACGAAGGCCGCCAATACGCCGGACGTCTGCCCCAATAACGCCCAGGTGGGCGAAACCTATGCCTGCCCGGGTTTCAACTTCATGGAAGGCAACTCGGTCCTTTATCTGGGCTTGAAATACCTGGTGAAAGGTCAACTGCTGCCCTCCCCGGCGCACTTGACCTCCTCGCCAGTCCAGTACTGGATCCGCTACTTTTTCACCGGCTCTCCCATCCCGATTGGCGGCCAGGATGTGATGCTCTCGCCGGTCGCGCTGGCCGGGTGGGTGGGCCTGCTGGTCACCTTCCTTAATCTCATCCCGGCCGGCCAGCTGGATGGCGGGCATGTCATTTTTACCGTGTTCGGCAAACGGGTGAATGCACTTTTACCGTTCATCCTGGTTTTGCTCCTTGGGATGGGGTTCCTATACGCAGGCTGGTGGATTTGGGCTTTTCTCATCTTCCTGATGGGCCGCTTGCATGCCGAGCCGCTCGACCAGATCACGCAGCTCGATTCCCGGCGAAAAGCCCTGGCCGTGGTCATGCTGGTCATTTTCCTGCTGGTCCTGACTCCCATACCCTTCAGCACCTTCTAGCAGATCATGCGACTGACCCGCCTGCTTGTCCTGTCCCTTTTGACCGCGCTGATGGTTAGCGCCTGCGGGCCGGCTTCCCCGGCTGCCAGCGTGACACCGGATCTGCCCGCCGTTACCGGCACTGCCAGTTCAGCTCCTGCGCAGACGGCTGCGTCTGCATCCATCACCCCGCCCTCGTCCTCCCCCACGCCCTCGCTCACGCCCACCCCGATTCCCACCCTCGGCGTGGACCCGGCCTTGCTGCGCGGCCTCAGTCTCCAGGTCTGGCATGCGTTTACCGGGCCAGTCTACGATTTGTTCACCCGGCAGGCTGCCCAGTTCAACGCCGAGAACGAGTGGGGCATCGTTGTCAACCCAACCGGCTACGGGGATTACCCCAGCCTTTTTGACGCCACGCAGGCTGCCCTGGATTCCAACCAGCCCCCCGACCTGGTGGCTGCCTTGCCTGAGCAGACCCTGGCATGGGACGCCGCCGGCGCAGTAGTGGACCTGAATCCCTATCTCGGCGACCCGCAATGGGCTCTGTCGGCCGATGCCCTGGCGGATTTTCCACCTGCATTCTGGGCGCAGGATAATGTCAACGGCAGGCAGTTGGGTCTCCCGGCCCAGCGCTCGGCTCGTTTTCTCTTTTACAACCAGAGCTGGGGGCGTGAATTGGGATTCAATCATCCCCCTGCCAGCGCACAGGAATTCCGTACGCAGGCCTGCGCAGCCAACGCTTCCTTCCGCCAGGACAAGGATGTGAGCAACGATGTGAAAGGCGGCTGGGTTCTCGACACCCACTGGCAGACAACCTACTCCTGGCTGCTGGCCTTTGGCGGCGGTGTGGTGAATGGAAATGCTTACTCCTTCCATACCGACCCAAACCTGGCCGCGCTGCAGTTCATCAAAGGCCTGTCTGACAGCTATTGCGCCTGGCCCAGTGAAACACCGTATGACTCTTTTGCCTCCCGGTCGGCGCTCTTCATCAGCGGGGATCTGTCCGAACTGCCGGCAGTAGCGGAAACCATGGTGGGTCATAAAAATTCCGACGAGTGGACGGCCATTCCGTTCCCCGGTACGCAGTCAAGCATCGTGGTGGCCTACGGACCTTCCTACAGCCTGCTGAAGACCACGCCTGAAAAACAACTGGCCTCCTGGTTGTTTGCCCGCTGGCTGCTCTCGCCCGAAAGCCAGTCCCAGTGGGTTGAGGTCACCGGTCTGTTGCCTCTGCGCAATTCCGTGCTCGGGATGATCCAGCCCTATCGCCAGGCTTCCCCGCAGTGGGATGCTGCCGCCGGAACCCTGCCCCTGGCAAAGGACGTCCCGCAGTTGGTCTCCTGGCGCAAAGTCCGTTATGTGTTGCAGGATGGTATGACAGTACTCTTCCAGAAGAACACGCCAGTGGATCAACTTCCTTCCGTGCTGGATGAGATGGATTCCATGGCCCGGGAATTGAAATGAAGGCTCAGAAGGCCAGGTTTTACGTGGTCTGGAAAGGCCGTAAAACCGGGATTTTCTCCAGTTGGGAAGAATGCGCCGCGCAGGTGCAGGGCTTTCCCGGTGCGCAGTACAAGGCCTTTGTCAGCCGCCGGGCGGCCGAACAGGCCCACCGGGGAGAATATTCCGCCCACGTCGGGAAACCTGTAACCAGCGGGGAATGGCTCTTTTCTCCAAACCCGCCCATATCCGACAGCTGGTGCGTGGACGCAGCCTGTTCCAGCAGCACCGGGCGCCTGGAATACCGCGGGGTTGACCTTCGAACCGGCCAGGAAATCTTTCGCCGGGGGCCTTACGACCACGGTACAAATAATGTCGGTGAGTTCCTGGCGATCGTATATGCCATTATGCTGCTGAACCAACAAAAGAAGGTTATTCCAATTTATTCGGATTCCTCCACCGCCATTGGATGGGTGAAAAAGAAGCACTGTAATACCGAACTGGTGCTCGATGACCGGAATATTGAACTTTTTAACCTGATCCATTCGGCAGAGGTCTGGCTGCTTGGCAACCCCTACGAAAATCCAATCCTGAAATGGGATACCCTGGCCTGGGGCGAAATCCCGGCCGATTTCAACCGCAAATGATTTGTAGTGACGGCTTCCCTGCACAGACCGCACCTGTACCTGCCGTCTCGCACCGGCGTGCCGCCGGTGTTCGCGGCACGAACGGTGCGGTACTGGCGCAGGCAGGACTGCGAAGTCGTTATTACTTCTCTTAAGTAAAATGTGGCAACGACTGAAGTCGTTACTACTTCTTAAGGAGTAAAATGTAGCAACGACTGAAGTCGTTACTACTTTCGAGGTGAATATGCCGATTTACGAGTATGTATGCAAGGATTGCGAAAAAGTCTTTGAGACCATCCGCCCGATGAGCCAGTCTGATGCGCCCATCCCATGTGCGCTGTGCGGCGGGCGGCACACCCAGCGCAAGCTTTCGGTCTTCTTTGCCGAAAGCGGCGGCAAATCGGTCTCTGGAATGTCCGAGCCAACTTGCGGGACGTGCGGCGGCGGGGATTGTTCCCACTGCGGGCATTAATCCAGGTTTTCTTTCTTTTTCACCTGGTCCCTGATCCCCCATTCTTTCTTTTGGAGTACCCATGGAATTTACCCAATTAGGTCGTACCGGTCTCAAAGTCTCCCGGCTATGCCTGGGGACGATGAACTTTGGTCCCCAGACTGAAGAGAAAGACTCCTGTGCCATCATGGATAAGGCCCTCGATCTGGGCATCAACTTCTTTGATACCGCCAATGTTTATGGCTGGAAGACCGGCGAGGGCGTCACCGAACAGATTGTCGGGCGCTGGTTTGCCCAGGGCGGTGGGCGCCGCGAGAAGGTCGTCATTGCCACCAAGGTCTACGGGCATATGGGCGACTGGCCGAACCAGCAAAGGCTCTCGGCACTGCACATCCGCCAGGCCGTGGAAGGTTCGCTCAAGCGTTTGCAGACCGACCACATCGACCTGTACCAGATGCACCACGTTGACCGCCAGACGCCCTGGGAGGAGATCTGGCAGGCCATGCAGGTGCTCGTCCAGCAGGGCAAGGTGATCTACGTGGGCTCGTCCAACTTTGCCGGCTGGCACCTCGCCCAGGCGCAGGAGATCGCCAAAGCCCGGCATTTCATTGGCCTGGTCAGCGAGCAGTGTCTCTACAACCTGGATGCCCGCATGGTCGAAATGGAAGTGCTCCCGGCCTGCCAGGCCTACGGGTTGGGCGTCATCCCCTGGAGCCCGCTTGGGGGCGGATACCTGGGCGGCATCCTGGAGAAGATCGAGAAGGGCCGGCGTGCCTCGGAGGATATGAAGAAAAAGATCGACGAGGACCGCCCGAAGCTGGCAGCCTGGGAGGGGTATTGTAAAGAACTGGGCGAGCTGCCTGCTGATGTGGCCCTGGCCTGGCTGCTGCATAACCCGGTCGTCACTGCCCCGATCATTGGGCCGCGTACCTGTGAGCAACTCACCGGCTCCCTGCGTGCCCTGGAGATAAGGCTGGACGAAGCCAGCTTGAAAAAACTGGATGAGCTTTTCCCCGGCCCGGGTGGTGCGGCCCCCAAATCTTTCGCCTGGTAAACCCATGTAGGGGCACGGCAATGCCGTGCCCCTACATGGGTTTATATGGATTACCCGCGCTATTCCTACCCGCTCCGCCTGGCTCCCGGACTGGTTTCCAACGTACTCTTTGGAGGTCAGCGCTCCTTTCGGCGGGATGGGCTGGCTTGCATCGAACGGCTGAAGCCGCCACTGCAAGTCCAGGGTAAGGAGAACATCCCGCAGAGTGGACCGTGCCTGATCACCTTTAACCACTACTACCGTCCTGGTTTCAGTGCCTGGTGGATGGCCCTTGCCCTGGCTGCCACTGTGCCGGTGGACATCCACTTCGTGATGACCGGTGAGCTGACCTTTCCGGGTAAATGGTATGCCCGGTTGGGGATGGCCGGGTCGCGCTGGCTGCTGAAGCGATTTTCACGCCTTTACGGCTTCACCGCCATGCCGCCCATGCCGCCGCGGCCCGGGGATGTAAAAGCCCGTGCCAGGTCCGTCCGGGCGGCGCTCGCTTATGGGAAGGCGCACCCGCAGGCCATCCTTGGCCTGGCTCCAGAGGGCGGCGACCAACCCGGCGGATTGGTCAACTGGCCGCCGGCTGGAGCAGGCCGGTTTTTATTCTTGCTGGCGGAGATGGGCTTTCCCCTTTTGCCGGTGGGCTGTTTTGAAGAAGCCGGGGAATTCTGCCTGCGCTTCGGCATGCCATACCGGCTGCAGGTGCCGCGCGGCCTTGGCCCGGACGGGAGAGATCGAAATGCGGCGCAGATCGTCATGTCTGCCATCGCAGCCCAACTGCCGGAACGTCTGCGCGGGGAATTCAAGTAATCTAATTCAGGAGAAGCGCCCCGAAGGTTCACTTTACTACTCAAATTATAGAAAACAAACCTTCGGGACGATAAACCATGGACGCAACTTCTGGAGAATCCTTGCGTATATCGATTCAGAACGATCAACGAGGAACCACAGTGACTGACGAAATGGCCTGGATCATCCAGGCCCGAAACGGCAATGACGAAGGTTTTACGAATTTGGTCGAAACATACCAGAAACCGGTTTACAACCTGTGCTACCGGATGCTGGGTGAGGCCGAGACTGCTGAAGACGCAGCCCAGGAAACCTTTCTCAAAGCGTACCAGAACCTGGCCCGCTATGACGTCGAGCGTTCCTTTGCCACCTGGCTGCTCTCCATCGCTGCCCATCACTGCATTGACCGGCTCCGCCGGAAGAAGTTCAGCTCTTTTTCAATTGATGAAGATGAGGAAGGTCAGACCGAGATCCCGGATGGTTCCGCCCCGGATCCCGAAACAGAAACCGTCCGGAAGCAGACCCGGGAACGCCTGCAGGGATGCCTGCAGTCCCTAGATCCCATCGACCGCGCCGCCGTCGTCATGCGCTACTGGCAGGATGTCCCGGAAGTGGAAATCGCCCGGGCCCTCAAGCTGACCGTCCCGGCAGTCAAGAGCCGTCTGCACCGGGCACGGCGGGCCCTGGCAGATCGCTGGGAAGAAAAAGAAAAAAAGGCGCACGTGCGCCACGAAAGGAAGCCCTATGGATCACCGGCCTTTTGAAGGTTGGCTTCTCAATAACCAAATGCTCAATGCCGACGAAAAACGGCAGCTGAACGCTCACTTACAGGTATGCTCTTCATGCAGCGCGCTGGCGGAAGTGAACCTGGCACTGATATCAGCCAAAATGGCTGAACCCGCCGCCGGTTTTACAGACCGCTTCCAGACCCGGCTGGCGGCGCGCAAGCAAGCCCTGCGCCGCAGGAACTTCTGGGGTTTTCTGATCCTGGCCTTGAGCGTGTCGAGCGCCCTGATATTGATTGCCTGGCCGGTCATCACGGGCATTATGCAATCGCCGGTGAATCTGCTGTCTTCCTGGCTGGGCGCATTGCTTGCATTCCTGGTTACCCTCAACGCAATGGCACATGCCGGGTTGGTGTTGTTCAGAATTATGCCAGGTTTTGTCCCCGCCTATATCTGGACCGTGATCCTGTTTGCGGCGTGCGGCTGGAGCCTGCTGTGGGTCTTCTCGTTGTTCAAGTATGCAAAATTTCCGCAAGGAGTATAACCATGAAAACTGTTTTGAAAATTGTTTCTGTACTGGTACTGGTGTTGCTGGTATTCGTGCCATTACAACCGGTTGGCGCCACCAACGGGGCGTTCGAGGGGCAGGTTGTCTTCGGGCAGTCCTTCACGCTCAAGAGCGGCAACAGCATGAACGGTGACCTGCTGGTCTTTGGCGGTTCAGCCGCAATTGAAGATGGCGCCACCGTCAACGGCAGCGTTGTCCTTTTTGGCGGCAACCTGACCGTGAATGGTATCGTAAACGGCGACGTGGCTGTCACTGGTGGTACGGCATTCCTTGGAGCTACGGCGCATATCTCTGGAAATCTCACCACGGTGGCGGCCTCGCTTGACCGCACGGCAGGTTCACAGGTGGACGGCCAGATTTACAACACAGCCACTTCGTGGATTGGCAGCGGTCAGAATGGGAGCACCCCCAAGCCAATCACCCCGGTGGTTCCGGTCCTCCCCCACTTAAACTTTACATTCAACCCGGTACTTTCCGTGTTGAATGCCTTCGGCCAATCCCTGGGGATCGCCATTTTGGCCATGCTGCTGATGCTGTTCCTGGCGACCCACGCCGACCGTGTAGCACATGCCATCATCGCCCAACCGCTGACTGCTGGCGGCCTTGGCCTGCTGACCGTTGTTGTGGCCCCGATTGCGATCGTTCTCGCCGCCATTACATTGATCGGGATCCCGCTCGCGCTGATCATCGTGGTGGCGCTGGTCGCGGCGGCCCTCTTTGGCTGGGTCGCCATCGGTTACGAAGTGGGACAGCGCTTTACCAGGGCCATTCACCAGAACTGGCATCCGGCATTTTCAGCCGGGCTGGGGACCTTCGCGCTGACGCTGTTGGCCAAGGTGCTGACAGGCATCCCCGTATTGAACTGCGTCGGCTGGCTGGTGCCTTTTCTGTTGGGCATAGCGGCGATGGGGGCGATCATCCTGACGCGCTTCGGGACCCAGGTGGTGGCTGCTCCGGTCACCCAGACCGCAGTCCTGCCGCCCAAGCCAGTAGAATAGATAATCCTCCCTGGTGGTATCAGAACCCAAAAATGACCCCGCTCTGAGATTGGAGCGGGGTTTGCGTTTTATAACAGCGAGACCGGATCCACTTCCACCCGCCAGCCCTGCAGGTTTTTGATATTCAACAGCGAGCCCGGGTCTGGTCCGCGTACCACAATCTGCCAACGGTACCACCCGCCCATTTTCGAGAAGAAACACGGCACCGGTCCGATCAAATCGGTTTGTTTGCGGTTCTCAGCCTGGATATCGGCTGACAGGCGCGCCGCCAGTGCCCGAGCTTCGCTCTCGGCTTTGATTGGGTCGAAATGCCGGTACTCCAGCCGTACCAGGCGGCTGAAAGGTGGATAAGCCAACTTTCGGCGTTCCTCCAGTTCGTGCGTATAGAAACCGGCGTAATCATGCCGGGAGGCAGCCTGGATGGCGTAATGCTCCGGTTGGAAGGTCTGCAGCACCACCCGTCCGCCCAGGGCCGAACGTCCAGCCCGGCCGGCCACCTGGGTCAGCAGGCTGAAGGTCCGTTCCGCCGCGAAGGGATCCGGCAGGTTGAGTCCCACGTCGGCCAGCACAATCCCCACCAGCGTCACCATGGGCAGGTCGAGACCCTTGGCCAGCATCTGCGTCCCCACCAGTACATCCGCCCGTTGGGCGGCAAAGTGGCTGAGGATGATCTCATGGGCATCCTTCTGGCGGGTGGTTTCCCAGTCCCAGCGCAGCACACGCGCCGACGGGAAGAGCGCCTCCACCTCAGTCTCCACCTTCTCGCTGCCCAGCCCATAAGCGCGCATCTGGTCGCTGTGGCAGTGCGGACATACTTCCGGCATTTTTCGGGTGTAACCGCAGCGGTGGCAGCGCAGGTCAGAAGTCGACTGCCGAAGTCCGGTTTGACCCTGGACATCTGGCGATGGTCCTTCGACATGATAGGTCAGCGGCGTGTCACACTGCGGGCACTTGGCCACCGTGCCGCAGCGCCTGCAAAAGACGTAGGTAGCCGTCCCGCGCCGGTTGAGGAAGAGGATCGCCTGTTGGCCTTTTTTGAGCACATCCTCCAGCCCGTCCGCCAGCACCTGGCTGAAGATGCCGCGCCGGCCCGAGGTGAGCTCCGCGCGCATATCAACGATCGCGACAGGCGGCAGCCCGCCGCGATCTGCCGGACCCTGCAGTGTTAGGATGCGCTTTGGCAGCTCCAACCGCAGGCTTTCCCCGTTTTCGGACTGGTAGCGCTGCTGGATGGTTGGCGTGGCCGATCCCAGGATGCATACCGCGCCGCACAGCCGGGCGTAGATCCTGGCCGCCTCCACCGCATGATAGAATGGCGGATCTGATTGGTAGTAGGACCCATCATGACATTCATCTGCCACGATCAGGCCGATATTTGGCAGGGGCGCGAAAAGGGCCGAGCGCGGCCCGATGACCACTTTCAGCAGGCCCAGCCGGGCGCGCCGCCAGGTGTCGTAGCGCTCGCCGGGGGATAGGCGGGAGTGGATCAGTCCCACCTGTCCCGGAAAACGCACCATGAAGCGCCGCACTGCCTGCGGAGTGATGGCGATCTCCGGAACGAGGATGATGGCCTGCCGGCCCTGCCGGATGGTCTCGGCGGCGGCACGCAGGTAGAGCTCGGTCTTGCCGGAACCTGTCACGCCGTGGAGCAGAAACGGGGGATGAGGTTGGTTGGAAGATTGAAGAGCCGCCTGGATTGAATCCCAGGCTTTTTGCTGGTCTGGTGTCAGTACGGGCGGTATACTGCTCTCTGTTCCCTTTTCACTGTTCTCTATCTTTTCCAACGGATCACGCCAGATTTCCGTTTCCCGCAGGACGATCAGACCGCGTTCGTCCAGTTCCTGCAGGTCGGCCAGGTTGCAGCCTGATTCAGCGTAGATCCATGCAACATTAACTGCATCGGGTTCCTGTATCAGGAAGCGCAGCGCAGATTGGCGGCGTTTGCGCGTGGCCGGGGTTTTGCCCAGTTCCGGGAGTGCCGCTTCAGCCTGGTCGGGTGGGACGGCCAGTTGTGCCGTCCGCACGAACTTTGGGTGGATGGTGGGAGGCGGGAGCACAGACTGGCTGGTCAAAAGTCCGCTTCTCAGCATGGATTGCGCGCTCTTGCGCCAGTCCACCCGGCCGAAATGCCGGTCAATCTGGCGCCCGCGCAGCGGGCCTTTTTCAGACAGCAGTTTGAGCAGGCGGGCTTGTACCGTATTTCCCGCCGGTCTTTCTTCTGCGGCTTTCTGCTCTCTTTTTTCTGTTCCCTTCTCTCTGATCTCGTATCGCTGATCGGCCTGCTGGCTCAGCCCGGACGGCAGCATGATGGCCAGGATGGCTGCCAGCGGATTGAGCGTGGACTGGGCCATTTTCTTGGCCAGTTCGATCTGCTCAACGGTCAGGACCGGCAGCGGGTCAAGCAGGTCAAGGATGGGTTTTGTCTCGGCTACGGAGCTCTGGGCGACCAGCTCCAGCACCACCCCCTGGGTGGTCTGCCTGCCAAAGGGCACGGTGACAAGCTGACCCACGCCAACCCGTCCACTCAATTCTTCGGGCAGGTGGTAATCAAAGATGCCTGTGACAGATGAAACGTTGACCGCGATGCGTGCAAACGCCATTAATAAACCTATGGATTCCCGGTCGCGCAGAAATTTTGTGTTGCTTTTTCTGTCAGGGAGAACATCGCCTGGCTAGTAGTAAATTTTGTGAAGCCGCGCCAGGCATTGCACAGGGCCATCCCTGACCCGGAGCCAATTTCATGTGCAATCAGAACTCAATTGGTAAGCCTGTTCCCATTGATTTGTCTGGGCATACGCTTCGATGAAAGGCAGGTATTCAGCGGCAAGGTCTGGGCCGTAGCCATGGGCATCTGCTTCAGCCTTTAATTTCAGGACGGTTTTCCAATCCTGCTCCTGGCGCGCCAGATCGGCTTTCTCGAAATAATAACACCAGGTATGTGGCGGGTCAGTACCGAAAATATCGCGGTTGGGAGCCGGATTGGGGGTGGCCTTGATGTTGGTTACATCCGAAATATTGAATAGATCTGCCACACTGCTGCTGAGGTCCGGGTCGCCCTTGTAGATGGAATCGAGCACCCTGACGCAACCACCGCGCTCGCTGAAGTCGAAAACGATGGCCCGGGAGGTGTTTCCTGAAAACTGGATGTTACGGAAAGATTGGACTAAAGGAATACCGGGTTGATAGTCTTCATTGAAGGCATGGTAGGTATCGAAATAAGCATAATTTGGTTTAATTCGAGCGCTTCCATCCAGCAGGAGATTAATAGTATAAAACCCATCATAATATGAACTCTTGTCTGTAAATGTGCCCCGCCCGAACAGGGCTGTTCCAGCTTTTAAGGAGGGGACGCGCCAGTGGAGTTGCCAGTAAATATTCCTCTGTATTTTCCAATCATCCCGGAATACGATCTGGTTGAACATTTGCCCGGAAACAGAGATGCCAAGCAGGAGTGTGAGCAGGATTTGCTTTTGCCTGTCAGTCCTGAAGAGCCAATCGATGAGTGTTACGATTATAATGACAGCCCCCAACATGGGGGCAAGGGTAAACCGTTCGGACCAATTGCCAACGGAAATTTGTCTGCCAGTTGCCCAAACGGGCAAGGTTCCAAAAAGAATGATAATGATCCCAAGGAAGACAAGTTGCCCGGTTGTCCGACCGTTACCCAGTTTTTTTGTCTGGCTGTATTTGTTATAAAAGAAAAAAGATGCACCAGCAACCGCTCCACATAACCATGACACCCATACACGCTTTGCATTGATATCCATCTTCGCCGGATCCAGGAAGGCGTTTGGCCATACGTAGAGCAGGAGGTTCAGGATATCCTGGTAAATCATCACGACAAGTGTGGATAACCCTTTCCTGGGGGAGGCGATAATTGTTTTCAAGAAGGTGGGATTATTGGGATCTCCAACGAGCGTTGTGGGCAGGTAGGCCAAGCGCCAGTACAAGTATGCGCCAAGAACAAGCAGGAATGGGGACCAATAAACCAGCGTTTTTCCAAGAGAGGTGCCTTTCTTTTCTTCCTGGTTCCGGGACCGCATGACGAACCAGATAAGAATTGGCCGAATAATTTCAAGCCCCACAAAATATTCCATCATGAAAATCTGCAATCCCCCCAAAAGGACGGATAGAGGCATCCAGAGCCAGAAGAACTTGGGCTTTTTCAGAGCCAGTACCATTAAAAAAAGGGAACAGGTAAAAAACAAGTACGTGGTGAGATGTTGGCTGAAAGCAACCGAGACGGGCTGTTCAAGGAAACCCGGAAAAACAAACAGCAGCGCAGCCAGCCACCGGTTGAGCTGCTGCCTTGACGGCCAGACCATAGATAACGTGTAATAAACAAACAGGATCCCTGCCCATCTCAGCAGTAACGCCACGATCTGCCATACTACGGGGGTCATTTTTGCAAAAGGGAAAAGTATTAAATAAGCTATTGCTCCGAAGGGCCGCGAGACGTAATACTGGAAACTGATGGCCGGGTTGTGCAAGTAATATAAATAGACTGCTTCCCAGTCATCCCAGTAAAAACCCAGGGAAGGGATGATTAAGCCATAAGCGATCACACCCATCAATAACAATGCCAGCGGAAAGAACCAGGGGTTATTGATGGCTTTCTGTATAAATGACTTCATGAAACATTCCTGGGGATTATTTGTTCTTCAAAATAACTGCTGCCCCATATCCCACCACCTGGCTGTAATCTCCGGTCACATCGCCGGACGTGGCATGCCGCAGCACCTTCACCGTATCTGCGCCCAGCCCTTTGGCAGCCCATAATACCGCGGTCAATGCGCCCAGCCCGCAGGCAAACCCTTTGGCTTGCTCTTCGGCCAGGAATACTTCTTCGGGCGAGAAGGACTCGATCCGGCGCAGCATTTCAGTGTCGAAGGCCACGGCTTTGCTCTGCGTGTAGAAGTGGCTTAGATCAGTGGATGCAACCAGCAGGGCGTTCCTGCCCCGAAGGACCTCGACCAACGCTGCGCCCAATCCCTGGGAAACCCTGGGTGACTGGGCGCGCACCATCACAGGCAGGAGTTTGAAATCCCCAGCCAGGGCGCGCTGCAAAAAGGGCAGTTCTATTTCGAGGGAATGCTCCTGGTCATAGGCCACCCGGCTCAATCCCTGTCCCAGGATTTCCTTGAGATGTTCGTCAAGCAACGCAACCGTTTCATTATCAACCGGGATCTGCCCCAGCGGGGTGGAGTAGGCTGAGTGGGCAGTAGTGAGCAGCGGTTCGTAATAGGGCTGGTGCATGGGCGAGAGCACGGCCACCAGGTCCGGGGTGGCCCCCCGCACTGCGGCAAAGGCATACCCGGCCACCGGCCCGGAGTAATAGTGTCCGGCATGCGGGGCGATGACCGCGACCACGTCGCCGGGCAGTTCAGGCAGTTCGGCCTGGTCAAGATACTGGTCCACGGCACGCGCCAGGGACTTGGGATTACCCTCGTACCATGTGCCGGCCAAAGGAGACGGACGAACAGGTGCGATTGTTGCCATGGTGCCTCCTTGTTCGCTTTTATTGTAGCACCAAAGGGGA
>CAVSAF010000005.1:0-21577 GCA_963725805.1 uncultured Chloroflexia bacterium
TGTTGATGCTCGGGGTGGGCAATGGCTACCTGGCCATCACCATGTTCACCTGGATGCAACTTCGCACCCCAAAAGCCATGCTTGGACGGATGATGAGCATCCTCATGCTGTCCAACACCGGGCTGGTGCCTGTCTCCCAGGCCATCTCGGGTGCGGTCAGCAAATGGAGCCTCACGATGCTGTTTGCCGGAGCAGGTGTATTGATCATGCTGGTCACGCTTTGGGCCGCTCCTCAACCTGGGTTGAAAATCTTCAGTGAAAGCATGGCGTCAGGCAAACCTGAGGCGAAACTGGAAGAAGCCTCATAGCCCTCCTGAAGATACGGCAAGCAGGGCTTTCTCAAAGTATCAATTTTATGTCATTGCGAGGCGTTCTTTGCCGACCTGTACCACGCAGTGGCAAGCAATCTCCCCATTAGGCAAGACGATTGTTTCAGGCCGGAAGAACACCGGCCTTCGCACCTGTACCTGCGGCATAAGTGGCGCACCGTTCGTGCCGCGAACACCGGCGGCACGCCGGTGCGAGACGGCAGGCAATGACATTTTCCAGGTAGTGCTCGACTTTGAGAAAGCCCTAATACGGCGGGTAATCCTTTTCGCATGGCGGTTCAAGGATAGTATAATAAAATTGGATCGTATCATGATGTATTAATCATGAGCGTAATCCGTCCGGAGTGAAATCCAGGAGAACAAGCAAAACGATGAACCAGTCTGGTGAATTGCGGGTTTATGGTGGGATCAAACTATATGCCGGAACGGCCAGTCCGGACCTGTCCCGGAAAGTTGCCGATTACCTGGGCGAGAATTTGTGCGGTCGTGACATCATCGATTTTCCCAACGATAACCTGTTCGTCAAGCTGCATACCAGCGTGCGCGGCCAGGATGTATATGTCATCCAACACACCGCCTCGCCGGTTCATCGCAACCTGATGGAACTCCTGATCCTCCTTCAGACTTTGCGGCTCGATTCAGCCGCGCGCATCACAGCTGTGATACCCTACCTGTGCTATGGGCGCTCGGACAAAAAAGATCAGCCGCGCGTCCCCATTACCTCACGCCTGGTGGCGGATATGATCCAGATTGCCGGTGCAGACCGCTACATGACGTTGGATCCGCATGCCGGCCAAATCCAGGGTTTCTTCTCCGTCCCGGGAGATGTGCTGAACGCCGCCTCGATCCTGTCAAACTATGTCAAAGAGAACCTGCGTCCATATCTCAAAGATCCGGTTGTCGTCACGGTGGACCTGGGCTACGCCAAGAAAGGCCGCAACTTTGCCCTGGCGATTGACGCCCCGATTGCTTTTATCGAAAAACGCCGTGTTGCCAACGATACCAAGGCGGAGGCTCTGACCATCATCGGTGACGTGAAGGACCGGGATGTTTTGCTCGTGGATGATGAGGTTGACACAGGAGGTTCCATCGTTCAGGCGGTTAATCTCGTCAAGGCCAACCGGGCACGGCGCGTGTACGTCAGCTTTGTCCACCCGATCTTCTCGGCCAATGCCGCGGAACGATTGGCAGCCCTTCCGGTGACCGAGTACATCACCACCGATAGCGTTCCGATCCCGGCCGAAAAACTCGCTGGATTCGGCAAACGGCTCACCATCCTGACTGTAGCTCCGCTGCTTGGCGAGGTCATCCGCCGCGCCCATGAGGGCCGCAGCGTGGGACAGATGTTCAACGAGTAGGCCACAGGCAGCCTGCCCGACCAATAGACCAAGGAGGCTCATCTTGAAAGGAAACGATTCTGTCATTGCCAAGCTCAACTTCCTGCTGGCCGACGAACTGACCGCCATCAGCCAGTACATGGTACAGGCTGAGATGTGTGACAATTGGGGGTATAAAGAGCTGGCCGAAGCCATCGAGAAGCGCGCCATCGATGAAATGAAGCATGCTGAGAAGCATATTGCGCGCATCATTTTCCTTGAAGGTCTGCCGGTGGTCAGCCAACTGAACCCGTTGCACATTGGCGACAACGTGGAAGCCCACCATACAAACGATTGGGAAGCCGAGAATGGCGCCATCCATGCCTACAATGATGCCATCAAACTGGCAGTGGAATTGGGTGATAACGGCACACGCGAGATGCTTGAAGGCATCCTGAAAGACGAAGAAGACCACATTGACTGGATCGAAGCCCAACTTGACCAGATCAAACAGATGAGCATCCAGGTGTATTTGTCCGAGCAAATCAGCTAGCGTTTGGGATACGGCAGGGCGAAGACCAGCTTTATCCTGAAAATTTCAGGCCCTGGAAAGGGCCATGGAGGGAGCATGTCTCCTCAATTTACCAACATGAATGAACTGACCAGCTACCTGGAGGCGATGGATAACCGGGTAAAAACGCTGGAGAACCAGAACGCGCAACTCCGCAACAGTATTGCTCAAATCGGGGAGGACGCGCCGAAAATGCTTCCAGAAACCGGCCTGCTGAGCCACAGTTTTATGAAACGCGCCTTCACGGTCTGGGGTCACAATTTTATCATCCAGTTGATCATCAGCCTGGTGGTTGGTATCCTTATGGGAAGCATCCTGCTCATACCAGGGCTTTTTCCATGGATCAATAGTCTCATCAGCGGGCTGACCTTGCGCTAAGCTTGAACTGCGGCAATGCCCGAGCTCCCAGAGGTCGAGACCTTCATCCGCACCCTGCGTCCAGCGCTCATCGGCAAAAACGTTCTCTCTGCCGATCTGCGCTGGAATAAGTCGTTGGTCACCCCGTCTCCAACCAGGTTTCAAAAGGTCATCCGCGGCCAGCAAATCCAGGAAATCTCCCGGCGGGCAAAATTCCTTGATATCAAACTTTCGAACTCGCACCTGATCTTTCACCTGCGGATGAGCGGGGACTTGCTGGTCGTCCTGGGGGGATACCAGCCTGCCACGCACGATCGGCTCACTTTGGCGTTGACAGATGACGTAACGCTGGTCTTTTCCGACCCGCGCAAGTTTGGGCGGATCTGGCTGGTGGATGATCCCGGCATGCTCTTCCAGAACCTTGGGCCCGAACCGCTCTCCGATGAATTTACCCCGGCCTGGCTGCATACTGCCCTGCACGCCCGGCACCGCCAGCTCAAGACGCTCCTGCTCAACCAATCCTTCCTGGCCGGGCTGGGTAACATATATACCGACGAAGCATTGCACCTGGCCAAACTTCACCCGTTGACCCCATCGGATGAGGTAACAGTTGAACAGGCCGGGACTCTTTGGATGGCTGTCCGGCAGGTGCTGGAAGATGGCATCCGGCGGAACGGTGCCAGCATAGACTGGGTCTACCGCGGCGGTGATTTCCAGAACCATTTCCGGGTGTATGGCCGCCAGGGCGAGGCCTGCCCTGTCTGCGGGACGATCATCCAGCGCATTGTTGTCGGCCAGCGCGGCACGCATATCTGCCCATACTGTCAGGTACTCATCCCGGTAAAAGAGCCCGGCAGGGAAGGAGATTCTTAGGGCGCCTAACAAAACCCACGCTCTAGGCGGCGCCTGTACCCCAAAGGGGCATCCCCGCCGCCGAGGACGGCGACGGGAGCAATTTTGCCTGCACTGCCTGCGCCAGTACCGCAGGTACAGGTGTGCTGCAGGCACACGTGTTAGTGGCTCTTAGCGCTTGTTTCTGGCGGGATTGGTTCCGCCGGAAGCGTTACTGGAGTTCCTTCACCAGGTAAAGTTCCCCCCGTTTGAATCCACGTTCCAGGTAATACTGGCGCGTCCCCACCGCCGCGATGACTGCCATCCGGCGGTATCCTTTCTGCTGAGCCAAACGATCCGCCTCGACCAGCAGGCGTGTGCCGAGGCCGGCGTGCTGGGCGGCGCCATTCTGCTCCTCACCCACTGCCAGCGACTGCCCGTACACATGGACTTCGCGGATGATGGCCGCCTCGCTCAGGTCGGTCAAGCCGGTGGGAGGGCTGTCCGGACCGGGCAGGGAAAGCCGCAGGAAACCGGCGATCTTGTCCTCCGGCGTGATGAAAGACAGGAAGTGTTCCTCGGCTCCATCCGGGTTATAGACCAGGTCATCCAGCCGCAGGGCGGCAGTCTCCACTTTTCCTCCACGCACCTCGCGGCAGCGAATGCAGTCACAATGTGTACCGCGCCGGGCCATTTCTGCATGGACATCCTGCCTCAGGCTGCTGCGTTTATTCCCGGCAACAACGTGTTGGGAAGGGATATCGCGGATGACGCGGTTGACGCGACAGTAGCGCGGGATGGAGGTCTTCACATCTGCGATCAGGGCCACCAGATCCTCGGTGGAGTATGGCTGATATTCCCCCCGCTGCCAGTAATCATACAGAGGGGCGGTTTCAAGCAGCTGCGTGGGGTAGATCTTGATCTCGTCCGGGCAGAGGCCCTCCCATAAGCGCGGAAAATCCGCCCGGTCGGAATTTGGCGTTGCACCCAGGAGGTTGGGCATCCAATGCAGGACGATCTTGAACCCGGCAGCCCGCAGCAAAGCGCTGGCACCGTGCGCCTCGGCAACCGTGTGGCCGCGCAGGTTCAGTTCCAGGATGCGGTCATCCAGGCTCTGGACGCCCATCTGGATCTTGGTCACGCCCAGGGAGCGGAACCAGGCCAGCTCTTCCGGGCTGACCTCGTCGGGACGCGTCTCAACCGAGAGTCCCACATTACGATGCAGGGCAGTTTCGTTGAAGAGCTGGGTTTCCGACAACTTGTCCGCCTCTAATCCCCCATCTTCTGATGGAAGAAGTGTAGAAGCAAGCGGGGCATTCATGGCCTCGAAACAACGCCGCACGAACCAGGCCTGATAATCCCGGCGGTAGGCGGAAAAGGTCCCTCCCAGGATGAGCAGTTCCACCTTGTCGGTCGGGTGACCAACCGAAGCCAGGGCTTCCAGGCGTGATTCCACCTGCGTGTACGGGTCAAAACCATGCTCAAGAGCCCGCATCGCTCCGGGTTCATCGGGTAAATAGCTTTTTGGCATGCGGATGTCATCCGGGCAGAAGATGCACTTCCCGGGACATGGATAAGGCTTGGTCAGGACGGTCACCGTGGTCACACCGGAGAGCGTCCGCACCGGCTTCAGGCGGATGGCGGCCAGGATCGGCTCGTCCGCTTCCCACTCGCCCTGCTCGACCAGGTGGTGATAGGCTGCCACCAGCGCGGATTTACTTACGTACCCGGCTTCCACAGGATGCCTGCGCACCGCCTCCATCACCGGATACCCGCTACGAACATCCTCCAGGATCAGGCGGGCCAGGGCCAGCTTTTCAGGTGTCAGAGTACGAAGTTGTAGAAATGTGCTTTTCTTAACCACTGTTACACACGGTTCCATTCAATACCAGGTGAGGATGGAGGGTCCTTCAGTTTATGGAAATGAACCCTTCACACAGTATAATGAGCTTGAACATGAAAAGCCAGACGGTTGCACGCCTGCTCTCCTTGAACAAACAATTCTACCAGACCTTCGGGCGGGAATTCTCCTCCACGCGGCTGCATCTCCAGCCAGGCGTCCAACGGGTGCTGGATGGCCTGGCGGGCGGCGAATCGATCCTCGACCTGGGCTGCGGCAACGGGGAGATGGCGCGCGAACTGATGCGGCGCGGCCATCACGGTCGTTACACCGGCGTGGATTTCAGTCCGCCGCTTTTGGAAGTGGCCCGGCACGGCTGGGAGGATGCACCCGCCACATTCCTGCGCGCCGACCTGGCCAGTGCAGATTGGGATAAGAAGATCACTGCATCCCTCACCCGGCCCTTCGACCTGGTGACTGCTTTTGCAACCCTTCACCACATCCCCGGCCAGGAAATGCGTTTGAATATCCTGAACAAGGTGCGGGCCATGCTGCAAACCAGTGGGCGGTTCATCCACTCGGAATGGCAGTTCCTGCATAGCGAAAAGCTCAAAGCTCGCATCCAACCCTGGAAGGATGTGGGGCTTTCACCGGAAGATGTTGAGGAAGGCGATTACCTGCTGGACTGGCGCAGCGGCGGGCGCGGGCTGCGTTATGTGCACCATTTCACCGAGGCGGAGCTGGAGGATCTGGCCGCGGCCAGCCGGTTCCGGGTCCGCCAGACGTTCCACTCGGATGGCACGAACGGGCTGCTGGCCCTGTATCAAGTCTGGGAGCCGATATGAAGACAAAGAATGAGATCGTCATGGACTGGCTGCCGCGTTATACCGGCACGGCTCTGGAGGATTTTGGCAAATATATCCTGCTGGTCAATTTCAGCAATTACGTGCATATGTTTGCCGAGATGCATGGCACGCGCGTCTGCTGCGAAGACAAACCCATGCCCAACGCAACCGCAGATGGGATCACCATCATCAACTTCGGGATGGGCAGCGCCAATGCCGCCACGATCATGGACCTGCTGTCCGCCATCCAGCCGAAGGCCTGCCTGTTCCTGGGAAAATGCGGGGGGCTGAAGGATAAACCCGGCATCGGTGAGTTCATCCTGCCGATCGCGGCCATCCGCGGCGAGGGCGCTTCCAACGACTATTTTCCTCCTGAAGTGCCTGCGCTGCCGGCCTTTAACCTGCAGAAGGCCGTCTCGACCACCATTCGCAATTACAGCCAGGATTACTGGACCGGCACAGTCTACTCGACCAACCGGCGTGTCTGGGAACATGATGGGGAGTTCAAGGATTACCTGCGCCGCATTCGCGTGATGGCAATTGATATGGAATCGGCCACTATTTTCATCACCGGGTTCTACAACAGGATTCCATCCGGGGCATTATTGCTGGTCTCCGATCAGCCGATGGAACCGGAAGGCATAAAAACTGCTATATCCGACCAGCAGGTGACCGAGGATTTTGCCAGGCTGCACCTGCGGATCGGGATCGACTCGCTCAAAGAGATCATCAACGATGGATTGACCGTTAAACATTTAAAGTTTTAGGGGAATATATGAGAAAGCTCATCGCCATCACGCGCCCTGTCAGCCGATCCATTGACCGGTGCGAACTGACCACACTCAAACGCAACCAAATTGACCTGAGGCACGCCATTGCTCAACATGGCCAGTATGAAGAAACACTCAAATCCCTGGGAGTGGAAGTTATCCAGCTTCCCGAGAAGCCAGATCTGCCCGATGCGGTTTTTGTCGAAGACACCGCCGTTGTGCTGGATGAGTGCGCCATCCTCACGCGACCGGGGGCTGATTCCCGCAAGCCTGAGAGTGAGTCCATCGCCCGGGCGCTGGCTCCTTACCGGATATTGCACCCAATTCAAGCTCCTGGAACGCTGGACGGCGGCGATGTGTTGGTGGTTGGTAAACACATTTGGGTCGGGCTGACAACACGCTCAAACCAGTCCGCCATTGACCAGATGCAGGTTTTCCTGGATCCGTACGGTTACACCTTGCGCGGCGTATCCGTCTGCGGCTGCCTGCATCTGAAATCTGCAGTGACACAGGTGTCGAAAGATACCCTGCTCATCAACCCGGCCTGGGTCGATAAAACCAACTTTCCAGGGGCAAAATTCATTGAAGTGGACCCGTCCGAACCGTTTGCCGCCAATGCCCTGCTGGTTGGGCATATGCTTATATACCAGCCTGCCTTTCCGATGACATGCCTGCGCCTGGAGGAAGCTGGCATCCATCCGCTGCTCGTGGACCAGTCCGAACTGGCCAAGGCCGAGGGGGCGCTGACGTGTTGTTCACTCATTTTCAAAATTTAGGGCTCAACCCTTTTGGCTCCAAATAAAACATTTCCCACCGAACCGTCTGGGGAAATTTTTTTAGGGTAGAATTCAAGTGAAATTTGGCACAAATGAGGTCGTTCATGAAACGGTGGAATGGTTGGGGGGATGAGGCGGTTCATTATCCATTGCCTGAATCGGCGGCACGTTACCTGGCTGGTCAGATGGGCCAGGGGGTGCAGCTGGAAGATTTTCCGCTTGGGAAGGTCCTTGCCGGAGTCGGTCCTTCCCGCCTTCCCCAACATCCCCTGATCTCCACCGATCCTGAAGAGCGCTTGCGGCATGCGCGCGGCCAGTCGCTGCCCGATTGGATTGCACTTCGCTCCGGACAGATTGGCACTTTTCCGGATGGCGTGGCTTACCCGGTTTCCAATGAAGAAGTCCGCCATTTGTTGGATTACGCCAGGGCGACTGGTGTGAAGGTCATTCCATTTGGAGGCGGGACAAGCGTGGTTGGCCACATTACCCCGCTTCCGGGTGACGCACCCGTCCTGACAATGGATCTGTCGCGATTGAACCGCTTGCTGGCCCTGGATGAAACCTCCCGCCTTGCCACGTTTGAAGCCGGTATCGTGGGACCTGAAATCGAGAAGCAGCTCGCTGCCAGGAGCTATACCCTTGGGCATTTCCCCCAGTCCTTTGAATTGTCCACCCTGGGAGGCTGGATCGCCACCCGTTCCACCGGGCAGCAATCCTACCGCTATGGGCGTATCGAGAACCTGTTTGCCGGAGGACATGTAGAGACGCCGGTTGGCGCATTGGACCTGCCCGCTCATCCGGCCTCCGCCGCCGGGCCTGACCTGAAACATATCATCCTTGGCTCTGAAGGGCGTTTGGGAGTGGTGACTCGTGCCACGGTGCGCCTCCAGCGGCTTCCCGAGGTTGAGTCCTTTTACGGCGTCTTTTTCCACGATTGGAAACAGGGCGCAGCCGCCGTCCGTGAGATCGCCCAGGCCGGCATCGCTGTCTCCATGCTGCGTCTCAGCAATGCCATGGAAACGCAAACCACCCTGGCGCTGTCAGGAAAGGATGGTCTTGTTAAATGGGCTGAGCGTGGTCTGCGGGTGGCCGGGTATGGGGCTGAGCGTTCGATGCTTGTTTTTGGTGTGACCGGCACCCGCCGCCAGGCCGGAAATGCACGCCTTGAAGCGCTGGAAATCATCCGGGCGCATGGCGGCCTGATGACCGGCATGTCCATCGGCAGGATGTGGCAGAAGAGCCGCTTCTATACGCCTTACTTGCGCAATACCCTCTGGGAGGCAGGCTACGCTCTGGACACATTGGAGACCGCCATCCCCTGGTCACAGGTGATCGAGCCTGCTGAAAAGACACAGAAGATCGTTCGGGAAGGGCTGCAGAATATTGGCGAACGTGTGGTTGTTTTCGCCCACCTCTCACATGTCTATAAAGACGGCGCCAGTATCTACATTACGTATCTCTACCGCCGCGTAGGCGATCCACAGGAGACCCTGCGGCGCTGGCAGGTCCTCAAAGATGCCGCCAGCCGCTTTATCGTTGCCCGCGCAGGAACAATTTCCCACCAGCACGGCATCGGGCTGGACCACGCGCAGTATCTCGCCGCAGAAAAGGGTCCACTCGGAATGCAGGCGTTGGAAACCATCACCAGGTTGTTCGACCCGCAGGGGATGATGAATCCGGGTAAATTACTTGCCAATAACCGGGAGGAAGCCTCATCGTGATCAATATCAAAATCCTCAGCCTGGGAGATCCCGAACGCTATGCTGTCCGCCGGATGCTGACAATCGTCCACCAGGAAATCCAATGGCGTTATCCGCAATTGCAAATGACCATCACCGAGATAAATGATGCCAGCCAGATCGGCCGGTATGCCTCGGTTTTGGTGATGCCAACCCTCGTCATCAACGAAAAAGTGGTCTGCAGTGGACGGTTCCCGACCAGGGAAGAAATTACCAGTTGGCTCCTGGAAGCCGCAAATGAGCCATAAAACAGCACCGGGCTTATAACTTTCATCCAAAGAGGCTTTTATGTGGTCCAAAGGCTGGCGTGAGGACATCTGGGCCCAACTCGATGGCGAATTCGACTTGATCATCATCGGCGGAGGCATCACGGGGGCCGGCCTCCTGCGCGAGGCGGCGCGCCTCGGGCTGAAAGCTGTCCTGTTCGAACAGGGCGATTTTGCCTCCGGAACTTCCAGTCGTTCTTCCAAACTTGTGCACGGCGGCCTGCGGTATCTGAAGAATGCCCAGTTCAAGCTGACCTGGGAATCGGTCCACGAGCGCGAGCATCTGCTAAAGGAGGGTCGCGGGCTGGTCACTCCCCTGCCGTTCGTCATGGCCAATTTCCGCGGCGACAAAGCCCCCGGCTGGGTTTTCGGCCTCGGTTTGAGCATGTACGACATCATGGCTTTCAAATGGAACCACGCCGCCTATGACCCGGATGGGCTGCGGGAACTTGTGCCCCTGCTGACCTCCCCGGAGATGCTATCCGGCTTCCGATATTTCGACGCCCAGACGGACGATGCCCGGCTGGTGCTGCGGGTGCTCCAGGAGGCGGTGATGGATGGCGGGCTGGCGCTCAATTATGCCAGGGTGGAAGGACTCTTAAAACCAGGAACCGCGTGACCGGCGTGGCCGTGCGGGACCTTGCACCGGGCTCCGCCAAGACCATCGAAGTACAAGCCCGGGTGGTGGTCAGCGCAACGGGGGCCTGGGCGGATGAAATGCGTGAGCAGGTGGGGGGCAGGGCCAGGCTGCGGATCCTGCGCGGCAGCCATATCTTTTTCCCCCAGTCCAGGCTTCCGCTGACACGCGCCGTTACCTTCATGCATCCCGCAAACGGCCGCTCGGTCTACATCCTGCCGTGGGAGGGTGTCACGTTGGTGGGCACCACCGATGTGGATCACGCAGCCTCTCCTGCCACCGATATGCGCATCAGCCGGGAGGAATCCGAATACCTGATGGAATCCGTTACACATGCCTTCCCCGCCCTGGGATTAAGCTTACCGGATGTACAATCCAGCCTGGCAGGGGTGCGGGCAGTGGTGAATACGGGCAAGGCCAATCCATCCAAAGAGTCGCGTGAGTTCGTGCTCTGGAATGAAGCGGGTTTACTGACCGTCAGCGGCGGCAAACTGACCACCTTCCGGCTGATGGCGCAGAAAGCCCTGCGGGCGGTTTGTTCGCTTCTTCCCGAACACTCACGCCTGGAGAGGCAGGGACGCGTGCTCGATCCCCTGCCGCCGGAAACCACGCTCTGTGATGTACCTCCGGAACTGCGCCTGCGCTTGATGGGACGCTACGGCGCTGAAGCCTGCAACCTGGTGGAGGCTGCTCATGATGGAGAAATGCAAACTATCGCTCCAAGCCCATCCTTGTGGGCGGAGCTGCGCTGGGCGGCGCGTTGCGAAGGGGTTGTTCACCTGGACGACCTGCTGGCCCGGCGAGTGCGGCTGAATATCAACCTGCCGGAGGGCGGGATGGCGGAAATGGGGAAGATCAGAAAAATCGTCCAGCCGGAGCTGGGCTGGAGCGACAAACGCTGGGAGCAAGAGGAAAAAGCGTACCAGCAAATCTGGAAAGATTTTTATTCTCCAACCTGAACAAAGCCACGAATATTGTCCTCGGAGTCCGAAGTCTCCTGACTTCGGACTCGCCCACATCTTGGCATACCGGCTACCGGTGACAGCTTCTCGCCTTTAGTAGGGGCGGACCTATGTGTCCGCCTTTTCTATTTGTCAAATTACCCCCGCGACCAACCCTCCATTGCAAGCGCATCAAACAGCCGTTTTTTGGTATGCGTCTTCATAAATAACCGGGGCAGCAGCCGAGGCGCTTTTTTCTTAACAATTCCAATAAATTCAGTCGTGGCTAGCGGAAAAATTGCAACCATCTCCGCTGTGCTACGCTGTACTATCGTGTCTCAGGGAGGCGTGACCACGACCGCGCCGGCCAATCATCGCCAGACAGTTTTCCTCAATCTCCGGCTTAATCCTGGCAGTGGACGCGTTGTCTTTTCGGTTCCGGCGAACCCAAGTAAGCCAGGTGGCTGACTAGCGCCGCCTCAAACTCGGACCTATCCCATCAAAAATCGCGACCTGCCCCAGCGGTACGGGGCAACGCCTCCGGCGTCGAGGTGGAGATAGGTTGCTCCTCTGATTGGCTAATTTAAGCATACGAGATCGGAGGATTGCCGATACGTATATTCGATTAGCGGAATGACGTATAATATTTTTATTCAGGTTTTATTTATGATATTTTTTAAATGAGATTCTTCTCTCCTCAACCACACTAGGCTCCTGAGATAAAATAAAATCCGATTGTAGGAGAAATCATATGGTAGACCTTGTGAGACCTTTCGATTCATTAAACTGATTCGAGATCGGATTTTTACAATGGCGAAAAAAATTTTTCCCATTTTGATCTTTTGTGAAATGATTTTAAGCGGATGCATGTTCATCCCCGTTAAGCCAGCCAGGGTGATTGGCTCTGGCAATGTCATCAGTGAACCCCGGACGGTTTCCGGGATTACCTCAATCAGCGTGGAAGGCTCAGCGAATGTTAAAGTCATATTTGGAGTAGCCGAATCGCTGGTTATTACTGGTGAAGATAATATCATCTTTTTGATTGAAACAAATGTCCAGAACCACCAGCTCATCGTAAAAACCAAACCTCTGATGACCTATTCGGCGAAAAAGCCGGTCCTGGTCACAGTGACATTGAAGTCACTAAAAAGCGCCTCGATCAAAGGTTCTGGCAATATGGATATATCCGGTTACCCCGGTGGCTCTCTTGAGGTGAACTTACCCGGATCAGGCAACATCTCTCTGGGTGGCCTGGCGAACGATGTAAGAATAAACTTGGATGGCTATGGCAATATCTTTGCCGATCAACTAATCGCCAAAACTGCAACGGTTGCGTTGAATGGCTCTGGCACGGTGACGGTATATGCCAGTGAAAGACTGGACGCCAACATCGGAGGGTCTGGGACCATTCAATACAGTGGCAACCCGGCTATCGTCAACCAAAAGGTGACCGGGTCAGGAATCATCGAAGAATAGCCGGGACTTGGTTCAAGTGTAATTACGGAGAAAGAAAGTAACGGAATAAAAAGGAAAGAAAAATGAAACAAAAACGCTGGATTGTATTGATCGTAGTCGTGCTTATCATCGCACTGTCTGGAGCCACATTAATCCTGGCGAACTTTAGCGTCATGAAAAGCGAATTGGCCCGGGATTCAGCCGTGGCCTCATCAACTGGCACATCCGACCAGCCTGTCTCGCAAATCGCGCATGACAAAACCGGGTTGTACATCAACGGCGACGCCATGCTCGCCCGCGCCCTGCAGCAAGAGTTGACCCAAATGCTGGGAGGTCAGAGCCAATTTGGCGAAATCCTGCCCGTCGACGGTACGTCGGACAAAGCAGATTACCCGTTGTTATTCGTAGAGTTCGATAAGCAGGATATCACCTGGACTCCGGTCTACGCTCGCGCAAACCTGGAGATCTCCGTCTCCTATGCTTCTAATGGCGACGTTTCCTTCCGCAATTCCAAACCGGTCACATTCAACCATATCGGTAACCAGCCGTCTTTGTTGAGCGATGGAGATCATACATTCACCGATATGTCTTGGGGCCTCATCTCTAGCCCCGGCTACGTGAACTACCTGGCGAAAGAAATTGCCAAGACGATCGCGACGGATTTGATGGGTCTGAAATAATTTTTGCGGCTTTCTAAAAAAAGCCAATTTCCAGCTTATTTTTACGCACTTCTCCGGTTTAATCGCCTAGGTGGGGGCAGCTGGGTCCCGCCTTACATCGCTGGATTGTATGCGCTGGCTGCCCAAGTAGAACCCACGATCACCCCTGACCGTTTCTGGACAGTGGCGCTTCACACCGACCGCACTGTGCAGGCAGACAGGTCAGGAATTTTCCAAAGAATGGCAAGCATTCTAATAAATAGCCTTATAATCTCCTTATATGGATTTTATACGATCCATCCATAAGCAGTTACGAAGTGCCACCTGTGCCACGCAGTGGTACGCAGTGGTACGCAGTGGTATACGATCCGCTTATACGCGTGTTGGGCGTTCAAGTCTTCTAATAACTTTGATTCAAGAGGTATTTAGAAATGAAAAACCTCCCGCTGTACGACTCAAGCGTTCCCAAGAACTGGTATGATTCCTTAGGCGAAAAGGAATGGACGAGATTATTGCAAAATCGTCTTGGCGAACTTCTTTTTCATGTACACATGGATGTATTTCGATATTATGTCAAAAAGGAAGCATCGGTTCTTGAGCTTGGGGCGGGTGCTGGTATTTTCAGCAAAGAGCTTGTAACGATCGCTGGCAAGCTAGTTGTCTCAGATATATCTGAAGGACAATTGGCAATCAATAAATTAAAGATGGCGGAACTTGGATTAGAGGGACGTATCAAAGATTACCTCCTTTTGGACATAACTGACCTCGAGGATTTAGACAGCAATCATTATGATGTCGTGATATGTGTGGGAGGAGCGTTGAATTACACATTCGATAAAGAACGAACGGCCATTACCGAAATGCTACGTATAGCAAAGCCAGGCGGGATTGTTATTGTGGGTGTTATGTCATTGTTAAATTCACTCATTCGATTTCTTCCTGCAGTTGCGGAGGAGAAGAAGCAGTTTGGAATAGATGCCACAAAATGGCTTATGGATACGGGAATTCAAGATGCCGAACATTACCCTGTTGATAATAGACACTATGTCCACATGATGAAAAGTAATGATCTCGATGCTTTGTTTGAGGGCCAAAACATTCAAGTCCTTGAGAAACGGGCAGCGGGACTCTTCTCAATGGCAGGAGAAGAGGCACTGGATCAAGCAAAGACAGATAAAGAACTATGGGAGTTAATCCTTAGCAAAGAGGTGGAATTCTCCAAGAATCCTGCGTGCTTGGATTGCGGTGCTAATATTATTTATGTTGTTAGAAAGATATAGAATCGTCCAATAGAAGATGCAATTGATGTCATTGAGATAGATTTGAACATATACGAGAACTCTCACGCGCAAAAAACGCCCAACTCCTGTTTGGCACGGGTCTCTGACCCTGCCGTTCTCCTGACCGCAGGTCTCCTTGTCATTATCGTTTAATCGCTGGTTCGAAACCACTCAAGCCTCTTCCGAACCTCCGCAGCTGCACAGGGCATCCTAGCAGCCTCGTAGTCGACTATCAGCTGCTCCAACGCCTGCAGATCCACAACAGGCGATATCAGGATTTGATCGCGCCAGCGTTCCAGGACCACGATCCTCCGGATGCGTTCATTCGTCCGGTAATCCAGCAACGCTGACTAATTCAGTCCTTGTCCCACGGCATTCCCGCTAACTGCCATGGATACACCATGCCCGCTTCTGCGGGTTGCCCTTCCAGCCCGACCAACCTATAACCAGGTTCCGGGCTTTGGTCGGAAGGATAGGCAGCGTTAAAAATGCGCAACACCGCAGGTATGCTGCGTGGAAAACGCAGCTTGGTTTCCACCGGCATGGTGGCCAGCGGGAGTTTTAGAATAAAGTCAATCTCCTTCTTATCCTGTGTGCGCCAATAATTCACCTGGCTGGGCCCATAATGCTTGACTAGCTCTGTGAACACGCTCGTCTCGAAGACGGGTCCCAACAATTCCTTTTGCAGTCGTTTAAGCCACAGCATTTGCATCAGGCCGGTATCGTGGAAGAAAACCTTGGGGGTCTTGAACAACTCCGCGCGGATATTGCGGCTGAATGGGCGAACCAGGCGCAGGATATACGTCTGCTCCAGGATCAGGAGGTACCTCTCAATCGTATTTCGTGCCAGTCTGCAAGTGTTTGACAACTCACTGACATTCAGAAGGTTACCGCTTTGAGAAGCCAGCACCTCCAGTAAGTGGTTAAACTTGTTCACATCCCTGATTTCAGCCAGGTCACGGATATCCTTGCGAATATATGTATCGATGATTTGTTGCAAATATTTTTCTTTTATGTTCGTCTCATGCGTAAGGACTATCCTGGGATAACCTCCATAAAGCGCAAATTCCGAATAGAGCATTCTCAGTTCAACAGTTTTCTTTTCTGTAAAATGGCCGGTTGGGGTAAATGAAACCCCTTTGAACATCAGAAACTCCTGGAAAGAAAGAGGATAGATCTCGAAGCTGACCGTTCTGCCAACCAACGAATCTTTGAACTTGCTCTTCATCTCGAAACTGGATGATCCGGAGACGATCACCTTCAATTCGGGATGGTGATCTGCAAGTAATTTCAGAAAGGAGGATGGATTTGACAGGTACTGGATTTCGTCTATCATCACGAAGAGCTTCCTGCCGGACTCGCTGAGACTCTTCAGGTCAAATCCCCGTTCTGCGAGGTAGTTAATAAATTCTTCCACCCCCTTATCCAACAGGCTCACAAAGCGGCTGTCCTCCAGGTCGATGTAATAAGTTTGTTCCCCTTCAACATTAAGATGATCCTGTAAAAACATCAGGATACTTGTCTTGCCAACCTGGCGGGCGCCGTGAATGACAACAATATCCCCTGTGGGTAGGAACCGGAGGATTTCATCAATAACCGACCGTTTGTAAATTGTATTTGCCATCCTGTGTTCCTTCTTGATATCATCCATAGTGTATCAAATATTTTTACTATTATACTAGTAATTATATTGCATATCATTATCACTTAGTGAATTCAGACCTCGATCGACAGGTCCAGAACTATTTTATACTCCCCAGTGTGGTCACCGCTAAATATCTCCTGGCATCTCCCTTGGATATTTATCTGAAACTCGTATGTTTTTCCTTGACATCTTGAAGAATAATCGTTCCTCTGTCGTCCCGAGGATCGATCATTCTTTCCTTTAGGAATATCTTTCTGTCAGGAAACCCGTAAACCAGCGCAAAGGGAAGTTCAGGGCTCCAGGCAAATCGGGATGGAGCTCACCTGTCCCCCGGGGGTTTCCGTCTCTCCATTTTCATCATAGATCTTGATCCAGCGGATTTCAGGAAACTGGGTCAGGTTGGCGAAGATCAGGTTGCTGATGGTATAGGTTGCGCCCCCCGAGTTGCATTTCCCTATCAGGTAGACATGCGCCACGCCATCCTGGATGGTCAATTTGCTGAAGCCGGTTGTCCCGCTCAGAACCACCTCCAGACCTTTGGACTTCTCCTCCGCAGTGGGGCCCAGGAACAATTGCGTCAGGACCATTTCAGGCTGGGAGGCGGTGACGGGGACGGTGCGCGTGACGGGATCTTCATAGGGTTCCGTGCCAACCGCATAACGATCCCGGTTGGTGAAATACACGGTCAAGGTTGTTGTCACCGCTTTGGGGGCGCAGGCAGACAGGAGCAGGATCAATCCAGCCAGTAAAAGAATCAAACGTTTCATGGTCTCTCCTTATTCTTACCGCTGAGGTCTCTCCAGGAGGACATCCTTAAGAAAACGGAGGATATTAAGACGGTGAATATCCTCAGCTTGTTCCATGCCATCTGCAGGACACGCACCCCAATGAAATAATGTCCTTCAGCATCACTCCTGCATATAATAAATTATATCCGCGGTACAATTCGCAAGAGGTCTTTTCCATGCACATCCTGGTCACAAACGATGACGGCATACAGGCGCCCGGTCTGCTGGCGCTGGCACAGGAAATACGCAAGCTGGGCAAGGTGACGATCTTCGCGCCGGACCGCAACTGGTCTGCCTCGGGGCATGTCAAGACGATGGACCGTCCACTGCGCGCCCACGCGGTGCTGCTGGCGGATGGATCGACGGGGTTGACCACCGATGGAGCGCCCTCTGACGCCGTGGCACTGGCTCTGCTGGGCGTGGTGGAAGAGAAGATCGACCTGGTGGTTTCAGGGATCAACCCGCACGAGAACATCGGCCACGACGTGACCTATTCCGGAACGGTGACGGCGGCCATGGAGGCGGTCATCAGCGGTGTTCCGGGCATGGCGGTCTCGCTGCACGCGCCCGAGGATTTCCGCGGCACGCTGGATTACCGCACTGCCGCGCAGGTCGGACGGCGCGTGGCTGCCAGGGTGCTGGCTGAAGGCCTGCCGGAGGGGGTGTTCTTAAATATAAATGTGCCTTACCTGAAAGAAGACGAACTGAAAGGATTTATGATCACCCGCCAGGGACTGCGCGTCTACCGGGATGCGCTGGACGCCCGCACCGATCCGCGCGGCAAACCCTATTACTGGATCGGCGGCGAGTACCCCACCGGTGTGGACGAAGAAGGCACGGATTACGGTGCCATCAAGGCCGGCTATGTCTCGATCACGCCGCTGCAGTTGGACCTGACGGCACGCGCGGCAATGGAACCATTAAAGAAATGGGTGTGGTAGGAGGAAAATATGCCATCCTTTACATCGCCCCCCGATCCGATTATTTTCAACCACCAGGTCTGGGACATCGTCCGCCAGGTACCGCCCGGGAAAGTCGCCACCTACGGGCAGATCGCCCGGATGATCCCTGCGCCGGAGGGCGTGGAAGGGAAGGCCTACCTGGCCTTTGGCCCGCGCTGGGTGGGCTCGGCCATGGCTAAATGTCCCGAGGACGTGCCCTGGCAGCGCGTGATCAACTCCAAGGGAGAGATCAGCCTGCGTCCGGGAGCAGAACACCAGCGCCAGCTGCTGGAAGAGGAAGGCGTACTGTTCGATGAGCGCGCTCGAATCGATTTAAAAATCTTCGGCTGGAAGAACTCTCCAGGAGAGCCCGAACAGCCACATTTACTCTAATTTCCCGTTGTATGTTGTAGTAACGACTTCAGTCGTTACTACCCGATCTATGATGCAACGACTTATGTCCTTACATCCTGGAGAGGCCAGACAGCCACACTTACTATATTTTCTGGAGGCACCATGTTCCTTGCGTCTGAAAACCGTTACGACAGCATGCCCTACAACCGCTGCGGGCGCAGCGGGCTGAAACTGCCGGCCATCTCGCTGGGCTGGTGGTACAACTTCGGCGGCCTGGACCTGCTGGAGAACGGCCGCGCCATCGCCCGTTACGCCTTCGACCACGGCATCACGCACTTCGACCTGGCCAATAACTACGGCCCGCCGCCCGGCTCGGCCGAGGAGACCTTCGGGCGGCTGCTGCGGGAGGATTTCGCCCCGTATCGCGATGAACTGATCATCTCCACCAAGGCGGGATATGACATGTGGTCCGGTCCGTACGGAGAATGGGGTTCGCGCAAGTACATGCTGGCCAGCCTCGACCAGTCGCTCAAGCGCATGGGGCTGGAATACGTGGATATCTTTTACAGCCACCGCCCGGACAAGGAAACGCCCCTGGAAGAGACCATGGGCGCACTGGCTTCCGCCGTACACCAGGGCAAGGCGCTTTATGTGGGCATCTCCAACTACTCGCCGGAACGAACCCGCCAGGCTGCCAGCATCCTGCGCGCGCTGGGCACGCCCTGCCTGATCCACCAGCCCAGGTACAATATGCTCGACCGCTGGGTGGAAGACGGCCTGTTGGACACGCTGGAAAAAGAAGGCATCGGCTCGATCGTTTTCTCGCCACTGGCGCAGGGACAACTGACCGACCGTTATTTGGATGGCATCCCACAGGGCGCACGCGCCACGAAGACCGAACGTGTCTGGTTGACTCCCGAGGATGTGCAGGAAAACCTGCCGAAAATCCGCAAGTTGAACGAACTGGCCAGGCAGCGCGGGCAGAGCCTTGCGCAGATGGCGATCGCCTGGGTTCTGCGCAAGCCGCAGGTCACTTCGGCTTTGGTCGGAGCGAGCAGCGTTAAACAACTGGAGACGAACCTGGCTGCCCTGAATAATCTGAAATTTACGGAAGAGGAATTACAGGCTATTGAGGCTATTTTGAAAGGCTAAACCTTAGAAACTCTAACAAAACCGCGCTCCGGGCGGCGTCCTCGCCGCCGAGGACGGCGGCGAAAGCTGTTTTGCCTGCACTGTGCTGCAGGCACACGTGTTAGGCGTTATTAGGAAACCCATTGACCTGTTCGTTTGGATTCGAAGACAATATGCAACAGTAGAAGCATTACCGGATGATAAAACCAGAGTAAAATGTCTCCCATGGACGAACCTGCTCTCATTCACGCTGCCCAGCATGGCGACCTGGAGGCCTTCAACCGCCTCGTCCTTGCTTATCAAGACGCGCTTTATAACACTGCCCTGCGCATCCTGAGTGACGAGGACCTGGCCGCTGATGCGGTGCAGGAAGCCTTTCTTTCCGCCTTGCGCGCCCTGAACAGCTACCGCGGCGGCTCCTTCCGCGCCTGGCTGCTGCGCACCGTCACCAACGCCTGTTACGACGAGCTGCGGCGGAAAAAGCGCCGTCCCACCACGCCGCTGGAGCCCGAAACCGCCGACGGAGACGAGGTTAAGTCACCGCGCTGGTTGACCGACCCGCATGCCTCCCCCGAAGAAAGCCTGGACCAGTCCGAACTTGAACACGCCATCCAGCACTGCCTGGATAACCTGCCGGCTGATTTCCGCCTGGTTGTCGTGCTGGCAGATATTCAAGGCCTCGATTACTCTGAAGTTTCTGTTGCCGTAAAGAAGCCGCTCGGCACCATCAAGTCCCGGCTGGCACGCGCCCGCTTGCGCCTGCGTGAGTGCCTGCAGGATTTCCGGGAACTTTTACCTGCTGCCTTCCGTCTGGATGAGGAGAGCAGCGTATGAAATCCCCATCTTTTCGTGACATCGAAGCCATTTCCGCATATCTCGACGGGCAGATTTCTCCGTCTGATGGAACACGCCTCGAGAAACGCATTCAATCGAATCCAGCCCTTGCCACAGCGCTGCAAGAGCTCCGCCAGACGCGTGCGCTGCTCCGCCACACTCCCCAACGGCGCGCCCCGCGCAATTTCACCTTGACAGCCAGGATGGCAGGGGTTCGTCCTCCCGTGCCGCGCCTCGTCCCGGCGTTCTCATGGGCTTCGGCAGTTGCCATGCTGCTGTTCATTTTCACACTTGCCACAAGCCTGATCGGGCGGCTTTCCGTTGCTCCGGCTGCGCCGATGTTGGCGGCGGCTCCCAGCGGCGGTTTCGGCGGCGGACCACCCGCCGCTTCCGCCCCGGCGCCCGCCCTGGCTGCACCTGCCACCGCCGCACCTTTACGCAAATCCGACCAGACCCCGCAGGTAACTGCGACTCCGGAAATTGCTGCGCTGTCGGCTCCTGAAGCCACGTCTCCCGCTGCTGGTCAAAGTGCCCCACCCTCCCCGGCACCTGTAGCCCAACCAAAGACGGCTATTCCATGGCTATATATCTGGCCGGGACTGGCCGTGCTGCTGGGCATTCTGGCCCTGGTGGTACGCTGGCTGAGCCGGCTGGCCTTCAGGCGAAAAAACCGGGGCGGCTGACCCCCCTGGGAGTGTCTATTTTTATGGGTAAAATAGGGTTATGAAATGTCCAAAATGTGAGAGCGAAGATAGACAACATAAGATAGGTAAAACTTCAGCAGGCAGTCAAAGATATCGATGTTATTTGTGTGGCTGCAAGTACACACCTATCAAGAAAGCTCGGGGTTACTCTCCTGAAGTTCGTCAGGAGGCGGTTCAACTTTATGTGGATGGCGTGAACCTTCGTCGGATTGGCCGTCACTTGGGTGTGAACCCTCAAAGCGTAGCCAATTGGGCCAGGGCGCATGCTGAGAAACTACCTCCCGCACCCGTACCAGAGAAGGTTAAAGATGCTGAACTGGATGAGCTTTTCACCTTTATCGGTGACAAAAAAACAGAATCTACCTCCTAACCAATGTAGACCGAGCTACTCGTTGTTTCTTGGGCTGGAAGATCGTCTGGGAACGCACCCGGGATGATCTCCAAGCGGTTGTCGATGATGGACCAAAAGCCAAATGGTATTACAGTGATGCCTTTGATACTTATGCCTCGCTCTGGTACCATTTCGGCCGCTATGAAGTTTCAGAAGGCAAAGCGGAGACATACTCCG
>CAVSAF010000006.1:0-31086 GCA_963725805.1 uncultured Chloroflexia bacterium
GAGAGACGCTCTAACCAACTGAGCTATGCGCCCATATATGTTATTTTTATCGATATGGAGATTCTCCGTGAGAGAGAAACTCTTTATCCATAAAGCAACTCGTGCCACGCAGTGGCATGCGCCCGGCGGAGCTATTATACCGAGATTTTGGCAAGTGTGTTACACTTTTGAGGAAGAAAATCCTTTGGAGGAATTTATGCGCATCATCCGCTATCAATATAAAACCGAAGCGCCATGTTTTGGCTGGCTCCTGGAAGATAAGGTTGGCCCAATCGTCGGGAACATTTTCGGAGAGTACAGCCGGAAGGAAGCCGAACATCCGCTGGCATCTGTCCGCCTGCTTGCGCCGGTCCAGCCGTCCAAGATCATCTGTATCGGTCGGAACTATGCTGAACACGCCAAAGAACACGCGGTGGAGGTCCCGAAAGTGCCGCTGATTTTCATGAAGCCGCCCTCCTCGATCAACCATCCGGGCGAGGCGATCATCCTGCCGCCGCAAAGCCGGCAGGTGGAGCACGAGGCCGAACTTGTGGTGGTGATTGGAAAGCGCGGTCGGAATATCACGGTCGAGACAGCCCAGGACTACGTCTTCGGGTATACGGTCGGGAATGATGTCACGGCAAGGGACTTGCAGCAGACGGATGGCCAATGGACGCGCGCCAAAGGTTTTGACACATTCTGTCCCGTTGGCCCTTGGGTGGATACCGAGTTCGATCCTTCCGACGCGGTCATCACCTGCCGGGTCAGTGGCCAGCCGCGCCAGATGGCCTCCACCCGTGATATGGTTTTTAACGTAAGTATGCTGATTGCTTTCATTTCGTCAGTGATGACGCTCGAACCCGGTGACTTGATCTTTACCGGGACCCCGGCTGGGGTGGGCCAGCTCAATGACGGCGATGAGGTCGTGGTGGAGATCGAAGGTCTTGGGAAATTGAGTAACCCGGTGCGTAAGTAAAGAGGTGAAAAATGAGGCGAGCTGGCGGTAAGCCTCGCTCGCCTTTTTTGTTCCCTCCATCTCTTATACCGCTCTAATAGCAACCTTCCCCCTCCCATGCTATAATCCCCGCCGAAAGGTACTTTCCATGCTCCAGAAATTCGTCAAAGTCTTTGGGGGCGACCCCAATAAACGCGAAATCGAAAAAACCACATCCATTGTTGACCAGGTCAATGCGCTGGAGAAAGAATTCGAAGCTCTCAGCGATGAAGAATTGCGCGCCAAAACGGATGCATTTCGTCAGCGCCTGGCTGAAGAAGTCGAGGGCATACAAGATGATGACGAACGGCGCCAGGTCGAACAGGCCACGCTCGATGAACTCCTGCCTGAAGCTTTCGCGGTTGTTCGCGAGGCTGCCAAACGGACCATTGGTCAGCGGCCCTATGATGTGCAGATAATTGGCGGGGTTGTCCTTCACCAGGGCAAAATTGCTGAGATGCGCACGGGCGAAGGCAAGACGCTGGTTGCCACGCTGCCGCTTTACCTTAACGCGTTGACCGGCCGTGGAGTCCATCTCGTGACGGTCAATGATTACCTGGCCAGGCGTGACGCCCGCTGGATGGGCGCCATCTACGGGTTCCTGGGTCTCTCGGTCGGCATCCTGCAGATGGCTGCATCCACCGAAAATGGCAAGAAAGCCTTTCTCCATGACCCGACTCGCACATCCCCACGCGAGGATCAGGATGAGATGCGCCTGGTGGACCGTGTTGAAGCCTACCAGGCGGATATCACTTATGGCACCAACAGCGAGTTTGGTTTCGATTATCTGCGCGATAACATGGTCATGCGCGCAGAGGACAAGGTGCAGCGCGGGCATTATTATGCCATCGTGGATGAGGTGGATAACGTTTTGATCGATGAGGCCCGCACCCCGCTCATCATCTCGGGACCAGCCTCTGGTGATGTGGAATGGTATGCCAAAATGGCTGTGCTCGTGCGTCAATTGAAGGCGGAAGATTACGAGGCCAGTGAAAAAGATCACAGCGTAACCCTGACTGAAATCGGCACTGCCCACGTGGAGCAGTTGCTTGGGCAGCCGCTGCGTGACCCTGACCGCCCTGAAGATGTGACACCCGAGCAGGCTCATTTACTCGGCTTTCTGGAACAAGCCCTGCGCGCTCAACACTTGTTCAAGCGCAACAAGGATTACCTGGTACAGGGCGGCAAGGTGATCATTGTGGATGAGTTTACGGGACGATTGATGCCAGGTCGCCGCTGGTCGGACGGCTTGCATCAGGCCGTGGAGGCCAAGGAAGGCGTTAAGGTAGAGCCGGAGAACGTCACCTATGCCACCATTACCCTGCAGAACTATTTTCGCATGTATAAAAAGCTGGCCGGCATGACCGGTACGGCCCTGACCGAAGCGGAAGAGTTCGATAAGATCTACAAACTGGCCGTCCTGCCTGTCCCGACCAACCTGGAATACCAGGCCTTTGGGCAGGATGCGCCGCTGGTGGAAATCAAAGCCAAAGATGAAGACGGCTTTGATTATTCCTATTTCGCCCGATCCGATGACCCGGAGAAGCAGATCTATTTATGGCGTCGCAAGGATTATCCGGATGTTATTTATCGGACGGCAGAAGCCAAGCTGCGCTCCATCGTGCGTGAAATCATTCTCTACCATGTCCAGGGACGTCCGATGCTGGTCGGCACCACCTCCGTCGAGGGCTCTGAGCGCCTGTCGAACCGGTTGCGCGCTGAACCCATCCGCCGCTTGTTGCAAATCCTGCTCATCCGCAGCTCCTGGCTGGAAAAGAACAACCGCTTTGAAGACGGACGGCTTATCCCCGAACTCCAGCCGCTCAACAAGCCGCTTGAGCAACTTCGTCCCGAGGATCTGCGTCCGATGGCCAAGGACCTTGGCCTCTCGCTCAACCCTGAGGACCCGGCCAACCTGGCGCGCCTGCTGGATATCCTGAAGCTGGAGGAAACTGATACCGGCCGACTGAAGACGGTACTACAGGGGGGCGTTCCGCACCAGGTGTTGAATGCCCGCAAGCATACCGAGGAATCCATGATTATTGCCGGAGCGGGTGCTTTTGGTGCAGTGACCATTGCCACCAACATGGCCGGCCGCGGCGTGGATATCAAGCTGGGCGGCGACCTGGCGGAGGAAATCCTCAGCGGTGTCAATCGTATCCTGCGCAAAGCCGGGTATAAAGATCCTTATGATATGCCCCTGCAGGAACGGCGAGAAGCCCTGCAAAAGGTGGCCCCGTCGCTTTATGGTATCTATGAAACTGAAGCCAAATATTTCCTGAACTTTTTCGAGGAAATGGAACGCGTGCGCGAACTTGGCGGTCTGCACATCATCGGCTCCGAACGCCATGAAGCCCGCCGGATTGATAACCAGTTGCGCGGCCGCGCCGCCCGCCAGGGCGACCCGGGGTCCAGCCGCTTCTACCTATCCCTAGAAGATGACCTGATGCGCATGTTCGGCGGCGACCAGGTCAAGGGCGTAATGGAACGTTTCAGCATCGACGATGACTATCCCCTCCAGGCCCGCCTGGTAAGTAACATGATCGAACAAAGCCAGCACCGGGTGGAAGGCGCCAACTTTGATATCCGCAAGCATACCCTGGAATATGACGATGTCCTCAATGCCCAACGCCAGCGCATCTACTCCCAGCGTGATCGTGTCTTTGAAAAGGAAGACCTTGTTGAAGATGTGAATGAACTACTGGCGCAGGAAGTCAAGCGGCGTGTCAAGGAAGCCAGCGAGACCGAAGAATACTGGCGTTTACTGGCCTGGCTGGAACAGGTTCAGCCTCCTTTCAATTCTCCAGAAGGTATCTTCCCGTCATACACCTATAAACTGCTGCTGGACGCGCTCAACACAACGATTTCGAAAAATCGAAACGGTTCCGTTTCAGATCTTAAAACAGCTTTACTCGATCTGGCCTCACGCGCCATCCGGGCGGATCAGGATCACTTCCTGGCGGCTACCCTGGACCAGATTGACCATGCCGGCCTGGATCTGAAGAACCAGATCGATGACCGGATCGATAGCCTTGATACTGCCCTGGATGGGCTGAGTGATAACCTCGAAACCGAGACACGCCGCCCGAATGTCATTTTGGAAGAACTCTCCGGGTTGGTGCGTGTTCCTTTCCGGCTTGACTCGAGCCGGTTGGCGCAACTGGTCAACGACCCGAAAGACCTGGCAAGTGAGATGCGTGCCCAGGCGGAGGCATACGTCACGAATACGACGATCATTCGCCTGGCAAATACCATTGAGTTCCGCATTGGCGAGTTGCTTGGCTTGAATCCGGCTGATTTGCAGGAACTTGACTGGGCCAGTGTTGCAGCCCAGATTGAAGAACATGTCCACCAGGCGCTGGCTCAACGGCAGGAAAAACTGCTTGGTGCAGACGGGCAGATCCCGCGCGACCTTGAATCCGCGCTGGAGCGACTATCTGAATATGATGACCAGGCCAAACTGCGCTTGCTCGGGTTGATGGGTCAGGGAACGAGCACATTCTTTGATGCCCGGACCCATCGACAGGTACGGCAGGTTTTCACCCGCCTGCATTATATTTACCTGGCCGGAGAGACTTTGCGTAATTCCACCAGCCAGGCCCTGGAAGAAGAAGTGCTTGAACATTTGCAGGAGGCTCAACAGGCCCAGCGACTCGCCTGGGGTGAAAGCGAACGCGTCCGGCTGGGAGAGAATGCGCCGGCAATCCCGTTGGAAGAATTGGGCCATGGCATCCAGACGCAGATTTACCGCCAGGTGCTGCTCGGAGCCATAACGGAATTGTGGGTGGATTACCTGACGCGTGTGGAAGCCTTGCGCGTATCCGTTGGACTGGAGGCTTATGCCCAGGCAGACCCGTTGGTGAAATACAAAAGCCAGGCTTCCGAGATGTTCCAAGGCCTGCTGGGCGATATCCGCTCGGCTGTCATTGGGCGAATTTTCCTGTATCAGCCCCGGGCTGTCGCTGCGCCAGCCGAACCAGGTTCGAGGACGGGACACCGTCCTGCCAGCGCCAGTACCTCAAGCACAGGTGACCAATCCGGTGATGCCCGTGGTACGAATATCGCCGAAGGTTCTGGAATCTCGGTCTCAACATCTGGTTCTACCACAGACAGATCAACTACAAAATCCCAGCAAAAAACGGAAAAGACACAGGCACTAGTCCTGCGCAAAATCCGAAAGTTCTTAAATTTGTCCTTCCCGAGGAGAAAAAATGATTCTTGATCCCTTCAAATCCCGTGACATACTCAATGTTGGGAATAGGCAATATGCCATTTACCGTCTCGATGCACTTGAAAAGGCTGGCATGACCAGGATCGACAGGCTGCCCTATTCCATCCGCATCCTGCTCGAGGCGGCACTCCGTCAGTGTAACGGGAAGGAGATATCACAGGGTGATGTGGAGCAGATCGCGAGTTGGAAACCGGTAGACGTACGCCCCGGCATCCCTTTTCTGCCGGCGCGCGTGATCATGCAGGATTTTACCGGTATCCCCGCTGTGGTTGACCTGGCAGCCATGCGCACTGCCATGGCCCGGCTGGGCTGTGATCCAAAATCGATCAACCCACTCGTGCCGGTTGACCTGGTCATTGACCACTCGGTGCAGGTGGATTTCTTTGCCAATGCTGATGCCCTCACGCGTAATACCGAGATGGAATTCCAGCGAAATCATGAACGCTACGCATTTCTTAAATGGGGGCAGGATTCTTTCTCAAACTTCCGCGTCGTCCCCCCGATGACCGGCATTGTCCATCAGGTGAATCTTGAATACCTGGCGCAGGTTGTATCAGCCAAAGAAGTGGAAGGTGAATGGTTGGCTTTCCCGGATACGGTCGTCGGCACAGATTCGCATACCACGATGATCAACGGCCTGGGTGTGGTTGGTTGGGGTGTTGGCGGCATTGAAGCTGAAGCGGTCATGCTGGGTCAGCCAATGGACATGCTCCTGCCGGATGTCGTAGGTGTCATGCTATATGGAAAGCTCAGGGAAGGCGTTACGGCCACCGACCTTGTCCTGACGATCACACAGCTATTACGCAATAAGGGCGTAGTGGATAAGTTCGTTGAGTTTTTTGGCCCGGGGCTGGATTCCATGTCCCTGCCCGACCGGGCACTGGTCGCCAATATGTCCCCGGAATACGGCGCCACCATGGGCTATTTCCCGGTGGATGCTGAAACACTTCGTTATATGCGTCTCTCCGGCCGCCCGGAAGAGGCTGTTGCACTTACCGAGGCTTACTGCCGTGCCCAAGGCTTGTTCCGCTCGTTGGACACTCCCGACCCGGAATATACCCAAACTCTTGAACTGGACCTGGGATCAGTGGTACCCTCCCTGGCCGGGCCGAAGCGCCCGCAGGATCGTGTCGCCCTGACTGCCATGAAATCCGTGTTCCAGAATGCGCTCACTGCGCCGGTTAAAGAACGCGGGTATGAGCTCAAGCCGGAGGCTTTGGACCGCAAGGCAAAAATAGGCACCAATGGCGGCTCGTATGAAATCGGCCACGGTGCTGTGGTCATTGCAGCGATCACTTCCTGTACCAATACTTCCAACCCATCAGTAATGGTGGCTGCCGGTCTACTGGCCAGGAAGGCTGTCGAAAAAGGCCTGAAGGTAAAACCCTTTGTCAAGACGAGCCTGGCGCCCGGTTCGCGCGTGGTGACAGATTATCTCAAGAAAGCCGGTTTGATCGAACCGTTGGCTGAACTTGGATTTAATGTTGTCGGCTATGGGTGTACCACCTGCATCGGCAACAGCGGGCCGCTTCCGGGCGAGGTCGCAAAAGCGGTCAGCGGATCTGATCTGGTTGCAGCTGCGGTCATCTCTGGCAACCGCAATTTCGAGGGACGCGTTCATCCGCTCGTAAAAGCCAATTACCTGGCCTCGCCACCGCTGGTGGTCGCCTATGCCCTGGCTGGTACCGTCAACATTGATCTTTCCTCTGAGCCGGTCGGTATGGGCAGGGACGGTCCGGTTTACCTTAAGGATATCTGGCCGACCTCGCAGGAGGTGTCTGAAGTGGTGGAGACCTGCCTGGATAAAGAAATGTTTGCGCAGCGCTATGCCAGTGTGTTCGAAGGCTCTAATATGTGGAAAGATATCCAGGTATCTGGCGGTGAGCTTTTCAAGTGGGACGATTCTTCCACCTATATCCACCATCCGCCGTTCTTCCAGGATGTGACTCTGGATGTTCCATCCATCCAGAATATCCAAGCTGCACGTGTGCTGGCCCTTCTGGGCGACTCGATCACGACCGATCATATTTCGCCGGCAGGCAATATAGCCATTGAAAGCCCGGCCGGTCGCTATCTGCAGGAACGCGGCGTTCAACCGCGTGACTTCAACTCCTATGGGGCACGCCGTGGGAATGACCAGGTGATGGCGCGAGGTACATTTGCCAATATCCGGCTGAAGAACCTTTTGGTTGGCGGCAAGGAGGGCTGGTTCACGCGCTATTTTGGGTCTGATGATGAGAAATTATCGCCTGAAGAAATCAGCATCTTCGATGCGGCCATGAAATATAAGGCGCAGGGGATTCCCACCATCATCATCGCGGGCAAGGAATATGGAACGGGTTCCAGCCGTGACTGGGCGGCGAAGGGGCCACTCATGCAGGGTGTGCGGGCGGTCATCGCCGAGAGCTTTGAACGCATCCACCGTTCAAACCTGATTGGGATGGGCATCCTGCCGCTGCGTTTTAAGGACGGCCAGAATGCCGAAAGCCTGGGTTTGGATGGCAGCGAGGTTTACGATATCGAAGGCCTGAGCGATGCCATGTTGCCAAAGAGCGAGGTTAGTGTCAAAGCGAAGAGAGCCGATGGTTTGGTGGTGACATTCAACGCCACCGCACTGCTAAATACGCCGGTCGAAGTGAACTATTACCGGAACGGCGGCATCCTGCAGACGGTCTTAAGGAACCTAGTCAAGTAGGTCTTGGCGCGGCTCACAGGGTTGCACCAAGACTTTATCTCCTGACTTCCAACCCTTTTGCTCTTCTTGCTGTCATGCGCTGATGCAAGAGAATACCCTGGCATGAATCAACAGACCGGCATGTTTATGTGCCGGTCTGTTTCTTTAATGATGAGGATATTCCCGGGACTTACCGGGCAAAGGTCTGGTTGTGTTCCACCCGGGGCTTGGCGACATTGACTTTCAATTCATGGTCGGCCATCGAATAGGCGTTGAACATGCTGATAGCCTTCTCCGCCTCAGCCTGTTCGGGCATCGTAACAAAGGCAAAACCTTTGTTTTGACCGCTGTCCCGGTCTTTGATGACCTCAACCGCGGTGACGTTCCCGGCCTGTGCAAACAACGTACGAAGTTCACTCTCGGTGGTTGTTTTGGCCATGTTTCCTACATAAATTCTTACGTCCATTTTCTCTCTTCTCTCTCCGGCAAGCTGCCGGTTAATAAAAAATACCGCCACCCAATAATTGGGTTGGCGGCAGAGTTGCCACTGCTAATCCAGTTATTTCACTCTGGAATCATTGTACCACAGATAATGTGATCCGCCGAACCTTGTTCGAAACCATTGACATGACCTTGGCAGAGTCCCTAACTCCCTGACGTCTCTGGGCAGCGGAGATGAAGCTCCTTGCCCCAATAAAAAAGGTAAAGCTTAAGGCAAACAGGCTTCTCCCATAAAATGGGATCTGTGGAACTAGCCTGGAATTTCGTTTATCTCCATCCCTGTATTCCCATAGCTGTGGATCACACTGTCCACGCGCAGGCGGGCATCCGATTGATAAACGTCGCGCACCGTTTCGAAGTCAGGTACATCCCCGGAGGTCAACACGGCCAGGCGATCCAGGAAGGCCAGATCAGTTTGGTCATCCAGGTCAGCCTTTTCGATAATACCCCAGCAATCCCACGGAAGCAGCTCGACCTTGTTAAGCGAAGCCACATCGCGGATAAAGTCTGCCCGGACGAACCCCAATCCGTGCATGTCAAAGATGCCGAAATTGTCAGGGTCGGCCTGCCCGTTCCTGCACATCTGCCAGGCCATGCCGCCGACGATGAACTGGTCACGCGGGATATCCAATGGATCAAAGGGGATCTTCAGTACCTCGCATTGCAGCGAGTCCAGTTGGGCGTCAACCAGGATCCAGCGCTGCTGCCCGGCATGCCAATATTCGGCAACCCAGTGGTCTTCGTAATGGCCCGGGATGAAGTATGCGCCAAATCCACAGCGGGCGCGCGCCGGGACGCCTTGATGGCGCAAAATGGATACCAGCAGTAATGAGAAATCCCGGCAGTTGCCCACGATCTTCTTTTCAAGCGGGCGGGCTTCCCCCAGCGGACGTGGATCCAGTTCCCAGGTTCGTGACAGCCTACGCTGGATGGTGCGCAACTGGACCTCAGACTGGCGTTCTGTGGTCAGCTTTATCCCATAACGCTCAGCCCAGAAGATGTGGACGGTTGTTCCTTGTACGAGCTCACAGAGTGCAGCAATGTCGGTAGGCAGATTGTCCAATGAACCTGCATAAGGTCCTGGTTCTGTAATCCGACCTTGCCGGGCGAAAAAGGATAGAACATCTGCCATGTGGATCTCCTTTCGTAAATATTGTTTCGACTAATATTTATGATGTTCCCAACAATAAGTTTGTCATCTACAGCAAAGTCTTCTCAGGCTAAAACAGTTTACACCCTCCTGCAACCGGAGAGTCAAGCCCTGGCTGGCTTTCTTCTCAACTGCCATAGCGCCATAAATAAATGCATTTCTGAATAAAAGTAATAAACGATCGACCGGTGAAAACACCGGTCGATTTGATGGGGTAAAGCCGGGTTCCTTTCTAATGTTGCTTTGTTTTCTCAAAAAACTCATCCTGCAGTCTTTTTGTTTCTGTATCATCTTTGATCGCCCGGATGATCCTGGCAAGGGCCTGGGCGCGGTCCGAGAACCAGCGTTCGCCCTTTTCGGCTGCGGCGGGACGCCCGTCGCCACAATAATGGCTCGGATGATCGGCATACCACCAGATGCCCATGTCGGTGCCCAGATCGCGCAGCGGCTTGAGGCGCTCCCGGGGCATGCCTTCGCCATCCGACGGCAGAGCTTCTTTGTGCACCAATTCGGGGTGGATGGCAAGGATCATGCTGGTTTCGCGTTCCCCGGCATGACCGTCGACGCTTGTCTCCCATTGGGAGGCGGTGGTTGAATCTTCGGAAACATAGGCTGGCTCTGCCACATAGACGACATAATCGCGCCAGCTGGCCAGTTGGATCTGGGCAAAGTAGTGGATCAAGTGATCATTGCCGCCATGCGAGTTGACGATGACGATCTTCTTCAACCCATTGCGAGCAATCTCGCTGCAAACGTTCTCCAAGAGGCGCAGGATCAATTCCGGCTGGAGGCCGATGCAGCCCGGCATGTGGCGCGCTTCCAGGATCTGGGTATAAATGAAATCCGGGAACACCACCGCCGGTTCGAGTGTGGCGGCGCGCATGCATAACGCGCGGCCGATGTACATATCCGTGCCGAGCGGCAGGTGATGCCCGTGCCGTTCGAGGCACGAGAGCGGCAGCAGGCAGACACCTTCCACCTGTTTGACGACCTGCGGGAACAGGTCGCCGGTCAATTCTTCCCAACGCAAACTACCCGGGACTGGCATGGGTCTCATCCTTTCTCAAAAATGGAAATACTTTCGATGGAATAGGTTTGAGGGAACAGATCGAATGGAGTAACCAGTCTCAGGTGGTAACCTGCGGCGATGAGACGAGAGGCATCACGTCCCAAGGTGGACGGGTCGCACGAGACATAAGCAAGGCATGGCGGACTTTGCACCAGGAGCGCATCCAGGGCGGGTTTTGCCAGACCGGCGCGCGGCGGGTCCACGATGACAATATCTGGGACAACATCCAGGCTGGGAAGCACAGCCTCTGCGGGAGCTTCGTAAAGCTCGACATTATCAAATTCGTCCAGGTTGGCTGAAAAGTCCTCGCAGGCGGATGGGGAAGCCTCTACCCCGACCAGGCGCCCGACGCGACCTGCAAAGAACGCGCTGAACAATCCAACGCCGCAGTAGACATCCAGGAGGGTGGTTTTGGAAGAGACTGGTAAATGCTCCAGTAAATGGTCCACCATCTTTCCAGTCAGCCCGGCATTGACCTGGAAAAAAGAACCCGGCGAGACGCGGAACATCCGGTCTTTGACGGCCATACTGATGGCATCATCACCTGCCATTACAACCATGTCATCGCCGGTCATATGTACAACCGAGAGGTCCTTCTCAAGTTCCATTTCAGGTGGTTCAGGATGCCCGGATTCCAGGACCAGCATGGTCTCTGCGTTCATGCCCACGCGCAAGGAAATGCGTTCCAGTCCCAGATCAGGGTCAAATTCCAGGCTGGGCCAGAGGTCATTCAGTGGAGCTTCGGGAAGATGACATTCCTTTATCGGCATTACATCCCGCCGGTTCGCTCGGATGTAGCCTAATTTTCCTTCCCTCGTCAGGTGGAATTGTACGTGGTTGCGGTAATTCCATTCATTTGGTGAAGCAATGATCTGCTCCACCGGCGGGTCAGGGATCTTGCCGATGCGTGAAAGCTGGTCGTGCAGGATGTCAGACTTGACTTGAAGCTGGGCCTGATAGGGAAGGTGCTGGTAATGGCATCCCCCACATACCCCGAAATGGCTGCATTTCGGAGTTATACGCTGCGGTGATGGGTCCAGCAGCTCGACCAGTTCGGCGCGCACATGGCCGCGTTTCTCTTCTACAACCCGGGCTTTTACGCTCTCTCCCGGAAGTCCGAAGGGTACAAAAACGACCGGACCTCCTGGTAGTCGTCCGAGGGCATCGCCGCCGTAGACCAATCGTTCCAGATTGATGGTCAGCAGGTCTGTATCGCCGCTTTGAGGCTCTGATCGACCATTCATGGGCTCCAGCGCAGATCCCAGAGCTGACCGTTATTATTTCAAAAAGAGGGACAGTATTTGATTCTGGAATATTGCCAGCACAACCAGGACGGCAACAAATGAACCGGCCAAAATGCCTATCCGGCGCAATTCGCGCTTGGTGACGCTGTAATCTGGATTAAATTCGGTCGTTCTTGCCACCGCCGGGGTAAGCGGACGGGGAACCTGTCGGGAAACCTGACGCTTGCTCTTCTTGCTCATAATTCTCCTGGGAATTTTGAGATTTTAATACCTTCTCAATAAATGATATGGAAAGATATATACGCGGGCGTGATTATACCGCACCTGAAGCGCCGTTTTTCAAGGCCGGGGAATAGGCGTCCTTGAAGGCATAATTGCTGTATAATGTTACCGTTTGTTCCTTTGTGCCTGTTTTCCGGCACAACCCTCTTTTTTAGAAAGGAGTTTACCATGGCTTTCAGTTATACGAACAAGCGCGGTGTTACCTACTTTTTGCATGCCAAAGTAACCCCAACAAAGACAGGCATGACCCGGACGCTTTACTACTTCGCCAAAGAAAAGAAGGCGGGCGTTCTGGAGGCCGTGCCAACTGGCTACAAGGTGGCAGAAACAGCCAACGGCTTACCGGTGTTAAAGAAGGTCTAGCAAATCAAGTTCCTTGAACCAAATGCTCCCCCTCCGGGGGGCATTTGATTCATGGGGAAAACCCCCAGATAATCCTGGGAAGAATTCCTGCTGATTCTATTTCCTGGCAGGAAGATACAACCGTTCGATATACTCTTTGATCATCCGCCGGGTACTGAACTGCGGGGTGATGGTTTGGATGGATTTTTTCATCATTGCGATCCACTCGAGCGGGACGTTATCGGCGTTGCGTTCGGTGTAATAGAGCGGGATGATCTGGTTCTCCAGAACGTCATATAGACTCAAGGCGTCCGCCTCATCCTCGACCTCGACATCCAGGCCGGGATCCTCGCCGATGGCCCAGCCGTTGGAACCGTTATAGGCTTCGCGCCACCAGCCGTCCAAGACCGAGAAGTTGATCACGCCATTCAAGGCGGCCTTCATGCCCGAAGTCCCGGAGGCCTCATTTGGGCGGCGCGGGGTATTCATCCACACATCCACCCCCTGGACCAGGTAGCGGGCCAGGTTCATATCGTAATCCTCCAGGAACACCAGCCGTCCGCCATTCTCGGCCTTCTTAATGATCCGATAGACATCCTGGATGATATGTTTGCCGGGATCGTCGGCAGGATGAGCCTTCCCGGCAAAGATGATCTGCACGGCGCGGTTGGGGCGGTTAATGATTTCCAACAGGCGCTCCAGGTCGTGGAAGACCAGGTCGGCGCGTTTGTAAGTGGCAAAGCGGCGGGCAAAACCAATCGTCAGCACATATGGGTCGAGCATGATACCTGAGGCGATGGCCTGCACCGGGTGGTAATCAGCCTGCATCCAGCGCTGACGGGTGCGCTCGAGTGCATAGAATACCAGCTTCCGCTTGAGGTGCAGGCGGACATCCCATAATTTGTTTTCAGGGATCGCATCCACCTTGAGCCAGATCTCGGGGTCATCCAGGTGATCCAACCAATCTTCCCCCAGGTACTCGTTCAGCAGGACGCGCATCCGGCGGGCCAGCCAGGTGGCAGTATGAACGCCGTTGGTCACGTAGTTGATCGGGATGTCGTTTTCATCCTGGATCTCGGGCCACAGGAATTTCCACATGCGGCGGGCGACGCGCCCGTGCAACTCAGAGACGGCATTCCGGCCATCTGACAACCGTAAAGCCAGGATGGGCATGCTGAAGGTTTCGCCCCAGGGCTGCTGGCTGCGGGCCAGTTCCACAAACTGGTCGCGGCTCAGGCCGAGTTCAGGCCAGTAGTTGGAGAGGTTCTTATCCACCAACCAGAGCGGGAATTCATCATTCCCGGCCGGGACGGGCGTATGCGTGGTGAAGACATTACCGCGGCGGGTTTTGGCGATGGCTTTTTGAAAGGTCTGGCCCTTGGCGACAAGCTCACGGGCTCGTTCCAGGGTCAGAAATGCCGCATGGCCTTCATTCATGTGCCATACGTCCGGGTTGTAACCCAGAGCCCGCAAGGCCCGTACACCGCCCACCCCAAGCAGGATCTCCTGGGCAATACGCAAATCCAGGTCGCTGTAATACAGTCGCAATGTCAGGTTGCGGTCGGCGGGGGTGTTCTCGTCCAGGTCAGTGTCGAGCAAGTAGAGCGGCACGCGGCCCACACGCAGTTCCCAGATATTGGCAATGATCGTGCGGTCGGGGAAACTGACTGAAATTGCCATGGGTTTCCCGGCATCATCCAGCACCAGCAGTACCGGCAATTCTTCAAAATTTAACATTTTGTTGAGCGACTCTTGCCAGCCATCCTCCGAGATGCGTTGAGAAAAATACCCTTCGGCATACATCAATCCCAGGCCCACCAGCGGCAGGCCGGTGTCGGAGGCCTCCTTCAGGTAATCACCAGCCAGGATGCCCATGCCGCCGGAATAGATGGGCAGGGACTCGTGCACGCCGAATTCCATCGAGAAGTAAGCCGTTTCCCGGGAGCAGTTCTCCTGGTAGGTTTGGGTACACCAGGTCTCCTTGGCATTCATGTAGGCATCGAAATTGGCGAAGACGCGGTCGTACATTTCCAGGTAGATGGGATTCTGTGCAGCCGCGTTAAGCTCGGTTCGGCCGACCGAAGCCAGGTACACCAGGGGGTTATGGTTGAGGCGCTCCCAGAGGGCGTAATCAATGCGGTAGAACAGCCGCTGGGCGGATGGGTTCCAGGTCCACCACAGGTTGTAGGCCAGCTCACCCAACCGGTTAATGCGGCGCGGCAGGTCAAAATGGTTCGGGATCTTTGTGCGAAATTTCACCATATTCATGCTCCAAGTTGGCAATCATACCAAAGAATTGGTTCTCCCCGGGATGAGTTTTCGAGGAATTGGCAGGTCTATTCGGGCAAGAGTAGCGCTCAGACATCAAAATAAAGGCTCATCTCGTAGGGGTGAGGCCGGTTGCGGACGGCATAGTATTCCTGGTCACGTTTGAAATCAATCCACTGCCGGAGCATTTCCTCCCTGAAAACGTTCCCGGCGGTCAGGAAAGCGTGATCGGTTTCGAGGGCGCGCAGGGCTTCATCGAGCGAAGCCGGCAGTGCTTTGATGTGGGTACGCTCCTCGTCACTCCAGGCGAAGATGTTCTGGTCGATCGGCCCAAACCCGACGGCGGTCGGATCGATGCGGTTGAGGATGCCGTCCAGTCCGGCCATGAGCATGGCGCTCAGCGCCAGGTAGACATTGCAGGTTGCATCCGGGGGACGGAATTCCAGGCGGGCGGTATCAGGTTGGTTGGCATACTTGGGAATTCGGACGGCAGCGCTGCGGTTTCCCAGGGAAAAGAAGGCGTTCACCGGGGCCTCGTAGCCCGGGACCAGCCGGCGGTAGGAATTGGTGCTGGGATTGGTCAGGGCCAACAAGGCCGGGCCATGCGTCAACAGGCCGCCGATGTAGTACAACGCTTCCTGAGACAGGCAACCGTACCCACTGGCAGCATAGAATACGTTCTTCTTATCCTTGAACAGGTGCTGGTGGAAATGCATCCCCGAGCCGGCTTCGCCGAAGAGCGGCTTGGGCATGAAAGTGGCGGTCTGGCCGTGCGCCTGGGCGGTCATTTTGGTGATGTATTTGATCTGCATGGTGGCATCGCCGGACGGGATCAAACCCATCATGGGAGTCTCGATCTCGGATTGGCCCGGCCCGCCGACCTCGTGGTGGTGATATTTGACGGGGATGTTCATCTTTTCAAGATGACGGACGATCTCCGTGCGCAGGCGGTAGAGCTGGTCCTTGGGCGGGATGGCGTGGTAGCCACCGTGAGCCGGAATGTAATGCCCATGGCCACCCTGGCCGCTGTTCCAGTCGGCTTCGCTGGAGGAGATCTCATAGCTGGCCCGGTTGATGCCATACTCGTAGGAAACGCTGTCAAAGATATAGAACTCATACTCCGGTCCCCAGCGGCTCTCGTCCGCCACACCGGTGGACTGCAGGTACTTTTCGGCACATATGGCGATGTTGCGGGGATCGTTCTCAAAAATGGCGTGAGTGTCGGCCTCCAGGGTGATGCAAATGAAAGACAGGGTGGGGCCGTCCCAGAAGGGGTCAACGAAGCCGGTACCGAGGTCGGGCACGAGCACCATGTCCCCGGCCTTGACGGATTTAAGCCCGACGGCCGATCCATCGAAGCCGATGCCTTTTTCCATCAGCTCCGGCACGAACTGGCTGGAGGGGATGGTGAGGTGGTGCCAGCGGCCCCAAAGGTCGCAAAATTTCAGGTCGACCATCTCGATCTTATTCTCGCCCACATATTTTTGAGCTTGCTCAAATGTCTGGAACATGCTGCCTCCGGTTTGCTTTGGTTTTAGCACAATCAAGGCATTTTTGAAAGAGGGTTTGTCTTGTTCATGGCTCTCCTGAAGTTGCCAAGAGGGTATTCGTTCCGCGGAACGACGGAGGAACGAATGCCCTACCCCCATGTCTGGGTGCCCTGAAGAACACCCTAAAAAAACTAGGGCAGGCAGGACAGGCAGGCCCCTGACCCCTCCCCGGATGAAGAACGCATCCGGAGAGGGGAGTGACAAGGTTTTTGGGAGGGGGATTGAACCGCGAAACAAAAGGAGGAACAATACCCCTCCCTCTTCTTTGCCGTATACCCGGGTACAAAAACATTCTTTGCGTAGAGAGCGCTACTTCCATTATCCTTGCGAAGGTTAATTATTTTTGAAGTAAAGTCGATGTAATGAAGACTTTTGTTAAAATGAATAAGCCGGTACAGAAAACCTTCGCAAGGGTGAGTAATACGGAATAAACATAAAACGTTTGTTCTGTTTTGTCAAGGAAAAAACGAACGTTGCAATAAAAAGACAAATATCTTGAGGGCGCTTCCATAGACAGGTTGGCATGCGGAGGCTGAGAGGGGCGTGGATGATGATTTGATTGACGTTTTGTCAGCCGGATGATAAAATCACGCCCGCACACCCAGCCCCCATCGTCTAGTGGCCCAGGACGGGGCCCTCTCAAGGCCCAAACAGCGGTTCGAGTCCGCTTGGGGGCACCAATACAGAATCCGCCATGAAAGGCGGATTTTTGATTCGCGGGCTCTCTCACCTCCCCAAGGGAAGACATAGGCCCAGACAGCGGTTTTCGCCCGATTCCGGGCCCGATCGCCCAGGGGCAGGCGCCCCTTCCGGGTGCCCTGAGAGTACTCAGGACGCCCGATAATGCCGGGTGCAGGCAGGCGAGTCTGCTTGAGACACCAGTTCGAACGGCTAATACTTGAGTGGGAGGTCTCCTTGGATTGAATCTGGGGAGAACCGTTTAATTCAAGAAACTCAAGAATTGAGCAAGATCAAATCCACCTGAAGCTCACCCCCACCTGGCAGAAAAACCGAGATTTTCCGATCACACACCGTTGAAAAAAAGACACTCCGGGAATTAGCTACTATGTATCATATATCGATGAAGCGTGTCTGGGGAATATGCACACGCATGCGAAAATGTGGCAACATTTCCGAATTCAGGAGGAGAGATAGAAGGGTTTTTGGAATGCCTTTCTTTGGCTGAGTCAACGTTATATATTATGCGTGGAAAAAATATAATTAATTGAGTTTCGGTAGACCCATTTCTGTTTCAGGATATCAAAGGAGGTTTTACCATGTCTGAAGAAAGAGCGTATACAGGATTGCTTCGCTTTAATCTAGTGATGGCTTTCTGCACCTGGCGCAGGGCATCTTTATGATCGCCATCAGCAACGCCACCACCTTCCCGGTCTACACCAACTACTTGCGCTTTGACCCGGTGAAGATGACCCTGGTTCCCAATCCCCAACTGGTCTACCAGCTGCGCTTCGGGCCGGCAGTGGCAGTCTTCCTGCTGCTCTCCGCCCTGGCCCACTTTGCCCTGTCCACTTTCGGGTACAAGTGGTATGTGGCCAAGTTGAAAAGCGGGATGAACCCGGCTCGCTTTTATGAATACGCACTGAGCTCTTCGCTGATGATCGTGTTGATCGGCATGCTGGTGGGTGTGTCAGACCTGGGGGCTTTGATCCTGATGTTTGGGGTCAACGCCATGATGAACCTGTTCGGCATCATGATGGAACTGCACAACCAGAACACGAAGAAGACGGACTGGACTGCGTACATCTACGGCTGCCTGGCCGGGATCTTCCCCTGGATCGTCATCTTTCTGTACTTCTATGGATCGCTTAGCTCCTCGGATGCCAAACCGCCAGCGTTCGTGTACGCCATCGTTTCGACCATCTTCGTGTTCATCAGCATCTTTGCGGTCAACATGGTCCTGCAGTATAAAAAGGTTGGTCCCTGGAAGAACTATCTCTTCGGGGAACGCATATATATTGTACTGAGCCTGCTCGCCAAGACCGCCCTGGCCTGGCAGATCTGGGTCGGTACCCTTCGTCCCTGAGCGTCCAGGTCGGGTTACTTAAAAATGCTCCCGCCGGTTTCGTGACCGCGGGAGCCTTTTGTGTGCGAGAATCGCAGTTGCTGCACGGCTCAAGGTTTGGTTTTTGAGGTCAGTTGGGAAAGGGCCTGGCGCAAGGCTGCCTCTCCCTCGCGGCTATACGGGCCGCGCGCGCGGAAAAACTCTTTCCCCTGGCGGTCTACCACCAGGACATATATGTGCTCCTCATCCTTCATGTCCAAAGCACCACGGAAATCCGCCTTATCGAGGTATAGCGTAATCGTGCGTTCACGCGTTTTTGGGTTGGGGATGCCAGCCCGCATGCCCTCGTTAAGAAAAATCCTGTAGAAAGCCCCTCCGTTCTGGAGAGTAGGTAGTTCGTAATAAACCAGACCCTTGTATTCTTGCTCCAGTTCCTCAGCCAGAGTGCTCCAGGAATCCACTTCCGTCTGATGCCATCGTTCAAAGGGGATGAAAACGAGATTGAGCTCACCTTGAAAATCCTGAGGCAGGGTCAACTTCTTCCTGAGCAAATTTGAACCGCTTACTGTTGGAAATGTCATTTCTTTACCCGTCGAAATATCTTGAGTTCTTGTTGTTGTCGAACATGATTGTTGTCCAATTTATATCATTCTTTTCACTTTTACGACATCAGTTTACCTTCGCCGCTTATCTACTACCCTCTCACCTTTTCATTATCCCTATATACAATATCCCTTTCGGCAGCTTATGCTGCCTACCGGCTGATGGCAACTGGGGGCTGCCTCAGCCAGTGACCCCCACGGGGATGCAGCCAGGTAAAAAGGAACATTTCACACGGCCTATGGTTTGGACTCGGGTTTGCCCGGAACAAGGAATCGAGCCGGGAAGAAATAGGGCGTTTTTCCATCCTTCATCCAGTCAATCATCTTGAGGATACCGATATAATTAAGCGCCAGGCCGAGCACGATGCCCAGGATCCAGTCCAGCGGAGATGCAGCGTGCTGCTGGATGACCAGGATGAAGAAGGCCACCACCAGCGGCAAGAAGAGCAGGATGGCAACCAACATACCGGGGTTGTAACGCGTCCTGCCCTTGATATTGAACAGGAAAGTGTGGGCGATGAAATTTCCAGCCGAGACAAGGATGGCGGCAATGCCCAACCAGATGGCCTTTTCGGCAAAGACCGCCGCCAGGAAGTAGGCCAGCCAGCCGATCACCAGGTTGACGATCAGGGAGATCTGCGGGTTGAGCGGGTAGCGGTCAGGCTGTGGGCTGGCGAACATGACACGGTTCATCATGCCCGGAAAATAGCCTGGATACCGGTATTCCTCGAACTGGTGCAGGAACAGGGCAATCAGGTTGAGCCACAGCAGCAGTGCAATCCCGGTGATGTGAGTTTCCAAGAGAAACCCACCCACCGCGGCTGCCAAAGCAATGCCGATATCGAACCAGTGCATGCGCAAGAAGTTCATCGCGGCCTCCTAAGAGGATGCCCTTGCATCCTGATCGCCGGGGGCTTTGCTTCCACTCCACAGTGATAATGCCAGCATCAGCACGCACAATGGAATAGAAATATAGTTCCCGATCTGACCGGGCGGCGTATGGGCAAATGTAATCGGCTTGAGCTGGCCGACCAGCATGCGCCCTAGAGTCTCCAGCAACTGCACACCCCACATCAACGGTATCAGCGAACGGTAGCGCAGGATGACAAGCCATTGGATCAAGGCATAGATCAACTGCTCAGCGCCCCACAATGCAAAGGCAAAGATGACCTCATTGGCACCGGTCACTGCCAGGTTCATCCCAGCGATGGTGCCTGCTCCTCCATCGGGAGACAGGATATGGATAAAACTGCGCACAGTGCCAACGAGGGTAATCAGGGTGAACAAGTACAACGGCCACTTCGAACCGCGCAGGCTATTATCGGCCTTGGCAGGGAATAGGATTTCAAGAATATTTTTCATTGGAAGATCTCCTTATAACGAAAATCCTTGTCGGGGAATGAGTGATCATCTGGCTTGTTATTTAACCGGATTCTTCGCTTCTTTCTGGGCACTTCTCTGGATGAGAAATGCAATGAAAGTGATCACGCAGACCCCAAAATAGGCCAGCATGAAATATTTTCCATCAAATGCGGCTTGTCCGTGGATACCCCCGGACCAGATTCCGATCAACCCCAAAAGATAGGTCAGCGGGCCAGGAAGTCATTCCAATGGGAGACCCTGAAGGTTTTTGCAAAAACCTTCAGGGTCTTATCCTTTCTACTCCACCACCTTGAATGTGGTATGCATCTGCGCGGTCGAGTCTGCGCCCACCCAAACATCGAACGTCTCTGCCTCCTGCACCCATTTGCCGAGGTTCGTGCTCCAATAGCCGAGCTCGGCCGGGCCAAGAGGAAAAGTGACCGTCTTCGTCTCTCCGGGCTTGAGCGTAAGGCGCTCGAAACCCTTCAGCTCGCGCAGTGGGCGGGAGTCGCTGCCGGCCTGTTGATGAATGTAAAGCTGCACGACCTCGTCACCCGCAACCGGGCCAGTGTTGGTCACATCGACACTGACGGTTACCTGGTGACCCAGCTTCACCTGGGTGGCGCTGACCTTCAGGTTTGTGATCGAAAAAGTCGTGTAGCTGAGACCAAAGCCAAAGGGATAAAGCGGCGTGGTCGGGCCATCCCAATAGCGCGAGCGGTATCTCGGATCGCTCTCAGGCGAGTGCGTGAGGGTGCGGGAGTAGTAGAGCGGCGCATGGCTGGCCTTGCGCGGGAAGGTGACGGGCAGCTTGCCGCCCGGGTTGGCATCGCCAAACAGAATGTCGGCAATGGCATGGCCGCCCTGGCTGCCGGGTTCCCAGGCTTCCAGGATCGCCGGAACGTTTTCAGCAGCCCAAGCAATGCTCAGCGGGCGGCCGTTCAAGAGGACGAGCACGACCGGCTTGCCGAGGGCCATTACAGCCTTGAGCAGTTCCTCCTGGCGCCCGGGCAGATCGAGCGAGGCACGCGAGGCCGCTTCGCCGGCCATGTCGGCTTCCTCGCCGAGGACCATAATGACAAGATCCGCCCTGTGTGCCGTGGCTACAGCAGCCTGGAAGGCCACCTCGGCCTGCTCAGGCGTTTGTGCGGGCTTTTTGGCTGCAGGCATCATGTCATCGAAAAATGACTTAATGTCGCGCTGAATATCGGGACCGGGAGCATATTCGACCTTCGCCCCCGGCAGCTTGAAGCGGATCCCCTGGAGGGCTGTGACAGCCGCTGGCTGGTGGCCGAAGACCATCCAGGAACCCTCCGTGGCTTCCTGCGAATCAGCCAGGGGACCGATCACTGCCACGTTCTTCAGGCTTTTTGCCAGGGGAAGCAGCCGGTCTTCATTCCGCAGCAGCACCATCGAGCGCTGGGCGGCGAGGCGCGCCTCACTGCGATGTTCGGGAAGTGCAACAACCTGCTCCAGCTTTGCCTCGTCGATGTAAGGCTGCTCAAAGAGCCCCATGCGGAGCTTGATCTCGAGTATGGGCCGCACGGCAGCTTCGATGTCAGCCAGCTTAAGGGTGCCATCGTTGACGAGCCCGGCGAGGTGCTCCGGGTAGGTGTTGCTGGCCATATCCATGTTGAGGCCGGCGTTCAGGGCACGCAGAGCGGCGTCACGTCCATCGCGCGCAAAGCCTTCAATGACGAGGTTTCCAACCGCAAATGCGTCGCTGACGACGAAGCCCTTAAAGCCCCACTCGCCACGCAGGACATCATGCAGCAGGAAGTGATTCCCACTTGCGGGGACGTTGTTGAGGTCCATGTAAGCGCTCATAAACGTCCCGACGCCGGCTTTCACGGCAGCTTCGAAGGGCGGGAAGTAGACGTTGCGCAACTGTGCCTCGGACAGATAAACTGGATCATAATCACGTCCGCCGTCAGCTGCGCCGTACCCGGCGAAGTGTTTGGCACAGGCAATGACGTGATCGATCGCGCCAGGATAGGGTCCCTGGAAGCCGCGCACCTGGGCAGCCGCCATGGCAGAACCCAGGAAGGGGTCCTCGCCGGCACCCTCGACGATGCGCCCCCAGCGGGCATCCCGGGCAATATCGAGCATCGGACCGAAGGTCCAGTGCAGGCCGGCCGCGCGGGCTTCCCTGGCTGCCACGGTCTGCGCCCGTTCAGCCACCGATGGATCCCAGGACGAGGCCATGGCAAGGGGCACGGGAAAGATCGTCCGGTAGCCATGGATCACATCCAGGGCGAAGAGCAGCGGGATCCTGGATGGGCTTTCTTCGACCGCAATCTTTTGCAGCGCGTTGAATTTCTGGCTTTCATTGAGCCACAGGACCGAACCGGCACCGCCCTTGCGGATGATCTCTTCGGGTTTTGGGCCCGGGAAGAACGGCGCGCCCGCAATCTGGGTGAGCTGCCCGATCTTTTCCTCGAGGGTCATCTGCCGAAGCAGAGTTTCCACGCGGTCGTTCACTTGCGTATTTGAAACCATTTTGTTCTCCTATTGTTTAATTGGTCAGCGCTCCGCTGTTCCCTTGTGGATTCAGCGGGGCGTATCTATTGGGTTTGCGCAGCACGTCTGGATGGTGTCTGCGCGCCTGGCAGCTATTGAAACACCACCTGGGCCTGTTCCATCTTTTCGATGATATGGACCCCAAAGGGACAGTTCTGCTCGCAATCTCCACATTGAATGCAATCGCTGGCATTTGCAGGGAGTGCAAAATAATGGGCGCGCACGGTATCCGGTACCTGGTCGCCGATCGTTGCCAGGTCCAGGTATTTGAATACGGCGGCGATATCGATATTGGACGGGCAAGGCAGGCAATGGTTGCAGTAGACGCACATGCCTGCCGTGGCATACCTGGGCGACCGGGCAATTACCGTGAAGTCTTTTTCTTTATCAGAAGCCTGGTAATATTTTAATCCTTCCTTCAATTCGTCCAGGGAATGGATGCCCAGCATGCACGAAAGGACAGCCGGGCGCGTCAGGCAGTAGTGCATGCACTGGGTGACGCTCAAAGCCTCCCCAAAGGGAGAATCCTGCGCGCTGAGCAATCTTCCGGCGGCTAATGTCTTCATGACGGTGATGCCAATACCCATCCTTTCGGATTCCGCATACAGGCCTGCCCGCAACGGCGCGATCCCCAGCGTATCACCAGCCATGCCTTTCAACTCTGTCAGTGCATCCACGTCATCGTTATTGGTCGAATCCAGGTCATAAGCCGGGTTGAGGCTGAACATAAACAGGTCTACTTCACCCGTGGCGATCAATTTTCTGGCGATCACCGGATTGTGGGAGCTGAACCCAAGGTGCCGAATGATCCCCTGTCTTTTCAAGTCTTTTGCATAATCCAGAATACCAGAGCGGATCACTTCTCCATAATCAGCTTCTTCGTCCACATAGTGGATCATGCCGAAATCGATATAATCTGTTTTCAACCTGGTCAGCAGATCATCAAAAGCGAATTTTGATTGGTCCAGGTTGCGCGTCCGCTGGTACTGCCCGTCCTGATAGGTTGCGCAGATATGACCCTGGATATGCATTTTTTCTCTTCTGCCCTGTAGTGCCAGCCCGATATTATTCCTGACCTCAGGCTCTGGCATATAGAGATCCAGAATGTTGACCCCGTTCGCCATGGCAAGATCGAATAATTCGACAATTTCCTGCGTTGATAATCCAATCAAGTACTCTCCCCCAAGCCCCAATGTGCTGAGGCTTTCTTGGCCGCGCGGCAATTTTCGAAATTCCATAAGATACTCCTGTACGGATAATTGGGGTCTATTGTAAATCGATTGTGCATTCCTAACCATGTCTGTATAATGATGCGATCTAAACCAGCCAGATCGACTGCGTGACCACCAGGCTTCCAGCGCCGAAATGGGACAATTTCATTCCCAACATACGCTTTCCAAGACGGGTATAATTCACCGAAATTAATAGCGAACCAAGGCATTTCCGAGGAGGTGCAGATCATGGATACCATCCTGGCTGTGGTAATAGGGGTTATCGTTGTTGCGATCATCCTGCTGGCTCTTTTTGAGTTCCGCATCCGCCAGCCGGACTTCCTGGTGCTGTATGAATCCAGGGGCCGAATCAGCCTGCGCAAGGGCTTGATCTATCCGCGCCACTTCAGCTTACCAATTAAGCGCACGACCAGCCCGGTCCAGTTGACGGTCGATGCAACTGCCGCAGGTAACCTGGGGGTGCGGGTCAAACTGGTTGGCTCCGTGGCACCTTCGCTCGACCATCTTCCGTCCCTGATCCGGGTGGGGGGCTGGAACCGCGAGGCGGTCCTGCACGCGGCCGATGAAGTGCAGGTGCTGCTGCAGGGACTGGTCAAGGAATATACTGAACGCTCGGGGATTAACACGCTTTCATCCGCCAATATTCTCAATTTTTTGAATGAGAACGCCGCGGTGGTGAAAGAAAAATTCGGTGTTGAACTGATCAGCCTGGCAATCCAATCGCTGGACCCAACCGACCCCGAGATCGCCGATGCATTGCGCCAACAAGAGCAGGCGCGCCTGCTCGAACAGACCGAGCGCCTGAACCAAAAGGCGCGCATCGCCGCGGCCAAGGCCAAAGCACAGGCGGACGAGGAAATCGCGAAAATGGAACACACGCTGGATCTCAAAAAGGCCGGGTTAAAGAAGATCCTGCTCGAAAAAGAATCGGCGCTGTCCCAGCAAAACCTGACGGATGAGCTGGCACGAAACCGCATGCGCCTGTCTTTTGAAAGGGAAGAGCTGGAGGTTCTCAAGAGCAGCCCGGAACTGCTGATGCTGACGCCCCAAGCCGCCCGCCTGGCGGAAGCCAGCCAAAACCTGAAGAATGCCCGCACGGTGATCTCTTTGACCCCGCAGGAATCAGAGCATGGCTCCGAACTGCTCAACCTGTTCCAGGAGCTGCTGCAAAAGGCGCTGGAAGCCAGAAAGGCGACGGGCGGAGAGATTGCTTCGTCGCCGAATACCGGCTCCTCGCAATGACATATCCATTTGGAATTTCCAAGACCTGCTGACGCTGTTTGAGCGTACGATCAATGCCCTCCCGGCCTGATCCCCTGACCTTTTTCCGTCTAAAACCGATTCGGGCGGCGCGCGTCTCCGAGATCAGCGAGACGACTACGGCTGCGCCGATCCCGCCCGACCAGCGCATCAATTTCCATATCGGAAACCCGCTGCAGGATGAGCGCCTCTCCTCGGCCTTCCTGCGGATTACCCTCGGCCTGGACGTCCACCGGGAAGACCTGCGGGACACGCAGCCTGATGCAATCCTGGATGCACTTGGATGGGGAAGATCTGACAGGCCAAAACTTGAAATGCTCATCCGAACGATCCAAAAGAGCAGCCCCTACCTGCCCAGGGGCGGCTATTCCCGGAAAAACCCGCATGCGTTGATACCGGCGTTCTGTGCGTGGTTGGAGCACCAGCAGGAAGCATTGCACTACGACACCGGGGAAAGTTCCGGCCGGCGGGAGGTTATCCTCGCTTCGGGTGGAATAACCGAGACACTGCGGATCCTGCTGTTTGCCATCTCCTCCTACCTGGAGACTGTGCCCGCCCGCATCCTGTGCCATCGCTGCGAGCTCCCCGCTCCCCTGAAACTCATCCCCAACCTGCTTTTTGAAGACCTGCCGGCCGATGAACGGGCTGCCCGGGAGCAAGTTGAGCAATTTCTGGTCCAAACGCCGGGGATCCCGGCCTTTATGCTGATCGGCGGCCCGCTGGCGGAGGAAACCCGCCGCAAGCTGCGCCTCCTGAGCATCGAATACCCATTGTTCTTTGTTGAGGCGAACAATGCTCCCAATCATCTATCCCTGGCGCGGGAGGCCAGGCTGGTCCAGCGCGTCATCCGGCTGCTGACGCCGGCAATATTTGCGCCGCGCCTGCAGAGACTTTCCACGGTCTTTGTTGCCGGCAACGCAGATTTTCTGAACGTGTTGGAGAACGTCCATTTCAACATGAAAGGGACACCTTCCGCCTCGGAAGTCGAGCTCCTGATCTATCTGCTGGAAAATAAGCTGGCTGATCTTCCAACAGGGATCCGCACGGATGTTCCCAAAGTCAGACCATCATTTGAAGGGCTGGGGTTTGGCAGCGCGGCTGAATCCGTCCTGCCAGGATTGGCTGAACGGGCAGAGGGAACTCTGGAACGTTTGTTAAATAGGCACACTGGCAGGCTGACCCAGTCTTTGAACTCCTTCGAAGAAAAATCCGCCGGGCTGATACGGCGCATGCAGAGTGCCTGGAAAGATGGCCTGGGGGATGAATTTTCCAGCCTGGATGCCAGGGAAATCCTCGAATTGCTGGCAGAGAATGTCCACGACCCAACCTGGAGCCAGGCGCTTCAACGCAGCTTCTTAAGTGCTTTTTGCAGGCAGAATGGACAGTACCGTCCCGAGGCCTGCCTGGTGACCAGCGGTTCGAGCCGTACGGCGCTGGGGGTGCTGGGCTTTCACTGCGGGATCACCGAAGTGGTGATCGCCGACCTGAGCTGGTCTTACGAACAATGCTTTCCCACAGTGCATGCGGTTCCGATGACTGCCTCTTTGGAATTGGATGTCGACGCCATGATCGGGAAAATGGATCAACTGTCCCGGCAGGATCCGTCCTGGCACGAGCGCGGCGCGCTGGCGATCAACAATCCCCATAATGCCACCGGCAGGGTCCTGGCTGAAAAATCCGTCCGCAGCCTGGTCAAGTACTGCCTGCAGCACAACATCTTCGTGATCGATGACCTGGCCTACCAGAACGTGGCACCGGTGGACGATCTCCCGGAAATCAAGACGGTTCGCCAGATCGCGGCTGAACTGGTCCGGCTGGGTGAGCTGAATGACGAGCAGGCGGATGGTGTGATCACGGTGCATTCCATGTCCAAGACCGACTGCCTGGCTGGAGCCAGGCTGGCAGTGGTCGAAATACGCGCCGGGGATTTACGACAATGCTATGAGGAGTTGAACACCCTCATTCAACCCAACCTGGCGGCCATCTTCATCTGCTATTTGTTCTACCGGGGACCCATCGAAGCGACCCACACCTACTGGCACCTGCGCAACGCCATTTTCCGCGAACGGACCCAGGCCCTGCTTAGCGCGGTTGTAAACCTTCCGCCGGATCGCAACCCGTTTGGGCTGACCATCCTCCCACCAACGGGGAGCATGTATCCCTTGCTGCAGATTGGACGCCTGCCGGCCGGCCTGTCGCTGGACTGGCTGGCTTCCTCCCTGGCTCGGCGTGGTGTGGGGCTGCTGCCGCTGACCACCTTTGCGCGTACCGAAGCAGGTTTCGAAACCGCAAGAAGGACCTTTCGCCTGACGCTGGGCGGCGCGGACGGTGCGGAGACCCTCCTGGCAAAAACCCGCCACCTGTTGATCGACCTGAACCGCCTGATCGGAGAAGAAGAGTCGCATTACAACCGGAAAGCCCTGCCCTTGCGGATCCCGGCGACCAGGAGCACCCGGTCCATCGAGCTCGCCCGTGGATGGGATGGCATTGCCGGCCAAATCCTTCAATCCGGCCAATCCTTCGGATCTTTGCACCAGTGGATGCCCCAATCCCCGCTGGACGGCCAGAAGCTGCAAAAGGATTTTGTACAGCAGTATGGTCCAGAGCGGCTGGAGGTCTTCCGAACCCGCCTGCTCGAACGAGCTTTCATCAGTGACGAATTGGTCCATCGAGCCTTGACCGACGACAGCGATTGGCTGGACAAACGCCTGGACCGGGAATTCATGAAAGATTCGCTCTCCCGCCGCCAGGAGGCTTTCCGGCTGCGCACTTATGATCGCACGGTTCACCCCACCCAGATGTATTCGTTGCAAGCCGAGATGGCGCTCGATGCGATCGGGGGAGCGTTGACAGCCTCCCAGCCAGTTAATGCCCAGCAGGTCAAGAGGGCAGGACGGGAATTGTGGCAGGAATTTCTTGGGCGGAATGTGAGCATCACCAGCCAACAGGAGGCTGACGAGATCCTGTTGGACCTGGCCGCATTGATCGCAGGCGAGGAATATACCGAACAAATGACGGAGGCGACGCTGCCCTCCTTCCTGTCGTTCTGGAGTGATTGGGATGGCAGCAACCGGCCTTCCGGCCAGGGGCACCGGCTGGTGGCGTCAGTTGTAATGGAAAACGTGCAGCGCATGGCCAGCCTGCTCGGTCTACTGCGCCAGGCGGATGCGCATATCACGGTAAGTCCCGACCTGGTATCCGAACTTGACCGGCTTCCGCAGCGCAACCAACGTTTTAACCAGCTCCTGACCGACATCACACTGTTAACGCAACAGTTGGAACAGCGCTACCGGGGCATCCTGCCATTCTCCGTCGATGCCACCTCCTTGCAGCGGCTGGCGTCACGCTGGCACTTACGCCGTGACCCGGCACGCATCCTTTGGCAGCATAATGACCGCTACGAACAGAAAATGCTCGAGCTCCGGCAGCAGCGGCGGGGCATGCTGGAATATTACTGCAGCCTGAACAAGCAGCTTCGCAAGCAATTACACGCCTTGATACCGGATATAAAGCGCAACCGCGCTTCGGAAAGCCTGCTGCGACAGGCAGTCGGATACCGGGATATCCTGCAGCGCAGCGTGATCACCCCGCGCATCCACCAGGGGATGGTTACCGCCCGCGACCAGTTTGCCATCGATACCACCGTGTACAACATGTATGAAATCAACACCATCACCGGATCATACGGCAACCCGGGTATGGCGCTGGCACTGCAGGTCAGCTTTTCTTCGAGACCGGAAGCGCTGATCAGCCTCGACCGGAAAATGCACGTCCAGTTGGAGCAGATGCGCCGGGAACATCCATCCGCGGAACTCCCCTCAATCTGGCTGATCCCCCTGCTTGAAGAGGTCGACCCGGTCAAGAACATGCGGGCTTATCTCGACCGGGTTTGGGAATACGCTTTGCAGAGCCGCCAGTCGGCCCAATCCGTGCAGGAGCGCTTTGCGGAAATCATCCCGGAAGTTTTCATTGCCGGGTCCGATCTGAGCCAGCAGGTAAGCCAGCCGGAGGCTGCCCTGCTCTACCTGAAAGCCAAATACGACATTCAGGCCTGGCTGGCCGAACACGAGGCGGCCGAGGCCATGCGCATCAAGCTGGGCAGCGGCGAACCCATGCAGCGCCAGGGCGGCTATTACAGTCCCGTCGCAGGCCGGCCGGCTTTCCTGTCTTCCCGGGACTTGCCTCCAAGCATGCCTGCCGTCTCGCACCGGCGTGCCGCCGGTGTTCGCGGCACGAACGGTGCAGTCCAGGCGCAGGTCGGGCAGGTCGAAGACAGCCGACGCCGGTTTGCTGTCCATCTGCCAGCCGCGGCCCGTAAGAGCACGGCCTATGCGGTCACACCGCTGCAGGGCATTTTCCTGGCAGGAGATTTGCGGACGTTCCAGAGCAACCTGTCGGAACAACTGCGTTTTCTGCCGGTGCACGATTTTGCCAGCCTGTTGTATCATGTGCGCGAAAGCCAGCGGGAGCAGCGGGCCGACCTGATCCGGGCAGCCGAAAGCATTGCGGAAAGCCGCCTGACAGCACCTGCGCAGTACCAATCACCCCCGCAGGACGGTGGGATACAAGTACAGGTGAGCGCCCAAAGCCGGAGCGTCCAGGAGCTGGAACGCTTAACCATCGGGGCGAATGAAGCCCTTTACGAAGGTTTCCTGGGGGAACTGACGGATAATTTCCGCCACATCCTGTACGGCCGCGAAGAAGATGTCGTTGGCATCCACATCATTTCTTATTTCATTGCCAGGTCCATCCCGCAGCTGCGCGACCGACCCACCTCCCGCAGCGCGCCAGACACAGGCGCCGGACGCGGACAGCAGATCCTGGCAAATATCGCCAAAATCATCCCGCTCGCCAAACAAGGCAGCCTGTTACGGGCCATCGCCCACAACCAGGCGCAAACGGTCGTGCTGGGTGTCAACCAGCTCACCACCGGCCTGTTCCGCGCCCTGGAGCGCTTCGCCCAAAAAACCTTTGTGGAGGGGGAGCGGGAAAGCATGATGGCAGAACACCTGCTGCCGCACCTGCCGGTATATGAAATCCTCAGCAGCCTGCGCATCTACCAGGACATACAGGAGGAATTCCTCAAGCGCATTGAAACGGCCTTTCCGGCCGGCAACTCCGCCTTTGTGGCACTGCGGGAAGACAGCAGCGCCCTGCAACGCTATGTACCATTATTCCAGCAGGAACTGCTCCGGCGGCACGGCCTTAATGTGATCGATTTTTTCACGGATGGGACCTTCATTCCGGAACTGCTCCCAACTCTGCGGCCTGACCTGGCGGTGTTATTGCAGAAGGATCTCTTCAACACGCACATCGATGTGTTCCTGGAGCATGTTACGGGCAAAGTGGATGAGGAATGGCGGGAGGAAGTGGTGCGGTCCCTGCAACTGCCCGTCCTGATGCGCGGCTGGCGTTCCATCATCTGGGAGGTGATGGGCGAATCGGTCCACCAGCGCGTACAGAGCTTTTCCGAGCTCGCCACGGCGTTGTATTCCTTCTCTGCCAACCTTTCCCTTGGGGCAGCGCCCGCAGCCGTACGCACAGCCAGACTGTCTCCAGCCTTGACGGGATTCTTTCGCAGCGCCCGCAGCGACGACGAGATGCGAAATTTCCTGCGGGATGCGGTGGAATACCTGAGTTCCTTCACCGATGGGAACATTGAGGTGCCGGTCAGTATCATCCGGGCGATGAACGACGTTGAACGCATCGCGCAGATCGAAGAGAGCGCCCTGCCCGCCGCGAAGCAGGATGTGATCCGCACGTGTGTCCTGCAGATGGCCCGCCTGGCGGGGGAGAACGGGTA
>CAVSAF010000007.1:0-23960 GCA_963725805.1 uncultured Chloroflexia bacterium
CTGTGACAGGGGCTGCCGTAGCAGGAGCCGCTGTAGCAGGAGCTGCTGTGGTTGCTGGAGTTCCTCCACAGCTGACTATGAAACTGAACACTATGATCAGTGTCATCAACTTTATAAACGTTTTCATTTCTTCCTCCTAACATAATTGGAAATGGATTGATTTAGAAACTAAATTCTTATCCTGGAAATCTTTTAATTTTTCGCGCCTCCTTTCACACGATCATCTTCAATATGAGCAGTCCGTAAGCAAAGCCAGGTCAACTACTCTGATTGTTTTCAGGATGCAATGAGATTGCCGCTTTCCTTGTCATACAGGTTCAGGGTGTGCGGGTCGAACGACAGCCAGATCTTTTGATCCATTTGGATCTTGCTGATGCCCATTACCCGGATGGTGAGTTCCACCTCACCCAGGCGTGCAACGATGGTCGAGTCGGCCCCGGAGGGCAGGACGGAATAGGCGTTGAACTCCACAGCTCCAGTTTCAGGGCGCTCTGAGATGGCGATATCTTCCGGCCGGATGCCGACCACCACATTTCCGGCTGCGTTGGAGGTGTTCATCGTGATCTTGAATTTCCCAAAGTCGACTGAATTTCTACCATTTACTACGCCATCCAGCAGATTTACTTTTGGGTTGCCAATAAAATCCGCCACGAACAAGTTGGCGGGAAAATGGTAGACCTTATCGGGGGTATCGAACTGTTGTAGGACGCCTTCCTTCATCACGGCAATATTGGTGGACATGGTCAATGCTTCCACCTGGTCGTGAGTCACGTAAATGGTGGTGGCCCCGGAAATATGATGCAGGCGTTTGAGTTCGGTGCGCATGTCCATGCGCAGGCGGGCATCCAGGTTGGAGAGCGGCTCATCCATCAGGAAGACTTTGGGGCGATATGCCAACATGCGCGCCAAGGCGATGCGCTGCTGCTGACCGCCGCTCATCTCGCGTGGATAACGGTCTTCATAGCCTTCCATTTGCACTTCTTTAAGCGATTCTTTTACCCGCTTATCCATTTCAGCCTTGGGCATCTTCTGGATCTCCAGGGCAAAGGTGATGTTCTTATCCACCTTCATATGCGGCCACAAGGCATAGTTCTGGAAGACCAGCCCCAGATCGCGCTTGCTGGCGGGCAGCGAAATGCCCTTATCGAAGGAAAAAACCAGTTTATTACCAATATAGATTTCGCCGCCGTCCGGGTCTTCCAAACCGGCCACGCAGCGCAGCAGGGTGGTCTTGCCGCACCCGGAGGGACCCAGCAGGGTTACAAAAGTTCCCGGTTCGATAACCAGGCTGACATGATCGAGCGCAAGCACTTTACCAAATTTTTTCGTTAGACTATTAATTCTGATGGTTGTTTCCATGTTGTCCTCTCTTTACATCCCGAGACCTTTTTTAAGACTTCCGCCCGTGAACCGGCCAATGAGGGCGTTGCCTGTGATAGTGATCAAAACCAGGATCAGGACGACGATGTTCCCCATTTGATCCCTGCCGGCTTCAATATATTTCATGGTCAGGCTGGCCAGCAGCTGGGTCTCACGCGTGACCAGCAGGATGATCAGGGACAACTCGCGCATGGTGGTGATGAACGTCAGCAGGAAGCCGGAAACGAAACCGCTCATTGTCAGCGGAAAGATGACACGCCTGAAACGTTGCCAGACGCTGGCCCCGGACACCTCGGCAGCCTCCTCCAATTCGTGCCCCACCTGCATCATGGCCGAGACTCCCGAACGGGAGGAATAAGGGATGTGTTTTGCGACCGAGACGATCACCAGGAGCGCAAAGGTACCATACAAGGAAGGAAGTGGTCCCCACTTCCTGGCAAACATGGCTATGTACACAGCACCGAAGGCGATACCAGGAATGACATACGGAATATAAGCTAGCTGATCGACCAGCTTGGCGAGCCGTGTACCGCGGCCCTTGACGATGGCATACCCGAGCAGCACTCCCAGCAGGGCGGTGAAAAAGGCTGTATACAGGGCCAGCTTGATGGAATTCCAGGCGGTTTGATAGACCCTCGGGTTAAGCAGGACTCCCGGCTCGCCGTCGTTGTACAAAGGGTTTTTCTGTCCGATCCAGTTTTGCAGGGTAAGATTACTAAAGCTGTAGTCTCCCGACCGCAGCAGGAAGGTGTCATAGGCAATCAAGCCCAGCGGAACAACAAGTACCAGCAGTTGAAAGATGATCACGACTGTAAAGAAGACTTTCTTCATATTTCTCAATTTGCTTGGCGTGGCTACAAAGCCGCGCCCCCCGATGGTCTCATAGCTCCTGCGCGTGCCCACAAGTCTCTGATTAAGCGAAATCGTGACCATAGCGAACATGATCAAGACGATCGCCAGCACGAAGGCGTCTGCCTTGTCTCCAGCCGCCAGGCTACCGCGGATCATTGTGGCAACCACATAATACTTGACCGGCGAGCCCAGGATATTCGGTCCGCCAAAGGTGCCCATCACCTTGGAAAAGGTCATGATGAAACCGGAAAGCAGGGCTGGCAGGACCAGCGGCAGGGTGATCTTGCGCAGGATGCGCCAGCGGCGGGCGCCCATCAGTTCCCCGGCTTCTTCCAGGTTGGAATCGATCGACATCAGCGCTGCAGAAACGAACAGGAAAAAAAAGGTGTAATAGTGCAGCGCACAGCAGATGATGATCGGCACCGGCCCGTAGGACAACCAGTCGGGCGGACTGTGCCCCACTATGTATTCGAAAAGTCCCGGTGCTCCGCCCGCAAGCCTGTTCTTGAACAGCACCAGCCAGGCTTGGGCCAGGGTCCAGGAGGGCATGATGTAGGGCAGCACCGCCAGTTGATTGACCAGTTTCCTGCCCGGCATATCGGTGCGCACCACCAGCCAGGCCAGCGATCCACCGATCAATAGCGAAAGCACAACAGTGCCAATGGCGATGGTCATCGAATGCGTCAGAGGGGTGTAGGTGTAGATCCTGCCGAATATACCGGTTAGCATCCTGACCCAGTGGAAAGCGGTCAATCCGCCTACTTCAGCATCCGGATTGCGGCTGAGATCCGAAGACTGCCAGGTCACCGTGGTCTCAACCAGTTTATACAGGGGGATGATGACCATGTAAAACATCAGCACCAACATGATCAATGCCAGGACAACGTGAGGTTTGGTCAGCCAGTGGAAAAATCTTCGCCCAGCAGCAAGCAGGCGCATTGATAAGGGTTGTTGTGTCATTGTGGGAAATGCCATATTTATTTCCTATCTTTTGATGGTTTTTTTACGGGAGAGAGCCGTTGGATTTCTTGAGACGCTCACGCAATTGATCCAGTTTATCGAGGTTGGTCATGATGTTTTCCTGATCCACTGAAGTCAAGGCCAGGAGTAAGGCATTGACAATCGTCATCGGGATGGTCAGGGAATGGAAGGCGGATACAGGTCCGCGGCGAGCGGATAGTATTACATCGGCTTTGTCACCCACCATGGGGCCAAGCGTGTCGGTCAACAAGATGACCGGCGTCTTGACTTGATTCGCATATTCCAGAACCATCTGCAGGTTGGGGGTTAAGTTGAAAAAGCCAATGGCGATAAGCAGGTCGTTGCCATTCATGAGCAGCATGGGCTCGAGCATCTCCCGCCCGGAAGTGTTCAAAGGGATCACTTGCCGGGCGGAACGGGTCAAACGGATCTCAAGCAAGTCCACCAGCGAAAGGGAAGGGCCCAGCCCAAAAACAAAAATGCGCGGATGAGTCCGAAGCAGCTCAACTGCTGCGTTAAGGGCATTCCGATCAATAGTTTGAAGGGCTTCCGTCAGGAAATCAATCTCGGAAGCCACCAGTCGTTCAAAGATATCACCACCAGCACGCAGATCATCCAGACGGCTGCGCAGACGGGAGGAGTGGGTCAACCGGTGGCGGAAACCCTCTTGAAGCGCTGCCCGCATGGCCGGGTAATTTTCGAACCCCAGGGCACGTGCAAAACGAACCATGGTCGCTTCACTTACCTGCAATCTTGAGGCGATCTCCCCCGCAGGCAGAAAGGCGGCTTCGTCTTGATTCTGATTCATGAAACTGGCAATACGCTTCTCACTCTTGGTGAGTTGCGGATAATGATCGCTGATCAATTGACTAAACCCCGCCGGGTTCTGGGCTTCAGGATTCATCGTTTTACCTTATCCTCAATTTGTAAACAGCCCTACTTTCAAAACAACATATTTTGAAATTATACTTTCATTTGCATATAATACAACAATATTGGCGGGATTGCAAGTATTCTTTCACAAAATGTGTCATTTGTCATCCCGGAGCGGGTCTATCAGCGATAACTTCGCCCTTGATCGATTCATCTCCGCTGTAATTCCAGAGCTGGGGAACCCTTTTTACCACGATCCAGGTGGCCAGCACACAACCCACCCCACCTGAGATAATTGCAAACGGAACCCCCAGGATCTGAGCAACCAGGCCTGATTCCATTTCTCCAAGCTGGGGTCCGCCTTTGAAGAATATCTGCGTGATACTCATCATGCGTCCCCGCATGGCATCGGGAGTTTGCAATTGCCTGACCGTATTGCGGATGATGGAGCTCAAGCCGTCGAAAACACCGATCAGGATAAGCGCAAGCATGGTCAAAATGAATGTGGCAGATAATCCAAATAGGATTGTTGCCAGGCCAAACATCGCAATAGAAACGGAAATCAACATCCCCTGGCGAAGAAGTTTTGTTTTCTGAGAAAGATACAACCCGACGGACAAAGTGCCAATTGCCTGAGCGGAGGAAAGCCAGCCGTACTGGAGCGGCCCCACATGCAGGATATCCCTTGCCACGAAAGGCAGCAGGGTGTTTGCTGATGAGAAAAAGGTGCCGAAGAAATCCAGGATCATGACCGAGAAGATAATGGGGGAGTTCTTAATGAATTCAATCCCTTCCCGCATCTCGAGGAACATCCCACGCAGTTCGAAGGTCTTCTTTTCCTTGACTGTCTGGATGTTCCCCATCGCGATCAGCGCGGCAATGACAGCCAGGTAGGAAATGGCATTCAGCCAATAAGCCCACTGCAGGCCCCAAAATGCGATCACTATTCCACAAATTGCCGGTCCCAGGATTCCGCCTACCTTGGAGGCAATGGAGGTTAAGCTGTAGGCGTTAGAAAGGTTTTCACGCGCTACCAGGGATGGGATGAGAGCCTGCCTGGCGGGACCATCAAAGGCCACAACCACCGATTGCAATGCCATCAGGCCGAAGATCATCCATATTGACACGGTATTCATCGCAGTTGTAAGGCCAAGAAACAAGGCAACCAGGCCTAATCCAAGCTGGGTGAAGATCGCCATCTTCTGGCGGTTGAACCGGTCTGCAGCCACGCCTCCCACCAGGGATAGCAGGATCACCGGCAGAAAGCGTACCAAACCGACCCCACTGATGACCATGGGTTGATCTGATAACGTTCGCAAATGCCAATAGATGGCCCATAGTTGCATCTGCGAACCGGCGATTGAAACAAGGTGCCCAATCCAATATAACAAAAATGGCCTGGATTTAAGAGCCGGAGGAATAACCATACGATTATCTGCTCCTCGGCTGGGGCGGAACCCGTTCCGGGAAAATATCAAGAAGTTCGTTCAGGGTATGGATGATCGCCTCGGGTTGGATGGTCTCCTCCCGCTCATCTGTCAACAGACTGTCAGGTGGCTCGAGAATGATCCCAAACGCAAAGCCGGCTCGTTTACAGCCGACCATATCCTTTAAAATCCGGTTGCCGATATAGGCACACTGGTTGGGTTCCACATTCAGGGCATGCGTGGCTTCCCAGAACGGTTGAGGAGCAGGTTTGCGGCGTTTTACAATTGAGGAAAGGATCACAACTTTAAAATATTCTTTCCAGCCATATACCTCCAAACTACGTGGGATATCAAGTGATGACATGCTGTTACTGATCACTCCCAGACGATACCCTCGCCGCTTCAATTCGATCAGTGTCTTCTCAGCCTCTGGTCTGGGAACCGCGCGACCTTTACGCTCCATCCATGCCAGAGTTAATTCGCCTGCAACTGCTTCAATCTGCTCACGCGGATACTCCGGAAGGATCCAGCGGGTCCAAATCTCTTTTTCAGACAACTGGAGCAGGTTTTTTTGCGCCCATTGGCTGTATTTCATTTGGGCACTGGTTATCTCTTCCCAAAAGGAATCCGGAGCATCTTCTTTACCCAATAGTTCGAGTATCCGTCGAGAAGCAGCTCGCTGGGTGGGTCCGTGTTGTTCCCGAACCCGCAATGTGCCGTTAATGTCAAAAAATATTGCTTCGATTCCGCAGGGTGCCTGTTTCAGTATTGTCACGTTTTATCTCAATAACGGCCAAGTATTGCAACGATTTCTGGTGTTGCCCAGAGGGCCGCCCCGGTTGTGTCTGCGACGAGGTCGCAGACTTGAATCAAAGGTCGGTAGCATTCCTCGGCTCTTAAGAATTGGGTACGAAAGAATCTGTTCTTGAAATAGGCAGGATCGTATTTTTTCCTGTAGTCGATATCGCGCTTCCATTTCCTTTTCAACCGGATGGGATCATCGGTTAAATAAACGGCTTGGATACCGATGAAGCCGGAGACCTCGGGCATATGGAAAGGGAAATTTCCCTCCAAGAAAATGATATCAGCCGGCTCGATTTCAATGGGAACACAGCCCGGTTTCAAATTGCCTTCAAGATCGTGACTGGAAGTTGCATAGATGAAATCATACCTGGGGATGGTGATCTTTTTCCCCTGAAGGATCTTCTCAAGGCTGCGCATGAATAAGTCAAAATGAGTTGATTCTTTCCCCATCGCTTTTTTATCACGATATTCCATGTCGAGCAGAAAATTGTCCACCTCTATGGTGGTGGACTTTATGCCGACCTTTTCAAACTCATTGAGCAGGCGTTTTGTAATCTCCGTTTTCCCAGCCGCACTGGGTCCGGCAAGTGTGATGATCATAGGAAGACTGCGAACTTTGATGAGTGTCAGCAGGCTCTCCATAAATGCTTGATCGATTTCCGAATTTGCCTTTCTGAAAGCCTTGTAACCAATGTCTTGAAAATGCTCAAAACCTTTTTGCTTTTGTTCGAAATGCTTATAAGGTTTTCCACCAAAATGAGCCAACGCGTCTTCCGTGAAATAAACCGTCCTGGGTAAAAAGTAAAAACCTCTTATATCAAAATAAAAATGTGCCATCACCCACTCACCGCTATATGCCTTGCTTAACAATCCTGCGAAAAGCATGCGAGTCAGGCTGGATATTTTTTCATCCAGGACGATCCTATCGCCAGCTTTGGGCTTGAGCTGGATGCCGGTATAGAAATCCCGGTCTCCAATCAGGCGTTCGATCTCAACTGGATTCTCCAATTCCACAGATTCCCAACCTTCATCAGGGTATATGTTTTCAAGTGCGTAACGAAATTCAAACAACTCCAGATCCTTGATACCGCGATTGATGCGCTTCATCGCCGCGTATAAAATTGCGGAAGATACTTCTGGATTGTGCAACCTGTCATTCCCGGGCATATGCCATCCTTTCAACTTTTCCTAAGGATTTCTCCAATTTCCGGCGTCACCCATAAAGCCGCGCCTGTGGTATCAACAGTTAGATCGCACACCTCCATTTGAGGTAAATAGGCAAATTCCGCCATGATGAACTGATCTTTGAAGAACCGGTTCCGTAAATAGGTTGGGTCATATTTCTTGCGGTAATCAATATCGCGTTTCCATTTGCGCTGCAAGCGAACTGGGTCATCGGTCAGGTAAACTACTTTAATTCCGATCAAAGGGATTATCTCTTCCAAAAGAAATGGGAAATTACCTTCGATGAAAATAATATCGGCAGGTTCAATTTCGATTGGGACACGACCTGGTTTCAGCTTTCCATCCAGATCGTGGCTGGAGGTGGCAAGAACAGTGTCGTAATGGGGGATGATGATCTTTTTCCCGTGCGTAATGTCTTGCATGCTTTGCTTTAAAAGCTCAATGTGCATTGCCTGCCTGCCAACCGAATCGATACCTTTCGCTTCCCGATATTCCCGATCGGTAAAAAAGTTATCCAGTTCAATCGATGAAACTTGCTTTCCCGCTTGATCAAAGCCGAGGCGCAGTCGTTCGACAATCTCGGTCTTCCCTGCGGCAGTGGGCCCGGCAATAGCAAGCAGGATTGGCGTGCCGCGGATCGTGATGATCTTTTTCACACTCTCAATGAAAAGAGCGTCTACTTCGGTATTCGCTTCTCTAAACTCTTTATACCCAACGTCTTGTTGCGACTCAAATTTCTTCTGTTTTTGTTCAAAACGTTTGAAAGGTAAGTTGTTAAAATGCGCCAATACGTCCTTGGTGAAATACTGCGTTCGATGAAGGAAATAAAAACCCCGGATGTCAAAGTAAAAAAGCGACTTCACCCATTCCAACTCATATTCGCCTGTGACGAGTCCCACAAAAAGTATTTGCGCCAATCGAATAATCTGCTCATCGAGTACGATCCGGTCAGTCCCCTTTGATTTGATTTGGATGCTTTTATAGAAATCGAGGCTGGTCAGTCGCTCTTCAATTTCCTTTTTTGGGTCCAATCTAATGGAATCCCAGCCTTTTTCGGGAATAAGGTCGCTTAACCCATAGCGAAATTCGTAGAGTTCCAAATCCAGGATGCCTGGATTGATTTGTTTCATTTTTTCAAATAGAGATTCCGAAAAGGCATCTGGGTCACTCAAAATTAAATGGATCATGGGAAATATCCTGTTACCTAAAGAGCTGGGCATAACAATCTCAAATACCAAAAACAAGTCAGGCTGAATTTATTTCCGGGATTCTTTAAGTGTGTTCACGAATATATCGTCAACTTAGGCACTAAATTTGGCGAGACGCTGGGCATTTGCCAGAGCAATCGGCATGACCTGCTTTGCTGGCAGAATACCCAGGCTACCTTGCCTGCAGGCGTTTTCCCCGAACTCGGCGATACCATCTGGGCGAACAAACTTCCCATAGATCAGGGTCGGCACAGGGTGCCAACTGTGCCCTTTTAACGCTGCGGGTGTCGAGTGATCGCCACTAACGATAACCACATCCGGGTTGAGCGCCATCAAGCGCGGCACCAGGGAGTCCACCTCCTCGATGATCTTGACCTTGCGGGCAAAATCACCATCCTCGCCGGCCAGATCTGTCTCCTTGATGTGCAGGTAGAAAAAGTCAAAATTGTTCCAGCTCTTTTCCAAAGTGGTGAATTCATCTGCCCAGGTATTTCCATTAACTGTTAAAAGCTGCATGCCAACCAACTTTGCGATCCCACGATAGGTGGGATACACGGCGATAGCTGCGGCGCGCAGCCCAAACAAATCCAGAAATGGCTGGAAATTAGGATAGCGATCAAAACCACGCAGCAGGATCATGTTTGCGGGTGGTTTGGGTGTGAAGGTATTCATGACCTGGCATGCCCGATCCACAAACCGGTTCACTACACGTGCGGTTTTTTCTGCTTCCGGAACAAGTGCACGCATTGGCAGGGGGGGGTAGCCATTCTTTTGTGGATCTGATTCACTCACCTCGGCGCTCAAGCCAGGTCCGTGCAGGACGATCGACAGGCGATGTTCCCTGACCGTCTCAACCGTGAATGTGACATCTTCGATCCGGGTTGACAGCAGCCTGGATAGCTCTTTGCTCACCTCAGTCAGTATGCGTCCGGCGCGTCGGTCTATAACCACCCCGGTTGAGTCCACGGAACAGTAATTACCTCGCACGGCAATGTCAGAAGGATCCAGCTCAATGCCCAAGCCGACTGCCTCCAATACGCCGCGCCCAATCCTATACTGGAGAGGGTCATAACCAAATAATGCCAGGTGCCCCGGACCGCTCTCCACTGTGATGCCGGGTTCCACCGGTATTGAAAGACCCAATGATGACAAAGAGGCCAGCGCGTTGAGATTGGGTGTATGGGCTGATTCCAATTCTGTCTTCCCGCCCGGCTCCAGCGGCAGCCCTCCCAACCCATCCATAATGATCATGACAATCTTCGTATGAGCGGAAATGATCTGTTCATGCAGGAATTTTAAGTCCATGCAAAATCCTTCACCTGGTAGATTCCAAAATCACTATTCGTCCAAAACACACTTTTTCCCGGCTCCAGCAACCAATGCCTCGTAGGCACGTTTGATTTTGGCGTAGTTGTGATCCCTATCCAGGGCATAAGCTCGACCAACGCCCGTGACTACCTTTCCAAGGCCAATTTCGTCGACCTGTTTTTCCAATTTTTCCAGTAAAACCGGTGCGCTGCCGGGTTCAGTACTTCGCCCATCGAATATGACATGCAGAAAAACATTTTTCACCCCCTGCTCTTTAGCCATCTTCAGCAGCGCCAGAGGATAGTCTATCGAGCCATGTGAACTTTTTTCGCTCAGCAAGCCGAGCAGGTGCAATTTAGCGCCTCGTCTTTTCACATCGTCCATCGCATGCAAGAAAACCTCGTTCGTATAGAATGAACCATCCTGCATCGCCCGGTCAAGTCGGACATCATCCTGCAGGATCACCCGACCTGCGCCTATATTCATATGACCTGCTTCTGAATTACCTGCCTTCTCCGGCTTTAATCCCACTTCTTCACCGGAGGCTTTCAATTTGCTGTACGGATAATTCTTGCACAAATCGTCCCAGACTGGCGTGCTGGCAAGGAATATCGGGTTGGTTTCATCTGTTTTCCCAAAACCCCATCCGTCCAGGATGATTAATAGCACTCGCCTTTTCCCACCCCAATTGTAGTCTGGACAAAGGGGTTGACTGGTCATAGTGACCGGCGGGTCAATGCCGAGTGCGGATAGTACTGTCGGTGCCAGGTTTGCCAGGCTGCCGTCGCAAGTGCATACGGTCGTAGACCAGGAAGGATCCACCAAAAAAAACGGTACGAGGTTGGTGGTATGAGCCACATTCGGCGTCCCATCCTGGTTGGTCATTTCTTCCAGGTTGCCATGGTCAGCAGTGATCAGCGTCACATAGCCTGCACGCCGGGCTGCGTCCATGACCTGACCTAATCGTAAATCCACCAGGCTGGCGCAATGGATCTTGGCGGCGTTATTGGAGGTATGACCGATCACATCACCGTTGGCAAAGTTGGTGATGATTAAATCGAATTTTTCCTCCAGACCAAGCTGAACCTGGTCAACCACCTGTTGCAGGCTGAGTTCAGGGATCTTGTCAAAAGGCACCCCCTTGGGTGAAGGGATGCACATATCCTTTTCCCCGGGAAAGGGTTCATTGGTGCCACCATTGAGGAAGAAGGTGATGTGGGAAAATTTTTCAGACTCTGACACATGTAACTGGCGCAGTCCCTGGCGGCTGACCGCCTCGCTTAGTGTTTCCTTGATTTTTACTGGAGCAAAGGCGATCGACAGGTCCTTTAATTTTTCATGATAGAGGGTCAGGATGATGAAATTGAGGTTCTGAAGGTAATTGCGCTGAAAATGGCCAAACCCGGCTTCCGTGAAGGCTTCGGTCAGTTCTATTTCACGTTCACCACGGCGGCAGCAGAAAATGACAACATCGCCATCCGCAATGCGTCCAATGGGATTGCCCAGTGCATCGACCAGCACGATTGGGTCGAGGGAATAATCCGTCTGCCCGGCCGCATACAATTCCCTGACAGCCCCCGCCAGGACACTGGCACCCCGGGGATGATGATTTTTTGACATCTGGCCTCCGATCTTCCGCAGGTCTTACAAGAGATTGACCTGGTTACGCCCCGGGAAAATATCCAGGAGTTGTCGAAACTCGTGAATGATAATATCCGGTCTGTTTTCATCAGTGATGGTTTCTTTGGCCAGTTCTTCGGGTGAGGTCATGATGACTATCAACCCGAATCCAGCCGCTCGTGTACCGATCACGTCCCGTTTAAGGTTGTCGCCAACGTAAACGCTGTTGGCTGGGGCGACTTCAGCGAGGCGGGTTGCTTCCAGGTAAATGGACGGATCGGGTTTACGCTTGCCAAAAATGGACGATAACACAACTGATTTGAAGTAGGGCGCAAAGCCATCCGCCTCCAGCCAATCAGGGATCTCGCGACAGCCGATTAAATTGCTAATGATACCCAGGGTATAGCCGCGCCGTTCAAGCTCTACCACAACTTCCTTGCCGCCTTCCACCACCACCCTCCTACCCATTGATTGCCGGTATTGGTAAGTCAGCTCAGCCCCACATGGGGCGATCTTTTCAGGTGGAAAATCGGGGGTCAGCCAGCGCGTCCAGAGGTCAGATTCAGGCGCTTCGGTCAGGTTCTCAAAAGCCCATTTGCGGTAGATTTTGTAGCGCTCATCCAATTTTGCACAGAACGCGACCGGATCTTCGTCTGTTCCAACCAGGCGGACGATCTCCAGGCGAGCACGGGCCATATGAGCCTCGTCCTTGACCAGCTTACGCAATGTATTTCCGAGATCGATAAAAATAGCCTCAACTTTGGGAGTCATATCATCACCTGCGAGGAGGGAAGATGTCCAAAAGCTCGCGCATATCGTGAATGACAAAATCGGGTTTTATCTCGCCTTTTGGCGGTTCTTTAGCCTGGGTAGCCGGCTCGAAAAACAGGATGAACATTCCGTAACCAGCCGCCCGGGTGCCCTCCACATCACGCAAGGGGTTGTCACCCACGTATACACATTTTTCCGGCTCAACCCCGATCTGCCGGGCAGCCTCCCAGTAGATCTCTGGATTGGGTTTTCGAATCCCGAGCTTCGAGGAAAGAATGACCGTCTTGAAATAACCGCTGAGACCTTCTGCAACGATATAGTCGGGGATTTCCGTCTCGGTGATGGTATTGGCGATCAGCCCCAGCAAGTAGCCTCGCTTGCTCAGTTCAATAACCACTTGTGTGCTATTTTCACGAGGAACGCGCCGACCATCGCAATCACGCCACAGGCGGGTCAGCTTTCCGGACAGCGGCTCGATCTTTTCCGTCGGGAAATCCGGCAGCATCCATTTTGTCCACATTTCTTTTTCAGAGGCTTCAATCAGCTGCTCTTTAGCACGCTTGCGCAATACTTTGTAACGCTCTGCGAGTTTTTCGTAGAATGCATCTGGGGTCTCCCGGGCTCCAGTTAACTCAACAAGCTGATGCCTGGATTGGGTCATGAAATCCTTGTCTTCAATGACGATTCGCAGTGTATTGCCAACATCCAAAAAAATGGCTTTGATATCGTTGTTTTTATCCATAGTGGTTACCCTTTCATCACAAAAAATCAGGGATCTCGCCAAACTTTCATTTTTAAAAATTATGAAATATTGCTTTCATTTGTAAATCATACAACAATTCCTATAATATTGCAAGTACCCTTGCAAAACTATTGACTTTTTCCTTGAAGCTGGGTAAACTGAAGACAAATCATGCACACGTGTGCATTCATGGATTATTGTAAAGGGTCTCGAGGATGTCTGTCACCATAAAAGATATCGCCAAAAGAGCCAAAGTCTCACATTCCACCGTTTCGCGAGCCCTGCGTGGCAGCCCATTGATATCGACCATTACCTCGGATCGCATTCGTGAGGCGGCTCTTCAGTTGGGATACCTGCCCAGCGCAGCTGCCCGCACCCTGAAGACAAACCGCTCACAGGCACTCGGCGTCATCATCCAAAGTGTTGACGATCCTTTCTTTGGCGATATCCTGCAAGGTGTTGAGGAAGTGGCACAAGCCAGCGGTTACAGCCTGCTCATGGCAGCCTCACAGGGCACGTTTGAGCAGAATCAAGCAATTTTCCAGGCCATGGTTGAACGCCGGGTTGATGGGATCATCATTTGTTCCACCCCGATAAGTATCGAACAACGTCAACAACTTGCCAGGTTCGGTGTCCCGATCGTCGTCATCAATAATCAGGCCGCCGGGGAGTACCGTTACTCCATATATCATGATGACGTGGATGGTAGTCGCCAGGTTACCCGTCACCTCATTGAGTTGGGGCACAGCAAGATCGCCTACCTCGGGAATGGCACCTCCGGTAGAAGCACACTCGACCGCTTGACAGGCTTCCAACAGGAATTACAGGACTCCGAAATCTCCATCCCTGGGAGCTATATACACCAGGTTCCAGGCGGCAAACCAGAAGAGGGTCTCAGCGGGATCAGCTATTTTCTTAACCTGCCTGAACCCCCCACTGCGATCGTCTGTTATAACGACATGTTAGCCATCGGCGTGCTCAAGGGCTTGCAGCAGGCAGCTCTCCGCGTTCCGGAGGACATGTCGGTCACCGGGTTCGACAACATCCTGTTTTCAGCTTATACCAACCCACCACTCACCACCTTCGACCAGCCGAAGCATTATATCGGCGCGGAAGCGGCCCGGCTGGTGCTAGGGCTTCTCAAGACAGACAAGCAGGAAAGTGCTGTCTTTGAGCCTGAAATCCGCAGGCTGCGCGGAACACTGTTGGTGAGAAAATCCACCGCCCCCCCGGTATCTTCGTAAAAATGGACACATTGATTACGTCCGATCTCAAATTGCATCAAGCATCATACACACAGCACAATGGTGTGGAATACGGCCTGGCCTCGACAAACGCAGGTTCACGCCTGGCAATTCTGGCACCCGTGGATTGGCCTGGCTTGATGTCTTTCGATGGAGCACCTGGCAGGCATGGGGATCGGATTCTTTTACTTTGTCCGGTTAACCCCCAGAATGCTGCCGCCCTACGCATACAACTGCCCTGGCTCCGACCAGGCTTGATTGGACTATCCACTTCAGCCGGTTTGGGAGATCGGATAGGTCTGGCTACACCCGGCCATATACGCGCAGTTCGTGCTGTGGGAGGAAAAATCTCACCCATATTCGCCCAGCAATCCATTCGTGAAATGGCGCGCACCGGACGCAGCCCACAGCAGGTGCTGGATGATGCAACATGGGGTGTTTTCACCGAAGGTTGGCAGAGCGGCTTTGGCGCGGACGCTGACCATCTCAAAACCATTGAAGATATCGACGCCTGCCTGTCGGCCGATTATACCTTTTTCACCATTGACCCCGGCGCCTATGTCAACAACCTGGCTGAGAACGCCAGTTTGAGCGAGCTTCGTGAATTGGCTACCCAGCTCCCCACTGAGGTCCAGCCTCACCGGAGTGGACTGCTGGGGAAACGCTATGATATCGAAGGGTTGAGATTGACTTTCAACGAAGCGACCTTGCTAAAAGCCGCCGTGAAGTACGGCGCGGCTGTTATACATGTAGCAAGGATGTACCGTCACTTAAGTCAGGTGGCGGGTCCACGACCATTCGAATTGGAAGTATCGGTGGACGAGACTGACCTGCCCACCTCGCACGCCGAACATGTCTACATTGCCAGCAGGTTGAAATGGTTGGGGGTGAAATGGGTCAGCCTGGCGCCACGCTATGTCGGGCGCTTCGAGAAAGGCGTGGACTACATCGGAGACCTGGCGGCTTTCGAATCCGATTTTACAGGCCACGCCGCCATCGCCCGGTATTTTGGACCATACAAACTGAGTCTGCATTCCGGCTCTGACAAGTTCAGCATCTATCCAATTGCCGGGCGTCTCTCTCATGGCATGGTTCACTTAAAAACTGCCGGCACAAGTTATTTGGAAGCCCTGCGCACTATTGCCACACTGGATGTTGACCTGTTTCGCGAAATATATATATTCGCCAGGGAGCATTACGAAATTGATAAAGCCAGTTACCATGTCTCGGCCGAACTCGGGAACGCACCCATGCCGAAAGCTGTCGCGGACTGGCCCAAGCTGTTGGATCAATTTGACGCAAGGGAAATCCTGCACGTGACCTTCGGTTCGGTCCTCACGGATAAAACCGCAGGCGGGGATTGGCGCTTCCGTGACCGCTTCATGAATATCCTGCAAGCCAACCCGGAAGTTTACGCTGCCGATCTTGAAAAGCATTTTCTTCGCCACTTGATCCCTTTCACCCTGGACTAGAGACTCATGGTATCAACCAATCATCGAATGTTATTTGACCTTTCTGGAAAAATCGCCGTGGTTACTGGCGGGGCGGGTGCATTATGCTCGGCGATGTGCCGAGCACTTGCTGATGCAAGCGTAAAGGTAGCCGTCCTTGATCTTGACCCGGTCGCAGCCGAAGCCTTGGCTGCGGATATTCGTCAAGGAGGTGGGCAGGCTATAGGTGTAGCTTGTAATGTGCTTGACAGGACCAGTGTAGAGAATGCCGCACAGATTGTGCTGGAAAGATTTGGACATGTTGACAACCTGATTAACGGTGCCGGCGGCAACAAACCGCAAGCCACCACAAATCCAGAATTATCCTTCTTCGATCTACCTGCCGAAGCCTTACGCTGGGTTGTAGAACTGAACCTAATGGGAACAATCATTTCCAGCCAGATTTTTGGCAAATTCATGGCCCAACAGGAGGATGGCGTCATCCTGAACATCTCCTCAATGAATGCCTTCCGGCCTCTGACGCGCATCCCGGCATACTCCGCCGCCAAGGCTGGAGTAAGCAATTTCACCCAGTGGTTGGCTGTCCACATGGCACAGGAATATTCACCCCGGATCCGCGTCAATGCCATTGCGCCGGGTTTTTTTGTGGGTGAACAAAATCGCCGCTTGTTATTTAATGAGGATGGTTCGCCAACCTCACGGGGTCGAGCAATTATCAACCATACTCCGATGGGTCGATTCGGCATACCGGATGATTTACTGGGAACGGTATTCTGGTTACTTTCTCCAGCCTCAAACTTTGTCACCGGCATCGTTGTTCCGGTGGACGGAGGGTTTTCAGCGTTCAGCGGTGTCTAAAAAATGTTGATTGGAATGGGCTTACCCGACCGCTATCTGACTGAAAGGGACTATCCCGGCAGTGTACTGGCGCACTCAACCCATTTGAAAGGGATTGTGTATGATCAGCCTGCTGGAATCGAAACATCCCGCTTCCAGGTGACCCTGGCAACAAGCATTTTTTCAGAACACTGCCGCCGCATCAACCTGGGTTATCTGGACCTGGCTGCAATTGACCCGAAATTGTGGGAAGACCGTGAAAGTGATGGGGTACTTGTAGTGCGGCGGGCGGGCGAAATGCTGAATCGGGTCAGGGAGAGCAATCATGAAATATAAAATCGGCATTGTTGGACTTGGCGTCATGGGCCACAACCTGACGTTGAATATAGAGCGTAACGGATATCCGGTGGCTGGTTATGACCTGGATGCCGTAAAAACCAGGGCATTCCTTGCAGGACCCGCAGCTGGCAAAAATATTGCTGGTGTTGATTCACCCTCCGCCCTGATGGCTGCTCTTGAGAAACCGCGCCGCATCCTGATGATGGTACCGGCTGGCGATCCTGTGGATGACGCCATCGCCCATCTGAAGCCGCACATGGAGCCGGGTGATATCCTGATGGATGGTGGCAACTCATTTTTCCTGGATACTGAGCGGCGTAACCTGGCATTGGAGAAGGAAGGCTTTAATTTCATCGGTATAGGCATCTCGGGCGGTGAAGAGGGCGCGCTCTGGGGTCCGTCCATCATGCCAGGGGGGCAGTCCCAAGCGTGGGACGCGGTGGCGCCAATATTGCAGGCAATTGCTGCCAAGTCCAAGGATGGCAAGCCCTGCGTGGCTTTTATGGGACCACGCGGCGCGGGTCACTATGTCAAAATGGTGCATAACGGCATCGAGTACGGCGATATGCAACTCATCGCCGAAACCTATGACCTGTTGAAGCGTGGACTGGGCCTTTCGACGCCGGAACTCCACGACATCTTTGCAGACTGGAACAAGGGGATATTGAAATCATACCTGATCGAGATTACTGCTGATATCTTTTCCAAATTGGATCCGGATACCAATCGTCCACTGGTTGATATGATCCTGGATGAGGCGCAGCAAAAAGGCACTGGTAAATGGGCCTCGCAGAACGCCCTAGACCTGGGCGCGCCCATCCCCACCATAAATGCTGCCGTGGAAAGCCGAATTCTATCCAGCCTGAAGTTGCAGCGGGGAAACGCCAGCAAGGTGATCCTCGGACCCAAGTTGGAATACAAAAGTGACCGGCAGCGCCTGATCGATGCCGCCTGCCAAGCACTCTATGCCAGTAAGATCAATTCCTACGCGCAGGGTTTTGGACTGCTTAAAATCGCCTCCGATGAATACAAGTATGAACTGAACCTGGGTGAAATCGCTCGGATCTGGCGGGCTGGCTGCATTATCCGTGCCGAACTGCTCGACGATATTATGACAGCTTATCAGCACAGCCCAACCCTTACCAACCTGTTGCTGGATGAATCCATCCGCCTGGCAGTTGAAAGCCGCCAGGAGGCTTGGCGCTTCGTGGTACAGGAGGCAGTTGGAATGGGCATACCGGTCCTGGCACTGGGTGCTTCGCTGGCCTACTTCGACGCCTACCGCAGCGAGCGCCTGCCCGCCAACCTGACCCAGGCCCAGCGGGATTACTTCGGCGCCCATACCTACCGGCGTATAGATCGTGAAGGCACCTTCCACACGGAATGGACGGCTTGAAATGATCTACCAGTTGCAACGAAAGGCTCTACCTTTAGAAAAGAAGGAGGCTTCATGAAATACGGAATAAATATTCCTCAGGAAGGCTCGTTGGACCTGGTATCACTGGGAGCGCTCAATCATCGCGTAGATCCTGGGATCGTTCCTTTCGGCAAGGCGACTGTATGGCAGATTCATCCCAGCGGTGCGGAATATAACGTCGCGGCAGATCTATCGGATTGTTTTGGGCTGCATACTGGCCTCGTTGCGGCCATGGTTGATTATCCCATCGGTGACTTGATCGCAGAGCGTGTTCGGGCGATGGGGGTCAGGCCCTTCTACAAGCATTTCCAACATAATGGAGTGAATGGTCCCAACATGGCCACCATCTACAGCGATCGCGGATATGGCGTGCGCGCTCCGGTGGTGTTCTATAACCGCGCCAACGAGGCCGCCGCGCAACTACAGCCGGGCGATTTCGATTGGGGTGCGATCTTTTCCAATGGCGTACGCTGGCTGCACAGCGGTGGTATCTTTGCCGCCCTCTCTGAGACGACCGGTGAAGTTATTCTGGAGGCTATGCAAGCCGCCAGGGCAGCGGGCGTGGTTATTTCCTTTGACCTGAACTATCGTGCCAAGTTATGGAACATCTGGGGCGGACCGGAACGTGCCCAATCAGTCATCCGGCGAATTGTAGATAACGTGGATGTCCTGGTCGGCAATGAAGAAGACCTTCAATTGGGGTTGGGTATACCTGGCCCTGAAGTTGCTGCTCGTTCCAAGCTCGATCCAAGCGCCTTCTTTGGAATGATCGAAGAAGTTGTAAAAAGATTTCCGCGTGTCCGGGTGGTTGCCACTACTCTGCGCGAAGTTCACTCGACCAACCGGCATTCCTGGGGGGCGGTAGCGTGGATTGATGGGAAAACGTATATATCTCCCACATGCGAACTGGATGTGTATGATCGCGTTGGCGGAGGGGATGGGTTTGCCGCTGGCTTTTTCTTTGGCTTGCTAACTGGCGAAGAGCCGGAAGAGGCCTTAAAACTTGGTTGGGCGCACGGAGCTCTATTGACAACCTTCCCAGGTGACACCACAATGGCAACGCTGGAGCAGGTACGCGCCTTTGCCAGGGGCGGTTCAGCCCGTATTCAACGCTAGCGGTGTAACAATGAGTCAAGTAACTACTCATGAATGATTCCATAAAGACCCACGTATGCAAGCGATCCTGATTGATTTTTCTCTTGAAAGGAGCATGTCATGGAAAAAATGAAAGCTTATGTATTCAAGGATGTTGGCAATCTGGTGTTCGAAGAGAGGCCCATCCCGCATGTCAAGGATCCTGATGATGTATTGCTTAAGGTCAAGGCGGTTGGAATCTGCGGATCAGATCTCAAGATCATTGAAGGAAAGCACCACTTCAGACCGAACACGGTACTGGGCCATGAATTCTGCGGTGAGGTGATCGAGATCGGTTCGCATGTCCAACACATCAAGTTGGGCGACCGCGTCGCCATAGATAACAACATTCGCTGCGGATTCTGCTCGTTCTGCCGCATGGGACTCAGCAGCCAGTGTGTTGAAATTAAAACCAGCGCACTGGGCGTGATGCGCGACGGCGGGTATGCCGAATACTGTCTCGTCCCGGAGAAGCAATGCTTTGTCCTGCCGGACGAAATTGATGACATCCTCGGCACCCAGGTCGAAACTCTCGCGACCGTTGTCAATGGCATGAATACCCTGTTGATGCTGCCCTACGATTACGTTATGGTGTTGGGCTTTGGACCGATCGGCTACCTGTTTGGGCAGTTTGCCAGGAATATCTCCGCCAAAGTAGCCGTGACAGAGATCGACCCCTTCCGCATCGAAGTGGCAAAGGAATGCGGTCTGACGGTTTGGGATCCAAATCAAGTGGACGTGGTCGAAAAGATAACCGACTTCACCTACGGGCGTAAGGCGGACATCGTTATTGAAGCGACCGGCAATGCCCTCGAGCAAGCCTTGCAGTGTGTCACCCCAGGCGGCAAGGTATTGCCTTTCGGCATGGACTCATCCATCCAGGCCACAATCGTGCCGAATGAAATAACGCGCTGGGCTACCAAGATACTCGGTCTGTACCTGGGTCAGAACACCATGGTTCCGGCCATTCGTATCTACCAGGAGAAGCGCCTTAACATGGCCTCCTTCTTTACCAAGGTCATCCCGTTTGACGAGGGTCTGGGCGCATTCGACCTGCTCGGTCTGGATATGAAAACCCTGCAGCATCATCCCAAGAGCGCCATGAAGATCGTTATGCAAATGTAATTTCCAGTCCTTTTTCTCTCAAGGTGTGCATTCTGTTCGAATTTACTGAGCTGGAATAAGTCATGATCGCTCACAATAACAACCCGGCAATGTCTGGACTGAGGTCTGTGAAGGGAGTTCTGCAGTGATATTGGCTTTTCACAGTGCGACAACCATGACGAGTGACCTTGAAACGGATGTCACTGTCGCCGCGCGGGCAGGATTCAAGGCACTTGAGGTTTGGGCGGAAAAAATAGATCGCTATCTTGCGGTTCATTCAATGGCAGATCTTCAGGCCTTGTTTGTGAATCACGGTATCTTTCCACTCACCCTCAATTCAATTGAGTTCATTGCCTTCAGAGGAAGTGAATACCCCCAGATTCAAGCACGTCTGCACGAAATGGGTAAGGTCGCTCAGGCTGTAGGATGCCCAACCATAATCGTTGTACCCAGCCCTTCACCGAGCCGAAATATGCCATGGACTGATACTGTGGCTGAATACGTCAAGGTCTTGCTCGATTTGAGCAATATTGCCCGCCTGTATGGCATCAACTTGTCGTTTGAGTTCCTGGGCTTTGGGTGGTGCAGCGTACGCACGCCACGTGCTGCTTTCGAAATAATTCAAAAATGCGGCCGCGATAACATTGGCCTGACGATAGATACGGCTCATTTTTATTGCGGTGGAGGTCTGATGAGCGAACTTGATCAAGTAGACCCCGGTCGCATCTTTGCCTTTCATTTGAATGACCTTGAAGATACACCAAAAGAAGCCATCAACGATGGCACACGGCTTTTGCCTGGTCTGGGTATAGTTCCACTCGACGACATTTGCATGCGGTTGAAGCACATTGGCTATAACGGGCCCTGCTCCATTGAATTGTTCCGGCCGGAGTATTGGAGGTGGGATCCACTGGATTTGGCCATCAAAGCCCGCCAGGCAGCCCTCAAGGTGCTATCGCCGTATTTTCAAATCGAATAAATCGCGCAAGTAAATTTCCATCTAAGGAGAGATGTTGATATGACTAATAAAGTAAAGATAGCCGTGATTGGCACCGGGCGGATGGGCAGCGTGCATGTCCGCAATATCGCCCGACTGATTCCCGAAGCGGACCTGGTGGCGGTATGTGACATTCGTCTGGAAGTGGCCCAAGCGGTGGCTGACGAGTGTGGAATCCAACGCATTGTGAAGGATTATCATGAGTTGTTGGCTGACAAGGATATCGAAGCCATCCTGATTGCTTCCAGTACAGACACGCATGCCTTCATGATAAAAGATGTGGCCGAAGCAGGCAAGCACATTTTCTGCGAAAAGCCACTTGCATTGGAACTCGAAAAGATTGATGAGGCGCTGGCAGCAGTTGAAAAAGCCGGTGTCAAACTCCAGGTTGGGTTCAACCGCCGCTTCGACAAGAGCTTCCAGCGCGTACGTGAAATTGCGACTTCAGGCGAGATCGGGCGCCCTTGCATCCTGCGCATCACAAACCGCGACCCCGACTTCCCGGCGATGGAGTTCCTGCGCGTCTCGGGCGGGATCTTCCTCGACCTGGCCATTCATGATTTCGATATGGTGCGTTTTCAGCTCGGCGAAGTGGTGGAGGTCTATGCAGCCGGCGGCGTGTTGATCGATCCAAGGCTGAGTGAGTTTGGTGATATCGATACAGACGTGGTAATCCTCAAGTTTGCCAATGGGGCACTCGGCACCATCGACAACAGCCGTAGGGCCGTTTATGGCTATGATCAACGTCTGGAAGTATTTTGCTCAAATGGCACAGCCATGGCAGGCAACGAGGCAGAGACGACTGCCATAAGGGGGGATCGGGATGGTTTTCTTTCAGCCAAGCCGCCGCATTTTTTCATGCAGCGCTATGCTCCTTGCTACGTGGAAGAAGTCCGACAGTTCGTTGAATGCGTGCGCGACGATAAACCGACCCCGACCAATGGGGCAGACGGTCGCGCGGCTGTTGTGCTTGGCTACGCGGCCTGGAAATCGCTGCGTGAGAACCGACCAGTGAAAGTGAGCGAGATAGGATGACTTGCCTGATTACGAGCAAGCTTTCTCCATTAAGCACCGATATGCGTACTGTATTAGCAATCTCCAAAGAAAAATAAGATTTATTTATTTCAAATCGAAAGGAGTACAAAATGTCAAGCACAAAAGTACCGAAAGGATTTCTTCCCTCTGATCAGCCCGACCTGTTCTTCGAGGACAATGCCGTTGGCCGGATGAAAAAGGAAGTCTGGGAAGCCAGTGATGAGCAGATCGACGCCATCCTGGCGGATTATGGCATCCCCTCACCGGTCGAGTGGGGCAAGCCTGGCTCCTACATCCAAACCACCACTCGCTGGCAGGTGGAGAAGAACCGCAAAAAGAATGATGTCGTCCTGATCCCGGTCGGTTGCACTGAATTACACGGCCAGCATCTCCCCAGTGCCGCGGACACGCTTTATGTCAGCGCCATTTGTGAGGGTGTCCGCCGCTACACCGCAAAGCGCGGCGCTCCGGTCAACCTGGCTCTGCCTCCTCTCAACTATGGTGGCCATCCCTTCCATCACATGGGTATGCCCGGAACGGTCATCGTTCGGGAACATGTCGTTCGTGAGATGATGATCGATGTGATGCTCGGACTGTGGAACGATGGCTTCCGCAAGCAGTTGATCGTCAACAACCATGGTCAGTTATGGATGCTTGAGTTGGCGGTACAGGAGTTCATGAAGCGCTACCAGCTACCAGGCATCTTTCGCGTCATTGACTGGCACCGCGGCGTCCGTGAATTTTTCCGCCCGGTCGAGCGCGGCGGACAGATGACCACCAACTTTGTCCATGCTGACGAGTTTGAGACTTCACTCAGCCTTTTATTGCACCCCGAGATGGTGGATATGAACTACGCTGTGGACACCGAAGGCAAGAACTACCTGCCGGATGGACATTTTGACAAATCCGTCGATCCTTTTGGTCGGCCCAGCCGTTGGTCGGAAGGTGAAGGCCACTTTGCCATCGAGATTTCCGGAACGCCTGAAGGCGTTGTAGGCAAAGCCAGATCCGGTGCAGCCCAGAAGGCCAAACGCCCCATGGCTGCCATCTTGAAATATCTGACCTTATGGCAAGATGATGTTCTGGCGGCATTCCCCGCGGGGACTGTCCCGCCGGTGGAAGAAGTCACTTTGCGTACTGCCAAGGAAATGGAACCTTACCTTCGTGAACCGTTCAGCAAGGGTTGGAAGTCGGTGTACAGCCTACCGCGGATCGGCCAGGGTACCGAAGTATGACCTCTCGTGCCTAAGG
>CAVSAF010000008.1:0-81198 GCA_963725805.1 uncultured Chloroflexia bacterium
GAAGGTGATGATGTCCGCACCGCTGCCGGCAGCGCAGTCGGTGGAGCCGGACTGGTTATCGTTGTTGGCGTTGAGAATGGCTTCCCGCAGCGTGCAGGCGCCGTCATTTGCCTGGGCGTCCGCCAGGCTGTTGACAACCAGCCCGGCGGCTTGCACCGGAGCGACAGGTTGAAAGCCCCAGGCCAACCCCGCCAGGATGGCTGCCACTAAAATAAGATGGAACGATGATCTATGGTTCACGAGCGCCTCCCCGAAATGATCAAAGGCTAATGATACAATTTTCTATAAAATCATTATAGGTCGAATAAAAAGGAAGTCAATAGGCAATCACTTGACGAGAGTAGACCTGACAGGTCTCCGATTAAGAAAAGTGTCCAATTGACCATATGACATTTCTTATGCTACACTGCCTTAAGAGGAATTTTTTGCCCGCTCTGGTTGAGCATAAAGGATGACAAGACTCTCCCGTCGTGATTTCCTGGCTGTCTCGGGCAGCGCTTTTGCTGCAGCGTTCGTTCCGCGCTACAGGCCGATGTCCCTGCTCGATTCAGCCAGCCAGACAACCCCGTCAGTCAGCGTGGCCGAGGGGACCAGCGAAGATTCGGCCGTCCAGATCCTGCAGACCGCCCTGGCAGGTTTGGGGGGAATGGAACGCTTTGTAAAAAAGGGTCAAACGGTGGCGATCAAGCCGAATGCCACCTGGGCCTATCCGCCGGACACGGCTTCTTCAACCAACCCGGATTTCCTGACAGCCGTCATCCAGGCCGTCCAGGCGGCTGGAGCTGGGCGTATCATTGTCATGGACCACTGCTCGATCGAACCGGGGGCAGAGGAAGCCCTGCGGATGAACGGGATCGGACAACTGGTCAAGGACCTGGGGGTCGAGCATATCTTCCCGGACCGTTTCAACGCCCCGGCTTCCACCTACACGAAGATCGACCTGCCGCACGGGCAGGCCAACCAGAGCATCCGGGTGATCAAAGCCGCCGTGGAGGCGGATGTGCGCATCAACCTGGCGGTCGCCAAGACCCATAACGTGGCCAAATTCAGCATGTGTCTCAAGCACATGATGGGATTCCTGGCTCAGCCCGGCCTGCTGCATACCAGCCTGGAGCAGGGCATCGCCGACCTGAGCAGCGTTTCGGGCATGCAGGCCCAACTGCACATCCTCGAAGCCATCCGGGTGCGCATCCCGCACGGCAGCTTTCCCACCTGCGCCGGCCCGGAGACCGACCTGACCAATCCGCAGGCCGTCGCCCGGCGAAATAAAGTCATTGCCGGGATCGACCCGGTGCTGATCGATGCCTTTGGCTGTGTGGATCTCTTCAATATCCAGCCGGAGGAACTGACGCATGTCCTGCGCGCCAATCAAAGCGGCTGCGGAGATATGGATGTGGAAGCCGCCCTGGCGGATGGGCGCATCCGGAAATTCACTGTCGGAGCGCCGCTCCTGGAGGCCACCCCGGTGGCTGACCAGGCGGTTTCTCCCGTGCCGCAGGCTCCGGCCTCAAAACCCACCGCCATCCTCCTGCCGCCGGCTGCCCCCGTCGAGCAGGTGCCGGCTGCGGCCGCCTCGGGCGGGGTGGCTTGTGAGCCGGCCAGCCAGGTGTTTTCGCCGGGCGCGCTGCTGAACAAGACGCTCATCCCGGCGGCGCTGGTGGTAACCGGCCTGGGCGTGACCATCCTGAGCCGCCTGCGCCGCAGGCTGCCACAGGGGCCTGCGGGGACCGCTCACCCGCCGGATCAAAAAGATGTTTCGGACAGCCGAGAGCCCGATGACAAAGGCTAGACGGCAGGTGCGCGGACGTTCCGACCGGCTGGCCCGCCGGCTGGTACAGTGGGGCTTCCTCCTGCTGTTCATCCTGCCTTTCCTGCCGCTGGTCTACCAACGCCTGTCCTTCCAGCGCTTGACCGACAGCACCTCATGGTTGTTGCCGTGGGACCCTCTGCTGGCTTTGGGTAACCTGCTCAAAGGGAATATTTCGGCCCTGGTCATCGGAGCGCCGCTGCTCCTGCTGGCGCTCAGCCTGGTGCTGGGACGCTCCTTCTGCGGCTGGGTCTGCCCGCTGGGAACCCTGCTGGACGTGGCCCAGCCGCTGGCATTCTGGCACCGAAAAAGAAAACCCATGCGAAATTCACCGCGAAGAAAGGAAGAACGCGAAGAGTCCGGAGGGAATAAAGAAGAAACAGGCATCTCCAATCATTCTTTGCGTCCTGCGCGGCTTCGCGGTAAGAATTCATCCAAGCTTGCTTCGCTTCGGGAGGCGGGAGCAGTCTTATCAGGGAATCCAAGACGCAACAGCCGCCTGCGCTATTTGATCCTGGCACTGCTTCTGGGCGGCGCCCTGTTTTCCATCCAGGTATTGGGTTGGCTGGATCCCCTGGTGATCTTCAGCCGTGCCGCCAATGCCGGAGTGGTGACCCTGCTGGGCAGCCAACAGGCTTTCGAGCGCGGCGGCCTGACCTACTTCTCCCTGCTGTTCATCGCCATCCTGCTGCTGGAGGCCTGGCAGCCGCGCTTCTGGTGCCGCCACCTGTGCCCGCAGGGCGCCCTGCTCAGCCTGGTCAGCCGTTTCAGTTTGCTTAACCGGCGGGTCAGCCCGGCCTGCAGCAACTGCGGGCTCTGCCGGGTCGCCTGTCCGATGAATGCCATCCCCCGGGACGAGCATGACACCGATTACAGCGACTGCACGCTTTGCCTGGAATGCGAACCGGCCTGTCCCGTCAAGGGGACCAGCTTCGGGTTCGGCGGCCTGGCACTGGCTGAATGGAAGCCTGCCATGCAGCCCACCCCTTCGGGCAGGATCGACCGCCGCCAGGGGAAATATATCGCCTCAAGCCAGGCCATCCCCGGACAGGGGGTCTCCAGGCGGCAGTTCCTGCAGGGATTGGGCGCCACGGCGGCCGGCCTGGCAGTCCTGCCGCTGACCCGGCTTGAAAAACGCCCCACACCCCTGCGCCCTCCGGGGGCTCTGCCCGAGGCCGAATTCCTGAACGTCTGCATTGCCTGCCAGGAATGCATCCGGGTCTGCCCCACGCATGGGCTCCAGGCGGCCTTCCTGCAGACCGGCCTGACCGGGATCGGCATGCCGGTGCTGGTGCCGCGCCTGGGCGGGTGCAGCCTGGGGATAAGCTGCAACCAGCTCTGCCGGCAGGTCTGCCCGGTGAAAGCCATCCTGCCGGTCACCCAGAAGGAACTCAAGCTCGGGACCGCCCGGGTGGACCATGCCGCATGCCTGGCCTGGGACCAGGGCGTAAAATGCCTGGTATGCGTGGAAGCCTGCCAGTACAAGGCCGCCACGCCCGACCACGGCAGGGTCAGCGTTGACATTAATAAGTGCGTCGGCTGCGGCTTTTGCGAGAGCGGCTGCCCGGTGCCGGGCAGCGCCATACACGTCTTCCCCAAAAATTCGTCAGCGGTATAGGAACAGCGCCCCATCCTGTCCGACCAGGAAAAGGTCAGTCCCGGATACCAGCGGCCCCTGGGCGATCCAGTCCCCTGTATCCAGGCTTCCGAGCAGTTTTCCAGTCTGGAGATCCACGGCAAACAGGCGTGGGTCGCCGCGTGTTGCCAGGTACAGCCGGTCTTTGAAGAAAACCGGCGCTGTGGTGATGGGGTGATCAAAGGGCAGGCTCCAACCCGGTTTACCATCCGAAACCCCCAGCGAGGCCAGTTCCAGGCCGATGGAGGCCACAATGACCTGGTCGTTCAGCACCAGCGGGGAGGCATAGACCGCATCGGCGGTCGAGAAGCGCCAGTATTGGCCGCCCGTTTCCGCATCCAGGGCATAGACCCGGCCATCCCCGGAGCCGAAGAAGATGCGCCCATCCGCCAGGCTGGGAACGCTTTCAACGGCACCCTGGGTGGGAATGCCGTAAGGCCAGAGGCGCTCTCCGCTGGAAGCCTTGAAGGCATACAGCCGTCCATCGTTCGACCCGACATAGACGGCCTGGTCGCCCACCACCGGGCTGGCGTGCAAAGCATCCCCGATGGTCGCTTTCCATACCAGATCGAGAGTTGTACGATTCAGGGCATACAGCGTGCCATCATTGGAGGGGCAGTACGCCACGTCCGCGCTCAGGGCCGGGGCAGCAACCACTGCTCCGCCGGTCTGATAGCTGCCCAGCCGACGGCCTGATGAGGCCTCAAACACACTCATGGATCCATTTGCGTCACCCTGCCAGACCTGCCTGGCATCCGCGGCCGGCGCTGAGATCAGCGCAGCCGGCGACGTGACCTCCCACAAGTCCCGGCCTGAGGCCTGGTCCAGCGCGCGCAGGCGCCCATCCGCATAAGCGACGAAAACCCTTCCTGCGGCAAGGGCTGCGCCGACCGGTTCTGAGCCCGCACTCCCGGAGATCCATGCCAGGGTCAGCGACAGGCCATCCTGGGGACGGGTGATCAACTTCGCCAGCTCGGTTTTTATCGAGGTGTCCGCAGGCTGCAATGCTGCCGCCCTTTCCAGCGCCGCCTCAGCCGACCGGCTGCGTCCCTGGGCAGAAAGGGCCATCCCCAGGCCGCGCAAAAGGTCCGGGTCATCCGGATGAGCGATCAGCGCCTGCCGGTAGGTCAGGACGGCTTCCGCCAGGTGGCCTTCAGCCAGAAACTGGTCAGCCTGGCTCTTATATCGGGCGGATTCGCCTGCGCAGGCCGACAGGAGCAGGCCAGCCAGTAAAATGAAAAAAATCGACTTCGTTGAGATAATCCAAGGTTTAGGGGATTGCTTCACTCGCTGAAGAACGCTCGTTCGCAATGACATGGTTATTCTTCGAATCGGATCTACCTGATCCGGCAGACGACCATCGTTATGTCGTCCGATGGAAGCCTGTCACCAATGAACCCCTCCATGGCCTGCCGAATGCCCAGAACCACCTCTCTTGGCGAAGAATCCCGCAAGCGCTCCACCACCCCCACCAGGCGGTCGGTTCCAAAGAAAGTGTTGTTGGGATCAGCGGCTTCAATCACACCGTCTGTATACAGGACCAGGAGATCTCCCGGGCGCAGATCCAAGGTACGCTGGCCAAATTGATCCTCTTCGACCAGGCCAATGGCAGGGGCGGTTGGGCTGAGCCGACTTACCGAGGTTCCCTGGCCGGGGGATGAACGGAACAGCAGGGGCGGATTATGACCGGCGTTGCAGTAAGTCAGCGTCCGGGTGACCGGGTTGAAGGTTCCAATGAACAAGGTCACAAAGGTGGTGAAGTGGATATTGTGGCTGAAAAGGTCGTGGATGCGTTTGGCCGCTTCGGCAGGAGAGCCGCTCGCCGGTATGATGGCGCGGGTCAGGGCTTGAAAGCTTGCCATCTGCAGGCTGGCGGACACCCCATGTCCGGCCACGTCGGCAATGACCAGGCCATGGCTGTCGGCGCCAAAATCAATGAAATCAAAGTAATCCCCTCCCAGGAATTCAGCCGGGCGGCTGTACGCAGCCACATCCAGGCCGGGGATGCTGGGCGCTTCCTGAGGCAACAGCGCCTTTTGAACCGTTTTGGCCAGTTCAAGTTCATCCTCCAGGTGGCTGATCTCCGCACCGGAAAGATGTTCAAGACAAACATTCGCCGTGTAGTCCACCTCAAGCAGTTCCGGTTCAACCGGGCAGCAGCATACCTTGCATACGCCCAGTACTCCCGTTTCGGTTTTGGCAATGGCTTCATCAATGACTTCGAGGTGATGAAGAACTGCCGCCGGGTTTGTGGGCCCGAGCTGGACTTCTTTTTCATCCTGAGGGCTTGCGCTGAGCCATTCGCTCAGGGCGAGGCGTTTCTGGAACAGATAGGTGCCGATACGATCGAGAATGGTATTCTCCATGGTCATCCTCCGACAGCATGCACTGGGGTGGCGGTCAACCCGCGGCCATGCCTCATTATCGCACAACTTTGGACGAGGGCAAGGGAAGATGGATCAGGAATTATGGAAAAAAAGTAGACTTTCTACCCATTGCATTGCCCGCCGGTTGAGGCATATAATAATCATGGATATCCGTTTTTTCTTCGTAGAGGAGGTTGAGACCATGGCTCTAAAACGTTTTCTCCAGATCACCCTGATCGTGGCTGTGCTGGCTGGAAGCTTTTTGATCCCGCGCAGCGCCTCTGCCGACGGCATGTGCGGAAGCATCTATATTGTGCAATCAGGCGACTGGCTGTCCAAGATCGCCCGGCGCTGCGGCGTCGCCCTGTCAGCGCTGTACGCCGCCAATCCCGGTGTGCAATTCCAGCGCTATATCTACCCCGGGCAGGCGCTGAACATCCCCGGCGGATCAGGAGGACCGATCTACCCGCAGCCTGGACCAGTCTACCCGCAGCCTGGACCAGTCTACCCGCAGCCAGTACCAGTTTACCCGCAGCAACCCCAGACCTACTATCCACCCATCAGTGCTTATTCCACCAACTACTGGTTTGCGAGCATGATCGTAACCCCCCGGGTGGGAACGCGCTACTTCTGGTCACCGGTCACGCTTAATCAAAACGTCACTTTCCAGGTGGATGTCAAGAATAACGGCAATGTATTCCTGCAAATTGTCGCCAACCTGACGCCTCCCCCCAGCTGGGATGCCACCGAACTCTCCAGCAATTGCACCTCAGGACTGGGCTTCGGCGGGACGTGTACGCTCACCTGGATACTCACGCCCCACGCCATCGGCGGAGGCCAGGTGAGAGTGTTTGTGCGCGGCCTTTACACCAATTCCACCGGCAATACCAACCGCATCACCCAATCTCCGGCGTTTTTCTTCGTGATGCAATAACCTGGGGAAAAAATCCCGTCCTCGCCTGACCGGCAAAATGAGGCACCATTTTCGTGCCTCATTTTGCCTGTCCCTTCACCGCCCGGCCGGGTTATTTAACTGGCAGGATTTGATACTCGAATTGGTAGCCGGCTTTCTCAACCACGGCTTTGATCTTTGATCTCAACTCGCTGTAGTCAAATTGATACGAATAGTCTTTGCCGAAAAGCCTGGACTGCTCCTCGATCGTTCCCTGGCGGGGGCTCTTAAAGGTATTATAGCTTTCAGTTTTAACGCCAAAACCGGTTGACATGCCGCCCTCAAAATCGCCGCCGGTGGAAAGCCCGGAGCCGGCTTCGACCAGCATTTCAGAGAACCTGACCAATTTTGCGGCATCGTCTATTCTTATTTTCAAAGAGTAGGTTAATTTCTTTTTGCTGAGAAAGGCTTTTCGTTCGGCAATGGTGGTGGAATAATCCCAAACGCCTTTCTTTTCACTCCACTTTCCTTCACGAAATTCCAGGGCTTGCTTTATTTCATCGAGGATCCTTGTGTCTGGCATGGTTTTTCCTTTCTTTTGAATTAAGGTACGGTGTTGCTGACAAAGGCCAGCCGCTTGCCATCCGGCGACCAGGAGGGCACATTCATGGTGCCCTGGCCGCCGTAAAGATAGGCCAGAACCCTGGGATTTCCGCCCTCCACAGGCATCTGGCGCAGGTAGACCCGTTTGGCCGGCGGGTGGTCGCCGGGCTCGGTCTCTCCAGGCAGGTAGGAAATGAACACGACCCACTTGCCATCGGGTGAGATGTGCGGGAACCAGTTGTTGTACCCATCATCGGTCATCTGCTGCGGATGGCTGCCTTCCGGCTGCATCCGCCAGATCTGCATGCGCCCGCTGCGGACAGAGTTGAAGTAGATATACCTGCCGTCCGGCGTATATTCCGGGCCATCGTCCAGGCCGGGGGTACCGGTGAGCTGGGCTTCCTCCCCGCCGTTGACCGGGATGCGGTAAATGTCATACTGCCCGTTGCGCTCTGCACAATAAACCAGGAACCGGCCATCCGGCGACCAGCCGTGCAGGTAGGAAGGGCCTTTCGGCGTGATCAGTTTCGGCTGGCCGCCCTGCATGGGGACGGTATAGACACGCGAGTGATGATCCCCTTCGCTGTGGCTGCTGATGGCCAGCATGCTGCCATCAAAAGAGAGCACGTGGTCGTTGTTGTTTGAAAGGACATCCCCCGTGTCAATGAGATCCTGCGTTCCGGTCGCCAGGTCAAAACGGACCAGCCGCCCGCCGCGGTTAAAGATCAGGGCCTGGCCGTCACGCGTCCAGTTGGGCGCCTCAAACACATCCCCGGAGCTGTAGATGACCTGCCGGTGACCACTCTCAAGATCCAGCAGCTCCAGGAGACTGCCAAACGGGTCCCTGCCGCGTTCAAAACCTGCCTCCACCGGCCGGACGATGCGCACATCCTGAAAAACGGCCTGTTCCAGGACATCTTCTTCATGCGAGCACAGGAACAGCCCCACGTAGACATCCTCGCCCAGGTCAATCCTGTTGGCCTGAATAAGGCTGAACGGCTCGCCATAACCAGCCGCTGACATGCTGAAGGTGGTGCCTTTGCGTTCGAGCTGAATGACGTCGGGTGCGTGGAGAAAGGCGCACACTTCTTCCGTCTGCCCGCCCGGCTTCCGCCGGAATTGGAGCGAAAGCAGCCCATTGCCGTGTACGGCGGCGCTGACATGCGGCGAATGGTCGTCGAGGCCGGAGCGCGCCATCCAGCCGGCCTTGCGGTGTGGATTGACCCCCGCGCCGATCCAGGTGGTTCGTGCCGTCAGGATGAAATTCCCGCTTATGCGCTTCCAGACAAAGTGGAAGTCATCCTGGTCTCCCCAAATATCGGCGCCGGCGCCGGTGATGGTATAAGCCTGCCGCCCGGCATCGTATACGCACGAACCGGGCAGCCCGGCCGCTCCGATCTCCGCCTGGGCTGTAAATTGACCGAGGGGGCCTTCATGGAATATGGACGGCATGATCTCGTCTCTCCTCGATGGATGCTGAATAACCAGCCTCTCAACGCCCGGCTTCAAGCGTGGTTGCGACCAGGGATTTCCCATGGCGCGGCTCGCGCACATTGAAACGCAGCAGCGCCCAGCTGAGGATCCCGATGACGGCCGAGAGGATGAACATCCAGCGGTAACTGACCGCCCCGGCCAGCCAGCCGCCGATCAAAGGTGCGATCGATCCGGCGATCCCCGGAATGGTATTGGCCAGGCCGATGTAGGTGGGGCGGTTTTCCGCCCCGGTGAACTCATAGACAATGGAAATACCCGAGATGAAGGTGCCGGCGTTCACGGCCCCGCGCAGGAAGAAGATCGGAAAAAACCACCCGGGAGCGGGGGCAAGGATCGCCAGGATGAGCGTCAGGATGCTCGTCAGAAAGCAGATCTCCAGGCCAAGCTTGTGGCCCCTGTGGTCGGAGAGAAAGCCGAAAAACAGGTTCGCCAGGGCCAAACCGACCTGCAGGGCGATCATAAATCCACCGGCCTGGGCATCCGGCAGGTGCCATTTCTGCACCGCATAAACCACCAGGAAACCGGTCGCCATCCCGCTCAGCGAAAAGGTGATCTGAGCCAACAGGTACATGCGGAAGTTGTGATCCCTGCGCAGGATGGCGGGCAGGGAACGCAGGTAATCCAGTCTGAGAGACAGCCGGCTTGTTCGTGTGGACAGGCGGCTCACGCGTGAGCGCAAGGAAGACCCAGGAGAGAAAAATAAAGCCGGCAGCCACAGAAAAGGCAAAGACATAGCCCATTGGGAAGGCGAACCGACCCAGCAGGAAGGGTACCGCCAGCGCTCCCAGGATGCCGGTCCCATTACCAATGAAATTGGTGATGCCAAAGAAGCGCCCGCGCTTATCCACCGGAAAGATCTTGGCGATCATATCCTGCCAGCCCACAACGACGATGCCGGTGCCAACATTCTGCCAGGTGTACAGGACAAAGAACAGGATCAATGTCAAAAGCGGCTGCCGGATTGCCAGAAAATAGACCGCCGGAACCAGCAGGAGCAGGGGCAGGCGTTCCAGGAAAAAGCCGAGTGTCACCGGGAAGAACTTCTTCCGGGGGCGCGCTCGACCGCGTTGGCCACGAAGAGCTGCGGCAGGAAAATACCTCCCCAGCCGAGAAAAGCGATCAGGCCGATCGCCAGGGGATTAGCCGTAAAATGGCTGACGAACAAGGGGCAGAATGATGGTGGATGAGAAAAAGCTCATCCCGAACCAGAAGGTGGCCCCGTCCAGGGAATTGACCAGGAAATTCCAGCGGTAATTTCGTTCGATCTCCGTTTGAACGGCGGAGGCTGCAGGAGTGACTTCCGTCATATCATGGGAACCCGAAGACCGTTACGGGCGTGCTGCTCGAGATGAATGAATTATTACCCAACTGGCCAAAGTCATTATTTCCCCAGCAGCGGATGCCACCGCCCGGCAGCAGGGCGCAGGTATATAAATTGCCAACCTGGATGGAGCCCAGCCCGCCGGAAAGCACACTCACGTTCACCGGTGCCAGACGGGTAGCGTCGTCCCATCCCCCACCTGGCCGTAGAAATTGTACCCCCAGCACATGGCCCCACCCGCCTGCATGCGGACACAGGTGTGCCGGGATCCGGCGCTGACCGCACTCACCCCACTCCCCAGCCCGGTCACGTTCACCGGAGATCTGCGCATGGTGGTGGTGCCATCGCCCAACTGGCCGGTGTCATTCCTGCCCCAGCACAGCAGCCCGTTCCCGGTCGTCAGGGCGCAGGTGTGCGATCCGCCGGCACTGATGGCGCTTATCCCGGTCGAAAGCCCGGCCACGTTCACCGGGATATTGCTCTGGGTGGTTGTGCCATTTCCCAACTGGCCAAAACCGTTATCCCCCCAGCACTTGATCCCACCCGACTGGAGGGCGCAGGTGTGGTTCGCGCCGAGGCGGATGGCGCTGACCCCGCTCGAAAGCCCGCTCACGTTGACCGGCGTGCTGCTTGAGGTGATCGTGCCATTTCCCAACTGGCCGAAGCCATTAAATCCCCAGCACTTGACCGCGCCGGTTTGCATGAGGGCGCAGGTGTGAAACCCGCCCGCGCTGATGGCCGTCACCACGCCCGAAAGCCCGGTCACGTTCACGGGTACACTGCTCGATGTGGTTGTCCCATCGCCCAACTGCCCATCTGAATTGTAGCCCCAGCATTTGACCCCGCCCAGGCTGGTCAGCGCGCAGGTGTGTTTATAACCGGCGCTGATGGCCGTGACCCCGCTCCCCAGTCCTACCACGTTCACCGGGATGGGCCGGTCGATTGTTGTCCCATCACCCAACTGGCCATAGTAATTGTATCCCCAGCACTTGACTGCGCCGGCATCCGTCAGTGCGCAGGCGTCGTACTCCCCGGTGGTGATGGAAATTGCTTTCAGGGTATAAGCCTTCAATACCAGGGGCAGGTAAATGACCTGGCCTGGAACGGCCGCCTGGCCGGGCCGGACGGCTGGCTGCGCTGCCTGGACGGGCAGGATCCCCCCAGCCAGCAGAAACACCAACAAGCTGGCATTCAAAAGCAGGGTCACGATCCGTTTCATTGTCAGAGCTCTCCTGAGTGGTTGGGATTAATTCTAAAATGATTATACATCACCCAAAGAAAGAAGAGCAAAGTGGTCGATCGGAAAAGGGTATAATCGCATAACTCTTTACAGGTACCCCTGAGGAACTATGGCTTTCGATCGGTTCGGACGAAAAATTCATTATTTGCGCATGAGTCTCACGGACCACTGCAACCTGCGCTGTGTCTACTGCATGCCGGAGGAGATCACCTTCCGGCCCACGGCTGAAATGATGCAGGATGAGGAGGTCCTTTCGATGGCACGCCTGTTTGCGGACCTGGGCTTTGACAAGATCCGCCTGACCGGGGGCGAACCCACCTGCCGTGCCAACATTGTCGGGATCGTCCGTGGGATCGCGGCCCTGCCGGGCGTGCGCTCCGTCTCCATGACCACCAACGGCATGCTGCTATCCAAGCTGGCCGGTCCCCTGGCGGAAGCCGGGCTGGAACGGGTCAACATCAGCCTCGACACCCTCGACCCGGCCAAGTTCAAAAAGCTGACACGCTGGGGGGATATCCATAAAGTCTGGGAAGGCATCCAGGCGGCCGAAGCGGCCGGTTTGACCCCCATCAAGCTCAACGCAGTGGCGGTGCGCGGCTATAACGATGAAGAGATCGTTGACCTGGCGCGCCTGACCCTGGAGCATCCCTGGCGGGTGCGCTTCATCGAGATGATGCCTTTCGGCCGGGTGACGGAATTCCAGACCGGCCAGATGATGTCGATGCAGGAAATGCAAACCTCGGTTGAGCAGGCGCTTGGCCCGCTCGAGCTGCTGGGCGGCGGCAAGTTGGACGGCGAAGCACGCATCTACCGGCTCCCCGGTGCGCAGGGTGATATCGGGTTCATCTCAACCATCAGCGCACCCTTTTGCACGGACTGCAACCGCGCCCGTCTCACCCCGGACGGTATTTTGCGGATGTGTCTGCTGAGGGAATATGAGATCGACCTGCTGACACCCATGCGCGCCGGCGCCTCGCTGGAAGACCTGCGCAGGATGGTCCTGGAGGCTGTCTGGAATAAACCCTGGGGACACGGCCTGGCCGATGGGTATATCCCCCTGAAGCGCGGCATGAGCGAAATCGGAGGCTGAGCCTCCGATTTTCTTATTTCAGAGGGTGCTCGCCCTCCACCCACTCGGCTCCGTGCGGGCCGACTTCCTTTTTCCAAATGGGCACGATCTCCTTCAACCGGTCAATCCCATAGCGGGCCGCCTCAAAAACCCCCTCATCACGGTGGGCCGAGGTGCAGGCGATCAGCGCTGCCGGGATGCCCGGATCCAGATGCCCGACCCGTTGGACAATGGCGATGCCCTCAACAGACGGCCACTTCCGGCGGATCTCGTCGGCAATCTGGCGCATTTTCTCCTCGGCCATCGGCTGATAGGCTTCGTACTCCAGATAGGAGGTCTCATGGGGCACGCCCCGCTCGGTCAGGCCGCGCACCAGGCCGGTGAAAATGACCGCCGCGCCGGTGGATGGCAGGCTGATGGATCTCACGAGGGCTTCCATGTCCAGCGGCTCCCCGGTGATGCTGATGATCGTCGGCCGGTCGGATTGATTCTTTGTACCGGTTGTCATGGGTTCAACCATATCTCCACCTCGGCATCGGCCGGCAGCGATTTTACGCCGGGGGGCACGATCAACAGAGCGTTTGCCTGGACCAACGAGAAGATGTTTCCAGAAGCCTGGTGACCCGTCAGGCGCGCCACCAGGCGGCCATTTTCCTGCGCCACCACGGCCCGCAGGTAGGATTCACGTCCATCTGATTCGACCGAGGCGGCCAACCGAGCCGTCAGGCGGACTGGATGATCCGTCGTCATGCCAGCCAGTTTTTCAATGGCCGGCTGCACGAACAGCTTGAAGCCGACAAAGGCTGAGACCGGGTTCCCGGGCAGCCCGAAGAAGGGGATACCCCGGTAATGACCAAAGGCCAGCGGTTTGCCGGGGCGCATATTAACTTTCCAGAAATCCAGGCTGCCGTGCTGCTCCACCACCCCCCTGACATAGTCGAACGCGCCCACGCTTACCCCGGCGGATGAGACAATGCCATCCGCCTTTGCTTCCACGGCGCGCTCGAGGTGCATGCGGATGTCTTCGGCCAGGTCCGCCGCCACTCCCAGCCGGATGACCTCGGCGCCGGCGCCTTCCGCCAGGGCAGCCAGGCTGTACGAATTGGAATCATAGACCTTTCCCGGGGAGGGCGGTTGATCCAACCCGAGCAGCTCATCTCCGCTGGAAAGCACGGCCACCCGCACCTGCCGGTGCACATCCACCTGGGCGACGCCCAGCATGGCCAGGAGGCCGATCTCCTGGGGACGCAGTTTCCGGCCGGCCATGAGCACCTTCTGCCCGGCATGCAGGTCCTCGCCCCGCTGACGGATGAACTGCCCGGGTTCAGCCGGGCGGAAGACGGCCACCTGCGGCGGCGCGGCTGCCCCGGTTTTGAACTGGTTGAAATCGGTGTCCTCCACCATCACCACCGCGTCCGCCCCGGGAGGGCAGCGGGCCTCCAGTCATGATGCGGGCCGCCTGGCCGGAGCGGATCGTGACGTCCGGGGAAGCGCCGGCCGGAAGATCTGCGACCACCTGCAATACCTGCGGGGAGGCCGGGCCGGCCCGGGCCACATCTGCAGCCTGCAGGGCAAAGCCGTCCATGCTGGAATAGTCAAAGGCGGGCAGATCCACTTTGGCCAGGATATCCCTGGCAAGCACGCGCCCGGCCGCCTGGTCGAGCGGCAGGCTGAGCGAACCGACCGGCTGCATTCCGTCCAATATGCGTTCCTGGGCTGCGTGCACGCTTAACATAAAATCGTCACCTTAAATGCAAAAAAAAAATTATAACACCAACTCAAATACCAGGATTTTCACAAATTGCTTGACAAAATTAAAATGATATGTCATTGCGAGCCGTTCTTTGGCGAAGCAATCTCCATGCCACCAGGGGATTGCTTCGTCGGGAAAAGCACCCTCCTCGCAATGACATTTATAGACTTTATGAAAGTCGCGACTCAAATGCCACATCCCATTGTGTAAAAAGGGACAAGCTGATATACTCACTCAGTGAGTATATATGGCCGAAAGATCCCATCACACAAATGTACGTTCACCTGAATATGCCCTGCTCGGGTTTCTGTATGGCAGACCGGGCCACGGCTATAACCTGCACCAGCAGCTTCTGACCGAGTTCGGGTACATCTGGCATGTCAGCCAGAGCCAAACCTACAGCGTCTTGAAAAGACTGGAAACACAGGGGTACATCCGCTCCACCACCCAGGAACAGGAAAAACATCCTCCCCGCCAGCTTCTGCAGCTGACCGTCTCAGGCCGGCGCCGTTTTGAGGACTGGCTGCACACGCCTTCCGGGAGCAGTGTGCGGGCCATCCGGGTGGAGTTCATCACCCGCCTGTATTTTTTCCAGAAATATCTCCCTGACCAGATCCCAGCCACCCTGGATGCCCAGGCGGTCGGGATTAAAACCGCTCTTGCCCGGTTGGAAGCCAGGCGGAAAAGCCTTCCGGCTGAACAGACCTTCAATCGTCTCAGCCTGGAGCTGCGCATCCGGGAACTTCGTTCGGTCCGGGCTTGGTTGGGTATATGCCGCAAGGCTTTTGATGAAAAATCGTAGAGGCTGTTCTATATTATTTATCCTTTCAGGTGCAGCCCTTCTGGCCGCGTGTGGACCGGCGGCGAGGCCCACACCGGCACTCTCAGTGCAGCCGCGCACCTTGACTGTCTTTGCGGCGGCTTCCCTGAGCGATGCCTTCAGGGAGATCGGAGCCAATTTCGAGGCAGCCAATCCGGGCGTCAGCGTGGCTCTCAGCTTTGCCGGGTCGCAGACGCTGAGCACCCAGCTCACCCAGGGAGCGGCGGCGGATGTCTTTGCCTCCGCCAACAAGACGGAGATGGACAAGCTGGTGGCTGACAACCTGGTCCAGAGCGATGCGCCCAGGGATTTTCTAACCAACCGGTTGATCGTCATTCTACCGGCCAATAATCCGGCCGGTGTCCAGAGCCTGCAGGACCTGGCCAGGCCCGGACTGAAACTTGTCCTGGCCGATAAAACCGTCCCGGCCGGGAAATATGCCCGGCAGGTCCTGGATAACATGGCCAGGCAGGCCTCCTTCGGCGCCGATTTCAAGACCAGGGTGATGGCCAATGTGGCTTCGAATGAAAATGACGTGAAACAGGTGCTGGCCAAGGTTCAATTGGGAGAGGCGGATGCCGGGATCGTCTATTTCTCGGATTCAGTCGCCGCCCCGGGATTGAAGACCAACGAAATCCCGTCGAATTTGAACGTGATCGCCAGGTATCCCATCGCCGCGCTGACCAACGCCCGCCAGCCGCAACTGGCAGCCGCGTTCATCGCCTACGTCCTCTCTCCAGATGGACAGGCCAGCTTGAAAAAATGGGGTTTTACCCCGATCACACCGTAGGCGGGAGTTTCCTTGCATCGTTTCCTGCGCCGGCTTGCAGCAAATCAAAACCTGGGTTGGGTATTCATCCTGCCCAGCCTGGTTTTGATCGGCCTGTTGGGACTGCCCATCCTGGCCCTGGTGTGGCGCGCCGTCGGGAAGGGTTTCTTCTCCTACGTTCTCTCCTCCACCGCCATTTCCGCGCTAAAGTTGAGCCTGCTTACCAGCACGGTCAGCCTGCTGATCACCATCGCGGCCGGGATGCCCCTGGCATATATCCTGGCGCGCTGGAAATTCCATGGCAAGACCGCGCTGGAGCTGTTGATCGATCTGCCGGTGGTCCTGCCCCCGTCCGTGGCGGGGTTGGCATTGTTGATCGCTTTTGGGCGCCAGGGGGTTTTTGGGGTCTGGTTGAACAGCATCGGCATTACACTGCCCTTCACCAGCGCGGCAGTTGTGATGGCCCAGACCTTTGTCTCGGCGCCGCTGTTCGTCCGCTCGGCGCATGTCGGCTTCGCCGGGATCGACCGGCAGTTGGAAGAAGCCGCCCTGGTGGAAGGGGCCAATGAATGGCAGGTGTTTCGCTTTGTCATGTTCCCCCTGGCCCGGCGAGCCCTGCTGACCGGCATCGTCCTGGGTTGGACGCGTGCCCTGGGTGAGTTTGGGGCAACCATCATGTTCGCCGGCAACCTGGAAGGGAAGACCCAGACCATGCCGCTGGCCATCTACCTGGGTTTTGAGCGCGGGTTGGGGGTGGCGGTGGCCTTATCGGTGATGCTGGTGGTCGTCTCGATCGTACTATTGGGGGTCATGCGCAGGCTTGAACAGCGCAGTACGCTCACCACGGAGGAGCTATGATTTCCCTACACGACCTGCTCAAGCAAAGTTCCGCCCGGCACGATCATCTCTGCCCGCGCCAGGTGCTGGGCGTGCGCATGGGATTGGCCGGCCTGGCGGCCATCGGGCTGGAAGCGCCCATGCCGCATAAAGCCGCCCTGGTCTTCATCGAGACGGACGGCTGTTTCGCCGACGGGATCGAAGTCGCCAGCGGTGCCAGCGTGGGCCACCGCACCATGCGGGTGACAGACCTCGGCAAGACCGCCGCCACGTTTGCCAATATCGCCACCGGGATGGCCATCCGCCTGGCGCCCCGCCTGGATATCCGCGTGCGGGCCCTGGCTTATGCCCCGGACGTCAAGACGAAATACTACGCCCAGCTCAAGGGGTACCAGCTCATGCCGGAGACGGAACTTTTCAGCTTCCAGGCAGTGGACCTGGAACCGTCCCTTAAATTCGTCCTCAGCCGGCCGGGTCTGCGGGTGAAATGTGCGCGCTGTGGGGAAGAGATCATCAACGAGCGGCAGGTACTGGTGAATGGAGTCGTCCTGTGTGCATTCTGCGCAGGCCGGGGCTACTATAGATTGAAGTAATTCCCTTCTCAATTTGATCTTATCCTCCCCGCCACGGCTGCGCGCGGCGGGCATGCTATAATCGCCTCAGAAATTATTGATCCCCAAGGAGAAAAAGCATGAAAGCCAGACCCATCACCCCCAACGTGGATTGGGTGGGCGCGGTTGACTGGGAACGCGGCCTGTTTGACGCCCTCATCCCACTGCCCGACCGTACCAGCTACAACTCCTACCTGATCCGCGGCAGCGAAAAGACCGCCCTGGTGGACGCCGTCGAACCAAACCTGGTGGATGTTCTCATGACCCGCCTGGAGGGCGTGGACAAGATCGACTACATCCTCTCCCTGCACGCCGAACAGGATCACTCCGGTGGCCTGCCGACCGTGCTGGAGAAGTACCCGCAGGCGCAGCTCTTCGCCAGCCCCAAGGGCAGGGACAACCTGTCCACGCACCTGTCCATCCCGGCCGAACGCATCCACGCCGTGCAGGACGGGGAACTGCTCTCGCTGGGGGACCGGACACTGCAGTTCATCCATATCCCCTGGGTGCACTGGCCGGATACCCTGGCGGCTTACCTGGTGGAAGACAAGCTGCTCTTCACCACCGATTTCTTCGGCTCGCACCTGGCGACCTCCGACCTGTTCGCTTCGGCAGACGAGGGGCGCGTCTACAATGCCGCCAAGCGCTACTACGCCCAGATCATGATGCCCCTGCGCAACATGGCCCAGAAAAACCTGGAGAAACTGGAGAAGCTGGAGCTGGCATTCATCGCCCCCAGCCACGGGCCCATCCACGATCGCCCCGCCTTCATCCTCAATGCTTACCGGCAGTGGATGGGCGGCCCCCTGCGCAACGTGGTAGTCCTGCCGTTCATCTCGATGCACGGCAGCACCCTCAAGATGGCCGCCTATTTCTCCGAGAGCCTGGCCGAGCGGGGCGTTGCGGTGGAACCCTATGACCTGATCAGCGCGGATATCGGCCGCGTTGCTGAGGCACTGGTCGATGCGCCCACTCTGGTGATCGGCACGCCCACCATGCTGGGAGGTCCGCATCCGGGCGTGGTGGGCGCCGCATACCTGGTAAACATGCTCAAACCGCGCCTGAAATACCTGTCGGTCATCGGCTCGTACGGCTGGGGGGGCAGGACGGTGGAGATCCTGGCCGAAATGCTCTCCGGCCTGAAGACCGAAACCGTGTCCCCGGTGCTGTGCAAGGGTCTGCCCAGGCAGACGGATTTCCAGGCACTGGACGAACTGGCAGATGCGGTCGCTGAAAGACACAAGACCCTGTGAAGAAAGGCAGCCACCCATGAATATGAAACCCTTTAGCGATCCCCAGGCAGGTGTCAGCGGACTCAAGCCGGGCGGATGGAGCCGGCAGGGTATTGGCATCTGGGAGCGCCTCAGCGACCAGTCTTTGCTGCTCCAGCGCGGCAGCCCGAACATGACCACCGAACAGCTCCAAGCCTGGATCCGCATGTACGGCCTCCCCAAGCTGCCTGAATGCACCGGGCAGCAAAAGACGGCTGCTTTCCAATGGGACCTTTACCACGTGGAAACCAGGGGACCGGCAGACGAGACCTTTATCGTCAAGGCTGCATTGGCACAAAGCGGAAGATGGGCTTACATCGTCCTTCTGTCTGCCAACTCACAAGCATACCCGGATCTGCTCACTGAAGTCTTCCTGCCGGCCCTGGAGGCCCTGGCGCCGCTTTACACCGGGGACGAAGCGAGGCGCCTCGCCAGGGAACGCCTCAAGAACTATGCTGACTCTATCCGGACTCTGCGTGACAACATGAAATCCAGCCTGACCCTGGAAACCGCCTGGGTTTCGGACCAGATGAAAGGCCTGGCGATGCCACCCTCGCAAAAGGCCTGCGACCCGGGCAGCGTGCTGATCCCCCTCCCCAGGCCGGATCCCTCCGTATTGAAAAAACCCGATATCCTGGCCTGCCTGGCTGACCGGAAAAGCCGGCGAAAATATTCCCTGGAGAACCTGACCCTAAACGAACTGTCCTACCTGCTCTGGGCCACCCAGGGCGTGCGGAAGGTGCTGCCCTCCGGGCGCCATTACCGGACGGTCCCCTCGGCCGGGGCGCGCCATTCCTTCGAGACCTACCTGGTCATCCAGCACGTGGAAGGGCTGAAACCTGGCCTGTACCGCTACCTGCCGTTCGACCACCAGCTCGTGTTTCTCTTCACGGCTGAAAACCTGCCTGAAAAGATGACCGCCCTGGCTTCCGACCAGCCCTTCGTCGGGAATTCGGCCGTATGCTTCATCTGGAGTTCGATCCCCTACCGGATGGAATGGCGCTACGGCACCAATTCGGAGCGGGTCATCCTGATGGACGTGGGACATGTCTGCCAGAACCTGTACCTGGCAGCCGAGTCAATCGGCTGCGGGACGTGCGGCGTGGCTTCCTATGATCAGGGGGCGCTGGATCAATTCCTCTGCCTGGATGGCCGGGATGAATTCGTGATCTACCTGGCCCCGGTTGGAAAGGTGGAGCACGTGCAGGGGAAATGACCAGAGTGGAAGAAAAAGCGCTCTCCTTTCCTGGAGAGCGCCCGGTGGGACCGGTCAAATTGTCAGTTGGTTTGCAGGCAGCGGATGGATAAATGGGATTTTCAAAATGAAAAGATCCTTTCTCAGGTTCCCGAAGCTCAAATTATCGCTTAATTCCCATCAAATATTTCCAACCCTTCTGCTTGGAATTCTTTTTGGCTTGGCATTTTTCCTTTTGCTTTATGGTCGTTTTCCGCTCTACTTCACACACGTTAACTGGATTTATGCGGCCGGAAAAGATTCTTTCCAAAATCAATTGGGATGGGAATGGTTTCGCCAAGAACCCTGGAGGTTTCCTTTGGGTCGGATTGAGGCCTACGGTTACCCCTTTGGAACCTATTTATCCTACATGGATTCAATCCCTTTGTTGGCCATTCCTTTCAAACTAATTTCACCCTGGTTGGAGCCACATTTTCAATATCTTGGTCTTTGGGAGCTGATTTCTGTTATTGGTCAAATGATAATCAGTATGTTCATTCTACAAGAATATACTCGTTCATATCCTCAGAAGATACTTGGGGCTGCTTTACTGGTCATTTCTCCGCCGATCCTTTTTCAGGCTTTTTATCAGGGCACCTTGACTGCTCAGTGGATATTACTGGCAGGAATCTGGTTCATTATCCTTGAACACCGCCAGCGCCTGTGGCGCGGAGCCTGGCTTGTTCTGTTTTCAATTGCAATCCTGGTGCACCTATACTTTGTAGCCATGCTGATCCCTTTGTGGGCAGTCAGTCTATATTTCCACTATAAAAATGCTCAGAAAAAGTGGTTGTTATTGGTCGACATCCTTTCTGTTTTTTGTTTGCTGGTATTGCTTGGTTACAGTATTGGATTGTTTAGTTTAAAGGCCAACCTGCTTGAAGGGGGCGGTTTCGGATATTTCTCCTGGAACCTGAACGGTTTTTTTAATCCGATCGAAAATAGTTCCACTTTTCTTAGGGCATTACCATTAGGTACAGACGGGCAGTATGAAGGTTACAGCTATCTGGGTCTTGGTAATCTTTTTATTTTGCCGATAGCTTTCCTAATTTTCTCTCAAAAGGACTACTCCCGCAGCAAATTGAATTTTATACTCCCCATTGGAATTATTAGCGTCCTGTTCATTCTTTTTGCACTTACCAACAAGGCGTTCTTAAACGCAGGACCGGTTTGGAATATTTCACTACCCAATTTCTTAACCAACCTGTTTTCCCTCTTTCGTGCATCCGGGCGTTTCATCTGGCCGGTATTTTATTTTCTTGTTTTGTTTGGGATCATCAGTATCGTTCGCAATATTCGTTACCCAACATTTATTTTGGTATTGGCATTATTCCTTCAATTCGTCGATATCCAACCGCTTTATGCTTCCAAGAGAATTAATGGGTTTACCAGTTACCGTTCTCCCCTGCAATCTCAATTCTGGCAGGAAGCTGCCAGTACCAATAAACACATCATCATCATTCCAATACCCACTCCGCCTGATTATCCCATTTTCGATCCGATCAGTTTATTCGCCCGGCAAAATAAAATGACCCTGAATTGGGGTTATATGGCGCGCGCCGATTATGCTGGCATGGCAACCTATGCACAGAATGTCATGGAAGGATTAAAGTCAGGCACTGCTGACAGTGAAACGTTATACCTGTTTTGGGATCCTGAAGGAATAAGAATTGCACAAGATTCTTTATCAAGCCGTATGCTGGTTTGCAACGTCGATGATTTTACGATATTGCTTTCGTTGGACAATCCATTAACCCGGACAAATCTTGATATCTCGCCTTACTGCCGGGTGCCTTCCCCTTAAGCTCCGCAAGCGGTAACGCCGCGGCAGGCTTAATAAACGCCTGGGATGATCTTCCAGGGCACGCGCCGGCAGTACTCATCCCAGGATGCGCCATACTTCCTGCGGCAGCGCCGGTCGTCACGACTGGCGCGGTCTGTCAGGAGTATGGTCAGATAGACAACATAAAAATAGGGCAAGAAGTGGCTGAATCCGGCTGGCAAGCTCCAGGCGAGCGCCAGCAAGATCTCAGGCACATAGTGGAAGTGGCGCGCCAAGCCCCACCACCCGGAAGCCAGCAGGAGGCTTTCGTGCTGCGCGCCGTCTGCGGTCACATAGCGGGCGCGGATCAGCTCGGGCGGTCGACCCCATACGGTCGTATCGCCGTTCGTAGCCCTCACCTGCTGGCGCTGTGCGTCGGCGGAATAGTTGACATAGACCGCGCCGACCCCCAGCACGAAGAGAGCCGCGGCCAGCGGCCAGGGTAGCTCGTTCGGGCGCAGCACCAGGTACTGGGCGGTCAGCGTATAGACCGCCGGTACCCAGGCCATCACGCCCCAGCAGATGTAAAAGCCGAAGCGATCATGCATGATGTCAAGCGACGTGAAATAGCCGCTTTCCCACCAGAAGAACCGGAACAGGTAGACCAGCGTGATCGCCACCGATACCAGCATCGAATTACTGATATGCCCGCCAGGATCCAACCCGGCCTGCTTGGCGGCGAAGGAACACACGATCACGCTCCAGCCCATCATGCTGAAGCGGCAGTTGATGAGCTGCTTTAGATTGATGCCCAACAGCGATGGGTGCAGTTCGACGCCCCAGTAGTAATCCCAGATAAAGTTTCCGGAGAGGCTGTGATCCTGCGAACTGGGCCAAAACCGGCCCTTGAAATACAGCAGCAGGCAGAAGATCAAAGCGAAGAGCACGAGCGTTGCCAGGATCTCGCCGAAGTGATCCCAGACGATCCCGGCCTTGAATAAGTGCAGGCCGAAGGAGCAACCAAAGAAAAGCGCGTGGGTGACGAGCCAGGCCAGGACCCCATTGAGCTTGTAGCGTGGGCGGCTGCCGGTGGGGGTGATGGGGCCCTCGAAAATCTTCCCGGGCAGCCATTGGAGCAGAATCACCTCAAGCACCAGGAAGGTGAGCACGATCGCAGCCGCGCTGGCACTCGGCCAGGGCCAGTGCGCGGCAATGGAGCGCCAGCCGGCCGCACTGAGCAGCGGCCTGATGGAACCATTGAACGGCTCGAACGTGCAGACGATCCAGAAGATAATCGCCGCGGGTGGAGTGAAGAGAATGAGGAACAGCGGCCCCAGCGTGGTGCGCACAAATTGAACGACGGGGCTCGCGCTGCCGGCAGCCCAGGTGGTCAACTTCTCGGAGGACGAAGATTCCGGCATGCTGATTTTCATTCGCCAGACTGCTGCGCAGCGCATGACACATGGCAAGTATACTGCCGGTTCCCGCCCATAACATCAAATGGCAGCATGATCTGCAGCAAAAGGTGTAAAGGCGCCCACCATCGACCGCCGTTCCCTGGCCATTGAGTGAGCATCATAACCCTTGTCATAATGATCTCCTACCCGCCGGGTTATTATAGAATCGGGCTAATACTACATTACAATTATGCCATAAAATCAAAAAAGCGCCTTTCATTCCGAAGAGCGCTTTCGGGCCGTCGCCCACACCGGCGTAGACAGCGCCAGTGTGTTATTTCTTCAGCCTACAGCAACGGCCTGAATTTATACCCGTAAATCAACATCCCCCGCTCATCTCAATCCTGCCTTAACCGGCGCGTGACCATCTCGACCGGCATGCCGATTTCAACCACCTGGTCGCCCAGGTCGAAAGTTGGGCAGATGCCAACAGGCCCTCTTCTTTTTCAAGCCGGCATCTCTGCATAAAGGGAGCTCTCCGGAATGCGTAACCAAACCCAGCATATCAGGGTTATTCAGCTATATCCATCCATACCAGGAGGCGCCCCATTATGAACACTACCCCGATCCCCACCTTTGCAGATCGCACCATGTTGCGCCTGAATAACCGTATCCGCGATCTGCTGCTCATTGTCGCCGGAAGTCTCTTCGTGACAGTCTTTGCCTGGTTGAGGATCCCCTTGCCTTTCACGCCCGTTCCGCTCACCGGGCAAACCTTCGCGGTACTGTTGGTAGGCGCAGCCCTCGGCTCGCGGCGGGGCGCGGCGAGTTTGCTGCTCTACCTCATACAGGGGATGATCGGTATGCCTGTATTTGCTGGCGGTGCCAGTGGTCTGGCCTACCTGATCGGCCCAACCGGTGGATACCTGCTCGGTTTTGTCTGCGCAGCCTATACCGTTGGTTGGTTGGCCGAGAAAGGCCTGGAACGGCATTTTTACAGTGCTTGGGCCGTATTTTTGGCTGGCGAATTGGTCATTTATTTGTTCGGAGTGCCCTGGTTGGGTGTTCATATCGGCATGCATAAAGCATTGACCGCCGGTCTGCTACCCTTTCTGACCGGTGACCTTATCAAGTTGGTCGCTGCCGCCCTGGTCTTGCCAACAGCCTGGCGGCTGGTTAAGTGAGAGATAAGCAACATGCTGGACATCTGCAAAGGAGCCTTTACCCCGTAACCGCCCTATTGAAAGGGTGTTTTACCCCTCGAACTTACAAATGCACAATCGGTAGGCTCTCACACGCCAATCGGATAACTCGTTTCCTGATCCCGTCCTGACAGCTCGGATGCTCTACAGTACCAGACAACTGCATGCGTTGTCATGGGTAGTTCTTTGTTGCTTGTGAAGGTTAATCGGTATGTATTCGAAATTAATTTAGCATACTTCTATGAATATGAAACCAGAAACCAAACCCTTGGGGCAAATCCGCGCCGAAGCCGAACTGGGTGGTGGAGAAGCCCGCATCACCGCCCAACATGCCAAAGGCAAGCAGACCGCGCGTGAGCGGATCGAACAACTACTCGATCCCGGCACTTTCCATGAGATTGGCCTGTTCGTCACCCATCGCGCCAGTGGGCTTGGCATGGAAAAATCCTATCCATATGGCGATGGTGTGGTGACTGGTTGGGGCAAAATTGATGGCCGGGTGGTCTACCTTTTCGCCCAGGATTTCACCATCATGGGTGGTTCGGTGGGCGAGGCGCATGGAAAAAAGATCGCGGCCTTGCTGGACATGGCCCGCCAGAACGGCGCTCCGATTATTGGGCTGAACGATTTAGGGGGAGCGCGCATCCAGGAAGGCGTGGATGCCCTGGCTGGCTATGGACAGATTTTCTATCGCAATGTCCAGTCTTCAGGCGTGGTACCGCAGATCTCCGTCATCCTCGGACCTTGCGCGGGAGGCGCAGTCTATTCGCCAGCCATCACCGATTTCGTTTTCATGGTCGAAAAAACCGCTCACATGTTCATTACCGGCCCGGAGGTGGTCAAGATGGTCACGCACCAGGAGGTCTCCTTCGACCAGCTTGGTGGCGCTGCCATCCATCGCGAATTCAGCGGAGTCGCACATTTCACAGCCCCCGACGAGGAAATGCTGCTCACAAATGTGCGCTGGTTACTTTCGTTTCTGCCTCCCAATAACCTGACCCCACCTCCATACCTTCCCCCGGAAGACGACGCACAGCGTCAAACGCCGGAACTGGCGAAGATCATCCCCACTGATCCGCAGCAGCCGTACGATGTCCGCCAAATCATCGAAGTGCTGGTGGATGGCAAAGAATTTTTGGAAGTCCAGAGTGAGTACGCTCCCAACCTGGTGATTGGCTTTGCCCGCATGGACGGGTACCCGGTCGGTATCGTCGCCAATCAGCCTCTGCATCTGGCAGGGGTATTGGACATCAACTCCTCCGACAAGGGAGCCCGTTTCATCCGTTTTTGCGATGCATTCCATATCCCATTGGTCACCCTGGTGGACACGCCCGGTTTCCTACCCGGCACCGACCAGGAGCACGGCGGAATTATCCGCCACGGTGCCAAATTGGCCTATGCCTATTCTGAAGCGACTGTCGCCAAAGTAACCCTGATTCTACGTAAGGCATACGGCGGCGCATATATTGTAATGGGCTCCAAGCATCTCGGTGGAGATGTGAATTACGCGTTGTCGGGTGCCGAGATTGCTGTCATGGGGCCGGAAGGTGCCGTCAACATCGTCTTTGCCAGGGATATCCAGGCTGATGCAGACCCCGTCGCCCGGAGGGCAGCGCTTATCGAAAATTATCGCCTTGAAATGGCAAATCCCTTCATTGCTGCCAGCCATGGTTACCTGGATGATGTGATCGAGTTCCTCCGAAAGTCGCCAACGGTTGATCTCCAGCCTCGAGGTTCTACGGGAAAAGCGCCAGGTCTCCCCTTCACGCAAGCATGGGAACATCCCGCTATGAAAAAGATGAAAGTATTGGTTGCCAACCGCGGGGAGATCGCCGTACGCATCTTGAGGACCTGCCGGGAGATGGGCTTGCCATCTGTTGCGGTCTTCACCGAAGTGGACGAATCCGCCCTGCATGTCCGTTATGCCGACGAGGCGGTTTTCATTGGTGCAAAGGGGCAATACCTCGATATTGAAGCAGTGTTGGAGGCGGCTCGGAAGAGTGGAGCGACGGCCATCCATCCCGGCTACGGATTCCTGGCTGAAAACGCGGATTTCGCCTTCGCCGTGGAGGAACAGGGCTTCGCATTCATCGGGCCGCGTCCGGAGACGGTCGCCAGGATGGGTGACAAGCTGGCAGCGCGCTCGGAGGCGCGCAATGCCGGTCTGCCGGTCCTCGCCGGGACAAACGAGCCGCTGCCCGATGAGCTTCCCGTGGATATGGCCACCAAGCTCCACTATCCGATTCTGGTGAAGGCTGCAGCCGGAGGTGGAGGGCGCGGTATCCGCCTCGCACATTCGGCAGAAGAACTGCCGGAAATGGTGGAAGCGGCACGCCGCGAGGCCAAGGCTGCCTTTAATGATGACATCGTCTTTCTCGAGGCGCTCGTCCAGCAGGCCCGTCACATTGAGGTACAGATCCTGGGCGATGGGCAGGGGCAAGTGATCTGCCTGGGTGAACGTGAATGTTCCATCCAACGTCGCCGTCAGAAGTTGATCGAGGAAGCTCCTGCGCCTGGCCTGGCGCAAAACCTTCGCCTCCAGATCCATGATGCTGCTCTCAAACTGTGTAAGGCGCTCAAATACCGCAGTCTTGGCACGGTTGAGTTTCTTTTAGATAAGGAAAACCGCTTCTATTTCATCGAGGTAAACCCACGCATCCAGGTGGAGCATCCTGTGACGGAAGTGGTCACCGGAATCGATATTGTCAAAGAGCAACTTTTAATTGCGATGAACGAAGGCATCCGGCCGCTCCCCAACGCCACAAGCCCGCGCGGCGCGGCCATTGAAGCCAGGATCATCGCCGAGGACTGCCAGGCGGGTTTCTTGCCCTCCACCGGGCAGGTCCTGTACCTGAAAGAGCCCGGCGGGCCCGGGGTTCGCGTTGACTCAGCCCTTTACCAGGGTATGGCGGTCGGCGCGGAATACGACTCGCTGCTGGCAAAAGTCATCGTTTGGGGAGAAAGCCGGGCGGTTGCCATCCAGCGCTTGCGCCGCGCTCTGCAGGAATACCAGATAGGCGGTCTGAGCACAGATATCAATTTCCTCCTGCAGATCATTGACAGCCCTAAGTTCAAAAGCGGTGCAATGACCACCAGCTATCTGGACACTTTCCAGCCTGTTCCTCCGAGCACGGAACCGAGCCTCGAGCGTGATCTGGCCTGGGCAACCGCACTTCATGTCCACCAGCAGCGTGGTGGAAACGTCTTACCAGAAATCAACCGGGGCAGCTACTGGAAGATGATTGCCTGGCAAGAGCAAATGAACAAAGGTTGAAAGAGAGGAAAAAAAGCATGTCGCTCTATACTGTCATGATCGAAGATCGGATTTACAAGGTAAATATCACAGGCGATCGCGGCACCGTCAACGGCGAAGAAATGGATACGAAAATGACGCCGCTGAACTTAAGTGGTCTTCACCTCTTGCACACTGGGAAACGGGCATTGGAAGTCTTCCTGAGCAGCCATGAGGCCGACACCTGGCAGGTGTACCTTCTGGGTGGACGCCGGATCGTCACGCGCATCATCTCGCGTGTCAGGAAACAGGCGCAATTGCCAAATGATTGTGTGGCTGCGAATCTGACCGCACCTATGCACGGATTGGTTGTGGATGTGCCCGCCCACGAGGGCGATTTGGTTGAAAAGGGGCAGGTTCTGGTGATTCTCGAATCGATGAAGATGCAAATGCAACTGTGCTCCCCGCGCGAAGGCAGGGTGATCAAAGTAGAAGTCGGACCGGGGAGCCAGGTGGAAAAGGGAGCTTTATTGGTGCAGTTTGAATGATGTCATTGCGAAATTAGGAGACTTATGAACGAAAATATCCCTATTGCCATAGTTGGATTGGGCGCCATACTGCCCGATGCCCCGGATGTACAATCCTTCTGGAGCAATATCCGCCTAGGCCGCTATTCCATCGTCGAGGTACCTTCCGATCGGTGGAAAGCGGAATTCTTCTACCACCCTGACCCCTCCATTCCCGACAAAACCTATAGCAAAATCGGTGGTTGGGTGCGCGGCTTCAAGCTAGAGCCCGGCAAAATGGGGATGGCAGTTCCTCCCCGCGCGCTCGAAAAGATGGATGAAGGCCAACAATGGGCTATTGAGTCCTGTTTTCAAGCCTTGAAAGACTATGGTTATCCGTCCCGTCCCCTAAACCCGGAACGGGTTGCCGTTATCCTGGGTAATGCGATGGCCGGAGAAAACCATTATCTATCCACCATTCGGATACACCTGCCGGAATACATTGCCTCCCTGCAGGCCACTCCAGCCTTCCAAAGCCTGTCCCAAGACGTAAAAACTGCGCTGGAAGAAGGGCTGGCGGCCGGCATACACGCACGCATCCCCGCAATCACCGAAGACACCATGCCAGGGGAACTCGGTAACATCATTGCCGGGCGAGTGGCGAACGTATTTAATTTCTCAGGTCCCAACTTTATTATCGATGCCGCCTGCGCCTCCTCATTGGCTGCCCTGCAAACTGCAGTGGAAGGACTGGCTTCCAACCGGTTCGACGCAGTCCTGACCGGCGGCGTAGACCGCAACATGGGGGTTGAATCTTTTGTCAAGTTCTCCAAAATCGGTGCCCTAAGCCCGGATGGCTCGCGTCCTTATGCCGAAGGCGCCAATGGTTTTATTATGGGCGAAGGGGCGGCGGTTTTCCTGCTCAAGCGCCTGGTTGATGCCGAGCGCGATGGCGACAAAATCTATGCTGTAATCCGCGGCATCGGCAGCAGCAGCGATGGAAAAGGCAAGGGCATCACCGCCCCCAATCCCCTCGGTCAACAGCGCGCCATCGAACGCGCCTGGAAGATTCCCGGCGTGGATCCATCCACAATTGGCCTGGTTGAAGGACATGGCACCTCCACCCCCGTCGGTGACCTGGCAGAGGTCAACAGCCTGAATGCCATCTTTGGCGGCCTCGATCTGCGGGCAGGCAGTGTGGCCCTCGGCTCGGTCAAGTCCAACTTTGGGCACCTCAAGAGTGCAGCAGGGGCAGCCGGCATGCTAAAAGCCACCCTCGCGCTGTACGAACACCTGCTGCCTCCATCAGTGAACTTTCATAAACCCAATCCAAATATCGACTTTGCCCATCTACCCTTCTATGTGAATACAAGGCTCTCACCGTGGGAAGCTATTCCTGGCCGCGCCCGCCTTGCCGGGGTCAGCGCATTTGGTTTTGGCGGGACAAATTTCCATGTTGTCGTGGAAGAATATATCCCGGGTGTGTTGACAAAAGAAAAAGCCATATACCCGGTCCCAGACCTGCAAGTGGCCGCCCGAATCGATTCAGTCGAGCCTCAGCCAGTGGAACGCAGGCTCTATCGCGGCTTGCTCTTTCTCGGAGCGGACTCCGCCGTAGATTTGGGCGAAAGGCTGGCGGAGGTTCTACACCAGGCAAAATTAGGTCATCTGCCTGAAAACCTCTGTCCCACCCCGGCCCAGCTTGGTCGGTCCGAACGTCTGGTAATTGAATACGAAAACCGCAAGGAGCTGATCGCCCGTATTGAAAAATCGCAGAAAGCCCTTGAAGGTGACGTGCCGGCCAGCTGGCAGCCTTTGGGCGTTCAAGGCATCCACCGCGGTAGCGGCAAACCCGGTCAGGTCGCTTTCATGTTCCCAGGGCAGGGTTCCCAGTATGTCAACATGCTTCGTGACCTGCGCGCCATGGAGCCGGTGGTAGCCGAAACTTTCCGAGAAGCCGACGCAGTTATGGCTCCTATCCTCGGACGGCCTATCACCAATTACATTTTCGTGGAGGGTAATGACGATGCCATCGCCCAGGCGGAATTAAGGCTGCGGCATACCGATATCACCCAGCCAGCGTTGCTCGCGGTGCACGTCTCACTATTGCGCGTTTTGGCAAAGTACGGCTTTAAACCCGATATGGTGATCGGTCACAGCCTGGGTGAATACGCAGCCTTGGTCGCTGCCGGTGTGTTGAACTTGACGGAAGCACTGCAGGTGGTTAGCGCGCGCGGCCGGGAAATGGCCAAGGTGGCTGCCGGCGATAATGGCTGTATGGCTGCCATTTCCGCGCCGTTGGCCGAAGTGGAACGCATCCTGAAGGCCATCGAGGGATACGTGGTCATCGCCAACATCAATAGCCCGGTCCAGTGTGTCATTGGTGGCGAAACCACCGCTGTGGACGCCGCCATCGCCTCTTTCCTGGCCGAAGGGATGCAAGCCACCAAGATCCCGGTGTCGCATGCCTTTCATACCAGGATCGTCGCCCCTGCCAGCCAACCGCTGCGCACAGTCATTGCCAGCAAGAACCTTCAAAGCCCAAAAATTCCCATTATGGCCAACGTGACGGGGAAATCCTACCCCACCGACCGCCAAGGCATCCTCGACATCCTGGCTGCCCAGGTGGCTTCTCCAGTACGTTTCGTTCAAGGTGTACAGACATTATACGAACAGGGTGCACGTGTCTTTGTAGAAGTAGGTCCCAAGCGCGTCCTCAGCGGGTTGGTGGCCGACATCCTGAAGAATCACCCGGATATCCATGTGCTCGCCACCAACCATCCTCGCAAGGGTGATCTGCCCAGTCTGAACGAAGCCCTGGCACGTCTCTATGCCGCAGGCGTGACGGGCATTCCCGCAGGGACCCCCAAAATAGAGGTGGATGGCATCCGCCCACAAGAAAACATTATTCCGGGTTCTGCCACTTCGGATGGTCACTTGCCCCTTACCGGTTCGGTCGTCATCAGCGGCGCTGGCCTGGGTTTACCAGGACGCGGCCGGCATGTCTTCGAAGACAACAACATCCTTTCCATTTTAAGTGGAGACATGCGTATTGAATCCCTGCCCGACGAGATCCGCCAGGGTATGCTCGACAAGCGGCCCACCCGGCTGGTCAAGAGTGATGCCGGTGCAATCATGCAATCGATTGACGATATGGCCCTGACTCTCAAGCTGGGTGGGCAGCGTGGCATTTTTGACCTGTCGGAAGAGTTCGGCATTCCACATGATTGTCTGGAAGCGATCGACATTTCCACCCAGCTCGCCATCGGCGCCGGAATCGAAGCCCTGCGCGATGCCGGCATTCCGCTCGTCATGGCCTATAAGCAGACCAGCACTGGCTCATACCTGCCTGACCGCTGGAAGTTGCCCGAGGCATTGGCCGATGAAACCGGCGTGATCTTCGCTTCGGCTTTCCCAGGCCTGGACCGCATGGCCGACGAAGCCGACAAGTATTACAAGTATGAAATGGTCATCAGTACGATCGAAGAACTGCGCCATATGGCTGCCCTTGTACCAGCGCAGCAGACTGACCTGAAAGCCTCCTTTGAAAAACGAATTGCCGACCTGAAGATCGAGGCCGACCGTTTGGACTATCACTTCGACCGGCGATTTATCTTCCGTGTCCTATCCATGGGCCACTCGCAATTTGCCGAATATATCGGTGCGCGCGGCCCGAACACGCACGTCAACGCCGCCTGCGCCACTACCACCCAGGCAGTCGCCATTGCCGAGGACTGGATTCGTTCCGGACGCGCCCGGCGTGTGGTTATCATAGCTGGTGATGATGTGATCAGCGGCAGCCTTTCCCAATGGATCGGCACATCCTTGATGGCCTCCGGCGCAGCTACACCCGAAGGAAATTTGCGTATGGCCGCCCTGCCCTTCGACCGCCGCCGCAACGGTATGATCATCGGTATGGGCGCGGCTGCCCTGGTGGTCGAATTGGAAGATGCCGTACAAGAGCGCGGTATGCGCGGCATTTGCGAAGTGATGGCCACCAACATTGCTAACAGCGCCTTCCATGCTACCCGTTTGAACGTCCAGCATGTCAGCCAGGTGATGGAGCGCCTGCTCCAGACTGCCGAAACCCGCTTTGGCATCTCCCGTAAAGCTATCGCTGCAGAAACCATGTTCGTCTCGCATGAAACCTATACACCCGCCCGCGGCGGCAGCGCGGCTGCCGAAATCCACGCCTTGCGCAGCGTTTTTGGCGAGTATGCCAACAAAGTCATCATCGCCAATACCAAGGGTTACACAGGTCATACCATGGGCGTAGGTGTGGAAGATGTTGTGGCGGTCAAGGGGTTGGAATATGGTGTGGTTCCGCCCATCGCTCACATCCAGAACGGCTTCGATCCGGACCCCGAGTTGGGCAACTTGAACCTCTCGCACGGCGGCCAATACCCGGTGCAGTTTTCCCTCCGCCTGGGCGCCGGCTTTGGCTCGCAAATCGCCATGACCCTGCTGCGCAAGGTTGCTGGTGTGGGCGAGCGCCTGATCCAACCTGACTACCAGCGCTGGCTGTGTGATATCACCGGTTACAACCAGGCAGAACTGGAAGTCTCCCAGCGTACCCTGCGGATCAAGGATCAGGGTGTCCCCACCCGTTCTCCGGCAGTATCAACCTGGCAGTACGGACAGGGTCCCACATTATGGGCCAGCCATGCGGTTATGCCCATCTCAACGGCTCCATCTCAACCTGCTGCTCTGGTTGTCCCTGCCGGAACACCGATAGCGGTCATAAGTGTTCCAGAACCAAAACAGGTGGCAATCCTTTCAGTCAGCGACGATGAGATCAGAGCCTACCTACTCTCGGCTGTAAGCGATAAAACCGGCTATCCCCCCGACGTGCTCGAACTTGACCTTGACTTGGAAGCCGATCTCGGCATCGACACCGTAAAGCAGGCCGAACTGTTTGCCGCCATCCGTACCCACTATCATATCCCGCGCCGCGAGGACCTGCGCCTGGCAGACTACAACACGCTCGCCAAGGTGATCAACTTCGTCAAGGACTCGCTCTGCCCGGGTGTTACTGACTCAGGCAGTGTCCCCGCCTGCGTGACGGGTAATCTGCCTACGCAAGCGCTGACGCCAGCGCCAAAGACAAACGCCGCTGGGGACGGCAGCGCGAACCAACAGGTGAGCATCGAAGACATCAAGGCCTTCGTGCTCTCTTCTGTCAGCGAAAAGACCGGTTACCCAACCGAGGTGCTCGAGCTTGACCTCGACCTCGAAGCTGACTTGGGGGTTGACACCGTCAAGCAGGCCGAATTATTCGCCTCCATCCGTAGTCACTATAATATTCCTCGCCGGGAGGATTTGAGGCTGGCTGATTACAACACACTTGCCAAGGTCATCCGATTCGTGCAAGAAGCCCTGGAACCAGCCTCCATTCGGGCGGCAAGGTCTGTCCGGGAGGTTGCTGCTGTTACCTCGGCCGACTCGCAAGCATCAATGAGAGCAGATGTTTTACCGGACCTTCCCCAGGCGAGCACGGACGAGATCAAGACGTATGTTCTTTCTGCTGTAAGTGAGAAGACAGGTTACCCGGTTGAAGTGCTCGACCTGGAACTGGATTTGGAGGCTGACTTGGGTATCGACACGGTAAAACAAGCGGAATTGTTCGCCTCCATCCGCGCCTACTGGGACATCCCTCGCCGCGAGAACTTGCGCCTGTCAGACTACAACACCCTCGCCAAGGTGATCAATTTCGTGGAAACTGAACGTAATACTCGCGAGAAGGCCAGGCAGGTTGTTGAAACTTCCCCGGTTCAGACCGATGTACAAGGTCCTGAGGAAACCAAACAAGGGAGCATGATCGTACGTCGTGCTCCTGTGCCGATGCTGCGCCCGCGCCTGGATTTGTGCCTGCCGACTGGCGTGAAGCTGGCCGAAGGTCAACGCGTGCTGGTGGTGGAAGGGCAATCCAAGGTAGCCGATAGGCTCACCAGGAAACTGGCTGCCCGCAAGGTGACCGTGCTAAGGCTCAACGCCGCGCTGGATGCCGAGGACATCTCCACCAAACTGAATGCATGGCGAACCGAAGGCCCGATTGCTGGCGTATACTTCCTGCCCGCGTTGGAAGTCGAGCCGAAGCTGGCTGATATGACTGTCAAGGACTGGCAGTCCGGGCTTGAAGAACGCTTGTACAGCCTCTACACGATCATGAAAGCCCTTCCCGAGGAGACCTTCCTGGTATGTGCCACCCGTTTGGGCGGGCTGCACGGCTACACCTTTGAAGGCGCCTCCGCCCCGCTGGGCGGCGCGACGAGCGGCTTTGCCAAGGCTGTGGCGCGGGAACGTGAAAAGGCATTTGTCAAGATAGTGGACTTCTCAACATGCGCCACTCCGGGCATTATCGCTACCCGCCTGATCGAAGAGACGTTGCACGATGCCGGGGCGCTGGAGATTGGCTGGGAGAGTGACCTGCGATATGGCATTGCTACCATCGAACAGCCCCTGCCCGACCAGCCAAATTTCACCCTGGAACAGGGCGGTGTTTTCCTTGTCTCCGGCGGCTCCGGGGGCATCATTCGCCCGATTGTCGAGGACCTGGTGCGCGCCACGGGCGGGACATTCTATCTGCTCGACCGAATCCCTCTGCCTGGCCGGGATGATCCGGATATCCTATGCCTAGCAGAAAATCGCCAAGCCCTGAAAACCGACCTGATCGCTCGTCTCTCCCGGGATGGCAAGAAACCGACCCCCATACAGGTGGAAGGAGCGCTGCTCGGTATCGAACGTTCCGCTACCACCTGGCAGACCATTTCCACGATCGAGCGGCTGGGTGGTAAAGCTCATTATCTGACCTGCGATGTGACTGATCCAGCCCAAGTCGATGAAACCTTCCAGAAGGTCAAGGAGAATGAAGGCCGCATTGATGTCTTCCTGCACGCAGCTGGGTTGGAGCGCAGCCGCAAGCTTGAAATGAAGCCCGTCGAGGAATTCCGCCTGGTGGTATCCGTCAAGGCTGATGGTTTCTTTAATATGTTTAAATCCATGCAAGCCAACAGAATACTGCCGCGCAGCATGGTCTTCTTTTCCTCCGTTGCCGGACGCTTCGGTAATTCCGGGCAGACCGATTATGCGGCCGCCAACGATTTACTGTGCAAAATCGCCTCGAGTTTGCGCAACCAGTATCCTGGCCTCAAAGCCGTTGCCATCGATTGGAGCGCCTGGGGTGGTGTGGGCATGGCCACCCGCGGTAATATCCCGGCCTTAATGAAGATGGCCGGCATTGACATGGTCCAGCCGGAACTGGCCGCCCCGATGGTGCAGGCTGAGCTGGTGTCCGGCGGTGGTGAGGTTGTCATCGCTGGTTCGCTCGGTGCGCTGCTCGAAGCGCGCGCCACCCCAGCTGGCATGGATCTGGAGAAAGCTGATCAAGCCTTGCGCCTCGGCAAACCGATCCACACCATGCTCAGTCATGTGGCCAGCTTCGATTTGCAGCGCGGCCTGACGCTGGAAGCCGATCTAGATCCAAAGACCGAGCCTTTCCTCCACGATCATGCCATTAACGGAATCCCCGTCCTGCCAGGCGTAATGGGGATTGAAGGCTTTTCCATAGCAGCCCGGCACATCGGCTCGGTGCTGGCTTCCAATAAGTGCGAGCTGGATGTCAGCAGGCTGGAGGACATCCAATTCCTGACCGCCTTCAAGTTCTACCATAATGAACCACGCCGTGTCACCTGGAAGGTGCGCGCTATGCACGAGCCATTTGGTCTGGTGGTATACGTAACCCTGGAGTCAACCCGCCTGCTTAAGACTGGTGCCGATGAGCAAATGCAACATTTCACCGGCAAGGTGTATTTAATGCCCAGGGAAACGCAAGTGAAGGATATCAGAATGGAAATACCCAAGTGGAATGGCAATTACACCGTTCCGTCCGAGGATATCTACCGCCTGTATTTTCACGGTCCTGCATTCCAGGTATTGGAAGGCGTCCAACGTTCCGGAAACACGCTGATCGGAAAGCTGAATAAGGAATTGCCTTCCATCCTGAATGTGGAACATGAGTTGCTGAGTACACCTACTCTGGTGGAGTTATGTCTCCAGACCGCTGGCATCTGGGAGATCGGCAAGACTGGCACCATCGCTCTTCCGCGTTCCATTGAAAACCTGACCCTTTACCATCATAGCGTCAATGGTGAAGCCATCTACGCCGAGGTGAAGCCATTCCAGACCGAAACGGGCAGATTGTATTTTGACGCCCACGTGGTGGATGATAAAGGCCGGCTCCATCTGGAAATGAAGAATTACTGCACAACGCCACTTCCGGATACCATCAAGAAGGAGTTACTCGAGCCACTCTTGGGCTTAATGAGAGATTCATGATCCGACCTCAACAAACGCCTCGCATGAACACCTCCCCTATCATTTACTGGACCCTCGTCCACCGCTCGCAGATTCCAAAGGATCACGCCATGGGATTCCTGTCCGAATCAGAATCCTGTATATTTTCCGCAATGCGCTTCCCCAAACGCCGGGAAGAATGGCTGCTGGGGCGTTGGGCCGCCAAGTCTCTGGTACATGGTTTTCCAGCTTACCGGTCATACCCCTTGGATAAAATCGAGATCAAAAATACAGCAGATGGTGCGCCATACATTCACCCAATCGGAGGAGAGGCTGCGCCGGAATGCGTGTCCATCAGCCATAGCGGCCCGTTCGCCCTGTGTGCCTTTTCACCTGATTCCACCTTCCACATCGGTGTGGACCTGGAAAGGATCGAGCCTCGTTCCGGCGCCTTCCTGGAAGATTACTTTACGCAGGCTGAATTGGATTTGTTGTGCAGCCTTGACGCGAATCGTACAATGCTGGTCAACTTGATTTGGAGCACAAAGGAAGCCATGCTAAAAGCACTGGGAATTGGCTTGCGCCGCGATACGCGCAGCGTGGAGGTCTATCAAATGGACGGTCTCCTATCCGAGGACGGTAATTGGCATAGTCTTTGCGTTCGAGAACCAGAATACCCGCATCGGAACTGGGCAGCCTGGGGAAGGCAGCACGGTGATTTCATCATCACACTGGCAGGATTCCCTGCAATGCAAATAGAAATTCCATTCCTTGAATTTGTGGAGAAGTAAATGAAAAAGGCCAGACTTACGATCAGTCTGGCCTTTAATATTACAGAACGGCCTGCTCCGGCACATACCGGCGTAGATCTGCCGGGAAACTGATCCCTTGATTTTCCAGGGAACGAATGCGGTTCATGTAGGCGCAACCGCGCAGTAGTTGCATGGCTATGTCGGCCGCATATCGCGCCCCAGGCGCTTCCAGGTATGTTCCTTTGGCCCATAGGTTAAACGCACCCATTGCCGGCCCTGTCCAGACCTGGTAGTCCATCTCACGTCCCTTTTCCCCCATGACTGACCAGCGGGATGAAAGCCCAAGATACCAGCGGAAGACCAGTGCCATCTTGTCCTTCGGATTGGCCTCACCTCGTTCCACTTGACGCGGGTCACGCTTCATAAAGAACTCGACGGTTTCTCCCCAAATGGAGGCAAAATCCCGTTTGAAGACAGTTTTCTCCAGCCTCTCACGCTCTGCCGCCGGAATCTCCTCCCAGGCATCATAGCGGGTATATAACTCATACAATTTTTGCGCCCGCATGGCGAACATGGTTCCGCGCTTGAGCACCTGGACCTTCACCCCCATCTCAAACATATCCCCGGCGGGAGCCATAGCCACATCTGTCATATCCATCTGCGCTAGCAATTTACGGGTATAGTCTGACGCTCCTGATTCGACGCAGGCTTGGTTGACAGATCCAGTCACAATAAAAGCCGCTCCAAGCATGAATGCTACCAGTGCTGCTTCCGGCGTGCCAATCCCGCCCGCTGCACCGATCCGCACGGTTTGGCCATATTGCTGTTTTGCCTGAATTTGGTCACGCAGCGCGATAAAGGCTGGGATCATGCACACCAACGGGCGATTATCGGTGTGCCCACCCGAGTCAGCTTCTACAGTGATATCATCCGCCATTGGAACCTTGAGGGCAAGTTCAGCCTGGCGTGCTGTAATCTTGCCTTCTTCCAACAACCTGCCAACGATATCTGTAGGCGCGGGTTCCAGGAAACGCTGTGCCATTTCCAGGCGGGAAAGTTTGGCGATGATACGGTTCCCGATCAACACATTCCCGTCGGCAGCCTGTGATAAACCGGAAAGACGGTATTGCACCAGTGGGCCGGTTATGGCCAGATAAGCCGAAGCCTCCACCACATGGATATCGTGTTTCAGGAAGAGCTCCATCGTTCTCTGCTCAATGGCCGGTTCATGAGGATTATTGAGCAGGTTGAAAGCATAAGGACCACCAGGAAGCGCAGCCTTTACTTTCTGGACGGCAGATTCGATACGCTCTGGGGGAAGTCCACCTGCCCCGAAGGAGCCCAGTAAACCTGCTTTGCCCAGTGTGATAACCAGTTCTTCGGAAGAAATCCCATTCGCCATCGCCCCGGCATAATATGCGTACCGTGTGCCATAAGTTCTTCTAAAATAGGGATCGCCAAATCCATCCAGTGGTAAGGCCAGGAGAACAGCCAGCACATCCATCCCCTTTCCTTGAAAATGAATTTCCCCGCTGGATACCAACCCAGGAACACCGCCCTGGTCCACCACCCAGAGCGCCCGATCGAATTCCAATAAAAGGCGGCGGACATCTTCGGCATGGGTAGCCATTTTCGCTGCGTCTCCCTGCCAGGTCAATCCCTGTTGAAATTTCTTACCTCGAAATGAAAGCATAAATGGAAATTCTACCTGATTTAAGTATAGATCTTATACGATAACCCTTTGCAAACGGGATCGATACGCACAGAAAATAGAATTCTCTTGGACAAGTAGAGCTTGGACGGATTGCCTCCCATCAATCTTGGCACCAGCACAGACAAAAAAACCGCTCCCCATTATCCCGGAGAGCGGGTGAAGTTTCCGAATCAATTGCTGGAGCGGGTCTACATTAGCCCAGCGGGTCGGAATTTATATCCGTAGATCAACATGCCGCGCTCATCCCCATCCTGGCGTAATCGGCGGGTGACCATCTCGACCGGCATGCCGATCTTCACCGGTTGGCTGCCCAAGTCAGTCAGTTGGGCGGTCACCAGCGGGCCTTCAACCAGTTTGACCAGCGCTACGGTATACGGGGCACTTTCATCAAAACCGGCTGGGGCCTCATAGATCGTGGTGTATGAGAACACTTCTCCCTTGCCACTGAATGCAAAGGCTGTTTTCGCTTCACCGCCACAGTTTGGGCAGACATCCCTGGGCGGGAAAATCTTGGCATCACAATGCGGACATACCTCCCCTACCAGTCCATATCGTTGCTGTTTCAATCGCCAATGACGTGAAATTTCCATATATTTCCTTATACCTTTCGCCCTTAATTCTAGTTCGCCGCACTCTCAGGAACTATCAGGTTGCCAATTAGATAATCTATGCGAAAGGATTGCCTGTTTCCTCCATCCCTCGTCTAGCTGTGCAGCGGTGTAACTGTCTACCTGCTTACCTTCCTAACCCTCTTCCATTACCTCCAGCATATGGGTCACAGCCGTGGAGGCCGGTCCGCTCAGGCATTGGATAAGGGCCAGCCTGGCGTCCGGGATCTGGTTCGGGCCGGCCTGGCCGCGCAGCTGCAGGACCGCCTCGACGGCCTGGTATACACCCGTAGCCCCACCCGGGTTGCCGCGCGCCTTGGAACCGCCCAGCGTGGCACAGGGGATCTGTCCGGTCAGGCCGATCGATCCACTCAAAGCCAACTTCCAACCCTGCCCAGGCGGGGCAAAACCGGCCGCTTCCAGGCAGAGCGCCGCATAGATCGAATATACGTCATGGTATTCGAACAGGTCCACCTGCTCGCGGCTGACCCCGGCCTTGCTGAGGGCCTGCTCCACCGAGGCCTGCACAGCCGAAAACCAGAGCGGGTCGGTGCGGTCGTGCAGGCCCAGGGTGTCCGATGCGCTGGCCGAGGCAGCGATCCGCACCAGCGGATGGGAGAAGACCTTTGGCAGCAGTTCGCGCCGTGTCAAAAGCAGCGCAGCCGCACCGTCCGCGTTGGGGGCCACATCGAACATATTGAGCGGGTCGCTGACCGGCTCGGCTTTCTGGTAAGCCTCCAGGGAGATGGCCTTGCGGAACATGGCGTTCTTGTTCCCGGCCGCGTTGGCATGCGCCGTCAAGGGGAAACCTGCCAGCCCGTCTGCCGGGAGGTTGAACTCGTGCATGTAGCGGCGCGCCAGTAGGGCCGCCTGGGCGGTCGGCGTAATGCCCTGGATGGCCTCGAAATCGCTGTCCGTCGCCGTGGCGACTGCCGCCTCCACTTCCGGGCCAAGCATATCGGTGAACTTCTCCACGCCGACCACCAGCGCCACGTCGACGAAGCCGCTGGCGACAGCCAGGTATCCCTGGCGCAGTGCCGCGCCACCTGAGGCGCCGCCCGCTTCAATGGTCTCAGCCTCGATCCCGACCCTATGCTCATTATCTTCAAAATGCAGCCCAGCGAAATCAGCCAGCAGGGTTCCCAGATGGGCCTGGTGGGACAGGTTGGCCGACAGCATGTTCCCCACGTAGAGCGCCTGTGGGCGCAGGCCTCCGGCATCCTGGATGGCTGCCAGCATGACTTTCACGGCCAGCGAGCGCAGGGAGGTCTCCCAATGTTCGCCGACGGGAGTTTGGCCGATACCGGCAATGATGACGTCTGTCATAAATGTGCCTTTTGCTTCCCAAAATCTTTCTTTGCCAATCCGGGTAACAATTCCTTATTGCCCTCGATCAAAGCTTCTCTTTTTGCTCGGCTCCAATTCTGAACCTGCTTCTCCCGGACAAAAGCATCTGAAACACACTCGAATTCTTCGGAATAAACCAACTTGACTGGCAACCGGTTGGATGTGTATTCTGCTCCGGACCCGGCCTGGTGTTGGAGAATACGCTGCTCTAAATCCTTGGTCGAGCCAACATAATAAGAACCATCCGCACATTCCAAAATATACATCCAGGCCATATTCTTGTCATTCACGGTGGTCGAGTAGCCACAAGTGCACTTCCAGGGGCGTATCGAGACCACGTTTTGCTGAAAGGTGGTCGAATAGCCCCGAGTGCACTTCGAGGGGCGTATCGAGACCACATAAACAATCGAACTCTTTCTCTACATTGGTGGTCTCGATACGGCGGAAAAGCACCGCCTACTCGACCACCGGTTATTTCACTTCATCGCAATCTTCCCGCGCAGGCGCGCATAGGTGGCGTAATCGATCTCGGTGCGGCGGGCGATGTAATCCTGCGTGGAGGGCGCCTTGTCGCGCCGCTCAAGCAGCCTGTCCGTGACAGTGATATCGAAGGCGTCCGACCCGGCCCCGGAGCCAAACGAAACCATCAGGATGCGGTCGCCGGGTTTGGCCACGTCCAGGATGGCGGTCAGGCCGATGATGGCCGCTCCGGCGTAGGTGTTGCCGATGACCGGCGAAAGCAGCCCCGGCGCGATCTGCTCGGGGGTGAACCCGAGCAAGGAGGCGGCCCGCTGCGGGAACTTGGCATTGGGTTGGTGGAAGACGGCCCATTGGAAGTCCTTGGCGGTCGTCCCGCTGGCTTCCAGCATGGCCTTCCCGGCCTCATGAATATGCTTGAAATATGCCGGTTCGCCGGTGAAACGCTGGCCGTGTTCCGGATATTTCTGGTATTCGCGCCGCCAGAAATCGGGTGTATCGGTAACAAAGGAATACGAGGAGTTGATGACCGCCAGGCTCTCATCAGCCGGACCGATTACGAAAGCCGCCCCGCCAGCCGCAGCGGTATACTCCAGGGCATCCCCGGGCTTGCCCTGGGCGGTATCCAGGCCGGCGGCGATGGCATAGCGCGCCATCCCCGAACCGACCAGCCCCATCGCCATGACCATCGCCTCGGTGCCGGCCTTGCAGGCGAACTCCATGTCAGCCGCCTGGACGTGCGGCGCAGCCCCGATGGCCTCGGCAACGATGGTCGAGGTGGGCTTGACGGCATACGGGTGCGATTCAGAGCCGATCCAGACGGCGCGGATCTCACGCGGGTCCACCCCGGCGCGCTGCATGGCGTTGCGCACCGCTTCCAGCGACATGCTGACCACATCCTCATCCGACCCGGGGACGGATTTCTCCTTGATCGGCAGGCCGGAGGTCCTGCCGCCATTCCAGACGCGGGCCACTTCCCGGGCGGGCAGGCGGTAGCGCGGCACGTAGGCTCCGTAGCCGATGATGCCGGTCGGGCGGGAGGGTTTAAGTAGGGTGGGAGAGATTTGGGTAGTGGTCATAAAGGTAACCTTTTTATGATATCGCTAGCACTTCAGGTTTCCGAAGTCTCGGAGACTTCGGAAGCCTGTCAGGAAATGAAAATCAGAGAGACTCATAATGCTTATCCATAAAGGTCATATATTCAAGGATCTTCATATTTATTTCATGTTTTGAAAGCTCGGGAAATTTCTTGCTGAAAGCGGCACGCAAACCTGACCTGACCATTTCAGTCGCTTCCAACATGGGAATGATCCTTTTCCCGGACGGCATTTTTGAGATCAATTCCATCTGCATCCTATCGATGGGATCAAATCCGTCCACAATGGCGGATATCTCGGCGGAGGTTAGAGGAAGCTTCCCTTTCATTTCGCTTTCATCTCTTTCAAAATCTCTTCGGCGCGATCTATTCTAACCGTTTTCTCCGCCACCATCCGGGCGGCGATCTGCTCGATCTGGTCACCTGCGGCTCCGGCGGCAATGGCCACCTGGCGGGCATGCAGGGACATGTGCCCGCGCTGGATTCCTTCGGTGGCCAGGGCGCGCAGGGCTGCCAGGTTTTGCGCCAACCCGACCGAGACAATGATTTCGGCCAGTTCAGCAGCGTTTTTCACGCCCATCAGTTTCAGCGCCGCCTTGGCAGTGGGATGGACCCGGGTGGCCCCGCCGACGATGCCAACTGCCATGGGCAATTCCAGCTCCCCCACCAGGTTCCCATCCGCATCTCTGCCCCAGGTGCTCAGGCTGGTGTAGCGACCCTCCCGGGCGGCATAAGCATGCGCCCCGGCCTCGATGGCGCGCCAGTCGTTACCAGTGGCTATGACCACCGCATCCACGCCGTTCATGATGCCCTTGTTGTGGGTGGCAGCCCGGTATGGATCCACAGCGGCGAGAGCCCAGGCAGCAATGATCCCATCCCGCACCTCCTCCCCGCTGTAGGGACGGGGTTCATCCCCGCCCGACGTGAATGCCAATTCCTTCAGCGGAATGGTGCAAGCGGCCTTTGCCAGCCGCCGGTCAGCCAGGTTGGAGAGGATCCGCAAGTGGACCCGTCCGCCAGTGATCTCTTCAATGTGCGGGGCCAGGCGTTCACAGGCGGTATTGACGGCATTGGCACCCATGGCATCACGCACATCGTAGATAAGATGGATCACCAGGAAGGCCCCAATGGGGGACTCCTCGATGATCCGCACTTCCAAGTCACGCGCCCCACCGCCAACCGTCTTTAACAGCGGGTCAACCGCATCGGCTTCGGCCAGCAGTGCGTCCCTGTGTTCATACACCTTCAGGCTGGCGGTCATCAGGTCCTTGGTGTCCAGCACCTGCATCTGCCCGATCATCTCCGGGGCTGATGCACTGGCGGTGAACCCCCCGCCGGCACGCGCCAGTTTCGCCATGAAAGAGGCCCCGGCCAGCACCGAGGGCTCCTCTATTGCCATCGGTACGAGCACCTCCCGTCCATTGACGAGAAAGTTCAGGCCGATGCCCAGCGGCAGGCCGAAGGTCCCGACGGCGTTTTCCACCATATGGTCGGCCTGCTGGTCCGTCAACCCATCCGAGCCTTGCAAGGAGATAATATCCGCAGGATCCAGCCTGGCCGCTTCGGCCAGTTTCTGCAGTCGTTGATCCAGCGGGAGGTTATAAAATCCGGGTATGCGCGAGGTGGTCATAGAGTCTCATCGTCTGGTAGTCTGATAGTCAAAAGCTCATTTTTCGACAGGAGGCCTGCCAGTAGCAATTTTATCGTAGCATGCTGGCAAAAGCTATCATATTGAGGCGAGTCTGATGGACTGGAGATATGGCAAGTTTGATATAATCCATCATCTGGAGTAAAATTATCAAGATTGTCGAGGTGATTGGATGCTCCTGACGCGTGAAGAGCTTCAAGAGAGATTAATTGCATTACACCAGGCGAGTCTGGAACTGGTCAAAAACGTCTCGCTAGAATCGCTATTGGAGCAGATCGTCTCGCTGGCCTGCCAACAGGCCAGTGCCCGGTACGGGGCGCTGGGCGTGCTGGATGATGAGGGAAAACTCAAGCAATTCATCACGGTTGGCATGTCTGCCGATGAGATCAAGCGTATTCCACACCCGCCGACCGGGTTGGGGCTGATCGGCGCGCTGATGCGCGGGAACAGCGGCAACATCCGCATCCCGGAGATCAGCGCGGACGCGCGTTCCTTTGGTTTCCCACCCGGACATGTAGAGATGCATTCACTACTGGGTGTGCCCATTCGCCAGGGGGATCGACAATTGGGCCAGATCTACCTGACCGAAAAAACCAACGCCCCCGAATTCACCCCGGACGATGAAACGATCATCGAAATGCTGGCGGCCTACGCCGGAGTTGCCATCCATAACGCCCGTCTCTACGAAAACCTGCAGGAGCGTGACCGGACCCTGACCCGCCGTAACAACGACCTGGCTTTGCTCAATCAAATTGGCACAGCCCTGGCTTCCTCGCTTGAACTCGACGAAATCATGAACAAAACGCTGGCTTTGTTGATGGCGCACTTCAAAGTGGAAGCCGGGGAAATTTTCCTGCGTGAGGAAGATGGTGAAACCTTGCGCCTGGTTCTACATCGCGGCGAAGCGGCCGAGGCATTCTGGAGTCGCAATCGCTACCAAATGGGCGAGGGCATGGTCGGACAGGCAGCCCAAACCAAACAGCCGGTCCTCAGCAATGCCCTTGAAAAAGATGAGCGTGTCACCCGGCTGGCAGTGGTCAAGGCCGGATTCAGGCAGATTGCCTGCATTCCCTTGACTGCCCATGCTGACCTCATCGGCGTGATGACGATCGCCACCCGCAGCAGGAAGGCCATATCAAGGAGCGAGCTCGATCTGCTTGTCTCGGTTGCTGCCATAGCCGGGACGGCCATTGAGAACGCCAGGCTGCATGCCAACGTTCGCCGGATGGCAATTTTGGAGGAGCGCGAGCGCATCGGCATGGACTTGCATGATGGCATCATCCAATCCATCTATGGCGTGGGTTTGTCACTTGAGAATGTCCGTGCGGTGCTGCACGAGGATCCCAAGGCAGCCGACGCGCGTTTGCAGAAAGTAACCGAGGACCTGAACCGCACCATCCGCGATATCCGCAACTACATCCTGGATTTACGCCCGCGCCAGCTGCGCGGAGAAAGCCTGATCGAGGGTCTCGGCAGGCTGGTTTCAGAGTTCCGGCAGAACAATAAAATTGAGCTCAGCCTGGCCGGGCCAAAAGAGCCTTTGCTGGATTTGCTGCCGGTCAATGCGATGGCATTGTTTCACATATGCCAGGAGGCCCTGGCAAATATTTCCAAACATGCCAATGCCAGCAAGGTTACGATTGACCTGTGGAGCACCTCCGACCGCGCCCTGCTTGAGATCCATGATAATGGAAATGGCTTTGAACTGGAAAAGACCAACCAGACGGTTGGTCACGGCCTGGCAAATATGCAGACGCGCGTGGCCAATGTAGGCGGAGACCTGGATATCATCACTGCTCCCGGGGAGGGAACAACCATTCTCGCCTGGGTGCCGCGTGCCCCAACCCAGAAAACCACCTGAACAAGCTCTTTTCACCCTGCGAAGCCCAAATTTCTGCGTTTCACGTACCCGGTACCCCGGCGTCGTTCCAATGCAACGATCGCAGGGCAGATGGCGGATTTGCCAGTACAGCGGGAAGTGAGACCGACTCACCCCAAGATGTGGCGGCTCAGCACGTCGAACCCGGGATTGTGGGGGGACTGATTGAGAGCAGCACGGAATTCAAGGCAGGGCAGTTCACAGGCTTTCTTAAGGTTTAACCTCTCTTAAAATTTCAGATGTTTTTAAGCTAGCGTAGGCTGCACGACTGGAATTAATCAGCTTTTTCTGCTAGAATGTTCTTACATGAATGGATAGCAATCGCTATCCTCCCCAGCAAGTAAAACCAAGAAAATACCAGTTTTTTGGAAAAAGGGGCTCCCCACTGCGCAGGCAGTGGGCTTGTTTCCCTATACTTCAACGTCTTTGGAATGGGTTTTGGAGGAATTTTAGATGGACGCTGTGCAGGCCTGGCAGTCAGCTTTGGGGCAGCTCCAGATGGAGATGCCTAAAGCCTCCTTTGATACCTGGGTACGTGATACCCGGATCGTCTCTTACGTGGATGGGCTTTTCACCGTTACAGTCGGAAACGCCTACGCCCGTGACTGGTTGGAGAGCCGACTGTCCAGCACTGTGAAACGTCTTCTGATGGGCATCATGAACCGCTCCGTGGATGTGGATTTCGTGGTCCATGCCAGCGAGAGCAGCATGGAGATCCCGGATCAACCAACCAACTCCCCTGGAGAGGCCGGGGCTGAAACCGAAGAGATTCCCGCAGCCAGCCCAAGGAACTCCTCGCTAAATCCCCGCTACACCTTCGATAATTTTGTCGTCGGTCCGAACAACCGGCTGGCCCATGCCGCCTCGCAAGCGGTGGCTGAAAACCCGGCCACAGCCTACAACCCGCTGTTCCTGTATGGCGGGGTCGGGCTGGGTAAAACGCATTTATTGCATGCAATTGGAAACTACTGCGTGGAGCACGGCCAGAATGTGCTCTATGTTTCTTCCGAAGAATTCACCAATGACCTGATCGGCGCCATACGGTCGCATACCACCCAGGCATTCAGGGATAAATACCGCTCGGCGGATGTTCTGCTTGTGGATGATATCCAGTTCATCGCCGGGAAGGAATCCACGCAGGAGGAATTCTTCCACACTTTCAATACCCTGCATGGACAGAACAAGCAGATCATTGTTTCATCCGACCGGCCGCCCAAGAGCCTGGTGACGCTGGAAGAACGCCTGCGCTCGCGCTTTGAATGGGGGCTCACGGCTGACATCCAGCTGCCTGATCTGGAAACCCGCCTGGCAATCCTGGGATACAAGGCCGAGCACCTGGGACGGACCATGCCCAACGAGATCATGGAATTGATCGCCCGGCGGGTGCAGTCCAATATCCGCGAGCTGGAAGGGGCATTAAACCGTATATGGGCCTTTGGCGACTTGAGCGGCATGGCTCTGACCCCTCAGCTGGCAGAGGTGGCCCTGGCCGACCTGCTGCCCCAGCGTACGGATGTGAAACCTGGAGCCGTGGTGGATATGGTTGCCAAGACCTACAACCTGTCCGTTGAGCGCCTGCTCTCCCCTGACCGCTCGCACGATGTGGCCCTGCCACGCCAGATCGCCATGTACCTGATGCGCGAGACCAATGTCTCCCTGCCACAGATCGGCCAGGCATTGGGCGGCCGCGACCACACAACGGTCATGTATGCCTGCGAGAAGGTGGCGGATCTATTGGAACGGGATGACCGGCTGCGCACGCAGGTCGGGCAAATCCGCAGTCAATTGTACGCATGAATCCATAGCCCGGTACCCTGCGGGTAGGATGTTTCACAGATCGACGAATGAGGCGAATAAGAACCCGCCTCGTTTGCTTTAATCCCCGGGGATCTATGCCAGGAGGTGCGCCAGTAAAATCCTGATCCCGATCAATATCAGAACGATCCCCCCGATGATTTCCATGCGCTTCCCCAGCTTCTGACCCAGGCGGTTTCCCAGGAAGATCCCCAGCCAGGAGATCAAGCCGGTTACCACACCGATGATGACCGCCGGATACCAGATGGTCACGCCGACCAGCCCGAGGCTGAAGCCAACCGCCAGGGCGTCGATGCTGGTGGCAAAGGCCAGGAGGACCAGCGTCCAGCCGCGTGAGGGGTCATTCTTTTGCTGCTCTCCGCCAGCCTCAAAGCCGGAGCGGATCATGCGTATGCCGACAAATGCCAGCAAGCCGAAGGCCACCCAGTGATCATAGGCGGAGATATAGCGCACGATGGTTGTCCCGGCGAACCAGCCGATAATCGGCATCAGGAACTGGAACAACCCAAAATGGAATGACAGCCGGAAGACCGGACGCGGGCCGGGGGTGTGCACCTGCGCCCCTGCACCCAGGCAGACAGCAAAGGCATCCATGGACATGCTCAGGGCAAGGAGAAGGACTTCGAGGAAGTTCAATTAATCAAGCCTTCCAAATGGTGAAATCTTTTAGAATGGATCCCCCGACGAACTCGCGTAAAATCGAATTATCCGGGATCAAGTCCAGCTCCAGGGGAAGGAACCATTCCATTAAGGCCAGCAGGCGCTTGGCTTCGATGTATTCCGGTGTTCCATGCGGCACCTGGCGCAGGATGGGTTCGGCCAGCGGTTTGAGCGAGGAAAGCTCGTATACCAGCGCAGAGTTGAACATCACGTCGGCGTTTTCCTGGTAGGGGAAGATGTATTTTTTCTCGCCTTCGGTGACCGACTCCCAGCGGTCGATGGTCTGCATGGCTGAATAGCCGCGCTCACGCATGTCCCGGACGATGCGCCGGATCAGACGGGTATCCGTGGTGGAAACGCGGTTGTGGCGGTCGAGGTTAAGTTGGGTCAGGGCCGAGACATAGATGCGGTAGGCGTGGTCGGCCACCGGGGCGGGCACCAGGCGCGGATCCAGGCCATGAATGCCTTCCATGAGGATGATATGTTCCGGTCCCAATTGGATGGTCTCGCCAATCTCGCGCTTCCCGTCTTTGAAGTTATATTTGGGCAGCTGCACGGCTTTCCCGGCGATCAGGCAGGACAGATCTTCTCCCAGTAAATCCAGGTCGAGCGCTTCCAGGGCCTCGAAGTCCACCTGGCCGTCCTCGCCGACAGGCGTCTTCTCCCGGTCCACGAAAAAATTGTCCAGTTCCAGGGCAAAGGGGGAAAGACCCAGGGCAAGCAATTGGACCGCCAGCCGCCGGGAGAACGTGGTTTTCCCGGAAGAGGATGGCCCGGCGATCAAGACCACGCGCGCCTGGTCGCCTCGCCCGGTGATCTGACGGGCGATCTCAGCGATGTTCTGCTCGTGCAAGGCTTCCGAGACAAGGATGACCTCGCGGCTGCGTCCACCCTGAATGGCATCGTTCAATGCCCCGACTGAGCCGATCCCCAGGCGCGCCAGCCACTGACCATACTGACGGAAGGCTGCCAGCAGCTTGGGATATTCAGGCAGCGGCAGGATCTTGGTGGGTGAGCGGCGCCGGGGGTAGTGCAGGATGAATCCATCCCCGGCAGGGACCAGGTCGAACCATTTCAGGTAGCCCGTGGAGGGGACCATGTAACCCTGGTGGTAGTCGCGATAATCGTCCAGTTGGTACAGCGTGACATAGCCTTTCTTCCGGTAGGACAATAACTGAACCTTATCCTTGTATCCTTTGCTTTCAAAGTATTCCTTGGCTTCTGCCAGGGAAATTTCCTGGCGGCGGAATGGCTCATCCTTTTGGACCCAAGCGCGCATGAAGTTGGCTAGTGAGACCAGTTCGGCATTGGTGAGGGCAGACCGGTCGGTCACCTGGCAAAAATAACCCCCGGAAGAGACCGAGTGGTCGATCGTCATATGGTTTGCGGGGAACAGGTTGGCAAAAGCCGCACTTAACAGGAAAGTCAAAGAACGCCGGTATATCAGTGCTCCATCCTCGTCCGCCATCGTGACAGGGGCGAGCCGGGCTTCCATCTGGATGGAATAAGTAAGCTCGCGCAGTTCACCGTTGACAATGGCTGCCACAAGAGGCGCAGCATCGGACTTGTGGTCAGTCCTCAGAAACTCGCTCGCGCTGGTTCCGCGCGGGCCGGTGAGAACGCCTCCGCCCGGAAGGTGCACTTCCACGGTATCCGGCAGGGTGATGGATTGGATTTTATCGTTCATTGGTTATCTCTCAGGCTGTCCATTAATTTTTGGGGCTGACCGCTGAACTCGTTCAAAGGAATTTCGCCGCGTGTCAGGCCCATTAGTATGGCTGTCAGCCGCTGGTTGACCGGCGCCGGCACACCGAGCTTTTCGCCATAACGGGCTACTGCGCCGTTGAGCCACTCCACCTCTGATTTGGCACGGCCTGAATGCAAATCAATATGGAAGGATGGCATCTTCCCACCCCGCCCGCCCCCGACAGCCCTGACCATAAGCTGGCGGGAGAGGAAAGCCGGCAGGGATGCAGCCAGGGCCAGCAGGCGTACGGGGGTTCCCGGCAGATCAACCACGCGGATGTGCTGGGCTTTCATCACCTTCAACGCTTCGCGAAGAACGGCAATCTCGAGCCGGAATAATCCGGGATTTGCCAGGACTTCGCCTGGCGGCATGTCCAGGATGGCGACACTGGCGTTGACCATCAGGTTGGTGAGCATCTTTGACCATTTCATATCGGCGGGGCGCATGTAGAGCCGCGCCTTTAAGGCAGCCCCGTTCAGCGCTTCCCAGAGGCACAACGAGAGCGGGTGCCCGTCCGCCACGCCAACCCCGCGCAGTCGTTCGAGCCGGATATCTCCGGCGAGGCGGCGGGCCACGGAGGAGGTCACCGTCCCGGCAATGACCTTGTCTGTTCCAAGCACGGCAGCCAGGACCGGTTCATTCTCCACGCCGTTCGAGAGGCACAGGATGGGCGGCATTTGCGCCGCAAAGGGTTGCATCCCCTCCAGGGCGGAAGCGGTATCAAAGGATTTCAACGCATAGATGGCTATATCGAACGGGCCCTGGTGCAGGGCTTCGGAGAGAGATCCGGCCACGGCAAAGGAAGCAGGCGAAATGCTGAAAGGCGCCTCGCTGGCATTCGGCAGTTCCAGCCGCAGCCCGCGCTCCTGCAGTTCCTGCACCGTTCTGGCTTGTTCCAGGAATGTCACCTGGTGCCCAGCCAATGCTAGGCTTCCGCCAATGTAGGTGCCGATGGCGCCCGCCCCGAAGACCAGGAAGTTCAATTTCTCCACCTTAATCGTCCATCCAGTGACGGCGGTCATCAAAATTCAACAAGCGCCAGTTGTGACGCTCCGGCTCATAGGTGAAGGTCGCAAAGGTGGTATTGTGAAACATGAAGCGCGGGCCGGAGGAATTGGCCTGAACCGGTATGCCCAGGATGGCATACAGGGCCATGTTGAGGATCCCGCCATGAGCCGCCACCAGGATCCGCCCCGGGGGGCGGTCAAGGAAATGTTGGATGGCCCGCCCGGCCCGCAGGTAAACTTCCCAGCGGCTTTCACCCGTTTGCCCGTAGCGTGTGTAGGGCGTGGTGAAACCCGGCCTGGGGCTCACCTGCGCAGCCTCTTCGAGCGTCAGGCCGGCCAGCAGACCATTGTCGATTTCCATCCAATCAGGGTCAAGCTCCAGCGGGAGGTTGAGTGTCTTGCTGATGATCTCCGCTGTTTGGCGGGCGCGCAGGAGCGGGCTGGCAATGCACTGGTCAAAGAGGATGCCCTCACCCTGCCAGCGCTTGGCCAATGCCCGGGCCTGAAGGCGGCCCTTGCGGGTCAGTGGAAAATCGAAATGGCCCTGGAAGCGGTCCTCGGCGTTCCCGACTGATTCGCCGTGGCGCAGAAAGGTGACGTGGTAGATGGCTGTGTCGCTCATGGGAGGCTATTTTACCATTCCCTTATCGTCCCTCAGGGATCTTCGTTATCCACGCGCCTTCAGAGGCGGGACGCGCGTTCTAAGGGCAAGAGGTTTGATTTGGTCTGGGAACAAATAACTGTACACCCGCCATAGGCAGGGTCGTAAACGTTTCATAGCTGCAAAGGAGAGGCCGGGCCACCTGCAGGTCCCATAAATCATTCTCTTCCCCAAAAGCATATTTGGGTCCCTTAAGCTGGTCGGTAATGGCCTCGACCACGATCAGGCTGAAACGGCGGTTGCGGAGGTCATTATGAAATCTGTCAAGGTAAGGCTGGTTGTTGGACATGACCATTTCCATCAATGTCACCAGCTCATAATCCGAGGTGAGAGGAATTGATTTAATCTCCCCGAAGGTGATTAACTGGCGCTGGTTGATGAAAAGCACTTCGCCTTTTTCCGCAGCCTGGGAGGCGGCATTATTCAAATTCGCGATGACATTTCTGGCGAGTTTCTGATTGTAAGGAATACGCAGTTGAACGCCCTGGATCACGACGAGGGTATTAATGATCAATGTCAGGATTACAAGGATGGCAGGAATGGTCCTGGGAGGTGCCGCCGAGTCACCTGAGGTCCTTTGGAGGTAAAAATAGACACCGATGATGAGAACAAAGACGGTATATGCATCCATATTGTGTAAATCGCTGCCGCCCCCGACCTTGATGCTGCTTACCAGGCCGCCGATGAAAAGCACCAGGATGATGCCGCCCAATCCCAACAACCGCAGGATATGCAGGTTGGATTTTCGCATCCCCCAACCAATCACCAGCAATATGGGAATGGAAACAAACAATATGGCCGGTAAAATGCCGAAACGATAAGTGGGATTGGGGAGCAGCCGATACCATAAGAGCAGGGAGGATATGGCCGAACCGGATGCTTTCAGGTCGCTTCCGGTCACCAGGGTAACCGTCAACCAGCCCAGGGCGGCTGCGCTCAGGCCCACCACGATCCATAGGAAGGGTTTCTTCAGGTATTGGAGCAGGTTTCCATACCCATGGACCGGCTCTTCCAAAAGATAAAGAGTAACCGCCAATAATCCCGGGACGGGATACCAGTTAATCCGATCCATGCCAACCCAGAATGACGCCAGGGCAATGACAACCAGCGACCTCCAGGGCTTCCTGGCTGAAAAGCCCGCAATGACCACGATGACCGAAAGAAGCAAATGGGGATAAATGCTGCCTTCCTGGAATAGGAACAGGATGCACCAGGCGGTCAATATCCAGCGCATCCAACCGTCTGTGATCTTCAAGCGGCGCACCAGCAGCAGGATGGCGGCAATTGCCAGCCCCAGGCCAAGCAGCACGGACCAGGACCGAAAAACAAGGATGGATGGCCTGCCCAACAGAAAAGGCGCCGAATTCAGTATGTCCAGTGGAAAGTCAATGAAGGAGGGCGAAAGGGCATATCCATAGAGCTTGTGTGAAAAAAGCAGGGAAGCATAATACCAGCGGCTGCCCTCCGACCACACGGTCGAAAAGGGGAAGGAGGAAATGGTTGGAATATACGAAAGAATTCTAAAAATGACTGCCTGGCCCAGGATGGCTGTGAGAAATGCCCTGGTGATCGACAGCCCGCCGCGGCTGATCTTCAGAAGGACACTCAAAGCCAGGCTGCAAACCAGGAACAGCCACCACTGCAAGCCCGAATTGATCAACCTGCCGGTGGTGGGCATGTTGCTTTCGACCACACCGTTGATCACGTCAATGATCTTCAGTGTTCCATTTTGCATTCCCAATACAATGACGTTCCCACCAGAACCGCCCATTAAGAACCCGCGCACCGGCGAGTACATGATCAGCCAGGAATAAAAACCCAGGAGGAGGACAAAAAGGATCAACGCGCCGGTCTTCAGAACAGGCTGTTTTAGCTCATAACCTGAAAAAGCCTGGATCCGCTGCTGGTTTTTTTTCGACCATGTCAGGCCGAACAGGAATAGTTCAGCCGTGGTAACAACAACAATCAAAACGATCAGGAAGAGCCATTTCCTTTGTGAAATGGAAATGCCCAGGGTCTGCAGCACCTGTGCCACCCGGTACAAGGCTGAAATGCTTAGCAGCACGGCGGTCAGTAAAATCCCGCGCAAAAACAAGAGCGATTGTTTCATTAATTGGATCTCAATGCAATTCCTGGCATAAGCTCAGAGGAAGGGATTATAACCGGACTGCATGCCTGTCTGCCAGAATCCCGGCGGTACGCAGAATCTCGGCTTTTTTCTGCGCCTCATCCCAGCCGAGGCTTTCACCAAGGGCATCCGCCAGTTCCTCCAGCAGTGGGCGGGTCACATGACCCAGATAAGCCAGCAGGGTGCGGCGCAGAACCAGGTCATCCAGGTGGAGGATCTTCTCACGTTCGGCCATACTGGCGATCTCGGAGCGCGAGTAATGCTGGTCGGCGTTCAGGGCAAGGGCGTTTTTTCCCGCGCCGATGGGCAGCGACCTGGTATCGGTTTTGCGCGGCAATCCGAGGAAGGCCAGGGCGCAATCGGTGGCCTGCTCGGAGAAGGCCCGGAAGCTGGTCCACTTTCCGCCCACGAGTGAGTAGACGGGGATCCCACCCAGTTGGTCTTCCTGGATGTGATGGTCACGCGTGATCTGTCCGGCATTCCTGGCCTGGGTATATGCCAGCGGCCGGGCCCCCGAAAAACGGAATACGATCTGATCGCGGCTGACCTGGATATCCGGAAAGACCCGCCCGACCATTTCGATGAAGTAATCCACTTCCTCTTCAGTACAGCGGACGGAGTCCGGTTCTTCGATGGGAATATCAGAGGTACCGATCATGACCTTGTCGAACAGCGGGAAGATGAGCACGATGCGCCCATCCTTGTTCTCAAAGAAAAATTCATGATCGCCAATGGCCTGGCGCAATTCCGGATTATCCAGCACCAGGTGCGAGCCTTTGGTCGGGCCAACGTAATGCGTCTGCAGGCCCAGGCTGCGGTTCGTCCCGTCGATCCAGGGGCCGGCGGCATTAATGATCAAGTGCGGTCGAACCTCGAACGTCGCACCGGTCAATTCGTCGCGCAGCAATGCGGCATTGTCTTTTACGCCGATCAGGGTCACATAATTGAGCGCGCGGGCGTGGTCGCCTTCTCCTTCCGCATCCAGCAGGAGTTCCAGGGTCAGGCGTTCAGGTGAAAGGATGATGCCGTCATAATAGGTGGCAGTATAGCGCACCGCCGGGTTGATGCGCGGATATTTCTTCAGGGAAGTGGCATGATTGTCGAAGATATGCCGCGGCACGACACGCCGCTTGCCGGTAAATGCGTCATACAGGATTAACCCGATCTTGATGACCAGCCCGCCGCGTTCGGATGGTTTATCCAGCCAGCCCAGGAATTTGAGCGGCGCATTGAACAGGCCGGAGAAGGTCTTGAAGATGGGGATGGTGGTGGGCAGCGGCTTGACCAGGCTGGGTGCATTCTGGATCATGCGGTTGCGCTCCTGCACGGCTTCGCGCACGAGGCGGAATTCGCCGTTTTCCAGGTAGCGGACGCCGCCGTGCGCCATGCGCGAGGAGGCGGCTGAGGCCCCGGAGCAAAAGTCCGCCCGTTCGATCAGGAGTGTATCCACCCCCTGCAGGGTCAGGTCGCGAAACGTTCCGACACCGTTAATGCCTCCGCCGACGATCAGCACCGTGGGGGAATGGGCTGGCAGGGAAGCCAGTGTATCTTGTCTATTCATGATTCTCCAAAAAATGTTATTCGTTAATCGTTATTCGTTAATCGCAAGTCGAGGTCAGGAGGCGGGTATACAATTTCACAAGAAACGAAGACCGAATGACGATTAACCAATTCCGAATAACAATTAACCAATCCTCATTCCATCCAATCAAATGTCCTGGTCACGGCTTTCTTCCAGCCGGCGTAGAGCCGGTTGCGCTTCTCTGCAGGCATGGACGGCTGCCACTCCTTGCCCATGCCCCAATGCGCCCGCAGTTCGTCTTCGTCTCTCCAGAACCCGACCGCCAGGCCGGCGGCGTAGGCCGCACCCAGGGCAGTTGTCTCGGCCACCTTCGGGCGGATAACCGGCACATCGAGGATATCCGCCTGGAACTGCATCAGCAGTTCATTGAAAACCATGCCGCCATCCACTTTCAGGGCGGTCAGCCTGACGCCAGAGTCCTTTTCCATCGCCTCCAGCACTTCGCGCGTCTGGTAGGCCGTTGCCTCCAGCACAGCCCGGGCGATGTGTCCCTTGTTGACGTAGCGTGTCATCCCGAGGATGGCGCCGCGCGCCTCCGAGCGCCAATAGGGGGCGAACAGCCCGGAGAACGCCGGGACAAAGTAGATGCCGCCATTATCCTCCACCGATCCGGCCAGCCTCTCCACGTCGGCGGATTTTTCGATCAGGCCCAGGTTGTCGCGCAGCCATTGTACCAGGGCACCGGTGATGGCGATCGAACCCTCCAGGGCATAGACGGCGGGTTTATCGCCGAGCTTGTAACCCAGCGTGGTCAACAACCCGTTCCTGGAAAGGATGGGCCTCCCGCCGGTATTCATCAGCATGAAACAACCCGTGCCGTAGGTATTCTTGGCTTCTCCCGGGTCAAAGCACGTCTGGCCGAAGAGGGCCGCCTGCTGATCGCCCAGGTCACCTGTCACAGGGACGCCGCCCAGCCCACCTTTGGCATTACCGTATAGTTCAGACGAAGAGCGGATTTCCGGCAGCATCAGGCGGGGGATGCCCAGGATGCTCAGGATCCCGTCATCCCAATCCAGCGTAGCAAGATCCATCAGCAGGGTGCGTGAAGCATTGGTCACATCGGTCACATGGGCACCGGTCATGTTCCAGATCACCCAAGTATCCATATTGCCAAAGAGCAGTTCACCCTTTTCAGCGCGTTGGCGCATCCCAGGCAGGTTGTCCAGGATCCACTTGATCTTTGGTCCGGAGAAATACGTCGCCAGCGTCAGGCCGGTCCTGGCCTGGAAGCGGTTTTGCCCGCCATCCCTGGCCAATTCATTGCAGATGGCGTCCGTGCGGATGTCCTGCCAGACTATGGCGTTGCAAACCGGGCGCCCGGTGAGGCGATCCCAGACCAGGGCGGTCTCACGCTGGTTGGTGATCCCAATGGCGGCTATGTCATTAACCTGCGCACCGGACTTATCCATAGCGCCGCGCACCACGCGCTGGGTGTTTTCCCAGATCTCCAGGGCATCGTGTTCCACCCAGCCGGGCTTCGGGTAGATCTGCGCATGTTCCATTTGGTCTGTGGCAACGATATCGCCCGAATGGTCAAACAGGATGCAGCGGGTGCTGGTGGTGCCCTGATCTAAGGCGGCTACATATTTTGACACAAAGGAATTCCTTATCACGAATGGCACGAATGAACGAATAGGACGAATAAAAAATTAATTGGCGACTCGGACGTATTCAACTCGCCGCGACCCGAAGTTTATAAGGATTCCAAGACGGAAGCCGGTTGCTTTTAGATAGGAAGTTACCTGTTGTTTGAATAGATCACTCAGGCTGGCAACTTCTTTCAATTCAATAATGATTTTACCGTCAATAACCAAATCCAGTCGATAAGTCCCCATCAACTTTCCTTTGTAAGAAACAGTCACATTTTTCTGGGTTTCAAATGGAACACCTCGAATTTCCAATTCACTGACCAAAGCATTTTGGTAGATTTCCTCTCCAAAACCAGGACTGAGCTGGTTATGCACTTCGAAAACAGCTTCCATGATGCGGTAAGATAGCTCAGGATATATCACATCCGGACCAACAAGTTTTCTAGGTCTATTCGTGCCATTAGTATCATTCGTTTTTATTCGAGATTCTTTTTCTATAGCATTATTCGTGCCATTCGCATTATTCGTGACCATTCGTGATCCTCTTTCCCAGGCTTTATTCGTGCGCTTTGGATCGTTCGTCACAATTCGTGATCCTCTTTCCCTGGCTTTATTCGTGCCATTCGGATCATTCGTCACAATTCGTGATTTTCCCAATTTCTTGCCCCCGCCAGAAATGCCTTTCCCGCCATCGCCTTCTTCCCCGCCGGCTGGACTTCATCCAATACAAGAATTCCCTCGCCTGTGCCGATGGCGGGGCTCCCATCGACCGTGAGCCTGCTCCCCGCACCCGGGCTTTTTTCGGCGCTGACGGTGGTGCGCAATACCTTCATTGGTTGATTGTTCCAGACGAACCAGGCCCCCGGCCATGGATCAAGGGCGCGTACACGCCGTTCCAAGGCCGCTGCCGGCTGGGTGAAATCCAGCAAGCCAGCTTCTTTTTTCAACATGGGGGCGTACGTGATGCCCTCAGCGGGTTGCGGCTGAGGCTGGAGCTCGCCGGAAATATAGCGCGGCAAGGTCTCGAGCAGCAGGTCCGCGCCGAGCGGGGCCAGCCTGGCAAAGAGGGTTCCGGCAGTATCATCCGGAGCGATCGGGAGGGATCGCTGGCTGAGGATCATCCCGGTATCCACGCCCGGATCCATTTTCATGAGAGTGATGCCGGTTTCGACATCCCCGGCAAGGATGGCAGCCTGGATGGGCGCAGCGCCGCGCCAGCGCGGCAGCAGCGACCCGTGGATGTTGAGGCAGCCCAATTTCGGCATATCCAGCACCACCGGGCGCAGGATCTGCCCGAAAGCTGCCACCACGATCAGGCCGGGAGCCCAATCCCGCAGATGCTGCATGGCCTCGGGCTCGCGCAGCCTTTCAGGCTGGATCATGGGCAGACCCAGGTGCAGGGCGGCTCGCTTGACGGCGGGCGATTTCAAGGCCCCGCCGCGCCCCGCCGGTCGGTCGGGCTGGGTGACCACGCCAACCACCGGGTAATAAATTGCCAGGGCTTCCAATATGGGGACGGCAAAGTCCGGCGAACCCATGAAGACAATGCGCGGGTGCATATCCATATTTTGATTGTAGCATACTCTCTTAAAACGTTTGCGAACAGGTGGTTGTGCCGCCAAACTTTCCTGAAGTTGAGAAATTCCATGTGAACCTGCCCCATCCCCCTTTTTAAGCACAATTCCATGCTCCAGGGATGCCATCCAGGAACACCGTCTGGTCACATGATGGGTTATTTACTTGAGAATGTCGGATATATTCGAATATCCTGGTTATCATAATATAATAGTCGCTCGAAAGCTTGGATGCTGATACTGGTATGGAGCGAGGAAACGATTATCGAGAATCATCCCATGACCTGGCTTGCACTCGTCTTGATAGCCTTTTTCTGCGGCTCCCTGCCTTTTTCCGTATGGCTGGGCAGGCTTTTCCTGGGTTTGGATGTGCGTCGCTTTGGGGATGGAAATCCCGGCGCAACCAATGTCTTTAAATCAGGCAGCCGGGTGGTGGGTCTCCTGGCCCTGGTCCTGGATGTCTCCAAGGCGGCTGTGCCGGTCGGCCTGTCCTATTTCAACCTGGGAATACGCGGCCTGCCAATGGCACTGATCGCCATCGCCCCGGTCCTCGGGCATGCCTTCAGTCCCTTCTTGGGGTTCAAGGGCGGCAAAGCCCTCGCCACGGTACTGGGAGTCTGGATCGGTATGACGATCTGGAAGGTCCCGCTTGTTGCCGTGATCGGAGTATTGATCGGGATGGGACTGTTCACCACTGCCGGTTGGGCAGTGATGCTGGCGCTGGCTGTCATGGCCGGCGTGATCCTGCTGTGGCTGCCAGACCCGCTCCTGCTGCTGGTTTGGGCGGGGGAAGTGCTCGTCCTGGCCTGGACGCACCGGGCAGACCTGGCCCGGCGGCCGCGTTGGCGCCCGTGGCTTGTAAAGCTGTTTTCCCAAACCGGGCGTTGAGGGGAGCATGGCTGCCTATTTCTCACATGAGCTGATCTTCCACCTGATCATCTTCCAGATGGTTATCCTGGTGGTTCTGCTGAGCAATTTGCTCATCCTGCGGCGCGTCAGGAGACATGTCCCTCCGCTCAAATTGCCCATGGTCTCCATTCTTGTCCCCGCCCGGAACGAAGAAAAGAACATTGCCCCCTGCATCCGCTCGCTGCTGGCGCAGGATTACCCTGCGTTTGAAGTTATCGTGCTGGATGACGATTCCACCGACGGCACCCGCCTCCTGCTGGATCAGATGGCAAAAAGGAATCCCAGTCTGAAGATCCTGTCAGGCACCCCTTCCCAGGGAGATCAGCCTGGCAAGACTTGGGCCTGCGTGCAATTGACCCGGGCCGCCCAAGGCGACCTGCTCTTCTTCACCGACGCGGATACCTTGCATGCCCCCCAATGCCTGCGCACCATCGTGGCGGCGCTCTCCGGCGAGCAGGCCGACCTGCTGACCGGTTTCCCCCGCCAGGAGCTGCACACCTGGCCGGAACGGCTGCTGGTGCCTTTTTTTTCCTGGGCTGTGCTGTGCTTCAATCCACTCTGGCTGGCCTACCGGCTGCGCCTGCCGGCGCTTTCCAGCGCGGTCGGGCAGGTGATGGTCTTCCGCCGGGAGGCCCTGGAAGCCATTGGCGGATATGAAAGCCTGGGCTCTTCCATCGTGGAGGACCTGGAACTGGCAAAGAAAATCAAGGCAGCCGGACTGCGCTGGCGCATGGCCAACCTGACTGACATGATCTCCTGCCGGATGTACGCCGAACGCGGTGCGGCTTACGACGGTTTCGCCAAGAATTATTTTGCGGCATTTGGATTTCGTCTCCTGCCGTACCTGTTCGTATTTGCCTGGCTTGCCGTGATGTTCTGGGAGCCGTTGATCATCCTGGCGCTGTTTCTTTTGCAGCTTGCTCCGCTGGCACGGCTGATCGAGCTGCTCGCCTGCATCGGGCTTTCCCTGCTTGTCTGGCTTATCCCCTATCTGGCAATGCGCCTGCCGCCCGGGTTGGGGTTGTTTTATCCTCTCACCATCCTGGCCAACGAAGTGGTGGCCTTTCGTTCCCTGCGCCTCAGCCTGGCCGGGCGCCTCACCTGGAAAGGCCGCCGCCTGCCCCGACCGAAATGGAAGTGGCTGTAAAGGGTTCAATTCCCTTCAATTTGTTCAATGATTTCCATCATGCAATGTGTACCTCGTCCGCATTGAGCTCCACCTCCACCTGGTCCCCATACTGGATTCCCGGGATGGCGGTGGTGATGATCTCGAGCAACGAAGCATTCTCGAAATGGCGCTTCTTGGTCTCCGGGTGCGGATAATAGACATAGCCGGAATATTCACCGCCCTCGAAATGCAACACGCACGGCGAAAACGAAAAATCCTCCGGCGGGTGCAGGTCGGTCCAGTTCACCTGCCGGAAGGTGTAGGCCGGCTTGACCATCTCAAAAACCAGCGGGGCGATCGAGATATTTAACGTGCCTTTATAGAACCGCTCCAGGTCGAGGCCGCGCTGCTTGAACAACGGGATCTGCTTTTCAAGCGTGCCGTAAGGATAATCCTTGGAAGGCCCCGAAGCCACCCTGTAGCCTGCCACCACCGTTCCTGAAACCAGTGTGTACTTGGTTCTCATGATCCGCCGTTTACAGCATGATCAACCGGGCCAAAACCATGTCTTTCCCAACCGCTTTACCTGGGCGATAAAAAATGCCTTTACTTCATCCCAAGGGGCGTCCACGAGCAAATCAGGCGAAATATCCCGGTCGGCGTTTTCAAAAGAAACCATGCTCTCAACTGCCATGAGTGCAAAGTCCCGCATCTGCGGGTACTTCCTGGCCCCGGCTTGCAGAACCGTATCGAAGGGGATTGTCTGGGACAGCACATACAGATCGATAAAATCCTTCCGGCTGCCGCGCCCCATCAGCGCATCCAGTTTCATCAAACCCAGGTCCAACGGTGAGGCCAGTTGGATATTCCTGAATTCCGGCCCGGGCTCCAACAGGACATACCCGTAGCTGAAAAAGCCAACGTGGATGTTATCCACCAGAAGAGCAGATTACCATCTGCGTTTTCAATCACCTGACCGTTCTGCTTTACCAGGATCGTAATGATTTCCTGACGTGTCTGTTTGTGAACCGGGTCGGTTTCCGAGAAGAAATCCAGGTCAACTGACCTGCGATGACCGAGTTGCAGGGCAAGCGCGGTACCTCCCCCCAGGTAGAAACGGCGCAGGAATTTCCTCCTCCCAAGCCAGGCAAGCAGGCTCAGCATCTGCGGCGTGACCGTTTCAAGGTGCGGAGAACTTAATACGGCCATGCCTGGCGTCTCTCAGATATTCTTGACTCAGTCAGGTCGAAAGAGCACGCTCCATAGTTCGTACCGTCGCCGCGGCAGCAATCGTTCGCCGTGTCGCTTGCACCCAACGACGGATTATTTTCCGCCCCATAATTATCAACCAACCAGCGAGACCTCCGAGCGGTCCCCATAGGCCAGCAGGCGTTCCATGATCAAGTCGGCATGCTTCACGCCATCGAGGGCCTCGAATTGGTATTCCTGGAAGAAAGCCGCGCTGGTCTTTGGGATACTTTGCATGAAACGATTATACAACACCCATGGAAGGCTCGTCAGGGATTTTCTGTTCCAGCTTGTCGATCAGGGCCAGCATTTCAGCGTTGGTCGGAATGTCGGTCATATCCTTCCCATAGCAGATAAAACGTACCAGCCCGGCCTTATCCACCAGCAGTTGGGCCGGCATGCGCCCGAATTTGAACAACTTGATCTGCTGGCCGTACAGCTTCAGGACCACATGCGCCGGGTCGGGCAGACCGATGAACGGCAGGTCATGTTCCTTGAAATATCGTTTGAACGCCTGGGCGTCTTCGGGACCCACCACCAGGATCACGGTGTCACGCTTCTCAAACTCTGCAAAGTCCTGGCGCAACTGCGCCATGTGCGCTCGGCAGAACGGTCAGACAAAACCGCGGTTGAAGATTAGCAGGACTGGGCGGCCGCGGAAATCCGAGAGCCGGACAGGCTTGCCGCTGGTATCTGCCAGTTCGAAATCAGGAGCAGGGGTGTTGATGCTGATGTTTGACATAAAACCCTTTGTACCATAAAAAATGCAAGGGGCACAGAGCTCTCCCCTGTGCCCCAGGCTGAAAGCGCAACAATTACGGGGCAAACACGCCGGAGAAGATCATCCAGGCCAGGGTGGTTTTGGCAGCCAGGCTGAGGATGATGTAAACGCGCTCGCCGAACAGGTAATCCTTCCAGGGTCCGACTTTCTTGTACTGCAGGAACATGTTCACCGCGAAGATGTTAAAAAAGACGAAGATGGTCGGGATGATGGCGTAGACAAACGCCGGGGGCTTGTTTGCCCCACCTGAATTGATGGCGCCCAGGAAGTACCACATGATGGCGACCCACGGGATGATGCCAGCTACACATCCGTATATGAATGAAGTCCAGTCTGTCTTGCCGGTGAGCTGGTTGTGCTTCTCCATCATGATGCCGAACAGGTTCATCATGGCGTTCAGGCCGAAGATCAGGATCACCGCAGCCAGGTCATTGACCCCGACCAGCAAGCCGATCAGGACGATCATTAGCGAGGAGGACAGGGCGTACTCGTAGAAGCGCGCCGGGTTCATGCCCTTCTTGAGGTTCGCCACGTACCATTTGTAGCCGAAAGTCGCCAGGCTGAAATGCGCCACGGCGGAGAGCAGCAGGAAGAGTGCCACGCCCAGGCCAAAGTTCAGGTTATAGGCCAGCTTCGGATCGGTGACCAGCGAGCGGGAAGCCACGTCGAACTTGAGATAATTGGTGAAGATGGGGTAGGTTTTGTCGAGCTTGAAGGTGATTATGAGCATCAAGACTCCCTGCAGCAGGTGCAGGAAGCCCATGACCAGGTTGAAGCTGCGCAGGCCGCGCAATTTTTTCTCGTCGGCCTCGGCAGGAGAATTGGATTTATTTGACATTTAGCCTCTTTTCAATTAGTTTATGACTCTCTGTGTTCAGAAGAATCCTTCGCCTTGCAGGCGGTTATGGAAGTGTTGTCAGGAACGCCTTAACTGCTTGCATGAATGCGGTCGGCTGTTCCTCCTGCGGCACGTGCCCGGCCTCCGGGATGATGGCCAGGCTGGCACCCGGCAGTTCACCAGCCAGTTTGACCGAGTTGGCGGTCGGGACAATACGGTCATCCTCGCCGGTGATCACCAGGATGGGCAGCTTGAAATCCTGCAGATGCTGGAGCAGGCCGGTATCATGGCTGGCCATCGTGAAGTCCCACAGCGCCTGGTCCCAATTTTCGGCTTTGAGCGGCCGGGTGTAACCATCCCAGGTAACCTGCGTGATCCTGGATGGATCGTGCCAGGCCGTCCGGACCAGATCCAGCCCGCTCTTCTGGATCGAGCGCACGAACAGCGGGCCCAGGTGCTGCATTTCCGGCGTCCTGCCCAGGAGACGCACCCAGGCCGGGCCGCCATTTTCGTAGACGGCCGGATCCACCAGGATCAAGGCCTGCACCCGCCGTGGATATTGTAAGGCGAACTGCATGGAGAGCGTCCCGCCAGCCGAGTTGCCGACCAGGATGGCTTTCTGCACCCCAAAATGGTCCATCAGGCCCAGCAGCAGGGCCATATTGGCTTCAGGACCATACGGGTTTTGGCCGCTCCACTTGAGCGGCCGTTCGGTCAGGCCGAAGGCCGGGCGGTCGTATGCGATCACCGTCCCGTAATGGCTGAGCGGTTCCATCACGGCATGCCAGGAGAACAGGCTGGCCCCAAAGCCGTGCAGGAGAATGAAGACCGGCTGTCCCTGCCCGATCATCTTGTAATGGACGTTCAGGCCGTTGATCTCAACGAAATGGCTGTCAGGGTCGGCCAGTTGCTGCGGGGGTACGGTCCCCGGCGCAGGAGAAACCGGGATGAGGAAAGGCCCGACCAGCAGGATCAACAGCAGGACCAGCAGGGTTATGCCCAGGCCGCGCAGGAAGCGGCTTTTTCTCATTTCACGCCGTTTTCCTTTTGACCAGGAACGCCGCCACCAGGCTGGCAGCCACCAGGCCGAAGGTGACCCAGGTGGCAATGGTGATCTTGCCTGCCTGGGGCCACTTGGCGGCAATACCGGCCAGCGCCCACAGGATCACCAGGGCATAGGCCACGTCCCGGCGCAGGAAGTTCATCAAGCCGGCAATCACCAGGACGGCGCCCAGGATGATGACCATCCAGACTTTTGCGTGGTCGTTAAGCAGCGGCAGGTTTAAGGTGTACAGGACATCTTCGACGTTGGCGATCGTGGCAACGGTGATCCAGCCCAGGTAGATGCTGAAGGGCACGCGCACCGCCCAGGTCTCACCGGACGAGACCTTGGTCCGGCCGACCCCCAGGCGCAGGTACACGGCGATCAGCGTCGCCAGCAGGACCAGCATGGCGCCGAGCGTCCCAACAAACTGCTCATAATGCCACAGGAAGATCCACAGGCAGTTGGCCACTCCGCCCAGGACGACCCACCAGCCGGTGGCCTGCAGGCGCGGGTTCTCTTTCTGGGCCGGCAGCGCCTGGTAGACCGCGTAGGCAATCAAGCCGATATAGATGATCCCCCAGATCGCGAAGACATAACCGGCCGGTACGAAAAGAACGTTGAAACTGTCCGAGATTTTGCCGGTATTCAGCCCGTTGATCGGCAGGGCATCCGCCAGGATGTTGATGGCGATAGTGACCAGGATGGTCAGGACAACTACAACTTGTCGAAGCGTGTTTTTCATAAGTATCTCCTATTCAATCAATTTAATTTCCAGGATGGTGTCCTTCCGTCCCTGGCGGGAGGAACCGAGGGAAAACATTTTTTTCATCAGGCCGTATTTCTTATCCAGCAGGCGATTCACCTTTTTGGAGAGCTCGGCATCGGGAACCTCCCGGGCATTCGCCGGGACCCACTTTCCAACTGGGGTACCGTCCATTTTACAGGGTACGACGTTCACTCGCTGGTTATTACGGATACGCTTGACTTTGCCGCAGTCAGCCAAGGTTTGTACATAGATCGTTTCGTCTGCCTGCACGAACCAGACCGGCGTTTTCATGCAATCGCCGTTCTTGCGAAAGGTTTCCAGGTTCAGGTATTTTTGTTTTGAAAACTGGTCTAAAGTGCTCATCATGAATTCCTTTTTCATTACTTACATCATGAACCAAGCATACATCATTTCAGGGATTCCAGGAAAGATAATGTTGCTTGAACAATTTGTTGCTGTTGTTCCTCCCGTGTGATCGTGGCCGGATTGTCGCCTGGCTGCAGTCCGTACCAGCCGAATTGGGCATGGTCACCGCCTGGAATGGCTGCCCAGACAGTGTTGGCGGGCAGCAACGACCGCGAAGCCGCCATCTTTTCAGGGGTGGAGAGGCCATCCAGCGTGCCCGAAATGGAAAGCACCCGCACACCTGCCTGGCTGAGATTGTTGCTGGCGGCCGGGTAGGAAGCCCACAACACCAGCCCATCCACGGCGCCGGGATGAGTATAAACAAAGTTTGCCGCCATGGAACCACCCAGCGAGTGCCCGCCAACGGCCCAACGGCTGATCTCCGGGTGGGATGTGATCACGCCCGCCGCCGCACCCGGGTTGAGGACAGCCAGGTTAAGCGGCATGTGGGGGATGACCACCAGGTAACCCTTTTCAGCGATCGCCAGGGCAGCCGGGGCATAAGCGCGGTAGTCCACGCGCCCACCGGGATAAAAGATGAAGCCGGTGGAAGGCTGCACGTCTGCCGGTTTGAAGGTTAACCAATCGCCGGTCGTGACGGTCACCTGTGAGGTGGATTGTAGGGCGGACAGTGCTTCCGGCATGGGTTGGGCTGGTGTCGATCCCCAGGCCGCAAAGCCCAGAATGAGAACGACCAGCAAGCCTGAAAGCGCCAGCAGGATGCGCAACCAGACGGAGATGCGTTTCTTCTCAGTCATTCGGCACTTCAATCGTGACAGGAAGGGCGGATCTTTTTACCAGGATGATGCGCCGGTAGGTAAAATAGACCACCCAGAGCATCAAGGCTGCGCTGACCACGCCAGGAGCCCAGGCGCCCAGGTTCTGGAGCAGGAAGCCGCCTGCCGAAGGCGCGATCACCCGTGAAATACTCTCAAGGGAAGTGGAGAGGCCCAGCGTGCCGCCGATCTCTTCACGACTGACCACCTTGGTAATGGCGCTGTTGATGACCGTGTTCAGCATCCCGCCACCCAAAGCCAGGGGCAGCATGACAACCAGCATGACCGGCAGATTCGGGGTGATTGCCCAACCCGCCAACCCGAAGAACATCAGCCACATGCTGGTGATCAGGATGGCATTTTCCTTGAAACGTTTGGTCACCAGGCCCACACCAACTCCCTGGACCAGCACCGAGAGCACGCCTACATAGGCCAGCACATATCCGGTCATCTGGGAGGTCAGGTGCAGTTTATAGGCTGCATACAACGAAAAGATCGACTGGAACATGGAGAACGCCAGGGCGAAAAAGAAACGCACGTTCAGCAGGGGACCGACTTTGGGTCGGCTGAGTGCCACCATCAGCGCTTTGAGCGTGATGGGCGGCCGGGTCTGGTGACGCATGGCCAGCCGGCGTTCGGCGTTCAACGACTCGGGCAGGAAGAAGAAAATTGAGATCAGGTTCAGGAATGCCAGCCCCGCGGCAACAAAGGCCGGGATGTTGTAATGACCTGACCCGCTGAGCAGGCCTCCGACGGCCGGCCCGATGATAAAACCGAGGCCAAAGGCCGCGCCGATCAGGCCCAAACCCTTCGCCCGGTTCTTCTCATCTGTAATATCGGTGATGTAAGCCTGCGCCACGGTAATGTTGCCACCGGTCATGCCATCCAGGATGCGGCTGAAAAACAATATGCCGATAATAAAGGCATTGGCGGAGGCCGGTGCGATCAGGTTCGCCAACCCTCGCCCGATTGGCTCGGCCAGTCCCAGGATCAGGAAACCCAGGAACGTCCCGGCCACGCTGATCAGCAGGATCAGCCGGCGGCCAAAGCGGTCCGAGAGGCGCCCCATCAAGGGTGCGCCGACCAGCGAAGCCGCCGCGTAGACAGCGGTCAGCAGGCCGATCACAACCGGTGTGGCCCCGAATTCCTGCGCATAATACGGCAGGAGCGGCAGGATCAGGCTGAAGCCAAGCAAATCCACAAAGACAACGATAAAGATGTTGATAAGACGAGCTTTTTTCACAAATTCCTCTATTTCTCCAGCGGCTCAAAAGCCGATGGGATGACGGTGACATGCATTTCAACCGGGCGAACCGGGATGCGCAGCAGCTTGGACAAGCCTTCCCGCATGAAACCAACCAGGAAGCCAAAGGTGGATCCTTCGTGCACTTCCAGGCCGGTCCTGCCATCCGTGGCTGCGGAGGCCAGCCAGAGCGCCTTGCGGGCGGGCACTTCCGGCTGCTTGCCTCCAGAACGGATCACCATGGGCATCACTTTGCGCAAGCGCTCAGCGTGTTCTTCAAAAGTGACCACATCCGTCAGCAGGTCGGTATCCATCAGGCCGGGCTGCAGGACGTACACGCCCACACCGCTGTCCTGGTATTCCTTTGCCAGCGCCAGGGTGAAGACCCGGATCCAGGCCTTGGTCGAGCCGTAGGCGTTCTGGTTGGGGGCAGGTTTTTTGGATCCTGCCCCTAGGATGTTGATGAGCTTGCCGTATTTACGCGGCAGGAAGTGCCGCATGGCCAGCCTCGAACCGTGATATACACCAAACATGTTTGTCCGCATGACGCCCAGGAAATTCTCCGGCGCCAGGTCAAAGGTGGCACCATAGGGTCCGGCCGCCCCGGCGTTATTGACCCATATATCAAAGTGGCCGTAGGTCTGAAGGGCGAAGTGTGCCAGGGCCTCAATCTGGGCCGGGTCCGAAACATCGCAGGCAAAAGCCACGGCGCTATGTCCTGCGCTGCGCAGATCTGCGGCAATCCCTTCGATATCCTTCTGAGAGCGGGCTGAGAGCACCACGCTGGCGCCTTCGTGCGCAAAAAGTTTGGCGACGGCCTGCCCAAATCCCCGGCTGGCCCCCGTGATGACGGCGATTTTTCCTTTGAGAATATTCATGATAGATCCTTATTAATTCGATTTCTCCGATACGAGCTGGACGGCCGCAGGGACTCTGCGAAAGCGCGCAGCCATCCACAAGCCCAAAGCGATCAGGCCGGCCAGGACTAAGACCAGCAGGTATTCTATCATCGGGATGCGGATAATCTCATTCAAGTTCGGCCAACCACGGCTGTTATAAACGACCAGTGCGGCGGCAATATATACACCCGCCACCAGCCAGCGCACCAGGCGGCTCCAACCCAGCCCGTGCATCTGGGTCAGAATGAAGATGCCGGCAAATCCGAAGGCGAACATCGGCCATAATCCCTGGCCCTGGAAGATCGCCACCAGGGTGCCGTGCACGCCCACCGCAACTTCCTGCGTCAGGGTCCACCATTTGTTTAGGTGCATGCGGGTCAGGAAAAGGCTGCCCTGCAGGAGCAGCAGGAACATATACAGGAATCCCACCAGGTGACCCGGGGTATTCTCCATCGGGTGGTACCAGAAGGTATAGACCGTGGCCCAGGCGAACAGGTAACCGTGGTATTTGCGGGCGAAGGAACCAATCCGTTTGGCGAAAGAGACCTTCTTTCCCAGGAACAAGCCGCGCCGCTGGTTTTCCATCAAAAGGATGGCCACCAGCATCAAGATGACCGAACCCTGCGAGCTGAAAATGGAGACATCCTGCGCCAGTCCGTCATACCAGATATGCGTCTGGACAAAGTGCAGCAGGATGAAGAATGCGTTCATGCCCAATGCCACCACATTGACCGGGTGCAAACCCTTGGAATAGGTCTTGACACGCCTCTGGGCGTAGTAGATCAGGCCCCAGAAAGTGACCTGGTGCAGGGCGTATAACATCCAGGCAGTGAAATGCGACCAGAAGGTTGGCGTGGCCAGCTTCCAGTAATACCAGGCCGCGCCCTGATCAGGCAGGTGCGGGATGGAAGCCAGCCTCTGCCCGGCCCACCAGATCAAGGCGGTAAAGGCCACGCTGAAGCTGATGCCGCCCCACAGGGCTATCCTGGCGGTTTGGGGAGATTCGAGCAGTTTGGAGGATGTCTTGGATTCCACGTTTTTCTCCTATTTGGATAATCTATGTGGGTATTATACAAAATTGTACATCTTTTGTCAAGGTATTGTTACATATATCTTGACAAAATCGGTTCATGTTGGTAATATATTTGTGAGAATATGATTTTGTAGCATGGAGATTCTTTATCACGGATTGAACGAATTTGCCGAATACCACGAATACCAATTTTAATAATTCGTAATTTTCGTCCATTCGTACCATTCGTGATTGGAAATGTGAAGTAGAAAAAATGAACAATCCAGCACCCCTTGCCACGGCTGAAGCCATTTTCAACATCGGTGCGGTGGCGCGCCTGACCGGCATCCCGGTCACCACACTGCACGCCTGGGAGCGCCGTTACGGCTTTCCGCACCCCTCGGCGCGCACGGTTGGCGGCCACCGCCTTTACTCGGAAAAAGATGTCATCCTGCTGCGCAGCGTCAAGGCGCAGATCGAACAGGGCCTGGCGGCGCGCCAGGCCGTAATTACAGTGCAGAGAATGGATTTTGAAGGCCGCCTGCCGGGACATTCGGCTGAGCTCCCCAGGACCGTGCACTTGTCCTCCCCTTCCCCGGCCAGGCGTACCCAACTGGCCGAGGCATTATTCCAACATGATTTGAGGCGTGCGGACCAGGTGCTGGCCGAGTTGCTGGCCTTCTCCTCGCCGGAGGAGATCACCCTGAATACCATCGGGCCGGCGCTGGCCGAACTGGGAGACGCCTGGGAAGCCGGGCGGATCACCGTTTCGGACGAACACCTGGCCAGCAACTACCTGCGCCAGCGCCTGCTGATGTGGCTGGTGACCGGGCCGCCACCCCGCACGACCAACCCGATCGTGCTGGCCTGTGCTCCCGGAGAATGGCACGAGGGCAGCCTGCTCATGCTGGGTGTGCTGCTGCGCCGCCGCGGCTGGCCGGTGGCTTACCTGGGGCAGAACGTGCCCTTCGCCGACCTGGCCACCTTTGTCGAACAGGTCCAGCCGCGTGCGCTGGTGCTGGTGGGGATGCTCGAGGAAACCGCCCGCGCCCTGGCGGATTGGCCGAAGTGGATCAAGCCGGCTGACGGCCGCACGCTGGTGGCATACGGCGGCAGAGCATTTGTCCTCGGCCAGCCGGAATTAAAAAAACAGGTGCCCGGCATCTATCTTGGGGATACGATCCAGGTCGGACTGTCAAGGTTGATCGAACTCTTAAAATAAAAATTTCCCGCAGGTTGATTGGTTTATTCCTATCACCAGCTGGAAACCGGCTAGGAAGGTCAGCCAGTCCTTCGCCCACCTGATGGCTACGCCTTTATCTTCAAGTACAGACCTGGGAATCAAAGAAAGCAGATTCTGCTTTTCAGATATGCTGCTCTCTGTTCAGGCTGGATCGGATATTTCCCAAACTCGTGGGCGTTTTCGAATAACCCAAGTACACACTCTGCAAGAATATGGGAAGTTGTCAAACTTCTCGTGTCTGCAATAATTCTGGAACATTCGTATGAAGAAGCCAAGAGGAAAAAAACGAAGATGGCTGGTCATTGTTCTCATTGCCTTGACTTTTTCTTACTCAATATGAAACATATGTCAACATGGCAGAGGTCGGATCCTCGCGAGTTTTATCAGTACAGTGTAAGATGTGTTTCTCACATCTTTACTTTGATCACTCTTCATCGCTTGGAGCAGTTTATCGTACACAAGTCGGTCATAATGTAATGGTTCCAGCGTGCCAAGCAGGAGGGCGGCTTGTTTGCGTATTTTTTCACTTTCACTGGGGAAAAATTCCCACGGAAAAGTACCGTAATCTAGCGCACCCAAACCGAGTTGGATGGATTTACGGCTGTATGGTTCGCGGTTGATGAGATATATTGCAGCAATCAGACGGGCAGGATAACTTTCCAACCCGCGATTATCTTTCAACGATACAAGGATCATTTGCATAATTTCCTTCGTCGGTCCACCCGGCCATTGCACCAAGGTGTGTACCGCGCCTAAGCGTGTAGGCCAGTGTGGGCTCTCCAGCCATTTCGACATCGTTTGTAAGAGTGAAGAGTTGCTTATCAGTCTTGCACCAAATAAACGTGCAAGTTTTATTATGTCTTTATTGAACGCTTGTTTTGAATCGGATCCAATATATCTTTCATCGACCCGAGCCCCAAGCCATCCCATCACCTTTTGCCGATATTCTTTCTCTAGGATATCAATATTTTCTAGTCCACTTATCGATACAACCGCAGAACTGCGGACATTCCAATTTTGATCGTCGAGGCGTTGCAGGATAGCCTGGCGCACGTCGGCGTCGGAGGTGACCAGCCCCGCCAGAGCACTGACCGCAGAACTGCGAACATATGACTCTTGATCGTCGAGGCATTGCAGGATAGCCTGGCGCACGTCGGCGTCGGAGGTGACCAGCCCCGCCAGAGCACTGACCGCAGAACTGCGAACATATGACTCTCTTGATCGTCGAGGCGTTGCAGTATGGCCTGGCGTACTTCCGCGTCGGAGGCGACCAGTCCCGCCAGCGCACTGACCGCAGTACCGCGGACATCTATCTCTTGATCGTCCAAGCGTTGCAGGATGGCCTGGCGCACGTCGGCGTCAGAGGCGACCAGCTCCGCCAGAGCGCTGACCGCAATACTGCGGACATCTGACTCTTGATCGTCGAGGCGTTGCAGGATAGCCTGGCGCACGTCCGCGTCGGAGGTGATCAGTCCCGCCAGCGCGCTGAACGCAGAATTGCGGACAAACCAATTTTGATCGTCGAGGAGTTGCAGGATTGCCTGGCGTACATCGGCGTCGGAGGCGGCCGGCCCCGCCAGAGCACTGACCGCAGTACCGCGGACATCTGACTCTTGATCGTCCAGGCGTTGCAGGATGGCTTGGCGCACGTCGGCGTCGGAAGCGACCAGCCCCGCCATCGCACTGACCGCAGAACTGCGGACATCTGACTCTAGATCGTCGAGGCGTTGCAGGATGTCCTGGCGTATGTCGGCGTCGGAGACGACCAGACCCGCCAGCGCGCTGACTGCAGAACTGCGGACATCTGACTCTTGATCTTCGAGGCGTTGCAGGATGGCCTGGCGCACTTCCGCGTCGGAGGCGACCAGTCCCGCCAGCGCACTGAACGCAGACCTGTGGACATCTGACTCTTGATCGTCGAGGCGTTGCAGGATGGCCTGGCGCACATCCGCGTCGGTAGCGACCAGACCCGCCAGCGCGCGCTGACCGCAGACCTGCGGACATCTGACTCTTGATCGTCGAGGCGTTGCAGGATGGTCTGGCGCACATCCGCGTCGGTAGCGACCAGACCCACCAGCGCGCTGACCGCAGAACTGCGGACATATGACGATTGATCGTCCAGGCGTTGCAGGATGGTCTGGCGCACATCCACGTCGGAGGCGACCAGTCCTGCCAGAGCAAGCAGACTCTCTGCAATAAATTCGGAAGATTTCAGGCGCTAGCAAATAGAATTCCATGCTCGCAATCAAAGGCAGAATAGATTCAACCAGTTTAGGGTCTTTGAGTGTCTGGGCAAGCGTGTTTGCGATCTCCAGGCGTACGTTCCAGTTGGGGTCTTGCGATAGATTCCCAATTGCCTGGCGCACATCGGCGTCAGAGGCGGCTAGTCCCGCCAGCGCGTTGACTGCAGAACTACGGACAACTGACTCTTGATCGTCGAGGCATTGCAGGATGGCCTGGCGCACATCGGCGTCGGAGGCGACCAGTCCCGCCAGAGCACTGACCGCAGAACTGCGGACATCTGACTCTTGATCGTCGAGGCGTTGCAGGATGGCCTGGCGCACGTAGGCATCGGAAGCGGCCAGTCCCGCCAGCGCGCTGACCGCAGACCTGCGGACATATGAACTCTTGATCGTCGAGGCGTTGCAGGATGGCCTGGCGCACATCCGCGTCGGAGGCGACCAGTCCCGCCAGAGCACTGACCGCAGAACTGCGGACATATGACGATTGATCGTCCAGGCGTTGCAGGATGGCCTGGCGCGCGCGTCGGCGTCAGAGGCGGCTAGTCCCGCCAGCGCGTTGACCGCAGAACTACGGACATCTGACTCTTGATCGTCGAGGCGTTGCAGGATTGCCTGGCGCGCGTCGGCGTCAGAGGCGGCTAGTCCCGCCAGCGCGTTGACCGCAGAACTACGGACATCTGACGCTTGATCGTCGAGGCGTTGCAGGATGGTCTGGCGCACATCCGCGTCGGAGGCGACCAGCTCCGCCAGCGCGCTGAAAGCAAACCTGCGGACATTTAACGCTCGATCGTCGAGGCGTTGCAGGATGGCCTGGCGCACTTCCGCGTCGGAGGCGACCAGTCCCGCCAGCGCGCTGAACGCAGAACTGCGGACATATGATGCTTGATCTTCGAGGCGTTGCAGGATGGCCTGGCGCACGTCGGCATCGGAGGCGGCCAGTCCCACCAGCGCGCTGACCGCAGAACTGCGGACATATGACGATTGATCGTCGAGGCGTTGTAGGATGGCCTGGCAGATAATAGGATATTCAATACATCCTTCCAATGCCTGGATTGTCGTCGATTGCAATTGTATATCTCTTGAATCTACTAAGATCGCCAGGCTCTTTTCTGCGCTCTTAACCTTATTAACAATCAATTGGCCTAGACTTTTAATGATTTCATTCGCGAAAATGTATACATTACTAGGCAGGCAGGCCAATGCTTTCTCGACGATCTTATTCAAGAGAGGCAGGTTCAAGATTAACATCATCACAAGCAATAGACAAAGCCAAGAGCAAATTACGATGCAGGTCATTTTCCGTAGGGTCATCACAAGTAAGGATCTTGTTCACAAATTCACTTACCGCCTCACGCCTGTTCTCGCCTATACCCAATTGCCCTGCGCACAACAGGATCGGTTCGCGCCAGCGAGGATCATGTAAATGAACACGAACTTCTTTCCAACGAATTTCGGGATCCATTTTTGCCAGGGCGCGCCCAGAAAAATATTCCTGAAAAGTAAGATGTAGGAAGCCAAAAGCATCATAACCACGTTCTACAATCAGGCCGCTCATTTCGCGTATTTCTTTCAGAAATCGCTGTGTATGTTCTTCCGCCTGTTTACGCTCTACCCGTGGCGCTTCGGCAGGGATGTATCCTTCATCCTCAAGGCAAATATCTACTAATGCATTAAAAATATCCACCTTAGAAGCGGTGCCGCTAGGTTGTGTACTCTGCAACCAATATGCCAGTGGGATCAGGAGCGACTCAGCATGGTGCGGGTCACTCAAGCTTAGCGCATGTTCTCGTTCGCCCTGGCTGCGAGCTTCCACCCAGTTATCGATCATGGTATCCATATAGCGCTTGTATAACTCAATACGCCGGTGAGGCAAGCGTCCCACTTGGCGGCGCAATAAAGCCAACATGGTCAACATTAACGGGTTGGCGGCTAGACGTCGTACACTCGCGATGCTGTTCACATCATCCATCAAATCTTTTTCCAGTGTATGAGCTCTTTGAATTGTCTCGGGCGTTTCCACCCCACCAGCCGCCCAAGTCTCGAAAGTGTGTGCCCATTGATGCACAAAGAGCTTAATTTCTGACAGGCCAAAATCCAGTACGCTTAGGTGGGGAATATCTTTTCCGACCGGAGCCTCTCGATACCCCACAAAACGACTAGTCAGCACGAAACGCACCCCGCGTGAGCTATATTCATTGATCAAATTCGTGACCTGGTTGGCCACATAACGGCGCGTACCTGAATCAATAACTTCGTCCAGCCCGTCCAATAGAACCAGCGCATTCCCGTTTTCGAGTGCGCGTTGAAAAAGTGGAGCTAGCCCCGGCATCATCCGGCGTCGATCATAATATTTCGGTAAGAATTCAAGCAGAGTCATCCCCGGTTGGGCACGCAACATATCATCGAAGGCTGCTAAGGGGGCAATAATTGGTAATCGCTTCAATTCCTGTTCGGAAGCCTTCAAGTATTTTTGCGCAACTTTCGGGCCTTGAGCATATAATAGCGCAAGTAAATGCAATAATGTGCTTTTCCCGCTTCCCGGATCACCCAAAATCACAAAAGCGCGTTTATCCTGCATGAAAAGCATTTCAGTAATAGATTTTTTTTCAACAGAGGTGCGACTTCACCTTTCCTTGCGCATGGCGTCGAACTGCCGCAGCAATTCCAGTTTAGAGAGTTCATCGCTATCATCTACTTCAAGTAACAGCCGACGCTCTTCTACGCTGAATGTATCTGCCGCTTCCGGCACCTCTCCGATAGCTCTTAGCTCGACATAAACATCTTCCAAAGGCAAGGAGATAGCCTGCGCAGTACGCATCATGCCTTGGAAAGTTAATCTCTCAAACCAATTAATGATATGCTGGCAATAACGATCCTTAATCAAAGCGAGATCAGCTTCATTAGGTTGATGACGATCCACTGACTGCCTCAAACGGGAAATTTCCACCTGTAGAACACGTATATCATTCTGACCGGGGAGCCCCTCTGTTTGCGTTTTATCTCCTGATACCCGAACATAATCGTCAGCAGGTTCGACATCAAAACCCGATTTTTGCAGAGTTGATACTATTTTCTCCAATAATTCGTATATTTGCGCAAATCCCTGCTGAGTAATTTTCTGGATAACCTCAATTACCTCATTTACATGAGCCTGTCCTCTCAAAAAGCGCTCCATGAGCGGACTGAACTCGTCTGCGATCTGGGTGGTCGCCGTTGCAGTTTGCTCACTAGCGCTGGCTGTTCTCTCCGCTTTCTTCGAAATATCTTTTATCTGATCAACAACCTTCCGCAATAATCCGATCTGAATTGCGCCTTGCAACTCCGGTTGCTTGGCCGCCGAATCATAGAAGGATTCGCAAAAAAGAACGATGAATGTCTCAAAATCAAAATAGATTAATGTCTCCGAGTCAAATCCCTCAGCTGTAAATTCAGAGAGAAGAAAATTCAAATCTATCTCCGCCGAGGGGCGTGGATCAATGATATGGGTCAATTCATCAATTACAACAGGCTTATAAAGAAAATCTTCAAACATGCTATTAAAGTGATCTTCATCCACCTTTTCAAGATGAAAAGAACTCAATGAAGTTTCAAGTCCTTCTTGCAAAGCGGTTGTCAGGGCCTGTTTTTGCTTATCCCCCGAGAATTTTTCGCGGACGCGTCGTGTTGTAGCATCCAGGAGTTTTTCGGCTAAATGAGTAGCCAGAGATGCGGCCAAGGTAATATAAAATGGATCTGCGGCCATAAAGACTCCTCCGTAATGATGAATAATAAATTATAGTTGTGCTAGTCGCAGTTGCAGTGGTTGTGCTTGTAGGCTCGGTGGCAGGAGTTGTGCTGGTCGTAGTCGTTGATTTAGTCGTGCTTGTAGGCTCAGTTGCAGTAGTTGTGCGAGTCTTAGTCGTTGACTTGGTAGCATCAGGGCTAGGATTTGTGCTAGTCGCAGTTGTAGTTGATTTAGTTACATCTGCTGGTAGGGGGTCGGGCTGATTGAGCCACCCTTCCATTTCATCCCTCGCTTGATCTGTTCCGCGGGCACTTTCACCTAGTGGGTCTGACTGTGCGCATGCCTGAAACGTAAGGCAGACAAACACCGTCATGCACAATAAAATTTTGCCATAATCCATTTCATCACCTATTATTGATCTGATTGGATTTCTCAGATTTCTAATTGAACTCAAAGTATTAAGTGGAGGGCCAGGCAGATAGAGAAAGAATGTCTAGAGTCTTTTGAATCCCATTTTGGATCTGCCTGAATTACTTATATATCGTTTATTTCAGTGCGTCAGCCATCCTATTTCTTATGTTCAGCTTTCGCCTTCTCCGCATCAGCTTTTGCATGTGCCATCTTATTGTCAACATCAGCCATCGCCTTCTCCGCACCAGCCTTTATGTCAGCCTTTGCATAAGCTGCTTTCTTCCCTAGCTCATCATCATGCCCAAATTTAGCCTTCACCTTCTCTACATCAGCTTTTGCATCGGCCTTTACATCGGCCACTTTTTTCTCGACATCAGCCATTCCTTTTTTTGCGGCAGCCCTTGCATCGGCCACTTTCTTCCCGATATCATCCATCCCTTTCTTTGCATCGGCTTTTGCCTTCTCTACAGTTTCATTTGCCATTTTTTCAATCTTCCTTTTTGCTTTCTAACTCTAAATAGGTCTTCATATGATATAAGTTTTTTTAAATCAAAAACGTTAGATACTACAATAACGTAGGAAGATGCCCAACAACTACATTGATGCTATTAGATCATAAGTTTTTCCTAAGAATCAAAAAAGATAGAGTAGGCAATTACTCAAAACGTATGCCCATCTGACGATACAGGTCTAATTTTCTCCTTGATTTTCTTTTCTAGATCAGATGATATCTCCTTCACACCGTGAGCCATTTCCTGATGCATGTGTGCTAGCCTAATGACCTCATCATCAGTTTTCGCACGCACTACAAAAGCGCATCCCGGATATACAAGCTTACACATAAATTCCCTATAACTTTCCTCTGCCATACATATATTACCTCACTTCAAGGTTAAATACATTACTGAAAAATATAATAGGTACGCGAATTGCGGTTGCGTTGGAATCGCAAAAGCATTTGCGCCATTTAAATTCGCTCACGGCTTTAAGCTGCTTCTTTTGCCATATTTTCTACAACTCATTTAAACGAAGATAGCTAAACCGCAAATAGATCGCTTCCATGTGTCGAGTGATTCTTGATATTTCGGAAGCGATATGATATGTACTCTTTCATATCAGGTTGAACGCCCCTCGTGGAGCTTCATGCGGCCTTGTGCTTTCTCACTATTTTTCCAGCACGAACTACACATAATCCCGACCTCTGGCGAAGATCGGGTGGAGGCTCCAGGACCATCTTGGCAATTTTGCTCATGTCTCTCGCAAACGCGAGGAACGAATGGAAAACTAGTTATTCATGCTTGAAATATGTTCTATTTGTGAAAGTACGAAAGTTCTTTTTCTTTCTTCTGGATAGCGCCCCCTACGGCAGCGAGAAGGCATTCGGCCTGCTTAATGCCGTAGCGGTGAGCAGCAAGATGGATGTAGCCGTGGGCCTTTACGGGGACGGCGTCTACCTGGCCCTGGCCGGTCAGGACAGCAGAGCTTTGGGACTGCCCAATCACTCCGATATACTTTACGCCTATCCGGAGATGAGGATCTTAGCCCATGAGCTCTCCCTGGCGGATCGGGGCCTTATGAGCGCTGGCCTGGTGGAGAGAGTGGAGCTAATGGACGAGGAGAAGTTCTTTGAGGAGATGCTGGAATCGGATGGCATTATACTATTATGAGAGTATTTCTTCTAACAAAAACGCCAAACAGCGAGCGCACAAAGATATGCCTGCGACTTATGGCCAGCTCTGTTGATGCGGTCGTCTATCTGGCCGGGGATGGAGTCTACAATCTGCTGGGCCAGGGAGAGGCCGGGCGAGGCCAGCAATGACAGTCAGGCTCTCGCATCGCTCTGTGCCAGGCATCGAATCTTAGCCTGCCGAGGAAGATCTGGAGGCGAGGGGCGTCTCTGCTGAGGGAAAGGCAATTGTGCCCACTGATTTCTATGAGAGTCTGGTGGATGACATGATGCAGGATGGCAGCCAGGTTTATTCCTTTTAGCTTTCTCCTTTTATACCTAAATATTTTAAAAATTATTGAAAGATATGGTCCCATCTCTTTGTTTTTTGAAATGTCTTCTAATCGGCTCAGCCTTCGATCAGGCCCTCGCCGCAGAACACCTGTCTCGCCTCCTCAAGCGACATGTCGGATTGAGGAATTATGATATCCGAGGGTAAGATCTCGACCGGATCAAGGGGCTCTGCCAGCTCTTTAACGGTGGATATCAAATTGGCCAGATCCTTGGCAAACTCATCCTTGTTGCCATGCGAGACATGATTTACAATTTGATTGTCGATCTTGTTTACTCTGTCCAGCAGATTATCGTCCAGCCGAAACTGCCCATCACCTAAAATCCTGATGATCATTTCTTTATCTCCTCCTTCATTTTGGCCAGCATATCATTGACGCTGCTCTTCGCCTTTGCTTTGGCCAGCTCCTGGGTTAGATCATCGCTGCCGGAGTAATCGGTTAAAGTTCCCGACTCGAGAAGCTCATCTAAGGCCGCAGAGCGGGCCTTCATGTTCTCCGTCTTCTCCTCCGCCCTCTGCACGGCCATGCCCACATCGGCCATCTCCTCACTGATGCCCGTCACGGACTCGGTGATCTTTACCTGTGCATCTGCGGCAGAATACTGGGCTTTGATGGTCTCCTTCTTGGTGCGGAAGGACTCCACCTTGGTGGCCAGGCGGCTCTCGGCGTCCATGAGCTTCTGCTGCTGGTCTTGCAGGTCGGCGATCTGCTGGTCGAGCGTGGCTGATTGCGCCTGCAGCGAGGCCTTGTTCTCCAGGGCCTTTCGAGCCAGATCTTCGCGGCCCGCCTGCAATGCCTCTTTGGCCTGACCGTCCAGCTTGTCCAGGCTCATCTGCAGCTTGGCCTTTTGCAGCTCGAGTCTCTTCTTGGAGGTAGTGACCTCGGCTACGCCCCTTTTAACATTTTGCAGGAGCTGAAGCTGCTTTTCGTAGGACACGTCCAGGGTCTCCCTGGGATCCTCGATCTTATCCATGATCTTGTTCATCTTTGCCTGCACAACGGTGCTCATACGATCTAAGAAACCCATATCACATTCTCCTCTAATTCGATAATTGGCTTGTGTTCGATAAGAATGGTCTCCCAACTATTTATAGGCTGCTCGGAAGCTGGTGAGGAGAGAGGTTTGTTAGGACCGAAAAATATGAAAAATCGTTAATCTTCGCTTCCCTTCGCGGCCTTCTGGAGTGCGGCCTGACCTGCTATTACGTATGCCTTTATGAGCAAGAAGGCCAAATTGGTCCGGCCAACTATGATAGGGGCTTCTCCAAGCCGTCTCAGGACTGCATTCTCTACTTGCGAGCTCCTCGGATTGATCACCAGCAAATCAAGCTCTTTTCCCTTTTGCCAGAAGCAATCCAGACACTCTTCCAGAGGTCTGGCCTTATCCTCAATGAGGGAGATTGAGACCGAGTCGGGAGAGCCAGAGCGCTCGGATTCTTCTTTCGCCCCGGCAGAGCGGAAGCTGCGCAGAGCCTCGACTATCTCCTCTTTGGATCTGCCCCGAAGCTTGAAGATGAGAAAAGGATCATGATCGAACTGCTCCGCTAAGAGATAATAGACCGCAGCTATGTGCTTGCAGGGGTTGGACCAATCCGGACAGGAGCAATCCGTTTTCATATCCGCTCCCTTCTTGGGAAAGAGGGATATGCCACAGTCGGAAAATGCTTCCTCGATTGTTTGCGGCATCTCGCCGGAGAGCAGGCGGGCTGAGAATACCGCTTTAGAGGCCATGGCAGCTATGGCTTTATCCCACTCTACCGGTGATAGGGGTACCAGTTTTATCGATACATCATAGGGCTTTGGAAATGAGCCCTGGACACGGGCCTTCACAACCCCCGGCTCGACATCGATGGAGATGACCTGGCCTTTTCGGGCATAGGATTTTCCACGAGTCAGCCGGGCGCCCATATCGAAGGACTCGAGAACGCTGACCCAGCGCTTTGACCACCAGGTCTCTCCGATGGAGCCGCGCTTGCTCTTGGCCTTCAGGCCGTTCTTGACCTCCTTTGGCGATGTCTTTTCGTAGTACATCCAATAAGGGCTCATTTATCATCATCCCCGTTGCTCACAGCATCCCTGCGCAAGGAGAGCATATCTCTTAGCGCCTCATTGGAAAGCTCCGTCAGCCAG
>CAVSAF010000009.1:0-31259 GCA_963725805.1 uncultured Chloroflexia bacterium
ATCTGTTGCTGTGGCCGCAAACCTTGGGCCGGGAACGGTTGGGCTGGTCATTTATCCGGCGGGAGAGTGAATCATGGAAATACGAAAAAAACTTGTTGATGCCTCCAGGGCAAAGATATCCTCGATGGAAAAACGCCTGTCTGTCACCTTGAAAGTTGTGACGCCACGCCGGGAATTTGTCCATGGTCTTGGCCAGCGCATCCTGTCCGGAAACCGGGGCACTTTAGTGAACCGGGTGGTCAACTGGCATATTCTTGCGGCACTCATTGCCGGCCTGGTTTCTCTGGCCGTGCTGATGGCCATGGTGGCCCGCGCATTGCTGATGTTGTCTGGAAAGAAACGCACCGCTTAGTTATTCTGTTCTTTGGATCGAAAGAAATTAAAGTCCGGAAGAATGCTTCCAGACTTTTAGAGCCACAAATAAAACTGCTCCCGTCGCCGTCCTCGGCGGCGGGGATGCCCCTTCGGGGTACAGGCGCCGCCTCGAGCGTGGGTTTTGCCTGCACCCGCGCTGCACCGTTCGCCTGCACCTGTGGCGCAGGCACAGGCGTGCCGCGAGAACCGGCGGCACGCCGGTGCGAGACGGCAGGCAAAGGTGTCAGGCGCTCTTCGTGATATGACATGGCCGATCCCAATTTGAGTGTGGATCAGGTCACGCCTTCCTGCTCGTCTTCGCGATTCTTTTGCCAGTAGGTGCGGCTGGCGGGATCGTTGTCATCCAGCAGGCCCGGGTGCACCTGTGGGTGGAGACGGAAACCGTGAGCCTTCCACAGGCCGGCGGCCAGGCGGGTGGGGTCAGTTTGCAGGCCCTGGCGGGCAAAGTAGTCGCACACGCGCTTGATATCCCGGCTGAAAATCTGATATGCGCTGCGGTGGCCGCTTGGGGAGACGACCTGGGGAAAATCGATTATTGTGATGTTTCCGTCCCAATAGAGTAAGTTATATGCTGATAGGTCGCCGTGGACAATTCCATGTGTCAACATGATTTCTATGTTGTTCACGAGATCTGGCATAAAGCTGCTTAACCTCGCCTGGGCCCAGGGTGACAGTGTTGAGCGTCGGCGCAGCCGACAGCTCATCGCCAATGTAACCCATCAGGATGGCGTTCTCACTCATTTCGTAGGGTCGCGGGACATTTGCTCCCGCGGCATGCAGGGTTTTCAGGGTCTGGAACTCGTACGCGATCCAGGATTTGTGGCGGATCTGCTCACCGTAGACGCTGCGTTTGTGCTGGGCTTTCAACATTCCCAGGTCGTGGACGCGGTGGCCATCTTCGTCGAGGACATCGCGGTCCAGGCGATAGAGCTGGTCATTCTTCAGGTTGCGCAACATGCGCGGCCGGAACACCTTGGCTGCCACGAGCGCGGACTCCACCTGGCTCCCTGACCGGCACAGGTACACGGAGGCCTCCTTGCCTGCCTTTATCTTGCTCAAGACATCCGAGATCCACCTCTGTTCAAAGAAATAGCCGAGCGAATTGAGCAGCCAGCCTTCTTCGAAACGGGCAGGTTTATAAGTGAAGGAGAAAGCCTGGCGATCCTCGTCCTGTCTCTGAACAAACTGCGCAACAGTCTGTGGATCCAGCTTCGGCTTATTGGTTTTGGGGTGCGGGGCTTCTTCAAAATGCCCTTCGTCGTCCAACTCGTCGTAATAATTTGATATTGTGTCCATGCTATGACTCAAAAACAAAAAAACCACGAAAATACACCTTGCCCGTGGCCTTTGATGAATCAAAAGCCGCAGGCGGCACGCCTGCGGCATGGACTGGCTTGAGTTGACAGATCAGTTATCCACTTTCACAGGAGGCGCGCTTAAATTCAGCCTATCAGCCGTTTCATTTTTTGACATGATTTTCGAGCCTCCTTTCGCGGGTATGGATGTTGTTCGGAAACGAGTTTATCACCGGCCCGGCAGCCCGTCAAGGAAACCAGGCTCAAGCATGTTGACCAATTAAGTGAAATTCTAGGGTTCGATGCCCAATTTTTTGCAGAGCGCATCGTTGGAAGGTTCCACCAGGAAGGAGCCATCCGGCCAGACGATCGTCGGGACACTGCGGTTACCATCCGCCAGACTCTCGACATACCTGGCGGCCTTTTCATCTTTTTCGATATCCACCCATTGGTAAGGGATATTATTCTGTTCCAACAAGAGGCGGACCCGGCGGGAACCTCCGCACCAGGAATTAGCGTACACGGTAATTTCAGGGGTAGTATTCAATTTAATCCTCCTATCAGTTTACGTGCATCTGCGATGAGATCAGCTTCCACCGGCAGGGTAAATGCGTCGGTGAGCCGGGTGGTTAAATGTTGGGCAGCCATCCGCAAGTCCGGGGAGAGCCCGGGGAATTCTGCCAGCGCCAGCAAGGCTGCATAGGCGCTCGTATCACCCAGTCGGACCCGGTGCCTGGTCAGGAAAGCCCTGGCAGCTATACCGGCTGCCCGGCGTGCACAGACGCGCGCCCGGCCTTCATTCCTGGCCCGGCGGGCGCTTTCGGCTTTCTCCAGTTCGGTTTCCATATCCTGGGAAATGGGTGTCATGATTGCCTTGAAACCTGTAGATAGATCAATAAAATAATACCTCCTAATGCCAACACGGACAGGAGTAATCGGCCCACTCGACGACCCCATGCCGGCAGGGTGTGACCGCGATCATCATTGAAAGGCCAGAAGAATGGCACGCCTTGTTCGGTCAATCCATCCGCCAGGATATGCCACAGCCAGCCCCAGCCAAAAGCCAGCCCCCACGCCCAGGGCAGCCAGAGCCACCAGGAGACCACGCAGGCAACTGTTGTTAAACCCATGGTGAAATAAATCGAGTGCAGCGGCCCGCGGTGGTGCAGGCTCTTGTAGAGCAACCAGGAGGCCACCATCAAACCGAGTGCCAGGCCCAGTGCAATGAATGCCCAACGCAGGAAATTAACCCCAAAGACGAGGCCGGTTAATTGCCTCCACGTGCCTGGTATATCATGCGTGGTGAGCATTGCGGCCAGTGCAGCCAGTAGTGGGATGACCAGGATGGCCAGTGCGACACGGATGACCCCGGAAGGGATACTGTTGCTGATGAAGGATTTTGGATGGTCAAGATCAGTGGCAATCGACCCGGTTCCAACCACCAGCGCTCCCATCCCCAGGGTTGCGAGTGTAAGCGCGGGCAGACCCAGCGCCTCTGCTGCGGCAACTCCCAATCCGGCAGTCCCAACTCCGATGAGTGCGTGGTGGATATAATTCACGCCCCAATTTTATCATGCCGGGATTGAAGTCCCCTTCGCCAGGCTGAGAAATACATCCTCCAGGGTTGGCTCGCCTCGCTCGAGCGCCAGGATAACCAGTCCGTTTGTCCGGATGCCCGCGCGTAACTGGCGCTCGCTCAGGCCCCGCTCGGTAATAACTTTGAGATGATCGCCGGCCAGTCCGACCCTCAGTACGCCATCGTAGCTGGCACAGGCTTCCAAACCTTTCTGTAATGGTTCGACCTGCAGCTCCCAAATGTCGCCAGGGATGACGGTCCTTTTCAACTCCGCTGGCGTATCCATTGCCAGCAATTTGCCCTCCCGCATGATGCCCACCCTGCCGCAGTACTCAGCTTCATCCATATAATGCGTGGTTACAAAGATTGTCACGCCTTGTGCGGCCAGTACATAGATCAAATCCCAGAATAACCTGCGGGCAGCCGGGTCCACCCCGGAGGTGGGTTCGTCGAGGAACAGCAGTCTGGGTTGATGGACCAGGGCAATCGCCAAAGCCAGGCGCTGGCGCCAGCCGGCCGAAAGCCCACGGGCCAATTCCGCCTCATGGCCGGCCAAGCCGACCAGGTCCAGTGTGGCTTCGATCGACTTTCTTTTCCGGATGCCGTACACACCGCCGTAAAAAGTCAGGTTTTCCCAGACGGTCAGATCGTCGTACAGGGCAAATTTTTGGGACATATATCCCGACCGGGCGCGCACCTGCTCAGATTGTCGAAACGCATCAAAGTTAAGTACCTTGGCTTGACCGTCTGAAGGTTCAAGCAAGCCCAGCAACATACGTATAACGGTGGTCTTACCTGAGCCGTTCGGACCAAGGTATCCGACAATCTCGCCAGCATTGACTGAGAAGGATATATGATCCACTGCCACAAAATCCCCGAAGCGGCGGGTCAGGTTCTTGACGAGGATTACAGGTTCAGGCATACCATCTCCATATCAGGGTTCATTCCTGTTTCGCAGAAAGCGAGATGAAGACGTCTTCCAGGGTTGGCTGGACGATGCGCGCTTCGGCGTGCGGGATACGCGCGGCGGAAAAGCTTTTCTTCAGGGCGGATAGGACTGAATCGGTCCGGCCTGCCATAACGCGCAGATGCAGTTTGTCGCCAAAGAGACGGGTATCTTCCACATCTTTTATCTTCTGTGCAGTTGCGCGTAAAACCGGCAAGGATTCGCCACGCAGCTCAAGGATGCGTCCAGCCAGCGAGGCCCGAAGTTCGGAAGGCGTGCCTTCGGCAATGATCTTTCCCTGGCGCATGAACCCGACGTGGTGGCAGCGGGAGGCTTCGTCCATGTAGGGGGTGGTGAGCAGAACCCCTCTCCGTCGGACCTCATTTTCTTCCAAACTGGAGGCGGAATTGCGTAGAGATTCTGAAATGATGCGGATGAGTAACTGCCAGAAATCCTGGCGGGTGACCGGATCCACGCCGGTGGTGGGTTCGTCGAGCAGGAGCAGGCGCGGCCGGGTGACCAGGGCTGAAGCCAGGCCGAGTTTCTGTTTCATCCCGCCGGAGAGCTGGCCGGCGCGCCGGTCCTTGAAACCGGCCAGGCCGACGAATTCAAGGGTCTCAAGGCAGCGCGGCAGCCACTCCTGCCTGTGCAGGCCGCGCAGCTCGGCAAAGAAGCGTATGTTTTCCAACACGGTCAGGTCTTCATAGAGGGAGAAACGCTGGGAAAGGTAACCAAGTTGGGAGCGCGCCAACTCGGCTTTTTTATCCAGCGGGAAACCACACACGCTTGCCTGACCGGAATCGGGCTTGAGGGCGGCGACCAGCAGCCGGATGGTGGTGGTCTTTCCGGCCCCGTCGGAACCAACCAGGCCGTAGATTTCACCTTCTTCCACCTGCAGGGAAAGATCATCCACTGCAACGGTCGTTCCGTAGGTTTTGCGCAGATGGGAGGCATCAATTAAGGTTGTCATGTTGACACGTTAGCACGTTTGAAAAAGAACATGTAACAAGAAGGCACAATGGCAAGTAATTAAGTGGATAATTATGTTCATAAATCATTGATCTTCGCTTAAACGATGAGGTTGGGGATGGCTTCAAGGTAGGAAATGAAATTGGCTATCTGGCGAAATACTTTCTAAGCCAGTTCAAAAGGATTTTGAAATTGTTTTCGTGAGGTAACATACTGCAGGTCAAGTGCCGTGTAAAGCTGACTCTTACTTCACCAGCAGAAGCTCTTGCCATGCCAAGGTAGTTGAATAAATTGCACATCGGTTCGTTTTCAAATCCTTCTGCAATATTGCTCATTATGGAAACACTGCTCGTCGGATTTGATTCACGTAGTTCAAAATCCTTGTTAAATCCATCTTATTGGTGACTGTTGTAGACGAGACGGTTAGCTTACGGGCGGTTTGCCATGCTTCGATTTCTTCAAAACGAGTTATTGCAGTCATTCAAATGCTCCTTCAGCTTGACTTGACATTAGACTTTCGACCTTTGACTATTCATTGGATCCTTAGTCATTGGAAGATTACATCCGCCGGCATGCCTGGTTTGAGCTTACCGCCTGGATCCCGGACCTGCAGCTTGATGGCGAAGACCGTCGACTTGCGGCCTGAGACGGTCTGGACGTTGCGCGGAGTGAATTCAGCCTGGTCGGCAATGTGGATGATCGCGGCAGTGAAGTTTTCTCCGGGGAAGGGGTCAACGGTCACACTGGCAGTCTGGCTGAGTTTGACTTCGCCGTAGCGGTCTTCCGGGATATAGACGGTGATGGTCAGGTTGTCGAGGCGGCCCATGGTGAAAGCCGCTGCGCCTGCCGGAATGACCTCCCCCGGTTCGATGTTCCGTGTCAGGATGACCCCATCGGAAGGAGCCTGGATCTCTAGCTTGGCGATCTGGTCATTGAGCAAGTCCAGGTTGGCCTGGGCCTGCGCAACAGCCAGCGTTGCCTGGTCAGTGGAAGCTTGTGCCTGGTTGAGTGCCGCTTTTGCTGCTGCCAGTCTCGGGGATTGATCTCCGGTTTGCAGGGACAGCAGGCGATCTCTGGCAGTGTCGAAACGTTCCTGGGCAGCCGCCAGCTCGGCACGCGCCGTGAGGACGTTTTTGGCAATATCCTGGCTGGAAAGGTTATCGTAATCTGACTGGGCATTGTCCAGGTCAGTCTTGGCGGAGTCGTAGCGTTTCTGGGCAGCCAACTGGAGCTCGGCATTGTCTCTGGCAACCTTGGCGCGTGTCAGCACCGCATCTGCGACCATTAACGCCGTACGTGCTTCATTGAGACGATTCTCAACAGCCAGGAAATTTGCTGAAGTTGACTCGTTTTGAAATCCATTCAGCTTGTTATGGGCGGCATCAAGGGCAGATTTGGCAGCATCCGATTCGGATTGGGCCGAGGCGATGGCTTCGGCCTGGTTGAAGAACCAACCTGGCAGGGTATACCCGGCCGGATTGTCAGCCGTCCAGCTGGAGGTGCGCGTGGCAGCCGCTTCAGCTTGAGCGGCGTTGACGGCCAGGTCGTATTGAGCCTGGGCGGCCACCAGGGCAGCATTTGCCGTTGTCACGCCGGCATGAGCCGAGTTGAGGTTGGCTGTGGCTACAGCGGCTTGTGCCTGGAGCAGGGTATCGTCCAGCCGGAAGAGCAACTCTCCGCTTTTCACAGAAGAACCTTCATCCACCAGCACCGCCGTCACCTTCCCGCCGATCTCGGGTGAAACGGTCATTTCAATGGTCTCGATGGTTCCGGAGGCTGTCAAGGCGGGGACGCCTTTGTTCTGAAGAATGCGCAGGCCAAAATAAACTCCGACCAGGATGGCAAGTACAAGCAGAACAACCAGGAAGATCACCAGAATGGGAGGACGTTTATGGTTCATGGGGCTCCTTGTTTTTCGAAGAGAGTTGCTCGAAAAGAGTAATTTGTAATTCGATTTCTTTCTACTGCTCTAGGCATGGTTAATTTTCTAGTCAAGGCGCTTGCGGAAACGGACGGATGCGGCGCCCATGATCGCAATACCAAACAAGCTCAGGGCCAGGATTTCACTCCAGATAGCCCCGGCGCCAACGCCCTTGATCAATAGGGCACGAATGATGATGAGGTAATAGCGCAGTGGAACGATATAGGAAATCCATTGCAGCACTTTCGGCATGGCCTCCAATGGGAAGAAGAAACCGGAGAGGAAGATACTCGGCAAAAGCGTCATCCAGACTGTCAGCATGGCTTCCTGCTGGGTATTGGCGATGGTGGAGGCGAACAGCCCGATTCCCAATCCCGACAGAAGCAGCAATCCGGAGCAGCCTATGATGAGCCCGAAATTGCCCCGCACCGGGACGCCAAACCACCAGTGGCCGAGGGCCAACACCTCCAGAGTGTCGATTAAGGCCAGGATCACGTAGGGCAGGACCTTGCCGATCACCAGCTCCCAGGGGCGGATGGGTGTCACGATCAACTGCTCGATGGTGCCGCGTTCGCGCTCCCTCACAACCGAAGTGGCGGTCAGGATCGAGGTGATGGCATACAGGATCATGCCGATTACACCCGGTATCATGAAGTAAGTACTGACCAGGTCCGGGTTGTACCAGACATTGGTGCGAACCTCAAGGGGTGGCTGGAGCTGGAGGTTCACTCCGCTGCGTGCCAGGCGTTCAGTCATGAGGGTGGTGGCTTGGGATTGGCCGATCAACTGGGCCGCCGATAAAGCAGTGGAAGCGACCGTCGGATCTGAGCCGTCGAGGATGAAAGCCACCTGGGCGTTTCCATTGGCCAGGCGCTGGTTATAATCCGGTGGGATGATGATGGCGGCGCGTACTCGCCCTCTCTCGATCAAGCTGCGTAACTCATCTTCAGACCCGGCTGTGTAGGTGATTTGGAAGTAGTCCGCGGCGCGATAAGCGTCCAGCAGGTGGCGCGACTCAGTACACCTGCATTGGTCAAATAACGCTAGCGGCACATTGCGGATGTCATTGGTGGCGGAATATCCCAACAGGAAGAGTTGCATGATGGGAATGATGAGGATGATGATGAGCGCGCGCCTGTCACGCATGATCTGGATGAATTCTTTGCGGATGATGGAAAATAAGCGTGAATTCATACGGACTCCTTGTCGACCATGACGCCATGCAGGAAGATCTCCACAAAGTGATCCAGGGCATCACCCTGGATCAGGGCTGCGGGAGTATTGGAGAGCAATAATTCAGTCATATAGTAAGAGAAGAACAAACCAAGGAATGCACGAAAAAAAACAAAGGGGGGCATGGGTCGTAGTACTTTTTTGTTGTTATCGAACTTCGCAATCAGAGGCAAAACCGCTGGGAGGACGTGCTTCAGAACATTGGGCATATTGCGCCCATTGAACTCGACGATCTCAATGAACATCAGCTTGATAAAATCTGGGCGTTTGCCAAGCTCAATTACCATGGTCTGTGCAGCGTTTCGGACGAAGCTTTCGACATCCTCGGCGGGAGTACCAAGCAGGACCGGTAGAATCTGCTGGAAGGGGTGCCTGTCAATAATGAGTTCAGCAAAAATGGCTTCCTTTCCAGAGAAGTGATTGTATATACCGCCCAGTGCCAAGTCGGACTTTTCGGCGATCTGCCGCATGGATGTGGCAGCGTAGCCCTGCTCAAGGAATAGATCATAAGCCGCCTGCAGGATGGACTGGTGGGTGCGTTCGCCTTTTGACATGATTTCATGAACCATGGTAGAAGCTCTCTAGATAAATGAACGTTCGTTCGTTTTTATTTTACGCTATCACTTCAATATGTGTCAATGGTGGGTAGGTAATATTGCCCAGATGCCCTGGAAAAATGCGAGTGGTAAAATGGACAACATGCCCTCGCTCGAGCAATCCATCCGCAAACACCTGCGCTTCAACCTGACTGTCAATTTGATGGATGGCGCTTTTTTCGGCCTGGGCTGGGGCTTTGGCTCAATCGGCACCATCATTCCACTCTTCGTCAGCCACATGACCACTTCCGCTTTGCTGATTGGGCTCATCCCCGCCATCCACGCGGTTGGTTGGCAGTTGCCGCAGTTGTTCATGGCAAATTCGGTATCCCGCCTGCGGCGCTACAAGCCCATGGTGATGCTGATGACGATCCAGGAACGCATCCCGTACCTGGGTCTGGCACTGATCGCCTTTTTCCTGGGCAGGCTGGGGACTAAAGTTGCCTTGGTATTGACCTTTGTAATGCTGATCTGGCAGGGATTGGGAGCCGGCTTCACCGCCAACGCCTGGCAGAGCATGGTCGCCAAGATCATCCCGTCCGATTGGCGCGGCACCTTTTTTGGCGCCCAGGCCGCGCTGGCAAATATCCTGATGAGTCTGTCAGCGGTCGCGGCTGGCTTCATCCTCGACCGCCTGCATAATCCAGTCAACTTCGCGCTGTGTTTCGTTTTGACCGTGGTAGGGCTGGGATTATCCTACATCTCCATGGGTCTGACGCGTGAGCCAACGGATAACGAGAAATCCATCCCGGAGCGCCAGCCCAATCCCTGGAAGGGCGGACTTGCAATCCTGCGGCAGGATAAAAACTTTACGGCGTACCTGGTGATCCGCCTGCTATCCCAATTTGCCACAATGGGCTTCGCTTTTTACATCGTGTACGGTCTGCGCCGCTTTGGGATGAGCGACCTGACCGCCGGTTTCCTGACCGCTGCGCTGCTGATCACTTCGACGGTAGCAAACGCGGTCATGGGCTGGTTGGGTGACCGGCTCGGGCATCGCGCCATGTTGATCGCTGGGTCGTTGGCGGTGACGCTCAGTTCACTGATGGCCTGGGGCGCGCCCTCGATCGGCTGGTTGTATCCAGTCTTCATCCTGAGCGGTCTGGCCAATGTGGCCTACTGGACCATCGGCATGGCCATTACTGTGGAATTTGGCAGCGAGGAAACCCGCCCCACTTACATCGGCCTCTCGAATACGCTGGTGGCGCCCTTTACGATCATTGCCCCTTTGATCGGCGGTTGGATCGCCCAGGCGGCCGGCTTCCAGGCTACCTTCATGGTTTCGGCGGTGGGCGGTCTGGTCATAGCCCTGTTGCTCTTCTGGCTGGTGCGCGATCCACGCCCACGCCGCGGGGTGGACACTGCTTGAATAAAATTATCCCGGGCATGATTAACCGAAGCGTCCCTCGACGTAATCTTCGGTTTGTTTTTTTTGTGGGTGTATGAAGAGTTCCTTGCCTTCGGCGGCTTCCACCAGTTCGCCCTGTAAAAAGAATGCCGCGTAATCTGCTGTACGGGCAGCCTGTTGTACGGAATGCGGCACTAGGATTATCGTGTAATCCTTTTTAAGTCCCTGCAAGGCTGATTCCACTTTGCCGGTCGAGATCGGGTCGAGCCCGGAGGTGGGTTCATCCAGCAGGATGACCTCCGGCTGGTTGGCCAGGACGCGCGCCAGGCACAGGCGCTGCTGTTGGCCGCCCGAAAGAGCGATAGCCGGGTCGTCGAGGCGGTCTTTTACTTCATCCCACAAGGCGGCTAATTTCAGCCCGCGCTCAACAGCCTCGTCCAGCCTGGATTTGCGTTTTTCATTGGCCATTTCCAGGCCGTAGGTCAGGTTTTGCCGGATGCTCATCGGCAGGACAACCGGGCGGGCAAAAACCATGCCTACACGGCGCCGCAGCGCGATGACATCCGTTTTTGGGTCGAGGATGTTTTCGCCATCCAGAAGGATTTTTCCGGTTATGGTTTTGACATCTGCCAGGTCATTCAGGCGGTTGAGGCAGCGCAGCAGGCTCGACTTGCCGCCACCTGCCGGCCCAAACAGCACCGTGATGGCATTGGCTGGAATATTCAAGCTGATATCCTTCAGCGATTCTGTGCCGGAAAGATAATTCAATGTTAAGTTCTGGATAATGATCTTGTTCATGCTTACCATTGCCTCTTTGCGCGCGCCCTTGCGCGGATAAGAGTCGCAACCAGATTCATACCCAACACAAAGATGATCAGCACCAGGGCCGTGCCATATTGGATCTGGATGGGCATACCCGGAACCTGGGTGGAGATGACAAAGAGGTGGTACGGCAAGGCCATGGTCGCGTCAAACAGCGAGTTGGGCAGACGCGGCAGGAAAAAGGCCGCGCCGGTGAACAGGATCGGGGCAGTCTCCCCGGCGGCACGTTCCAGCCCCAGGATGACGCCGGTAATAATTCCGGGTAGCGCCTGTGGCAGGACGATCTTGCGGATGGTCTGCCAGCGCGTGCCGCCCAGTGAAATGCTGACAGTTCGAAAGGCTTGCGGTACGGCTCGCAGGGCTTCCTCGGCTGCGCTGATGATGACCGGCAGGGTCATGATGGACAATGTCAGGCTGGCAGCCAGGATGCTGGTGCCGAACTTCAGGAAGAGCACGAACAGCCCCAGCCCGAACAGTCCATAAACGACCGAAGGGATGCCAGCCAGGTTGATGATGGCGATGCGGATGAGACGGGTCAGCCAGTTTTCCCGGGCATACTCGGAGAGATAGATGGCCGCAGCAATCCCGAGCGGGACCGAGAAAATGGCAGTGCCCAGGGTAAGGTAAAACGTCCCGATAATGGCTGGCAGGATGCCGCCGGCGCGCATCCCGTCGCGCGGCATGGCGCTCAGGAATTCCCAGGAGATGGCCGGTGCGCCTTTCCCGATGATATAGGCAAACACGGCAATGATGGGAATGACGGTGAGCACGGCGACCAGCGTGATCAGGGATGTTCCGAGGCGCTGGATCATGAGGCGATCAATGGCAAACGGTCGCTTCATGACAGCACCCTTTCCGCGCGTGTCTTGGATTTGAAGACCACTGAGGAGGCAACGATATTGACCACTAATGAGATCAGGAAAAGCACCAGGCCAATAAAGAACAGGACGTGATAATAGGTGCTGCCATTTGCCACCTCCCCCATTTCGGCGGCGATGGAGGCGGTCATGGTTCGAACAGGGGACAGGATGGAGGATAATTTAACAGCCATGACCGGGGCATTGCCGGTCACCATCATGACAGCCATGGTTTCACCGATGGTTCGGCCGATTCCGAGCATGAGCGCGGTCAGTACGCCGGAGCGGGCCGCTGGCAGGGTCACGCGCCAGATGGTCTGCCATTTCGTTGCGCCCAGGGCCAGCGCTCCTTCCCGGTAGCTCTGTGGGACCGAATCCAATGCGTCCTCAGCAATCGAGACCGTGGTCGGCACAGCGATCCCGCCCAGCAGCAGCGCCCCAGCCAGGGCGGTCAGGCCGGTCGGCAGGTCCAGAAAGGTACGCAGGAAGGGAGACAGAAGAAGAATTCCCAGGAAGCCGAGCACCACCGAGGGAAGTCCACCCAGCAGTTCCACCAGCGGCTTGAGGATCTCGCGCAGCCAGCGTGGGGCGATCTCCGAGAGGAAGACAGCCGTCCCGATCCCGAATGGGATGGCGATCAGCATTGCCCCCAGGGTTACAATGATCGATCCGGTAATGAGCGGCAGGATGCCGAAGTGGTTTTCAATGGGATACCAGCGGGTCGAGAACAACTCCGCAAGCTTCACTTCAGCCAGGGCAGGCACCCCCTCCCGCAGCAGGAAGAAAAAGATCAGGATGACAAAGACAACGGCTGAATACCCGCAAGTCTTGACGATCGCAGTGATAAGCGTCTCGCTCCAGCTGAGGGATTTCTTCATCCAACTCCTTATGTATGTGTCATTACGACGAGCGTACTTCACGATGAAGCAATTTCCCCATCCGATGTGGGGATTGCTCCGCCGCCTCGGGCGACCCTTGTGGTCGCCCCTATAAAAACGGCGGCTCGCAATGACACACTATTTGATGATCGGCACGAAGCCCAGATTTGCCACAATGGTCTGGGCTTCGGAGGTCATAATCCAATCGAGGTAGGCTTTTACCGCACCGGTGGGTTGGCCGGCTGTGTACATGTACAGATCACGCGCCACCGGGTAACTTTTATCGTTAACAGTGGCAATTGAAGGGAGGACGTACGGACTTGCGGCATCTTTGGCCACAGCGATCACCTTCAGGTCTGGGGGAACATAGCCCAGACCGTCATAACCAATGGCGTTCGGGTTCTGCCGAACCTCGCTGATGATACCCTCTGAGGAGGGCAGCAGTAGCGTGTCAGTGGCAAAAAGCGTCTTGTTGTTCTTGTCTCCCAACCGGACAACTGTATCGCGAAAATAGACGTGCGTGCCGGAATTGACCTCGCGCGATAGCCGCACGATCGGCCGGTCCTGCCCGCCGACCTGAGTCCAGTTATTGATTTTACCGGAGTAGATGTCGGAGATCTGCTGTATGGTCAGCCGGTTGACTTGGTTGGACGGGTTGACGATGACCGCGATGGCATCCCGGGCGATCACGAATTCGATCGGGTCAAACCCATTTGCTTTGGCCTGCTGGATCTCTTCAGCCTGCATCTGGCGGGAGGCATTGGCAATATCGACCGTCTTGTTGAGCAGGGCGGCGATCCCCGTGCCAGACCCGCCACCGGTCACTGAAATGCTTATATCTGGATGCTCGGCCTGGTATTTCTCGGCCCAGGCCAACGCCAGGTTGACGATGGTATCGGAGCCTTTATTCTGAATATAAGCGGAGGTGACCGGTTGGGGACTTGTTTGCCCGGAGGTTCCAGCACAGGCAGTAAGCAACATCGCCGCGGTGAGAAGTGCAAAACGAAGAAATTTCATCGCCCCGAATTATAAGGCATAAAAGTCGGGCATTAAAGGTAAAATCGTGTAAAATGGAACCCGTGATCAATACGTCTGTTTTTACTGTGCGGGATCTGGATTTTTACTACGGGGAAAAGTTGGCCCTCAGCAAGGTTAATATGGACATTCCAGCGCGCCAGGTGACGGCACTGATTGGACCATCCGGCTGCGGAAAGTCCACCTTCCTGCGCTGCCTCAACCGGATGAATGACACCATCCATGGGACACGCATCGAGGGGCAAATCCTGCTGGAAGGCAAGGATATCTATGCCTTGGACTACAACGTGACCGAGTTGCGCCAGCGAGTCGGGATGGTGTTCCAGAAACCGAATCCCTTTCCTCAATCGGTCTATGACAACGTCGCTTTTGGCCCGCGCGTTCTTGGAATGGCGCAAAACAAGTCTCAACTTGACCAGATCGTTGAGGAGAGCCTGCGGGATGCTGTCCTGTGGGATGAAGTGAAAAATGACCTGGGCGTCAATGCCCTGGGCTTCTCGCTTGGCGAGCAGCAGCGCATCTGCATCGCCCGTGTCCTGGCCGTCAAGCCGGAAGTGATCCTGTTCGACGAATCCACTTCCGCCCTTGACCCCATCGCCACCGGAGGAATTGAGGACTTGATCGCCGAGCTCAAGCAGCATTACACCATCGTCATTGTGACGCACAACATGCAGCAGGCCGGGCGCATTTCGGATTTGACTGGCCTGTTTTGGCTGGGCGAACTGGTCGAGATGGGCCCGACCAAACAGCTCTTTACCCGGCCACAGAAGGAGCTGACTGAGGCATATCTGACTGGTAAGATGGGGTGATCGCCAGTTTACTTCAACTCGACCTGGGCCTTTACCACCCCGGCGCGCTCATGCCGGGCAATAAGTTTGACTGTCCCGCCAGCCGGGGCATGCACCACCCATTCCACCTTCAAACGGTCGTCGGTGCCGCCTTCCCAGGCATCCGCCTGGGCGGACTTGTATGCGCGACCCTCCAGCTGGGCCAGTTCCTCGCGTGCCTTTCCCGATTGCAGTGTGGCACCCTCCGGCAGCTCGATCTCACAGATCACGCCTCGGGTGAGTTTTCTCTCAAGGGCCTTCTTGGTGACATAGCTGGGCAGCCATCCGGAATTTTCAACCACCATACGCAGCCGGTAGACCCCCGCACTGAGCGGCTTTACATCAATACTGCGCAGGACCAGTTTGGGGGAGATCATGGCCTGCCAGATGATCCAGTCCGGAAAAGGCTTGACTTCGTTTTCCAGGAAGTCCGCCGGAGGGTTGTCCCAACAATTGTGCATGTCCCAGCCGCCCAGTTCGACTTTGCCTAGCTGGGGATGGTCGAAGATATACCAATCCACGTAGCCTTTCCCGCCGAGCTTATCATCGTTCCACTTCATCAGCTTCAGATCGTCTTCCAGCGGGTGTTCGCGGAACCAGTCGATGTACTTGTAATCCTTGATGCCAGCCTGGCGCATGGGACTCCACAATTCGACTGTCCAGGAGAACATGCCGCGCTGGTCGTACATCCAGGTATCGAATCCGCCGGTGGTGATCTGTTTGGGGTGGTAACGAAAATCGTGATAGACGGAAATATTTGGATAACCGGTCATGGCTGTACCCTGCGCGCCGATCTTTTTGAAGGTCCACAGGTCTTCAGCCGGTAATTCTTCATCCGGCCGATCATCGTAAGGTCTCAGGAGTACACCGCTGTAGGTATGGAAGGTCACCACCCCGGTCAGGTTGGGATGGGCAACAATAAAATCCACCAGGTTGTGAGTCTCGGGTTCGCTGGCGGGGTAGGGACCCGCGCCGGGCTGCTCGTGCTCCTGGCGCCAGGCAACCGGGAAATTGCGGTTCAGGTCCAGGCCTTCCTTGCCCCCTCGCACCTGGATGGTTGTCCCATCGAAATTCTTCAGCAGCCCTTCTGGCAGCAGCCGGTAATAAGTTCCACCCGTTTCGACCGGGTCACGCCGGACCATCAAGCGCGGGTCATCCGGATGGGCTTTCCAGGCCCCATTCGGGTCGCGCATGCGCATGGTCAGGATGCGCCCATCCCCGTCCACATCTTCGTTCCCGATCAGCCCTTCGACCGGTTCCTCGTTGTACGGGTAAGGCCGCGTGCTCGAGCGGATGATCTTCGGTCGGTCGGCCATGGCCCACTCAGCCCCGTCCGGGTTGACGCGTGGGACGATGTAAAAAGTGCGCGTGTCGAGACATTCGGTGACGGATTTGTCCTTGCCATACCGCCTGACCAGGGAATGGATGAGATACAGCGCGGCGGTCGAGCCGGCCAGTTCGGAGGCGTGCAGGTTGCCGTCCACCCAAAGGGCGGGCTTTTCGCTATCCGGACCGGTGAGGCGGTTGGTGGCGACGACCAGCCAGACCTCGCGTCCCTCGTGCGATTTGCCGATGGATTGGACCCGAATCAGGTCGGGATATTCATCTGCGTATTCGTGCAGCAGGCGGCTCAAGTCGTCGTTGCGATAAAAACGGTCGAAGGAAATGGCAGGCATGCGGTTTGGATCCTTTCGGATAAATTATACAATCTGAAAGGGAAGAAAAGTCAGCCGATCAACTTCATTTCCGGGATAAGAATACTGCCACGCTCAATAACAACACCCCGGAGGCGTCGAAAATAAGGAAGCGCAGGATGGAGGTATGCAGGATGGGATACCCGGACGGGATGGAGAACAGGATCAGACTTTCCCCGATTGCTCCGACCGCCTGCATGGCCAGCGCTTCCCATAGCGAGACCCGGTTGCGCCGCGGCTGCCAGAGCGCCACCAGGTAGGGGATATTCCACATCACGAACAGGACGGCAAAACCGCGTATGGCCGCTTCCCCCGGGATGCCCATTAGTTCAAATCCCGGAGCGTAGGCGCCCGGGTTGAGCAAAAAGACCAGGGCACATTCCAGGTTCCAGGCCACCACCACGGCAATCAGCAGCCGGGCAAGCCATAAGCGCAGATTAGACCCTTTTGTATCATTGCGAGGAGGGTGCTCTTCCCGACGCTTGCACCTGCGCTGCAAGCGCAGGCGAAGCAATCCCCTGTCAGGTGTGGAGATTGCTTCGCTCGCTGAAGGACCCTTCGCTTCTCTCAGGGCAAGCTGCTCGCTCGCAATGACATCATTCTTTTTTTCAGGCTCCACTTTATCCATCCTATCAGCGTGAAGAACCTCTGGCATAGTCGGAGTCCGAAGTCTCAGACTTCGGACTCCATGTAACCTAGAAACCCTGGTGCTCGGTCCGGGTGATGATCTCATCCTGTAAGGCCCGGCTCAGGTCGCAGAAATAGTCCGAATACCCCGCCACCCGCACGATCAGGTCGCGGTGCTGTTCGGGATGCTCCTGGGCAGCCCGCAAGGTGGCTGAATCCACCACATTGAATTGGATATGGTGCCCATCCAGGCGGAAATACGTCCGGATAAGCTGGACCAGCTTGTCCAGCCCGGCTTCGTCCCGGAAGGCCTGCGGGCTGAACTTCTGGTTGAGCAGGGTGCCGCCGGTGCGGGCGTGATCCATCTTGGCAACCGAGCGCAGCACGGCTGTCGGTCCATGCCGGTCGGCGCCCTGGACGGGGGAAACGCCCTCCGATAACGGCTGCCAGGCATGCCGTCCGTCCGGCGAGGCGGCAATGACCGAGCCGAAATAGATATGGCAGGTGGTCGGCAGCAGATTGATCCGGTAATGGCCGCGGCGCGTGTTCGGGCGCCCGTCGATGGCCGCGAAGTAACTCTCGAAGGCTTTCACCATCAACCGGTCGGCAGTATCATCATCGTTGCCGTAGCGCGGCGTCTTGTTCAGCAACAACTGGCGGATGTTTTCGTAACCGCTGAAATCAGCCTTGAGGGCGGCCAGCAGGGCTTCGATGGTCAGCGTCTTTCGGTCAAAGACGTGGTACTGGATGGCCGTCAGGGCATCCGTCAGGCTGCCCAGCCCGACGCCCTGGATATAGGACGAGTTGTAGCGCGCCCCGCCGGCGTGATAGTCCCGGCCAGTGGCTATGCAGTCGTCGATCAGCAGGGACAGGAAGGGCGCCGGCATGTGGCGGGCATACAATTGTTCGACCACGTTACTGCCGCGCACCTTGATGTCGATGAAGTGGTGCAGCTGTTTTTCAAAGGCGGCATACAGATTGTCAAAGGAAGCAAACCGTGCCGGGTCACCAGTTTGCAGGCCCAGCAAATTGCCGGTGCGCGGGTCAAGGCCGTTGTTCAGGGTCAGTTCGAGGATCTTCGGCAGGTTGAAGTAACCGGTCAGTATGTAGGCTTCCTTGCCAAAGGCTCCGGCCTCCACACAGCCGCTGGTACCGCCGCTGCGGGCATCCTCCACGGATTTACCCTGGCGGACCAGCTCCTGGACCACCAGGTCGGCATTAAAGACCGAGGGCTGCCCGAAACCCGTACGAATGATTTTGGCGGCCCGCTTGACGAACGGGTCGGGATTCTTCTTGCTGACCTGGATGGACGAACTGGGCTGTAACAGGCGCATTTCCTCGACCACGTCCAGGATCAGGTAGGTGACCTGATTAACCGCATCCGAGCCGTCTGCATTGACGCCGCCGGTATTGATCTGGGCAAAATCGGTATAGGTACCGCTTTCGGCCGCCGTCACCCCTACCTTGGGCGGAGCGGGCTGGTTGTTGAACTTGACCCACAGGCACTGCAGCAGTTCCGCGGCTTTTTCCCTGGTCAGGCTCCCATCGGTGAGCCCTTTTTCGTAGAATGGCTGCATGTGCCGGTCAAGATGGCCGGGACAGAACGAATCCCAGGTGTTAAGTTCGCTGGTGACACCCAGGTGGACGAACCAGTAGTACTGCAATGCTTCCCAGAAATCGCGCGGGGCATGCGCGGGGACGCGCCCGCATACTTCAGCGATGTGCTCCAGTTCCGCCTTGCGGACCGGGTCGGATTCTCCGGCAGCCAGGAGGCGGGCCTTTTCTGTATACCTTTCGGCAAATCGGACCAGCGCCGCCGCACAAACTGCCATGGCGCGCAGTTCCTGTTCCTTGTCATATGCCTGCGGGTCGTTCAGGAAGTCCAGGCTTTCCAGGCTGCATTGAATACCCTGCTGGAAATCCAGCATGCCCTTATGGTAGATCTTATCGTCCAGCACGGTATGACCCGGGGCGCGCTGCTCCATGAACTCGGTGAAGATCCCGGCTTCGTAGGCCGTTTTCCATTCCGGTGTCATTTCGGAGAAAAGCAGGTCGCGCATCGATCTGCCCTGCCAGAAGGGGATGATGGTCTCTTCGTATATTTTCCGAACATCCGGGCTGACCGCGAAGGAAGTCTTTTCGCGTGTGTCCAGGATATCCAGGTCCTGCAGGCTGTGGCAGCATAATTCGGGATAGGTGGGGGTGGCCTTGGGTGCGGGTCCCTTTTCTCCAACGATCAGTTCGTCTTCGCCGATATAGATGGTCTTGTGCTCCATCAGGTATTGAAATGCCAGGGCACGCCGCAAGGGTGTGGAGATCAGCCCCAGGTTCTGCTGGTAAAACTCCGTCATCAGCACAGCCCGCTCGGCCGAGATGGTCTCCCTGGCGCTCAAGGATCGCTGGCGTAATCTACGGACGCGTTCCGTCACTGCCATTGGAGGACTCTTTCTTTCCGGAATCTTTAACCATTGCTTCCATTATTAAAACCAGCTTCTCCGCCACTGCAGACCGGCTGAAATGTTCTTCCAGATACCTGCGCCCAACCAGTCCCATCTTACGGGCCCGGGCAGGGTCCGCAGCCAGCTCCTGGACTGCCTGCGCCAATGCGGATGGATCGCCCGGTTGGACAAAGATCCCGCAGCCGGCGGCTTCCACCACCTCCCGGATGACCCCATCGATGACCAGGATCACCGGCCGTCCGGCGGCCATGTAGTCGAAGACCTTGTTTGGATAGGTGGTCTTGTATTCCTCGATGGGCTTGAGGATGGCCAGGCAGGCATCTGCTCCGGCCAGGGCTGTTGCCATGCCGGTTTTTGGGGTGGGAGGCAAGAAAAGCACATTGGTGAGATTCATCGCCTCTGCCTGTTTTTGCAGTGCTGGTTTTTCTTTACCATCACCGAGGAAGGTGACCGTCACTTTGGAAGTGACGGTTTCCTCCTGCAGGATTCGTGCCGCCTCCAGAACCACGCCCAGATCATTTGACATGCCATGCGCGCCGGCATAAAGAACGACAAAATTATTTTCCAAATGGTTGGCGGATCGAAAGGTCGTGCCCTTATCGGTTGGATCAAACATCTCCGGGTCTGACCCATTGGGGACGAGCTCGACCAGCTTGTCAGAAATTTGGGCCACATGCGCCACATATCCGGGGCTGTTAACCATCACCCGGTCAGCATGGCGATACAGGAAGCGTTCCAGCCAGCGGGACATTCGGATCAATAACGGGTTCTTCAACACGCCCACCGCGATGGCAAAATCCGGCCACAGGTCGCGCACTTCGAAGAGCAACGGCACCCTTTTCAGGCGAGCCAGCAGCCAGGCAGTAATACCCTGGAAGATAGGCGGCGAGGTGCCCCAGACCAGGTCCACGTTCTTCACACGCAAGCCGGCGTAAAACGAGGATATCATGAACGAAGCAAAAGAAAACACGCGGTGGACAAAGGATTTATGCAGGGCCTGGTAGGTGTAGGCACGGATCACCCTTACCCCGCCGTCCCCCTCCGTCTCCCCCCATTTTCCCTGAAGATCGGGGTAGGGTAAGCGGAGAGCTCCGGTCAGGTAACTGACCGGGCTGGCAATGATGGTTACCCTGTGGCCGCACCCGGCCAGGAAGCGTGCCAATTCGTGATGACGCGTCCCGCCAGGCTCGTCAAGAGCGGCGAACGCCTGGTGGATTAATAGGATATGCATGTTATTCTTCGCCGTGCATGACGTGCACAGGATCCGGCCAGCCGGCGGATTGAGCTTCCACGACCACTTTTGCAAATGTACGCGGCAAAACCGGCAGGTCAAGCAGATCCTTAACCGGCACCCAGACCGGCTTATAACTGCCCTTTTCACGCTGTGGGTGGTGGATTTCTTTGCCCTTCCCGGTTCCAAACTTGCCGCCAACGGCCTCTACCAGATAATAATACTGGGGCATGTCATGCCACCAGATTTCAGCAATAAGCCGCTGGATGGACACTTCCAAGCCCAATTCTTCCCTGGTCTCGCGCACAGCCGCCTGTTCGGGTGTCTCGCCGCGTTCCACGTGACCGCCCGGAAAGGTGTAAAAATGCAAGCCGTCGCGGAAACGTTCAATCAGCGCGATCTTGTCGTCTTGCAGGAGGACAATGGCAGCACGGTAGCTCATTTTGGGAAAATAAACTCGCTGGTGAATTGTACATCATTTGCTAACTGAGTTTCAACAGCCAGGGACAAAGCTGGTTTTTTAACCCCATACGTTGGGGAAACCCAGCCGCGAATGGCCGATAATGCCGGAGGCTCTGGCGTGACGGCCCCGGAGTGGAAGACCCTTTCACCCGCCCTGGCAAGGTCAGCGCTGGGATTATCCCCACCAGGCACGTTTATATATAAAGTGACCGGTCCGTACGGGGATATCAATACAAGCGTTATTCCCATCTGACTGCTCTCCATGCGCCACTCCCAATCCGGCAGGAGCCAGTGCAAGCGAAAGGCAAGTGGTTTTTTGCCCTGTCGTTTTCGTATTTGCAGCAAGTCATCCCGAACTTGCCAGTGACCATCCGCGTAGGCAGTGACGGTCCGTTCATGCCGGATGCCCTGTTTATGGAAACCCCAATGCCATCCGACCATGCGCTCCAGCATGGCAGGATCGCCTTCAACATTGCCGCTTCGATAGGCATTGAACCAGTCAAGATAAAGGAATCGTCCAGCCCGGGTGAACTGGTCGCGGCCGTTAACTGTGACGGTGTTGTGCACCAGCGCAGTGGTCAGGCTGTTGTCCCAGGGTGGATCAGCATTGTAGAGATACGTCCCGGCATCCTGGGCAATGTTCAGGCTGTGCCACCACAGGTCTACGTGTAGTTGGTCGGCGTGGGATGGGCGGGTGGTGAAGTGCGCCGTGCGCAGGTAAGCCCAGGAATCTTTACCGTTTACCCGATCTGAACCAGCCTTGCGAAGGTTCATATCCTTCGCAAGGTTGACTTCTCCGAACCAGAGAGCCAGTTCGTCCCAGGATCCGTGCGGCAGGTCGGAGTTGAGGAAAGCACGTGCAGCCGCGTGCACAGCCGGGCGAAAGTCGGAGAATGGGCAGACAGACAGGGGAAAGATATACGCCCCGTCGTTTGCGCCCAGGTTTGGGACTCTGCCCGAGTCCGGATCCAGCATGTCCAGCAACCAATCAATGGAGCGCAGGATGGCGTCACTTGTACGGCTTGGCCAGGAATAATGATTGTTATTACGAATGAGTGCATTAACCCATAACACAATCTGGAGCATCAAGCGATGATAGTTGGTGGAATGCTGGGCATACTCGCCAGAAGAGTTTATCTGAGACTGGAGACCCTGGTTCAGCAATTTCCAACCACCCTTGCACCAGCGGGAAGCCTGGGGGTGGTCAGGCAGAGCAAGTCCTGCTGTGAGCAGACCGGCGGCTTCTGAGAGGAGATGGTTGTTTTGTTGGGAGCAGGCATAGACAAGGGTGGAAGGGATGCGTAAAGCGTGAAGCTTAACCGCCTCAGCCAGCGCCGTGTTCCGCCCGGGTGTGCTGCTGGAAGAACCGCTGAAAACCTGGCCGGCCCAGACGAAGGCCATTAACCGCAGGGCCACCTCCTGGCCGGAGATCCAGTTGGGACCGATATACGCCGGGTTGGCGCAGGTGAAGGTCTCGAAGTTAGCCCAGAAGGCTTCGGCGTATTTTTCATCCTTTGTAAGATGGTAAGCCCGACCCAGGCAGAAGGCCCAGCCGAAGCGGGCGGGTTCCCAGATGAATTTAATGTCGAAAGTCGAAGGTCGAAGGTCGGCTTTGCCGGTTTCGTACTCAGTCCAATGGACCAGAGGGCCTGGCAGGGACAATTGCAGTTCCACCGGCCCACTGCCAAAAAGACGCACTTTGCCATGAACAATTTCATCAGCCTCGGCAAGGATGGTGGCTTTTCCTTCGTCGCCTATCACGGCCAGAAGGTCTTCCATTTCTGGAAGAACGAATAACCGTCGCAATACCCTGTTCTCTCCTCCCTGATTACCGCTGTCTACTCTCTGCTCTCTCTTCTCTACCCGGCGATAATGCCCGGTCACCAATCCCAGGCGGTAGAGAGCGTTCAGCAGCACAGGCTGGATCCCGAGCTGGCGCAAGGCTTTGAAAGCGTTCCAGAAGGAGGGGAACACTTCTAAATGATCCGGTCCATGTACGCCAATGCAAAAAACACTGCACTGACCTGCATCGACTGGAGGAGTTCACCGTTCTTCGCCATGGCGATCACCTCCTCCAGAGGCTTGAGCACCACTTCGATCTCTTCTGTCTCATCCAGGTTCTGGTTGCCGATTTTCTCGGCATCCAGCGCCAGGTAGGAGTAGATCAGGTTGGTCTGGTTGGCCGGGTTGGGAAAGACGCAACCGATCTGGATGAACTTGTCGCTCGCATAGCCGGTCTCCTCCAGCAGTTCCCGCCTGGCGGCCTGCAGAGGGCTTTCATCCTCGGCCTCCATTGCCCCGCCAGGCAGTTCCAGGATCACCTTTTGCGCACCGTGCCGGTACTGCCGTACCATTACCACTTCCTGTTCCTTTGTCAATGCAACGATTGTCGCCCAATCCCCATATTCGAGCACAAATCCTTCAATTATCTTACCATCGGGAAGTTCGCATGTATCTATGCGGACATTTTTGTGCAGGCGCTGCGATTCCAGGATCTTCCAGGGTGTGATGGTCATAGGGCTGAAAGTATCATTCACGCTGGGCGTTCTGGTCGTAGTAGGTTTCTACATTGGACATTACTTCACCTGCACTGCAACGCCCCGGTTGCGCAGCGACTCAACCGCCGCAAACGTGGCCCTGGTCACGCCGACCAGCTGCTCGTAAGGGATTGGCGGTAGTCCGCCTGTGCGGATGACATTCACAAAGGAAACCCATTCGTCCTTCCAGCCTTTGTCCTGCTCTTTCTTGACGATTGTCCGGTGTCCGTTATGCACCGTTTCCAGCGAACGGAAATCCTCCAGCACGGCAATGCGCCCGCCGCAAAATACTTCCAGGCGCTCCTTGGGGAAGGATTTATCCCCATTGGCGAGGTAATCCACCACGCCTATGGAACCATCCGGGAAGGAAAAGGTCATTGAGACGTTATCTTCGCGGTACCTGCCATTATCTGGCAGGGCAACGGCTGTGACCGAGGCAGGCGCAATCCCGGCCAGGAAGGTCAGGAAATCCACAAAATGACAGCCCTCGCCAATGATCCGTCCGCCGCCTTCCGCCGGATCCTGCGTCCAATGGTTGGCGGGAATATACCCGGCATTGATGCGGTAGTGCATAAAGAGCGCTTCGGAACGGTTGGCTAGAAAAGCCTGCAGCGATTGGGCCAGCGGGGCAAAACGGCGATTAAATCCGACCGTGATAAATCCCTTCTGGTCAGATCCCACCACCTGGATGATTTCATCCAGTTGTTCCTCTGTGATCGCCAGGGGCTTTTCCACAAACACGTGTTTGCCCGCCTGCAATGCCCTGACCACCAAACCCGCATGGGTGTCGTGCCGGGTCAGGATGGCAACGGTGTTGATAGCCGGGTCATTAAGGATCTCGTCGTCATTGGAGGCTGCATAGTCGAAACCGAATTTTTTCCCCGAATGCCGGGCATGCAGTCCACCTGCCGAGGCGATGCCAACCAGTTCAAGGTGATTAACTTTCTTGAGAGCCGGTAGAAGGGTGGCATTGGCAAAGAGACCGGCGCCGAGAACACCGAGTGTCACAGTGTCACGTTGCCCCGTGTCACGTGATTGCGCAGCATCCCCGTGGGACACCGGAGTACTTGACACCGGAATACGTGACACCGGAACACCTGATCGCGCAGCATCCCCGTGGGACACCTCTTGAGGATAGGTCAGTACAATGCCCAGGAATGGTTCCTTCTTCTTTCCGGTGATGATTTCATATGCCTCGGGCGCTTTTTCAATCGGGAAACGATGACTGATCATGGGAGTAATTTTCAACTTTTGACTTGCCATCAAATCCACAACTGCCTCAAAGTTGCGGCCCTCTGTCCAGCGCACGTAGCCGATCGGGTAGTCTTTGCTGTTCTCCTCATAGGCAGGGTCATAGCGACCAGGTCCGTAGGAGCGCGAGTTGATGAAATTTAATTCCTTCTCGTAGTAAATCTTGCGTGGGAAGGTCAATCCAACTGCGCCGGTCGCCACGATATTGGCCCGGTCGCGGGCGATGACTGCTGCCAGTTCAACCGGGTCATTGGAAGGAGTGTCGGCGCAGATGATGACGCGGTCAAAGCCGCGGTTTGAAGTGAATGCCTGGGCCGAGTCCACGGCCTGTTCGCGCAGCACGGCTTCCATCCCGAGTGACACTGCCAGATCGACCCGCTGCGGGTTGACATCGATACCCAACACACGGCAGCCGGCCGCAAGCGCGATTTGCCCCGTCAACAATCCCAGGAGACCCATCCCGATGACTGCCACGTTTTCCCCAATTTGAGGACCTGCCAGCCGGAAACCATGCAAGGCAATTGCGCCAAGGGTGGTGAAGGCGGCCAACTCGAAATCCACTGAATCCGGCAGAGGGGTAAGCAGGTTGCGGGGGATCACATTATATTCGGCATGTACCGCGTATCCTCCGCCTGCGCAGGCCACCCGCTGACCCACCTTGAAGCTTTCCATACCCTCGCCCAGCGCAAAGATGGTGCCCGCAGATGAATAACCGAGCGGCATGGGCTGGTCGAGACGGTTGAATGCTGCGCCTATGGTGACAAACACACCCTCCCGGCGCATTTTGCCGAGCACTTGCTTGACCAGGTCTGGTCGCGAGCGGGCCTTACCCAGCAGGGATTTCTCGGCGAATTCGACCAGCATCCTTTCCGTGCCGGCGGAGACGAGCGAAGCGGCCACGCGCACCAGTGCCTGCCCGGGGCGTGGAGCCGGCACCGGGATTTCTTCCACGGTGGTCTGGCCGGTTTTCATATTCTGGAGGAGTTGTTTCATTTTCTGACGACCGGTTTCCCGTTCTTGTAGAACAGCTCATCGTCCACGTGGATTTCGGCATCGTTCATGTCGCACAGCATATCCCAATGAATCCCGGATTCATTCTTGCTGCCGCTTTCCGGGTAGCCTGCACCCACGGCCAGGTGGATGGTGCCGCCCATCTTTTCATCAAAAAGCATATTCTTGGTGAAACGCGTGATGCCATAATTGGTGCCGATGCCAAATTCACCCAGGCTGCGCGACCCTCCATCAGTATTGAGTTTGGCGGTCAGGAGCTCCTGGTTCTTGCCGGCAATCTCTTTAACAACACGGCCTTTTTCAAACCACAGTTCGATATCGGTGACCTCCTGCCCGTTGTAAATGGCCGGATAGCGGAAGCGCACCCAGCCTTCGACCGAGTCTTCCACCGGACCTGTGAAAATCTCGCCGTCCGGGAAGTTGACCTTACCGTCGCAGGGGATGAAGCGGCGCTCCTTGATGGACATTTTCAGGTCCACATTGGAACCTTTAAGATGAACCTGGTCGCGGCCTTTTAACCAATCCGCCAATTTCTGCTGCTCCTGCCCGACTTGCTTCCAATAGGCCACCGGGTCAGCCTCGTTGAGCATCCCAGCGCCGTAGACGAACTCACGATAATCCGCCAGTGACATATCCGCTTCCTGGGCCATGGAGTGCGTTGGGTAGACGGTCACACACCAGCGCAGTTCCTTTTTGGCGGACCGTTCCATGCTGGTTTTCATCAAGGGTGCCCAGGCCCTGGACGTGCGGACCATGCGCTGCGGATCAATGCCGGAGAGTTCATGGGTGTTATGCTCAGACCAGATATGCAGCCGGGCATTAAATGTCTCGATGATTATTTTTGCAATGGGGCTTACATAATCCAGTTGGGCATCTGAAGCATTCTTGTAAAAGATCTCCTCCGCGCCAGGTGTAGGCGCGATGATGGTCACAAACGCTCCAGCCTTGACGGCCTCTTCGTAAACGGCCAGGGTTAATTCATCGGCCAGAGGGTGGGTGTTGATGGCAAACTGCTCGCCTGGTTTGAGCTCCAGCGAGTAATGTACCATGAGCTTGGCAAGCTTGGTGACGCGTGGGTCGGGCATTGAAGATCTCCTTTTGCATATAGATTGTCCCCAAAATTATACGCCTATTACCAACTCCGGGCATGGTTGAATAGGAACCTCTCAAGTGAGGAGAGGTGTCCTGGCAATCAATCCATGTGCGGAATCATGGGATAAATTTTCCATTCTCGTAGAAAAGATCACCGTCCACGTGAATATTGGCATCGTTCATGTCGCACAGCATATCCCAATGAATCCCGGATTCATTCTTGCTGCCGGTTTCCGGCAAGCCCGCGCCGACAGCCAGGTGGATCGTGCCGCCCATCTTTTCATCAAAAAGCATATCCTTGGTAAAACGGGTGATGCCATAATTGGTGCCAATGCCAAACTCGCCCAGGTAGCGCGCCCCGGCATCCGTGTTGAGCAGGGCGGTGAGCAGTTCCTGGTTCTTGGAGGCGGTTTCTTTGACCACCCGGCCCTTTTCGAACCACAGCTCAATGTCGGTGACTTCCTGCCCGTTAAAGATGGCCGGATAACGGAAGCGCACCCAGCCTTCAACCGAGTCTTCCACCGGACCGGTGAAAATCTCTCCGTCCGGGAAGTTCTCCTTCCCATCACATGGGCTGAATATCCGGTTTTTAATGGACATCTTCAGATCCACATTCGAGCCTTTGAGGACAACTTGCTCGCGACCCATCAGCCAATCCACCAACTTCCGCTGGTCCTGCCCCACTTTAATCCAGTAGGCCACAGGATCATCGAAGTCCAGCCTCTCCGCATTAAAAACAAATTCGCGGTAATCGGCCAGGCTCATGTCCGCTTCCTGGGCCGAGGAATGCGTCGGGAAGGCGGTACCGCACCAGCGCAACTCCTTTTTCGCCATGCGTTCCAGGGTTGTCTTGAAAATCGGGGCACGCGCCCTGGAGGCACGCGCCATCCGGGTGGGATCGATCCCGGACAGGGAGCGGGTGTTGTGGGTGGTCCAGATGTCGAGGATGGCATCAAAAGTCTCGTTGACCATTTTGGAAATCGGCGAAATATGGTCGAGCTGGGCATCCGAGGCATATTTGAAATATATCTCCTGGGCACCGGGCACACTGGACAGGTTGAGCGCATTTGCTCCAGCCCTGACCGCTTCCTCGTAAACTGCCAGGGTCAGTTCCTCCGCCAGGGGATGAGTATAGATGGCGAACTGCTGGCCCGGCTTGATTTCCAGTGAATAATGTACCAGGACTTTGGCAAGTTTGGTTATGCGTGGGTCAGCCATGACTAATCCTCTTGCTCTGACGGATCGATCTCCCTGGCGTCTTCCAGCTTGCTGGCCAGTTTTGCCGGCGTATGGATCAGTGTGGGGAAACATTCCGAGCAGATATAGATATGCAACCCCCGGTACTGCAAACTCACCAGCGGGATTTCCTTTTCTGATTTTTTACAATTCAAGCATTTTTTCATTTATATTCCTCAATCTCCAATTTAAAATCAAAATCTACATTGTTCCTTTATACATCCCGCCATCCACAGTCAGCATGACGCCGGTGATATAAGAAGCCGCCGGCGAGACCAGGAACACGGCCGCGTTGGCGAACTCTTTCGGACTACCCATCCGTCCCATCGGGCTGTCCTTGGATTGTTTGGCGATCTCCTCCTCAATGCTGGTCTGGTTCAGCGTGGCCCGTGATCGCATCAAGTCATAAACGCGCTCGGTCTCGGTCCAGGCAGGCAGGACAGAATTGAAACGGATGCCGGCCGCGCCGAGATCCAGCGCCAGGGATTTGGTCAGGCCAACCGTGGCGGCCCGGATGCTGTTGGAGAGCACCAGGTTGGGGATGGGCTGCTTGACCGAGTAAGAGGTGATTGTCAGCACGCTGGCAGCCTTGGACTGTCTGAGATATGGCAAAGCTGCCTGGATCAAGCGCACGTGGCTCATGAACGTCAGGTCAATGGCTTTCTGCCAGGCGGCTTCGTCGAAGCTCTCGAACGACCCGGCTGGTGGGCCACCTGCATTGGTGATCAAAATGTCCAGGCCACCGAAAACCTGCACAGTTTCTCCGACCAGCCGCGCCGCTACATTCAGGTCGGACACATCGCCAACCAGGCCAATTGCCTTCATCCCGGCCTCTCCGGCAATGACCGCTGCTGCCTCTGTGACTTTCGCCTCGTTTCGGCTATTAATTGCCACCTGGCAGCCTTCACGGGCCAAGCCGAGGGCGGTGGCATAACCCAATCCGCGACTTGAGGCGGTGACAAGGGCACGTTTATTTTTTAGCTGCAAATCCATTCCATCTCCTTTGGAGGTCAAATGATCTCTATTGTTGTATCCAGTATATCTCCATCCGACCAATTGGCCTCGACCCACTTCCGGACCGTCTCCAGCGCGGATTGCAGGTGGCTGGAATCATTGCCGACCATTCCACAGGCGATGATCGCTTTCTGCCACTTATCCTGCAAGCCCATCTCCGCTGCAGAGACATTGAACTGCCGGTGCAGGCGTGCCAGCAGCGGCTTGAGTCGCCCGCGCTTCTCTTTCAGCGAGGCGCAGGCAGGTAGATGGAGGTGAAGGGTAAGAAGGCCAATCATGATCGTTGCATGGCTTTGTGGAGGCTGATCACCAATTTCAAAACATCCGTTTCATTGCAGGAAAAATCTTTCTCCAGGAACTTGATGCCACGCTCCGGGATTTCTTTTGCCCGGGGTACCAGCCAGGCGTGGAAATGGGATACTCCTTCCAACATGATCACCTGATAGATGCGTTCCGCGCCCGTGATGGATTTGAGTTCAGTATATAATTTTTTTAACAAAGGGCCATAGCTTGCAGCCTCATCCGGCGATGCTTCCGAGAAATCTAGAAAATGGCGTTGAGATTCAACAAACAGCGTTCCCAATGGACCTTTATCAATAGGTGCGTGGCATATCCTCCAATGGGTGTCTTCGTAGATATACCCTCCCGGCGGGGAGGCAACTTTCCCGGCATGTTTCTGACACAAGAAGCATTCCATCTTGTCCTCACATTTTACGTAATACCATTTACAATGCCTTCACGATGGATACCGAAATTGCCTATAACCAGGCTCTTGATTACCTGTATTCTTTTGTCGATTATAGCCTGAAAAAATCCTCCGAACTCGCCAAAGCCCATTTCGAACTGGGGCGGATGCGCGCGTTGATGGCATTGCTTGGCAATCCGCAAGACGCTTACCCGATCATCCATATTGCCGGGACCAAGGGCAAAGGCTCCACCTGCGCATTTGCCGCATCGGCGCTGCATGCTGCCGGTTACAGGACCGGCTTGTATACCTCGCCGCATTTGCAGGATTATATTGAACGCATCCAAGTCGACGGTTTGCCTCTTTCCCACGTCCAACTGATTGACCTGGTTGAGCAGATAAAACCGGCCGTCGCGAAAATCCCCAAACTGACCACTTTTGAAATTACCACTGCCCTCGGCTTTCTTTATTTCGCCCAACAAAATGTCGATGTGGCAGTCATTGAAGTGGGATTGGGCGGGCGCTTGGACGCCACCAATATTATCACACCGCGCGTCTCGGTGATCACCTCGCTTTCCTACGATCACATGGCAGTCCTCGGCAACACCCTGGCTTTAATTGCGGGTGAAAAGGCTGGAATTATCAAGCCAGGTATCCCGGTCGTCCTGAGCCCCCAGGAAGATGAGGCCTTGGCAGTATTGGAACAGGTCTCCGCAGAACGGAATGCCCCTCTGACGTTGGTGGGACGTGACGTTACCGTTAGCCGCACGGCTCATTCGCTGGATGGCCAGACGCTGGCAATTTTCGATCCTCAATCCAAAATCAAAAATCCTGTTATACTGCGTATCCCTTTGCTGGGTTTGCACCAGGTGGTGAACGCTGCCACAGCGTACACGGCGCTCCGTACAAGCGGGTTGAGTCTTGCAGAAGCAGCCGTTCGAAAAGGCTTTGGCCAGGTTCACTGGCCATGTCGCTTTGAAGTTGTTCGCCGGGAAAGCCCGGTCGTGTTAGACTCGGCTCACAACGCCAACTCCGCCAGGCGGCTGCGTCAGACACTCGATGAAACCTTTCCTGATCGCCCGATTATATGGGTGTTTTCGATACTGGAGGATAAGGATGCGGCCGGGATGCTTGTGGAGTTGAAACCCAGGATCTCCCAGGTCATTGCCACACAGACCGATCACCCGCGTGTACTCGCCGCCGAAAAAATCGTCAGTCTGGTGCAATCCGCAGGGATTCCGGTGGAGCTGGTCAGGCCAGCCTCGGCTGCGCTGTCCCGGGC
>CAVSAF010000010.1:0-181899 GCA_963725805.1 uncultured Chloroflexia bacterium
CAGGTTGCTGATGTTGACCTGCAACAAGTGCGTTTCACTTTCGTAGGCTGTACCCCAGACCACCCTCAGCAGTTGGTCATGGGTCAATACTTTTCCGACATGCTTGACCAGTGCCCGCAGCAAGTCGTACTCAGTCGGCGTCAACGCGACTACCTGCCCGCCCACCCGGACCTCGCGCTGGTTCAGGTCCACAACCAGATTCCCGGTGGTGAAGACCGGTTCATTGTCCGTCTGGGCGGAACGGCGCAGGGCCACCCGCAGGCGCGCCATCAACTCGCCGACACCGAAGGGCTTGGTCAGGTAATCATCCGCGCCGGCATCCAGGGCGGCGATCTTCTCCCCTTCCTGCTCGCGTACCGAGACGATGATAATGGGGACCTGGCTCCATTCGCGGCAGGCGGCGTGTCACCTCCACGCCGTCCATATCGGGCAGACCCAAGTCGAGAATGACGATGTCGGGATGTTCGCTGGCGACAGCGCTGAGTGCCTCTTCCCCGCTGGCGGCTTCCAGGATGACGAACTGGCTGCCCAGGGAGGCTTTCAGAAAGCGGCGGATGGAGCGCTCATCATCAACAACAAGGACTTTAAATCGGTTTCGGCCATGTGAATAAAGGTTCAAACACAAAGGAACACCAAGGATCACAAAGAAGAATAAAAAGAAAGGCACCCGAGTCAGAGGTTCACGGAATTTGGAGATTCCGAAGTCGGAGACTTCGGAGTTCAATTACCAAGTGTCACCAATAAAACTGCTCCCGTCGCTGTCCTCGGCGGCGGGGACGCCGCCTAGAGCGTGGGTTTTGATAGGCGCTCTAAAGGCTACTGTAGAGGCAGGCTTATGGTGATAATTGTACCTCCACCTTGGCGATTTTCAGCGGCGATAAAGCCACCCTGTGCCTGGACAATGCCTTTACTGATGGACAGGCCCAGGCCGGTGCCACTGATGTTGTCAGGGCGCTGGACGCGGTAAAACTTATCGAAGATGCGGGTCAGGTCCTCGGGCGGAATGCCGGTGCCACGGTCGGCCACCTCGATCTGCAGGAAAGCGCCGGCGGTGTGTGCGGATATCTCGATGGGGGTATCATCCGGGGAATACTTGAGGGCATTGTCGATGACGTTCACCAGGACGCGTTCAACCAGGACAAAGTCCAACTGGATAAGCGGTAATTCCTGGGGAATGTCGATTTGAACAGGTCGATTCCCCAAGCGCCCACCGAGACTCTCCAGCGTCGAGCCGACCAGGTCCTGGATGTCGCAGGCTTCTTTCTTGAAGCGCATGGCGCCCGATTCCAGGCGGGTCATGTCCAAGAGGTTGCCCACCAGGCGATTGAGCCGGTCAGCCTCCTCGCTGGCGGTCTCGATCAGGCTGCTTCGAGGCGGACTCATCCAGGAGGATCTGTTTATCGGACAGGCTGCTGAGGGCGCCGGTGATGGAGACCAGGGGCGTGCGCAGGTCATGCGAGATGGAGTTGAGCAGGGCAGTCTGGAGCTTTTCGGTGATCTCCAGCACTTCAGCCTGGCGGGCCTGTTCAGCCAGGCTGGCGCGCTGCGATGGCCAGCCCGATCTGGTTGGCGAAGGCTTCCAGGGTACGCAACTGCTCACGCGTCAGACGGCGGGAAGGGTCAACCGGCTTGACACCCAATACGCCCACCACGCCACGGGTGGTCTTGAGCGGTTGATAGCGCATGGAAGCTTCCGGCAGGGTCTCGGTGCCGAGCCCGGCTGCCTGGCCATGCTCAAACGTCCACACTGCGACGGCCAGATCATTCTCGGAAATGACCAGGCCGGGGCTGGTCGAATAGACGTTTGCACGGTTACCATCTGGAAGGAAGACCGCCACCTGGCGGCCGAAGGTCTGGCCGACATGCGCTATGGCGGCCTGGGAGACGGCTTGCAGGTCGGCGGCCACGGTCAGGTCACGCCCGAGCTCATACAGCTCGACCGTTTCGGCTTCATGAGCCTTGACAACTTCTGTCTGGCCCGCGGACCGTGGCAGTCAACTGGCTGATGACGATCCCAACAGCCAGGAGACCTAAGAACGTGAGCAGGTATTCGGTGTCATCGACGGCCAGGGTCATACTGGGCGGGACAAAAAAGAAGTCAAAAGACGCCACTCCCAGGATTGAAACCAGGATGCTGGGTCCGCGTCCCAGGTAGATGGCGGCCAGGACGACCGAAAGCAGATATATGATGATCAGGTTGGTGGGATGGATGTACGGAGCAACCAGTGCGCTCAGGCCGGTGGTTGCCGCCACAAGCAGCAATCCCAGCAGGTACCTTCCCAGGGGACGGTGCGGCCGCCAGCCTTCCACGATCTCACGGGTCTGAGGCTCAGCTTCACCGCTGATGACGTAGAGGTCAATATCCCCGCTCGTACGGATCAGGCGATCCACCAGCGATCCGCGGAGGAGCTCGAGCCAGCGGGAACGACGCGGTTTCCCAGCGATGATCTTGGTGATATTGTGACGATGGGCATACTCCAGTACAGTTTCCACAACGGACTGCCCGGGCCGGCTGACCGTGCGGGCGCCGAGCTGCTCAGCCAGGCGCAGGGATTTGGCCACCTGGTCGCGTTTTTCCTGGGAGAGCCTGGCCTGGTCGGGCGTTTCCACATAGATCGCGAACCATTCGGCCTTCAACTCATCCGCCAGACGCCGGGCAGTGCGGATCAGGCGCTCGCCAAGTGCATCCGGGCTGATGCAAACCAGCAGGCGTTCGCTGGCCGGCCAGGGACCGGGGATGGCGCTGGTACGCATATAGGCACGCATCTGGGTGTCCACGCGTTCGGCCGCCCGCCGCATCGAAAGCTCGCGCAGGGCGGTCAGGTTGCCCTTGCGGAAGAATTGATCGATGGCGCGCTGGGCCTGCTCGGGGACATAGACCTTGCCATCGGCCAGGCGTTTGATGAGCTCATCCGGGGGCAGGTCGACCAGTTCAAGATCGGTGACATCGTCGATCACGCTGTCGGGGATGGTTTCGCGCACCTGAGTCCCGGTGATCTGGGCCACCACGTCGTTCAGGCTTTCGATATGCTGGATGTTGAGGGTGGTGTACACATCGATGCCGGCCTCGAGCAGTTCGAGCACGTCCTGGTAGCGCCGGGCATGCCGGGAGCCGGGGGCGTTGGTATGCGCCAGCTCGTCCACCAGGGCCAAGCGGGGGTGGCGCTGCAGGAGGGCATCGATGTCCATCTCCGTCAGTTCGATGCCACGGTAGGTGATATGGAGGGCGCGGCAGGACTTCCAACCCGCTGACCAGCGCCTCGGTCTCGGCCCGTCCGTGGGTTTCGATGTAACCGACCACCACATCCAGCCCCTCGTCCTTGCGCTGGTGGGCGGCTTCGAGCATGGCATAGGTCTTGCCGACCCCGGCAGCGTAGCCCAGGAAGATCTTCAGGCGGCCGCGTTTCCGGGCCTGCTCTTCGGATTGAATCCGGGCAAGCAGTTGATCGGGATCGGGACGGGAGGGGTCGGGAGACATAGGCTAAATATACTACTGAATTTGGTAGAGAACAGTGAGCAGTGAACAGTGAGTAGTGAACAGGGAACAGGTAATCAGGTAATCAGGCAACCAGGAAATCAGGCAATCAGGTAACCACGGGGAAAGGGGGAGGAGGAAGATGAACGTTGGACCGCAGACCGCGAAGTATTCGTTCCGCGGAACGACGGAGGAACGAACCCCACCCCTGACCCCTCCCCAAATCCTGCGGATTTGGAGAGGGGAGAAACAAGGATTTTGGGAGGGGGATTGAGCCGCGAAACAAAGGAGGAACAAACCCCCTCCCATGGTCCGGTACCCAATAATGGTCTTACCCCAATAAAATGGACACGATTAATGTCCAGACGAGAGTTCGAATTCCACTGGGCTAAGATAGTCCAGGGTTGAATGCAGCCTTTGGCGATTGTACCAGCCTTCAATGAATTCAAAGGTGGCAGTAGCGGCCTCAGCTTTGCTTTTGAATGCCGTACTCGCACACTCGGTTTTGAGTGTAGCGAAGAAACTCTCCATGGCGGCATTATCATAGCAGTTGCCCGTGCGGCTCATACTCACCTGACATTGCAGATTGGCTAGTTGACTGCGGTACTCTTCACTGGTGTACTGGCTGCCTCGGTCGGAGTGGTGCAGTAATCCTGCAGCCGGTTCACGATTGAGTAGTGCCATTTGCCATGCACCTTCCACCAGCCCGGCATCCATCTGCTCACCCATCGCCCACCCCACCACCGGCCTCGAGTAAAGATCCAAGACAACTGCCAGGTACAGCCAGCCTTCAGCAGTGCCAATATAGGTGATATCACTCACCCACTTCTGGTTCGGAAATGCCGCCGAGAACTCTCGATTGAGCAGATTGGGGGCAATCCTGTCACCCGGATGTTGCTGCGTGGTCCTGGGATGGTGTCTATAGGCCTTCCTGGCCACGATCTGGTGCTGTCGCATCAGCCGCGCCACCCGATTCCGCCCACAAAAGTGGCCTTTGCGTCGCAAATAGGCATGAATTCTTGGACTGCCATAGGTCTTCCGGCTCTTCTGATAGGCAGCACGAATATCCACCAACAAGGCTTCATCGGCCTGTTCACGCAGGCTCGGTGAACGCCCTTTCCAGGCATAATAACCGCTTCGGGATACTCCCAACACTTTGCTCATCCGCTTCAACGAGAATTCCTGCTCATGCGCCGCCATGAAGGCATACTTCATCCGTTTTTTCGTGAGAAGATGTTCAGCGCTTTTTTTAGGATTTCTCGCTCCTCCTCTGCCGCCGACAGCTCACGCTGCAAGCGACGAATCTCCGCCTTGGCTCCTTCCATGTCGCTCGGCCCTAGTTGGATGGCCTGTTCGCCCTGGACCACCTGATACCTGGCTCGCCATTTCGTCAGCAATCCTGGTGTGATCCCCAATTGTCGTTCTATTTCACCAGCGCTCTTTTCCCCCGCTTCAATAGCTCCAGTGCTTCCAACTTGAATTCCTTGGCATATTTCCGATATTGCCGCTCGTCCATTCCTTTTCTCCTGATGCCTTTAGTCTACTCCATCAAGACATTTTTTGTGTCCATTTTTTCGGGGGAAGTCCATAAAGAAGGAAAAAGAAAAGACAAGAAAGAAAAAAGGAAAATAAATAAAGAAGGGGTAGGGATGGGTGGGCATGGGATGGCGGCCTGAGTCCCCCTGACGGGGATGAGAATTAGAAGCACGGAAAGACCATAAGCCTTCCCGTGCCTGGCAGTATTTTAGAACATTTGGTCTAATTTGTCAAGGGCGGCGGCCAGCAGACTTCGGAAGTAAAGAAATCAAGGTGGTGAAGTGAGGGTGAGCAGGGTTCAGCAGGCTGCAAGCATGCCCTACGGTTTGATCCCATCCAGCGCCAGGTTGAGCTCAAGGACATTCACACGCGGCTCGCCCAGGAAGCCAAACGTGCGCCCCCGGGTGTACTGGTCCACCAGGGCGCGCAGGGTGGATTCGCTCAAGCCGCGCACCTTTGCCACACGTGGAAGCTGATATAGTGCCGCGGCAAGGCTGATATCGGGGTCCAGACCAGATCCGGAGGAGGTCACCAGGTCAACCGGAATGGGCTGGGTGTTGGCCGGGTCGGCGGCTTTCAAGGCGGCGATGCGGGCCTTGACCTCGTCCAGCAGGGCCGGATTGGACGGCCCAAGGTTGGAGCCGGAGGAGGCCGCGGCGTTATAGGGATAAAGACTGGTGGCCGAGAGCCGCCCCCAGAAATATTTCGGGTCGTCGAACTGTTGGCCGATCAACGTCGAGCCAACGACCTGGCCGTTTTGGACGATCAGGCTGCCGTTGGCCTGGCGGGGGAAAACGAGCTGGGCCAGGCCGGTTACCACCAGTGGGTAGATGAGGCCTGTCATTACAGTGAAAATGAGCAACAGCGTTATGGCCGGTCTAATTTGGGAACGCATTTTTACCTTCCATCGTATGATGAATTACGGAATAAGTATATTTGTGTGATCGCAAGTCCAGGTAAGGGCGGAGTATTTTCCAGGATGAGTGTGGGGATTGCTTCGCGGCAAAGAGCGCCGCTCGCAATGACATTGATTGTGTGACCGCAAGCCCAGGTAAGGGCGGAGTATTTTCCAGGATGAGTGTGGGGATTGCTTCGCGGCAAAGAGCGCCGCTCGCAATGACATTGATTGTGTGACCGCAAGCCCAGATAAGGGTGTAGCATTTTCCAGGATGAGCGTGGGGATTGCTTCGCGGCAAAGAGCGCCGCTCGCAATGACACAATCAGGATGAGCGTGGGGATTGCTTCGGGCCGGAAGAGCACCGGCCCTCGCAATGACATTGCCGGGACGATTTTGTGTATTTCGCTTACCCATAGCTGAGGTTATTTTTGGGCAGATGCTTCGGTCGGTGTAGCCTTGAGATGGCTATCTGCCTCAAACTGGTAGGTGCGTTCGAAAGCGCGCGCCGTCTGCTGGGCAAAGTTCTGGAACAAGCGGCCGTCATGCGCGGGGAGTTCTGAATAAAGCCCACGCCAGATCTGTATTTCGCCAACCAGACCCCATGAATTAACGATCGGCAGGACTCGGTCGGGCCGGCCATTCGCTGCGACCTCAGCAGGTACACTGATGACGATGCCCGGCAAGTTCTTATCGGGGCGAAAAACCACGTTGACCAGCAGGGCCTGGAACAACTGCTGGATCTGCCGGCCGACGGCATAGGCCACCGCTTCGGGCGTGCGCTGGCCGCAGATGGCTGCGCTCATTTCGTACATGAACACGGCGTCACGCGCCTTGGTCAGGCTGGTCTGAATCCATTCCACCACAAGGATGGCTACGCCCAGGAAAAAGACCAGGATCAGCCAATCTTCCAGGCGATCCACCACGAAGGTAAAGTAAGGCATGGTAAAAAAGAAATCAAACGCCAGGGCCGCCGCCAGCGCCGCAACGATCCCGGGAAGCTGGCCCCAGCGGTAAGCACTCCAGGTGACCGGCACCAGGTACACCAGGGCAATCACGGCTTCACCCAGGACGGCGCGCCCGATCAGGTATAAAGGGACGGTGGCGGCGAGGACTGCAAGGACGGCCAGAAGGCTATTCCTGAGGTAACGGAACGTGACGAAATAACGAGTTTGTTTCATAGGGAACCTCCAGTTGTGTATCATCTTTCTTAATTGCGATCACCTTTGGAAAAAGGGGATTGCTTCGCCTTCGAGAAAGCATCGAAGGCTCGCAATGACATTTGGTCAGGTAAGGTGAAGTGCCACCAGGAGCAGGTCGATCAGCTTGATGCCGATAAATGGGGCGACCAGGCCGCCCAGACCGTAGATAACCAGGTTGTCCCGCAGCAGCCGGGCTGCACCGACGGCACGGTAGGGCACACCCCTGAGAGCCAGCGGGATGAGGGCGATGATGATCAGGGCGTTGAAGATCACCGCCGAGAGGATGGCGCTCTGCGGGGTGGCCAGGCGCATGATATTCAATACTCCCAATGAAGGGTAGGTTGAAGCGAAGGCAGCCGGGATGATGGCAAAATATTTCGAGACATCGTTGGCTATGCTGAAGGTGGTCAGGGCACCGCGCGTCATCAGGAGCTGCTTGCCGATCTCAACGATCTCGATCAGCTTGGTGGGGTTGCTGTCCAGGTCGACCATGTTGGCAGCTTCACGCGCCGGCTGTGTGCCGGTGTTCATGGCGACGGCCACATCCGCCTGAGCCAGGGCGGGGGCGTCGTTGGTGCCATCGCCGGTCATGGCAACCAGCCGGCCGCCCCCCTGCGAATCGCGAATCAGCTTGAGCTTGGTTTCAGGAGTTGCCTGGGCCAGGAAGTCGTCCACCCCGGCTTCGGCGGCGATGGCTGCTGCAGTGAGCGGGTTGTCTCCGGTGATCATGACGGTCTTGATGCCCATCTTGCGCAACTGGGCGAAGCGCTCCTTGATGCCGCCCTTGACGATGTCCTTCAGGTGGACCACTCCCAGTGCCTGGCTGTTGCGGACCACCACCAGGGGCGTCCCACCTGTGCGGGCGATGTGCTCAACCATTGATTTCAGGTCATCCGGGACGGGCTTGCTGTTCTGCTGGAGCAACATGTACATCGAATCTGGAGCCCCCTTGCGAATGGAGGTGCCATCGAAGTCCACACCCGACATGCGCGTCTGGGCGGAGAACGGGATGAAGTGCATGCCTTGAGGGGTCTCTTCAGTCGGGCCCATGGTATGTCCACGCAGACCGTACTTTTCCTTGGCCAGGATGACTATCGAACGGCCTTCGGGGGTCTCATCGGCCAGGGAAGCCAGTTGGGCGGCTTCAGCCATGTCACGCGCAGGCACGCCCCGGACAGGGATCAATTCAACCGCCTGACGGTTGCCCAGAGTGATCGTTCCGGTCTTGTCGAGCAGCAGCACGTCCACATCCCCGGCGGCTTCGACTGCCCGGCCTGACATGGCGATGACATTGCGCTGGATCATACGATCCATGCCGGCAATGCCGATGGCCGAAAGCAGGCCACCGATGGTGGTAGGGATCAGGCAGACCAACAGGGCCACCAACACCGTGATGGTGATGGGCGTGCCGTGACCGGCCGTCTGGACGCTGTACAGCGAATACGGCAGCAGCGTGGCGCAGACGATCAGGAAGATGAGCGTGAAACCGGCCAGCAGGATATCCAGGGCGATCTCGTTGGGGGTCTTCTGGCGTTTGGCGCCTTCCACCAGGCTGATCATGCGATCCAGGAAACCCTCGCCAGGTTCAGCAGTGACGCGCACGACCAGCCAATCGGAGAGCAGGCGTGTCCCACCGGTCACGGCGCTGCGGTCTCCCCCGGATTCACGGATGACCGGGGCGCTTTCGCCTGTGACAGCGCTCTCATCCACCGAGGCGATGCCTTCAACGATCTCGCCATCCATTGGCAGGATATCGCCGGCTTCCACCAGGAACAGGTCGTTCTTGCGGAGAGCGGTCGATGGGACCAGCTCAACCCTGGCCTGACGGTCCGGACGGGGCAGCTTCTTGGCCTGGGTGGTCTGGCGGGTCTTGCGCAGCGCCTCGGCCTGGGCCTTACCGCGCCCCTCGGCGACGGCTTCCGAGAAGTTGGCAAACAGGACGGTGAACCACAACCACAGCGCCACCAAGCCGATGAAACCAGCCGGGGCTTCCCCCTTGCCGGAGAGCGCCTGGATCCACAGCACGGTGGTGAGCAGGCTGCCCACTTCCACCACGAACATGACCGGGTTGCGCAGCATCCGGCGCGGGTCAAGCTTGACGAAGGAATCAAGGATGGCATGCCGGTAAAGCTCCCAGCGAAAAGCGGATGTTTTCTTACGTTGAATCGTCATTCTTACCTTTTTCTGGCCTCCGATGTCTTGTCATCGCGGAGTCCGACATCCCTGATGTCGGCCGAAGTCAGAGACTTCGGACTCCCGGTCGCTTAGCCGAAGTCAGAGACTTCGAACTCCCGATCTCTTAGTGAAATAGCATAAGGTGTTCCACAATCGGTCCCAACGCCAGAGCCGGCAGGAAGCCCAGAGCCCCGACGATGATGACGACTGCAATCAACCAGCCGATGAAGAGCGGCGTATGGGTTGGCAGCGTGCCGGCACCAGCCGGGACCTTCTTCTTGAGCGCCAACGAACCACCGATCGCCAGGGCCGGGATGGCCAGCCAGTAGCGGGCGAAGAACATGATGATGCCCAGGGCAGTATTATAGAAAGGAGTGTTGACACTCAGCCCGGCAAAGGCGCTGCCGTTGTTACCGGTTGCGGAAGAGAAGGCATACAGGATCTCGCTGAATCCGTGCGGTCCCGGGTTGAGCACGCCGGCCTGACCGGCGGCTGTCATCACGCCGATGGCAGTGCCAACCAGGGCGGTAAAAACCGGGATCAGCAGGATCAGCGAAGCCATCTTCATTTCATAGGCTTCGATCTTCTTACCCAGGTATTCGGGCGTGCGGCCGACCATCAAGCCGGCGACGAAGACCGCCACGATGACGAAGGCCAGCATCCCATACAAGCCGGAGCCAACCCCGCCGTAGATCACCTCACCCAGGTGGATCAACCACATCGGGATCATCCCACCGAGAGGCATGTTCGAATCGTGCATCGAGTTCGACCGAGCCGTTGGAAGCGGCGGTGGTGGCGGTGGCCCACAGGGCCGAATTGGCCACCCCGAAGCGCAGCTCCTTGCCTTCCATGTTCCCGCCGGGGTTAATGTTGGATTGTTTGATGTCCACGCCCAGCGAGGCAACCGCCGGGTTGCCAGTTGCCTCGGCCCAGACCGTTACTGACAAAAGGACAACAAAGATGATTGTCATGGCGGCCAGGATGGCCCAGCCCTGGCGCGTGTCCCCAACCATCTTCCCAAAGGTGTAACACAACGCCGCCGGGATGAGCAGGATGGACAACATCTCCAGGAAGTTCGACAGGGGCGTCGGGTTCTCGAATGGGTGAGCCGAGTTGGCGCTGAAGAAGCCGCCGCCATTGGTGCCCAACTGCTTGATGGCGATCTGCGAGGCCGCCGGTCCAACTGCCAGCGTTTGGGTTGTCTGCTGAAGTGTGACCATGACCAGATTGCCGGAGGCATCCTTGACCGGGCTGCCGCTGGCCGCGGTCCTGGGCTGCTGGTAACTCGTGGGTTGCAGCAGGCGGCCGGTTTGATACTGGCTGAAGGTCTGCACCACGCCCTGGGAGACGAGTATGAGTGCCAGGACGAACGCCAACGGCAGAAGGATGTACAGGACCGTGCGAGTCAGGTCCACCCAGAAGTTGCCGATGGTTTTGGCCGTGTGGCGCACAATTCCGCGAATCATGGCGATCACGATGGCCATGCCGGTGGCCGCGGAGACGAAATTTTGAGTGGTCAGCGCCAGCATCTGGGTGAGGTAGCTCATGGTGGTTTCACCACCATAGCCCTGCCAGTTGGTGTTGGTGGCAAAACTGACCGCCGTGTTCCAGGATGAGTTTGGGGAGACTGCGCCAAAGCCCTGCGGGTTGAGCGGCAGGAAACCCTGGAGGCGCTGCAGGAGATACACGACGAGCAGACCCAGGAGGTTGAAAAGCATCATCGCAATGGCATAAACCTTCCAGTTCATCTCTTCATCCGCCTTGACGCCGGAGAGACGGTATATGAATCTCTCGATCGGCCGCATGACCGGGTCGAGGAAGGTCCGTTCGTTCTGGTATACCCTGGCCATAAAAGTACCGAGCGGCTTGGCCAAGGCGATCAGGACAACCATGTAGAAGACGAGTTGCAGCCAGCTATAAAGGTTCATTCGAACCACTCCGGTTTCAGCAGGGCAATCACCAGGTAGATGAATAAAACCAGTGTGATCAGGCCGGTTATGAGATAGAGCGCGTTCATTTCTTATTCTCCATCAGCCGCTCACACATCATGATGAATCCCCAGGATACGGCCAGGAAAATGATGGTCAGTCCAACATACAAGAGGTCGGTCATTGGGTTCCTCCGGGAATGCTCCCTTTTTACGCAGACTACTATACATATTTCCCCATCAAATTATGCACAATAAAACGGCTGAAAGCATCAAGAAATAATCAAAGTTGGCAGGGAGTGGGCGCCATTAAATTGTCATTGCGAGACGGCAGGCAATGACATCCTGGTTTTACTAAAACAATATCTGGAGGAATTGTCGCAAAGCTATTGTACAGGGGGGATGGTATGATATATACTCAAGGGTAATTAACTCCTGCCTGCAACGGAAAAGCAGTTCCATCCGATCATCAGCCGGGTTGATCATCAGGCGGTCATTTTGCTCACGGGAAGGGTTTTATGGATGGTTTACTTCAACAGGGGATAACTGCATATCAGAACGGCAACCGCGCAGAAGCTCGCGAAATCCTGGAGATCTTCGTCAGGCATAATCCAGATAATGCGGACGGGTGGGATTGGTTCTTCAACGTCTGCAATACGGACGGCGAACGCGTGAATTGCCTGAAACAAATGATCCGGATAAATCCTCACAACGAAAAAGCCCTCCAACTGCTCGAAAAATATGTTTTGACTGAACAGCCACCCGTATTGCCAGCGGAAGATGAGATCCAGGAACAGGATTTGAGGGAGGATAGGCTTGCCCGAAAGGTCACGCGGGCCCTGGTGATATTTCAGGTCGCGGCCGTAATTGCAGGCATCATTCTGATCAGCCAGCAGCTCAGCTCCATAGCCGTATGGATTGCATTGGTATCGCTGGTCGTTTTAGCGGGTGCACTGCTCTGGTTCCATATCCGCCACCGATCTTACCCGGATGTGCAGGAGAAAATAAACCTGAACAAGCAAGACAAGAGCCTGCAAGCCCAAATCCTTGCAGCCGAGGCGAATATCAGGCTGACCCAGCAAAACCGGGAGAAGATCGAAAGCGCCGAACAGGCTGAAAGGGTGCAGGCGCTGCAGGATTTCCAGAATGGCTATATCGAATGCGGGATGGTCAACACCCAGGTTGCGGAGGCTTATATTCCTGGACTCAGTCCGGAACGAGGGCAGCAACTGGCGGCGCATGGTTTTACCTCTGCGAAGAACACCACCTGGAACGTGATTAATGTAGAAGGCTTTTCGCCTAAAGAGATCCAGGCCATCCTTAATTGGCGCAATAACGTTTTCATCAACTTCGTTGAAACCAAACCGGCGGATCTACCGGCAGAAAAACAGGCCGAGATCAAGCAAAAATACCAGGTTCAACTGGCAGGCAATTCTGCCGAACAACAAAAATGGGAAGAAAACAGGGCCAGCCTGGGAGAGGCCAGGAAGGAACTTCAACCACGCCTGGACCGACTTGTGCCCATGCCATTCAAATCGTTCCTGCAATCCAACCTGGCCACCCGAGGCATTGCCGCGGGCGTCATAGGGCTGGGATTAATCCTCAGCCTGCTCTTCCTGGGGTCAGGCGCGACCTACGCCGCAATTGTCCAGTCCAGGCCCACCGCCACATTAACTCCCACGCTTACTTCCACGCCAACAGCCACTTTCACGCAAACGGTGACTTCATCGCCGACCCCGACATACACTCCCACCTTTACCGCTTCGCCGACGATCACCAATACCCCGAGGAGCGATTTTACGCCCGGCAGCACTTACACTCCGACACCATGACCCATTTTTACGCCCACCAGCATGCCTGCTCAACCTTTCCCGCTGGCGTGGTCCATCAAGCTGCCCCCTGGAGGAAATATACCAGATATGAACGAAGGGAAAATAAAAATGCTTAGCGGAAAATTGTCCGGGTATATAAGTACCCATCCATTTATTTTTTTGGCCGGTCTGGCAATCCTGGCGGGCGGCCTCATGGGGGCAGGGCTTTTTCTATCCGGCAAGGGAGGAAGCAGCCCGGTCCAATCCACTGCAACGACTGCAGCCAGCGCAACCCCGGCTGCGGAGGCCACAGCCACCAGCACCACGGTCGCGCCAACCGCAACGGTCACGCCGGTGCCGACGCTCGCCACAGCGCCGCTGGTGGTCACCTTTATCGATGTCGGGCAGGGGGACTCGATCCTGATCGAGTCTCCAGACGGCCAGGTGGCGTTGATCGATGGGGGAAGCGCCGGCAGTGGAGCCTTGACTTATTTACAGAACCGGGGGATCAAGAGCATCGACATCATGATCGCCTCCTATCCTGGTGATGACCATATCGGAGGATTGAGCGAGGTGCTGGATGCCATGCCGGTGCGAAAAGTGATCACCAACCCACAGAGCAGCACAACAACGACCTACCGGCATTTCCTGGACGCGATCGCCAATGCCAAAGCCGAATACGAGGAAGTTTCCAGGGGGGACTCGATCAACCTGGGAAAACTTACGATCTCCGTGCTGAACCCTGACATCCTTAGGCCTGGCAACCTGAAAACGAATTCGCTGGTGCTGGGAACGAGCTATGGGAAAACCTCTTTCCTCTTCATGGGGGATGCCGACAGCGCTGCTGAGGTTGAGATCCTGGCCAAAGTCCACCCCGTGCAGGCGGATATTCTGAAAGTCGGCCAGCACGGCAGCTGCACTGCCTCCAGCCCGGCGTTCCTGGATGCCGTTCATCCCATGGTGGCGATCTACTTTGCCAAGGCAAAAAATCCATTCGGGTATCCGTGCGCGGCTACGATACGCGCGTTGGATGAGCGCGGCACATTTGTTTACGGCACCGATATGTATGGGTCCCTGATTGTCAGCGTGTCCGTGGATGAATATTCCGTAGCCAGTGCGGGCGGCTTGTTATTCAGGAAATGACAGAATCCAGAAAGCCGGATGAATAAATTCCTCTCCCTGCTCCAGGACTCACCAGTACCACTCCTGGCGGATGGGGCCATGGGCACACTCCTGCATGCGCGTGGCATCCCCCTTGACCGGTGTTTTGATGAACTGAACCTGTGCAACCCGGAGCCAGTGTCGAGCATCCATGACGAGTACCTGGCAGCAGGGGCGCAGATCTTGCTGACCAATACCTTTGGAGCCAACCGGTACAAACTTGCCAAACAAGGCCTGCAGGACAAGCTGAGTGACATCAATCGCGCCGGGGTCGAACTGGCCCGCAGGGCATCGAATGGCCTGGCGCTCGTGGCGGGGGATATCGGTCCCCTGGGTGTGCGCATTGCACCCTTTGGGCACGTCAAGTTGGAAGATGCACGTGCGGCCTTTGCCGACCAGGCAGCGGCGTTGAACGGGGCAGGCGTGGACCTGATCGTGATGGAGACGATGAGCGACCTGTACGAAATCCAGGCGGCCATCCAGGCAGTTCAGGATACTGCACCGGGCCTGCCCTGCGTGGCTTCCGTCACGTTCACACGCGACGACCGCACGGTTTTGGGTGACTCCCCTGAAAAGGTGGCCATCACCCTGGTGAAGGCCGGAGTGGAAGTGATCGGCGTGAACTGCTCGGGCGGCCCAGCGCAACTGCTGCGGCTGCTCAAGGCGATGCGGGCGGCAACCCCGCGGGCAAAGATCTGGGTGAAGCCCAACGCCGGCTGGCCGGAACAGCTCGGCGGGCGGATCATGTACCCGGCTGACCCGGATTACTTCGGCGATTATGCCCTGGCTTTCTGCGAAGCCGGAGCCAGCATCATTGGCGGCTGCTGCGGCACCACCCCGCAGCATATCGCTGCCATGCGTAAGGCCCTGGATTCGAACCCCGAGGGCCGCGGAATACAGGTACTCCAGACTTCCGAAGTCTTGGAGATTTCGGAAGTCTCCGAGGCAATCGGCCCGCCCTCTCAATTGGCACAAAAGCTGGCCAAAGGTAAATTTGTCATCGCAGCCGAGATGGACCCGCCGCGCGGCCTCTCCACGCATAAACTGATCGCCGGGGCTTGCCTGCTTCAGGAGGCTGGCGCGGATGTGATCAATGTGGCCGACAGCCCGATGGCACAAATGCGCATGTCAGCCTGGGCGGTCTGCGATGTGATCCAGCGCCAAGTGGGTGTTGAGACCACGCTGCATTTTCCCACCCGGGGCCGGAATCTGTTGCGTGTCCAGGGTGACCTGCTGGCTGCCTATGCACTCGGCCTGCGTAATATCTTCGTTGTCATGGGCGACCCGACCTCCGTTGGCGATTATCCCGAAGCCATGGACAACTATGACCTGGTTCCTTCCGGCCTGATCAAGCTAATCAAACAGGGTTTCAACACCGGGGTGGACCATTCCGGCACAAGCATCGGTCAGCCGACGACTTTCTTTGTCGGGGCGGCGCTGAATCTCAATCCAGCGGATAAGGAACAGGAGCTTCGCAACGTGCACCGCAAGGTACTGGCAGGTGCCGATTTTTTCCTGACTCAGCCGATCTTCGACCCGGGAAAATGCTCGGCCTTCCTGATGAGATATCATTCCAAATACGAGGTTCTCAAACAACCGGTATTGGCGGGTATCCTGCCGCTGGTCAGCGCCCGACATGCCAGGTTCCTGAATAACGAGGTCCCGGGGATTTCCATCCCGGAAGAGACGCTTAAACAGATGGAGCATGCTGGGGAAGATGGGGAAAAAGTCGGCGTGGAACTGGCCGTGGCACTGATCGAGGCAGTGAAGCCCTGGGCACAAGGGATTTACCTGATGCCCCAGTTCAGCCGCTACGACCTGGCGGCGGAAATCATCCAAAAATGCAAATAAGGAGAAACCTTGCGGCGTTTTTTCTGGTTTCTGAACAAATTCTTCATGGTGCCGATATTCCGCCTGGGATTCGGCCCCATCTTTGGAAATCCTTTCTCGGGGTATATCATGGTCCTGAAGGTCATCGGGCGCAAGACCGGCAGGCTGCGCTACGCACCGGTCAACTATGCCATCCTTGACGGCAAGATCTACTGCATTTCAGGTTACCGGCAAGGGTCGGACTGGTACCGCAACCTGTGCGCCCGGCCGGCCATAGAAGTCATCATGCCGGCAGGCGCCATCGCCGGGACCGCCAGCGAAGTGGTCGACCCGGTTTTCCGGGTGATCGCCATCCGGAAAATCCTGCAGAATGCCGGGTTTGCCGGCTTTTTTGAAGGCTATAATCCCTTTCGCATCAGCGATGATGACCTGGCCCAAAAGACGGCTGACATGCCGCTGATCTGCATCCAGCCGGGCGGGTTGGGCAGCGGCGCCTCCGATCCCGGGGGCTGGGCCTGGATCCTGACCACCATCTCCACGGTCCTGTTGATCCTGGTCCTTTTGCTGATCCTGCGTTGACAGGTGCCTGGCATGTCCGCAACTGTCCTTGAGGCCCGGAAACTCACCAAACGCTACGGCGTGCTGACCGCCGTGGATGATCTGTATTAAATGGGACGATGAAGATTTCTCAAAATGTTCGGTTCTGAGCAATTGAAGCGAAAATCAATAGGAAATGGCAATAACAATGTTACACTTAAGTTGGTAAGCCAAAGTTATCGCCCGGTTTGGGCGAAATTGAAGGCAAAATGATTTCGACGTGGGATCTCGGTTTAGTTCCAAAAGGAGGTGGAAATGACAGTCAATACCGTCTCAGAAGTTCAGACGACCCAAAATGAACCGGCACGCGAACGATGGCTTTTTACAGCTAAACCCACCCAGGTGATCTGGCTGTTACTAGCCATATTCGAAGCATTGCTCGCCCTGCGCTTCGTCTTGAAACTGATCAAGGCCAAACCGACCAGCCCGTTTACCGCGCTTCTTTATGGAGTCACCGCCTTTTTCCGGCTGAAGATGTTCCAATTTTAACCAGTCAAAAAAACATACATTGACCTAATTGAACGATTGGGCGGGATCACCCCGGCACTGCTGCTGCTGGTGGGGGTCGTTTCGAGCATCCTTTCGGTGCTCTATTTTTGGCCGGGACATGGCTATTCCAGCGCATGTATCTGCGCTCCATGGTGTGGTTATCGTCTTCCTTTGGCGGTACAATTAGACCATGCTCCTGACGATTGACCTCGGCAATACCAACCTGACCATCGGCCTGTATGAAGGCGAGCGGCTGACCCATCACTGGCGGCTGGCGACTGATCAGGCGCGCATGCCGGACGAGTACGGCCTGCAGCTGCTTGGCCTTTTGACCAACGCCGGACGCACCCCGGACGACCTGACGGGCGTGGCGCTCTCCTCGGTTGTCCCGCCGCTGACCGGACGCGTGACCCAGGCCTGCCTGGAGTATCTCAAGCAGGAAGCCCTGGTGGTGGATACCGGCGTCAAGACCGGCATCCGCATCCTCTATGAAGACCCCAAGGCGGTCGGCGCGGACCGGGTGTGCGATGCGGTAGCGGTGATGCATTTCTACGGCGGCCCGGCCTGCATCATTGATTTCGGCACCGCCACCACTTTCAATGCCCTGACGAAAGAGGGAGACTACCTGGGCGGAGCGATCACTGCCGGGATCAACCTGGCGGCCGAGGCGCTCTTCGCTCATGGGGCCAAGCTGCAGCGGATTGACCTGCAGAAGCCGCCCGATGTGATCGGGCGCAACACCACCCACGCGATGCAATCCGGGCTGCTGTTTGGCTATGTCAGCATGGTGGAAGGGATGGTGAGCCGTTTCCGCACAGAGCTTGGACCTGACATGAAGGTGATCGCCACCGGCGGGCTGGCAGGCCTGGTGGCAAATGAGACGCCGGTCATCCAGGTCCATGCACCCTGGTTGACGCTGGATGGGCTGAGGATCATCTGGGAGATGAATAGATAGGCAGGTAGACAGGTAGACAGGTAAACAGGTATAGAGGTAGTCAGGTGATCAGGGAAAAAAGGGGGGCGATATGATCCGAGAGAAAATGAGAGCCATTGAAAGCCAATCCATGCTAAAAATATGGAAATGAAAACAAAACTGGAACGCTTTGGACTGGGTGTCATTCTCGGCCCCGTGGCGCCGCTGGTTGGTCTTTTGGGCGGCTGGTGGACAGCCTATGCCCTCCTGCCCGAAAAATGGATCCCCTTCGTCTCGCTCGCCGGTCTGCTGGCTGGCATCCTGGCGGATGTTTTCCTGTTGAAGAAAGTGCTTGACCGCCGGCAGAGCTGGCTGTTCTGGATGGCGGTCTTTCTTTTTTATTCCATCGGCACCTTTGGTTTCTCGATGGGCGTGCCGGTTCTCAATGCCGCGCTGGCGATCCCGGCCGGGTTTGTTGCCGGCAGCCGGCTGGCGGGAGATAACATCGACCGGCAGCATGTCCGGAGAACTGCCCGGCGGACGGCCTGGTTCACCTGCGGCGTGCTGGCGCTGGTCTGCGCGGCATCAGCCAGCCTTGCGCTTGCCAGCCAATCCACCGCCAGTGATCTGCGAGGGATGCTGGGCCTGGGATTCGCGGTCACGCAGGAAATGATCCTTGCGCTGATCCTGGTTGGCGGGGCGGCGCTGCTGGCGGCTTGCTGGGGACTTACATTTGCGGCTGTGCGGCTGACATACCATTTCATGCAACGCAAGGTATGAATTGATTTGCCCTTATAGCTACTCACAGGTTTTTGAATCCATCCTTGCCTGCGCCAGTACCGCAGGTACAGGTGCGAAGGTTCCATCCCTGGCAAAATTATCAAAAAAATATAAACTTCCCATCTAAATCAATCCCTGGTTCTGACTAACCTTCGCAAGGGTGAGCAGGCGGTTTGGCCTGGCTGGGTTGGCGCCGAATCGTCCTGTGCAGCGGCTTGAGACATTATCCCACCTGGCGGCGTGCCATTGCACAGGGGATTACGTTTTACTTCACGATTCCAAAACCTTAGAGTCTATCCGAAGAGTAACCACGAAGGCGCCAAGGCACAAAGAATTATGCTGAAATAACCTCCTTTGGCAGCAGATCCCTCAGCACAACCCGGTAAGCCGGCTGATATAACTGACTGAAGCGTGCTGAATGATGCACAGCCGGGAAGTCACGGGCGCGCATATCGGCCATGAAGTTGGCGACCAGTGCGCGGCTGAATGGCAACCTTCCTTCTCCGGCGAGAAGGAAGGCATCCGCGGCATATTCTTCCAGGCGCTGTGTTGAGGGGGAGACTTCCCTGGATGTGCGGATAAAGGCCTGGAGTAACGGTTCGAGCGGGGATTGAAGAATTATAAAGGGGCGCAGGTGGACCCTGACGATGCGACCATCTGGTGAGATCGGATCAACCAGCGGCTCGTCCGGACCGGGGCCAAGTTGGGCAAGTTCCTGCAACAGCCGATCGCGCAGGCTGGTTTCGTCGCTCATGCCATGTTCCGAGCCCATGGCAGCCTGATGGATGAGCTTGAAGAGATCGCGCACTTCCCATTGAGGATAGCGACGGGCGTGCTCATTAAGAATGGACCGCATAGGTGTTTTTGGAATGGAGAGCAAATTGACCAAATGCCCGGCAACCCTTAAAGTCACTAACAAAACAGCTCCCGTCGCCGTGCCACTGCGTGGTACTTTCCTCGGCGGCGGGGACGCCACCGAGAGCGTGGGTTTTGCCTGCACTGCCTGCGCCAGTACCGCAGGTACAGGTGTGCCGCACCGTTCGTGCCGCGAGAACCGGCGGCACGCCGGTACGAGACGGCAGGCACACGTGTTAGACGCTTTTACAACAGCCGGTCCCCCACCTGGACGGCGTCGCTGCGGTAATGACAACCGCGGCTCTGGCGGTTATGGCGGGCGGCCTGGGCAACAATGAAGGCCACCTCGACCGCATTACGCAGCCCGATCAGCCCGTCGCTCAGCCGGGTGACGCTGTAAAAATTCTCAATTTCGTTTTGCATATGGCGCAATTCACTGATGGCGCGCGACAGCCGGTCACTGCTGCGGATCAAGCCGACGTAGTGCCACATGATGTTCTGGATGGTTTGCATGTCGCCCTGGATGAGGGCCGAGTCGGAATCCTCCGTCAGGCCGGATTCGTCCCACGGCGGGACCTCCTGGAGGGACGGGGTGGCCGGCCGGGAGTCTGACGAGAGCCGGGATTCAATGTCGAGGGCGGCGCGGTTGCCCCACACCAGGCCTTCCAGCAGGGAGGTCGAGGCAAGACGGTTGGCCCCGTGCAGACCGGTGCAGCTCACCTCACCAACGGCATAGAGATTCTGGATGCTGCTGCGCCCCCATTCGTCCACCGCCACACCTCCGCAGAAGTAATGCGCGGCAGGAACGACCGGGATGGCCTCGCGGGTGATGTCCACGCCGACGCGTTTACATTCCGCATAGATATTCGGGAAACGATGCTTGATCTCGGCGGCCGGCATGTGGGCGGCAATATTCAACAATACGTAAGAGTAATTGTGGTCTTCCATTTCAGAGTGGATGGCGCGTGCCACCACGTCGCGCGGGGCCAGGTCTTTCCATTCGGGTGAGTACTTTTCCATGAAGGGCTGGCCCTCCGGTGTGAGCAGCACCCCGCCCTCGCCGCGGACCGCCTCGCTGATGAGAAACCCCTCTGCTCCTGGAACCGCCAGGGCGGTCGGATGGAACTGGATATACTCGGCGTTGGTGATGCGCGCCCCGGCCCGACTGGCCATGGCCAGGCCATCGCCGCGCGCCCCGGGGGGGTTGGTGGTATTGCGAAAAATGCGACCCAGGCCGCCGGTGGCCAGGACGGTGGCTGCCGCCAGTGTACGGTGAATGGTGTGCCCGAGGCGGTCGAAGATGTAGGCGCCATGGCAGGCGATCGGCTGGTAGGCAGTCAGCGGGTCACGCGAATGGTGCGGGAAGGTGATCAGGTCAACCGCGGTGGAATTTGTTTCCATGTCGACGTTTGGAAGCTGCTTGAGCAGTTCCACCAGACCCTGCATGATGGCCCGGCCGGTTCCATCCCCCACGTGCAGGATGCGCCGGCGTGAATGGGCGGCCTCCTGCCCATATTCCGGATCGCCGTTTGAATCATGGTCAAAGTGGATCCCGGCGGCCCGGATGAGAATTTCCTGGAGCAGTTCCGGTCCTTCCCTGGCCAGGATCTCCGCGGCGCTGGGAAGGGAAGCGCCTGCCCCGGCTGCCAGTATATCCTTTACCAGCAATTCGGCGCTGTCATCCGGACCGCGGCTGATGATGCCGCCCTGGGCGTAACGCGAGTTCGAACTCGTGCGCATCGGGTGCACGGTTAATCAGGACGATACGGCGATCGGGGTTGCGCGCCAGGCGCAGGGCAGCCGTGGCCCCGGCAATGCCCGAGCCGATAATAAGCACGTCAGTTGTTTTCATCCCTCATCCAATTTCAATCATTCTTTGCACCGCCCGAAATGCCTTCAAACGGATCTCTTCGGGCACATCAATGACGTAGCGGTTGAACTTAAGGGCATCGCGCGTATCTTCCATCGTGATGGTATTCATATGCGGGCAGCGCACCATGCACAGCCGCAGCATATCCTTCTCCGGGTTGGCGGCAGCAATGTTGTCACCCATGGCACATTCGGTCAGCACCAGGTAGCGCTTGGCGTGGGTGGACTGCACGTAGCGGATCATGGCATTGGTACTGCCCGAGTAATCGGAAGCCGCCACGACCTCCGGGCTGCACTCCGGGTGGCTCAGAACAACCACGTCCGGGAACTGGGCACGCACGGCCTGGATATCCGCCACGGTAAACTTCTCATGGACTTCGCAGCGGCCATGCCAGCCGATCATCTGGTAATCCAGCCCTGAATCTTCGAAGCTGCGTGCGCCGGGGGCTGGAAAGACGATGTGCTTGCCGGTCTCGTTGGCGACGTTCTTCGCCAGGTATTCGTCCGGCAGAAAGATGACCGTGTCGGTCTTGAGACTCTCGACCACCGCAATGGCATTGGAGGAGGTGCAGCATATATCCGATTCGGCCTTCACATCGGCATAGGTGTTGACATAGCTCACCACGGGAACACCCGGGAACCTGGCCTTGAGGGTGCGCACATCCTCGGCGGTGATGCTGGCAGCCAGGGAACAACCGGCCTTTTCGGACGGAAGGAGCACGGTCTTGGTGGGGTTCAGGATCTTGGCAGTCTCGGCCATGAAACGCACGCCGCAGAAGACGATGATGTCCTTGTCAGTTTTGGCAGCCTTGCGGCTCAGGTCGAGCGAGTCACCGGTAAAATCCGGGATGGAGTAGAACAGGGCCGGTTCCATATAGTTGTGACCGAGGATGACGGCGTTCTTTTGCACCTTTAATTGCTCGATCTCAACCGCAATCTCGGCCTTGATGCGCAGTTCCACGTCTGGAACGATCTTTTCCAGGCGCGACTTCATTTTTTCATACATTTGCTGGGTATTCATTTTACCTCTCATAAGGGTGAAGGGCCTCCCCCCGGGCATCTGCCAGGCGCTCACCCGATGTAATCAAACGACACATCAAAAACCCGGGCCGAGTGGGTCAGTGCGCCGATGGAAATGTAATCCACGCCGGTCTCGGCGATCCGGCGGATGGTCTCCAGGGAAACATTTCCGGAAGCTTCCAGCCTGGCGCGGCCGGCGGTCATTTGCACGGCTTCGGTCATTTTCTCCGGGGTCATATTATCCAGCAGGATCCGCCCGACATGGATCGCCAGGGCTTCACGCACATCCTCCAGCGTGCGGGCCTCCACCTCGATCTCCAGCCCGCTAGAGGCGGCCCGGGCGCGCCGGACGGCTTCGGTGATGGAACCGGCGTAATCGATGTGGTTGTCCTTGATCAGGATCATATCATACAACCCAATGCGATGGTTCTGCCCGCCGCCGCGCAGCACGGCCAGCTTGTCCACGAGGCGCAGGCCGGGGGCGGTCTTACGCGTATCCAGGATGACCGCATTCGTGCCGGCAACGGCCTGGACGAACTGCCGGGTCAAAGTGGCGATGCCGGACATGCGGCCGAGGAAGTTCATGGCGGTGCGCTCGGCCGTCAGCAGGCTGCGGGCCCGTCCGGATACCACGGCCAGGACCTGGCGGTTTTCCACGCGGGCACCTTCATCCACCCGGGGCTGGAAATCCACCTGTGGATCCACCAGCTGGTATACGGCCCCGGCAACGTCCAACCCGGCAATGATGCCGGTCTGTTTGGCGATGACCTGGCCGCGCATCCCAGCCTGCTCCGGGAGGATGCTTTCCGAAGTGACATCGCCGGAACCGACATCTTCAGCCAGGGCGCGCCGGATAGTCTCCAGAATTGCGGGGGAAAGGTTCGGATCTTTGCTCATTTTATACCACCGGCCTTTAAGAAAAAAAACAGGCTGAGGCCGAAATTATTCTACCTGTCTTGTCCGATTTGTCAAGAGGAGGGGTTTTTTACTTATTTACAAGACCTTAACATGTCCTTAAACGGACGACAACATAGCGATGGTACCCTATTGATATGGAACTGAGTTACTTACATCTTAAAAGGTAAAAATGTTGGAAAAATCTCTCAAAAATGAAAAGGCTATAAATATGGAGAATGGTATCAGTTTTCCAGATCATAAACCCTCCAGCACCACGTTGCTGCTTTCCGCCCTTGGTAAAGGCTGGAAAATGGTCGGGTTGGAATTAGCTCCCACCTGGGATCAAACTGGACTGATATACCTGGTCACCTTGCAGGACCAAACCCTGAGGCGTTCACGACAATTGATCCTGCCGAAAAATCCCTACGTGGAAAATTTGCTCCATTCTTATGCCCTTCCTCCTGACCAGCGGAAGTTTCAACCGGAATATGGATATTAAAATGTTTCTATCCATTTATCGTATTGGGGGTATGCTCACTTTGGAAATACGAATAAAGATTCGCAGGAGTTCCCTATCCAAGCTGCTGGTCCCCTTGCCCATGATATTTCTTGCACGATTGGACCGGTCATAAAATGTCTTGATCAAAATGACCGTACTTTTTTGATTGTGATAAGATAAAGATATGGGAGAAACCATCCTGGTTGTTGAAGATGAACCTTCCTTGCAGGAGACCCTGGTGTATAACCTTGAAAAGCAAGGTTACAAGGTTGAAGCGGTGGGCGATGGGCGCTCCGCCCTGGAAGCTGCCCGCCGCCTGCGACCAGACCTGATCGTACTGGATATCATGCTGCCCGAACTGGATGGTTTTGAGGTCACCAAGGTCCTGCGCAAGGAGATGACCGTCCCGATCCTGATGCTAACTGCCCGTGATGATGAGATTGACCGGGTGGTCGGATTGGAAGTGGGGGCAGATGATTACCTGACCAAGCCATTTTCCATGCGGGAATTGATGGCGCGTGTCAAAGCCCAATTACGACGGACGGGAATGTTGCGCGAGGAGATGACCAAGCTAAAAACACCTGAAGCAAATGCACCGCAGGATGTACTTACCTTGACCAATCTACGGATCAACCTGACACGGCGGGAAGTTCTCCTGGATGACCAGGTTTTGGCGCTCAAGCCGCAGGAATATGACCTGCTGCTGTTCTTTGCTCAGCACAAGGGCCAGATGCTCAGCCGGGAATTCATCCTGGAACGCGTCTGGGGTTGGGATTACATCGGGGACAGCCGCACGGTGGATGTGCATGTACGCTGGTTACGGCAAAAAATCGAAAAGGATGCCGCTGAACCGACACGGATCGTCACAGTGCGCGGCGGGGGTTACCGGTTTGAAGGCTGAAATGCCGGCATTGCTCATCTTTCCCTAAAACGAAAAATATGAATTGGTTCTTGCTATTCCTGGCAGTGATATCAGCGCTCGCTTTGATCTGGCTGGGCTGGCGTTATATCGCCCTACGGAGAAGTTCGAAGCAATATGCGGCCTTACTGCGCTCCGTGGCGAGAGGGGAAAAAGCGGTGATGGACTTGCCGGAGGATGTGCCACATTTGGAGGAATTTTCCAATCCGGTAAGAAACTTGGCAATGGTGCTGCAATCACAAACCTTTGAAGTGGAGGCCGAACGAGCCAGGCTGGCCTCGGTACTGGACCGGATGACTGACGGTGTATTGATCGCAGATTCTGGCGGACAGATCCAATTTGCCAACCCGGCTGCGGAGAGGCTCTTTGATTCAAAAAAAGCCGTAGGAGGCAGATTGGTGGAGGTGCTGCACCATTACCAACTGGTGGAGGCCTGGCAACGCAGCCGCGATACTGGCGAAGCGCAGGATGAATCTGTCGAACTCCCGGCGCACCGGCGTTTCCTGCACTTGGTTGTTCTGCCGGATCGTCAAACCGGAGGCAGCCTGTTAATGGTGCAGGACCTGACGCGTGTCCGGCGGTTGGAGACCGTCCGCCGGGATTTCATCTCGAATGTTTCGCATGAATTACGGACTCCCCTGGCTTCCCTCAAGGCGCTGACAGAGACTCTACGGGATGGCGCACTGGAGGACCCCAAAGCCGCCCCGCGTTTCCTGGGCCGCATCGAAACCGAGGTGGATGCACTGACCCAGATGGCCACCGAACTCCTGGAGCTATCACGCATTGAATCGGGACAGGTGCCGCTGGAACTCAAGGCTGTGCCGGCGGCTGACCTGCTACGCTCGGCAGCCGAACGCATGCGCGCCCAGGCCGAGCGCGCCGGCCTGACTCTCCGTATTGATCCGACGGAGGAGGTCGGTGAAGTGCTGGCAGATGCGCCGCGCCTGGAGCAGGTGCTGGTCAACCTGATCCACAATGCAATTAAATTCACCCGTCCAGGTGGCGAGGTGGCGTTGGCTGCTCGGGCTGAAGGGGATTTCGTGCGCTTCAGCGTGTGTGATGACGGGGTCGGCATCCCTGCCGAGGAACTTGGAACGCATTTTTGAGCGCTTCTACAAAGCTGACCGGGCGCGCTCCGGCGGCGGGACGGGGCTGGGTCTCTCCATCGCACGCCATTTGGTCGAGGCACACGGCGGCCGGATCTGGGCGGCAAGTACAGAAGGTCGGGGAAGCACGTTCTATTTCACGATCCCAATCTCAACCAAGAAGTAGCGGCTTCAGCCGTTGACCATCGGTCGGTCACAACTGCACACCTTACCAAAGGACAGGCGCTGTCCGTGCAGGAAAGCCGCGACTGCGAACAGAAACCGCAGGACAAATTGCCCATTTTGTCCTGCGGTTTCTTTAACCCAACGTTAACCGGTTGTTCTTTGGGCCTTAAACAAGGCTTGATAAACTTTCAACATGAAAATAATAGGAGAAAACAAAATGCGTAAAAATCTGTATGTTTCCATGTTCATCCTGCTGGCAGCCGTACTGGCGCTGAGCGCCTGTGGTTCTACGGCGAATGCAGCCCCTCAGACGGTTATTCAAGTGCAAACCCAGGAAGTACCGGTGGTGGTTACCGCCACGCCTGGTCCCGCCGCTGCAACCCCGCTCCCCGCCGGCTCGGTCCAGATCACCGGGGCCGGCGCAACCTTCCCGCTGCCGCTGTACACCCAGTGGACCTATGCCTACCAGTTTGTGGACCCCTCCGTGGCGATTAACTATAACGGTGTGGGCTCCGGCGCCGGGAAGACCGCCATCATCAACAACACCGTCGATTTCGCCGGTTCGGACTCGCTGCTGAGCGAACAGAACTACACCGACGGCAAGGACCTGAAGATGTACCCGATGGTAGCCGGTGCGGTTGTGCCGGTTTACAACATTGCCTTCAAACCCGTCCCGACCCCTGAAGCTGGCAAGACCGCCATCACCCTGCCGAAGCTCGTCCTGGACCGCCAGACCCTGGTGGATATTTACAATGGCACGGTCACGACGTGGAATGATCCCAAGATCATTGCCCTCAATCCAGACATGAAGGATTATCTGCCGGCCGCCCCCATCACCACGGTGCATCGGTCGGACGCCTCCGGCACAACCGAAATCTTCACCCGGGCTCTGACCGCTTTCAGCCCGGACTGGAAAGCCGGCGGCGCCCAATCCGTCCAGTGGCCCGGTAAAGGCCAGGGTGGCAAGGGCAACGCCGGCGTGGCGGCTATCGTGATCAACACCCCCAACTCGATCGGTTATGTCGAACTGGCCTATGCCCTCTCCAACGGCATGTCCTTTGCCAGCCTGGTAAACAAGGCCGGCAAGACCGTTACAGCCAACGGTGACTCGGTCCAGTCAGCCATGGCGGATTTCGCCAACACCTTCACGGATAAACTGACCAATAACATTCAGGATGGCACAGGCGAAGGCACCTGGCCGATCGCCGGTTACACCTACATCATCCTGCACACCAGCTCGATGCAAGATTGCCTCAAGGCCCGGAAGATGCTGGATTTCTTGAAGTGGGCCCAGACTGACCCGCTGGCCCAGCAGGCTGCCACCAAGCTGGGTTACTCCGTCCTGCCGGAGGTTGTGCGCACGAACGTGCTCGCCAGGCTGGCCCAAGTCACCTGCAACGGGCAACCCTTGAAGTAAATATAATCACGGACATCCAGTTTGGTCCCAAGGAGGGCCCTCGCAATCCCGGAGGGCCCCCCGACCAGACAGATCGCAGGAGAAGGGATTTTCCTCCATGTGACGGGACCAGCACTTGGTGGAAATGGCTGCTCCTGCGGGGAAGGTTAATGCCATGACGAGAAAAGAAACGGGTTCTTTTTGTCTGCATCGAGAACTCCTGCCGCAGCCAGATGGCTGAGGCATTTGCTTATTTGTATGCGCCTGATTCGATCCAGGCTTTCAGCGCCGGTTCCAGGCCATCTGGAGAGATCAATTCCAGCGCGATCGGCGTCATGGCCGAGCTGGGCTATGACCTGAGCAGGCATTCTTCCAAATCGCTGCAGGAGATTCCCCAATTGAAATATGATTATGTTATTACGATGGGCTGCGGAGACGAATGTCCCTTCATCCCGGCCGAGAATCACGAAGACTGGGATTTGCCCGACCCGAAAGCCTTGCCACTGGAGGAATTCCGCCGGGTGCGCGACCAGGTCGGGGAACGCGTCAAGGAACTGGCGGCACGAATTGAGGTGCGACAATATGCAAAAAAGTAAAGCGCCGAGGCGCAAACGGAACGCCGGCCTGCAGAAAATTCTTCAGCATGGCGACCGTCCATGGCAGGGACTAATCGTCTTCGTATCCGCCCTGGTGATCCTCATTATGATCGCTATTGGTGGGCTGTTGTGGGTTGATTCCGCCCATGCCCGGAATTCATTGGGGCTGTATTTCCTGGTGCCGACCGCCAACCCAAACTGGGACGCCGTCAATAATGCTTTCCAGGCCTGGCCGTTCCTGTATGGCACATTAATAACCTCCTTGTTGGCCATCCTGATCGCCCTGCCGATCGGCATCGGCATTGCCATTTTCCTGGCGGAACTCTGCCCGGAGTGGCTGCGCACGCCGCTGACCTGGCTGGTGGAACTGCTGGCGGCCATCCCAAGCGTGGTCTACGGCCTGTGGGGAATATTTGTATTTTTACCCAAGGTGGTCGCGCCCATCGGAGTCTTCCTGGGGGATACGCTCGGGCACGTTCCGTTGATTGGCAGTTTGTTCACCGGGCCGATCTCTGCCAGTGGGGCCTCCCGGCTGGCTGCCGGCCTGATCCTGGCCATCATGATCACACCCACCATTGCGGCCGTAACACGGGATGTCTTCCTGGCTATTCCCAACTCTCAGCGGGAAGCCGCCAAGGCCCTGGGTTCAACCGAATGGGAGACCATCTGGCAGGTGCTGATCCCTTATGGCAAATCCGGCATCCTGGGCGCGGTCATCCTGGGGCTCGGGCGCGCCCTGGGAGAGACCATGGCGGTCACCATGGTGATCGGCAACAGCATCCAGGGAGGGCTCTCCCTATTGGAGCCCGGTTACAGCATGGCCAGCATCATTGCCAACGAATTCGCCGAGGCGGTGTCGCCACTGCATACCAGTGCACTGATCGAAATTGGCCTGGTCCTTTTCATCATCACGCTTTTGTTGAATATACTGGCGCGCTACCTAGTCTGGAGGGTGGCCCGGCAGACACCCCAGGAGGCACGCGTATGAGCCTCTTTTCTAAGATGATGAATCGCAATCGAACCAGCCGTGCCCGCCAGCGCAAGATTGCCAATGGTGTCATGCTTACGCTGACCGGCCTGGTCACGCTCCTGGCGCTCATCCCGCTCTTCTGGATCATCGGCTACGTGGCCATCCGAGGCGGGAAAAGCCTCAACCTGGATTTTTTCATTCACCTGCCGACCCCTCTGGGAGTGGCAGGCGGGGGGGTGTTATCTGCCATCGAAGGGACGCTGGTGGTGACCATCCTGGCGGCGGTATTCGCCATCCCGCCGGGTGTGCTGGCCGCTTTTTACGCCGCCCGGCACCCCAACACTCCCGTGGGAGTGGCTCTGCGCTTCAGCACGGATGTCATGGCAGGGATCCCCTCCATCGTGGTGGGGCTGTTTGCCTATACTCTGGTCGTGGTGCCCATGCACCATTACTCCGGGCTTGCAGGGGGTGTGGCGCTGGCAGTGATCATGCTGCCGACCATTATCCGCACCACCGAGGAAATGCTCAAACTGGTGCCGGCCACTTTACGGGAGGCCTCGCTCGGATTGGGCGCCCCGGAATGGAAAACCGCCTTGAAAGTGATCTTTCCGGCTGCCGCCAGCGGAATCCTGACCGGATTTTTGCTGGCCCTGGCACGCGCGGCCGGCGAGACGGCACCGCTGCTGATGACATCCCTGGGGAATGAACGCTTCGATATCGGACAGATCATCCGCTCCGGTATCCAGGGGCACCAAACTGTCCTGACCATCCTCGGACGGATCATCAACCAGCCGGTCGATTCGCTGCCGCTGGCACTATGGAAATATGCCCAGCAGCCCTACCCGGAGCGGGTGGACCTGGCTTGGGCGGTGGCGCTGGTGCTGATGCTGTTGGTCCTGATCATCAATGTCACGGCACGCGTGTGGATGCAAAACCGTGCCCGGCGCATGAAAGGTTAATTCAAATGCATATGAAAATGGAAATTTCCGAATCGGTCTTCAAGCCCACGGTCAACGGGGACACCCCTCCCAAAGTGGAGATCAGGGGGTTGGCTGTCTATTACGGCAAATTCCGCGCCCTGGCGGATATTAATTTATCCATTCACGAGAAAAGGATCACCGCCATCATCGGACCCTCGGGCTGTGGGAAATCCACCCTGCTGCGCTCCTTGAACCGCATGAACGATCTGACGCCCGGCTGCCGGGTGCAAGGCGAGATCGATATGGATGGGGAGGATATTTATACCCCCGGTGTGGACGTGGTGGATATCCGCCGGCGGGTTGGGATGGTCTTCCAGCGCCCGAACCCATTTCCCAAGAGCATCTACGATAACGTGGCCTACGGCCCGCGCCTGTATGGCATCCGCCGCAAAGCAGACCTGGATGAGATCGTGGAAACCACCATCCAAAAGGCAGCGTTGTGGGGTGAGGTCAAGGATAAGCTGTACCAGTCGGGGTTGTCGCTCTCGGGCGGGCAGCAGCAGCGGTTGTGCATTGCCCGGGCCCTGGCGGTGGAGCCGGAGGTCATTTTAATGGATGAACCCGCCTCGGCTCTCGATCCAATTTCCACGTTGAAAATCGAAGATTTGATGCAGGAACTGAAACAAAACTATACCATCGTCATCGTCACGCACAACATGCAACAGGCGGCGCGCATCTCGGATTACACCGCCATGATGATGATCGATGAGCAGCGCGCCGGGCGGATGATCGAATACGACCAGACCAACACCATTTTTACCCGTCCGAAGGACAAGCGCACCGAAGATTACGTCACCGGCCGGTTTGGATAGTATTGGAGCATGAAAATGGTTATAATTAATGGACGATCAAAGCAGGAAAGGTCTCCCATGCGTAAAACTTTTGAAATGGAAATCCAGCAATTGAAGGATGAACTGCTGCTCATGGGCAGCATGGTGGAACAACAGGTGCTGGAGGCGGTTGAAGCCTTGAAGAAGCGCGACATCGAGACATCCCAGCGCATTTTTAAGGCTGATGCAAAAATCAATGCCAAACGCTTCGGGATCGAAGAACAGGTCATGGTCCTGATCGCCACCCAGCAGCCCATGGCGCATGACCTGCGCCTGCTGGCATCCATCCTGGAGGTGAGCGCGGAACTGGAACGCATGGGCGATTATGCCAAGGGCATCGCCACGATCAATATCCGGATGGGAAGCGATGCGCCGCTCAAACCATTGATCGATCTGCCGCGCATGGCTCAGAAGGCCTCGGACATGCTGCACCGGGCGCTGATCGCCTTCATCAACGAGGATGTGGCAACCGCCCGGGCCATCCCGGCAGAAGACGACGAAGTGGATGGCCTGTATACACAGGTGTACCGCGAGCTGATGACTTACATCATGGCTGACCCAAGAACCATTGACCGGGCCAATTTTCTGCTCTGGACGGCGCACAACCTGGAACGTTTCGCCGACCGTGTAACCAACATCTGCGAGCGGACAGTGTTCATCGTCACCGGCGAGAATAAAGAGATCGGTTCCTCAGGCGATGGAAGTGCATAAGAAAATGACCCCAGAAATCAAGGCTCCCCAACATCCGAATCCACCGCCCCTGGTCCAGGTCTCGGGGACACACCGGGAGATGGGACGCCAGATCGGCGAAGCCTGCCGCAAGCAGGTCCAGCACGGCATCGAGAACAGCCGCAAACTGGTCTCGGATGCCTATTACCAATTGGAACTGACCTGGGAAGGCGCCCAGATCCAGGCGCGCAAATATATCCCATTCGCCCAGGAACGGTACCAGCAATACGTGGACGAGATGATCGGCATTGCCGAAGGCGCCAATGTAGCCTTTGAAGATGTGGCCGTGGTCAACTCCATGGAAGCGGTGACCTCGGATGCCCTGCACCTGACGCGCTGCACCAGCATGGCGGTCAGTGACGACCGCACGGCGGATGGGCACGTTCTGCTGGCGCATAACGAGGATTGGGTGCCGGAGGACGAAGATGACGTCTTCATCATCCATGCGAAACCCAAGTATGAAGTGCCTTTCCTGGCAATGACCTACGGCGGCCTGCTGCCCAACATCGGCTTCAATGCCTATGGGATTGCCCAGCTGTGCAATTCGGTCTACCCAAACGATTCGCGCATCGGCACGCCGCGCCTGGTGGTCTCGCGGGCTGTCCTGGCTTCGGAAACGCCGGATGAGGCCATCCGGCACATGCTTTCGGCACAGCGCGCCGCCGGGTATAACCATATGCTGGTGCATGAGAGCGGTGAAATGTATTCGGTGGAAGTCTCGGCACGTCATTTTGGCATCCTTTACGGTGAGGATGGGTACATTGTCCACACCAATCATTACCTCTCTCCGGTCATGCAGCCCATCGAGCGCGAGCCGGAGGACTTGATCGCCTCGCGCGTGCGTTACTTCCGCGCCCAGCGGCTGGTCAAACGCGAGGACCAGCACACGATCAAGACCCTGCAAACCATCCAGAAGGACCACGTCAACTTCTCGAACTCCATCTGCAACCACGCCGTGGACGTGAATGACCCGCTGGATCGCGAGAAGACCGTGAATGCCATGGTGATCGACCTGACCGCCCGCGAAATGCATATTGCCTGGGGGAATCCCTGCGAGAACCCGTACCACACGTATCACCTGGACGCGTAAGGCAGGATATCTTTCTTATCCCCTGAAGCTGCTCCGTGACCACCAAAATACCCCCGTGGATGGGGGTATTTTGGGATGAAGCCGCCCACAGCCTGTATGCTGAAAATGGAGCCATAAAGATGCTCGACAGCGGAATCAAAACTTCCGAAGTCTCCACGATTTCGGAAGTCTGAGTCTGGAAACCTCCGAGGCCTTCGCAAAGCACCCCAGGAGCAGCTTGCCCCCTGGCATGGGGTTAGCGGATGGTGTAAGATCTCGGAGGTCTGGTTTTACTGGATGAGCGAGTACAGCAGCAGGTTGGGGGAGCCGCTTCCCGGGCTCTTGACCACGCCAGGAGTCGCGGCGGCCTTCATGGCCGAAGTGACAGTCGCTGGTGAGGCGGTCGGATGGGCCTGCAGGTACAGCGCGGCCACGCCGGTCACATGCGGTGTGGCCATCGAGGTGCCGCTGATAATATTGGTGGCGGTGTTGCTGCCGATCCAGGCTGAGGTGATGCTGGAGCCCGGGGCGAAGATATCCAGGCACTTGCCATAGTTCGAGTAGGAGGCGCGCGCATCCAGGCTGGTGGTTGCACCGACCGTGATGGCCGCGGCAGCCCGCGAGGGCGAATACTTGCACGCATCCCGGTTGTTGTTCCCGGCAGCGACGGCGAAGGTCACGCCCGCCTTGACGGAATTGGCCACCGCCGTATCGAGGGCGGTGGAGGCGCCCCCGCCCAGGCTCATGTTGGCCACGGCAGGAGTCTTGCGGTGGCTGGTGACCCAGTTGATGCCGGCGATCACCCCCGAGGTGGTGCCGGAGCCGGAGCAGTTGAGTACCCGCACGGCCACCAGGCTGACCGCCTTGGCCACCCCGTAGGTGGCCCCGCCGACCGTCCCGGAGACGTGCGTGCCATGCCCGTTGCAGTCCACGCCGTTGCGCCCGTCACCAATGGCGTCATAGCCGATGGAGGCGCGCCCGCCGAACTCGACATGGGTGGTCAGGATGCCGGTGTCGATGATGTAGGCGGTCACGCCTGCGCCGGTGAAGTTGTAGGTGTAGGTGTTGTTGAGCGGCAGGGCGCGCTGGTCAATCCGGTCGATGCCCCAGGTGGCGGGTGTCTGCGTGGTGTCCAGGCTGATGATCTGGTCGGCTTCGATGTACTGGACGTTGGGGTTATTTTGCAGCGCTTTGAGCGCCTGCGCCGGCAGGAAGGCGGCAAAGCCCTGCAGAGCGCTGTCGTAAACGAAATGGATGGTGGCGTGGTTGCCGAGGGCAGTTGCGGCCGCCCCGTTTACATCCGTGCCGCGCACACCCGTCCGGAAGACCACGATATATTCACCGGGGAGGGCGTCGGGCAAATCGGCGCCAATGATGGGTGCCGGGGGGAGCTTGCCTCCCGCCTGAGCCGGCTGGGCTGCGAAGAGTGCCAGCACCAGGATGATCAGGAAGAACCAACTCTTGTTGTATCGCATGGGTATGCTCCTTTCATTTGGGTGGTAAGGATATTATAAGGATTTTTCCTGGTTTTTTCTATATCCAAAGTGACATTCCAGGACCTCCGAGGTCTTGGAGACCTCGGAGGTCTGATTTATCATCAGCGCCTTAGGGTTGTAGCTGGGGCAATATTCGAATAGCCCGAGTTGCCGGCGGAGTTGTAGGCATAGACGCGGTAGCGGTAGGTTGTGTTGGCGGCAAGCCCGGTATTCGAATAGCTTTTGACATTCGCACCCACAGTGGCAATCTGCGCAAAGTTGGTGCAGGTGGATCCTTTGCAGCGCTGGATGCGGAAACCGGTCTCGTTGGTGGAATTATCCGTCCAGGTGAGCTTGATCTGGCTTCTGGAGATGGCTGTGGCAACCAGGTTGGTGGGCGCGGCAGGCACCGCCGGGGCGGCCTGGGTCACGGCTGTCGCTGTATTGGAATAATCCGAATCGCCGGCCGTGTTGGTGGCGCGCACGCGGTAGCTGTAGCTGGTGGAGGCGGTCAGCCCGGTGTTGGAATAGCTGGTTACGTTCGCACCTGTCGTGGCGATCTGCGCAAAATTACTGCAGCCGGCGCCGGTGCAGCGCTCGATCTTGAAGCCTGTCTCGACGCTGTTGTTATCTGTCCAGGTCAGGTTGATCTGGCTGGTGGAAACGGCCGCGGCAGCCAGGTTGGAAGGTGGGGTCGGAATGGGGATTGAGGGTGTAGCCGCGCTGGCAGGATTGGAATAATCCGAATCGCCGGCGCCGTTATAGGCGCGCACGCGGTAGCTGTAGCTGGTGGAGGCTGCCAGGCCGGTGTTCGAATAGCCGGTCACGCCCGCAGCGACCGAGGCGACCTGCGCAAAGTCACTGCAGCCCTCGCCGGTGCAGCGCTCGATCTTGAAGCCTGACTCTGTGGTATCGCTGTCGGTCCAGGTCAGGTTGATCTGGCTGCTCGAAGCGGCTGTGGCCGCCAGGTTGGTTGGGGCAGCCGGAGGAGTTGTGCTGCAGTAGGCCGCCTCTTTCCCGATGACCCGGTAGGGGCAGTCGGATTGCTGGAGCAGGTAGCGCACGGCGGTATCATTAACACTGGTCAGGGCGGGAATTTGCGAACCAGCTGGATAAAACGAGTTGCCACCCATTTCGAAGGTAAACATGAATATCTTATATGTAGCGTAGGCCCAGTCATCGGTGGTCCCGTCGGTGATATACAGGTCGCTGGCTTGCTGAGGAGTATAGCCGTTGGATGACGCCATGGTCCTTCCCATCGCCGCAAAGACATCATGGTCGTCCTGGGTCATGTCGGCGGGCACATCCGTATAAGTGTATCCATACGGCCAGAGAACCAGTTGAGCATAGGAGTGGAACGTGATCGAAGTTTTGATCTGCTGCCTGCCGTTCACCACCCGGCTGGTGATGAAATCGCGCAGCACCTGCGTCTCGGGAGTGGAAAAAGCCGCCGCGCCGCGGTAAGTCTCGCTGGAAGGCGAGCCGCTCGACCCGCCGCAGCAGCCCCACTTGTAACCGTAGTTGCGGTTGAGGTCCGTGCCGACGTACGAGGAGCCCGAATTGGGCTGGCGGTTCTTGCGCCACATGCGGTACGTGCCTGTGGCAATATCGTATTCACTGCCGTCAGGGTTGATGCTGAAGACGATATAGATCTCGCGGGAGTTGACCAAGTCGGTGACCTGTTGATCCGTGCCATAGTTGTCCGCCAGCATGTGCAGGACATACAGGGTCATCTCAACGGTGAGGTGTTCACGGGCGTGGTGCTGACCGACGAAAAGCACTTCGGGCTCATCCTCATCAGCGCCGACGTTGTCGCTGATCTTGGCTGCCCAGATATCACGGCCCTGGTAGGACTTGCCGATGCTGAACAGGCTGACGATATCCGGGTGAGCCGCCGCCACCTGCTGGACATCCGCAACCATTTCAGCAAAATTGTGATAGGCGGCATCCGTTGGCGGGAAATCCTGTAGTCGGATGACCTGCTCGATGGGGTATCCGAGCCGGGCAATTTCCCTGGCTTCCTTGGCAGTGGCATTGACGATGACGTAATCGGCGCCAACTTCGAGGATATCGGTGCCCGTTTGGGCGATGGCCGTGCGGTCTTCTTTGGTGGTCACGTTACCGACCCAGTAGGTGAGCAGGTCATTGCCTTCCGGCTTGCCGGCTTGCGGAGGGGCGGCCTGCACCGGTCCAGCTGGTGCCGCCAGGCCGAGCAGCAGGGCCAGCAGGATGGTCACCGACCAAAGCCGGCTGAAACGATTTTTCCTGTTTTGGGTCATTGTGGTTTTCATATCATTCTCCTTTTAATTAGCCTCTCGCTTCTCTTTTTCCGACCTGGGACTCTCGATGCGGTGACGAATATGTCCTAATTGTTGATCTTAAGACATTTTCTTTTCTACAGAGAGAGGGTTGCCTCCATTTTTTCAGGCCGGGTTAAAAAACGCCTCCATAGAAGAGGGAGGCGACCGATACTGCCTGCGATGGTTACCCCCCTGCAAATTACCGCAAGGATGATGATAATCCACTGGCAAACAATTTTGACAATTTCATTATACAACTGGCATGCAAAAAATCAAGTAGCTTTTTGCGTGACCCTTACGTTTGAAATGGTCACTCCGCAAGTCCCGGTCCATGCTACAATGATTTTGCTCCAAACCAGGAAGCGTGCATGGCGCTTCGGGCCTCGTTAAACATCGTATGCACCTGCCGGCCTGCCAGAGCAGAAAGTGAAAGGAAAAACGAGTTGGAGACAAAGAAGAAATTCCGGCGATCCATCCGGTTGATCCAGCGTGAAGCCGCCGAACATTACCTGCTGCTCACGCTGATCAGCTTTGCCGCCTCCATCACACTGACGAGACTTTTTCTCTCGCTCAGTAATTATCCCCAGATCGGCGGCGGTCAACTGCATATTGCGCACGTACTCTGGGGCGGATTGGCGCTGTATATTGCCGCCCTGCTGCCCTTGTTGTTTGCCAACCGGGAAACCTATACACTGGGCGCTGTGTTGGCCGGGATCGGGATCGGATTGTTTATTGACGAGGTAGGCAAGTTCATCACCCAGCAAAACAATTACTTCTTCCCGGCTGCAGCCTCGATCATCTATGTGTTCTTTCTGCTCACGGTCGTGTTATTTCTGAATCTCCGCCGGGGCGCAAAAACCAGGGAGCGCGATGAACTGATGAGGGATTTTGAAGACATCTGGGAGATGCTGCATCACCCCCTGCCTCCCAAAAAATATGTTCAGCTTAAAACACACCTGGCGTCAGCCGTAGAATCCGCTCCCACCAAGGGACATGCCGACCTGGCGGCGGCGCTGTTGAAATTCCTGGATGTGGATGAACCAGAGCCGGCAGCACTGCCGGAGAACACCAAAACATTATCGGAGCGGGTCAAACAGGCCCTTTCCGGAATGTTTTCGCATAAGAACGTAAAAATATATTTGATCATCGGGTTGCTGGGGATCGGACTTTTGGACCTGAAGAATCCGGTTACCGTGCTGCTGGCACCCTGGCTGCCTGCAGGGGTTGTGACCTTCCTGGCCAATTTGCGTCTCGGCAGCCACCCGGAAATCGATCCGCACCAGCTCTTTTTTTCCGTCCGGGTGGGACTGGAGGTATTCGTCGGGTTGCTGTTCCTGCTGGCAGCATTCTTATTCATCTTCAAACGCGACAAATCCGGGACGCAGGTGGGGTATGCCGCCCTGCTGATATCGCTGACCACGGTGGATGTTTTGTTGTTTTATTACGAGCAATTTTCGACCATCATCACCACCCTCATCCAGTTCCTGCTGATCATCGGGATCAGCGTGTATCGCCGGCATGTCCTGCAACGTTCGCCGCCGTCCGGCACCAAACAAGACCGCGCATCCACCAATTGATGCGGTCGCATTGCCCTGCCACAGGCCTGAACAACCTGACCCGCTTAATTTTTCACGACTATTGTAAATTCCCGAACGGGATCAGGTTCAAACGTGTAAAAAATTTCTGCAATCTCAATCCGCCTGGCATCGGCAGCGCGGGATGGACGTGGTAGACCGCCGGGGAGGAACTGAGGTTTCAGGGTGGTCCTTTCAGATATTGTTTTCTTATCTCGAATTTCCTGGCGATCAGTTCTTTTAATTTTTCTTCCGATCCCATAACGGGATACTTTTCGAGGATCGCCAGTTCCTCTGTCGTCAAACGCGTGCAGAATCCCTGCAGGTCAAATGGCCGTTCCATCATGATCAGCGCCTGGAGGGGATTCTGCATCAGCTCTTCGAGCTTAACGACCTGTTTGCTTTCATCTTCCATCAAAGATGCCGGATCATCCTTACAGGCGCGCATCAATTGTTCTACAAAATGGGAATGCAGGTCGACGTCCCGGCCTGCCTCATCCCTGCGAGGGGTCAGGATGGCCGCAGCCCGCCTGGCCGGTTCCCCCAATGCCATGAATTCCTGCGGCGTCAGGAGCAAGATACGCGGGACCATGTCGCCATGTTCCCGGCGTGTGGCATCTGTGATCTCCTTCAACTCGTACAGGGAGATCTCCTCACCGCCCTCCTCTGTGAAATAAATGAACATCTGCCTGGCCAGGTCAACTGGCACAGGGCGCGTGAAGCGGGATAACAAGCGGTGGTCTTCCTGAGAGGAGGTTACCGTCGAAACCACGATCTGCCCGGTGGGATTGCGGAGTGCCGCCTGGAGAAAGGCGGAAACGACCTTCTCTCCAGACTGACCGGGAAAGAGTGTGCCGGCGCTGTCGACAAGGTCCGCGTAGCGGGTGATGTCATAAGACTTCCCGGGTATGAACCGCAAGATGCTCAAGGAATCCCGCAACCGCAGTGGAAGCCGGGCGAACAGTTTCTCAGACTTCAGCTTGAAGAACACCGCGCCCGGGGAATTAAGGTCATCCAACATTTCCTTACCGGTTTCGTATCCAACCGCGTCGAAATTGGTGTAGTCGTACGGGTTGAATTCTTTCTGCAGCCCTTCCCGTCCGGAAGGCTGGCGGCTGTATACGACGATCTCCCCGCCTCGTATGGCCACTTCGCTGAAGGGTACATAACGCCCCACGTTCAGACGGCCATCGTAATTGCCTTCGACGAGCCGTAGGCCGTCTTTCTCGACCTTCAGGATGCGCATGGCGTGACCTTCTCCGCAAACCACCAGACCATACAGGATATGTTCCGGGAGGTCCTTCAAGCGCCGGCTCTCGATCACGTAAGCCTTGACCGTGCTGTGATCGGGGCTGTTCTCGGCGATCCTGAGGTATTCGCGCATGACCGTATGGCGCCCCCAAAAACCCACCTGTTTCTTGCGTTCCGCCATCTGCCTGCGCAGGTCAGGATCAAAAACCACGTCCGCCGCACAGTTCCCCACTTCTTGCAGGGCGAATCGCCCACTGGTGGCAATGCGCATGAGCGTGGCAGCATCTGCAGTCTTCCCATATAAATGCGCCAGGGCGATCCCCATCCCCTCATCAATCGTGATAGCGATGTCCAGGCTTGCGTACTGCTTCAACACCTCGATAGAGCTCATGGTCGATGGTCCCGGGGAGGGAACCGGCGCAGCGCAGCATGTCTTCAGCCTGGTGGATCTGCTTCCTCAGGAGAGCGGCTTGCCCCAGTGCATCTGCACGCAGGCGCTGCAGATCCGCCCGGGCAGAGTTGTTGGTGGCTTCAGCTTGGATGAGTCGGGATGGAAATTGTTTATTCGGATCGAGATGCAGCGCCGCGCAGATATCCTGGAATGGGCTTAGTGGTACGCTCCCAATGCATATCCGTTTTGTATCGTCAATCTTTGCTGCCGTGGCGCGGACCACCTCTTCTGATGAATCACATCGCTGAACCAGTTTTTCCTTTTCCTGGATTTCGAGCTTTTTTTGATTGATCAAGTACTTGAGGAGGTGAATCTCTCCAATATCCTGGCTCGATTGAGACATGTCGATCTACTCCTTGCGTGGAGATATCATCAGACCCTAAGAGCGCCTAACACCTGTGCCTGCCGTCTCGCACCGGCGAACGGTGCAGCGCAGGTACAGGCAAAACCCACGCTCCAGGCGGCGCCTGCCTGCCCTGCCTGCGCCAGTAGCAGGTACAGGTGTGTACTTTCAGGGTACCCCGAAGGGGCATCCTCGCCGCCGGGGACGGCGGCGAGAGCAGTTTTGTTAGGGATTCTTAAGGTCTATCTTCTTTTCACCAAAAAATGTTCGTACCACTGCCCGGGGCCCTGGTTTTCCACAACGAAGCCGGTTTCGTCGAGCCACTGCTTGACCTGCTGCAGCGCCGGGTGGAAGTGGTAGACGGCCGAGTCGGCAATATCGTCAGGGGCGATGCCATTCGTCCTGATGAACTTTTCGTAACATTCATCCACCCGGTCCGCCACCTCGCCGTAGACAACCGGCAGACCGAGCTTGCAAGCGCGCTCGAAGGATCTCTGCAGCGCTTTCGGCTGTTCGGATTCATCCACTGTGAAGTAGAGCAACCCACCGGGCTTGATCGCCCTGTGAAATCCCTGCAGGATGACCGGCCAGGCCTCCGGCGGGACGTGCTCCAGGGCGTCGATGCAGGTGGCGCCGTCGAACGCGGCCTGGAAGTCCATCTCCTGCAGTTTCATCTGCCTGTAATCCACATTGGGGTACTTCTCACGCGCCCTGGCCAGCATGCCCTGAGACTGGTCAATGCCCAGCAGGCTGTGCCCGGCATTCAGCAGGTCGCCATCCCAGCGTCCCGCTCCGCAGCCGGCCGAGAGCAGGCGGGAATTTGGCGGCAGATCCTGCAGGAAGAGATCCAGGAACATCCAATGGGTCTGGGCGTTGTACAGGCCGTACACATTCCCAAAGTGCGGTGCGGCATGGTCGTAGAGTTTCTCAGCCTTTTCGGCCATCTGCTTCAGAAATTCGGGGCGGTCCATCGAGGGAGTCCTTTTGGAGTTGAGGGGGTATGGATATTGTACACCAACACGTGTGAAGACCTTTGCCCTACCCCGTCCCTCCCCAAATTGAAGTACTGTATAGACTGGATAGATAGGTAACACCTGTTCGGAGACATGGGTAACAGTTTGTAGAATCTGGCATGAGGAGGAACGCCATCATGCCATGGAAGGAAACGACAAGCATGTCACAACGGACAGAATTTATCAGACAGGTGAAGAGCGAGGATGTCAATTTTAGTGAATTGTGTCGGCGCTTTGCCATCAGCCGGAAGACGGGCTATAAGTGGTTGAAGCGAGACCGGGAAGGCGGTGAGAGCGGTCTGGCGGACCGCTCTCACCGCCCGCGTCGCAGTCCGAGGCGGACGGCGGATGAAATGGAAGCCCAGGTATTGGAGGTGCGCAAGAAATACCAGGCATGGGGAGGGCGCAAGATCCGCAGGGTACTGCAAGATCAAGGTCATGCAGCAGTGCCAGCTGCCAGCACCATCACAGCGATCTTACGTCGCCATGATCAAATTGATCCGGAAGAAAGCCAGAAGCACAAGCCGATACAGCGCTTTGAATATGAGCATCCCAATCAACTCTGGCAGATGGACTTCAAGGGTGATTTTGCTTTGACGGAAGGTGGCCGCTGCCATCCATTGACGGTGATTGATGACCATTCGCGGTTTCTGGTAGGTCTCAAAGCCTGTCCAAATGAAACCCGCGAGACCGTACAAACCCAGTTGACAGGCATTTTTCAGCAATTTGGTCTACCGGAGCGCCTATTGATGGACAATGGACGGCCTTGGGGATTTGATCTTGAAGCCCCACATACCCGTCTGACGGCATGGCTAATCCAGCTGGGGATTGCCATCTCTCATGGCCGCCCGTATCATCCCCAAACACAAGGCAAAGACGAGCGCCTCAACCGCACGCTTCAAACAGAAGTGATCCAGCAACATACCTTCTCCAACCTGATCGAAAGCCAGGAGATTTTTGATGGTTGGTTACCAATTTACAATTTTGTCCGACCTCACGAAGCGTTGCAGTTATGCACACCCTCCACTCGATATACCCCTTCCATACGACCTTTCCCAGCCAATTTGCCCCCCGTGACATATCCGGAAGATGACATCATTCGCAAAGTAGATATAGATGGGTATATCAATTTCCACGGTCGCAGAATCCGGATCAGCAAGGCTTTCTTTCACCAGCCGGTGGCTTTGCGTCCAACAGATCAAGATGGGACGTTTCATGTCTTTTTCTGTGCTCAAAAGATTGCCAAGATTTGCCTGAAGGTTGATAATGAATGTTAAAGAAAATGGGTGTTACCTATCTCCCCGAACACCTGTTACCTATGTGTCCAGTCTATACAAAGTACAAATTTGGGGAGAGAACATTCTTCCTCCATTTTGTCTTTCAAAATGGGGGAGGTAAGGTTGGGGCTTCATCCCGGAAGCGGAACCATCCACCCCGTCTGCGCGGGGCGAACGGCGAATGGGAGCCGCGAATACACGAATCCCTGGTCGCACATTCGTGCATTCGTGGAATATTCGTGGAAGGCAGACCCTAAGAGCCACTAACACCTGTGCCTACACCTGCAGCTGCAGGCAAAACCCACGCTCCGGGCGGCGTCCTCGCCGCCGAGGACGGCGGCGAGAGCAGTTTTGTTAGGCGCTTTTAGGGTCTGCTTCATTCCACCTGGTACTTAAATCTCGGGATGGTGATCAGGAACAACACCACCGTCATACCCGCCAGCACCACCAGCGGCAGCCAGATGCCCGCCAGTGTGGCGCCGCGGTAGGTGAGGGCGGTAAAGCCGTCCATGGCCCAGGCCACCGGCGAGACGTGCCCGATGATCTGCAGGAACTTCGGGGAGATGGACATCGGCCACCAGGCGCCACCCAGCGGAGAGAGGGTCAGGGTCAGCAGCAGCCCCAGCCCGCTGGCCTGGTCGGGATTCTTCAACCCCGAACCAATGGCGAATGCAAATGAAGTGATCGCCAGGGTATACACGACGGTCAACAGCAGCAGCGCCAGGGGGTCCTTGCCGAAGTTCATCTTCAGGGCGGCGCCGATGATGAACACCACCAGGAACTGCAGCAGCCCCATGCAAAAGCGCGCCAGGATCTTGCCGGCCAGCAGCTGGCCACGCGAGACGGGCATGGAGGCCAGGCGCTGCAGGGTCCACTGCTGGCGCTCGACGATCAGGGCGGCCATGCCGCCAAAGATGGTCATCATGGCGAACATGCTGCCCATCCCCGGCACCGACTGTCCCAGGCCATACTGCAGCTTCTGGCCTATCGTCGCCGCGTTGGGGTCCGCCGAAAGCGAGAACTCCACGCTGACGGGCTGCGCCTGCTCCAGCGCCAGCGCCTGCTGGTACAAATGACTCTTGACCTGCCCCGCCTGGTCAGCCGAAACCGGCAGGCCCGGCAGGGAGTTAATGGCTGAGAGGCCGATCTGCGAGGCCGTCGCGGCGGCGTTTACCCTGGACAGGGCCGCCTGAACGGCTTCCCTGGCGGCCTGCGATGTGCCGAACGTGCTGGAACTGCGGAAGGTCAATTCGACCGGCTGAAGCGCGGCCAGCTTTGCCGCGTAATCGGCCGGGATCTCGAGCAGCGCCTTGGAGGTGGACTTGGCCACCCGATCCAGCGCCAGGCTCTCGCCCAGGGTGCCGGCCTGGCCCAACCCGCAGATATCCTGCGCGGTGTTATCCATCGGGCACAGGGTCAGACCCGGGTTGGCCTGGCGGACAGAATCCAGGAACTGCGCCGAGGCCGCCGTGCCGTCCCGGTCGATCACATCCAGGATGCGCACCGGGGTGCCCTGGAAGGCGCCGGAATCCACCAGGCCGATGATGATCGTCATCACCGCCGGGACAAACAGCAGGGAGATCAGGTTGCCGCGTTCCTTAAGGAAGACGCGCAGGTCTTGTGTGATGATCGTCCAAATCTTGGCCATGCCGCACCTCATGTATTGAACTTGCGGGTAAAAAAGAACAGGCCGATGCCGTAGAAAAGCAGCCCCTGGGCGAAGAGCACCAGGATGTTGAGCCATATTTCCCCGTGCCCGGCCGCCAGCAGGTCGAAGGCATCCCTGGCCCAATAGACCAGCGAGAACTGCGCCACCGAGCGCGGCAATTGGAAGCCGAACGCGCCGCCCAGCACACCCAGGCCAATGTTCAGCACCGAGCCCACCGTGCCGGCCTGTTCAATGCTCTTGAGAATGCCAGCCAGGAAGACCGCCAGCCCGGCGACAGCCAGGCTGACCGCCAGCAGCACCAGCGCCAGCTTCCCGATGTCGTTGCCCCAGATGAAGGCCGGCCGCCCTTCGATGATGCTGCCCACCAGCGTCAGCGCCAGCACCAGTAAAATGAGCTGGACCAGCACGCTGACCAGCGTTCCCACCAGTTTGCCGCCCAGGACGACCCAGCGCGGCGTGGGCGAGACCAGGATGCGCTGCAGGGTGCCGTTGCGGCGCTCATCGTACATGCTCAGCACCCCGCCCTGGGCGGTGAACATGGCAAAGAACAGGGCCTGCGCCGAGCCAAAGGTGACCAGCAGGGTGCCGGCCACGGTATTCGGAGTCGCCTGCACCGGTTTATCGGTCATCTGCACCAGGGCCGTGCCGGGGTCAAAGGCGCACACGAACAGCTTGCCGAAGTCCATTTTGGTGGCGGAAGCCAGGGCGGAGGGCTGCATCTGCGCCAGCGTGGAAAGGGTGGCGCCGATGGCAACATTGCCGCTGACCAGCTGGGCGGTGATGGAATCGACCACGCTGCGTACAATTCCCGCCGCCAGGCTCTCGCCGCCGTTGCCGTAGATCGTTATCGAAGCCGGCTCAACGTGTGAACTGGCCGGGTTGGCCAGCCCTTCCAGTGCCTTTGAGAATCCCGCCGGGATGACCACCACGGCGGCGTAGATATCTTTATCCACCGCCGCCCTGGCCGCCTCCTGCAGGTACTCGGGGCTGCCGGACACGCTGGTAGGGGAGCTGATCTTCTGATCCGTCACCAGCGTCCCGGCCTGAGCCGAGTCAAAGACCGTCCCATGGATCAACCCGCCAAGGCTGATGGAAGATGAACTGGAAGCCGTTCCCGAGCGGGAGGCTTGCGGGCAGGAAGAGAGATTGGCGTTGGCCGACGGGGGAAGCTTCCCGCTGGTCAGCAGGTCAGCCAGGATGACGCCGTAGCTTGTGCCGGAAGCAGACGGCTGGTCGTTGTTGATGACCGCCACGGGGATATTCTGGATGGGACTTGCGCCCTGGCCCAGGCCCCCGAAGGCCAGGCCGATGATCGTTGCCACCGCCAGCGGGGCAGCAATCATGATCAGCAGCAGGCGCCGGTCGGTGAAGCGCGTGCGGATATCCTTGAAGGCAACCAACCAGAGCTTGTCCATATCAATCCCTCAATCCCCGGCCGGTCAGGTTGAGGAAGACTGCTTCCAGGTCCGGCTCATGGACCTCGACCGACTGGATCTGGATCCCGGCTTCCTCGGTCAGGTGCAGGATGGAGGGCATGGCCCGGCGGCCGCGCGTCGCACTGACCACCAGTAACCCGCTGACGTTCGCCTTGTCCTCTCCTTCCTCACCGGGTGGGTCAAAAACGGCCTTGGTTACGCCTTCCACGGATGTGCGGATGGTTTCCAGGGTCTCCGGCCGCACCACGGTATCGCCAACCTTGAAGATCAGCCGGTCCAGCTCGCCCACCTGCAGGATCAGCTCGCCCGGGCTGCCCATGGCGATGATCCCGCCGTGGTCGATGATGCCCACCCGGTCGCTCAGCTCCTGGGCTTCCTCCATCAGGTGGGTGGTATAAAGGACGGTCATGCCGCGCTGGTCGCGCAACTGCTTGACGGTATCCAGGACGCGCCGCCGGCTCTGCGGGTCGATGCCCACTGTCGGCTCATCCATGTAGATGACCTGCGGGTCGTGCAGCAGCCCGGCGGCAATGTTGATGCGCCGTTTCATCCCTCCGGAAAAGGTTTCAATGCGATCACGCTGCCGGTCGCTCAGCTCGACGAAGTCCAGCATGGCATCGATGCGCTGATTGAGGTCTTTGCCCTTCAGCCCGTACATGCGGCCAAAGAACTCCAGGTTCTGGCGTGCATTCAGCGTGGGATACAAGGCGATCTCCTGCGGCACCACGCCCAGCAGCCGCTTGGCTTGCAGCGGCTGCCTTGTGATGGAATAGCCGCCGATGAGGGCGTCCCCGCTGGTGGGTTCGAGCAGCCCGCTGATCATCGAGATGGTGGTGGTCTTGCCAGCGCCGTTGGGACCCAGCAGGCTGAAGATCTCGCCTTTTTGGATATCGAACGAGACACCCTTTACAGCAGTCAAGTCGCCATACTGCTTGACCAGATTTTTTACTTCAAGAATGGCTGTCATGGTTCCTCCTGAAATGGTAATAAAAGTCCAGCGTTCCTGTTTTTACCGAAATTAACTTCACGTTCGCCTCGCCAGGAAATGCTCATACCACAATCCGGGTCCCTGCCGCTCAACCAGGAATCCGGCCGCAGCGAGCCAACTCTTGACGTGCTCCAGCGCGGGGTGGAAGTGGTAGACTGCCGGGTCGGTCAATTCATCGGGTGCCAGCCCGTCAGTTGCCATGACCTTTTCATAATATTCATCCACCCTGTCAGCCACTTCGCCGTAAACGGCCGGCAGCCCGAGCGCCCGGGCGCGCTCCAGGGAGGCCTGCAGCGCCTGCGGTTCTTCCGAGTTGTCCACGGTGAAGAAGAGCACCCCGCCGGGCTTGAGCGCCCGCTGGAAGCCAGCCAAAATGACCGGCCAATCCTCCGGGGAGACGTGCTCCAGGGCGTCGATGCAGGTGGCCCCCTCGAACTCCGCCTGGAAGTCCATCTCCTGCAGTTTCATCTTGCGGTAGCTTGCCTGGGGGAACTTTTCGCGGGCGCGGGCCAGCATGCCTTCCGACTGGTCAATGCCCAGCAGGCTGTGCCCCGCCTTCAGGATCTCGCCGTCATAACGTCCCGCTCCGCAGCCAGCCGAAAGCAGGTGGGAGTGCGGCGGCACCGCCTGGAGGAAATGGCCCAGGAACTCCCGGTGGGTCTCATCGGGATACAAGCCATATTCCGTCCAATAATGCGGCGCGAAGCGGTCGTAGAGCTTTTCGGCCTTCCCGGCCATTTGTTTCAGCCATTCGGCATGGTCCATGAATGAGTTTCCTTTTTTGCAGGTATTGGCTGCCTCTGATCCCTTCAGGGATGCATCTGCAGCGCACCTCAAAGGTGCGTCGCCTATCCTATTCCGGCAACAGGGCCGTGCCCAGCAGGACCAGGCCGCCGAACAGGAGCAGTGCCGGCCAGAAATAGCCGACTGCCAGGTTTAGGTTGAACAGGAAGATCAGCGCCAGGAGGGTCAAAAGGATCCCCGCAGCCAGGGGGCCTCCGGCGCGTCGAGTCAGCCGGCCGGCATCCTTAAAGGCATCCCAGGCGGCTATGAAGGACCAGAAGGCCGGGATCAAAATGAAAAGCGCCCACCAGTTGGTCAGGAATGGAATGTGCAGCTGTTCCATCAACAGGATAACGCCCAGCAGGATCAGCAGCACACCCGCGAACCAACCGGTATGGCGCCCGGCATGCCGCTGCCAGCGCGCGCCGCGGCGCTCCCAATGCCCGGCCCGGCGCCGCTCATGCCAATCCTGGTCGCTTTGAGATGGCGGAGTTTCCATGGCAGGGGGAATATCAGGTGGTGGGTTGGGTGAAGGGATCTGGCTGGGATCGGGAATTTGATCGCTCATATAGACCTTCCTTCGCATGCATGATCCATTATCCAAAGCTCAATACAGTATAGCTCGACCAAAAAGCGATTTCAATATCCATATATCTTAATTTAAGAAATTTCCACCAGGACATGGGACAGCATTTACTTTATCAGTCACTTAAGATGTGACCGGCATGTCTTTCTTCCATGACCACCTTATTGTGCCCATGATTTTGATCAGCCCGATCACACCCAGGCACACGCGGCAGATCAGCAACGGAATGGCAAAACCAGGAATGAAGAACAGCATGATTTTCCATTGCGGCTATTCCATCATTCTAGCTTACTGGTTTCAACACATACAGCGCCCAGCCATAGAACTCCCGCTCAAAACGCAGGTACTCTTCCTGGCTTTCGTGTAAATGCCGGATCACATCTTCCCGCTCCGCATGGACGGGATTCTCCTCCAACCAATCGGCCAGCCCACGCAGGTTCTCCGATTCGTAATGATCCCAGTCATCATGGCTGGAGTGTAGAACGTAGGTGAGCTCCAACCCTTCCGCATGGGCCATGGTCAAAAGTTCGTACTCGGTCGTAAAGGAAGGCCAACGCTGCTTGATCTCCGGTGGTACATTCGAAGTCGCCCAGTGTACCTCCCCGACGATCAGGCTTCCCCCGGGCGGGATTGCCGTCTTCATCGCCCGGATGGCCTCCTGGAAACCGCCCTCCCAGCAAAAGGTTGCCCCGATGCAGGTGGCAATGTCATAACTGTGCGGCTCGAAGGAGTATTCGGCGGCATTGGCGCAGACGACCTGGATTTGCTCTTCCAGACCGTGTGCGGCGATCTTCCGGCGGGCCTTTTCGCAGGCAAAGGGGCGGATGTCAATCCCCACCCCGGAGATGTTAAATGCCCTAGCCCACAAGATCAATGGTTCCGCGTATCCGCACCCGAAGTCAATGACGCGCTTGCCTGCGCTCATTCCAGCGACCCGGCCGGCTGCCAGTATCTTTTCAGGGGTGGTCGGGTTGAGCAGGTCGAGGTGGCGTTCAGAAATATTCTTCAATTCAAGGAATTCCATGTTGCTCTCCTGTGCTCATATTTTATCCCAGGAAATTGTCTCTCTTCCGCCACATTGACGCCTTGGCAGCAACTCATACGCCACGCCGGCTTTTGCGGACGACCCGGACGATGCCCGGCAGGCGCCCGGGTATGACAAGATCAACCTGTTTGCATACCCTTATGTTTTTTCGATCTTGAACGATTTCATTAAAAGGCTCAGCCAAAGGATTGGATATAAGCTGCCTGCAGAATGTTCAACCGCCTGGGTTTGTAACATCTTGAAGTTGAATACAACTTTTCCTGCCACCCTGCGTAAATATCATTTGGAGGCAAAAATGACCGAAACACATAAAAAGCATGTCCCCTGGTACCTCTGGCCGTTCTGGGCCATCTGGAGATTGGTGGTTGGGATCGTTGCCGGGACCGGGCGGCTGGTGGCAGTCATCCTCGGCCTGGTCTTCCTGATCGTCGGCGCGGTGTTGACGGCAACGGTGGTCGGAGCGATCGTTGGCATCCCGTTGATCATCTTTGGGCTGTTGCTGATGGTGCGGGGCTTATTCTAAAGCTGCTCTCAGCCTATTTTGAATAAAGAAATCCAGCCACTCCTGGGCCTCTTTCGGGGCAAGAGTGGCTGGGTGTTTTAACAAGGGCGTACTCATTGCCTGAACCCTGGAAAATTCCCTGGAAGAAAGCCAGCCAGCATGGTCGGCGCGTACAGCCTGCCGCCAGGCTGTTGGGGGAGAACCAAAAGGGATATGTTATAGTTACCATGAGTAAGAAGAGTTGGTAAATACCAGGAAAAGAGGCAAGCAAGATGAAAAAAGCCCTCATCACCGGCATCACCGGTCAAGACGGTTCCTACCTGGCAGAGCTGCTGCTGTCAAAAGGGTATGAAGTGCATGGGCTGGTGCGCCGTGCCAGCAGCTTCAACAGGGCACGAATTGAACATATCTACCGGGACCCGGATAACGAAAATCGTATCCATCTCCACCTGCATTACGGCGATGTAACCGAACCGGGCAGCCTGATGTACCTGATCTACAACCTGTGTCCGGATGAGATCTATCACCTGGCGGCGCAATCGCATGTGCGGGTGAGTTTTGATCTGCCGGAATATACCGGGAATGTGACCGCCTTGGGAACGGCCCGCATCCTGGAAGCCATTCAAAAAAGTGGCATCCAGACACGCTTTTACCAGGCCTCTTCCAGCGAAATGTTCGGGGCAGCCAGGCCGCCCCAGAACGAAAATACCCCCTTTGAACCTCAAAGCCCGTATGCAGTTGCCAAGGTATATGCCTACTGGATGACGCGGAATTACCGGCATGGTTACAAGTTGTTCGCAACCAACGGCATTCTCTTCAATCATGAATCCCCCCGGCGTGGTGAGACCTTTGTGACCCGCAAGATCACCCGGGCGCTGGCGGCCATCGTCGCCGGGAAGCAAAAGGAGCTGTTTCTGGGGAACCTGGAAGCCCGCCGCGATTGGGGCTATGCGCCCGATCATGTGGCAGCCATGTGGAAGATGCTGCAGTGTGATACGCCGGATGATTTCGTGATCGGCAGCGGTGAATCGCACTCGGTGCGGGAGTTCCTGGACGAGGCCTTTGGTTACCTCAACCTTGACTGGCATGACTATGTCAAGATCGATCCACGCTACTTCCGGCCGACTGAAGTGGACTTCCTGCAGGCGGATGCGGGCAAGGCCAGGCGGCTGTTGGGTTGGGAGCCGCGCGTGTTCTTCAAGGATCTGGTCAAGGTGATGGTGGACGCCGATTTGGAATTGATTGGATTACAGTCACAGGGGGAGGGAAAGAGGATCTTGGAAAAGCATCATGGCGACTGGCACAGGTGGGACAACCAGGTGGTGAGTATGCGGTGAGCACCAAGAATTTCAACTTTTTTTAGGTTAACCTAAGTGCACCTAACAAAACACTCGCTCTAGGCGGCGTCCCCGCCGCCGAGGACGGCGACGGGAGCAGTTTTGCCTGCACTGCCTGCGCCAGTACCGCAGGTACAGGTGTGCTGCAGACACACGAGTTAGTGGCTCTAAAGCTGCCTTCAGCCCTTCTTCCGATTAAAGAAATCCAGCCACTCCTCGACCTCGTCAGCGCCAAGGGTGGCTGTGTGTTTTAACAAGGTTGTGCCCATTGCCTGGACTCTGGACAATTCGGCGGTGAATTCTTCGGAAGAAAGAACACCGGCATGGACGGCGCGTGCGGCCCGCTGAATGCGTCCATCGGAGCTGACCACCGTCCAGTTCCTGGCAGCCTTCCCCAATTTTGAAAGCCGGTTCTCGATGGCTGCATCTGCGCTCGACCCCAGTCGAACGAAGTGAGCCACCAGCATGCCTTCCTGGCGGGTGGCGGCCTGTCCCGGCGGGGCGCCGTCAAAGAATACCTCCACCTGGGCGCGCCGCAGCCGGCAGAATTCCTGCAAGCGGGTGATGAGTTCAGCCTCATCATCCAGGGATTCGAGCCGCAGGCCCAGCTTGGGGATCAGGTTGTGACCATCGATCAGGTAAGGCATACACTGTTATTTGGCCGTGACGAAGACAACTCCCACCATACCCGTTCCGGTGTGAATGGAAAGCCCGGGATTCATATCCGCGTAGACAACGTCGGCGGGGCAGGGCAGGGCGGCGCGGATCTGTGCCTCGAACTGCCGGGCGGCCTGCATGGCGTTGACATGCAGGATGGCCAGGCGCTCGATCGTCCGGCCGGCACTGGCTTCGACGGCAACTTCGACGGCGCGCCCCCAGGACTTGGACTGGGTGCGGACACGTTCGAGCATTTGCAGTTTGCCATCCTTGACGGTCAGGATGGGTTTGACATTCATGATCCCGGCGAGCCCGGCAGCCAGGTGGCCGACGCGTCCGCTCATCGCCAGGTATTTCAGGGTGGCCAGCGAACCAAACATGTGCGCCCTTCGACCGGCATCTTCGGCGGCGGCGATGGCTTCTTCTGCGGAGGCCCCCCCGGCGACGGCTTCGGCCGCAGCCACCACCATAAATCCCTGCCCCATGCACAGGTTGCGCGTGTCGATCACGCGGATATCCCGGCCGGGAAGCATATCGGCGGCGTTGCAGGCGGAAGCATAAGTGGCGCTGACCTCACTGCTGACGTTGAAGCACAGCACTGATCCCGCCCCAGTCTCAAATGCGGAGTTAAAAGCCTTGACGAATTGACCCGGGGAAGGCGCGGCGGTCGTGGGGAACTTTCCGGATTGATCGATCCGGCCAAAGACAACCGGATTGTCAATGTCATAGACATCCCGGAAAGCCTCATCCCCAAACTGGACCGTGATGGGAACCTGGACGATATTGTGTTTCTCAGCCAGGTCGAGCGGCAGGCTGGAATCGGTGTCGGTGATAATGGCGATAGGGAGCATTGAGTCTCCTTCGTGAAATGTAGGTAAATGTTATAACACAAGCAGGGTTTCCTGGATATGGCAGTTCCGGAGTTTTCCACTTTCTTATCTTGACAATCCAGACCAAACCAGTGTAGAATAATGGTCATACCCCATCCCCCCGGGGGGGATATGGAAGAAGGCCCTGATGAAAAATGAAGAGACATTGAAAAGACTGAAAATCATCGAAGGTCACATGGGCGGAGTCATCCGGATGATGCAGGAGGATGCCTACTGCATCGATGTGATCCGCCAGATCCAGGCGGTCCAGGCTGCCTTGAACAAGGTCAGCGCGGCCATCCTGGAGGACCATCTGAATTCGTGCGTCACCACTGCCATCCGCGGGGAAAACCCGGCGGAACGCGAACGGGTGATGAGAGAGATCACGGATGTTTTTGAAACCGCCACAAAAGTGTGAGAAGAACGAATTTTGTTATTCGGTAATCGGTAATCGGTAATCGGTAATCGGTAATCGGTAATCGGATTTCAGTTTCATGAGGCACACAGATTACGACTAACGACTAACGACTAACGACTAACGACTAACGACTAACGACTAACCAATAACCCATCTTATCCCCCAATTAGGAGTAACCATGACCACTGTAAAATATTCCGTCCCCAATATTTCCTGCATGCACTGTGTGCATACCATCCAGACCGAGCTGGCGGAGCTGCAGGGTGTCCAGTCTGTCAAGGCGGACCAGGCCAGTAAAATGGTCGAGATCGCCTTTGACGCTCCGGCGACCGAGCAAACGATCAAATCACTGCTGGCGGAAATCAATTACCCAGTCGCTGTATGACAATCCCCCGAAGTCAGAGATTTCGGAGCCCGAAGACACAGGTGTCCGAAATCTCCAGATTTCGGGCTCATGATTTCATCGTGGTGAGGGGCACAGCAGTTGAGTGCCCCTACTTTTATTAAAATAGGTATCCAATGGCTGAATTCGAACAGCTCACCCTTCCAATCACCGGTATGACTTGTGCCAACTGCGTGGCAACCGTTGAACGCGGTCTCAAAAAGCAGCCGGGCGTCCAGACAGCGGTGGTTAACCTGGCCTCCGAGCGCGCCACGGTGACGTTTGACCCGTCAGCAGTGCGGCTGCCGGACCTGGTTAAGCGCGTCGAACACGCCGGGTATGGCATTGCCAGCGGTGAAGCGGACCTGGTCATCAAGCGCCTGGCCGACAATAATGACGCGGCCCGGCTCGAAAAGGCACTGGCGAAACTGGAAGGCGTGCTCGAAGCCTCCGTCAGCCTGACGACCGAACGGGCGCGCCTCAAGTACGTGCCGACGGTTGTGAGCCAGGCGGAGATGCGCGCGGCCGTTTCCAGGGCCGGGTTTGAAGCGCTGGAGCTGGGCGGCGAAGCGGAAGATGTCGAAGCAAAAGCGCGCGAGTTTGAGATCGCCAACCAGCGCCGCCTGCTGATCATCGGGCTGGCTTTCACCATTCCGCTGTTCCTGTTCTCGATGGCGCGTGACCTGGGCTTTCTGGGTATGTGGGCGCACGACGCCTGGGTGAACGGACTTATGTGGGCAGTCGCCACGCCGGTCCAGTTCTACGTGGGATGGCAGTATTACGTGGGGGCTTTTAAAGCCCTGCGCAGCCGTTCGGCCAACATGGACGTGTTGATCGCCATGGGCTCCTCGGTGGCTTATTTCTATTCGATCTTCATTACCCTGGGCCTGCTTCCCGGCCACGTTTATTTTGAGACGGCCGCGGTGATCATCACGCTCATCCGCCTGGGGAAGTTCCTGGAGGCACGCGCCAAGGGCAGAACCAGCGAAGCCATCAAGAAGCTGATGGGCCTGCGTGCCAAAACAGCCCGCATCATCCGGGGCGGGGCGGAACTGGAAGTGCCGGTTGACGAGGTGCGGGTGGGCGACCTGGTGCTTGTCCGGCCGGGTGAAAAGATCGCGGTGGATGGCGTGGTGATGGAGGGACATTCGGCCGTGGACGAATCGATGCTGACGGGTGAAAGCCTGCCGGTCGAAAAAGGACCCGGCGACCCGCTCATCGGTGCCACCATCAACAAGCTCGGCCTGCTCAAGTTCGAGGCCACCAAGGTTGGCAAAGAGACTGCCCTGGCGCAGATCATAAAGCTTGTGGAAGATGCCCAGGGGAGCAAGGCTCCCATCCAGAAACTGGCCGACCAGGTCTCGGCGGTCTTTGTCCCGGCGGTGCTGGGGATGGCAGCCCTGACCTTCCTGGTCTGGTTTTTCCTTGTGCCCGTAAATCCGGCTGTTTCGCAATTCACGCGTGCCCTGATCAACATGGTGGCCGTGCTGGTGATCGCCTGCCCATGCGCAATGGGGCTGGCCACGCCCACTGCTGTGATGGTGGGGACGGGCAAGGGCGCCGAAATGGGCGTCCTGTTCCGCAACAGCGAAGCGCTGGAACGCGCCGGCAAGGTCTCGGTGGTGGTGTTGGATAAGACCGGGACGATCACAAAAGGACAGCCGGCAGTGACGGATATTGTCGTTAATCGTAATTCGTTAATCGTGAATCGTGACGAAGGAACCCCTTCCGGAACCTCCGATACACAAATAACCAAGGACGAATACCGATTAATGGAAAATGAACTCCTGCGCCTGGCTGCCTCGGTCGAGAAGGGCAGCGAACATCCGCTGGGTGAGGCCATCTGGGCCGAAGCCACCACGCGCGGACTGGTGCTGTCCGGGCTGAACGGGTTCAAAGCCGAGGCCGGGGCGGGCGTTGAGGCCGAAGTGGATGGTCACAGCGTGGCCGTCGGGACCCTGCGCATGATGACTGCCCGGAACTATCCACTGAATGGGCTGGAAGCCGAGGTGGAACGGCTCCAATCCCAGGCCAGGACCGCCATGCTGGTGGCGGTGGACGGGTCTGTGCAGGGCGTGATCGCTGTAGCCGATACGCTCAAGGACGGCTCGAAGGAGGCCATTGACGAACTCCATCGCATGGGCTTGAAAGTTGCCATGCTGACCGGTGACAACCGCAAGACCGCCCAGGCGATCGCGCAGCAGGTGGGCGTGGATACGGTCCTGGCGGAAGTGCTGCCGGAGGGCAAGGCGGAGGAAATAAAACGTTTGCAGGTTGGCACGTTACACGTTGGTACAACGAACGTTGAAATGTCGGAACGTTCAAACGTGCAAACGTTCAAACGTGAAAACCTGATCGCCATGGTGGGGGATGGCGTGAACGATGCGCCGGCACTGGCGCAAGCGGACGTGGGCATAGCCATCGGCACCGGGACAGATGTGGCCATGGCGGCGGCCCCGGTCACCTTGATCAGCGGCGACCTGCACGGAGTGGCCCGGGCGATTGCGCTCTCGCGCAAGACACTTGGAACGATCAAGCAGAACCTTTTCTGGGCGTTCTTCTATAACGTGATCCTGATCCCGGCGGCTGCGTTGGGTTTTCTGAACCCGATGCTGGCAGCCGGTGCCATGGCCTTCAGCAGCGTGTTCGTTGTGACCAACAGCCTGCGGTTAAGAAAAACCAAAATCTAATCTGGATTAAGAATGTGACAGTCACCTCGAGCGCTTGGTGGATTACTGCGAAATAAGAAGGTGACTGTCACATTATTAATATGATTGAGGCATCATGAATCAGATTTTTGTCGCATTCATTACCGGTTTGACCACAGGCGGTTTGAGCTGCCTGGCAGTCCAGGGCGGTCTGCTGGCAAGTTCGCTTGAAAACCAGTTGGAACAACAGCTCGACCTGCAGATCGAACAGGAACTGGTCAGGCGGAGGGCGCACCGCGCCGGCAAAAAAACGTCACGCCTCCTGGCGCACCCGCGGTTGGCGCTGCCCATCCTGCTGTTCCTGGCAGCCAAGCTGGCTGCCTATACCCTGCTCGGGTTCCTGCTGGGAGCATTGGGTTCGGTGCTCCAGCTCAATGCCACGACACGCGCCATCCTGTTGATCGCCATTGGCATCTTCATGGTCGGGAACGCCCTGCGCATGTTCAACGTTCACCCGATCTTTCGATTTTTCTCCATCGAGCCGCCCAAGTTCATCACACGCTACATCCGCCGGAAGGCGAAGAACGGCGAGAGTTTCTTCGCCCCGTTGTTCCTGGGCGCGTTGACGGTTTTCATCCCATGCGGCGTAACCCAGGCAATGATGGCCGTGGCAGTCGGGACCGGCAGCGCCCTGCAGGGAGCGGTGCTGATGTTCGCCTTCATCCTGGGCACAAGCCCGGTGTTTTTTGTGGTGGCATACCTGACCATGCAACTGGGTGCGCGGCTGGAGAAATGGTTCATGCGCTTCGTGGCGATCGTGCTGCTGGTGCTGGGACTGGTTTCCGTGAATAACGGCCTCAACCTGGTTGGTTCACCGCTCTCGGTCCAGAACATGACGCAGGCGCTGTTCGCGTCTCCGGCCTCCACCAGCCAGGAGTTTGCCTCAGCCCCCGCCAGCACGCTGCGGCTGAACGCCTCCAACAGCGGCTATTCCCCGCGGCGCCTGTATGCCAAAGCCGGGCAGGCGATCCTGCTCAATATTGTCACCGCCAACACCTATTCGTGTGCACGCGATTTCGTCATCCCGGTGCTGGGCGTGGAGAAGCTGCTGCCGCAGAGCGGTACGGTGCCGGTGGATATCCCGGCCCAGGTTGCCGGGACGGTGATGCGTTTTTCGTGCTCGATGGGCATGTACACCGGTGAGATCGTATTCCAATAAATCCAAAAAATGTGACAGTCACCTTCCTGTTACGCCGGAATCCGCCAGCCGTAAAAGGTGACTGTCACATGATTATCATCTGAGAAGGAACCCATGGTAAAAAAAACCTTTCGTGTCGAGGGGATGCACTGCTCCAACTGCCCGATGGAAGTGGAAAGCATCGAGGATGACCTGCCGGGCATCAAGCAGGTCTCTGCCAGTTACCAGAAGGGGAATATGGTGGTGGAGTTCGACGAGACCAGGGTGAGCGAAGCGCAGATCATTGCCGCGGTGGCCAAGCGCGGCTACCAGGCTTTCCCGGCTTGATCTGGTGATATGCCAAAGAGGCGTCCCTGTTAAGGAAACCAACAGGGACGCCATGTAACTTTTCAGGAAATGAAATGCAGGGCAAAGAGGTGGTCTTCGTAAGCGATCGGGACAAGAACGACCGTCGTATCGACAGTGCCGCCGGTCTTCTTTTTCCAGGTCACTTTGATGTTGGCGGGGATGAATTCTTCCATGGCGCGGTTGTAAGCCGATACCAGGGTTTCCTGGCTGCCCCGGTCAACGAATAATTCGAAAGCATCTTCCACTTTCGCCCATTCCTCAGGCGAGCGATACCCCAGAAGGGTGGCAAACTTTCGATTGCATACCTTATGGATATTGTCCAGATAAATATAGACCGCTTGTTGCGAGGAATCAAGGATGCTTTTCATTTGTTTTGAGATCCCTGCAATAAGCTCTTCATGATGTAATCGCTCGGGTTCCATTATGACCTTCTTTCTCTAAATTATCCGATACTCATTATAGCTGCTTTATAAACAATAAAAAGATTACCGAAGTACTACCTTCCAACACCGATCAAAGGTCCAGTAATACATCTAAGGGAATCCCTGTCGTCGCATCGTGACAGGGATTGTTGTTTTACGATAACATCCTCCGAGGTGAAAGGGCATGGCGATCCATGGAAGGACCCGTAGGCTCGATCGTTCCGCCGTATCCCCTAATTTGAGTGGTGGATTTCAAAGAGTGGTGTTCGTTTTTTCCTCTAGTATAATAACCATGACTGATCTTGGAATTGGGATCAAGGCTTCCCAGCAGTAATTTGCTCTATTAATTCCCTTGAGGAAAAATAAGGGCCCAATAAAATGTTTGTTAAAAAGATAGGAGTGGCAATTACTCGTAACATGCATTCCGTTCTTTTGCTATCCGGCATGTTCATACTTTTATTTCTAGTTTTGGATCACTTGCTCCATAATGGTATGACATTGTCCCAGTCGGAAAAGTATCTTTATATCGTATTATTCGCTTGTGCCAGCCTGCTTCTTCTGGCAGGGTTTTGGACCACAACCGCTTTGGGCAGGCAATGGATCACCAGGTTGTTGCGAAATCCTGGAAATGAAATAATAGAAGCTAAACAAAATGGTTATGCACGTTTTTTTGGATGGTTGATCCTTCTGACTGCATATGCAATCGTGTTTGTGACCTATTTGGATATAAAGTATTCCGTAGTTCATCTGGACGCAGCGAGAAATTTTAATGATACGTCTGGATATGTTAACTTGTCATCATACTCCCTCACCGACATACGTTTTTGGACTGGAAGACGTCCTTTCACTGTGCCTTTATTCTATAAAATCAGTGGGTATACAGTAACCAATATTGATCAGCAAGATGCGATGGAGCGTGTAAGCCGGTACCAGTCATTTCTCTCGGTTGTCTCCTGGGGATTACTTGCGATTTCATTCAGTCTGGTAATGAAACGCAAGCCCTCGAAAATCATTGCATTTGCGATCATTTTATTTTTAGGGGCAGGTATTAATATTACCCAATGGGATCATTCAATGTTAGCGGAATCCATCTCAACATCATGCCTGGTTTTGTGGTTGGCATCCTTGATCATGGCAGGGGTGTCGTGGGATAAGCTGCGGCATATTTCTGTTTGGATGGAAGTATTTCTTTTAGCCGGCATACTTCTTTCAGCTATTCTTTTCGCCTTTTCGCGTGATACGAATGCGTATTTGCTTTTGGCGGTTAGCGGGCTGATGCTCGCCGGCTTGTTTTTCTCATCCATCCGAGCGCATCCAATGTTTCGCACTTACCTGGTGATCATGGTGGGATTTCTTGTAATTTTCTCCGTGTTCAGTTTGACGATGAACAGATCGCGCTATGTGAACTCTTTATTCAGTGTGATCGTCTACCGGATGATCCCAGAGCAGGAAAGCCTGAATTATTTAATTATGCATGGGATGCCCTATGATGAGAAATTCAAAACCCTGTCATCTTTAAACCTTAAGCAATTGACCAGCGATGCAATTTCTGAGGAATCCGTTAACCATCTTTATGCGTGGGTCGGCGACCATGGAATGAGTGTTTTGGAGAGTTATCTCCTGTCGCATCCCACCTATACGCTCAGTGCCCCTTTCAAAGATGCTCAGGGTTGGATTAATAGCGAGAACAGCATGTACCGCATGATCCTCGTTCCTACATTATCCCGAATTCGCCTGCTTTCCACGATCACGTACCTCCAATTTGATTGGTCGCCCATGATATTCCTGGTGCTTTTCATGGTGTGTTTGGGGATGATTTGGTTTGGTCGTCAAAGGGAATCGCCATGGTTTCTCGTTTTTTTCCTTTTCATCTCTGTTTATCCGATGGCGCTGTTGATCTGGCATAGTGATCCCGGCGAGTTGGAAAGACACGCTTTTCAAGTTGCACTACAACTGCGCCTGGCTGCGTGGATGCTTATTGCCTTAATGCTGGACCGCGGATTAATCCTTATTCAAGGGCGAAAAAGACAGATAAGCAATTAATTCAATGTGTAAATGGCAAACACCATCATTCACAATGTAGAGAAACAGGCATATAAAATCTGCTAATACGATTTGCTATGAAAAATCCATGGAAACCTGGGAATAGGACGACCGCAATTTTATTGGCGTGCGTGACAGCCATCTTATTGACTGCAACGGCCCCAACCATAAGCTTGACATGGGATGAAACCATTTATATGCCTGCGGCGGATTCAAGTGCTCAATGGATATACATGCTGGTCAAGGACCCTGCCCGGGCATTAACGGCCGAAACGATCGATACTTACTGGACGATCAACCATCAGAGTGCACCACTAGAAAAGATCTGGTCAGGCATGATCTGGTTGGCATCCCGGCACACGTTCGACCCACTTACTGCCAACCGCCTGGGCACTATTTTATTGGCAGCCCTCCTGGTTTCCCTGGTTTATCTCCTGGTAGCGGAGTCATTCGGGATGGCAGCAGGCTTGTTCGCTTCAGCTGCATTGATGTGCCTGCCGCGCTTCTTCTTCCACGCCCACCTGGTTGAACTGGATGTGCCGGTGGCTGTTGCTTCATTCGCTCTTACTTTCCTATTCTGGAAAACTGTCGACCGGAAAAGCTGGGCCTGGGCTCTCATGTGGGGTGTGGTCTGGGGATTGGCCGTGGCGACAAAATTCAATGGGATACTAGTCCCGCTGGCTTTCGTAATATGGTCTGTTATCTTTCGCCGCAGGTGGTTTGTGGCGCTGCGTCTATTCTTGATGGGTATGGTTGCCATACCGACATTTTTCCTGGTTTGGCCTTGGCTCTACCATCAAACCTTGAAGCGTGTGATGGATTATGTCAATTTTTACGTTCATCACGGCGAGCTTGGTCAGTGGTATTTTGGTAGATTCTATTTACCCCCGCCGTGGCATTTTGTCTTCGTTATGATATGGGCAGTGGTGCCGATTACAATGATGGCCTTGTTTCTGGCAGGAATTACACGCGCTGGAAATGGTAAGCGGGATGGAGGGCTGGCCTGGCTGCTGATAATAAGTGCATTCGTGTCCATTTCGCCATTCATTTTTGGCGCTAATTTGGTTTATGATAATGAACGGTTGTTCATGCCAGTATTCCCATTCATAGCCGCCCTGGCAGGAATTGGGTTCGGTTGGCTTGTCACTGGTTTGAGGAAACTATTAGAACGGGTAAAAATGCCCACGTTGGCTGTTCCAATATCTCTGATTTTAGGTGTGGCTTTACTTATTCCGCAATTAGTGACCATGGCGGGGTTGTACCCGCACTTGCTTTCCTATTATTCGGAGGGGGTAGGAGGAGTGGCAGGAGCAGCAAAAATGGGTCTTGAGACCACTTACTGGGGCGAACCCTACGCCGCTGCCATTCCCTTTATCAACGCCAACGCCAGGCCGGGTCAGGCCATATGGGTAGATGATAAGGCGATCTTCCTTTTCTATCAAGAGATTGGCCTGCTGCGTGAGGATGTGTGGTTTCTTAGCAAATATCCCCAAATCGTTCCCGGACAAAAGGGCTATGGAATATTCGGGGAGGCCCAATGGTATGTTTTAGAATATTACCAGTCAATATATGGCGTGGCAGGAGAGGCAGGTTATCTGCCCTTGCAAATCTTGAAACACCAGACACCACTTTTCGAGATCAGTAATCAGGGGGTGCCACTGATGAAGATTTATGGTGGACTGAAATAATGCCTTCGCGGCGCATGTGATCCAGATTTAAGCCCGGATTTTTTGACAGGTTCCCCTTAAGTGAACTTTATCCGTCTGGCGGCGAAATTCACCATACGCAACAAAAGCCAGCCATGTCTCCAACGTTGGATATTGGTTGAACCATAGGTACGTGCCTGGTAGCGGATGGGCAAATCAACGATCTTCAACCCCAGTTTGGCCGCTCCGAAAATAAGCTCATAATCTCCAAAGGGGTCAAAGTCACCAAAGTAATTATGATTAGCCGCGATCAAATCATAATCCGCTTTCCAAAGCGCTTTGGTCCCACAGAGCGTGTCCTTGATGGGTTGGCCAAGCAGCCATGAAAAAACCAGGCTGAAGAATTTGTTGCCCCAGAGGTTGAAAAAGCGCATGGCATCATCTTCCATGGGATAGACCAGCCTGACGCCATTAATGAATTCTCCACGCCCAGTCCGCAAAGCCTCGAAGAAGCGTGACAGGTATTCGAACGGTACGGTCATATCAGCGTCAAATATCATCACAATATCGCCTGTAGCGCAAGCCATCCCCCTCCGAGTCGCGTCACCTTTTCCAATACCGGTCTGTCGAAGCAACTGGCAGCGCCTTTCGGGGTGTTCGGCGATCTGTTCCTCAATAACAGAATAAGTGTCATCGTGTGAATGGCCTTCCACAAACACCAATTCAGTCCCGGCCCCCATTTCAGGCATGTGGGTAAATATTTGTGGAATATTACCGGCTTCGTTGCGTGCGGGAATAATCACAGACACTGACGGCTGATCAGTTGAACGGTCATTTGAAGGCTGTGGACGTGCCAGGAAAAAGGATGTAAGGGCGAGCTCGTTGAAAGGCCAAAACCTTACTACAAAATGATTTAGAAAGTTCGCTACCAAGGGGATCCTTAGTGGGAATAGAATTTCCGACCAACGCCGGATGACCTCGAATCGTGTCAAGCCCAACAAATTAATGATATCCATAGGTGCGAGCCAATTCTGTTTTAGGGTTGGTTTGGCAAGTCCGAGATTCTTCGCAATGGCGAGTGGTAGTTCCCACAGCCGGTTGTAGCTATTGATCACAAGCCGGGTGCGTGAATGCGCCAGATGTATTAATTGTTCGAACACAATCTGCACATCCCAGATGTCATTTAGCAGGTCAGAAATCAGGATGAAATCAAAAGGTCTTTCCAGCACGGATAGATTATGCACATCTGCAAGAATGAAATGTAAATCTGGATACCGCTGGCGGGCGCGATCAAGCATCTCAGGTGAAAAATCAACGCCAAGACCCTCTTTCGGTTGCAGAGCAGCCAGCAAATCACCCCTTCCACATCCTATTTCAAGTACACGCTGACCTGGCGGTATAAGGAATTTGTATATTTTTGTCACTTGCCGGTGATATTCAGCACTCCAGCCGGTCCTAGAATCTAATTGCCGGGCGATTGTATCCCAATGAGCAATGCGTGCACGCTGATAACTTTCAAAGTCGTTCATGTAAAAGCTCCAGACTATTTTGTGAATATTCGAGGAACTCCCTTTCGGCAGCAGAGGTGTAAAAAAATATAAATCCCTTTCTCAGCAATACAACCGCAATACCCCGTCCAATGGAAGGATCTTTAAATTTACATTCTCTGCCGGATATTCTACCTCATCCGTTCATTTTCTTTGGAAAAGACCGATAGAAGATAGCTTTTTGGGATAGATTTATCGTTTATTGGCATTGCAACCCAACTCTTCGCGGTGAGCAAGGGATAACTCTTTAACCTCTGGCTCTTAAACCTATGGCTCCAGCGCAAGCGGCATATGTGAAAGCTTGACCGGCATCGGTTTCTCGATTAGAATTCTTTCGCTTAAACCGATGCCCCTTTAGCTCAGCGGATTAGAGCGTTTGGTTGCGGACCAAAAGGCCGCGCGTTCGAATCGCGCAAGGGGCGCCTGTACCCCGATAGGGGCACCAGAGAAGCGGGAATTCCCGCTTCTTTCCTTGTCAGGAGGCCGCATGGGGAAGTGCCAGATCTTGTTAACCAATGACGACGGGATCCAATCCCCGGGCCTGTGGGCGGCTGCCGAGGCGCTGTCGGACCTCGGGTTCGTGACCGTGGCTGCACCTCAACGGCAATCCTCCGGGACAGGCCGCAGCCTGCCTTCCACCTCGGACGGTACCATCCGCACGACCGTCGTGAACGTGCGCGGCCGGGAGTGGACGGTTCACGCGGTTGGGGGAAGCCCGGCCCAGGCCGTCCTGCATGGGATCATGGAGATCATGCCGGAGCCGCCTGACCTGGTCGTCTCCGGCATTAATTACGGCGAGAATGTGGCCACCGGTGTGACCATCTCCGGGACGATCGGCGCGGCGCTGGAGGCGGCTTCGCATGGCATCCGTGCCCTGGCCATGTCGCTGGAAACCGGCCGGGAGCAGCACATGTCGTATTCCACGGAGATCGATTTCTCCGCCGCGGCCTGGTTCACGGCCTTCTTTGCCCGCCAGATTTTGAACATGCACTTTCCAGCCGATGTGGACATGCTCAAGGTGGATGTGCCGGCCAACGCAACAAGACAGACGCCCTGGCAGGTCACCCGCCTGGCCCGCCAGCGTTATTACATGCCGGTGCTGCATGCACGCGAAGTCCTGGGAACAACCCGGGGTGGTGGATTACGTGGAAAAGGCTGATCTGGCTGAAAGATACAAAGGCAGCGACGTGTATACCCTGCGGGTCCAACAGCATGTGTCCGTGACACCTCTCAGCCTGGATCTCACCAGCCGGGTTGACCTGGCCGAACTGGAACGTTTATTGCGTAACAGTGTTGTCAAATAATAGGAATCTTAAATCGTCCAACCAACCCTTGTTATTTGCGTATATTATCGTATACTAAAAAGTTGCAAACCATTCTTTTTACGAGGTATTTAAAATGACCATTCCGATGCAAGACCAAGATAAGGAAAACGAAAAGCCTCCCAGTCAACTGCCGCGCCCGGCGCGTCCATGGCGGGTGGCTGTGCTTGCCAATATCAAGGAGCACGATAAACCCCTCCCACCGGACGTACCACCAGACGCCGGCGCGGATTACGATTATATTGAAACCATCAATATCATTCGGGCAGCCCTTGAGACTGACGGCCATAAGACCTTCTTTATCCAGGCCGACACGAAGCTGCCTTATGCACTCAAGGAAATCAAGCCGGATATCTGCTTCAACATCGCCGAGGGATTGGGGGGTGACGCCCGCGAAGCCCAGACACCAGCCTTGCTGGAATTGCTCAAAATCCCCTACACCGGCAGCCGTGTCCTGACCAGCGCGATTTCGCTGGACAAGACGCTGACGAAACGTCTCTGGCGTGACCGCAATCTGCCGGTTGCTCCATTCCAGGAGTTTACCTTTGGCGACGAGCCACTGCGGCCTGAAATGCGCTTCCCGCTGTTTGTAAAGCCCTCCCGGGAAGGTACCGGCATGGGTGTGGATACCAAGGCCATTGTCAATACCGAGGCCGAACTGCGTGAACGCAGCGAGTATGTCATCCGCATGTACCACCAACCGGCGCTGGTCGAGGCCTTTTTACCGGGTCGCGAGTTCACGGTGGGGATCCTGGGGCGCCATGACACGGTTCTCTACTCGCGCCACCCGGAATGGTATGACAAGGACGGTTTTCACCGCCTGCCGGTACTCGAGCTGGATAGTTCGCGTTCCGTCACGCCGGGCGTCTATGGTATTGAAGCGAAGGCCCATTCAATCGGTTCGGAAGGCGCGCCTGGCTACCTGTGTCCTGCTCCGGTTGAGCCCGATCTGACCAGGAAACTTCAACGCCTGGCATACCGGGCGCATGTGGTACTGGGTGCGCTGGATATCTCCCGCACTGACATCCGGCTGGATGCCGAAGGGCAGCCGCGCCTGATCGAAATCAACACCCTGCCCGGCCTGACACCCAGCTACAGTGACCTGTGCATCCAGGCCGCCTCCGAAGGGATTCCCTACGAGGATTTGATCCTTGAGATCTTATACCTGGGTGCCAGCCGCTGGGGACTCCTGCCGGCGCGTGATATTTCCATGTATTGGAAAAAGAAAACCGACCAGACGGCCTGCAAGACCAATGGCAGCGACAAGACAGCCGACGGGAAGCCAATTGTCCTGGATAAGCCGCTGGCGAAACGGCCTGAGGAATCTCTGGTATAATTCGCCCCGCTCAAACGGAGAGGTCGCGTAGCTGGCTTAGCGCGCACGCTTGGAAAGCGTGTAACCCACAAGGTTCGCGGGTTCGAATCCCGCCCTCTCCGCCAGAAAACACCTCTCCTTAAGGGGTGTTTTTTGATGAGGTTTGCGGGCCCCCATAAGGGGATGGTATCCGAATCCCGCCCTCTCCGCCAGAAAACACCTCTTAACAAGGGGTGTTTTTGTTGCCAGGCAATGGGCAATTTGTCCTGCAGTCATTGCCCAATATACAAGGGTTGCCAACTAACCCATTCACCTGTATAATCCGCCTATCTTATCCGTCGAGGTCTTTCATTTATGGAACAAAACAATGCCCTACTCGGACAGGGGGCTTCGCCCGAGAGCAATCCATCCACTGAACATAATAATAATAATGTAAATATGGAAACCCTTCTCAACCAGGAAGGAATGGCTTTGGATTTTCCCCAGCCGGGTGAAATCCGTACCGGTGTGGTGGCCAGCATCAGCCCTTCACAGATCCTGGTCAGTGTTGGGGCGAAATCAGAAGGTGTGATTACCGGCCGTGAACTGGAATCCATCCCGGCTGAAGAACGCGCCGCCCTCCAGGTTGGTCAGGAAATCCTGGTCTATGTGGTGAATGCCGAAGATGATAATGGCAACGTGGTGCTCTCGTACACCCGCGCCCAGGAGCAAAAAGGCTGGGCCGAGGTCGAGAAAATGCTTGAAGATAGTGCCACGTATGAAGGCCGCGTGGACGGTTTCAACAAGGGCGGTGTCATTGTCCCGGTCTATGGACTGCGCGGTTTTATTCCAGCCTCGCAGTTGAGTATTTCCCGCCGGATGAGCGTCACTGGCGATACGCCCGACCAGCGCTACGGCAGAATGATCGGCGAGCCGATCAGTGTGCGCGTCATCGAAGTGGACCGCAAGCGCCGCCGCCTGATCCTTTCCGAACGCGCCGCCTCCAGTGAGACACGCCAGTCCATCAAGGAACGCGTTATCGAATCGCTTAAAGAGGGTGAAACCTATACCGGCAAGGTCACCAGCCTGGCTGATTTTGGCGCATTCGTTAACGTCAACGGCGCCGACGGCCTGGTGCATCTCTCCGAGATCTCCTGGGACCGCGTGCAGCATCCCTCCGAGGTGCTCGAAGTGGGACAGGAAGTCAAAGTCAAAGTCATCAACATCGACCGCGAAAAGAGGCGGATCGGCCTGTCCATCCGCGCCCTGCAGAGCGATCCCTGGCAAAGCAAGGTGGACAAGTTCAAGGTTGGCCAACTGGTGGAGGGTGTCATCACCCGTTTGACCAAGTTCGGCGCGTTCGCCCGCCTGGAGGGTGACCTGGAAGGTCTCATTCACATCTCGGAGATCAGCGAAACCCGCATTGAGCATCCCAAGGAAGCCGGTTTGCACGATGGCGACGTGGTCACTTTGCGGGTTATCCGGATCGACCCGGACCAGAGGCGCATCGGCCTGAGCCTGCGAAAAGTGGATTCAGGTGCATTCAAGGATCTTGATCTAAAGCAGATCACCATGGAAGGTGTCAACCTGGAACTCGCCGGAGAGACGCCGGCTCCGGAAGTGAGCCCAACACAGTGCAGAGCCACCTGCAGAGCCACCTGCAGAGCCACCGGTCGAGCCACCGGCCGAGCAAGCGGCGCCACCAGAAGAACCCTCCGCGCAAGCAGAGCCATCGACCGGCGAAGAACCCCCGGCCGGGGAAAACCCCGAATAAATAACCCGAAACCCGGCTTCCCTCGAAGCCGGGTTTTTCAACTGCCCATGCAACCTCCCCTGATCGTTGACGCCCACGAAGACCTCGCCTATAACATGCTCACCTTTGGGCGGGATTACACCCAACCGGCGGCCGAAACGCGCCGGATCGAAGCAGCCTCCGGCTCCGATGCTCCTGAATTTAATGGCCAGACCCTGATTGGCTGGCCGGAATACCAGCGCGGTCGGGTGGCGGTTATCTTCAGTACATTATTCGCTGCGCCTGCCCGACGCAAAGGTGGCGACTGGGATAAGCAGGCTTATGCCGATTACAACCAGGCCCACCGGGTTTACCGGACCCAGCTGGATACATATCGTGACCTGGCTGACCGCCATCCGGATCAATTCCAACTGATCACCCGAGGCGCCCACCTGGAAACTGTCCTGTCCAGTTGGGCCGATCCCAGTCTCGCCAGCCACCCGGTCGGCCTGGTGGCATTGATGGAGGGAGCCGAGGGCGTGCGGAAGCCGGCTGAACTGGAAGAATGGTGGGAAGCCGGCTTGCGGATGATCGGACTGGCCTGGGCGGGGACACGCTTCTGCGGCGGCACAAGCGACCCGGGTCCGCTGACCGATGAGGGCCGCCTCATGCTGGAGGCAATGGCAGATTTCGGGTTCACGCTGGACTTGAGTCACATGGACGAATTGTCGGCACGCCAATCCCTGGACCTGTATGAAGGTCCGCTGATCGCCAGCCATGCCAACGCCGCCGCGCTTCTGCCCGGCTACGATGGCAACCGCCTGCTTTCCGACCAGGTCATCCGGGGCTTGATCGCCCGGGATGGCATCATTGGTGTTGTGCCTTTCTGCGCCTTCCTGAAAACCGGCTGGAGGAGGACTGATTCCCGGGAGGGGATCACCCTGGAAACCCTGGCGGCTCACGTGGACCACATCTGCCAGATGGCCGGGGATGCCCGGCATGTCGGCCTGGGGAGTGATTTCGACGGCGGCTTTGGTGTGAATGCTGTTCCAGTCGATATCGACACGATCGCCGACCTGCAAAAACTTGCTCCCATCCTGAAAGGGAGAGGTTATAATGACGAGGCGGTCGCGGCCATTCTTGGAGAGAACTGGCTGCGGCACCTGCGGACGTATTTACCGATATGAACAATCCTGCGACCTCCTCCATTTCTCCGGATACATCCCCGCAAATCATCCCATCCCGCGGTCGCATCCGAGCCGGATTATTGCTGACATTGTTCGGTTTGATCATTTTCCTGGTGGGTGCCCGCCCGGTCCTCTTTGGCCTGGACCGCAGCCCGGTGGTTGGATTTGTACAAATCGCGGTGTTTCTGGTGGGGCTGGCGATTATTTGTCTTGGCGGGTATATCTGTTTGATGGCCTATTGGAAAAACGGCAACCGTACCATTCCGGCGGACATTGGCATCCGCCTGGTGACAACCGGATACCTCATAGCCGTTTTCTCCGGCATGGCAGACGTGTTTGGCTTCGGCACGCAGATGTGGCCAAAGATCCCTTTCTTTGGACCATCGCAGGCAGTCGGTGTGCAGATTGGTGAGGCCCTGATTGCCATCGGGTTCCTGTTATTGATCCCCTTACTGCCGCCAAAAAAGACTGGATAAATAAATAGAGGGCGCGAGCTGGCGCTACCGCCGCTGGCACCCTCCTTCATAAAAAGAAGCTGATCAAGTCCCTTTAGAGCTTACCCAATCCAGATTTGGTAATATAAACGGCCCCCGCAGCCCGCTTGATGAATCCTTCCGCAAGCAGGTATTTGGTTATTTCGTCAAATAAGCGGTTCTCCGTTTTGAGGGCTCTCTCGATATTTTCAATCTTGACGGCCTTTTTGGGAGTCGTTGCCCCATTCTTGGAAAGATACTTGAGATAGGATTTGATTTTTGCTTCCTTGGTCTCGAAAATGTTCATGGCGGCTCCTTTCCCTCAAATCATACCTCAGCTCCAAAGGCCATGCAACCGTGTTTATACGGTATTCTGCTGCGCCTTTTTAGGTAAGGCGTCCATCCATGCAGTGAAAAGAAAGATTACGGATTCATTGGGGACCAGGTAAGGGTCCAGGGTCCGGTTTGGAAGGTGGTGAAAACTTCCAGAGAAAAAGTAATTTTTCCAATGGGAACTTGACCTTTGAAATTTTCGGTTATGGACCATTCCGAGATGCCATTTCTTTCATGGAAGTTCTCGGAATATGACAACACTGGATATCCCTCTATGACAAAAATGCAGGAAAAGTCTTCCTGGGTGATGGGGGTAAGCGAATGAAGCGAAACGGTATAACCAGCTTCGTTGCGGCGTGATGGTTTCCACCAGGAAGGCGTACTCGCCTGATCTGATGATTTGATTGATGGCCCAGGGTTGTCCGACGAGCGGCGCATCCCCGATATCCAGGGGAAAATGAAAGGTGTTTTCATTGAGAAGAGAGATCTTTGGCAGGGTGAGAGTCACCGGTGGTTCGACCGTCCGGGGGATTTCAAGCGCCCAGTAACCGATATTACTCTGGGAATTATTCGGTATCAGTTCCGGGCGTACCCATGCCGGAACGTATTGACCATTCCGATCCGTCACGCGCATGTCTGATGGGAATTTCATTCAAGTGAATTACAGTTCCAGGCAGATCGCCTGCATCTGTGAAAGAACCCTGCAATATATAAGCATCATTCAATTCAATGACTTTTTCCAATTTCAGCCCGGAGGTGTTGCTGGGAAGAGTTGCTGGATTGGATTGAGAGACTGCAGGGTTTTGCGTCGGGGTGGATTGCATGTCTATTGTCGGGGTGGGTAAAACCGGACGCGATGCTTCAAACGTGAATGGAATCTCGGTGGCAGATAGTACCATGCCCTGTGGAGCGGAGATGAGCTGTAAGGCAACCGGCGGCAAGTGACAGGGCGCGAGAAATGAAACCTGGTTCACGCCGGCAGGAATGGACGGGAAGGCGGCGCGCATGTCCAGAGAATAGTTATCAACATAATTTGCACCTCCCATGGAACGGACTTGTGTACTGATCGATTGGAGCTGAACACCATCGGGTAATTGCAGAACTGGCGCGGCTTCACATTCGCGCGCAAGTTCACGTGGAAAACCCGTGATCCGATAAGAGACGAGGGTTTGGGCGCTGTCTGCTGTCAGGCTTTGCACAAAGAGTGAAAGACCATTGGAAGAGATTTTCGTTTGCCCCGATAAAACGCGCACCGTCTGATCATTTTCCACCAATCCCCACGCCGTGAATATATCCGAGAGAACGCCCGACCGCATAGGCAACCCCGGTCAGGATTGCAAGGCTGAACAAAATGCTCAATCCAAGAAGGATCGGTCTTGTGCGCAAAGTTTGCAGGATGGATTTTCTTTCAAGACGGGCAGCGATGCGCGGGAAGATGTTCACATCATCAGGTATCTTCATCCGGGCGGCGGCATCCAAAAGTTCACGCGGGGTCTGTTTCATCAGATGTTCCTTTCCGAGCGCAGAAGGGTACGCAGGCGGGTGCGGGCTGCATTCAAAAGCCACTTCACCGTCCCCGGTGCAGTCCCCAGGCTGGCGGACATTTCCTTTTCGCTCATCTCCAGATAGTAACGCTGGACAATGACGGCACGCTGGCGTGGATGTAGTTTGGACAAGGCTGAGAGAATCTGCTGGCTGCGCTGGTGGGATTCCACCTGGGCTTCAGGCGAATCTGCATGCACGAGCAATGATTCAATCTCTTCCAGGTCACCCTCCAGTGAAAGCGACCGGGCATCATGACGCATGGAATTCAAGGCAGCATGAACCACACTCTTCAGCAGGTACGGTTCGAATGGTTGGCTCTCGTCAAACTGGTGAATGCGTCGGGAGATGCGCAGAAATGTCTCCTGCACCACATCCCAAGCTGAAGCCTCATCCTGCAATATCAAGAAGGCCGTACGCAGCGCACGCACTTGATGGCAGGCGACCAGGGTTTCCAACCCGCCAATATCGCCGAGCTTGAGCCTTTTTACGGCTTGTTGGGTTTCATCCATGCTTTTTTCCAAAGATCATTGGTCCTTCTCAATGAATATACACAATGATATGCCAAAAGGTTGGGAAAAATAGAATGCAATGGCAAAAATGAACCATTATAAGGATTGTGGTTTAAAAACAGAAAGGCCCTCTCTGAAGAGGACCTTTCGCCCGGCGACCAGGGACTCATCCCAAGCGTTCCTTGGGCATGTGTTTCAGATACTCTTAAGACCAGTGATCACTATTCTTCCACAGGAACAAGGGTAAAAGGTTGTTTTATGGATTGAGAACGGATCCTACTTGGGCTCTATTGTCTTATTTTCGTCCTTCTTTTCTTCCGGCGGCACGTCCTTCTTTTCACCTTGCAATCCTTCTCTGAATGAGCGGATGCCTTTCCCCAGTTCTCCGGAAATCTTGCCGATCCGGCCAACTCCAAAGAGCAGGATGATAATCACCAGGATAATGAGCAGTTCGGGAACACCAAGATTAAAGGGCATTTTTTACTCTCCTTTTCAATAAACACTAATCACGTGGGTGGATTATACACTGTGTCATTGGGAATCCATTTCCAATTCCCGCCGCCTGCGCCCCATCATGGCCAGGTAACCCAACCCAATACTTATGAAGTACAAAAGAACCATTGGACCCATGACCAGGGACATGTTGACCGGGTCGGTGGTTGGCGTAATGGCGGCGGCCAGGACGGCGATGACAATCACGGCGATCTTCCAATTCTTGAGCAGGGATTGGGGCTTGATGATCCCCATCAGCGTCAGGACATACACAACCAGTGGGAACTCAAACGTGATGCCGATCCAGAACAGGATCCCGGTCACAAAGCCAATATAGGATGAGGGTCGTGGTATAACCTGGACCCCCATAAATGTAAGCAAGAACTTCAGGGCGGGCGGCAGCAGGAAGAAATATGCGAAGGCCATGCCGCCGACAAAGAAAATGATCACCAGGGGTATGCTGACCAAACCCAATATGCGGGCGCGGCTGTGCAAACCTGGCGCAGCGAAAAGCCACAATTCAAAGGCAATGTAAGGCGATGCCAGTGCAAAACCACCCAAAAGCGCCACGCGCATGAACACGCCGATCGATTCAGTAACATCTATGGCCTTCAGCGCTGAAATACCACCAATTGGAAGGGCAAAAAAATTCACGAGCCTTGGGGTAAAAAAGAAGAAAACTGCCACACAAATGAGCAGGCCAATGAGAATACGAGCGAAATGTTTCCGCAGCGCATCCAGGTGTTCGAGCAGGGTCGCCGGCCTCTGAAAAGTATCCGCCAGGGTTTCGCTGATGGGCCGTTCCTCCGGTTCAGTGGTCAGGAACCGGCGCAAGTTTTTAAACCCTTTTACCGGCAGGGAAACCAACCAGGCCAGGAGGCGCACCGGGGCGGTGATGATCCGCCAGACAATACGAAAAAATTTTTGCATACCTATTTTTCCGTTTTGGCTTCCTCGGGAGAATTTTCTTCTTTCACTTCCGCAGGATCAGGCGAAACTTCCTTTATAAAGGGAGTGGGGGAATCTCCGGTCGTTTTCACAGAAAGGGATTGGTGGATGGTGTTCCCTGCCTGGGAAAGCTCCTCCCGGGCAGACTTTTCAATTTCATCCAGGCCCGACTCGCGCATTAAACGGGTTGGCAGTTTCTTAAGTTCCTGGGAAGTCTGGTTGATGGTTCTCCAGGTATCCGAGCGGATGAATTTATTCAGGCTTTTCCCAATTGTTTTTCCGGCTTTTTCGATGTCCTTGGGACCAAAAATGACCAGCGCCAGAACCAGGATAAGAATTAATTCCAGTGGTCCTATACCCAAAAATTCCATAATCTCAACCTTTTGGATGGATCCTTTCTCTCTCTTTCTTTATAAACCATTCTGTCAGCCGTCATGTATTTCAAAGTATAACATTGCCTCCAGGCCTCATTCGCCGGTTTCCTTAGTATCAGTTAATAATCCTGGAGGCAGGGGGGAGTGAGCGGCAAGGCTGGTCAGAACTGCCACCCCATAGGGAGGGAGATTGATCAAGCCTTCAACTTCGCCTGAGGATAGATGTTCAAAGGCCGGCCAGGGCCAAGGCACCGCCTGTTCGGTGGTGGCGTGATTGATGACCACGTAAATATCCTGCCCCGATCGACCTTTGAGCAAGCGGGCTTCAACCTGGGGAGGAGTAACGATGGAGCGTACCATCGCCTCATCCAGGATATGGTCCATGAGCGCCTGTTGGGAAACCTCGTCCAGGTAGGCACCCACATAGTAGACCATGCCTTGTCCATAGGGATGGACGCTGACGGCGGGTTGACCATCCAGCCAACCATTGGCCTTGCCATAATGCGATAATGGAAGGACCGATTTTGCATCCAGGAGCTTGAGTCTTTCCGCCCACTGTTTCGAAGTGCCTTCAAACAATTCTCCGGTTACCGGCACCGGCGCTTGCAGGACATAGTAATCCTCCACCTCGATCCCGGCCAACTCTGCCAGCGCGCCGGGCGGGCGAACCGGCAGCAGTGCATTGAAGCGATCTTTCATTCCGGTACGCAGGGTGAGAACCAGGACCCCACCACGCCGCGCGAATTCCTTCAAGTGCTGCACCCTTTTCCCATCGAGGATGGTCAAGGCTGGGGCAACCACCAGGCTGTACCCATCCAGGGGCTCATCCGCAGAGATCACATCCACATTGATATTCCTGGCAGCCAGCGGACGGTAATAGTGGTTGAAGTGGGCCACATAATCAAAATCTGCATGGTGGCGCTGCCATCCAATGGACCAGCGGCTGTCATAGCAATTCAGCAGGGCAACCTCCGCCTTGATTTCGGAGCCGGCCAGCAGCCCCGAGACCGTTTTGAAATCCTGCCCGATTTGTTGGATTTCTGCATACAAGGGGCGCGGCTGGCCGGATGGATCCACCAGGGTGCCATGATATTGCTCCTGTCCGCCCAGGGCAGAGCGCCACTGCCAGTAGAGCACGCTCTCAGCGCCATGCGCCACGGCGTGCCAGGCCATGCTGCGGACCTCACCCCGGTTGAGCTCATTATTGACGGTCGACCAGTTCACATGACCCGGTTGGGTTTCCATCAGCCAGAAGTTGCGGCGCTTGAATCCGCGCGTCAGGTCGTGGGTGGCGCCGGAGGCCAGGTGATCCGCATGGCCTGTGCCAATATACCAGTCCCACGAGGCGATATCCAGATCTTTGGCGATGTCATAATGGTCAAACCCGTCGTACCAGCCCATGAAGTTGTGGCTTACCCAGACTCCCGGCTTCAAGTGCGGGCGCAAAGTACTCAGCTGCAGGTTTTGGAATTTACAATAGCTGGTTGTGATGAAATGCTTGAACTCGAGCAGCAAGCCCGGATTATGATAGCCGACCGGAATGGGGATTTGCTCCCAGGCGGAATAGGTCTCGCTCCAGTAACGCGTTGACCAGTGTTCGTTGAGGGATTCCAGCGAGCCGTATTTTCCTCGCAGGAACTGGTGGAATAAACGCCGGCAGCGTTCGCAGTAGCAGACCCGGTTGTATTCATTGTCCAACTGCCAGCCGCAAATATGGTCATTTCCCCCGAATCGTACGGCCATCGCCTCGACGATCCGCCGGACGGCAGCATGGAACTCCGCCGAGTTCACGCAATAGTGACAGCGGTTCCCGAACTGGACGCGCCGGCCGTTTTCATCAACGGCCAGCAAGTCGGGATATTCCTGGACCAGCCAGGCGGGAGGAGCCGCGCTGGGTGTGCCCAGAACCGTTGCAATGCCCTTTTCCGCGAGTAAATTGATGGCACGCTCGAGCCAGTCGAAATTGAATTTGCCGGGAGAGGGCTCCATGGTGGACCAGGCGAATTCTGCCATGCGCACAACGGTCATGCCGGCTGCCTGCATCAGGCGAATATCTTCAGGCCAGCGCTGCTCGGGCCAGTGTTCCGGGTAATACGCCGTGCCCAGGTTCAGTCGGGAAGAGGCTGCCGGCGCGCGGTCTGCGTTTGGTTCGGTCATAAGACAACCTCGGCGAATATGGTTCGAATGTCCATATTGCAAATCAGGATTTACCTTATCCCCGTGAGGTGGAAGCATTTCCATGGTCTCCCGGGAGAAATGTTATTATAATCCCGGCTTTCATACGAGGATGGCGATTTTCTTTGGCTGAAGGAGCATTATCAACCGAGTAGCATGTCATTGCCTGCACTGTGCCGTGCAGGCACACGTGCGAGGAGGGCGATTTTCCCGACGCTTGCACCTGCGCTGCACCGTTCGTGCCGCCCTGGACTGTCCGTCCAGGACAGGCGAACACCGGCGGCACGCCGGTGCGAGACGGCAAGCGCAGGCGAAGCAATCCCCTCTCCACCCGGGAGATTGCTTGCCACTTCTTGGTACAGGTCGGCAAAGAACGCCTCGCAATGACATCTCTTGAGGGACTAATTACCTTATAATAACTCCGCGCAATCGACATTGGAGCCTTTGGTTGAATAGATCACTGGAGAATGAGGCTGCTGTGGTGACCAGAAAAAAGAAATCCATCCTGATCCTGCTGGGGGGAATGTGGCACGATTTTGACGGTTTCGCCAGAGTCATGAAGCCGGTTTTCGAGGCGGAAGGTTACCAGGTCGAGTCCACCTATGACCTGGATGCCCTGAAACGCCTCGAGCAGGTTGGCTGCGACCTTCTGTTAAGCTATACCTGCCTGTCGAAGCATCGCCAGGGATATGCCGACGCCGGCCCTGAAAAACTGACCGCTGCCCAGGTTTCCGGGTTGAGGCGTTGGGTGCGGCAGGGAGGGGCGCTGCTGGGCGCTCACGCCGCCACCGTGATCGGCGATTCAAACCCGCGCCTGGGCAGGCTATTGGGGGGCGTCTTCCTGTCCCACCCGGAGCCGTTTGCATTCACCATTTACCCACTATCCGGGGAGCACCCGATCACTTCCGGCATTCCGGCCTTTGAAGTGCTGGACGAGTTCTATATCCAGGAAGTTGACCCGGCTGTGACCATCCACATGGTTGCGGTGTACCAGGGGACGGCTTATCCGATGGTCTGGAGCCGGACTGCCGGCAGAGGACGTGTGGCCTGTGTTGCGCCCGGGCATTTCCTGCAGGTCTGGAACAACCCCACTTATCAACGCTTGATGCTGCAGACCGCTGGTTGGCTGCTGGCTTGATGAAGCATACCCCGGGCTGGATTCAATAGACTAAGAGCGACTAAAAAACCCGCGCTTTAGGCGGCGTCCCCGCCGCCGAGGACGGCGACGGGAGCGGTTTTGCCTGCATTGTGCAGCAGGCACACGTGTTAGTAGCTCTACACAAACTACCGGTTCGGTTATCGCGAGGCCTGCTCCAACAGGTAAACAATGGAATGATAATTGTGCTGCGTGGCCAGGGTCATGCCCATCTCGCAGGTGATATTGGATGAATAATACCCGTCATAGGAATGGCTGTTCACCTCGGCACTCTCCAGGGAAGTTGCCGAAGCGGTTAACTCGGGGAAAAGCAAACCACGGTCGCCGGCAAATGCACAGCAGTCCAGGTGCAGCGGCACCGTCACGTTTTTCGCACAACGCCTGGCGATGGTGACCATCTTCTCCTGCAGGTTCATTTTGCGGCTGGAGCAGTTGGGGTGCAGGACCACCGCCTGAGCCACCGGATGGAGCTCCAATGCAGGCAGCAAGACGTCATTCATCAGTTCCAGCCCATCCAGCAGGGTGAGCTTCGTGAAGATGTCGCGCTCTTCGGGCGACAGCTCGGATAAGTCCGCGGCATACTGGCGCAGGGTGAAAGTGCAGGAGGTGGTATCGATGACGATGGGCAGGCGGCCGTGGTCGGACCATTCCCAAAAATGCTCCAGGGTGCGTTGGCGGGTGGCCTGGTAAGCAGCGCTATAACCCTTGGAGCCGAACGGCATGCCGCAGCAATTGCCATCCACATCCCCTGGTATCCACAGCGGGACACCCGCCCGCCCGGCTACCGTGACCAGTGTTTCGGCCAGGGAAGCCATGCCGGGTTTGGGAACCCCCATGCGCCGCGAGATGCAGGATGGAAAGTATACATAGGCGGCTTCGTTTTGCCGGGTGACAGGCCGCCGGGAGGGGACAAACGGTACCGCCTTGTTCCACTTGGGCAGGGTTGACCCGGTCAATTTTTCTCCAAAGCGCGTCAGCCCAACGATGGCATTTGTCCCGAGAACGGATTCCGCCGCATGGGCAAGCCGGATCCCAAAACCAAGCGTTTTTTCCACACCGGTGAAATGTTTCGTAAGCCACAGGGCGGTCTTTTTTCCGCGCTCCGTCACCAGCCCGGCTCGCAAATGTTTGGTCAGGTCACCCGTGTTGATATTGATCGGACAGGCCGAGGCGCACAACCCATCGACAGCGCAGGTGTCCAGGCCGGAATAGTTATAATCCTTATAAAGGGAGGCCAGCAAGGCAGCATCCGGTCCTGCATTGCGCTGGCGGGCGATCTCGCGACGGATGACGATGCGCTGGCGGGGGGTCAGGGTCAGATTGCGGCTTGGGCAGCGCGGCTCGCAGTAACCGCACTCGATGCACTTGTCGACTTCCTCCTCAACGGTCGGCATATCCTTGATATTGGAAATGTGTGCGGCAGGATCCGGGTTGATGATCACACCCGGGTTAAGCAGGCCGGATGGATCGAACAGGGATTTGATATCCCGCATGATCCCCATGCCATTGGGCCCCCATTCGGCTTCCAGGTAAGAGCTTACGGCACGCCCCGCGCCATGCTCCCCTTTAAGCGAGCCGTCATACTTCTCTCTCACCATCACCAGCACATCGTCCAGGAAGCGCTCCAGGCGCAAAATTTCCTGCTGGTCATTGAGATGACAACTGAAGTTGAAATGCAGGTTGCCATCCTTGGCATGTCCAAAGATGATGGCATCCTCGAAGCCGTGTGTATGGAATCTGGATTGCAGGTCTGTTATCGCCTCGGCCAGGAGGGGCACCGGGAAGACCAGGTCCTCGGTCATTATGGAGGTGCCCCTGGGTCGCATGGCGCCCATGGTGGGGAACAGGCCCTTGCGCAACTTCCAAAGGTTGGCTTGAAGGAGCGGGTCTTCGGTAAACTCGGGGTCGTACAGCAACCTGAAATCCTTGACCGTGCGGGCGGAGAGGCTGCGCAGGCTGGCAATATCCTCGGCTGTTTGACCCTGGTACTCGACCAGGATGGCCGCGGCCGAACCGGGCAGCTGGCGCAGGATGTCCGGCGCCCCGGCCAGGTTCTCCACCGAGCGCAGGGCGGCACGCTCCATGATCTCTGCCGCTCGCACCCCGGAATCGCGCAGGGGTGCGATGGCCTGGGCGGCATCGCGGAGATTGTTAAAGTAAAGCTGCCCGGTATATTTGCGGGCGTAATCGGGCAAGGTATGCAGGACAGCTTCAGCGATGAAACCCAGTGTGCCTTCCGACCCGATCATCAAGTGAGTCAGGATATCGATCGGGTTATCAAAGTCAATCAGGGCATTCAGGGAATAGCCATCGGTGTTCTTGGACTGGTAACGCCGGCGGACACGTTCCGCAAGCGCGGTGTCTGCCAACAGGCGCTGCCGCAGTTCGAGCAGACCATTGGCAATCACGGGCGCCCCTTCCTGTAGGCAGGCAGAGGCATCCGGAGCGGCTGTATCCAGGACCAGGCCATTGGGCAGCACAACGGTCAGCGAGTGGATGGTATGATAGGCATTTTCCACCACCCCGCAGCACATGCCGCTGGAGTTATTGGCCAGGATGCCCCCCAGCATGGCCGCATCGATGGAAGCCGGGTCGGGACCCATACGGCGCCCGAAGGGCTTGAGAACGGTATTGATGAAGCCCCCCACCACGCCGGGCTGGGCGCGTACCAGCGCGCCACCTTCCTCCGCCTGGACGTTGCCCCAGTGGCGGGAAAGCACAACCAGGATGCCGTTGCTGACGGATTGACCGGCCAGGCTGGTCCCGGCGGCGCGGAACGTGAGCGGAACCCGGTTCTGATGGGAAAACTGGAAAAGGCCGCGGATTTCCTCGATCGAGGCGGGGTGTACCACAGCTTGGGGGATCAACCGAAAGTAGGAGGCGTCGTTGGCATAGGCATAGCGCTCGAGCGGACGGGTGAATATGCGCTCTTCTGGGACTATCCTGGTGAGGTCGGTTTTCAGATCCATAAAGATGCTGTCATCCTTCTAATATTCACTGCAAAAAAGTTGGGAACCTGCCTGTGGAGTATACCATTTGATTTTTATTCCCCGGGTTTACGGCCGGCCTTTCTCAATCATTTTTCCGAGAATATAACCCTTGACTTGGAGTCGACTCCAAGTGGTACACTATCCCTGGAGGTGAAACGATGAAGATCGCGGAAGTAAGTGACCAGTATGGGATGTCGTCGGATACCCTGCGCTATTATGAACGGATCGGGCTCATCCCGCCAGTCAATCGCAATGATAACGGCATCCGGGATTACAACGAGCTGGACCTGCGGCGGGTTGAATTCATCAAGTGCATGCGGAGCGCCGGGCTGCCGGTTGAAGTGCTGATCGAGTACGTCGGATTGGTCCAGCAGGGCGACCGGACGATTGAAGCCCGGAAGGAGATCCTGACCGAGCAACGCGCGCTGCTGGCAGCCAGGATGAAAGAAATGCAAAAAACCCTGGATATCCTGGATCACAAGATCGAGGTGTATGAAAAAGCCGTTCTAAAAAGAGAGCAAGAAATGCTTCAAATTGAAGATCAAGTCCCGGAAGTCATCTGAATACCCAATTGAGAGGAGTTCAAAAATGCAAAAACGTATCCTTGGAAAAAGCGGCCTGGAAGTATCGGCGCTCGGGTTGGGCTGCATGCGGATGAGCTTTGGCGACTCGCCGACCGACAAGCGAGAGATGATCAATTTCCTCCACGCGGCGGTTGACCACGGCGTCACCTTTTTCGATACCGCCGAGGTGTACGGCCCGTTCACCAACGAGGAACTGGTGGGCGAAGCCCTGGAGCCCTTCCACGGCAGGGTGGTGATCGCCACCAAGTTCGGGTGGAAACACGATCCCCTCAGCGGTCCCCATCCCAGGATGGGCCAGGACAGCCGGCCCGAGCAGATCAAGCAGGTGGCCGAGGCTTCGCTTAAACGCCTGAGAGTGGAAGCCATCGACCTGTTTTACCAGCACCGGCCCGACCCAAACGTGCCCATCGAAGACGTGGCCGGGGCGGTGAAGGACCTGATCCAGGCCGGCAAGGTGAAACATTTCGGGCTTTCCGAGTCCAGCGCCGAACTCATCCGGCGCGCCCATGCCGTCCAGCCGGTGACTGCCCTGCAAAGCGAATACTCGATCTGGTGGAGAGCCGTTGAACCTGCCATCCTGCCGACCCTGGAAGAGCTTGGCATCGGGCTGGTGCCTTACAGCCCGCTCGGCCGGGGCTACCTGACCGGCAAGGTGGATGAGAACACGACCTTTGATAAAACCGATATCCGGGCTCACAATCCCCGCTTCACGCCGGAGGCCATCCGGGCCAACCGTGCCGTGATCGATCTGCTGGAGAAGATCGGGAAGCGCAAGGGCGCCACCCCGCCGCAGATCGCCCTGGCCTGGCTGCTGGCGCAGAAACCCTGGATCGTGCCCATCCCGGGATCGCGCAAGCTCGAGCGTCTCGAGGAGAACCTCGGTGCGCTTGAGGTCGAACTTGACAACCAATGATCTCGGCGAAATCGAAAATGCCATGTCACAGATCAAAGTGGTCGGCGACCGGTATTAGAGCCATAAAGTCAATAGGAAAGGCAATCGATGAGCATTAAAGACACAGCCAGGAAGAACCATGAGACCTTGTTCCCAAATCGCAAATCAACCTTGCAGGTGACCGATCCGGAACTGGTGGAGGTCTTTGACAATTTTGCCTTCGACGAGGTGCTCGGGTATGGGAACCTGGATGCCCGAACCAGGCTGATGGTCATCCTGGCCTCCCTGATCGCCAGCCAGGCCCTGGGAGAATACAAAGTGATGCTCGAGGGCGCGCTGAATATCGGGGTCACCCCGGTTGAAGTGAAAGAGATCCTCTACCAGGCAGTGCCCTATGCCGGGATGGGAAAAGTGTATGATTTTCTGCACGCCACCAATGAAATCCTGGCAAGCCGGGGCATCCAGCTGCCGCTGGAAGGCCAATCCACCACCTCGCCGGAGACTCGTTTTGAAAAAGGCTACGCAGTCCAAAAAGCAATTGTGGGAGATCGGCTTGAGAAGATGTACGAAGATTCCCCGGTAAACCAGATCCATATCCAGAAGTATTTGTCAGCGAATTGCTTTGGCGATTACGTTACCAGAAGCGGAATAGACTTAAAAACGAGAGAGCTGCTGACGTTCTCCATGCTCCTGTCTTTGGGAGGCTGCGAGCCGCAGCTAAAAGGGCATATCCAGGCCAATCTCAACGTGGGGAACAATAAGGAAACACTGCTGAGCGTCGTGACCCAATTGCTGCCCTATGTTGGCTATCCCAGAACGTTAAATGCCATCCGCTGCATCAATGAAGTGCTCCCAGAGTAAGGATTCGCAAGGACCGGAGATAAAAAATGCAAATTGGTAACCTGGAACAAGAAGTGATCAATCTCTCTAAAGAAAAATGGCTCTGGATGGCAGAGCGCAGGGTGGATACCCTGGAGGCTCTCTTTCATGAAAAGGCTGTCTTTGTCCATATGGGCGGATCCTGGGGGAAAGAACAGGAACTCGAGATCATCAAGAGCGGCGGGATTCACTACAAGCAAGCCGACATCCATGAAGTGTCGGTGAATATCATCGGTGCAACTGCCGTCCTTTTAAACAGGATTACGCTGCTGGCCGTGGTTGGCGGCAATGAGGTCACCAATCCCTTCATGGTGACAGAAGTGTATGTGCAGCAAGAGGGTAACTGGAAGTTGGCGTCACTTTCGTTCACGCGGCTGCTGGCCCCAGACCAAAACCCCAATTAAGGAGAAAATGATGCAAACTGTAAAATTGAACAATGGCGTGGAAATCCCCATTCTTGGGTTCGGCGTTTTTCAGATAACTGATGCGGGCATATGTGAATGCAGCGTGGTTGACGCCATTCAAACTGGATATAACCATATTGACACAGCCGCTTCTTATCAAAATGAAGAGGCGGTTGGCAGGGGCATCAAACAAAGCGGCGTTGCAAGAGATAAATTGTTTATCACGACAAAACTTTGGATTCAGAGCAATGGCTATGAAGGCACGATGAAAGCCTTTGAAAATTCCCTGAAGCGCTTGCAATTGGATTACGTTGACCTGTACCTGATTTATCAGCCATTCGGGGATGTGTATGGTGAATGGCGTGCGATGGAAGAACTTTATCAACAAGGCAAAGTCAGGGCGATCGGAGTTTCAAATTTTCAACCTGACCGCATCATGGACCTGATGATTCATAACAAAATAATTCCGGCGGTAAATCAGATCGAAGTAAACCCTTTCCAGCAGCAAATTGACACGCAAAAATTTTTACAGGACAACCGCGTTCAGGTTGAAGCCTGGGCACCATTTGCCGAGGGAAGGAATAATATCTTTCAAAATGAAACCTTGCTATCCATCGCTGCGCGGCACAAAAAAAGCGTCGCCCAGGTCATTCTCCGCTGGGTTGTACAAAGAGGCATTATTGCCCTTGCCAAATCAACCCGCAAAGAAAGGATGATCGAAAATATCAGTGTATTTGATTTTGAATTAAGTACCGAAGATATGGTGGCGATTTCAACTTTGGACACGAAGACAACCAGTTTCTTTGACCATCGGAATCCTGAGATGGTCAAATGGCTGGGAAACAGGAAATTGAATGTTTAATTAACGAGGTGTTCCGGTGACTACATGGACGAGCGATGAGCTCAACAAGATTGGAAACGCAGAAGAGCTGTTGATCGCGTCACTGCGAAGCGATGGTACCCTGCGCAAGCCGGTGATCATCTGGGTTGTTCGCCTGGGGGACGACCTGTACGTCCGGTCCGTGAACGGGCGCACTTCGGCCTGGTTCCGCGGCGTGCTGACAATGCATGAAGGTCACATTCAGGCTGGCGGGGTGGACAAAGATGTCACCTTCGTTGAGGAAGCCGACCCCGGGATCAACCAGCAGATGGACGCAGCCTACCGCATAAAATACAAGCGCTACCCATCCAGCGTCGACGACATCAACAGCCCCACGGCACGAACCGCGACGATCAAGCTGGTGGTGCGCTCAACAGGCTCCTAGTACAACTACCATTTAAAATTTGAGAACTTTACTCATGATCTCGCCTGATTTCAAACGTCAAAGGATATATCGTTATGCAATATCGTAAATTCGGGCAGCTGGATTGGGCCGTCTCGGCCCTGGGTTTTGGCTGCATGCGCTTGCCCACCATCGATGGGAAAAGCAGCCACATTGACCAGGACAAGGTCACGGAGATGATCCATACCTCCATCCAGGCCGGGGTGAATTATTTTGATACCGCTTACGGCTATCATGACCAGATGAGCGAAGCGGCCCTGGGCAAAGCCCTGGAGGGCGGTTACCGCCAAAGGGTGCGCATCGCCACCAAGTCACCCATCTGGCTGATCCAAGAGGGCGCCGATTTCGATCGCCTGCTCAACCAGCAGTTGCAACGCCTGCAGACCGGGACGATCGATTTTTACCTGCTGCATGCTTTGAACCATGATTCCTGGGTAAAAGTTCAGCAACTGGAGCTGTTGCGGCGGGCCGAAGCTGCCAGGGCTGACGGGCGGATCCGCTATTTCGGTTTTTCCTTCCACGACAACCTGGAGGCTTTCAAGCAGATCGTGGACGGCTACGATGCCTGGGATTTTTGCCAGATCCAATATAACTACATGGATACCATGGTCCAGGCTGGAACGGAAGGACTGCAGTATGCCGCCGCCAAGGGGCTGGGTGTGGTTATCATGGAGCCGCTGCTCGGCGGCAAACTGGCGCTCGACCTGCCAGCCGCCCGTCCCCTGTGGGATGGCGCAGCTCAAAAACGTACTCCCGCGGATTGGGCCCTGCAGTGGCTCTGGAACCAGCCCGAGGTCTCGCTGGTGCTGAGCGGGATGAGCACCCTGGAACAGGTGGAAGAAAATATTCACTCTGCCATTGTTTCCGGCCCGGGCACCTTAAGTCCCGCCGAGATCGAATTGGTCACCCGGGTGCGTGAGACGGTCAATGGTCTCAGCCCGATCGCCTGCACGCGCTGCGAATATTGTTTGCCCTGTCCCAACGGTGTCAATATCCCGCGCAACTTTGACGCCTACAACCGGGCGGCCATGTATGCCGCCCTGGAGGATTTTCGGGTCGAGTATAAACGCTGGATCCCGGACGACCAGAAAGCGGCTGCCTGCATTCAATGCGATGAATGCCTGTCCAAGTGTCCGCAGCAGATCTCCATCAGCGCCTGGCTGCCGGTGGTGGATGAGGTCCTGGGGCTGGATCGCCCATTCAGGAAATCACTCTAAGAGACTGATTAATAAGCCGAAATTCACCACACTTGTACCTGCCGTCTCGCACCGGCGTGCCGCCGGTGTTCGCGGCACGAACGGTGCGGCACTAGTGCAGGCAGATAAACACGGATAAAAAGGATTAGAGAACATATTTTGTAAGTTTTATCCGGGAATCAATTTTCATCCGCGTTCATCTGTGGTTAAAAAAATTTTCTAAGGTCTGGTTGGGTCAGCCGGGCCTCAGGACCAGAAGAAAGAGGTGAGTAAATGGAATACGTTCGATTGGGATCAACCGGGATGAAGGTCTCGCGCATCTGCCTGGGCTGCATGAGCTACGGGCAGCCGGGTAAGAGGAATGATTGGACTCTCAATGAAGAACAGAGCCGGCCTTACATCCAGCGCGCCCTGGAACTGGGCATCAATTTCTTTGACACTGCCGATGTCTACTCCCTTGGGGCCAGCGAAGAGGTCACCGGCAAAGCCCTGCGCGATTTTGCCAGGCGGGATGAAGTGGTCATTGCCACCAAGGTCCGTTTTGAGATGGGACCGGGTCCCAATGACAAGGGCCTTTCCCGAAAACACATCCTCAGCTCTATCGACGCCAGTCTCAAGCGCCTGGGGACGGATTACGTTGACCTGTACCAGATACACCGCTGGGACTATGAAACCCCGATCGACGAAACCCTGGAAGCCTTGAATGACGTGGTGCGGGTCGGCAAAGCGCGCTATATTGGTGCATCCGCCATGTATGCCTGGCAGTTTGCCAAGGCGCTGTACACCTCGGACCTGCACGGCTGGAGTCGTTTTGTTGCCATGCAGCCGCATTACAACCTGATCTACCGCGAAGAGGAGCGTGAAATGCTGCCGCTCTGCCAGGACCAGAAGATCGCCGTGATCCCCTTTTCACCGCTGGCGCGCGGGCGGCTGGCCCGGAAATTTGAAGAAAATGAGACAGCCCGGTTTCAGAGCGACGACCTGGCAACGTCGCGCTACACCCAGGAAGATAATGCGACCACCGTACAGCGGGTCAGCGAGGTGGCTGAGAAGCGCGGCCTGCCGATGGCGCAGGTGGCTCTTGCATGGATGCTCTCCAAGCCGGTCGTCACCGCCCCGATCATCGGCGCGACCAAGCCGCATCACCTGGAGGATGCCGTGGCGGCTCTCTCGGTCCAGCTCACGCCGCAGGAGATCACGTACCTGGAGGAAGCCTACCGGCCGCATCCTGTGATCGGTTTTTCGTGACCATGCCCCATCTTCCCATCCCCCCCCTGCTGCGCGGCACCGAGCCCGGCTCGTTTGCCGAAGATACCATTGTACGGCGTCTCCCGGCAACCGCCTTGCGGGTGATCTCCGAGAACAGCTTCGATGGACCCACCAACCAGCGTTTGCGCGACCTGGCGGGCGATCTGCCACGCGGCCGTATCAGGCCGCTGCTGGATATGCAGGCGCCGGACTGGTCCAGCTGGCAGACCGCCATGCAGCCATTCCAGGGGCAGACCTGGCTGGAGCTGCCTGTTTTCGCAGCCGAAATGTATTTTTACCGGCGCATCCTGGAAGCGACCGGTTACTTTCAACCTGGACCCGGATGTGGAGTGGATCCCTTCCGGCTGCAGAAGACGCTTGGGCTGGCCCAGGCCGGGCCGGCGATCACGCAGGCTCTTCCGCAAGGTCTGACTGCCACAGGGGAAATGTTGCGTCGACTGATCTATTTATCCCTGTGGGCAAACCAGGCTGACCTGAGCCTGTGGCCGGTGCAGGGGGAAGGTGGAGGGAAAGCTCAAGGAGGCGGCCAGGATGGGCACCTGGTGGTCGATCAGAGCGCCGCAGCCCTGGCACAGATGGAAGAAGTGGACCGCGGGCGGGTGGATTTGATCCTGGATAACTTTGGCGTGGAACTCATCTTTGATCTGCTGCTGGCACATGCCCTGCTTGTGAAGAATGCTGGCTTGACCGTTCACCTGCATGTGAAGCCGCACCCCTGTTTTGTTTCGGATGTTGTTCAGGCCGATGTCGGGCAGGCCTTGCGTTGGCTGGAAAACGACGCCCCGGTCTGGGCACAGCCTGTCGCGCTGCAGCTTGAGCAGGCGGAACAGGCCGGGCGGATGCAGGTGAAGACCCACTTCTATTGGGCTTCGCCCAGTCCTGCCTGGGAGGCTCCATTCGATCTGTGGGCTGACCTGGCAAGGTCGGCGTTTGTGATCAGCAAGGGGGATGTCAACTACCGGCGTTGGTTGGGCGACGCCCACTGGTCGCCGGCAACTTTATTGGAAGCGATCATCGACACGCCAGCCCCGCTGTTGTTGCTGCGGGTATCGAAATCGGATATCGCCGCAGGGCTAAAACCCGGGCAGGCCGGGCAGATCTTCGCCCGCGATCCTGCCTGGCTGATTAACGGCCAATGGGGATTTATCCAGTTTGTGAAACCTTAATTAGGTCACTTTCCGGTGGCTGAGCATATTCAACGGTGTTCACGCCCGTCTCAATTCTGATCATTCCAGGAATTTTCGCACCTCGGGCAGCACGACTTCGCTGTGCTGCTCTGGAAACCAGTGATTGTAGTCCGGGTAGATGACCAGGCGGCAGTCTGAGCGCCTCAGCAGGGCGCGCTCGAATGCGGCTGTGGAGGCCAGGCGGTCAAAGGCTGACCGCATGTAGAGCACGGGGAAAGGAAAATCGAGGAATTCCCGCCGATAAAATAAGAAGAACAATGCCTGCGGCAGGATGGTGAGCAGCAGGCTGGGACGGTCCCAGTAATGCCAGGCATCCTGCCAGAGATCCATGGCCGTTTCGGAACGATAACCGGCAAAACGGACGATCAAGTTGGCCACCGGTTTACGCAGGAAGGGCAGGTACCAGGGTGAGCAAAACAAGAGGCCATACAGCCAGGTGAATGCATTCAATCCGTGCTCAAAGATATCATAACGGAAGGACGAGCCGACCGAAAAGGCCACCAGCTTTTCGATGGGGGGGTTGGCCCGGGTGCGCGCCCAACGCCAGGTGTGAGTGGCACCCCAGTCATGGGCCAGGATGATCAGCTTGCCGGTCGGGCTCTGACCGGCCAGGCTGTCCATGGCCTGATCGAACTCGCCTGCGATCACGCCATGCGCCAGTGCGGAGAATGGGGGGAAGTTGGGATTGTCGTGACGGTTGGGAAATGCGAAGGTATAAATGCCCCGCCCGGCCAGCCAGGGTTGGGTGCGCTCGGCCTCGTCGTAATAAGCCGCGAACATGCGCGGCGAATCGGGAAAGCCATGGATAAAGACCACCGGGCTTTTGAGGTCGGGGCCAAATGGCTGCAGGCAGGTAAGGCGGGAGTAAATGATGGACCTTCTTAAATGATTGTGTAGATTAATTATAACAAGGGAGCACCAACAAAAAATATGTTAAAAAAAGGCCTAAAAATGCTCTTTTCCGCGTTTTCTGCGCTCGTCCGCGTCCCATTTTTTGAAATTGTCAGGTAGATGGATTCTATTATACAGTTGATGGCGCGCTAGAAAATAAAAATCCGCCATGAAAGACGGATTCCTGGTGCCCCCATGGAGATTCGGATGGCATCCCCTAATGGGGGCTCCAGTTTTAATTTAAAAAACCGCCTTGCAGCGGTATTTTATATTGTGCCCCCATGGAGATTCGGATAGCATCCCCTAATGGGGCTCCAGTTTTAATTTAAAAAACCGCTTCGCAGCGGATTTTTATTTTGTGCCCCCATCGAGATTCGAACTCGAGTTTTAGCCTTGAAAGGGCCACGTCCTGACCACTAGACAATGGGGGCTTAAGCGGACGGATTTTACCATCCCGGCCCATGCCGGTCAAGGCAATTCGTTCGAATTCATTCCGGGGAAGGGCGGGTGCCGTGGCGTTTCTTCAGCGGCGGGCGCGGCCTGCGTTTGGGTGAGGTGGCTTTGCCCGTATCCGGATTGAGAATGGCGGTCAGCCAGGAGATGGCGCGGGCATCATATTCGCGCCGCCCGCACATGTCGCACACCCAGGCCGGAAAATTAGGGACCGTGACGAGCTCTTCATCCAGCCAGGTGAAATACGTGATGTGCTGCAGGTGCATCATTCCGGCCTGGCATTCGTTGCAAGGAAAGGTTTCTCTCACTTCGTCGGTCATGCCACAGCTCCCATGGCTTCATGCAGGATGGCAACGCCTGAACTTGCCCCGATCCGGTTCGCTCCGGCGGCGATCATCGCCAGGGCATCCTTGTAGGTGCGGATTCCCCCGGCCGCTTTGACACCAGTGCCGGGCCCGACCACGCGACGGATCAGATCCACATCCTGCAATGTTGCCCCGCCGGGACCAAACCCGGTGGAGGTCTTTACAAAGTCTGCCCCGGCAGCCTGTGCAAGCAGGCAGGCCAGGATCTTTTCGCGCCGGGTCAGCAAGGCGGTCTCGATAATGACCTTGACCCTGGCCCCATGCTCATGGGCTTCCTGCGTTACGAAAAGGATATCGTTCATCATCAGGCCGTACGCCTGGCCCTTGAGCGCGCCCAGGTTGATGACCATGTCCACCTCAACCGCCCCATTCTCGATCACACGGCGGGCTTCATGCGCCTTGTCCTCCGGCAAAGTGGCGCCCAAGCGGAAAAGCGATCACGGCGCACACACCCACCCCCGAATCCTTGAGCAGGCTGCACGCCAGCGGTACAAAGACCGGGTTCACGCAGACCGTGGCAAAATGATACTGCCGGGCTTCTGCGCACAGCTGTTTGACCTGGGCGGCGGTGGCTTCGGCTTTGAGCAGGGTATGGTCGATCCAGCCGCTGATCTCAGCCCCGCGCGGTACAGGCAGCGCAGGAGGAGCAACCGGCAGTTCCCGTTCGTAAGAGTCAGCCATGGCGAGGATTTCCTTCAAGGATTGCATGGGCACTCAAGGCGTGACTGGAATGGCCTGGTTGGATCTAAGCACCTTCCAGTCTGTAACGGGCCAGTATATCACCAGTGCCTTGCCGAGGACATTCTTTTCAGGTAAAAAGCCCCAGGCATGCGAATCAGCCGAATTATTGCGGTTATCCCCCAAAACAAACAGGTTATCGGCGGGCACGGTCCATTCGCCAGAATACGCCGGCGCGGCGGCAATGTATGGTTCGCCGATCGGGGTACCATTGATCTGCACCGTCCCGTTGGCGATCTTCACGGTATCACCCGGAAGGGCGATAATGCGTTTGATGTAATCCTCGTAATCATTGCTGATATTGGGCAGGCCGAGCAAACTCCGAAAGAAATCCGCCTCGGGGTACATCGGCGGGCGAAAGACAATGATATCGCCGCGCTGAAAACTGCCAAGCTGGTATGCCAGGCGGTTGATCAGCACAAATTCGCCGTCCTGCAGGGTCGGGCGCATCGAAAACCCGTCCACGCGCACGCGCGCCGAAATGATATTGATTACCAAAAAAAGGAGAACCGCCAGACCCAGCGTCTCCAATATTTCGCGTACAAAATTCTTCAAGCCCTTATTTGCCGGTGCAACTTCCGGGATGGGCTGGGGTATGTTCTCGGTGGGAAAATCAGTCAAAGGCGCCTCCAGGATGGGTTATTATACCATCTGCATTATCCGCCCCCAGGCCCAGTACGTCGGCACGTACAGCCGGCGCTCGCCGCGCTCCCAGGCAATCTCATCCATGAGCTTCAGGCGCTGTAGTTCATCCGGTGGGACCGATCCCGCCAGGTCGGCTTCCAATACCTCCCATTCCATTTCCCTTTCAACGGGTGAAAGTGAATGTGGCCTGTCGGCACGCAGGCGGCCTGTTTCGACGAGCGGGATGCCGGCCTGCTTGAACAGGTCTGCCAGGCGCCCTCCCAGGCCGGGATCTGCGCCCTGCCGTTGCAGGGATTCGGCCTGCCAGCGGCCCAGGAGGGCCAGCTCATCCGGCCGGTCCACGCGGCTGGTGTAATCCGGTTCGGCCAACGCCAGGAGGCTGCCCCCCGGGCGGGTGAGACGTTTCATCTCGCGCAAGGCTTGCAGCGGGTCACGCACCCACAGGAGCAGGAAATGGCAAAACGTGATATCGAAAACGCCGGACTCATACGGCAGGGCCAGGGCATCCCCACAGGCGAGAAGCGCCTGGGGGGCATTCCGGCGCGCCTCCAGGAGGGAGGCGGGCTGCAGGTCAAGCCCGTGGATGGCGGCAGGCGTGTCCAGGTCAGACAAGACGGCCCCGGTGCCGCAGCCGACTTCCAATACCAGGCGGGCCTTTCCCATCCCACTGCGGCTGAACAAATAGCTGCGCAGGTCTTTCGTCCAGGTGGCTTGCTGAACGAAACGCTTATGCCAATCCATCGTCCAGCCAATCCAGGATGAATTTCACCTGGGCATCAGTCTCCGGTGCTTGTGGAGAGATGCGGCTTTGCCCGGCTGTCTGGTAAAGCTCATTTAAACGGATGAGTGCCTGTCCACCGGTCAATCCATGCCGGACCAGCCAGCAGCCGACCGCCATGCCGGTTCGCCCGATGCCGCCCCAACAATGCAGGTAGACTTTGCGTCCGGCAGCCAGTGCGGCGTCAATGCCATCCAGGAGCTCTGCCATCTGTTGATGCTCCGGCAGACCCTTATCCTGAAAATGGATGCGCTGGTAGTCGATGGAAATGTTGTGGCGGTAGGCCTCTTCCTGCAGGCTGGGCAGGTAAGCCGGCAGTTCGCCCACCCGGGTGAGGTCGAAGAAAGTATTGAAACCGGCCAGCAGGAAGGCTGTACAGCGCTGCCGGACGACCGCCTCATTTAGCGTGGAGAACGGATACGCTCCTGCCAGGAAAGATCCCGGTACGACCCAGTATGATTCGGGGATGGGTTTGTCGCTCATGAAGGTTTCTGCATGGTTTCTTCGAGCAGTGCCTGGACGATTTCCGCCGCATCCCGTACCAGGGCCGGGCAGATGTCCGTAAATTTCCCGGTTTCCTTGGCTTTTTGCCAGCCTTCCGGCGTGCTGATATCGCAGTCGATCAGGTCACGGCAAAGGGATGAGCCGTGCTTACCCTTGAACCTGCGCAGGCATTCCTGGGCGAGCTGGTAAATCGCTTCCTTGCCGGCGGGCGCATCGGCGCCACGCGCCAGACCCAGGACCAGCAGTGCCCCGGTCAGCGCCCCGCAGATCCCGCCGCCCCGGGCCACGCCGCCGCCAAAGGGGGAGGCCAGTTTGAGGGCCGTCTGCTCAGCCAGGCCAAACTGTGTCGAGAAAGCCGAAAATACCGCCTGCGAGCAGTTGAAACTCTGGCCGAAAATGGCAACGGCTTTTTCGGCAGGTGCCGTCATCAGCCATCTTCTCCATAGACAAACAAATCGCTGAGGGACTGCCGCTTGTAATTACGGGCGATCGCATCTGCAAAGACCGGGGCAACCGATAGCACGGTCAGCTTGGGGTGGCGCTTTTCAGGGGGAATATTAACGGTATCGGTGACCACGATCTCCGTGACCTGCGGAATGGCCACCAGTCTTTCCAGGCCGCCATGCACAAAAACGCCGTGGGTGCAGGCCACCCAGATCTCCTGGATGCCCTGTTCAATCAGGACCCGGCTGATCCCATCGATCGAGCCGCCAGTGGAGATCTCATCGTCATAAATGATGGCCCGCTGGTAGCCTTGAACGGGCTGCCCAACCAGCCCGTTGATCTGCACATCCGTATCCGAGATGCGTTCCTTGTCACCGGCCGCCACCGGCATCCCAAGGCCCTTTGCAAAGCGGGCGGCGGATTTGGCGTGTCCCATATCCGGGGCGACCACCACGGTTCGCGACAGGTCGCGTCGCTGGAAGTGGCGGTTGAAGACCGGGCGACTGGTGAGCGGATCAGTCGGCACGGTAAAGAAACCATGCACCTGTGGGGAGTGCAGCATCATCGTCATCACGTGGGTTGCACCGGCGGTCTGGATCAGGTCAGCCACCAGGCGGGCAGTGATGGAAATACGCGGGGCGTCTTTTTTGTCCGAGCGGGCGAAGGAGTAATACGGGATGATGGCATGGATCTCGCTGGCCGAGGCGGACCGGGCAATATCGAGCATCATCAGCAGTTCGACCAGGTGGTCATTCACAGGCGGGGTGAGCGATTGGACGATGTAGACTGCACGGGAACGCACGCTGGCGTCCAGCTGGATGTACAGGTCATCGTTGCTGAACCGGCGGATCAGGGTCTTATCGAGCGGCAGTCCCAGGTGAGAGACGATGTCTGCCGCCAGTTTCGGGTGGGAACTGCCGCTAAAAAAGCGGACTTCATCCGGATCAAGGATTGGTTGGCTCATGGTGATAGATCCTCTCCCAGGGGTCCCTCAGGAAATTGCCCAGGATCTGGTCCGCCTGGCCCTGGGCCGGGAGGACATCCCCATCCGGCTCCACGTAGAGCCAGGCTTTTCCCGCCCCGGAGGGGACATCGTCCTCGATGGTTTCATGGGATACCGGGTTCTCGACGGAGTAAGGCACGGGCAGGTCCCAGCGCAGGGTCAGGCCCAGGCTGGAAGCCTGGTTGTGCAACGCATGCAGCGCCTCGTGCAGGGAGGCCTCGGAGGCACCCAGGGAAAGACTCTCGACCTTGAGTTTGGCCAGTCTTTCGAGCATCCCACCGGCCTGGCTGGCATTCCCCGGCGTGACGGTCAGATGGACGGTGGTGTACAGGTCTTCGGGGAGGATGGTTTCAAGTGCCTGCCAGGAAGCCGGATTCTCCGGCTGGAGCAGGAAGAGCAGGTGATCGAGACCGGACTGCAGCAGGCTGTCCAGGTATCTCTTGTCGGCCAGTTTCAGGCCATCGGTCAGCAGGCCGGTGACCTGGCCAACCTTCTCGGCATGGGCAATCAGGGCGGGCAAATCCTCGCGCAGGGTCGGCTCACCGCCGGTGAAAGTGATGTGCGGGATGCCGGCGCCCCAGGCCTTGTTGAGGATGGCCTGCCACTCTTCGGTGGTCAGTTCGCGGTCGACGCGCCTGGTGGGAGCGTACTCTGCCTGCGTGCCGGCGGGCAGGCGGTAGGTCAGGGCACAATCGAGGCGCAGCGGCGCGGTCAAATCCTTGGAATGGGGGGCCAGCCGGTCGAAGTCCAGGTACGTGGTCGGATCCAGGTCCGGCATATGGATCAGGGTCTGGATGCGGTCGCGGAAGTCCTGGTAATCCTTCTGCGCCTCCGCAAGGCTGATCTGATAGCGTCCGGAAACCTCCCTGGCGACCTTGTCCGGTGCCAGGCCTTTCATCATATGGTAGGCGAACTCGGCCGCGGTGGCATTCAGGTGCAGGACAGTGGCCGCGTTGACGATAAGGATGCCGGTGCCATCCTTCAAAAGCCGGAGATGCAGACGATAAGCCGGTTCGTCAGGTCCAGACCGGTAGGTGTGCGTATTTGCGGGCAAGGGGGCCGCCGCAGCGGGTTTTTCGGCCAGGATCCAGAGGAGTATCACCCCCGCCAGCAGGAGAACCGCCTGGATGACCAGCCCGTATTTATTAAGGAAGCCGCGCTGCAAGGTGAGGAAGAAGATGGCGGATCCCAACAGGATGACCGCGCCGATAACGCGGACCGGCAGGCCTTTTACACTGTATTTGCTTATGCCGAGTTTGCCGGCGATAAGCAGGTACGCGCCAAAAGCAAGCATACAAACAGAGATGACAATCCTGGCAACGAGGGATATTGTTTGCAGCGTGTTTGCGGACATTGCAGCCTCCTGTCTTTAATCGCGCACGAAGTGCGGCATATCAAATGGGATTTCCAGGGAAAGTTCGAGGAACCCGGCATATTCGCCATCGAGGTACCAGGGTGATTGGTAGATCAACTTCTTGACGCCGTTCTTTTCAATCGTGTATACGTTGCGTTGGCGGGTTTTCATTAAACCAGCCAGTTCACTGCGCGCCGGCTCGGGGTGACAATCGAAGAGGTTCCTGCCGATCAGCGTCCGCCCGCCATCTTCCTTGAAAACAATGGCAGACCGGTCATTCATCCCGATAATCACGCCTTCCGGGTCGCAGACGGTGACTGCGCCGGGGAATTCATTGATCCAGGCATATTCAGGATTATTCATCATACCGGAGCCTCGAATTGTGTCAGTAGATTATAGAGAATGGAAATGAAGAGGTTCAAGCGTTCATCCACCCTGCCCGGGAAGGTGGAATCCAGATAGGCAAGCGTATCGTACTTGGTGTTACGGATCACGCCCTGATCGCCGAAACGCACATCCACCTGCGTGGAGCCATTTTTACTGCCAAGGTTCCAATTGGTGGCCTGGAAAAAAGCAAAAGGAATACCGGCGTTCTGAAAAGGCGCGTAATCAGAGGATCCTTTACCATTGGCTGGATCCGCCAGATTGACATTCCGGACGGTCTGTAAATCGAAACCATTCCCGAGCGCCCATTCGAGCGCCCAGTCGCGCACGATCGACTGCCGGTCCTCATCGCTGTAAACGTAGGCGATATCCCCGGCAACCAGGGAGTCGAGATCGATCATGGCAACCGTATTCTCGAATTCCTCCTGGCTCATCTGATTCAGGTAGGCATTGGATCCCAATAAACCACTTTCTGCCGCGCCAAAAGCAATAAATCGGATGGTGTATGGGGTGTGCACATTCTGGACGAGCTTGGCCACTTCCAGCATGACAGCCACGCCGGAGGCATTATCATCTGCACCGGGCCCGGCACCGGTGGAATCGTAATGCGCTCCCACAATGATCTCCTGCGCAGAGTTTCCTTTCTTTAAGGCGATCACATTGGCCGAGGTAATGCTCTTATCTCCGACACTGGCAGTGAAAGACTGGGATTCGGAAGAATACCCGATCGCCGAGAAGACGGTCGAGATGTACTGGGCGGCCTGTGCCTCCGCTACCGACCCCGCCACTCTCGGACCAAAATTCGTAAAGTCCAGGATAAGAGGCCGCGCTACCTGTTGGCCATATTGCTGGACCGTCACTGACTTGTCCAGCGGTACAAGAGTTGCAGCCGCCGCAGTTGGCACGATCGGGGTGGACTGCGCGGCCATGTTGCAGCCGTTCAGGACAAGCACGACCAGGAGAAAAAGGGGCAGGAGACGTTTCATCTTATCAGTCCTTTTTTTCTATTTAAGAAGAGAAAGAGAAAGAGAAGGATCAAGAGTTTGGTTTGATCCAAACTGCAATGGACAACCGCCACCGCATTCGGCTAATAGCGCACAACCGCCGCACTTTGCGGGTAATTCCTTTCGTTCACGCAGCCGGACCGCCAGCGCATGGTTCCAGATGGAATCCCATTCGCTGGTCAGCAGGTTGCCGAGAGGCTGGTAGTACGACTGGCAGGGCAGGACATTCCCGTCCGGTTCCACGCACATGTTGTACAAAGCCGCCGTGCAGCCCTTCACGCCCAGGTCAAGCGCCATCGGGTCAAAATTACAGTACTGGGTGGGGGTATACCAGATGAGCCGCTGGCCACGTGCTTCGGTCTTCCGGCGGGCAACCTCCAGCAGCGCACTCAATTCAGACTCGGCCAACCCCGTTCCCACCACACTGCCGCGCCCTGCATAGATCAAGGCATTGAGCCCGATGGTTGGGACACCTGTTTCAGCCAGGAAATCCAGCGTTTCCGGGATGGTGGAAACATTGGTCCGCAGCATGGTGGTATTGGTCATCACGTAGAGCGGGCTGGCCAGGGCATTCTTCAGGCCCTTGACCGTCTGCAGGAAGGCACCTTTCGCCTGCACCATGCGGTCATGGATTTCAGCCTGGCTGGACTCAAGCGTGATCTGCACGTGGTCCAACCCGGCCTCGACCAGCGCCGCAACGTAATGGGCATCCGACAGGCGGCGGGCATTCGTGTTCAGGCCGGTGATCTGGCCATTGTGCTCGGCATGGGCGATCAGCTCCGGCAGGTCGGCGCGCAGGGTCGGTTCGCCGCCGGTGAAGATGATGTGCGGGATGCCAAGCTCCCAGGCCCTGTCGATGATGCGCTTCCATTCGCCGGTGGAGAGTTCACCCTTCAGCCCGGATCCCTGCGTTTCTGCCGATCCCGAGGGGATATGGGAGGGATGTTCGACGTTGTAGCAATGGGCACAATCGTTATTGCAGCGATAGGTCAGAGCAAGGTCCAGGCGATATGGGGCGGTGGGGCGCGCCGAGAACGGCATGGTGGTTTCCAGCCCCAGCTCGTGGATCGGGCAGGCCCCATCCGGCCGGATGAGTTCCTCGAGCTGGCCGCGCATTGCTCCCAGGTCGGCGCGGACCTGGGTTGCGCCAACATGATATTTCTGCCGGATCTGGCGCACGGTCTCTTTTTCGGAGGTGTCTTCCAGGATGAAGTAAGCCATCAGCGCGGCAGTCGGGTTAAGGTGCAGGATGCGGTTGGCGTTGACGATCAGCGTGCCGTGGCCATCCGGATCCAGCCGCAGGTGGAGGCGGCTCTTTTCCTGCGGGCCTTCGCGGCGGTAGTGATAAATCCGTGAAGAGGAAATCGAGGTTACGGAGTCCGGAGGCACGGAGTCCGAAGGCGCGGAGTCCGAAGGCACGGAGTCCGAAGGCACGGAGTTCGAAGTCTCCAGACTTCGGATTCCAGCATCTTGGACTGAAGGGCTCCTCTTCACCCGAAAGTTTATAAATTTCTGGATACCTTTAAAACTCAGGGACATTTTCGACCTCTACAGGGGATCTTCCAACAGAAAACCAATCATTTTCTACGAAATCCGCGTAGTTGCAATATGGATATTCTTCTGGATGGTGAACCAGCCCATGCTTGACTGGATTCCAGAAAACATACCGAACCCGGTTCAGGTAATCCTTTGGTGATCGGATACACGTATCCCAATAATTCCACCATACCATACGACCTTTGCAGTTCTCCTCTTCATTCCACTGGCGAGCCGTAAACTTATGATAACTTGCAACGAATTTTGGCAAGCCAGCCTGGTTATCTGAAGGCGATTTTAGAATCGTATGGTAGTGATTATCCATTACAACCCAGGCAATAATTTTCCACTGGTAAAGGCGGGAGGCGGTAAGAAGTGCATTGATCAACTCTCTTTTCCGATTATCATCACGAATGAATGGCTGTCCTTTGTATATCGAAGCGGTTATCATAAAAAGCCAATCACCCACAAACAAATGGGGAGGCGTGTTATGACCAGGCTTGAAAACCATTTCGGTCATTGCGACAATCCGACAAAACGCTCATTGTCATCAGGGGCCGACGTCGGAGACGTCTCCGCCAGTTTCCATTTTATCAATAGCCGACGTCGGAGACGTCGGACTCCGAATCATCCGTCATCTTCCGCCGCCCGCACAGGCGCAGGCACAACCGGCGCAGGCGCAGGCACAGGCACACCCGCCTGAGTGGAAACCGCCGCCTCCGCCACGACCGCCAACACCGGAGCTCTTGACAACCGGAATCGGGTTGGTGCGGTTGGTTACACCGGAGGTGAAGGTTTGTACATTACCGAGAACCTTGCTGGAGAAACCCTGCACACCGGTCACAACCGAGGCGGCAAAAGTTGCTCCGGGCAGGCTGGTCCGCCCGGCGGCGGAGGAGGCTGGCATGGAAAGGGATGGCTTCCCGCCGCCCGTCAGGCTGCCTGTGGAAACCGGATGGTAACCAGGATCATAATTACCCCACCACATCGGGACGAAGATCGGGCCGGTGAAGGTGCGCCGGGTGCGATCGTCGTAGTTCTTGTCGAGCATGGTCCACTCCAGGTTATCGTCGTACAGCTGGCTCTTCACCTCGGGTGTGCCGGCTGCTTCGATCTGCTTCCAGGCTTGTTCCATGATGCTCTGGTAATAGGCAACGGTCTCCTTGCGGCTGAAGCCCTTCATTTTTTCGGAGATGCTGTTGACCAGCTTGACGGTCATTTCCTGCAGCCCCTTGCGGCGCTCGTTAATATCAGTCTGGGCAAACGCTTGCAGGAAATCCTTCTCGTAGTCATGCAGGTCGGCTGGCAGGGGATCAGCGGCCTTGATCGCCAGCGGATCGCGCGTGACGACCGTGGCGGCATTCTTCTTGACCACGCCGAACAGGATCATGGTCATGACCTTGTCGAGCGGCTCTTCCATCAGGATGCTGGATTCAACCGCCGTCAGGCCGCGCTTGATGCCGTGCCCTTCGATCTGGATCTTGGGCGGGAGATAGGCAAGTTTGCGTTTGTTTCTATTGATCGCCCCCAGGATCGGCGAACCGACGAAGATCAGGAGGAAAAATCCCCCGCAGCAGATTGGCTGCAAGTTTTTGGAAATGCCTGCAAAGAAACTGCCGATGTCGAAAGCCGGGGGAACCACGATGGTATTGGACGGGACAATGCTCATCGGAAAGGAGGCCCCAAAGGTATATTTGCTGGAGGCCTTGGCATTGGGACACGTCCAGGCATAGGCCATCCGGTTTTGGCTGTCTGTTCCGGTTTGGGGGTCGCCGCTGCAAGGCCAGCCGCCCTGGGTGCTGTGCCAGCGCGGTTGATCTGACGTTACCCCCGCTGGAAAATGAAAATATACGCTCATATCCGTGTTGCCGTGCGCGCTGGTCCAGTAAGCCGGGGAAAAATCTGCGCTGGCATAGGCCTCCCCCTGGGACGGATCCTTGTACAAAACGCCGCTGATCCCCTTGACGGTCACGTGAACGCTGCCTGTCGCACCGGGCTGGATGGCATAAGAACCCATATCCACTGAAAAGCCGTAAGGACCATCCCCCTGAAAGTCGGATGAAATATTCACCGACTGGCCGCCCACGTCGGCAGTCACATTGCCAAGGTCGTAGTTCCCATTGGGCATGCCCACGTCCACAAAGTCGATGACATGAGCGCCGGGATCATTGACGAAGGTGAAGGTGTAATCCAGGTCGAGCGTCCCGTCGCTGTTCCAATAGGCATCCACAACTTCCTGACTTACATTAAAGGTGTAAGACTGCGCCGCCGCGTTGGTGGTGAAAACGAACAACATGGCGATGATCAGCATCGAAGCGATCAGGCGAGGTTTCATGGGGCCATCCTTTCAAAAATAAGGAAGTCGCAATATTCGTGATCGGAAATCTACCACTTGGGTTCTTCGGTCAATTGATAAACAGTTCCGCAAAATGGACAGGTCACCATCGGGGCGCCATTGACCAGCTTGATATTGTCTGCGGTCAATGTGCCGCCGCAGGATCTGCATTTCATCGCATCGATCTTGGTCTGGCCGGGCAGGTCCACCTGGACGGTGACATTTTGGGCGGTTTCCTGTTTGGTTTTTCGGGCAGCCATGACAAGCATGAACACCCCGGCTACCAGAGCCAACACGCCAACGACCACGCCGGTGCTGCCGATCCCGGTCACTCCCTGTGCCCCGCCGGATGCCCCCAGCAGGATAAAGCCGCCCACGCAGATGCCGGCGGCAGCCAGCACCAGAAGGACGACAGCTCCAACGTACATCCCAGTTGAAGATTTCATTCCGACCTCCGTGATTATTAATATTATATACGTTCCGATTGCGGATAGTGTAGCATGAACTACGGCGGGTGACAAATGATTTTAAGCTGTTTTTTGAAGGTATGAAAGATTGATTGGATAAAAGAACATGGTGTTGTTAAAGTCAAACTAGGATGTCATTGCGAGCCATTCTTCCCTGCCGTCTCGCACCGGCGTGCCGCCGGTGTTCGCGGCACGAACGGTGCACCCGACGCAGGACGGTGTGGCGAAGCAATCCCCGTATTTGGCCAGGAGATTGCTTCGACCAGCCACCAGAACGCTGGTCTCGCACCTGTACCTGCGGTACTGGCGCAGGCAATGACATAAAAAATGGAAGTGCGCGACTTTGCAAACACCCTGGATAAAAGAAGACAGCCGAGCATGGAGTGTAGCGAGCAGGCAATCGGGGCATCAGAGGCAACCAGAAGATCAGGGAAAGGAAGATCGGTGGGTCCGGAAAATCGATCCCACCCGGTGCAATTTTATGATATAACCGCACTTTATGGGGCGATCATCCACCAAAACTCCGGGACCCTGGAGGTTTGGAGACCTTTAGAGCGTCTAATAAAACCTACGCTCTAGGCGGCGTCTCCGCCGCCGAGGACGGCGGCGGGAGCAGTTTTGTTAGTGGCTCTCAAGATTTCTGAAAGGAAGCGATGCAAAAGAAAGTCGTCCTGGCGGCTGCACTGGGGGAATGTGTCCACGTGGCGGGTGTTTCCAATTTCCTGCGCCTGGCAGAAGCTGCCGGTTGGCGAACGATCTTTCTTGGTCCGGCGGTGTCGATCGAGCGGGTGCTGGAGGCGGCGATCGAAGAAAAGGCTGACCTGGTGGGGGTCTCGTACCGGTTGACACCCGAGACAGGCGAGCGCCTGCTGGGGCAGTTTGCCGAGGCAGCCTCGGAACTGCGCGAACAGGGCGTCCGTTTTGCCTTTGGGGGGACGCCGCCAGTGGCGGAACGGGCCAGCCGGCTGGGGTTTTTCGAGCGGGTCTTTGATGGAAGCGAAAGTCCCGAACAGGTGCTGGCGTACCTGAAAGGGCAGACCGGCACGGGGATGTCCGCGGTGGATTATCCCCAATCCATGCTGGATCGCATTCAGTGGAAGTCTCCCTTCCCGATCCTGCGCCATCATTTCGGGCTCCCCACAATGGATGAAACGCTGCGCGGTGTGGAGCAGATCGCCGAGGCGCAGGCGCTGGACGTCATCTCGCTGGGGATCGACCAGGATGCGCAGGAGAACTTTTACCATCCCGAGCGGCAGGACCCACGCCGGAAGGGCGCCGGGGGTGTGCCGGTGCGCACTGAGGCGGATTACCGGGCGCTGTATGCCGCCAGCCGGCGGGGGAATTTTCCCCTGATGCGGACCTATTCCGGCACGGACGATTTCATCCGCCTGGCCGGGATGTACATGCAGACCATCCACAACGCCTGGTGCGCCATCCCGCTCTTCTGGTTCAACCAGATGGACGGGCGCGGGCCTTGGGACCTGGAGGGATCGATCCGGGAGCACCAGCAAGTGATGGCCTGGTACGGCCGAGGCGGCATCCCGGTGGAACTGAACGAATCGCACCACTGGGGCATGCGGGATGCGCCGGATGTGGTCTTCGTGGTATCAGCCTTTCTTTCCGCCTACAATGCCAGGAAGTTTGGCGTGCAGGATTACATCGCACAACTGATGTTCAACAGCCCGCCCGGCCTGACGGATGCGATGGACCTGGCCAGGATGGCGGCTGTACTGGAATTGATCGAGCCGCTGGCTGGAGAAGGTTTCCGGATCTGGAAACAGACCCGCACCGGCCTGCTCAGCTACCCCTTGAACGCGCTGGCGGCGCGCGGACACCTGGCAGCCAGCATTTACCTGCAAATGACGCTCAAACCGCATATCATCCACATCGTCGGGCATACCGAGGCACATCACGCCGCCACGGCGGACGACGTGATCGAAGCCAGCCAGATCGCCCGCCGGTCGATCGAGAATGCCGTGCGCGGCGCGCCGGGGATGACCTTTGATCCGGCCGTGCAGGAGCGCAAGGAGGAACTGCTGACTGAGGCCAGGGTCACACTGGAAGCCATACGCGGTTTGGCCGCCGCGCAGGTTGCGGATCCCTGGACGGATGCCGCCACGCTGGCGAAGGCGGTGACATCCGGCATCCTGGATGCGCCGCAGTTGAAAAACAACCCGTTTGCACGCGGACGGGTGCGCACGCATATTGTCAACGGCATGTGCGTCGCCGTGGATCCAAACGGACGCCCGTTAAGCGAGTCTGAACGTCTCAAATTACTGGCAGAGGAGCATTCATGAACACACCCGAAAGATACACGGTCATTGGCGCCGGGCATGGCGGCAAGGCCATGGCGGCCCACCTGGCATTGATGGGCCTGAAGGTTACGCTGTATAACCGCACGTTTGAGCATATCAGTGTGATCAAAAAGCGCGGCGGGATCGAACTGGAAAGCGCCGAAGGCGGACCGCATGGATTCGGCAAGCTGGTCAATGTGACCGCAGATATGGGCGAGGCGCTCAGGAAAGCGCAGATGATCATGGTGGTGGTGCCATCCTCCGCCCATGCGGATATTGCCAAAGCCGCCGCCAGGTATCTCAAGAACGGGCAGATCATCGTCCTTCATCCGGGCCGCACGTGTGGGGCCCTGGAATTTGCCAAGGTGCTTAAGGACGAGGGCTGTACGGCGGATGTCACCATTTCGGAAGCCGAGACATTCATCTACGCCAGCCGCTCGGACGGCCCGGCCCAGGCGCGCATCTTCCGCATCAAGGAAGCCGTCCCGCTGGCAGCGCTGCCCGCAGTGCGGAATGAACAGGTGCTGGAGGCCATTTGCACGGTTTACCCGCAGTTCATCGACGGCGTGAATGTGCTGAATACCGGTTTGAACAACATGGGGGCGATCTTCCACCCGGCCCTGACCCTGCTCAATGCCGGCTGGATCGAGGCCACGCATGGCGATTACCAGTTCTACATCGACGGCGTGACCCCCTCGGTGGCGCGCGTGCTGGAGACGCTCGACCGGGAACGCGTGACGGTGGCCTCGAGCCTGGGGATCCGCGCCCAAACCGGCCTGGAATGGCTCAAAATGGCTTACGATACCAATGGTGAGGATCTGCACGAGGCCATTCACAACCAGCCGGGCTATTACGGCATCAAGGCTCCCAGCACGCTGGGGCACCGCTACATCTTCGAGGATGTGCCGATGAGCCTGGTGCCGATCGCCTCGCTGGGGGAGCGTTTCGGCGTATCGGTGAGCGGCATGGACAGCATCATCCGGCTGGCCTGTATCGTCCACCGCACGGATTACTGGAAGCGCGGCCGCACGGTGGATAAGCTGGGCATCGGCGACCTGAGCGTGGCCGAGCTGATGCGCTACGTGAATGAGGGGGTGAGGGAGTAAGAGGAGAAGAGAGAGAGAGAGAGAAGAGAGCTGAAAGCTGAAAGCAGTAAGCAAAAAGCAGAAAGATGTGAGTGGAAAATGTGGAATTGTTCCTCGAAACAACGGAGGAACAATTCCTTTTTTCCGGGAGTGCAGCGGGAGGCATAGTGCGCCGGAGTAGTCGTTCCGCGGAACGACGGAGGAACGACTACTCCCAGGCATGAGCGAGTGGTGGAATATTCGGTTGTCAAGGTGCGGAAGAAGGATATGGCAGGAGGCGGGTTAACTTTTTCAAAGAGAAACCAACTGACAACAAACATAAAACAAATGTTCTAGTTTGTCAAGCCCCCCATTTTAGAGTTTTGAGGAGCGCAGGAGCCCCTGGTCCACACCTCGAAAGGAGGCGCGGCTCGAAGTGCGCGGGCAGGCGAACTGGGGCAAGAAGCGCTTGCCCGCGGGGTAGGATTGTTGTATAGTAATAGCAGGATATGGAAATCATCCACCGTATAAAATTCCGTCCGCTTGGGGTTTTATCCCCTAGCGGGGACGCGTTTCGCTTACAGGGACACCCGACAGAACCGGGTGCAGGCAAGGGCAGGCCGCAAACCGTCAGGCTTTGCCAAAGAACGATTTTCTGTGTTCGAAAATAGGAGGTCGAAAATGGCTAACTCCGGTTCTGCTTTATTGAAACGCCCAAGCACTCGGCTCGGTTGGTGGGCTGTCGGCCTGGCAATAGCCTTCATCATTATGAGTTTCATCAACTCCGCAGTATTCATGCGCTTATCCGAGAATGCATCCTGGCGACAAACGATTCTTCCTTTCTATGGCATCCTTATGATGCTGTGCGGGCTGGCAGCTTTTGTCGTCGGACTGATGGCCTTCATACGAAGTCATGAGCGTTCATGGCTGGTCTGGTTGACCCTTCTGCCCGGGGCATCTGCGCTTTTGTTTGTTTTGGGTGAGTTCTTGGTGCCACATTAGTAGCAAAGAGCATTCCAAGATATTGGCGAAGCCTAACTCCGGCTCCCCTTTGGAAAGCACCACGGGCAGGCAGCGGCTCCGCCGCTCGCAACTGTATCGGCTTGCTAGAATTGGTGCATAATTGAAAAAAAGTCCCGCCAGTCCAGCCGCTGCCGCTGTCCCCTACGCTACGCTCCGGGGAGGCTGCGCGAAGCCAAACCGTTAGGCAGCCGTGTTACTGGATAATCTTCAACGAAAGGCCTTTCCAGCGTTTTATCATAACAATGACACAAGAAATAGAAATCCTTCCAACCACCTCCAATCATTACCCGGGAATTGCCACGCTCTATAATTCCATTGACCCGGCGTTACACCTCTCCGCTTCGGATTTCACCGAAGGAGATCGTTTGCGTGACCCGAAATTCAAGATCCAACGCTGGGTCGCCATCGAGAAGGATGAGATCGTTGGAGCGGGATATTACACCCAGTCCAATTGGTTCGCCCACCCTCAAAAATTCATGATTTGGGTTGGGGTGCATCCCGGGCACCAGAAATGCGGCATTGGCTGCGCGCTTTACGAAACCATCATGCAAGGGCTACAGCAATTCGATCCTCTGGCAGTGCGAACCCGCGCACCTGATGACCGCCCCCAAAGTATCCGTTTTCTGGAAAAGCGCGGTTTTCAAGAGATCATCCGCGATGTTCCTTCCGAACTAGATGTTCAAACCTTTGACCTGATTCGATTCACAGGATTGGAGGATCGTTTTCGAGGCGACGGCATCGAAATCAAAACTCTCCCGGATCTGGAAAACGACCCTGAGCGGAATTGCAAGTTATACGATCTGGATTGGGAACTCAGCCTGTCTGTGCCAGGAGATCTGGCGGCTGGCATGGGACGCAGGGGATTTGAAAATTATGTTGAGTATGCCATTACAGGACCTTCTGCCCTTCCGGATGGATTTTTTGTGGCAGTCAAGGGGGAAGAATTCATTGGATTGAGTCATGTTTTGTCATCCGAGAAAGGGGTTTCCCTTTACCAGGGTTTGACGGGGGTAAAACCTCAATATCGGCGTCATGGAATTGGGTTGGCAATGAAAATACGCGGCATCGCGTATGCCCAAGCTGCCGGGTATACCCTCATTATGGCGGAGAATGACGCCAAAAACCTCCCGATGCTGGCGATGAACGAAAAGCTGGGTTTTGTACGCAAGCCCGATCTAATTACCTTTGAGAAGCAATGTCAACCCCTGGAGAAGCAACCAAGACTTTAGCAGTGCAACGTAAAGCTGCCCACCCCGTGAAGAACACACCCTGAAAAAGACATTCAGGGCAGGCAGGTGCCGCCTCGGCTGGTCGCCCGTCCCGCCAGCGTGTAATGCACATTGTCAGGCAGTCTTAAAACTGTTCCAATACGCAAAGGAATTTCCATGATAAATCAAGAGGTGGTCACCATGTATGATGCAACTACTGAAATCCGGCAAGTTTTGCAACGCTTTCAGGATGGCTATACTTTGCGAGACATCGAACAACTGGATGAGTTCATGAAACTCTTTGTTCCTGGAAGTGAGACTGAACTCATCGGAATTGGCGCATCCGCTCGCAATCAGAACGAATGGTTTCAAGGAACTGAACGTATCCGCGAAATCATTGAATTTGACTGGCAATATTGGGGAGATGTCAAGCTGGAAGTCAAGGAAGCAAAAATCACTGTAAAAGGTGAAGTAGCATGGTTATCTACAGTTGGAACCATTTTTCAAACCGATCACGTCCAAACGGATGAGCTAACCGAGTTCTCTTTGAAACAAATGAAAGAGATGTTGGACGATGTGACTCTTACTCCCAGAGCCAGATTGGTTGAAGCCGCCCACTTTGGAGTTCGAAGATGGAGAGAAAGAGAAAAACCAACAGGATATCCTTGGCCTTTTGTATTTACTGCTATCCTGGTAAAGCAGGAAAACCAGTGGCGTTTCCATACAATTCATTGGTCAATGCCTGTTGACTAGTACAGATGCACTGTTAATATGTGATTGCCCAACAAAGCGCACACCTGACGCTTGGAAAAGCACCACCCATATCTGGGTGCACCTGTACCTGCGGTACCCTGGACTGACCGTCTAGGGCAGGCTGGCGCAGGCAGGCGAGGGCAAGCCGCAAACCGTTGGGTGCACTTTCGTCCTAAGCAATTCAAAGCTTTACCGGGTAAAAGATGAAAGGAGCGTATGATGCCATTCGTACAAGGGCTATTTGGACCACCTAATGTTGAAAAGATGAAAGCCAAGCGCAACGTGGAAGGGCTTATCAAAGCGTTGAGCTATAAGAAGGATAGCACTGAATGGGAAGACACTGCTGTGCGCGAGAGGGCGGCGGAGGCGCTCGGTAAAATTGGCGACGCCCGCGCCGTAAAGTCGCTCATTGCCACACTCCAAGAGAGCAATGTGGGAATTCGCTGGACGGCTGCTGAGGCATTGGGAAAGCTTGGTGACGCCCGTGCTATAGAGCCACTCATCGCCACACTTCATGATGACAATGATCGTATGCTCAAAGAAGCAACTGAGGCGCTGGGCAAGATCGGTAAGCCTGCTGTGGAGTCGCTTATCGCGGCACTCAAGGATGACAATTGGAGAGTGCGCCATGCAGCAACTGAACTGCTTGGCAAAATTGGAGACGCCCGCGTCGGAGAATCGCTCATCGCCACACTCAAGGATGACAATTGGAGAGTGCGCTGTGCAGCAACTGTGGTGCTCGGCAAAATCGGAGATGCCCGAGCCGTGGAGCCGCTCATCGCCACACTTAAGGATAGCGAATTGCCTGTGTGCAGTGCAGCGGTTAATTCGTTAGAGCTACTGGGCTGGCGCCCAGGTACAGATGAAAACGGAGCACGTTATTGGAGCTTGAAGGATGATTGGGATAAATGCATTGAGATCGGCACTCAAGCTGTAGATCCGCTCATCGTCAGGCTCAAACATGGCTGTTTGCCAGCGATGGAAGCGCTCTGCAAAATCGGAGATGCCCGCGCCGTAGAGCCGGTTATCTCTGAACTCAAGCATGTCAATTGGGCATGGCGCACGGCAGCGGCTGAGGCGCTCGGCAAAATGGGTGATGTCCGAGCCGTAGAGCCGCTCGTCGCTGCACTGAAGGATGACACTTGGAAAGTACGCCAGGCAGCCGCTGAAGCGCTGGGTGCAATTGGCGACGCCCGCGCTATAGAGCCGCTCATCACCGTACTCAAGGATTTCATTCGGGAAGTTCGCGCCGAGACTGATGCGCTCCTCAAAAGCAAAGACATGCACGCCATACTGAACGATAGCAAGCGGGCAGCGCGCGAGGCAGCACGCAGAACTGCGTGCGAGGCAGCGGTTGAAGCGCTCGGCAAAATTGGCGAACGCCCGTGCCATAGAGCCGCTCATCACCGCGCTCGATAACTATGTGCCGAAAGCAGCAACTGAGGCGCTGGTCAAGATCGGCAAGCCTGCTGTGGAGCCGCTCATCGCAGAGTTACATGATAACAACAGGCATGTGCCCAAACCGGTGATTGAGGTGCTCTGCAAAATCGGAGATACCCGCGCCGTAGAGCCGCTTATCGCTGCACTGAAGGATGATAATTGGATAGTACGCGAGGCAGCAGCGAAGGCGCTGGGTGCGATTGGCGATGCCCGCGCCGTAGAGCCGCTCGTCGCTGCACTTCATGATCACGATGATAATGTGCGCAAGGTGGCGGCCAGGGCGTTGAGTATGATTGGCGATACCCGTGCCATAGGGCCTCTTACTGGCGATCGGTTAATGCCTGAGGCAATGGTTGAGGGGCTTGGGATGATTGGCGATGCCCGTGCTATAGACCTCCTCATTTCCTTTCTGAAAACTTCAAAAGTGGAAAGCAGAGCGGCTGAGGTGCTCGAAAAGTTGGGAGCACCAGCCGTTGAGCCGCTGTGCACAGCACTAAAGGAAGATGCGCTGGTCTCACCGAACCATCCTCCAAAGAGCCCTTTCCCTGGCGCCTACGTTGAGGGCGGAAACTTGTACTGGGAGCGCGTGAGGTTCCGCAATTCCATAGTGAGGATTCTCGGCAATATTGCTGACACAAGGGCCGTCGAGACTCTCACCTGGGTTTCAAAAAACGATCCTCACGTGGTAGATTTGCTTGAAAACGAAGAGATTGCTGCTCGAGATGACACGTGGCCTGTCCGGGAAGCAGCCAGGGATGCTCTGGAAAAGATTGCAGACAGTGACAAGATGAAGACTTGATCAGCAGGCCGTATTTTGGTTGCAGTGGCTATGTTTCATTTGGAAAAGCGCCTCCCATATTTGGGCGCACCTGTACCTGCGGTATTGGCGCAGGCGGGCAAGGGCAGGCAGCAATTCCTCGGCTCAAACGCAGGCACGATTCCAGAATTGGCGCTAAAATAATACGAGTCGCCCGTCCCGACGCTGCCACTGTCCCCTACGCTACGCTCCGGAGAGGCTGCGTGAAGCCAATCCGTTGGGAAACTTTCATGCCATTCACAAACAACTTAGAATAAAGGAGAATATCTTGAGAAACCTTTCGTTCAAATTCAGCCTGACCCTTTTCTTGCAATGGATCGGCGCGTTCGTGGCGTTCATTCTCAGTTCGATCGCTGGGAGCATGATTTCCCCGTTGCCGCAATTCATCATGGAGAAGACCCCCGCTGCAGGATTCCTGCCAACTTCCGCCGCCATGCTTTTCAACGCTGCAGTCAATGCGACCATTCTCGTCTGGGCAGCGCGACGTTCTTCCTTCAAAGGCATCAGGTTGGCGGGCGGGTTGTTTGTTCTTTCTTTCCTCGCTCAATCATTCCAAACCCAGATTGAAACCGCCTACTTTATTTCAGCCTTTCCACTCCTACACGGGAGTTTTGCAGTGTATGGCTTGTTCTTGCAAGGTCTGATCACATCCGCCGTCTTTGCCCTGCTGGTCACGCTCATTGTAGGTGGATTTTCTCGCAAACCTCGATCAGCGGCGAATTTCACTGTCAATGCCAATCAATTCGTAAAAGCAGGCGCGTGGCTGGGAGTTGTATACATCGTCCTGTATCTCCTGTTCGGTTACTTTGTCGCCTGGCAGTCGCGGGAATTGCGCGTTTTCTACGGAGGCCCCGTTGAATTGAACACCTTTCCGAATCAAATCCTGACTACCCTGATGAACAGGCCTGAACTGCCCTTTTTTCAATATGCACGTGGTGTGCTGTGGATCGTTTGCCTAATCCCGCTCTTCAAAGGATTCACAGGCAAACGCATCGAACTGATTGCGCTATCTGCTCTCGCTTTAGCACTCCTGCCGACTGCACAATTGTCGTTCGCCAATCCACTCATGCCTGCAAATGTTAGCCTGTATCACTTCTGGGAAGTTTCTATTTCCACGGGTCTATTCGGAGCGCTTTGCGCCTGGTTTGTGCCAACAAAAGTTGTAGAAACTGCCGATGGCGACCAGGCTGGCTTAATCAACGCTCAACCCCAGGAAAGGAATAGGTCAGATGAACCTGGGTGAAATGCGAGTAGATAGTGCGATTAAGCAAAAAAAAGGATTGCATTTTATTTTGGCGTCGGTCGTTATTTGGAGCGCGGTATTGGTTGTTCATTTGACCAATTTGAATATTTCGTCGAAAAACCTGCTTACGTTTTGCTTTACGGCCCCCCTTATGCCACTGGCATATATGGTTTCAAAAATAATTAAAGTGGATTTTACGAACAAAGATAATCCATTGACTAATTTAGGAATAATTTTTTCAGCAAATCAAATACTGTATTTGCTGATCGCGATGTGGATCTACAATGCTGTTCCAGAAAAAATGGTTATGATATTGGCAATAATATTTGGAGCACATTTGTTGCCCTATGGCTGGCTTTATAAATCCAAAAGTTACACGGTTTTATCGATTGTTATTCCAATTGTCGCTTTGATCATAGGGCTTATTTTTCCTCCGTATTTTGTTGCAGGGCTGATGATAGCGTTTGAGATTGTTTTCAGCCTGCTATTAATTATTGAGGTCAAGAAGTTACCCAGTCATTGGTAAAGGTGAATAAGGTCAAAAGCACAACATTGTCAATCGCCTAAAAACGCCCAACCCCCCAAGTCGCCACTTCGTGCCCATTCTGGGTACAGGTGGTGCGGGCTTAGGGCAGGCCGGCTCCCCTTGGAAAAACGCCACCCATATCTGGGTGCACCTGTACCTGCCGTCTCGCACCCCGTTCGGACCGCGAGACCCGGTCCGCCGGGGCGAGATGGCCGGCGTGCCGCCGGTGTTCGACTGTCCTGCCTGCACCTGTGGCGCAGGCACAGGTGGACGGACAGTCCAGGGCGGCACGAGCGGTGCGGCGTCAGTGGCTCAGCTAGGCAAGGGCAGGCAACGGATACTTCGCCTGTGGCTCCGCCGCGTTGAGCCATACATTTAGGCGGCAACAAGTTCTCAGAAAATAATATAATGTGACCTATGGGAACAGGAGGTTTGAAATGAATTTGATTGAACGAATGATTTTCGAACCACAAGGCGGGACGTTTCGTGAGTTCGAGGGGCTCACGACCCATTTTGAGCCGAAGGATGTTTCCCTGTACCGAAGCATATTGCCAGAACCATTCGCCATGCCCGCTCAACCAATCGTCACGATCTTCGCCGCCGATTATGTCAGGGTCACTCCTTGGCCCATGACTCGATATCAAGAGTGGTCTGTTCTGCTCAAATGCGAGTGGAAAGGCGAAGAGGGCTGGTATTCCATAACCATGCCAGTCACCAAATGGTTTCCAAAGGTTGGGGGACGATACCTTGGATTCCCCAAGTACATCGCCGACGAGATTACGCTGGTAAGAAATGATGAAATTCGCGTTGCCGCTGCTAAAAATAAAAAAGTGACGCAACTAACCCTTGAATTCCATCCAGGGCTGACACGCCAACTTACCCCATGGGAAAAGGAATTGGCAGAGAACGAATCGTTCTTCAAAGGGAACAACCACCAGCTGGTTCCTCCTGGACGAGGGCCAAGGGCACAAAAGATATTCCTCCATCACGTTATTCCGCCAAATTGGTCTCCAGAGCATGGCATGATTCGTGTTCAAGTTGACCCAGCCGGATCATGGAAAGACCTCGTCCCCGATATAGGAGAATTCCCGGGGACTTATAACCATTTTATTGGTGGCTTCAATCTCGCTGCAGAGAGATTCAATTAAGACTCTCAACTATTTTGATCGTCAAAGTTGGCAAGAAAGGCCGCCCGAAGCCGGCTCCACCCCGTTCCCAATATATGGGCTGGGGCGAAACGGCCGGATGCCTGTTCTGCCGCTGCCGACCTGCACCACCTGCCTGCCCCATGTAGTGGGGTACCCAGAATGGGTACGAAGTGGGGTGAGCCAAACCCTTGGGCCACCATTCGCATAATAAGGAACGAAGTATGCAATCAATCCAAGAAGAAATGAATGAGTTTCGGAAGCAGCTCAAGACCGGGGTGATACAGAAGGCATACAAAACCCTGCTTGATTACATGATGGATTTGCGAATACATTTCCAGAAAAGGTACCCGGGTTACTCCATTTCCGGACTCTATCAGGGATACCTGGATATGACCTATTTTGCCATCGTCCCGCCATCACTAAAGGACCGAAACCTGAAGATCGCAATCGTCTTCAATTATGGAGCATTCAGATTCGAAGCCTGGCTCTCTGGAGCCAACCGACAGGTACAACGAAAATACTGGGAACTGTTCAGGGATAGCCGATGGAACGAATACCAGGTTGTGACACCTGCCAAAGGGGTTGACGCGATCCTTGAATGTAACCTGGCAGAGGACCTCGACTTTGGTGATCTCAACCGCCTGACCAACAGTATCGAAGAAAACACAGTTAAATTCATAAGCGAGGTTGAGAAATTCTTCTCTGATCATGAGATTGTATGAACATATGGATCTACTCGTACATAGGAGCGGCCTACCACCGGCTCCACTGGATCCTTTGAAAAGCAAGCCCATGTCTGGGTGCAGGCGAGGGCTGGCAGATAGCCCACGGCTCGCGCCGGTGCCCCCTCCGGGGGTGCTTCGCGAAGCCAAATCGAAAGGCCGTATTCTTTCGTAGATGGCGGGGCAAACGGAGGAATTTCAAGTGATTGAGAACATCCCAAACATTCCCAAAGAGAAACGATCACTGCTTGAGAAACTCGTTGGCCAACTCATTGGAGTTACCGGCATGGCAGCAATCGTTCTGGGCGGCTCTTATGCCAGAGGGACACAGCATGAGACATCCGACCTGGATATCGGCCTGTATTACCTTGAAGCTAATCCATTTTCCCTTGCCGATATCCAGCGCATTGCGGATGAGATTTCTGATAAAGGGCTGGCAACTGTCACGGGGTTCTATGAGTGGGGCGCCTGGGTCAATGGCGGCGCCTGGATCCGCACACCTCACGGCAAGGTGGATTTCCTGTATCGCAACCTGGATCAAGTCCGGCAGACGATCACCGAAGCCCGGCGGGGCATTTCTCGTCACGACTTTGATCAACAGCCCACCTATGGCTTCTACAGCGTGATCTACCTGGCCGAGACACACATCTGCATTCCACTTTATGACCCCGAGAGACTGATCGCCGGACTCAAATACCGTGTTGAGACCTATCCTCCCAAATTGAAGCAGAAGGTCATTGCCGATTCGCTTTGGATGGCAGAGTTCACCATCCTGCATGCCCGTGGCTTTGCCACACAAGGAGACATTTACAATACTGCGGGGTGCCTGACCCGGGTGGTATCCTATATCACCCAGGCATTATTCGCCTTGAATGAGAGGTATTTCATCAGCGATAAGAAGGTGTTGGATATGGTAGCCAAATTTTCAAATCTGCCGCCTGGTTACATCCAGCAGATAAACCACATTCTGGCGTGTCCAGGCAGCACAGTGCAAGAACTGACAAAGACGGTCAGTGATCTTGAGCAAGCGTGGTATGGCGTGATGTCGCTTCCCGGAGTAAATTATGAGCCCAAATTTCAGATTTAGGTTTTTCCTAGCATAACTTGATCAGGAAAGCATCCTCATGATCGATACACGGCTCATCCTTATTGAAGGCCCGCCAGGCTCTGGTAAAACCTCAACCGCCCAATTTCTCTCCTCTGAAATTTCAAATTCAGGAATATCCTGCCAATGCTTTTTTGAGTGGAGTGAAGATAATCCAATCGCCATTGGTGACGATTTGCATTTGGATAAAGCCGTCTCCTCCTCAATTTCACGGGAGAATGAGGTCTTAGAACAATGGAAACATTTTGTTCGGATAAGGCAGGCGGATCAACTCGTGACGGTGATGGAAAGCCGGTTCTGGCAAACCAGCCTGATGTTGATGTATGCCTCCGGTTCTCCACTTGAAAGGATACTATCAAGCAACCAACGCGTCGTTGAAACGATTGAAGTATTGAAACCGGTGTTAATTCGTTTCGCCATCGATGACCTCAGGGCATTTATGAGGCGTACGCTCCAGATCAAGGAAGATGAATGGCAGCGTGCAGGTTCTCCGGGCAGTTGGGCGCAACATGTCTTTGACGCATTCAACTCTCAGAAGTGGTTTACAGATCGCCGGCTGACTGGATTGACAGGAATGCTTGCTTTTTTGGAAGAATGGGCTTCCATTACGGATAAGTTATACAATGGGGTGGGATTCCCGAAGATCACAATCAGGAATCCTTACCTGGATTGGTCAACCGCTCTAAAGCAGATACACAGTTTCTTGGGCCTCGCCTAGAAAGTATTTTTATGATGCATTAAAATTATAAAAAGTGGCCATACAATACCAGATTCCCCAACCAAAGCAATTAGGGCAGGCTCGCAAGAGCGGGCTAGCCGCGAGTTCTTTTCTACATCATTGGATGCACACGTGATCTGACCATGCCGGGTGTCCCCTGGCGAAGACAAGGGCCTGGCGGGCGCAGACAAGCAAAAGGAGTCTCCGGATATTTTCCCCCAGGCTATCCGTTCTACCCCGGCCTGGGAACAATCTCTTTGAAAGGAGGAGTTTCAAAATGGCTGAAGTTCCAGAGAACGCCAAGTACCTTCTATTTGGTTATGGCCCGAGGTTGCACGCCCTGATGGCGCTTATTGCCAATCTCCTGGGTATTGTTGCATTGGTCCTGGGGATTGTCAGTACGGCAATGAAAACACCGCTCGGCCTGGATGGAACCACCTGGCTTTTGCTGACCATTGTCTTCTTCATATGGAGCCTATCGTTCTGGTTCAGTGCGTATTTCGGTGCGAAGGAGGGATATACCAGATAGCACCTGTATCTGCATTACTTGCGCGGGCAGCGGACATTGCGCAGCGCTCACTTGAGCTGCGGACCACGCACGGGCAGCGACTCGGCTGTTGAGGGTACGCACATGGCTGAATTGTGTCATAATGGTCCTGGCTGCCCGCCTGTCCCGCCGCTCGAGCTGGGCCCATGGTTTTCTGTGGTAAAAGGAAGATGACATGACAAAACGACCCTTGAGAATAATTCCTGATACTATGTTGGGTGAAAGGAGATAAACATGGCACTTAAAAGGTTGGTTGGGAGTGGAGATAAAATCGGGTTATTTGCCCTGCCTTTCATCGTCATTGGGCTTGGTTTGAATATATGGAAACCCAATTGGTTCAGCGTGGGAGGGCCGACAAATTTACTAAAGATCATTTCAATCATCATCCTTATCCCGGGGGTCATTAGTTGGGCATGGTCCATTTATCTTATTCTTACAAAGGTGCCTGAAAAGAAATTAATAACCAATGGTCCATTTTCTGTAGTTAAGCATCCTTTATATTCGGGTGTGGCATTACTGGTACTGCCGTGGGTGGGTTTCTTATGCAACTCCTGGCTGGGAGTGATTGTTGGGGCAGCCTTCCTTGCCGGGCGAATATTGTTTGCACCGGAAGAAGAAGAAAAATTATCCAGGGAATTTGGTGTAGAGTGGGATAAGTACAAGAACAACGTCATCATACCCTGGTTGTAACATCTGCGGATATAAGCAGCCATGCCCACCAACATAGAGATCAAAGCAAGAGTGCACGACCTGGCAGAATTACGCCTCCACGCCGAAGCGTTGAGCGACACGCCTGTCCAGGTTATTCCGCAGGAAGACACCTTCTTCCATGTGCCCAAAGGCCGCCTGAAACTGCGCGAACTCCGGCCCAATTTTGCACAACTGGTGTATTACGAACGCCCCGACCAGGAGGGCCCCAAACGCTCCAACTATTTTATTTATGAGACGCATGACCCGGCCGGCCTGAAGACCGCCCTCAGCCTGGCACTGGGCGTGCGCGGCGTTGTCCGTAAAACTCGCTACTTATACATGGCCGGGCAGACACGCATCCACCTGGATGATGTGGAAGGACTGGGCCAGTTCATGGAATTGGAAGTGGTGCTGCGGGAAGGCCAGGCGGACGCCGAAGGCCAGCGTATAGCCGACGACCTGATGAGCCGGCTGGGGGTCCGGAAAGAGGATCTGCTGGATGGTGCGTATATGGACTTGCTCGAAAAGAGGGAATGAGCAGACCTCCGAGTTCTTCAAGAACTCGGAGGTCTGATGCCCTCCGACGTCTGGAGACGTCGGAGTCCGGCAAAAACCCTTACCTGAAAAAGAAAAACCCCAGCGCCACCGCCACCAGGGTGACGGTGATATTGTCCACATCCTTTAACGGCAGGGATTCAACCAGCATCCCGACCAGGGCAATGACCGTCACCGGCAGAAGATAGACGCCGAACGGGCCGAAGCCAGTGGTTTTTGCCAGGACATAGACGCCCAGGATGAGAAGTGTCAGCACCCAGCCGCCCAGCAGCATCCCCAGGCTGCCGGCCACGGATTTGTCCCTGTTCCAGGGCAGCTTCGGCGATTTGATGCCGCGTCCCAGGATGTCGGCCAGCCCGTCGCCGCCGCACATCAGCATCAGGGCGATGATGCCGATGGGATTGTCCTTCCAGAAGATCACCGTCATGACGACGAAGATGATGCCGTAGAAAAGCGGACCGCGCAGGATCTCGCGCCGGTCGCCATTGCGTGACATGGCCTTGACCGAGGCTTCGTCTTTGACCACCCCCAGTCCGATCAGCGCAAACTGCACGGTGAACAGCAGCGGCACGAATGCCGCCAGCCAGCGGTAGTACCAGAGATCCGGCGTTGGGAACAGCAGCCAGCACAGGACGAAGAACGGCCCGGTCAGGATGTGGATAAGCTTGCGGCTCAGGCGGCTTTCGATCCAGCCGCGATGGGCGGCAAAATCCAGCAGGCGGATTTCGGCCAGGGCGATCACGAGGGTAAGGAAGGCGGCGAGAAAGGCGTTCATGCTGTGCTCCTGTCAGGCAGAGAAAAAGTCCACTTTGAAATTATGGAAGACAAATTGTCAGTTTATCCTGCTAGAACACTTTGAAAAAGTGCAAAACCGCCAGCAGGATGATGATCCCCACGATAACCAGGCAGCCCTGCACTAAATATCTCAGGACATGGTGCCAGAAGAAGCGGATGATCACAAATGCCACCATGACCACCAGGACCACCCCCACGATCCAAAGGTAAGGGGAAATCGAGGACAAATTAATGCTCATGTTCGATCTCCTGGAGAGAATAGCCGCTTTCCACCATGTAAACCCTGCCTCGCTTGATCACCTGCCTGACCAGGTTCGTTCCAAAGCGGTACCCGAGCTGGCGGTAATCCGGCACGGAGAGCACCAGCAGGTCGGCCTGCTTGCCCGGTTCGATCGAACCGATCCAGCCGGCGCGGCGGATGGCCTGGGCGGCGTTGATGGTGGCGGCGGCGATAGCCTGGGCGGGCGTCAGTTTCAATCTTCGGCAGGCCAGGGCAATGACAAACTGCATGGACTCACACCAGGCCGTGCCGGGGTTGCAGTCCGTGGCCAGGGCCAGCAGGCCGTCCGCGGCCAGGATCTTTTGGGCGGGTGTGTACTCGTCCTCGGCCAGGCCGAAGGGTGTGCAGGGCAGGGCAACAGCCACTGTATCGGATTTTGCCATTGCTTCGATATCCGCCGCGGAGGTCCTGACCAGGTGGTCCGCCGAGACGGCTCCCAGTTCGGCTGCCAGGCTGGCCCCGCCCAGGTTTTCGAACTCGTCGGCGTGAAGCTTGAGCGGGAAGCCCAGTTCCCTGGCCTTTGTAAGGATCTGGCGTGATTGGGCCAGGTCAAAGGCGCCAGTCTCGCAGAAGACATCCACGAAGGGCAGAGCATATGTCATTGCGAGGCGCTGATGTTCTTCCAGCGGCGAAGCAATCTCCTCATTGCCATGGGATTGCTTCGGCAAAGAACGCCTCGCAATGACACTGGAAGCAGGGGATTGCTTCGGCGGAAGAGCACCGCCTCGCACCTGTACCTGCGGCGTAAGTGGCGCAGGCAATGACACTTGACTCTCCCACCAGGCTTTGACGGCGGGCAGCATTTCATTGCATAAATGGTCAGTGTAACCCTGCGGATCATCCTTGTATTCAGGGGGAATGGCATGCGCACCCAGGAAGGTGGGCGCCAGCTCCAGCGGACCTTCCTCATTCAGCTTCAGAATGGCATCCAGCTGCCGGAGCTCGGTCCCGGTCTGCAGTCCGTAGCCGCTCTTGGCTTCGGCAGTGGTCGTGCCGTGGGCGAATATGGTATGCAGGCGCGGACGGGTCTCGTCCATCAGCGTTTCGAGACTGGCCTGGCGGGTCTGGCGTACGGTGGAGAGGATCCCGCCGCCGGATTTCAAGATTTCCAGGTAGGTTGCCCCGGCCATTTTCATCCCGAACTCGGCGGCGCGCTCCCCGGCCCAGATGACGTGGGTGTGCGGGTCGACGAAACCGGGCAGCACGGCGCAGCCGCCTGCGTCCAGGCGAGGTTCGGCGGGATGATCTGCCAGAAGTTCCCGGGTGGGACCAACGGCCAGGATCTCCCCATCCCTCACCAGCACCGCGCCGTCTTCGAGCAGGCCGAGCGAACCCAGGTCGTGTCCGCGCTGCGGACCACCCCGGAGGGTAAGCAGTTGGGAGGCGGAGTGGATCAGCATTGATTAACTCGTAATTCCATTATACAACTGTCCATTCCCGTCGTCATTGTGGTTCGATCAGATCCTTTATTTCATTTCTGCCAGGCCTGCCCGAATGCGCCGCAGGATGAGATTCTTCTCAGCCGGGTAGCCCTCCACCTCAAACAGGCGGGCCGCATAGATCGGCAGCTTCCAGGCGTCAATTCCGTTTCGGGAGGCCGGGTGGAGCTGCAGATAGCGCTTCAGATAGGTTGAAAAGATCAAGCGGCGCGAGGCATTGATCATCAGGCGCGTGCCAAAGGAGATCCCGGGCGGCAGGCCACCGGTCTGGAAGAGCAAAGCGGTTCTGGCCACGTCCCCCAGCGGGTGGCCGCGCGTGGCGGTCATCCAGTCAATGATAATCGGTCCATGGTCGGTCATGAGGACATTATCCGGGTGGAAATCGCCGTGACAGACGGCATTCCCATCTGGTAAACGCACCAGGATGTCCAGTACGGCCTGCTTTTCCGCCTCCGACAGGCCTTTGCCCAGGTCGATGCCGCGTTCGATCTGCTGTTTCTGGCTGTAGGCCTCGGCTGGCAGCACACAGGCATGCAGCCTGGCATGCAGTTCTGCCAGGAGCCTGGATAAGGGGATGATCTGTCGGGGATTGGCCACGAGAGCTGCCAGCATCGAAGGTCCGTGCAGGCGTTCGAAGACGATCCCCAATCGCCCGTCGACCTGCACGATCTCTTCCGCCGCCGGGACCGGCAGGCCGGAGTCCCGCACGCGGCGGGTGGTGGAAAATTCCCATTCGATTGAAGCAGCCGGCATCCACTCCTGGTAGAGCTTGAGGATACGCCCATCCCCCCAGGCATAAACCTGCGCGGTCCGCCCTGTGCCGATCAAGGCTCCTTTTTCCATAAATCCTCCGGGGATTCCTAATAGGAGGAATTGGAATGCGAGATCTCCAGGTCGTTCACCTGCATGAAGCGCGGCACCAGGATGGCGCTGGGGTTGCGGGCGGCATAACTCTGCGAGGTGTTGTATGGGAGAATGTATTTCGAGACCCAGGCCACCTTGTCGCCGAAGATCTCCAGCAGGCTCTGGGTGAGGCGGACGTTGTAGGGTACCACCACGGAGCCGTCCTTTTTCAGCAGCAAGGTGCCAAAGCGCGAGCTGCCGGTGATGATGCCCTTGGTGGGGTTGACAATGTTCATGTAGTGCAGGAAGGGGATATAGAGGAGATCGTTTTCACGTTTCAGGTTGACAAGTTGTTCCAGCGAGGCAACATCTTTTTCACCGCCTGAAAGAACCAGGCTCTTATGGGTGACTGTATGTCCGGTGGGTTTGGCGCCGAACTCGTCGGCGTCATCCTGGAACCAAGTGAAGCCATTAAAGATACCTTTTTCAATGATCGGCCAGGTTTTGCGGACCAACCCGGTCAGGTCGCGTTTGAAGGGATAGGTCTCCAGCCTGTCTGGATCATCGATCAGGCTGAACTGCTCCGAAAAGACCTTTTTGCCAACATGGTCTTCCGTCAGGAAGGAGGAGCCGCGCTTCATGGAGCCGCCATTGAAGGCAATCCAGTTCATGAATTTGAGCAGATCGGCAACAGCGGCTGAACCCAGGACAATATCGTACCTGCCCAGTGGGATCTGCTGGGGGGTGTCATTCTGATAGTGCCCCAGCAGGTAGGCCAGGTCCCGCTGCAGGGCATCCGGATCCAGGTCAGCTCTCTTTTGGGCGGACTGCTCGGCGGTGATTTCCCATTTCAGCCTGGCATGCGACAGAACCAGCGAAACCTGGGCGTCCGAGCTCTTGAAAAACTGGCTGTGCTCCGAACGGGTCGAGACCTGGGCAATCGTGTTCGTCCCGCTGGAAAAGATGCCTGAGAGCCTGATCTCAGCGGACTCCAATCCTTTGGATGCCTGGTTGAAATAGGCCAGTTTCTCGGCGCTGCTCACCCCCGCCAGGGCCGCATCCCAGCCGCTTTCGTCGGCGAAGGATTCGGAAAAGGTCGGGATGGTGGGCTGGTAATTCAGCGGTTGGGCGTGTTCGACCATGCCGGCGGCCGTGTCGATGCCGCTCTTCATCTCATCAATCTTATCCAGGTTCGTGATGAGACTGTAACTGGCGCGCTTCCTGCCGGAATAGGCTGTGATCTCCAGGCGGATCAGGTGTTCGTTGGTGTTCAGCGAGATGGCCGAGTTGGCGAAGCGCATCAGGTAGCTGTCCTCTTCGTGGTAGAACAACTCGATCTCGTAGCCTTTTCCATGTGCGTAGCGGCGTAAATCCTGCAAGGTTTGAATGATCTGGTCCTGCATGGCTATTCTCCGATCCGGACATTATCGAAGCGGCAGACCGGCACCCCGTGACCCAGCTGCATGATCTGGTTGGGCTGGCCTTTGCCGCAGTTATCCACGTATTTGACCTGCCAGGTGGAAGAGTCACCCACCGCCGCAAGCGAGTTCCAGAATTTGAGCGTGTCACCCTTGTAGGTGGAATTCTTGACCGGTTTTGTGATCCGGCCATCCTCCACCAGCCAGCCGATCTCCGTGGCGAAGTGGAACTGCTCACGGTTCGAGCCGATCGACCAGCTGCGGTCACCGTCCATCAGGATGCCCCTGGCGGTATTGCCGATGATATCCTCCAGCGTCCCATCCTGGCCCGGGTCGATGTTAATGTTGGTCATGCGTTCGATCGGAACGCGGTAGAAGGCCGTTGCCCGGTCAGCCCCGCTGCTGCCGGAGAAGATTTGCCGCCGGGCGGTGGCATTGGCTTCCTCGACCATCTGGCGTCCGGTGATGGCCCCCACCAGGATGCCCTTATCGATCAGAAGATTGTTTTGGGCCGTGACACCATCATCATCGAACCCGAAGCTGCCGGGACTGTTGGGCAGGGTGGCATCTGCGCGCGCGGTCAGTTTCTCCGAACCGTAGCGCAGCTTGCCGAAATCGTTCAAGGTGACGAACGAGCCGCCGGCGAAGGCCAGCTCGTAGCCCAGGATGCGGTCCAATTCCAGGGCGTGGCCGATGGTCTCATGCGTTTGCAGGTACATGATGCCAGGCAGCAGGATGACGGAACGCTCCTCCCTGGGGCAGGCTTCCGCAGACAGGACCTGGTTCAGTTCCCGGACGATGCGGTCGGCGTTTTCAGCGAAGAAGGGCCGGTCGAGACTCTCCCAACCGCGGCTGTCGCCGTGCTGGTCCAGGCGGAACTTGCGCTCAAAGGTCTCGCCGAGTTCATCCTGCCCGTTCACCTCCAGCGTGGCAAAGACCTCGGTAATATGCTTCTCGATCTGGCTGCCTTCCGAGTCAAGGAATACGACCTGTTTCCGGACGAAGTTCAACCAGCAGACTCGCTGGAACACGCCTTTCTGGTCCAGCTTCGCATCCATTTCCTTAAGAAAGGCAACCTTATCGGCCAGCGATACCGCAAATGGGTCGATACGGCTGGGACTTGTGAAGCTGGCCTGGAGGGCTTCCTTCTCGGCCAGCCGCACCGGGAAGGTCACCCGCTCGGCTGCCACACGCGCATTTTCGAAGGCCTGGTCAAACAGGCCGGTCAGCCCGCCCAGGTCCGAGGAGGCCGAGAAACCCCAGGCGCCCTTGTAAAGCACCCGGATCCCGATCCCGCTCTCCCGGTTGGAGCTGGCATTCTTGAGGTTGCCGTTCCACATCAGCAGCTGTTCCGATTCTTCGAAGGGGTACCAGCGCGCATCCACGTAAGTGGCTCCCTGGGTGCGCAGACGTTCGATCTGTTGTTTGATTTGATCCTGCATCCCGTTACTCCTTTTCTTTTAATTTTTTTCGTACAATCTTTCAACTTGAATAATGCGGATAATTCAATTGTTATTCGTTATTCGTTATTAGTCATTCGTGTTGAGGGTCACCGGTTCCAATAAGAATCCGAAGCAAGGATTTTAACACCCGGACTGACAAGCGATTTTACACCCCTTTATGTTCCACGAGATCCTTTTTTTCTGCGACTCTTGAGATGTCGGAGTCCGTTCTAGCAACCGGACTCCGAAGTCTCCGACTTCGGACACTCTCCGACGTCAGGAGATGCCGGACTCCGATCCTACCTCTAATCCCGGGATCGTACCGGCACTACGCGGTTCGATGGTTTCTGAGGTATTCGGAGACATGCTCCAACGCTTCCGGCAGGTTTTTTCTTCCCAAGCCCACCCTGAAGTGATTGCCAGGATAATCAAAAAGGCTGCCGGGAACGATCATGACGCCTTGATTCTCAAGCACCTCCTGGCAGAACTGCTCCACTGGCCCGGATCCCAGCCACTTGGGGAAGGCGACGGAACCGGCCCGGGGAGGCAGCCAGGTGAAATACTGCGCATAGGTTTCAAAGAAAGCCCGGGCGGCCGGCAGGTTCTCACGGAGGATGTCCAGGTTGCGGTGAAGGATGGGCTCTTTGTTCTGCAGGGCGATCAGGCCGAGAATTTCACCCGGGGCGCTGTTACAAATGGTGGTGTAATCCTTGAAGGCCAGCCAGTCTTCGATCAATCCGCTCTCCTGCACTGCCAGCCAGCCCAGGCGCAGGCCGGGCAGGGCGAAGGACTTTGACAGGCCTGAGAGCGAGATCCCTTTTTCGTAAAGGTCACACACCGCCGGCAGTTGGGTGGATGGTTCGTATTCGAGCAGCCGGTACATTTCATCCGAGAAAAGGTACAGGTTGTGCTTGCGAGCCAGCCCGATGACCGAGTCAAGTTCTGTGCGCGTGAGTGTATGGCCGGTGGGGTTGTGCGGGAAGTTGATCACCAGCAGGCGCGTTCTATCGGTCAGGCTGGCCTCCAGTTGGTCGAGATCCACGCGCCAGCTTTTATCCCTGCCGGGCTGGAGGCTCCATCTGGTTACCTCGCAGCCAATGGAACGGGCGATCTCATGCAGGGATTGGTAAGCCGGCGAAACTGCCACCACCTGGTCTCCCGGTTTCAGCAGTGTCTGCATGGCGATGAAGATGGCCTCTTCCGGTGCTGCAATGAGGATGTTGGCGGGAGAAATATGCTCATACAGACCGGCGACCGCCTCTCTCAGCAGGGGATGTCCCTGGCTCTCGGTATAACCCAATTTCAAGCCCTGCCACAGTGCCAGGCTCCCGGGGGAGGCCATTTGAAGCAGTTCGTCCATCGAAAGGCTTTCGCAATCCGACGGGCTCAACAGGTATTTGACTTTGAATTCGTATTGGGCGAAGTAGCGTTCCAGTTTGAAGGGGGATATGGACATGGGTGGCTCCCGATTTCTTAGACCTCCGAGGTCTCTCAGACCTCGGAGGTCTGAATTATTTCTGTTGACGTTCTTTTGCCAGGCGGCTGACGGCGAATAATGCCAGGAGATTAAAACCGACCGCTCCCAGCGCCACTGCCAGGAACCCCAAGCTGTACAGCCGGGGAGCCAGGAAAGCGCCGATGGCGCGCCCAAACGAGAGCGCAGCCACGTTGAAGGCCATCAATGTGGCACGCGCCGACGGGAGCAGCTCGGTCATCAAGGGCAGGCTGCTGACGATGGTGAATTCGAAGGAGATATAAAAGAAGAACAACCCTGCCAACGCACCAAATTCGGTCCGGCCGAGCCAGGGCAGGGCCAGGGCGGCCAGCGAGTTGACCGCCAGGCCAAGGGCAATGGCGCGCAATTTGCCCAACCGGTCCACAAAGGCGGCCACCAATCCTTCGGCGCCCATCTCTGAGAAGCCGATGACGGCGGAGGCAGCCCCCAGGGCGGCGATCTGCAATCCGAAGGAGTCCTCCAGCCAGACGCCGAAGACCAGGTTGACCTGTTCATTGGCGGCGGTGGCCAGCATCCCGATGGCCAGGCCGGCCAGGGCGGGCAGGGAGGTCAACACCAGGCGGAAATTGTCGCGCGAGCGCGCCGGGTTGGCCTGCGGGGCATCTTTTGGCAGCATCCAGACCAGGCCGGCGACGATGACCACACCCAGCAGCGCCAGCAGCGGGAAAGGCGCCATCCAGCCCCAGCGGGCGATCATGAAACCCATCAACGGGACCCCGACCACGAAAGCCAGGCTCCAGCCAAACTCGGTGATGGCGATCGTCCGGCCGCGTTGCTCATAGGGAACGCGGTCACCGATGTAGGCCTGCATGCCGGGGTCGAAGATGTACTTGCCGAGGGTCGCCAGCACCAGCGAGATGGTCAGGCCGGGGAAGCTCGGCCAGAAGACCACCACCGACGCCCCCAACATGAAAAGCCCAGCGCCGAATAGCATGCCGAAACGCCGCCCGCGCCGGTCGGCCACCGCCGCGGCAAACGGGCCGACGGTCCCGACCACGCTGCGGGCAGTCAGCGCATAGGATATGGTCGCCAGGTCCACACCCAGGCCGCGCGCAAAGATCGCCAGGAATGGGTAGACCATCCGGTGCAGGGTGTTAAAGATCATCCGGATGAGCGTGAAGGCAGCCAGTTGCCAGCGCATTGAGGTCCGCATGTCACTTTTGTCTTTGCAGCCACCAGCGCGCCATGAACCAGGCCGCGGACAGGGTCAATAGGACAACAATTATGTAGAAAACTTGCAGCGACAGGTTGCCCGAGCTGAAGATCGGGGAAGGTGGCGGATGCAGGACATAGGCAGTGCGTGACAGGAAAATACGCAAGCTGACAAAAAAGAGTACATTGAAAAACGATGTGAAGGCCGGGCGGGCCAGCAGCATCAGGCCGAGCTGGAGCAGCACCCCGGCCACAGAGAAGATGACAGCCACGCGAAAACGCGGCTCGGCCAGAAATAATCCGTTCCAATTGGCCTGCATGGCCCACAGGGAGAGCGGCAGGGAGGTCACCCAGAAGAACAAGCCGGTGTCCCCCAGCGCAGCTGACCAGCGGTGCAGTCTGTCGCGCCGGAACAAAATGCCGAGCAGCCCGGCGGCGGCCGAAAAGCCCAGTGCAGCCTCGGCCGTCAGCACCCAGGCACCATGCAAATAAACGATGCGGACATTATTTCCGAGGGCTTGATCCTTTGGGCCGAGGGCGGTCAACCCGGCAGTGAAAAGAAGGACCAGGATGAACCAGAGAAAAGGCGAATTCAAACGCGACATGGCGTGATTGTAATCGAAATGAAACCGACGTATATGTCATTGCGAGGAGCGTTCTTTGCGACGAAGCAATCCCATGATAGGTGGTTCTTCCTTTCCTACATGAGATTGCTTCGCCAAAGTACGGCTCGCAATGACATTTGTTAGGAAATCCAGGTCATCACCTGCTGGTCAATGCTCCAACTGCCGGAAGCTTTCTTCAACAGGATGTAATAACCCGCGCCGGCCAGCCAGTTGCTCTGTGTGCCGATGTAAACCAGGGCCTGATCGAACGCGGCATTAAAACCGACGCGTGAAAGCGTGGTGATCCCGGGCGCCTGGGGGTAGCGGTTGTAGAAGACATCCCAGCCGCTTTGATTCTGGCCGAAGATCTGGCTCCTGGCTGCCTGGGTCAGGAGGGTATATGGGCCGCCTAGTTCCATGTCCGGGCGAAGGGGATAAGCTGCGTCGTTGCGGGCTTTGAAACTATCCACTGTTTCCTGGGCGACAGCATGCATATTCTGCAGGACATAATCGAGTGTCTGGGCGGTATTATCCACCCCGATTGGGCTCGTCGCGGTTAATGCCATGATGACGTAGCCTCGGTTGTGGTACATTTCCGGCAGCAGGTAGGCATAGACGGCCTGTTCTTCCACATTGACCTGGTTCGCCGATGGAGTGGGGGAGGGCGTCGGGCTGGCGGTGCAGGCAGCCATGCAAACGGCGAGGAGGAGAAATAACAGTTTACGTGGCATGCGCGTGGTCATTATACGCTTCCCCACTGCGGGGAAAAAGACTCGAAGAGCAGGTGCACGGTGTCGCCGTGCCCCTACAAAATCATTTTTTTAGCTCTCGTTCAGCCGCTCCACTTTCTTTCGTGCCAACCATGGCGGCAGGAGGGCGGCCAGCAGGTTCACGGCCACACCCAGGATCCCCCCGGCCAGGTAGCCATAGAAAATCGGCCAGCTGAAGATCTGAGCCAGCCACAGCGGACCGATGAACAAACCGAACGCAAGCGGCAGGAAGGCCGCAGTGAGGATCTGTCCCAGGCAACCCATGCTCCCGGCGTTCATCTTGCGCGGGTCATCCCAGTCGAACTTTGCGCCGGCAGTGCCAAAGCCCAGCAGGATGCCGGTCATCCCAGCCAGGCACATGACCATTGCCAGAAGACTGTAGAGGAAAATCCCCGGGGTCATTTTCTGCACAACCGCTATCAGGATCAGGAAGATCATGCCCATTGCAAAGGCGGGTAGGTAGGCCACCAGGTACTTGGCCACCAGCAGGTGGACGGTGCGCAGGGGCGAGGATTTCAAGATCCAGTAATTTTTTCCCTCCGAGGAGAACGCCATCCCGGCCAGGCGGATAAGCAGAATCCAGCCGACGAACAGGCTCATCCCGACGCTGCTGAAGGCCAGCAGGGTTTGCATGGCGTCCATGAACATGGCCGGCGCCTGGCCCTGTCCAGCTGGAGCCTGGCCACCAAGGCGGAGGATCCAGGCGGTATAAACGAGTCCCAGGATCAACGGCGAGATCAGCAACGACATGTTACGCGCATCCCGGCGGAAGACCAGGGAATCCTTCCAGAGGATGGCCCGGATCGGGGCGGGAAGCATTTGCCTGCCCCTGGATGGGACGGCTGCCCGGGAGACAGCGGCCGGCCGCGCGACCCGGACTGCCTTCTTCTTGTGGGTGATCACCTGCATCCTGGCCCAGCCGGTGTAATACCAGCGTTCCGCCAGGGCAAGTGCGAACAGGAAGGCAACCGATGTGAACCCCAGGGTGAGGACCACCTGAAGGAGACCGGCGCCCCATTGACCCTGACCCAGCGCCACCAGCCCGCGCCCGGCCCAGTTGGGTGGGAACCAGGGGGAATTGAAGCGCTCGGCCAGGGTGAACATGTTACTGACCTGGGTGCCGGTTACCTTGTCATACAGCCCAAAGGCGTTCCCGATGTTCCCGATCTGGCCGCACAGGATGGCAAAGGTGGCACCAATAAAACCGAGGATCTCGGCGGCCCGCCGGGGGGGTATGAGGCGCGCCACCAGCATGACCAGCAGCGCCGCCAGACCGGCCGCCGCCAGCGCCAGGGCTATCATGATCAGCAGGACGAGCGGGTAGTAGAGGAAGTTGGCATGCTCGGATAGACCCAAGCCGAATAACACCGGCAGGCCGAACAGGGCGATCAGGCCAAAGTTGGGCAGCACCGCCTGCAGAAGCTTGCTGATGAAGACCGCCCGGATGGGCACCGGGGAGGCCAGAAGGAAATCCATGTCTCCGGAGAGGTAAAGGGCTTGCAGCAAAACGCCAAAGCTGGTGAACAGGATGCCCATGAACAGGGTCGACATGATCAGCACCGGGATGGCCTGGAGGAAGGGGGCTGGATCCATCCCGGCGTACTGTTTGAGCTGGGGTGAACGCAGAAAACCCAGCAGCAGCCAACTCCCAACGCACAGGCCAACGGCAACCCCGAGCAGGACCAGGTAACCGAGGATGGTGAGGATCTTCCGGATGGTCCTGGTGTGTTTGAACGTGTTGATGCTGAGCCGGATGCGCAGGCGCAGGAGTTTCCAGACAGCCGGCAGAATATCCTTGGAGGGGGAGGCAGCCAGGGCGTTCATTTCAAGATCTCGGCCAATTCAGCTTCCTCGGCGCCTCCGGTGAGGCCCAGGAAGATATCCTCCAGGCTGACCTCGCCGGCCTTGCCCAGGGAGCGTAGTTCCGCCATGGTGCCAACCGCCACCAGTTCGCCCTTGTTGATGATGCCGATGCGGTCGCACATGCGCTCGGCGATCTCCAGGATATGGGTGGAGAGGAAGACGGCCGCGCCGCGCTCGGCCATCTGGCGCAGGAGGTCCTTGATGAGCCGGGCTGACTTGGGGTCCAGGCCCACGGTCGGTTCGTCGAGCACGAGCACCTTGGGATCATGCATCAATGCCGCCGCCAGGGAAGCCTTCTGCTGCATGCCGTGGCTGTAGGAGTCGATCGTGTTATCGGCCGCCTCGGCCAGGTCGAGCACGCGCAGAAGTTCTTCGGCGCGCTGAGAGGCGAGCTGGGGATCCAAATTATAGAGCTCGCCGACGAAGCGCAGCAGCTCGCGCCCGCTCAGCTTGGCGTACAGGTTGGGGGTATCCGGGACGTAGCCGCTGGCTGCCTTGGCCGGGAGCGGCTGGGCCTGGATATCATACCCGCCCACTGTAACCTTGCCGGAAGTGGGCTGCAGCAGTCCAACGATCACCTTGATGGTGGTGGTCTTCCCGGCTCCGTTCGGACCAAGGAAACCAAAGACCTCACCGCCTTGCACGCTGAAACTGACGTTGTTCACAGCCAGCTTGTCGCCGTATTTTTTCACCAGGTTTTGGGTATCGATCAGGGAAGTGCCGTTGGCCATTTTGTCTCCTCGGGGTTGTTCTTGGACAAAAACCCTATATAGTATACGGATGAACCCCCATTATTATTCGGAATAATTTCACGAAATGTTCATGAACAAGGTTTATTATAATACTGGAAAACGCGTTCGAAAGCGCGCTCATCCTCCTCGCTAACGACCCGATCGAAGGATCCGGGTCGTTTCGCGCCTAGGCCGCGCTTGTGAAGGTTCTAAAACCTTCGCAAGGGTTTGTCTGACGGCGTCGCCGTGCCCCTACAGGTGACGTGCCCCAACGAAAAAAAAAGATTGCAAAAAACGGATTTTGTGTTAAAGTAGGGGTATCACTGTCGCGCGAGGGAAGGGTCATGGCAGACATAGAATTCAAATACGATGTTTTCATCTCATATAGTCACAATGATGAAACATGGGTGGTTAACACTTTATTGCCAGCGCTAGAAAATTCGGGGTCAAAAGTCTGCATCGATTTTAGAGATTTCGACGCGGGGAAACCAAGCATTGTAAACATGGAAGATGCAGTTGATGAAAGTCGTCATACTTTGCTTGTCCTGACACCGAATTGGACAGGTAGTGAATGGACGGACTTTGAAGCTATCCTAACACAAACCGACGATCCCGCCGGAAGACGTCAGAAATTAGTTCCAATCATGCTGAAGAAATGCGAACCGCCAAAGCGTGTGAAGTCATTGACATACGTTGACTTCATGCGTTCTGAGCGATTGGATAATGCTTGGTTGCAGCTTTTTAAGGCCCTCGGTAAACCAAATGCTCCTATTCCCGGTAAATCAAAGCTGAGTTCACGCGATACAAGTTCATGGCACCTCGCTCACCCCTATCCCATGCCGCCTCACTTTACCGGCCGCAAGGCCGAGCGTGCTTTGTTGATTCACTGGCTGACCGAAGATTCGGAAAATCGCCTTTTCATCCTGTGTGCCCTGGGCGGATTTGGCAAGAGCGCCCTGGCCTGGCACTGGCTGATCCATGATATTGATCCAAAAGAATGTCCCAAAGTCCTCTGGTGGTCCTTCTACGAAGGTGATGCCAGCTTTGAACTCTTTGTGGAAGAAACGCTCAAGTATCTCCAGCGCGAAGTGCCGCAGGGCCGGCGCGCCCAGGTGGACGAAGTGCTAAAAGCTATGCAGGAGCAGAAAATCCTGCTTATCATGGATGGCTTCGAGCGTGCCTTACGCGCCTTCAGCAGCATGAGCGCCGCCTATCAAGGCGATGAGTCCCCTCTCCTTCAGGGAGAGGACAAGGATGAGGGCATTTTGGATTGTGTGGACGTGAACGCCGAAACTTTCTTGAAAGGCGTTTGCTCCCTGCCGCAGATGCAGGGCAAAGTCTTGATGACCACGCGCCTGACGCCGCGCGCCGTCCAGCCACGTGGAGAGTTTATGCAAGGCTGCCGCGAACTCGAATTGACCGCCATGAACAAAGAAGACGTGGTGGCTTTTATTCACGCGCAGGGAATTCATGGAACACATACCGAGATCGAAGCCGCCTGCGAACCGTATGGCTATCACCCGCTCAGTTTGCGGTTGCTGTCTGGACGCATTTTGAAAGACTTTAAAAATCCTGCTGACGTCGTTGTCGCCCAAAAGCTCAAGATAGATGGCGATCTCAAGGCGCATCAGCATCACATTCTGGAAGTTTCCTACAACAGTCTGCCTGTCTTGGAACAGAAATTACTCAGCATGATCGCCTGTTTCCGCTCGGCGGTGGAAATGAAATCAATTGAGGCCGTCGTTGTAGGGGCAACGCATGCGTCGCCCCAATTGCAGAATGAATTGCACGACCTGGTTGACCGCGGCCTGCTGCATTTTGATGATAAAAATAAAAAATTCGATCTCCACCCCATCGTGCGTCGTTACGCCTATGACCGACTAACCGCCGCTGACCGAAAGGACGCGCATGAACGCCTCGTCAACTACTTTGAAGCGGTTCCAAACCCTGCAAAAGTAGAAAAACTGGAAGACCTCGCGTCTATCATCGAACTGTATCATCACCTGGTCAGGGCGGGGAATTTGGATGAGGCGCCGAAATTATTTCGTGACCGACTTTCACCAAATCCACTTTATTTTCAATTTGGTGCATATCAACTTATTGCTGAACTTTTACGTGCTTTATTTCTTGACGGTGAAGATAAGCCGCCGCGCTTGAAAAATGAAAACGCCCAAGCATGGACTCTCAACGAACTTGCAAACTCCTACTCCCTTAGTGGACAGCCGCGCCGCGCCGTTCCTCTATTTGAAATGCAAAATCATTTGCAAGAAAAAGTAGGCAACAAGCAGAGTCTCGCCCGTGGGCTGGCGAACGTGGCAAGTATGGCACAAATTTGCATCGGCGCGCTGAGCGCCGCCCAGCGTAATCTGCGCAGCCAAATTGACCTGTGCCATGAGATTGCCGATGAATTCGGGGAAGCCGTTGGTCATCAGGAATTGGGGTCCCTCCTGTCCTATCGCGGTATGTGGCAGGAGGCAGAGCAGGAATTGGATACAGGTTTGAAAATATTTGAGAAACACCATGCTGTTCAATCGGAAGGTGTTATTTGGTCATACCGCGCACTGCGTTTCCTTCTTCTTGGACGACAGACGGCAGACGATAGACCATCGTCCATTGTCTATCGTCCATTGTCTGCAATCGAATGTGCCCAACGTGCACTTGAAATGGCAGATGAAGACGCAAGGACGGACGCTCCAACTCCTCGTGATTATATTCGCGCTTATTGGCTGCTTGGCTCAGCCTATCGCGCCAATGACGAATTGATTTTGGCAGAAGAAAACCTATCCAAAGCGCTCAATCTCTGTCGGCAAATCGACATAGTTGAACATGAAGCCGACATCCTACTCGACCTTGCGCGGCTGCGGTACGCTCAAGGCGATGTCAAGGACGCGCAGGAAAAAGCGTCCGAGGCGTTGATGATTACGGAGCGCAGCGGGTATGTGTTGCAGGGGGCGGATGTGAATCTCTTCCTCGCCCAATACGCGCTGGAGCAGGAAAAGGACAAGGCCAAAGCGAAACAATTTGCCGCGGAAGCCAAGAAACTCGCCACGTGCGATGGCCCGCCGTATTATTACAAGGTGGCCTACAAGGAAGCGGAGAGCATTTTGGCACGTTTAAACGTTGACACGTTAGCAAGTTAACAACTTTGCACGTTAAACGTGAAAACGTGCCAACCTGGAAACGTTCCAATATTATCTTTTCAGCATTCTGTACTTCACCCGGTGCGGCTGGAGATCCTTGCCATAGGTCTCCTTCATGTGGGCCTCGTAATCGCTCCAGTTGCCCAGGAACAGGTGCGCCTGCGAATCGCCTTCAAAGGCCAGGATGTGCGTGGCAATGCGGTCCAGGAACCAGCGGTCATGGCTGACCACGATGGCACAGCCGGCGAAATCCTCCAGGGCTTCCTCCAGGGCGCGCAGGGTGTTCACGTCCAGGTCGTTGGTGGGCTCGTCCAGCAGGATCACATTGGCGCCCTGCGTGAGCGTTTTGGCCAGGTGGACGCGGTTGCGCTCGCCGCCTGACAAAGTGCCGACCTTCTTCTGCTGGTCGGGGCCCAGGAAGTTGAAGGATGAAACGTAGCCGCGCGAGTTCATGCTGCGGGTGCCCAGGGTGAGCGTCTCGGCGCCGCCGGTGATCTGCTCCCAGACGGTCTTCTCCGGGTCGAGACTGCGGGTCTGGTCGGCGTAGGCCCACTTGACCGTATCCCCGATGCGAATGGTGCCGCGGTCGGGCTGCTCCTGCCCGGTGATCATCCTCAAAAGGGTGGTTTTGCCGGCGCCGTTGGGACCGATCACGCCGACGATCGAGCCGGGCGGGATCCTGGCGCTGAAATCTTCCAGCAACAAGCGCTCTCGCCATAACCCTTGGTGACGCCCTCCAGCTCGATGACCACATCCCCCAGGCGCGGACCGGGCGGGATGTAGATCTCCAGTTCCTCCCGGCGCTGCTCGGACTCCTGGCTCAACAGCCGTTCGTAGGCGGTGACACGCGCCTGTCCCTTGGCCTGGCGCGCTTTGGGGCTCATGCGGATCCACTCCAGCTCGCGCTCGAGGGTCTTCTGGCGGCGGGACTCGCTCTTCTCTTCCAGGGCCAGGCGGTCCTTCTTCTGCTCCAGCCAGGACGAGTAGTTGCCTTTCCAGGGGATGCCGTAGCCGCGATCCAGCTCCAGGATCCAGCCGGCCACGTTGTCGAGGAAGTAGCGGTCATGCGTGACGGCGATGACCGTGCCCTTGTATGCCCGCAGGTGCTGCTCCAGCCAGGCAACCAACTCGGCGTCCAGGTGGTTGGTGGGCTCGTCCAGCAGCAGGATGTCGGGTTCGGTCAGCAGCAGGCGGGTCAGGGCCACGCGGCGGCGTTCGCCGCCGGAGAGCACGCTGATGGGCGAATCTGCCGGCGGGCAGCGCAGGGCGTCCATGGCCAGCTCGAGGTGGCTGTCCAGGTTCCAGGCGTCCACCTTGTCGAGGGCTTCCTGCAGGCGGGTCTGCTCGGCGATCAGGGCATCGAAGTCTGCCTCAGGCTCGGCAAATTTCGCATTGACCTCGTCGAACCTGGCCAGCATGTCCACGATGGGTTGGACGGCTTCCCGGATGACTTCGATGACGGTTTTCTCCGGGTCGAGCTGGGGCTCCTGTTCAAGCAGGCCGACGGAATAGCCCTTGCTCATGGCGATCTCGCCGACGTAATCCTTATCCACGCCGGCAATAATGCGCAGCAGGGTGGATTTACCGGCGCCGTTCAAGCCGAGCACGCCGATCTTGGCGCCGTAGTAGAAGCCCAGCGAGATGTCCCGCAGGACCTGCTTGTTGGGAGGGTGGATGCGCCCGACGCGCATCATGGAGTAAATGACCTGGGTATCAGAAGGCATGGGGTTGGAGAGAGTAGAGAGAAGGGAATAGAGAGTAGTTATTTAAGAAGGATGGGGCGATTGTACCGCGGAAATGGATAGGGATCAGGGATCTGGGATTTGGGGATTTGGAGACGAAAATGCTGGCGTCGGAGTCCGACGTCTCCAGACGTTGGAGAAGCCGAAGTCAGAGACTTCGGACTCCATGTTTAATTTTCAAATCCGAACCTGGCCGGATTAGAGCTGCGTCAGTAATATCGCCCTAAGAGGTGCCTTATGATCGCCAGGCGGCCGGCTTGGAGCGGGGTGAATGAGCTGTCAATCCCCTGTTCATCCGACTCCCAGACCACCGGCTCAGTGAACACCGGGTAAATAAAATGGGTGGCTGTCACCGTGCTGCGCGGCGGAGCCGGCCGGGGTTTCGATTGCAGCCCCCAGGGCGGGCGGCGCGGCTTATTTGGTGTGGGCCTGGAATAAGGCCAGGTACTTGCCATAGCCTTCTTCTTCCATCTTTTCAACCGGGATGAAGCGCAGGGCAGCCGAGTTCAGGCAGTAACGCAGGCCGGTGGGTGCCGGGCCATCCTCAAAAACATGCCCGAGGTGCGATCCGGCCTGTTTTGAGCTCACGGCGGTCCGAGCCATGAAGAGCTTGTGATCGGTGTGGGTATGGATGTTATCCGGCTCCAACGGACGGGTAAAACTTGGCCAGCCCGTGCCCGAATCATATTTATCCAGCGAACTGAACAAGGGTTCGCCGGAGACCACATCCACATAAATGCCGGCTTTTTTGTTATCCCAATACTCATTGCTGAAAGCCGGCTCGGTCCCTTCGTGCTGGGTGACCTCATATTGAAGGCGGGACAGGCTTTTGCGAAGTTCGGATTCCGGCGGTTTGATATAGTCTGACATGGCGACCTCCTGGGGATGAATGTATTATTTTGATAAATCAGACAATATTAGTATTATAACCGGGGAAGATTAATATTTGATTATTCCACGGCTTGGTGAAGAACAATGTTGACGCAATTGGTTTTTCCATGTATAAATATACGAATTGTAATAAGACTTAAGGGAGATAAAAAACATGCCCAAACCTGAAGATTGGAGCTCTTTGGAGACGCCGGCGGAACGTCCCAATGCCGCCCGCTATTACGATTACCTGCTTGGCGGGTTTCATAACTTTGCGGTGGACCGGAAATTGGGAGACCGGGTGATCGAGATCTTCCCGGACATCCGGCTGGGGGCGTTGGCCAACCGGGCATTCTTGCGCAGGGTGGTGAAATTCCTGTGCCAGCAGGGGATCGATCAGTTCCTGGATATTGGCTCCGGCATCCCCACCTCCGGCAATGTTCATGAGGTGGCTCAGAAGATCAACCCCTCGGCCCGGGTTGTCTACGTGGACATTGACCCGGTTGCAGTGATCCACAGCCGGGCCATCCTGAAAGACAACCCAAACGCCGATGTCATCCAGGAAGATATCCACAATATTGAAAAAATATTGGACCATCCAACTTTCAAAAGCCTGATCGATCTGCACAAGCCGCTCGGGGTGCTTTTGCTGTCGGTGCTGCATTTTGTCATCACTGAGGAACAGCTTCAGAGGATCCTGGGAGTCATAAAGAATCGCTTGGCGCCAGGCAGTTATATGGCCATATCCCATTACTGCCTGGAAAATGCACCAACCGAAACCATCGCCCAACTTGACCGCATGTCTGGAAGTACCAGTACCCCCGCTGTAAGCCGTACCATCGCGGAGACCACCCGCATGTACGAGGGATTCGAACTGCTCGAACCCGGGGTTGTTACCATACAGCTCTGGAGGCCGGAGAGTCCCGAGGACATTCACATTGTCCAGCCGGAAAGGACCCTGGCAATCGCCGGCGTGGGCCGCAAACCATGAAGACCGGCCAGGGTAAGAACCGGCTCGTGGGCTCATCATCAGCCCAAACATCCCACCTGGACATCCACGACTGTCGCCAGGTGATCGCGCATGATTGGTACTTTGCCTTCGCCTCGACCGGTAGTTTTCAAGTCGATCGGACCGAAGCGCTCCAAAAATTTTCTCAGCTCACGGATCAAGTCATTGCCTATCTCCAGGCTGAAAATCCGCCAGACAACGCCGCAAAAGAGATCGGCGAAGGACTGGCCAGCCTGCCCTGCCTTGATCCGCTGGCGATCGAAATCAGCGGGCAGCTCTGGTCCAGGCAGCTGGTTGAAGGTGCATTCCCGGATAAAGTGACTTTGTTATACCCGCGCATGCTGGCTTTGCTCAGCGGTATGTCGTCCGGTTTTGTCAAACGGTCGCGCCAGCTTGTGCTCACAGACCAGGAAGAAATCCGCTCGGCCATGGCGGCGGACTTACTCCACACAACTGAAGAATTGAGAAAATACCAGACCCAACTCGAAGTGCTGCTGGCAGAGCGCACACAGGAGCTGCGGGAGAGCGAGGAGCAGTTCCGGGCGATCGCAGAGACTTCCATCGATGGGGTGATCCAGTCAACCGATGACCCGGAACCCGGCACATTGATCTATGTGAACGATGCTTTTGCGAAGATGCTGGGTTACTCAATAGAGGAGTTATTGGGAAGAAGCACGGTTTCACTCCTGGCGGAAGTGGACCTGTCAAAAATCCCCGTTCTTGCGAAAGAAATGAGGGTTAATCTACCTGTGAGTGGTGAGATGCGGCTGAAGCATAAAGACGGGCATCTCGTCGACATTCATTTCAGCAACGCCCCGACGATGTTGAAAGGCCGCCTCGTCCGCTCTGCCATTATGCAGGATATCACCGAACGGAAGCGGGTGCAGGAAGCGTTATTTCAAATTCAAGAACGCTACCGGACTCTGGCGGAAGCCTCGCCAGACATGATTTATATCGTTGGCCCGGACGACAGTATCCAATATGTCAACAGTTTTGCGGCGGCTTTTATCAACCTGCCATTGCAGGAAATCATCGGGCAGCCGCGCCGGCGTTTCTTTTCGTCTCTTGGCAATGCTCATCAGGAGAAGAATATCCAGAAGGTCTTGAAGAATGGCACAACCGTTTATGCTGAGGAAGAGACCATTTACAATGACCGGTCAATCTGGCTGGGCACCTGGCTGGTACCGCTGCGGGATGTCCTGGGCAATATTTCCGGGGCCATGGGAGTCTCCCGGGATGTCACGGAGCGTAAAAATATCGAATCGGAACTCCTGCATGCGCGCAATCAACTGGAAAAGCGGGTGGCGGAACGGACGGCCGAGTTGTTCGCCAGCCAGACCCAGCTGAGGAAACTGACCGACCAGCTTGTCACAGTCCTGGAAGAGGAACGTCGCCGGATCAGCCGCGAGCTGCATGACGAGGCCGGGCAGGCGTTGATCTCATTGAAATATGGCCTCGCTTCAATCGTAAATGACATCCCTGAAAGCAACTTACCGGCCAAACAACGCCTGGCGGCTGCACTGAATATCACTGATCAGGTGACGCATCAAATCCGGACGCTCTCTCACAGCCTGCGTCCTCCGGTGTTGGAGATATTGGGGATAAACTTGAGCCTTAAGGATTATTGTGAGGAATTCTCAAGACGAACCGGACTCTCGATTGACTATCAAGGCGAAGAGATCCCCGGCTTGCCGGACGAAATTGGCATCAGTTTATATCGCTTTGTCCAGGAAGCCTTTACCAATATCATCAAGCATGCCCGGGCCACCAAAGTGGATGTCAGGCTTCACTATAGAAAAAAGTTGGTAACTCTTTCTGTCCTCGATAATGGTCATGGGATGGAAGACACAACCCAATCAGGTGGAATCGGACTGATCGGCATCAAAGAGCGCTTTAACCTGCTGGGAGGATCTGTACAGTTCCATTCGTATAAGGGGAAAGGCGTAAGACAAACCGTCCGTGTGCCCTGGCCAAGACCGGTTGAAAAAATACAGGATTAGGCACTGGTTTGACCGGGACCCCAGGAGCCTGTCGGCGCAAAGGATGGATTCGCAGTGACAGTCACCCGAAGAGAAGGTGACTGTCACTTGGTTATTTCAGGTCAAAGATTCGTTCATCGTCCGCATCTGCACCTCGATGATGCGGGCGTTGGGACTCTGCGTGCAGGCCAGCAGGACGGCGCCGGCCACATCTTCGGGTTCGAGCATGCCGGAGGCGGCCACGCCCTGCTCGGTGCGGCCCTTCCCCAGGGCGAACTCGGTCTTGACCCCGCCCGGGCAGATCACGCCCACCTTGATGCCGTGCGGGCGCAGTTCCTTGTCGAGCGCCTGGGCAAAACCCACCTGGGCGAACTTGGTGGCGCAGTAGACCGCCTCTCCCGGGAAACCATATTTGCCTGCCATGGAGGAGATGATCAGGACCATCCCTGAGCCCTGCTTGATCATCATCGGGACGGCATGCCGGGTGAACAAAAAGGTCGAGCGGACGTTTGAATCCATCATTTCATCGTATTCCGCCGCGCTGGTATCCACCAGGTTCTTGTAGTTGCCAATGCCGACATTGTTGATGAGGATATCCAGGCGGCCAAAGGTCTGTATGGCTGCGTCCACGCAGCGCTGGGCGGTCTCTTCCGCAGTGGCATCGCCAACCACGCTGGCGGCCTTACCGCCGGCCTTTTCTACAGCTTTCACCAATTCTTCCAACCGGTTATTCCGGCGTGCTGTAACCACCAGGTGTGCCCCTTCCTGTGCCAGCGACAGTGCGCTGGCATGACCGATGCCCGAGCTGGCGCCAGTGATCATAACCACTTTTCCTGCCAATTTTCCTGTCATATTCTTGTTCTCCTTGGTTCGCGAATTTTAGCCGGTTTCCAGACGGATTGCAAATGCCGGAGATCAGAAATGAGGATGACAAAAAGGATTGGTTTCCAGCTTCTGCCTGAACATCATGGAGGTCGGCTGAGACAAACACTTTCAAAAACTTCCGAAGTCTTGGAGACTTCGGAAGTTTAGGTGATTATATGGTTTCTTCTGCCCGGATGCGCTGGGCGGCTGTGATCATGGCCAGGTAACCCTCCAGGGGCACATAATCCGGGATCGAGTTGCCCGATCCCAGCGCGTAGCCTTGCGCGGCGGCACGAAAACGCCGGCCCTTTTCATATACTTCCTCAATGATCCCGGCAGGTTCCTTGCGGCATAACACGTCCACATCGATGCCCCCCAGCAGGCCGATCCGCCCGCCGTAGCGTGCAATCCACTCGTCAAAGGGGGCAATGGCGTCCTCGTTGGAATGCTTGGCGTCGATCCCCAGCGCAAGGACATCCTGCATGATCTCGAAGATGCGCCCACAGGAATGCCAGAGGAAAGGCTTGCCGCTCGCTTTGATCAGCGCGATGACTGGCTGATACTGCGGGATGATATACTGCCGGATCAATTTTGGCGAGATGAGCGTGCTGGATCTGAACCCCAGGTCGTCGCCGAAGCGGCAGATGGCAAACAGGTCGCCATGCCGCCGCAGGAATTCCTGCCAGATGCCCAGCATCAGCTCGCCGATGCGCTGGTAGAGCCTGGCATAGGTCTCAGGGTCATCCACCCGCAGATAGGCCAGCGACTCGAACCCGACCAGGTCCTCACTGATCTCCAACACACCGTTGCCCACCCCGCCCAGCGCCAGCATGCCAGGCGGGAGGTGACGTCCCAGGGCGGCAAACTTTGGTTCCGCCAGCGCCCAGTAGCGCTCTTGAAGCTCTGCCCACGGATAACGCTCGAAATCCGCCCGGTCCTGGATGGGTCCCTTTCCGCCCATGATGGCGCCATGACCCGGCAGGCTTTCGGTAATGCAGACTTCATAGGAGACGGTATCGTAGGTCATCATGGGCCAGAAACGGCAGTAATGCTGGAAGAACTCATCCAGGTCGCGGCCGTCCCCCTGTTCCAGGTGCGCAAATTTGACCCCCAGCACCTGCTCCATCATCACCGGGCTGATGATGTGCTCGTAGATGGGCAGCCTGGCCGGACGGCGGTTGGCCAGCACGTCCAGCATAAAATGATAATTGGGTTGAAAAGTCATTTCAAATTTTCAACGATCACCTATGGGGCCAACATGCCATTCTTGTATGGCGATACACGCTTTCCCTGGGCGTCCCTTTCGGGGAATATCAACATGACCACAAAATAGCCAAAGAAGCCAACCGCCAGGCCAATGCAGTAACCCGCAAAAAGTGGTCCAACCTTGAAAATGGCCGTCACGGCTGCTCCACCGACTGCCCCAATCACCGTGGCAATATCTGCCAGGGTTGATTCCTGCTTGGTCCGGCGAAGTGTGCGATAAGTAACCCAACCGATCACCAATCCAAAAGCCAGTGCGCCCCAAAATTCGATGCTCATCCCAGCCTCCTTAAAAAGAAATATTATGAATATATCCTGATAATACTATACATCAGAGACTGTTTATAGAATATTTTTGGGTGGAGATGAACGCGGATGAACTAAGTTTCTTTTTGATAAACCGACTCTTAAGGCATTGTTTATCAACATAAATCCTTTTTATCCGTGTTCATCCGTGGTGAATTTTGACTTATTAAACAGCCTCTGAAGGGATTCCTAAGGATATTGTGAAAATATTCCCAAAATGGTATTTTTGGTAGACAAGGTTATAATGGATTCATATTAATGCAATAAACTCAAGATTCAAAGGTTTGCCGGGGTTACAAACCGCATTCTGTAATGATCAATTATGAATGATGAAAAGGAGAATATGCTTGAAATCATGGCTCAATTTCCATCATTATGAATTTAGATCAGCGTTACCGCAAGGATACAGGGCCACCTGTTGCGGCGAGACGGAAGCAACTTCCTCTATTATTTTCACGATTCAATAGGAGCATGCTCATGTTTAGATATGGCTGCAGGGATCTTGGTGTGGATTGCGATTATGTTGTGATCGATACAACTTTCGAAGAAGTAAAGCAGAAGGTGTTTGCCCATGCGGGCGTGGTGCATGCAGATATGCTGAAGGGGATGACCCAGGATGAATTGGCAAAATTGACCACTGCGGTGGAAGGGGCCATCAAGATGATATAACGACGCTTAGTTTGTAACGGAGAAAACTGAGGCGCAGGTCATTCTCCAACAATCGTTCGATGAAAGGAAAGGTGAAAATGTCAACGTATCTTATGTTCGGGAAGTATTCCCTGGATGCCGTGAAGTCCGTCAGCGCCAAGCGCACGGACAAGGCGATTGCCTTGATCAAACAAAATGGTGGAGAACTCACGGCTGGGTATGTACTGCTGGGCGAGATCGACCTTGTGTTAATCGTGAATTTCCCTGATATGCAGAGCGCCATGAAGGCTTCGATGGCTTTGAGTAAACTGTTGTCCGTCTCGTTCAGCACACAGGCAGCGCTGACCACGACCGACTTCGATAACCTTTTGGAGTAGCCTGCTTTAGCTTCGACCTCTCAACTGCGATCCACATCCCGCCTTCCCTGAACAGCGACCTGTCGGTCGCCATTACCCCGCGCGGCCCGGCTACCTGCGGTGGCAGGCATCCGGCTGTGTGTTTTTTCCTGGCTTATCCTATGCAGCGGTAAAGTTCCCCGCAGCCTGGCGGCATTGCATATATCAAGGCCGCGCTGACGATGATTCTCTACATAAGAAGACCCGAAAGGTTTTTCGGGTGAACCAGGAGCTCGATGGAACTGGAAATTGTGGTCTGCTGGAATTTGGATCAATAAGGAAACCTTTAGCGGCAGCAACAATGAAATCCGCGCTATAACATTTTTAATGGAAATTTATCTCGCCCGTCTATCTACCTATCGGTGCTTATCGGGTGCGCTTGTAATAGATCAGGAGATCAATGAAAACAAAGCAACAAACTGTAGCAATTCTTGTTTTGGTCATGGGTTTGGGTTTTTCAGGTTGTGGGCCGGGGCAGTTATCAGGGTCGGCACTTCCGCCGGCTCCAACGGCGATCCCCACACTGCAATCAACCGAAACTCCCGTGTCGTCACCGACGGCAACCCCAATGCCTCCTACTCTAACTCCTGTTCCCCCAACAGCAACACCCACGCCTCCATCTACAAGTATCAGTGGTACAGTAATTTATACTGGCATAAAATTGGGGAGCATTCTTGTTTTCGTTTCCACGGGATCGGACAGTATACCCATGGGGCAGGAGGCAACCAAGAGCTTCAAAGATATCTCTGGCGGTGAGTTCGGGTGGGGTCTTCCAGCAGGCAGTTATTATGTAAGCGCTATCTTACAGGTAGAAGGTTCCCAGGGTATCGATTACCCGTTTATCACCTGTGGACCGATCGAAGTCAGATCCAACGAACTGGTCAAAATTGAAATTGCGCTCACTGATGCGACAATGTATGGAAAGCCGAGAGACTGTGGGACGAAGACTCAATAAATAGCTGTAAAATTGAATCGATACGATATGTCTACTCGCTTTTGAGATTACACGGAATTGGATGCTTTAGCCCTCTGAGTGTTTGGTATGGATACCAATCTCCCCTCCGGCACGGTCACCTTCCTATTCACCGATATCGAAGGCAGCACAAAACTCTGGCAGCAGTTTCCCAAGGCCATGCCAGGTGCTCTTGCTCGCCACCACGCCATCTTGCGGGAGGCGATTGAAGCGAATAACGGCTACGTTTTTCAGATCATTGGCGATGCGTTCTGTGCGGCGTTTTCAACGGCAGCCAATGGGCTCGAAGCGGCGCTGGCCGCGCAGCGCGGGCTGCACGCCGCCAGTTGGGGGGAAACGGGCGAGATCCGTGTACGCATGGCCCTGCACACCGGGATGGCGGAAGTACATGCCGGCGAGCACACCTCTGGAGAATATGCTTCAAACCTGACACTAAGCCGCGCCGCGCGCTTGCTTTCGGCCGGGCACGGTGGGCAGATCCTGCTTTCTCTTCCGACTGCTGAACTCGTGCGGGAAGCCCTGCCCTCCGATGTTTCTCTGCGCGACCTGGATGCGCATCTGCTCAAGGACCTTATTCGTCCCGAACATATTTATCAAGCCATCCTCCCCGATTTGCGCTCGGAATTCCTGCCCCTGAAGACCCTCGACACGCATCCCAACAACCTGCCGATACAACTGACAAGTTTCGTCGGCCGCGAGCACGAGATGGCACGTATCCAGGAACTTCTGAATGGCACACGCCTCTTTACCCTTACTGGCGAAGGCGGGTGCGGCAAGACGCGCCTCGTGCTGCAGGCGGCGGCGGACCTGATTGATGAATTCCCCGATGGCGTGTGGTTTGTCGAACTCGCCTCGATGACCAACCCGGATTTGATCCCCCAGACTGTGGCGTCCGTCATGGGTTTACGCGAAGCCGCAGGACAATCGCTGATGGCCTTGTTGTCGGATAATCTGCGTACCAAAACGACGCTGCTCATCCTTGACAACTGCGAACACCTGGTTGAGGCGTGCGCTAAATTTGCCGATACGATTTTGCACGTCACGTCGCAGGTCAAGCTTCTTGCGACGAGTCGTGAGGCATTGGGCATTTCCGGCGAAACGGCGTACCGGGTGCCGTCGTTATCGCTGCCCCCGAAAGACTTCACAGGTCTCCAGGATATCGCCAGTCTGACCCAGTACGAAGCCGTCCGCCTGTTCATTGAGCGTGCTCATGCTGTCCAGCCTGATTTCAGTGTGACGAAGGTGAACGCCTCTGCCCTCGTGCAGATCTGTCAGCGGCTTGACGGTATTCCGCTTGCGCTCGAGTTGGCCGCGGCACGCGTCAAATCTCTTAGTGCGGAGCAAATTGCGGCTCGCTTGGACGATCGCTTTCGTTTGCTTACAGGCGGCAGTCGCACAGCCGTGCCGCGACAGCAAACCTTGCGGGCAGCCATCGATTGGAGTTACGATCTGTTGACGGAAGAAGAGCGCGTGCTGTTGCGCCGGCTGTCCGTCTTTGCAGGTGGATGGACGCTGGATGCCGCGCAGGCGGTATGCAGTTGCGACCCGGTTTGCGCTGAAGACGTGCTTGACCTGCTGGCGCACCTGGTGGACAGGTCGTTGATCGTCTTTGAACAGCACGCCAGTGAAACACGCTATCGGATGCTGGAGACAATCCGGCAATATGCGCGCGACAAGTTGTTTGAGTCGGGCGAGGGGGAGCCCATCCGAAACCAGCACCTGGACTTTTTCTTAGGTTTAACAGAGGAAGCGCTACCAGAGCTTGAAAGCACGCAGCAGGCGATGTGGTTGAATCGCCTGGAAACCGAACACGAAAACCTGAGAGCGGCATTGGATTGGAGCCAGCAATCGGAGGGTGGGGTGGAGGCGGGATTGCGGCTTTCAGACGCACTCGGAGAATTCTGGTCGATCCGCGGTCACCTGACAGAAGGACGCGAGCGCATCGCGGCAGTACTTACGCACGCACAAGAGTTAAATCGATCGGCTGCCTTTGGTAAGGTGCTCGTGCGGGCTGCTGATTTAGCGTACCGCCAGAGCGATTATCCCGCCGCCCAGTCTCTTGGTGAGCAAGCAATACTGATCTTTCAAGAACTGGGAGATAAACTGTATATCTCTTACGCGAAGAGTTTGTTGGGCTGGGTTTCGGAGGAAAAGGGAGATTATGCAACGGCAATTCAATTACAGGAAGAGGTGTTGGCGCTTACCAGAGAACTGAACGATGATACGAATACAGCCAGTGCGTTGTCAAATCTGGCCTGGGCGGTGCTGCGCCCTGGCGATCACGCCCGTGCCAACGCATACCTGGAAGAGGCATTGGCAATTCATCGCCGCATTGGGGACAAGGGTGGAATGGGATTCGTGCTGTCAGGGTTGGCAGAGGTCGCATTGCGCGAAGGCACACTTGAACGGGCCTCCCAACTGATCGAAGAAAGTCTGGTATTGCGAGGCGAGCTCGGACATAAATGGGGCATCGGGGCCTCCCTCGGTACGTCGGCCTGGATTGCAATGCGGCAGGGCGATTGGGAATCCGCAGTCAAGCGCTTGAGGGAAAGCATCCAGGTGCGCAAAGAGATCGGCGATAGCGGCGGCATTGCTTTTTGCCTGGAACGATTGGCAGAAGTGGCGAATGGAAAACACGCAGCCGAAAAAGCTGCACGGATTTTTGGGGCGGCTGAGTCTTTACGCTCATCGCTGAGATCCAAGATCGACCCGGTGGATCAGCCTGAGTACGAAAGCAACCTGGCATCTCTGCATGCCGAACTGGGTGAGGAGAAATTCAACGCGGCCTGGGAAGACGGGCAAAAGATGACTTTGGAGCAGGCCGTTGATTACGCCTTGAAAGAGCTTGGAAGTGGGTAGCCTTCTCCATGTCATTGCGAACGAGCGCACTTCCGCAGTGAAGCAATCCCCTCTTGTAAGGGCAAAAATGCTTATCATGAGATTGCTTTCCACTGCGTGGCACAAGTCGTCACAAAAGGCGTTCCTCGCAATGACAGAATCATCGAAAATCTTGCTTGTGAGAGTAGATACCATCTTATTATCGGAGATCAACCAATGACAGACCTGGTCGCTTGGTTCCATTATCAGCTCAAAGCCAGTGCAGAGGCTTTCGAGTGGGCCTTTGCCCAAATTCCGGGCTCTTATCGCGAGAACCTGCCGCCTGACCCCGGGTATCTTGGCACCTGGCCGCCCGCACGCCATGTTTGGCATGTGACCGAGTATGAAAGATGCCTGGCCATCCCGACAATGTATAAATGGCTGAATGGTCCATTGCCACCTGAAAGCGATTGGCATGACGATGACAATACCTGGGCTGGCGTCCAGGAACGCGGGTTTGAAGAGTTGATCGCGAAATTTCGCCATGTTCGGCAGGCGCAGGTTGAACTCCTCGATCAATTTTCAACCATGGATTGGAGCACACCGCGTGAGACATTTTTCGGGCCAAAGCCTTTATCTTGGATGATAACCAAGACATTCCAGCACACTTATGAACATGGTGACACCCTGCTGAGGATGGGGCTGTGGTGGGAAGATATCCTGGAAGAAGAGGCTGGAAAATTGACCAATGCTTGTGCATAGCAAAGACAGTCTGCGGTTGCCAACCTGCTGTTGGCCATCGCTCATCATCGGTTCTGTCACCGGGGCTGAGTCCCCATTCGTTGGCCCGTTGAGTAAATCCGATGAGTCTTGATCTTCCCTCCGGCACGGTCACCTTCCTCTTCACCGACATCCAGGGCAGCACCAGGCTGGCCCAGGAACAGCGCGATACCTGGGAGGTGCTGCGGGCGCGCCATCACGCCATCTTGCGCTCAGCCATTGAAGCAAACCATGGTTATGTCTTCCAGATAATCGGGGACGCCTTCTGTGCCGCCTTCCACACTGCCAGGGAAGCGCTCGACGCTTCGCTCGCCGCGCAGCGTGGGCTGCTGGCGGAAAACTGGGGGCAGGCGCCCATCCTGGTGCGGATGGGCATCAACACGGGTGCCGCCCAGGTTGGAAGTAACGCCGACGGATCCGGCGGTTACACTGGCTATTCCACCCTGGCACGCACCCAGCGTGTCATGTCGACTGCCTACGGCGGGCAGGTCCTGCTTTCCAATACCAGCGCGGAATTGCTGCTTGGTGAATTTCCGGCTGGCGTCAGCCTGCGCGATATGAAGGAACACCGCCTGAAAGGACTGCTGAACCCCGAGCATCTCTGGCAGGTGGTCGCGACTGGTATGCTCCAGGACTTTCCCGCCTTGCAGACCCTCAACAGCATACCCAATAACCTGCCGATCCAATTAACCAGTTTTATTGGCCGCGAGAAAGAGATTGCTGAGATCAAGAGCCTGGTGGAACATAACCGCCTGGTGACCCTGACGGGTTCGGGTGGCGTTGGCAAGACCCGCCATTCCCTTCAGGTCGCTGCGGAAGTGCTGGACGTCTTTACAGATGGTGCCTGGCTGGTCGAGTTGGCGCCCGTATCCAGTCCCGAGCTTGTTCCGCAGGCCCTGGCCAGCGTGCTGGGAGTGCATGAGGACCAGTCGCGTCCCCTGCTGGCTGCGCTGCAGGACCACCTGCAGCCCAAAACGATATTGCTTCTCCTGGATAACTGCGAGCACCTGTTGGAAGCCTGTGCCCAATTGGCGGATGGATTACTGCATGCCTGCCCGCACTTGAATATACTGGTCAGCAGCCGCGAAGCCCTGGGGATGGCAGGCGAAGTGTCTTTTCGCGTCCCATCCTTGTCTCTGCCGGATTCACAGCATTTGCCCTCTCTTGAAAGACTGACACAGTTCGATTCTGTGCGGCTGTTCATCGAACGCGCCGTGGCGGTCAAGTCCGATTTTGTCGTATCGAACCAAAACGCTCCCGCCGTGGCCCAGATCTGTTCCCGGTTGGACGGGATTCCCCTGGCAATCGAGCTGGCCGCTGCACGCCTCAGGGGGCTGTCCGCCGGGCAGATTTCGGAACGCCTGGACGATCGTTTCCGTCTGCTTACCGGCGGCAGCCGCACCGCCCTGCCTCGACAGCAGACCTTGCGTGCAATGATCGAGTGGAGCTACGATTTGTTGTCGGAAGCCGAGCGTGTTTTGATGCGAAGGCTGGCGGTTTTCGTCGGGGATTGGACGCTGGAGGCGGCGGAGGCGGTGTGTGCAGAACCAGAATCCCCGGTGGGCTCAAGGCTGCCTCCGGCCCAGGCCCAGGCAGAGCAAGCCATCGCCACACCCGATGTAATGGACCTGTTGCTGCGACTGGTGGACAAATCGCTCATCGTCCCGCAGGAGCAGGCCGGGCAGGCGCGCTATCACATGTTGGAAACAATTCGCCAGTTCGCCCGCGACAAGTTGTTGGAATCGGTTGAAGGCGCCTGGCTGCGCCTCCGTCACCTGGAATTCTTCCTCGAATTTGCCGAGCAGGCCGAAGCAAAATTACGCAGTGCAGAGAATTTGATCTGGTTACATCAGCTGGGGGCAGAGTACGCCAACCTGCAGGCTGCACTCGAATGGGCAAAGGAAGCTGGCAACGCACAACCAGCGCTCCGCCTGGAACAAGCAACGGAGCAATTGGCTGATGTTCAAGTTTTGCTGGGTGTTGCCACGCAGGCGATTCCGCTTTATCAGCAAGCGCTCGTATTGTGGCAAGGTGAAAAAGGCGCTGACAAAATGATCGGTGCGCGCCTGCACGGCAAGATCCTCCAAACTGCGACTTTTTTAAAAATGCGTATCGATGCAGATCGATTCAAGCCGCTGGTTGATGTGGCCGCCTCTTCGAACACCAGCCTGGAAGCCGCGCTGAAAGCCTCCGAAAATGAGCCGCCCAGTCTTGAAAAAGTCCGCCTGCTGACGATCCTTTCCACTTATGCTCAGTATGATCGCGTTCCTGTGGATTGGGACATGGCAGAAGGATACGCGCGCCGCGCCCTGGAAATGGCTGAGAAACTTAACTCGGCGCTTGCGCTGTCCACGGCGCTCGGAACGCTTGGCGAGCTGTATTTTAATCGCGGGCTTTGGCGTGAGCTCGTGCAGGTCTGCCTGCGGCGTCTGGCGCTCAGCCGCGATCCTCGCTTCAATAACTTGCAAGAGCGGCTCCCGGCCTTGATCGATACCGGCCAGGCGCTGGTCCGCGTCGGCGAATACGCGCAAGCCATTCCCTACCTGCTGGAGGGCGAGAGACTTGCCGGTCAAATGCAGGATGCTCTCATGGAGAAGTATGCACTTGATGAGAGAATTCACTGTCTGTTCCGGCTGGATCGCTGGGATGAGATCCTCAACCTGAATGAAAAAATGCGGGATATGCAGCAGCGCTATCCCCGCGAGCAAATCGGAGCTTCCTGTCGCATGATTGCGTTTATCGCCAGCATTCATGCGCTGCGCGGCAATATGGACCTGGCGGTCATCCAGCGCAAAGAAGCGCAGGCCATTATGACGGCAGTCTCCGGATCATTCGAGCATTGGGTACGAACGGAGCACTATTGACTGAGTCAGCCGTTAATGGCGGAGGGCGAGTTCGCCCTGATGCAGCAGCACCTGGAGGCCGCGCTCGAGTTGAGCTCATCGGCTGGTGCGGCCCCGGCAGGCGATCATGATGTCTACGCCATGCTGGTCGACGGTGCCGCCCAGCAGCGCGACCCAGCCGGACTGCAAAAATACGCAGCGCTCGCCGAAGAAACCGCCCGGCGCATCGATCACAAACTGCACCTGGCCATCGCCCAGCGCGCCTGGGGTGTGGCGCACACCCTGGCCGGTGAGTACGCTCAGGCTGAAGCGCACTTCAAACAAGCCCTGGACATCTTCAATGCCTACCCGGCTCCCTGGCAGATCGGTCGGACCCTGTTTGAACTGGGTGAGCTGGCCAGCCTGCAGAAGAAGACGGAGCAGGCCCGCGATTATTATTCAGGCGCGTTGAGCGCCTTTGAAAAGCTGCATGCTACCCCTTACGTTGCGCGAGCTCGAACAGCCAAAGAGCACTTGCTGTAAATTGAGAGACGATTGTTTAAGTACCATTAAATACAAGTTGACGACTCCGGTAACGTCATGCTGGATCAGTACATTTTTATTCAAATTTCTTCAAAAAACAAAGGTAAATCGTCAATTTTTGCCCCGATTCCGGAGGATCAATTCCTGCTGCGTTATCCCCCGAATACCTGCGCAACCTCTACGGTCTCCCTTGATGCACCTGCTCTTTGCACGATAACCTCAAAATTGCTTAAATCCTGCAGTTAAATATCCTTTGAACGTCCCTATTCCCTTATCACCTTATCCCTGATTACCTGATTCAGGAATTGATTTTCGTTGTTTTGAGAAACCGATCCCGCGCAACCCGAAAATGCGGGTCTCCCGCCGGGAATGGTGTACACTATCCCAAGAGGAGATCCCCATGCGAAACGTACTCATCCTGAAAGGCAGCCCGCGTGAGCGCGGCAACAGCGCCACCCTGGCGGAGAAAGCCGCCGAGGGAGCCCGTACCGCCGGGGCACAGGTGGAGAGCATCTACCTGCACGGGCTGGACATCCGTCCATGTGATGCCTGCGACCTGTGCCTGGAGCAGGGCGAATGTGTGATCGAAGATGACATGCAGCCGCTCTATCCCAAGCTGGCCGCGGCTGGGGCCATCCTGCTCGCCAGCCCGATCTATTGTTTCACCTTCAGCGCCCAGTTGAAGCTGTGCATTGACCGCTGGTATGCCTTTCAGAAGAACAAGTGGCAGGAGTTCTCCGGGAAACCTTTTGGCATCATCCTGACCTATGGCGATACAGACCTTTATACCTCCGGCGCGATCAATGCGATCTACACCCTTGAGTCTTTATGCCGCTTCCTGAATGGGCAGATCATCGGCATTGTGCATGGCTCGCTCAGCGATGTGGGCGACGCAGAGAAACACCCTGAGCTGCTCGAGCAGGCTTATCGCCTCGGCCGGAGCCTGGGAAATGGATAGCCCAGGTCATTCAATGGTCGTTATTCGATATCTGTAATTTGTTATTCGTGATTCGTTATTGGTAATTTGTCATTGATCCCGCCCTTTCCTACGGGTCTTAACCACCCGTTTGGAGGATGGCGGTGCGGTGTGCGGGGGGTATACTGATGTAAGATAAGGAGTAAATATGTCCAATATACTGGTAGAACTATCGAATTCCATGGCGGATGCAGCCGAAAAAGCCGCCGCTTCGACCGTGCTGGTCAATGCCCGCCGGCGCATGCCGGCCAGCGGGATCGCCTTTGCCGGCGACCTGGTGCTGACCGCCGACCATGTCATTGAACGCGAGGACGGCATTACCGTCATGTTGGCCAATGGTGCCGAGACAGCCGCCAGCCTGGCCGGGCGCGACCCGGGCTCGGATCTGGCCGTGCTGCGCCTGGAAAAGGAGCACACCACCCCCGCCCAGGCGGCCATGCAGGTCAGGATCGGCCAGCTCGTACTGGCGCTCGGCCGGCCCTCCGATGCTGGCATCGAAGCCAGCCTGGGAGTCATCAGCGCCATAGGTGGACCGGTGCGTACGCCGCGCGGCAGCCTCGACAAGTACATCCGCACCGATGCCACCCCCTACCCGGGTTTCTCAGGTGGGCCGCTGGTGGACGCCGAAGGCCTGGTGGTTGGGGTGAATACCTCCGGCATAGGGCGCGGGGTGACATTGACCATCCCATCGGATTACGCCTGGAAAGTGGCTGACCAGCTGGCCCGCACCGGCTCGGTGAAACGCGGCTACCTGGGCGTTCGCAGCGAGGCGGTGGAGCTGTCGGAAGCGGCCCAAAAGGCTCTCAAGCGCACCCAGGCCACCGGCCTGCTGCTGGTCGGCGTGGAGCGCAAAAGTCCGGCTGAAGCCGGCAGGTTGATCGTGGGAGATATTTTGGTTGGGATTGACGGCCAGCCAATCCCCGACCATGATGCGCTCTTTGCCCACCTGACCGGTGAAGTGGTCGGCAAATCCATCCCCCTGGATGTGCTGCGCGGCGGCGAGCTGCGCACCTTCCCGGTGGAGATCGGAGCGCGCCCATGAACACCAGCGCGCTGCTTAATACCGCCCTGGAAGAACTGCTTGGGCGTCTCCGCCCTGTGCTGGCGCTTGTCCGCAGCGGCCGCCGGGGAGCCGGGGCGGGTGTGCTGGCCGGGGACGGCCTGGTGCTGACCAACCTGCACGTGGTCGGCCGGGCGCGTTCCGTGCAGGTCGTACTCGAGGATGATTCGGTCCACGAGGCGCATGTTGTTGCCAGCGACCCGCATGTGGACCTGGCCCTGCTGCAAATCCCGGCCAATGGTCACAAGTCGGCCGTCTTTTCGAATGAGATGCCGCGCCCGGGTGAGCTGGTCTATGCCTTCGGGCATCCCTGGGGTCAACGCAATGTGCTGACCGGCGGAGTGCTTTCGGCTGTCACCAGCCTGCGCGGGCGGGATGGGGAGGTGCCGGTCCTGCGGGCCGATGTCCAATTGGCCCCCGGCAATTCTGGTGGGCCGCTCTTGAATGCCGCCGGGGAAGTCATCGGCTTGAACGCCATGATCTTCGGCGGGGATCAAAGTGTGGCCATCCCGGCCAGCCTGATCAAGAGCTTTCTGGCCGGTGCCCGCAAGGACATGCATAAGGAGGGGACGGTTTGATCCGGGTGGCCATCCTGGCTCCGGCACTGGCCATGCGCATCGGACTGCGCGAAGTGCTGCGCGGCCTCCCGGACGTGGAAGTTCTGGCGGAGGCCGCCTCCCCGCAGGGGCTGGTGCCTGCTGATGTGTGGGTGTTGACTTCGGCGGATTTCATTCCAGAGCTGGCAAAGGATGAATTGCCCCCGCTGTTGTTATTGACCGCCGACCCGGAGGAGGCTGCCACCTTCCTCTCCAGCCTGCCGGTGTGGGGCGTTCTGCCGGCGGAGGCCAGCGCGGAAGAACTCCTGGCAGCCCTGCATGCCCTGGCGGAGGGCCTTTGGGTGGGTGCACCAACCTTGGTCCAAAGTCTGCTGGAGCGGCATCCCGAACCGATGCAAGTGGATGCCGGGCAGGTTGTTGATCCGTTAACCGAACGCGAGCGCCAGGTATTGCAGCTGGTTGCCGAGGGGCTGGCCAATAAGCAGATCGCCAGCTCGTTGGAGATCAGCGAAAACACGGTCAAGTTCCATCTCTCTTCGCTGTATGCCAAGCTGGGCGTCACCAACCGGACTGAGGCCGTGCGGACCGGGGCGCGGCGCGGCTGGGTGGTATTATAAATTCAGGGCAGCCCGTCAGGCTGCCCTGAATATTTCTATTCATCCGGGCTGAATTTTGCCATCAGGCTGGCAATGCCTTTAAGGTCCAGCCACCATTCTTCCGTGGGGCGCTCATTCTGGGGGTCGACCATGCGCTCGAAATCCCGCATGTCATGAAAGTGAAACTGTCCCTTTTGCAGGCCAATGAAAGCGCAATTGCTGCTGTCCTGTTCGCATTCCTTGACCAGGTACTCCAGGCACAGACGTGCCAGCCGGGTGGCCTGGATGCGGTCAAAGGGGGATGGGTCGCCGCCCTGCTGTAGATGTCCCAGGATGGCCGGGCGCGCGTCGAATAGATCCCGGCCTTCTTCCTCGAACAGGGAGCACATGAAGGGGGTGTTGTAGATCTTGTTGGCATATTCGGCCCGCAGGATCAGTCCCAGGCGTTTGCCGGCCTCGAAGCCGCGTTTGAGCTTGGCCACATCCACCTGCAAATCGTGCAGGGTCACGCCCTCTTCGGGAATATAGACCCGTTCCGCGCCGGTGGCGATGCCGCCCATCAGTGCCAGGTAGCCGCTGCCGTGACCCATCACTTCCACCACGAAACAGCGCCGGGTGGCGACCGCGGATTGCTTGATCTTATCCACCGCTTCGACGATGCTGTTCAGTGCCGTGTCCGCGCCGATGCTGAACTCGCTGCCGGGCAGGTTGTTATTGATCGAAGCCGGCAGGCAGATAATCGGGATGTTGAAGGCCGGGAAATTGGGGCGGGAATTAAGCATGGTGTGGACGGCTTCATAGCCATTCCACCCGCCGATCACCAGCAAGGCTTCAATGTGTTTATCTTCGATGACACGTGCAATCGCATACAGGTCGCTGCCCTGCGGGACCACGCGGCTGGTGCCCAACTGCGAACCGCCCAGGGAGGCCCATCCGCTCACGTCCATCCACTGCATTTCCTCGACTTCGCCCTTGGCGAGGCCCTCAAAGCCGTTCCTGATCCCCAGCACAATATGGCCCTGGTCCAGGGCCAGGCGGACGGCCACCCTGGCGGCGGTATTCATGCCGGGAGCCGGGGCGCCCGAATTCAGCACCCCGATACGGAAACGCTTCTGTCCGGGTACCGGAGCATTGGGCAGGGCGCGCACCATGGTCGTAAGGGTGTTGAAAGCGTCCTTAAAACTGCTGCTGCGCAAGCGCATGGCTTTTTCATAATCCTTCGCAGCCATCGCTTCGACCACTGCCCGGGTCCTTTCCACGCCCTCCACCAGGGAAAAATGCTTGATATGGTTGGCCCTGGTGCCCACCACGACGGGTTCATCTTCGGGCTTGGCCTTGAGCAGCGTGACGACCGCTTCGTAACCCAATTGGGTGGCCAGAATGCGGTCGTAGGCACTCGGCCGGCCGCCGCGCTGGACGTGTCCGAGCACCGTCACACGGACTTCTTCACCCAGGTGCTCTTCCAGCACGCGCTGCACATCGGTGCTGCCGATGTAATTCCCATTGCAGTCACGCGCCCCTTCGGCCATGATGATGATATGGTCACGCCGGCCGGCCTTGGTGCCGGCTTTCAGGCGCTCGACCATGACCTCCTGCCAGTTGTCCACATCCGGCGGCGCTTCGGGGATCAGCACCCAGTCGGCGCCGGTTGCCAGGGCGCTGTAAAGCGCCAGGTAGCCGCAATTGCGGCCCATTACCTTGACGATGAAGGTGCGTTGGTGGCTGGCGGCCGTGCTGGTGATGGCATCCACGGCCTCGGTGATGCGGTGCAGGGCGCTATCCGCCCCGATGGTCATATCGGGACCGGAAAAATCGTTGTCGATCGACCCAACCATCCCGACGATCAGCAGGTTGGGGTGGGAGGCGGCCAGTTCTGGCGTGATCTCGCCGCTCCCGACAAGATCGGCCAGGATGGACGGCCATTCCTGCCGGAAGACGTTCGCGCCGGTCAGGGAGCCGTCGCCGCCGATGACGACCAACCCGTCGATGCCGTTCTGGAGCATGTTGCGGGCGGCGGCCCGGCGTCCTTCGGGTGTGCGGAAAGGCTCGCTGCGGGCCGTCCCGATGATCGTCCCGCCGCGCTGCAGGATCCCGCCGACGGAATCCCAGGTCATCTTTTGGATATGGTCGCCGCCTTCCACCAGGCCCTGGTAGCCCTCGTAGATGGCGTAGATTTCGGCTCCTTTATCCAGGGCGGTGCGCACCACGGCGCGCACCGCCGCGTTCATTCCTTGTGCGTCCCCGCCGCTGGTTAAGACTGCAATTCGTTTGGTGGTCATTTATTTTCCGAACTCCGGATTGATAATGAAAGGTAAATTGTATCGCAGAACTATCTACTTGACCAACTCAGAAAAAGGAATTTGGACACCCAAACAACTCGACCAATGGCGTACATTGAAGTAAAGAGTTCGGTAACCAGGCCCTTTTCAAATCATAGGAAATCGAAGGCAAAAGATTAATTTCACCACAGATGAACGCAGATAAATTAGATATTAAGAGATAAAAGATTTATGGAGTTTGGGCCTTCCAATTCACAGAACGTCGAAGACGCTTGAGTTGAACCTTGGAGGTTCCAAAATTGATCAGAAGACAAATCTCAAGTCCGGATGCGCGCAAATAGTTTAAGGATTGTGCGGTATGTTCATCCTTCAACATCGATACCGCTTTTAATTCTACAAGCACTTTTTCTTCGACCAAGAGATCTGCAAAAAAGTCGCCGACCACGATACCATCATACAGAACCTTAATCGGGGCCTGCTGAGCCACTCTTAGGTCGGATATCTGAATTTCGTGAGCCAGAGCATTTTCATACACCTTTTCCACAAATCCGATTCCCAAGCTATTGCTGACCCGATAGGCGCAACCAATTATTTTCTCCGTGACCGCATTTATATCGATGGAAGACATGATCAACTCGTTTTCATCAAATCAAAAAGTTCATCCACGTTCATCTGCCTGCGCTAGTACCGCAGGTACAAGTGTGGTAAATTTCTCTACTGGGGGTATATACTTGAAGCAAAGAGTCAGGTGACCAGTTGCAGAAAAGGACTAAAGATTATTTCAGCATCGGCATCTTGATCCCATGCCGCTTGGCCGCCTCGATGGCCTGCTCATACCCGGCATCGGCATGCCGGACAACGCCCAGGCCCGGATCGGTGGTCAGGACACGTTCCAGCCGCCGGGCGGCTTCGGGCGTGCCATCTGCCACGATGACCTGTCCGGCGTGCTGGCTGTAGCCCATGCCCACCCCGCCGCCGTGGTGGAACGAGACCCAGGTGGCCCCGCCGACGGCGTTGATCATGGCGTTGAGGATGGCCCAATCCGAGATGGCGTCCGAGCCGTCCTTCATCGCCTCGGTCTCACGGTTTGGACTGGCGACCGAGCCGCAGTCCAGGTGGTCGCGCCCGATCACGATGGGGGCTTTCAGGGTTCCGTCTGCCACCATTTCGTTGAACTTGAGTCCCGCTTTGAGGCGTTCCCCGTAGCCCAGCCAGCAGATGCGCGCCGGCAGCCCCTGGAAGGGCACCTTCTGGCGCGCCAGCTTGAGCCAGCGCTGCAGGTGGTCGTCTGCGGGGAAGAGGGCACTGACGGCCTCGTCGGTGCGATAGATATCCTCCGGGTCGCCGGAAAGCGCCACCCAGCGGAAAGGTCCCTTGCCCTCGCAGAACAGCGGGCGGATATAGGCCGGGACGAAGCCGGGGAATTCGAAGGCCTCCGTCACGCCGTGGTTGTAGGCCTGCTGGCGCAGGTTGTTGCCGTAGTCGAACACTTCCGCACCCTTGCGCTGGAATTCCAACATTGCCTGAACGTGCTGCGCCATGGATGCCATTGCCCGCCGCTTGTACTCCTCCGGGTTGGACCTGCGCAGTTCGTCCGCGGCTGCGGCTGACAGGCCGGTGGGGACATACATGAGCGCCTCGTGTGCGGGAGTTTGGTCGGTCACCACGTCCGGGATGACGCCGCGCATGGCCAGTTCCCGGGTGATATCCGCGGCGTTCCCGATCAAGCCGATGGACTGCGGCTTCTCCTGGTCCTTATATTCATCCACCAGCGTCATGGCTTCTTCCAGGTTATCCACCACCCGGTCCACGTAGCCCATGTCCAGGCGTCTCTTGGCGCGTGCCGGGTCCACTTCGACGATCAGTCCAACGCCCTCGTTCATGGTGATGGCCATGGGCTGCGCGCCGCCCATGCCGCCCAGGCCGGCCGTCAGGCAGAATTTCCCTTTGAGCGAGCCCCAGCCCTTGAGCCTGGCCAGGGCGCCAAAGGTTTCATATGTCCCCTGCAGGATGCCCTGCGTGCCGATGTAGATCCAAGAACCGGCCGTCATCTGGCCGTACATGATGAGGCCCTGGGCGGCCAGCTTGTCGAAGTGCTCCCAGGTGGCCCAATGCGGCACCAGGTTGGAGTTGGCGATCAGCACGCGCGGTGCGTCGGGATGGCTTTTGAAGACTGCCACGGGCTTGCCGGATTGGACCAGCAGGGTCTCGTCGGATTCCAGGTTCTTGAGTGACTCGAGGATGGCATCGAAACATTCCCAGTTGCGGGCAGCCTGGCCGCGTCCGCCGTAGACGACCAGGTCCTGCGGGCGCTCGGCCACCTCCGGGTCAAGGTTGTTCTGGATCATGCGGTAGGGGGCTTCGGTCAGCCAGGATTTGCAGGTGAGCGTTGTGCCGCGCGGGGCACGCACGGTGCGGGGTGAGGACATGGAAGACTCTCCTTTAGTGGAAGAATCCTTGCGAAGGTTTGGAACCTTCGCAAGGATGAAATTTTTATTTACAGCCACATCCGCCGGCGCATCCATGAAAGCATGATGGCGGGCGTCGCGATGGTGAAGAGTAACATAATGAGGAAAATGGGTACCCCTGTCCAAACGGTCAGGTGGGCCACCGGTTCAAAGAAGTTCATCCCAAAAAATCCGGCAATGAAAGAGATCGGCATGAACAGGGTGGTGATGACCGTTAAAGTCTTCATCACATCGTTCAAACGATTATTGACAACCGACAGGTAGATATCCAGCGTGCCGCTGAGCATGTCACGCATGGACTCGTTCAGATCCTGCAGACGGACCAGGTGGTCGTAAACATCGCGGAAGAAAACCCGGTCCTGCGCGTCAATGATCTGATAATCGTCGCGCGCCAATTTATTCACCACCTCGCGCTGGGGGGTAATGACACGCCGCATGGTAAGCAGGGAACGTTTCAGGGTGAAGATGTGCTGGAGCGTTTCCGTGGTTGGCTTGTTAAAGACCTGGTCCTCGATCTCATCGATCTCGTCATCCAGCTTTTCCACAATGGGCATATAACCCGCTACGAGATAATCCAGGATGCGGTAAAGCAGGTGGTCGGGGCCATTCTGGGTGTGACGCGGGTCGCGTTGACTGGCGATCCAGATCTGGTCAATGGCGGTAACCGGTTCATCATGGTGGGTGACGACAAAATTTTTACCCAGAAATACATCCAATTCGTGCAAATGAAGAGCGCCGTCATCGTCCTGTTTTTCGTAGACAAGGGCGCCAAGGACAATATAGAGATAGTCGCTCCAGTCGTCCACCTTGGGTGTATGCGTTTCCTGTAAAGCGTCATCCACGGCCAGGGGATGGAAGCCGAATACATCCAGCAGGATCGGTTCACAAGTCTGGTCGGGTTCGCCGGCAAAATCCACCCACAGCAATCCCTTCTTGTTCTGCAAGGCTTCTTTGAACCTCTCTGGAGGAAACGAGGTGTTCAAGGGGGAACGGGGGGTTATGTACAAAGCGCGTATCATCCTGCCTCCGGGTCTCGAAAAATAAACCATCTTCACTTATTTGGAAACACAACCTCCCGGTATTATACGCCGGGAGGAGAGTTTCGTTATTCTTTGGGTAAGCGGCTGACTAATTCTTGCTGTACAGCTGGTCGAACTTGGTTTCCCTCAGGCTCTTGACCAGGTTATCCTGTACTTCCTTCCAGATGGGATGGACCAGGCAATCGTCGCTGAAGTCACAATTGGCGGGGTCTCCAACACATTCGTTGAGCAGGATCGGTCCGTCAATCGCCTCGACCACGTCGAGCAGGGAAATTTCTCCGGGGGCGCGTGCCAGGGTCACACCACCGCGTGCCCCGCGCGAAGTGTGCAGCAATCCGGCGATGGATAGTTGCGAGATGATCTTGGCCAGGAAGGATGGCGGGATCTTCATTTCCTTCGCAACGGTACTTGTGGCGGAGCGCTTCGTGGGCTCCTGTTTGGCGAGGTAACGGACGGCGCGAATGGCATAGTCAGCCTGACGAGTGATTTGCATGAGAACAATCCTTTCTGGATATTATGATAAAGTTTATCTGGTTATATTGTATAAGTTATCAGCATGTCAGGCAAGTGATAGAGGTCATGCTTGAAATATGACCTTTTACTCCGATTATTGTCCAAATTACAGGATATGTCCGGATTATTCGTAAAATGTGGGGCAAATCGGTATTTTGCCTGCAAATCTACCTCCTGACATTTGTAGAATAGGACGCGGAAAAACGCGGATGAACGCGGATTTTATATAAAAACAATTTCCAAAAATGCTCTTTTCCGCGTTTTCCGCGCTCGTCCGCGTCCCATTTCTTAAATTATCAGGTGAGTAGGCAAATTACTATTTTGTATAAATAACCTAACGCCTCGCCGGGGAAAAGGCGAGGCGTTGAAGATATCAGGTTGGCGGCGTATTTCGATGTAGCAGCGGGACGGTCAGCGGGTCAGGGTCAGATTCCCTGCGCCGACGGTAGCCAGGATGGTTAATTTTGGCCCACTGCCATTCTGGGTATACACATTACCGTTCTTTGACCAACCGGAGTCGTACGAAACATTCGACAGGCCGCCGGTCACGGTCAGCTGGGCAGGGATGCCGGTGGGGATGACCAGGGTCATATTGCTTATGCCTGTTTCAATATTCACACTGCCATCACGCTTGAGAGCGCCGGTGAAATCCAGGGTGTAATTCCCAGCTCCGCTCTTGAAGGAGAGGCTGGCAAAATTGGCATTGCCCAGGCCGGTCAGGTTGACATTGGAAGCACCGGTTCCATAGCTCAAGAGAGCCAGGTCAGCCGGGTTCGGTGAATCAAAGGTCATTTTGACGTCGGATGCGCCATCTTTGACAGTCAGGTTGGTCAGCGCCAGGCCGCCAAACTGGTATTCGGCGTGGTATCCGCCGGCTTCAATGCTTAAGGCGAGCGGCTGGTTGCCCAGGGACAGGTCCCACTCGTTCTTGATACCGGAAAGATTCGGGATGCCGGTCAGCTTCCAGTTCCCCTGTTCGATGCGGACAGCAGAACCATTCACGGTCACAACCGGCTTGAAGTCAGGGATGTTGTATTGGGCAGTGCCGGAAACCAATCCGGTGGCTCCGGGGTGGACTTTCAAAGTGCCCGCACCGAAGGCGAGCGAGAGATCCGCGCTGGCGGTGCCAGTCGAAGGGACCTCGATCTGGTCTGTTACCAGGGGACCAGGTGTGATGGTGTTGATCGGGAGGCTGACGTTGAACCCACAGGCGATCGTGGCCAACGACAGGACGAGCACGACAGGCAGCATTTTACGGAACATAGTCATCTCCTTTCAGGTTTGAACAGGCCGGCCAGAGACCGGTACAATCTCCAGTTCCATATACGTTTCAAGACAGCCAGCGTTTCAGAGCATCCCGCCTATTTTTCCAGTACCTGCACCAGGTCCGCCGTAAGAGACAGGATCATGTCTGCGCCATCCTTGCGAAGTTCAGCCTCTTCACCGAACCCACACAGGACGCCCACGGTTTGCGCCCCGGCGGCCTTTCCTGCCCGCATATCCACGCTGGTATCCCCTACCATCAAGCAGGCTTCGCTGGGCACATCCATTTCTTTGGCTGCCCATAAGATCGGGTCCGGGTACGGTTTCGTATGTTCACAGGTTTGTGCAGTGGCGATACACGTGAAATATTGTGCCAGGGTGAATTGGTGGAGGAATTGCATCGTTGTACGTGTGTCCCGGGCACTGACGATAGCCAGCAGGTAATGCTGACTGAGAGTTTCCAACATCTCCCAGGTCCCCGGGATGAGCTGGAAAGGTCTCGTCTTCATTTTCTCCTGGCGTACCAGCCAATCCCTCAGCGCGAAGATCTCATCATCCAATCCGATCCGGTCGGGGAGGCTCATCAGGAAGTTTCCCGGGGCTTCGGCCTCCATCACGATCCCACGCGAAATCCGTGCCAGGTCTCTTCCGGGGAAGAGAAAGTGAAATGGACGCAGGAGGCCGACGAGCTGGGCGACCATCACGTCGTCGGTATCGCTGAGCGTGCCGTCCACATCGAAGCAGACGGCGCGGATGCGGGAAACATGCAGAGGCATTCGTTACACCAGGCCATCAGGAAACAAATTTTTCCAGATTGTACACCCGATGGGATTTCATTGGTCGGCCAATCAGGCTGCATAGTACATTTATGGAATGTGCAATATAATAGTCATTAATCTTTTCCATATCCCGCCCTTTCCATTATTCTCCGCAGGTGGATGCTTTTTATTAAGGAGATGCAAAATGAAAAAACACTTGATCTCTAAAATATCATTTGCGATGATGATCGTGATGCTCGTGCTGGCAGCATTGCCAATCAACCCGGCCCACGCGGCGATAGCCGTCGGGGATGCATGGAGCTTGTGGTATGCCGGCACTGCTTCCACGATCAGCGGGGCCTATACAATCGCGAGTCCCGCCGGTTTGAACCGGATGCTGGTGGTTGGGATTTCCTCCACCACATCGGCTCTTTCAACACAGACGGTTTCGGTCACCTACGGCGGCCAGAGCTTGACCGTCGCCGTAGGGGATGCGTTGTCCTCTTCTCGTGCGCATACCTACCTCTTCTATTTGAACGAAGCCGGAATTGCCCTGGCAAGCGGTACCACTCTCAGCGTGAACATAAGCGGTGGCACGATCCGATACGATTATGTTTATGCGACAGTATACACAGGGGTGGATCAGGTCACACCCATACGAGACACGAAAAACTTCATTTGGACGGGGCCACAGACTGTGGTTGGACCATTCCCAACAGCCTTAACGATCAGTACCAATGATCGGGCGGTGGAAATGATCAATTTAGACCGCGTTGGCAATACAACTGCAGCCACGATAAGTTCCTGGGCGACCAACTGGTCAGCGATACTGGGTCCGGACAGCGTTTCTGACGGTCCGAACACCCAGGCTTACAGCGCTTACGTGGCCTCTGATAGTAATGCTGGAAATTCCACTTCCATGCATACAGTCAGTGCCGGTGTTTACAGCTCGATTTCTGGGATGAGCCTGATCGCGGCCACCACCACGGTCGGTGATGGTACCAGTCCGGCCAATAAAACGGTCAAAGCCTCCGCCAACAACCAGGCAGTAGCTGCTTTCACCCTGTCTGCCACCGGCACGGATACCATCACTGATCTTGTAGTTACCGGGACCAATACCGGAAACGTGAAGCCCTCCGGAGTGGGGCTCTGGCTGGACAATGGCTTGAATCCCAACGAATGGGATGCCGGGGATACACTTTTGGCCGGCGGGGTAAGCTCATTTTCCGGGAGTACCGCCACATTCACCGGGCTGAGCATCCCCGTCACGAGCACAGTGAGACAATATATCGTCACATATGACATTACGGCGACTCCCACGGATGGTCAAACACTTAGGGGGTATGTGTCGAGCGTGACTGGCGGTAACATCGTCATCAATAACGACAATTATGATGCCACCCTGACGATTGATACTACTGCGCCATTTGTGAATTCCGTGCTGGTACAGGGGCCCCTTGAAGTGGATGTGAATTTCAGCGAGGCGATGGGTTCCGGGGTATTAAACCCATTGAACTACACCGTCTCTGGGAGCGGCCAGGGAACGCTGGCAGGTAATCCGGACAGCGTTGCACTGGCTGTCGGCAACACCTACCGGCTGACCTGGAATACCGGCGAAATGTTCAATGGCGGCGATATCATCATAACGGTGAATTCAGCCGTCCAGGACCTGGCTGGCAATGGGTTGGTGCCGCCCATGAGCGGCCAGGACATTGGCCATGCGATCGGTTATGCACCGCTGGCTTTAATGACTTCTCCGACCACACCGGCCCCCTCGACCAATATTTCCCCCATCCCGGTCACCGTGACCTTCGTTGACTCGCATACTTCGTTGAATGAAGATGTCACCGGCTTTACCTCCGGCGATATCGTTCCGACCGGCGGTTCCGTAAGCAACTTCGCCGGTTCGGGTGCCGTTTACACCTTTGACCTGACGCCAGGCGGACAAGGCCTGGTCAGCGCGGATATCGCTGCGGGTGTTGCCCAGGATTTGGCCGGCAATTTGAACCTGGAGGCAACCACCTTCAGCCGCGTGTATGACAGTATTCCGCCGACAGTCAGTATTGGCGCACCCAGCAAGACCATTACCAACACCGGCCCGGTGGATTTCCCCATCACGATTAGCGGTGCCAACACAATCCATCTCTTGACCGCCAACGTGCTCCTGCACGCCACCGGCACTGCCGCTGGAACCATTACCGTCCTGAACGGAACCAGTGCCTCTCCAACTGTCAGGATCAGCAGCATCACTGGCGATGGGCAGTTGGATATTTCTATTGTGGCAGGCATCGCATCGGACGCAGCCGGCAACAGCAGCCTTCCGGCAGGTCCATCGACGGCATTTACCGTGGACAACACTCGACCGGTGGTCTCCATCGGTTCACCCAGCGTGTCCGACACCAGGAATGGACCGGTCACTTTCCAGGTCACAGTCTCTGGTGCCTACACAGTCAATCTCCTGGCCGGCAACATCACCCTCAATCATACCGGCACTGCAGCCGGCTCCGTCTCGGTGGTGCCATTCACCGGTACAACCAGCACCCCAATTGTCCAGATCAGCAACATTACCGGCGACGGTACACTGGGTATTTCCATTGCGGCAGGTATTGCAGTGGATGCGGCCGGCAATACCAGCCTTGCAGCAGGTCCGTCGGCGATATTCAATGTGGATAATACAAGGCCGGTGGTCTCGATCGGCAGCCCCAACCCGGCCTTCACCAATACCACTGATGTGATTTTCCCATTAACAGTCAGCGGCGCCGATACAATCAATCTCCTGGCCAGTGATATCACTGTGCTCCACATTACCGGCATCACTACCGGCATAGCCTCGGTCGTCCCTGGCACAGGCACAACTGCCACCCCGCAGGTCAAGATCACCGGCATCACCGGCAATGGCACGCTGGGTATCTCCCTGGCGGAGGGCTTTGCATCCGACACGGCCGGCAATCAAAATGCGATAACAAATTCGCCGACGCCGGTTATTGTCATTGCGGACTTCACTCCACCCGAGACGACGATCATCAGCAAGCCAGCCCTGCTGGACAATAACCCCACCCCAACCTTCAGCTTCAGCGGTGACGATGGCGCCGGCAGCGGCGTGGCTTCCTTCATGTGCAGGGTGGATGCAGATCCTTATGCGGCCTGCACCAGTCCATTCACTTCGCCCAGCCTGACGGATGGCTTTCACACTTTCGATGTCTACGCAATTGACAACGTCGGTAATGCCGATCCTACGCCGGCTTCGTATGGCTGGCAACTGGATTCCATCGCCCCCAATGTGGTCTCGATCACCCGGGCCAGCCCCAATCCAACCAGCGCCGCCAGCGTGGACTTCACCGTGATTTTTTCTGAAGATGTAACAGGTGTAAATATGGGCGATTTTGTCCTGACCACCACCGGTGGAATCACTGGCGCCTCAGTTACGGGCGTCATCTACGGTCCAAGAATTTACCTGGTCACGGTCGACACCGGCACAGGGTATGGGACTCTGCGCCTGGATATACCCATCACGGCTACTATTGCATCCCTGGCGAACCCCACGCACAACCTGGCCGGCCTGCCATACACCACTGGAGAGGTGTATAACAAACTGGCCTTCATATTCCTGCCTTTGGAGTTCCGTTAGGGTGGGGAGGTCTGTTGGTCCAAGTCAATGTGACTGATCATCAATCCATCCCCCGGCCTAATCAACCGGGGGACTTCTTATGATGAATTCTTCTGCCGGAAAGTTTCAAAAACCCAGGTTCTTCCGAGTCTTAATTAAAACTGTCTCCTGGGCAGGGCAGACCACCAGGAGACAGCCTCTGGGGGATAGCAGACAATCTACAGTCCTTTGATCGTCAAGCCCAGGCAGAGCAGGACAAAGGCGACCACAAGCAGCGCGTAGCCGACTGCACCCAGATAGGGTATGGGAGTAGCGAACAGGTGGACAATGTAGACAATGACGCTGACAACCGCAACAGCCACAGCAACCCAGAATGTAACTACTTTCGGCAGATTCAGTTGCATATTCTTCCTCCTCAGCATGTTTTCCTTGGGATTCTCCTCCCCGCCCTGTGGCCTGAAGCCAGTCCAGGAAGGATTTCCTGACCTAACTATACGACGCGGCTGGCAAAAAAACAAGACCTGTATACTATGAGACCTGACGGGTCTCGCGCCCGCCTTGATGTACCATAACCTTCAGGCTGTCATCCACCTGAGGTGCAAGGCCCAGTGGAGACCTGTCAGGTCTTAAACAGGCTCGAATCTGCACTGGATTTATGGGTATAATGGTTTTTTCTGGAGAAAATGAAATGTCAGATAAACGGAAAATTTTACAGAACGCCGACAAAGGTTTCTTTCAGGACCTGATCCTGCGGGGCAAACTGATCCTTCGATTGATGGGTGATAAGCGGGTCAACTTCCTGCTGAAGATCCTGCCGGTGGGCGGCTTGATCTATCTCTTATCACCCATTGACCTCTTGCCGGATATTGCCCTGCCTATTATCGGTTACCTTGACGATGCCATGGTGATCTGGCTGTGCATGACGCTCTTTGTGTCGTTTTGCCCGGACGAGGTTGTGCAGGAGCACCTGAAGGCACTGCAGAAGACGGTTACCACAACCTGGCGGGATGCCCCGGAACAGAATGAGGCCGACGAGGTTATCGATGTGCAGGCCCACGATGTCTCGAAGGATGGCCACTAGAGGCTTGAAAATTCGGATTGCGCATCCATTTACATTTACCGGACTGTCAATAACCCTGGGCCTGCTCCTGGCGGCGTGTGGAGCAGGCCTGGAGAATACCGTCACGCCAGGCGGGCTTCAGCCTCCCATTCCATCTGCCCTGGCGTTAACCCCTATCCTGCCTGCCCCAACGCAGCCCTTTACACCTCAACCTTCTCCTACTGCCCTGCCCACATTCCCTGACCCGGCATCATATGCTTGGAAGCCGGCCCTCTCCGGACTGGATCAGCCGGTGGATATCCAGAATGCCGGTGATGGCTCAGGGAGACTGTTCATCGTTGAGAAACGCGGCCGCATTCTTGTATGGGGCAGTGGCGTAGTTAAGCCGGCCGTATTCCTGGATATCTCTGGCAAAGTATACAGCCGGAATACAGAGCAGGGCCTGCTTGGGCTGGCTTTCCATCCGGATTATGCCCATACTGGCTTGTTCTTTGTCAATTACATCGACTTGAATGGGAACACGGTCATTGCCCGTTTCCATGTTCTGGCAAACGATCCGAAGCAGGCCGACCCGGCCAGCGAAGCGAACTTGCTGCAGGTTGACCAGCCTTATCCCAATCACAACGGCGGCGGGCTGGCTTTTGGCCCGGACGGCTACCTTTATATTGGTCTTGGAGATGGTGGGTCGGAGGGCGATCCGTTGGGGAATGGCCAGAACCTGCAGACCCTGCTGGGGAAAATGCTGCGGATTGACGTGGATCACGCTGAAAAATATGCCATCCCACCCGACAACCCCTTTGCAAATGGGGGCGGATTGCCTGAGATCTGGGCATACGGGCTGCGAAATCCCTGGCGGTTCTCGTTCGACCGCCTGACAGGCGACCTGTTCATTGCAGATGTCGGCCAGGATGCCTGGGAAGAGGTGGATGTGGTCCCCGCCGGGACGCCTGGAGGAATGAACTTCGGCTGGAGTTATTACGAGGGAAATCACCCTTATAAAAACCAGCCACCGGCCAATGCAAGTTTTACTTTTCCTGTGGTTGAATACTCGCATGCGGAAGGCTGCGCGGTTACCGGTGGGTATGTGCTGCGCGGAGCGGAATTGCCGCAGTGGGAGGGGATCTACTTGTATGGGGATTATTGCTCCGGCACGGTCTGGGGCCTGGTCAAGGACAGCCAGGGGATCTGGGAGTCGAAGCAACTGTTCAGCACCGGCCAGCAGATCACCACCTTCGGTGTGGATCAAGCCGGGGAGATCTATTCGGTTGACTACAGGTCGGGAACAATGCTGAAACTGGTGAACACGCAGTGCCCTTGCAATGCCATTGGACTCATGTTATCTTATAGGCTCGAATTCTAATAATGGACATTGATTGGTTATCACTGGATCATCTGATCGTATTTTACCCTACTGGTATTCGGAGGTATGCTATGGTTGAACGAACATGGGAAACGAGCAAAGTCTGTTATTGCGAGCATGTCATGCACGAGGTTGCGCTGGAGGCGGAGGTGCTTTACCCGATGGATTTCCTGCCCGATCCGCCGCGTGTGCTGTCGCACCGCTGTTCCCACGGAATGGATTGCAACCAGTTTGCCAAAGCCGCCTGCATTTGGGCCGGCACGAACCCGAACTACGATCCATTTCGTCCGTAAGTCGAGTTGGTGTCATTGCGAGCGAGCGTAATTCGCGAGCGAAGCAATCTCCTCATATTGGGAGATACTTTCGTCACAAATGCTGTTCGCTTGCTCCTGTGCCTGTATCAAGGTGCAGGCATGATATAAAAAAGGATCGTCCCGAAGGTTTTCTGAATAATCTTGGGATCTTTCAGACCACCCTTCGGGACGCTGCTTCCTCCGAATGAATGCGAGTGTCATTTTGGATTGAAAAGCGCCAAGCGCTGTGGGTTTACTCGCAACTGCATGATTAAAAAAGGCGGCCTGTGAAAGGCTGCCTTTTTTGATTTGTGTCGGTCTTATTTACTTAACTTCGACGACCGCGCCAGCTTCTTCCAGTTTCTTCTTGGCATCCATGGCGGCGTCCTTGCCGACGGCGGCCAGTACCTTGCCATCGGGAGTCTCGGCCAGGGCCTTGGCCTCGGTCAGGCTCAGGGTCACCAGTTGGCGGATGACCTTGATGACTTCGATCTTCTTGGGACCGGCATCCTTGATGAGGACGTCAAATTCGGTCTTCTCTTCAACAGCCTCAGCGGCAGCTGCAGGGGCAGCGCCAGCGACGGCCATGGCAACAGGAGCGGCGGCAGAGACGCCCCACTTCTCTTCCAGTTTCTTGACCAGTTCAGCAGCTTCCAGAACGGAGAGCCCGCTCAACTGTTCGACGATTTTTTCCAGATCAGCCATTGTAAATCTCCTTCAGATTTCCTTATGAATAGTATTCGGTTGGCGTAGTAACGACTTCAGTCGTTGCCACATTGTTTACTACATCGGCGTAGTAACGACTTCAGTCGTTACTACATTGGTCAAGCCGCGACAGGTGCGGCTTTTTCAGAAAATGCTTTAACCACGAATGCCAGGGAACGACCTGGTTCGGCCAGCGTACGCACCAGTTTACTGGCAGGAGCCTGCAATACGCCCAATAGTTGGGAACGCAGCATCGGCAATGGCGGCAGGGATGCCAGGGATTTAACCTGTGCAGCATTGAGAGACTTCGCATCCAGGAAACCGCCCTTTACCTTGACGGCTTCCATGCCCTTGGTCGCTTCGGTGAGCGCCTTTGTGAAGCCGGCCGGGTCGGCGAATGCAAAGCCGATGGCAGTGCTTTTTTCCGCGAAATCCGCCGGAACGCTGTAGCCGGCTTTTTCCAGGGCCAGCCGGGCAAGCGTGTTCTTGACGATATGGAACTCGCCGCCATTCTCGCGCGCCCTGGCACGGATGACATCCAGGTCTTTCATTTTCAACCCGGAATACTCAACCAATACCACGGCCTGGCTCTTCTTAAGCCATTCCGCATATTCGGCCAGCATGGCCTCTTTCTGTGATTTTGATTTAGCCAAAGAATATCACCTCCTTTCCAATCAAATAGTCTTTGCCCGAGTATCGCAGGCAAAGACTATGCCCCCGTCAGGGGGATGCCCCCGGAAAGGGGGGATGGCTTGCCCCCAGATATGGGGGTTCCACCAGTCTTCACCTGGGCAGGAGATTGAGCTCTGAATGCAAACAAGAGCACCTGCCGTCTTCGGCGAAGGAAAAATCGCTCGGGCTATCCGAATGTTGTTATTCGGTTTCCTCCATCGACTGGGCCAGGTTGGCATCCATTTTGACGCCAGGACCCATCGTTGAAGTAATCGTGATATGTTTGATGTAGTTGCCCTTTGCAGCCGACGGACGGGCCTTCTTGATGGCTTCCATCAGTGCGGCAAAGTTTTCATATAACTTTTTTTCATCAAACGAAGCCTTGCCAATTGAGACGTGAATGTTGGCGGTCTTGTCCAGGCGGAATTCGACGCGCCCGGCCTTGGATTCGGTTACGGCGCGACCGATATTCTCGGCGCTGACAACGGTGCCGGCCTTCGGGTTCGGCATCAGGCCGCGCGGCCCAAGCACGCGCCCCAGTTTACCAACCTTGCCCATCATATCGGGCGTGGCGATGGCGACATCGAAATCGAGCCAGCCACCCTGGATCTTGTTGAGGGTTTCCTCGTCATCGGCAACGGTGTCAGCCCCGGCGTTGCGGGCATTGGTGGCGCCATCACCCTGGGCAAATACCAGTACACGCACAGATTTACCCAGACCATGCGGCAGGACCACCACGTCACGCACCTGCTGGTCGGCCTGACGAGGGTCAAGCCCCATGCGCATGTGCACTTCCACCGTGGAATCGAATTTTGCGTAGGACGTTTCTTTTACCAGTTTGACCGCTTCGAGGGGCTCGTAGAACTTGTCCAGGTCCACTTTAGCCAGAGCGGCCAGATATTTCTTTCCGTGTTTAGCCATGAATTCTCCTTTGTGGTGCAAACGGGCCGGGAAGCGGCCCTCCCACGGGGTTAATCAACAACAACGATACCCATGTTGCGGGCGGTGCCCTCGATCTGGCGCATGGCGCCTTCGATATCCAGGGCGTTCAGGTCTTTCATCTTCAATTGGGCGATCTCGCGCACCTGGGCACGCGTCACATTGCCGACCTTCTCACGGTTGGGCACACCGGAGCCTTTTTCAATTCCAGCGGCTTTGCGCAATAAAACTGCAGCGGGCGGCGTTTTCAGGACGAAGGTGAACGAACCATCCGTATAAACACTGATCTCTGCAGGAAGAATCTCGCCCGGGCGGTTGGATGTGCGGGCGTTGTAATCCTTGCAGAAAGCCATGATGTTGATACCATGTCCAGCCAGCGCCGGACCGATGGGGGGTGCAGGATTGGCCTTGCCGGCCTCAATCTGCAGACGAACAATTGCCTTCAATTTCTTTGCCATTTTATCTCCTTGTACCAGGTGTTCTTCCTGGCACTTTGTGGTTTTAGCGGATCATTACGGGAGATCCTCCCACGAATTAGCCATCAGCCTTCGACCCTCGCCGGTCAGCCTGGAACGACTGCTGCGAGGCCCTGAACGCTGTTATGCTTTCTCAACTTGCAGGAAATCCAGTTCCACCGGCGTTTCACGCCCGAAGAACGAGACCATTACACGGACCTTGGTCCGTTCCATATCAATTTCCGAGACAACACCCCGGAAGTCATTGAACGGCCCATCCACGATGCGGACGCGTTCCCCGACCTTGAAGGTGACCTTGACCATGGGCGCATCGGCTTCCATGCGCTTGAGGATCTGGGATACTTCTTCAGGACGCAGAGGCGTGGGCAGGTTGCCCATCCCGACAAAGCCGGTCACACCAGGCGTGTTGCGAACGACAAACCATGACTCTTCGCTCAACAACATGTTGACCAGGACATAGCCTGGGAAGATGTGCCGTTCCACTGTGCGGCGCTTGCCTTCCCGCACCTCGATCTCTTCCTGTGTGGGCACGACCACATCAAATACCTTGTCCTTCATGCCCATCGTCTCAATGCGCTGCTCAAGGTTGTGGCGCACCTTGTTCTCATAGCCGGAATAGCAATGGATCACATACCAGGCCGGCCCCTCGGGGATCGCTTCGAGATCCTCCGGAGGAACGGGGGCTTCCTGGGGAACAGTCTTCGGCTCGCTTAAAACCGGCTGATCCGGGGCAGATTCGTTCTGTTCGGATTCGTCCGGTTCCTGTTCGTACTGTTCTTCTGGATCCAGGTCTTGAATCATTCAACCTCTCAACAAGCTGCGCGTTACTGGTTCAGGCGCCGACAATCAGGGTTAAGACCGCCGTGGCAGATAGATCCACCACCCAGAGAAAAAGGGCCATGACCACCAGTACGATGATCACAACAACGGTCAAATTACGCGCTTCGGGCCAGGTTGGCCAGGATACCCTGCGCAGCTCACCCATCGTCTCCCGAAAGAAACGCTGGATCCGATTTTCGCCTTTACCAGCCATGTCGAACTCCTTCTAATCTGACGGTGACAACGCCGCCTGATGCAGTGCCCTAAGGGCAGGACGGCGTTGTATCTACAGGCCAGGCAGGAATTGAACCCACAACCGCTCGTTTTGGAGACGAGTGCTCTACCAATTGAGCTACTGGCCTACGATCAGTGTTCCAGTGTCAAGTGCTTGTGTGTCACGTGACACCTGACACGGGAACACGTGGTACCTACTTGGTCTCGCGATGCAACCTGTGCGTCCGACAAGTCGGACAATACTTCTTAAACTCCAACCGGTTCGGATCGTTGCGGCGGTTCTTCTCGGTGACGTAATTGCGAGATTTACATTCATTGCATGCCAGGATGATTACCGGGCGGACATCTTTCTTTTTTGAAGCCATGTTTTCCTAACTACTCTCTTATTGGATGATCTTGGTGATGACACCCGCGCCGACGGTCAGGCCGCCTTCGCGAATGGCGAACTTGGAGCCCTGTTCGAGCGCCACCGGGACGATCAGGGTGACGGTCAGGTCGACATTGTCGCCCGGCAGGACCATTTCCACGCCGGAGGGCAGTTCCACGTTGCCGGTCACATCCATGGTACGGATGTAGAACTGCGGCCGGTAGCCGTTGAAGAATGCGCTGTGCCGCCCGCCTTCTTCCTTCTTCAGCACATACACCTTGGCTTCGAACTTGGTATGCGGGGTGATCGAACCCGGCTTGGCCACCACCTGGCCGCGCTCCACGTCCGTGCGCTCGATGCCGCGCAGCAGCAGGCCCAGGTTGTCTCCCGCCATGCCTTCATCCATCATCTTGTGGAACATCTCCACGCCCGTGCACACCGAGCTGCGCGTCTCGCGCAAGCCAATGATCTCCACCGGCTCGCCCACCTTGATGCGGCCCCGGTCCACACGCCCGGTCACCACCGTCCCACGACCCTTGATCGAGAAGACATCTTCGATCGGCATCATGAACGGCTTGTCCACATCGCGCTTCGGCTCGGGAATATACTCGTCAATCACCCGCAGCAATTCCTTGATGCTGGCATACTCAGGCGCATTCGGGTCGGTCGAAGTGCTCTCCAGGGCCTGCAAGGCACTGCCACGCACGATCGGGGTCGTGTCGCCCGGGAAGCCCTGGGCCGTCAACAGTTCCCGCAGTTCCATCTCGACCAGTTCCAGCAGCTCCGGGTCATTCATCTGGTCCACCTTGTTCAGGTACACCACGATGCTCGGCACTTCCACCTGGCGCGCCAGCAGCACGTGCTCGTGCGTCTGCGGCATCGGCCCGTCGGGCGCCGCCACCACCAGGATGGCTCCGTCCACCTGCGCAGCCCCGGTGATCATGTTCTTGATGTAGTCCCGGTGCCCCGGCATGTCCACGTGGGCATAGTGACGCTTTTCCGTCTCATACTCCACGTGCGCAATGTTGATGGTGATGCCACGCGCCTTTTCCTCCGGCGCATTATCGATCGAGTCGTACGCCCGGTACTGCGCCTTCCCCAAGAACTGGCTGTACTTCGTGATCGCTGCCGTCAGCGTGGTCTTGCCGTGGTCGATGTGTCCCATCGTCCCAACGTTCATGTGCGGCTTGTTCCGCTCATACTTCTGCTTAGCCATAATTCCTTTCTCCTTCCATGACAATAGATCCAGGTTGCGAAGCCCTCAATGGGATTTGAACCCATGACCCCGTTCTTACCAAGAACGTGCTCTACCGACTGAGCTATGAGGGCGGTTCGTTAACTAGTTGTGTAGTTGCGTAGTTTTGTAGTTGCCAATTACCACTATCGAACTACGAAACTAACAAACCATCCAACTAATTTGTGGGCAGTGAAGGATTCGAACCTCCGAAGTCTACTGACAACTGATTTACAGTCAGTCCCCTTTGGCCACTTGGGTAACTGCCCAGGTTTTCCAGCCATTTCATCAGCTGGTCGCTTGGTCCCATCACCGGGTGATGAGGCCAACCGACGAACAAAGAAACGGTCAGGTTTGTCAAGGTTCCAAGCCGACGATGGGAATCGGACCCATAACCTACCACTTACAAGGCGGTTGCTCTACCGTTGAGCTACGTCGGCAATCGCCTGTTTCCGGCTTAAGCCGCGCAATTATACCAAAGGCACACTTTCAATACAAGGTGCAAAAGATGATTTTACCAGAAATCAGGCAACCAGGTAATCAGGTAATCAGGTAAACAGGTAAACAGGTAATCAGGCAACCAGGGATAAGGGAGCGAGAATAGAGAGTGGAGAGTAGAGAACAGAGAGAAGTGAGCAGAAAAAAAGATGGGGGAATTAAAGTCACTTTTTTTGAAATTCGCGCGGAACGAATACCCTGCCCTACGCCTATGTCTGGGTGCCCTGACCCCCAAAGTTTGTGGGCAAGCGAACACCATGAATAAACCAGGGCAGGCAGGACGCCTGATAATAATGGGTGCAGGCAGGCCCTGGAGGAGGCGCAACGTTTTTGGGAGGGGGATTGAACCGCGAAACAAAAGAGGAACAATACCCCTCCCATGAACTGGTCCCAAATGAAGAAGGAAAAACAAAAGACAAGAAACAAAAAAAGAGAATGAATAAAGAAGAGGCAGGATTGGGTTGGCATGGGATGGCTGCCTGATTCCCTCGAGCGGGGGGCGAGACGTAGAAGCACGGAAAGACCAAGAGCCTTCCTGTGCCTGCCTAAAAACATAGAACATTATTTCTAATTTGTCAAGGGAAACTTGGGTGGCAAAATATCTTCAGGCTGACCTATAAGCCGCATTCTGTCCAGCGTGGGGCTCCCGGTTTACATCCCTAAGGATTTCATCCCGGACCTTGCGCCTGTGCGATCATCTCTCTGAGCAGCCTACCCGGGACTGATAACGAGGCGGGCAGCCTCTCGTCCCTGCTTGGCCTTGCTCCCGGCGGGGGTTGCCTGGCCGCCCACATTGCTGCGGACGCCGGTGGTCTCTTACACCACCTTTTCACCGTGACCTCTCCCCCGGCCCCTCCCCTTAAGGGAAGGGAGGCGGAGGGAAGGCGGTTTGTTTCTGTGGCCCTGATCCGGCAGGTTTCCCCGTCCCGGGGTTTCCCCGGCGCCGTGCCGTGTGGAGTGCGGACTTTCCTCGACCCCTCGCCAAAGCTCGGGGCCACGACCGCCCGGCCAACCTGAAGACGAAGGTATCATACCGTTTCTTAACCTGGGAGTCAATCTCGGCCAGGAGAGGAGAACAGAGAGAAGAGAGTAGAGAACAGGGAAGAAGGGATCAGGCAAACAGGTAGACCAGGTACACAGGTAATAAGGAGACAGGGAAGAAGGGATCAAGCAAATTGAGGAGATTTATCACCCCGGAAAGATGACCAATTTATACAAGAGAAGTTCCCGGAATATGCTTTAATGTATTTAAGGAAAATAAACCATAAGGAGCCATAAATGTCCAACAGCATTGATAATTTGAAGACCGCCTTTGCAGGCGAAAGCCAGGCCAACCGGAAGTACCTGGCCTTTGCTAGGAAAGCCGACCAGGAAGGCTTCCCGCATATCGCCAGGCTCTTCCGTGCGGCAGCCGCGGCGGAGACCGTCCATGCCAACAACCATTTCCGGGCAATGGATGGGGTGAAAGGCACAGCCGAGAATCTGCAGGTTGCCATCGCCGGCGAGAATTACGAGGTCGTCTCGATGTACCCGCCGATGTTTGCTGAGGCGGAGACCGAGGGCGATAAACGCGCCGCGCTGTCCTTCAAATATGCCCTGGCGGTCGAGAAGGTCCACGAAGCGTTTTACCGCGAGGCAGCCGAGGCTTTCAGCCAGGGCAAGGATCTGCCCGAGACCGAATACTATGTGTGCCCGGTGTGCGGCAACACGCATGCCGGTCCCCTGGTCGGCAGGTGCCCGGTCTGCAATACGCCGGGTGAGAAGTACGAGAAGATCGCGTGAAGTAGGTAGACAGGTAGACAGGTAGACAAGTAAACAGGTAAACAGTCAGCAAGGTAAGCGGGATTATCCCCTTGCTATGACGCCTTGGAGGGCTGTATGGAGGGGCTGTCATCTGCACAGGCGCGTAGTCATCAAGATCTCCGAGTCTTCCAAGAACTCGGAGATCTGCGCTAATCGAATGGAATGAGGTGACAGTCACTTTGCCATAACTACTTTGGGGGTTATGTGCTCATGTGAAGTGACTGTCACCTATCTAAAAAATCTGGACAGATTCCCCGGCCTCAAGTAAAATGCTGCTCTTTGTATTGGTAGTCAAAAGAGCTGTTGGTTTGTTTGGATAGATGCTATAATTGGTCGGCTTGTGCAACGAACGCATAAGCCGCCGTACAATTGAAATAATTTTGGAGGAAGCAAGTGGCTAATATCAAGTCCCAGATCAAGCGCAACCGCCAGAACGACAAGCGTCGTCTGCGCAACCGTGTTTACCGCGGCACCGCCCGCATCGCCGTAAAAAGCGCCCGCACTGCCATCGAGACGGGCGTGCCCGAATCGAAAGCTGCACTTATGAATGCAATCAGCGAACTGGACAAGGCTGCCGAGAAAGGCGTCATTCATCGGAACAATGCCGCCCGCCGCAAGAGCCGCCTGATGAAGGCGTTTGCAAAGATGGAACCGGCGGCTGTCACGGCCGAACCTGCCATGGTTGAAGCGGTGGTCGAACCTGAAGTTAAGAAGGCTGCCCCGCGCCGGCGGGGTGCAAAGGCGGAAGCTGTCGCCGAACCACCGGCCGAAACAAAGAAGGCCCCGGTAAAAAAGACCGCCGCGAAGAAACCAGCGGCAAAGAAGACCAGTTCCACCACCAAGAAACCGGCTGCGAAGAAGAAGGAATAAGCGCACGCGGCTTGCCAAAATCATGGACGGGAGTGCCCGAATGGATGGGCCTCCCGTTTTCTTATTATTTATCCACGGAATATTTTTGATCACGAATTTCACGAATAAATCGAATAATCCGAATTCTTAAAGACATCCGGAAAATTCGTCCAATTCGCCCAATTCGTGATAAAAAACGGGCAAAATAAATGGTTTACAGCGTTATAATCCTGCACACAGGTGATTATGTTCCAGACAGAACAACAAGCCATTGAACAAAAAATCAAAACCTTCTGTGCGGCACAAGGCATTTCCCTGGCTGCCCTGGAATGGAAGCCCATCCCCTTCAGCGGGGAGTGGGGGTTTTCCACCTCGTTCTTCGCCACGGCAGCCCTCGAAGGGCGTACGGGGAAGAAAGTCGTCGTGCCGCAGCGCGCCCAGGAGATCGCCGAACTGGTCAGGCAGGAGCTGGGCGGTGCAGTTGGCATCAGCCATGTAGAGGCGGTGAAAGGGTATCTCAACCTGTATTTTGATACTGGAGAATATGCCCGCCGGGTGGTGGATACGGTGCTCGAGCAGAAAGAGCGCTTCGGGTCCGGACCCGATACCAGCCAGCGCGTGATGGTCGAGTTTTCCCAGCCAAACACGCACAAGGCCTTCCACGTGGGTCACCTGCGTTCTGCCATCCTGGGGGATGCCCTGGCGCGTATCATTGAGTTTGCCGGATACGCGGTGGTGCGTGCCAACTATCCCGGCGACATGGGCCTGCATGTGATCAAGTGGTTGTGGGGGTATTTGAAATACCATGACGGCGAGGAACCCGGGAGCGATATCACCCAGTGGATGGGCAAGGTCTACGCAGAGGCCAGCCACCGGTTGGAAGAAGAGCCCGACCTGGAGACCGAAGTTCGCGGCATTTACGCCCGCTGGGATAAACGCGATCCGGAGATCGTGGCGCTGTGGGAGAAGACGCGCCAGTGGTCGTTGGAAGGTTTCCACCAGATGTACGCCGCGCTGGACATCCGCTTCGATAAGTATTACTTCAACAGCGAAGAAGAAGAACCTGGCAAGCTGATCGTGGAGGACCTGGTCAAACGCGGCATCGCCACAGACGAACGCCCGCAGGGTGGCGCAGTGATCGTCAAGATCGACGAGCTGCTTGGCCTGAGCAAGGAGCAGTACCGCACCACGGTCATCCTGCGTTCGGATGGCACCGCCCTGTATTCCACCGAGGACCTGGCACTGGTGCTGCATAAATTCCGGGATTACCCGGACCTGAGCCGCTCGGTTTACGTGGTGGATGTGCGCCAATCCCTGCATTTCACGCAGATCTTCAAGATCATGGAGATCGCCGGATATGAACAGGCGAAAAAATGCCTGCATGTGGCCTACGAACTGGTGACCCTGCCGGGAAACGTGGTAATCTCATCGCGCGAGGGCACGGTGGTGCTGCTGGAGGATCTGCTGCGCGAAGCGTTTGCACGGGCCAGGGATGAAGCCCGCAAGAAGAACCCCTCCCTGACCGGGGAGCAGCTTGAGAGCGTTGCAAAAGCCGTCGGCCTGGGCGCATTGAAGTACCCGATCGTGGCGCGCGAGAACACCAAGCTGGTAACGTTCGACTGGCAGGCCGCGCTGGATTTCAATGGTCAGGCCGCGCCTTACATCCAATACGCGCATGTGCGTTGCAATTCGATCTTGAAGAAGTCAAAAGTCGAAGGTCCAAAGTCCGACGTTCAACTTTCGACCTTTGACTACGTTTTACACCCCGCTGAAATCCAGCTGATCGATTTGATCTCGCGCTTCCCGGGTGAAGTGCAGCGCGCCGCGGCCGAGTACAAGCCGCTGATCATCGCCAGTATTGCCTATGACATCGCCAAGGCCTTCGCCGGTTTCTACGATGCCTGCCCGGTGGTGCAAGCCGAACCGCAGGTACGGCAGGCCCGGCTGCGGCTGGTGACGGCGACCAAATACACGCTTGCCAATGCCCTGGGGCTGTTGGGGATCGCGGCGCCGGAAGTGATGTAGGAAGAAGAGAACAGAGAGGAGAGAGTAGAGATAAGGCAATCAGGTAATCAGGAATCGGGGAACGCGATCAGGGTTCAGGCAACCACGGAATAAATTAATGTGACCGTCACTCTCGAAGTGATGGTCACATTTTTGTCGGCATATTTATTTATCCTGAAAGATGCCTCTCCAGAAACTCGCGCGGCTTCATGACTTCAATTTTCCGATATCCGGAAGCTGCCAGGAGATGCTTATCACCGCTGACAATAAGATTACACCCACCTGCCAGAGCGCAGGCAAGAAATTTATCATCATCAGGATCGTCACAAACGCTCTCAAGAAGCGGGGGAGCGGAATAGATGGCGGCATTTTGGATCACAAACTCAATTACAGGTTCAAAATGAATGGCTGGATGCTGGCTGGCAAGGATCACTCCCACACGCTGATACTCCGCCAAAATTTCTGGAGAAACGACAAGCTGAACCATACCATCCCTCCAGGCTTGGAGAATCTGGAAGGGAGGCCCATTGAAAAAGATTCCAGAGACAAACACATTTGTATCGAGAACAACTTTCATTTATGTCCTCGTGCCTTGGATACAGCTTCGGCGATATCAGCACGTTTCAAGCCCGCAAGTCTTGCCTGTTGGCGCGCCCGCATGATAAGAGCGTCAAATGTGTCCATGGTCGGTGCGGATATGGCCTTGAGGATCACCACATCGTCTTCGCCCACGACCACAAACTGTGCGCCTTTTTTGAGATTTAAGCGCTTCCGGATGGCTTCAGGGATGACAATTTGCCCTTTCGAGGACATACGCGTAGTAGCAAGAGGTTCCATCTGTGTCTCCTTTCTTACCAGTAAGATTATAGCACAGAATTGTTTGCCGGGCGAAATTTTGGAAAGAAATTCGCTATATATCATCTCTTTGATATAATATGCGCCCAGGAGCTGGAGAACATGGAATCACTTGACTTTGATGTATTGATCGTGGGAGCAGGAATGGCCGGACTGACGGCCGCGGCTTACCTTGCCAGGGCGGGACTGAAGGTGCTGCTGTGCGAAAAGGAGAGCAGGACCGGGGGGTTGGTCAATTCGTTTGAATACAAGGGTTTTGTTTTCGACGGGGGCATCCGGGCAATTGAAAACTCGGGGATCGTAACACCCATGCTCCGGCAGTTGGGAATCGAGGTCGAATTCCTGCCCAGCCCGGTTTCCATCGGTATTGGCAAGGATGTAGCCAGAGTTTCCTCAAAGGAAAGCCTGGGAGATTACCAGGAACTCCTGGAAAAGCAATTTCCCGAAAGCAAGCTGGATATCGCCGGAATCATCCAATTACTGCGCCAGGTGATGGGGTACATGGATGTCCTGTATGGCATCGACAATCCGCTTTTTATGGATTTATCCAACCTGGAATATGTCTCTAGGACGATCCTGCCATGGGCGCTGAAATACATGCTGACCATGCCGAAAATCCAGAAATTACAAAAACCCGTGGATGAATACCTGGCCGGATTTACCAAGAACAAGGCATTATTGGACATCATTGCCCAGCACTTCTTCCAGAAGACCCCGGCATTCTTCGCGTTAAGCTATTTCAGCCTCTACCTGGATTACCGCTATCCGAAGGGAGGCACCGGCGCGCTTCCGCGTGCCCTGGAGCAATTCAGCCTCGCAAAGGGCGCCGAAATCCGCCTGGAAACCGAAATCACGCGGGTTGATCCGGGAAAACTTCAGGCGACCGATTCCAAAGGCAACGTTTATCACTATAAAAAACTGGTCTGGGCTGCAGATCAAAAGAGGCTATACCGGATGATCGACCTGGCATCCCTGACGAACAGCAAAGCCATCCGGGCCATCCAGGCCAGACAGAAAGCAATCTCAGGAAAGATCGGCGGAGATTCAATTTTCACGCTGTATCTTATTGTGAACCGCGATAAAGCGACCTTCGCGAAAATATCCAGCCCGCACTTTTTCTACACCCCGTCCTCATCCGGGCTTTCGCATGCCAGTCTGGATGAGCTGATCAATCATGACACAAACATTCCCGCAAAATATATAGATGATAAACCCCAAATATTCGATTGGATGAAACGATACCTGGACCTGACCACCTACGAGATTTCCATCCCGGCACTGCGCGACAGCAGCCTGGCCCCTGCGGGGCAGACCGGCCTCATCATCAGCTCGCTATTCGAATATTCTCTGACGAAACATATCCAGGAACTGGGATGGTATGACGAGTTCAAAGAGCTTGCCTCGGAGCATGTCCTCAATGTTCTGGAGGCGAGTATTTACCCGGGGCTGAAGGCAGCCGTGCTCGACAGTTTCGCTTCCACACCTATGACCATTGAAAGGATCTCCGGGAACTCGGAAGGGGCGATCACCGGCTGGGCATTCACCAATGATTTCATCCCGGCCGTGAACAGGCTTCCCAAGGTGGCCAGTTCGGTTCTAACGCCGATCCCGGACACGTACCAGGCGGGGTCATGGTCCTACAGTCCCTCCGGCATGCCGATCTCCATCCTGACCGGCAAGCTGGCGGCGGACCGGATCCTCAAGGACCTGAAGACCCATCTGTAGATCATTCTACTGACAGCAAATCTGCCGCCGGGGATGCCCTTTCAGGGTACAGGCGGCGGCAGGAGCAGTTTTATTTAAAGGGCTGGGTAAGCCCGGTCAACTGCAGGCTGCGTTCCCAGATCTTGCGGCCCATTTCCCGGTTGAGGGAAGGTGCAGCCGGTTTTTCGTCGATGGTCAGGTGGAAAAAACGCCCGCTCACCCGCGCCATTTCGGGGGCAGCCGCCAGGTAGTACAGCGCTTCTCCGGAAATGACCGGGTCCTTGAGAGTGCGCCAGGTCACGTTATGCAGGAACCAGCGGTACAGGGGGCCATTGTTATTGCCGATATTGGTTTTGACATCCCCGGGGTGCATGGCGTTGATGGTCACACCGGAACCCTTCAAGCGATCGGCGAACTCCCAGGTGGTCAGCAGTTGGGCCACCTTGGAGGCGCCATACGCCCGAAGCCCAATGTAAAACCGGCGTTCCCAATTCAGGTCATCCAGGTCCAGGCCGCCGAAGCGGTGACCTTCGGAATTCACCTGGATGATGCGAGCCGGCGCACTGGCTATCAGGCGATCCAGCAGGAGGTGGGTCAACAGGAAGGGGCCCAGGTGATTCACGCAGAAGACCGTTTCGAAGCCCTCGCGGGTGAGCGTGCGGGTGGTGCAATGCAGGCCGGTTGAATTGATGAGTACGTCGATGCGGGGGTAGTCCCTCAGCAAAATATCAGCGGCTTTGCGGACATCCATCAGATCGCTGAAATCGGCAATGATGATGTCAACCGGGACCTCAGCTTGCGCCAGGAGCTCCTGGCGAACGTTTCGGGCTTTACCGGCGTTCCGGCAAAGCATGACGATATGGGCGCCGCCGCGTGCCAGGCGTTTCACCGCTTCCAGCCCAACGCCGGAGGTGGATCCGGAAACAACACAGACTTTCCCTGCCATGGAAGCGTCCGTGGTCTTCTGGACCGCCTGGCGGTTTTCCAGGAACATCAATTCATCAGGCAGTTTACGCTTTGCCATTGGTTTCGCATCTACCCGAAATGTTTTCGCATGAACTTGCGATAGGTTTTTTTGAAATACGGGATCCCATTGAAGATGTCCCCCCACAGGTCGAAATAATCACGCTGCGCAATGATCCTGCCATCCTCATGAAGAACCAGTGTGGTGCTCCCGTATACCGGAGTGTCGGGATATTTGTTGAAAGACATGGTCATGATCCAGTCCATCAGGATGACGTTGGCGTCCTGGGCGATGGAGAGGATCTCCATTTGCAGTCTTTCACAACGTTTGGTCAAGCGCTCGCAGAGAGCTGTAAATTCCTTTATCCCCTCGAGGCGCTGGATGGAATCTTGAAAGACCACATCGGGGTGGTAATAGGGATACAGGTGGGACCAATCGGGTTTTCCGCTGGAGTTGTAGGTTCTTGACCATAATTCCCGGATGGTAGGGATATCCAGCTTGCGGAGCCGGGCAGTACCGGCAGCATCCGGGGGAGAGGGTTCGGGATGGGCTGTCATCGTGTCCATACGTCACATTTCCCATATGCTTCAGGATAGAAGGGCCAATTATACAACCCCATGACCTATTAGAGGAAACACCCGCTGCTGTTCCGAAGGGGAAATGAATGGGTGAATCCGAAGTCAGAGACTTCGGATTCCGGCCACAGATCCAAAAGGGGCACGGCAGCGCCGTATCCCTACATTTTTTGGAATTTTCGTGGCTTATTGGGCCACGGTGATATTGTAAATTTCTGCATAATCGCCGAGGGCGTAATCGCTCCAACCGTCATTGATCTTGGCATCCAGGCGCATGGTGATCTTGATGGTATGGTTGCCGGTCGGCCAGGCATTGATCAGCCCGACGAAGGCCTTGCAGGACTCGCTGACGGAGGACTGGCTTTGCTGGTAAAGCTTGCTGGTATCCACCGACTGGCCATCCACCTCGACCAGGTACTTGATATGCTGGAGATTCTGGTCCAGGATGGCCTTGGTGGTGGTGCACCAGCCCGAGGTGAGCAGGACCGG
>CAVSAF010000011.1:0-43631 GCA_963725805.1 uncultured Chloroflexia bacterium
AATATTAATGAAGAAATTAACATCGTTGAGAGCGCAATCGACCGCGGCGTTAAGGCAATTGTGCTGGCTCCCTCGGATACGACGGCCCTCCAACCGGCAGTAAAAAAGGCCAAGGATGCGGGCATCCCCGTCATCATCATTGACTCCAAGCTCGATGGTGATCCATCCCAATATGTGTCATTCCTCGCAACCGACAACAATGCCGCTGGCCAGGCCTGCGCGAAGGCCTTGATCGAAGGAGTTAAGGCCGCAACCGGCAGCGACACAGGCAAAATCGCTGTCATGTCATACGTCGCCGGCGTGGGGTCCGAGGTCGGACGTGTGGGTGGATTCAAGGACTACATTGCCGCGAATTCGAAACTGGAGATTGTTACCACCCAGTACTCCAATGCAGACATGCCCACCGCCCTCAACCAGACCACCGATGTCCTGACCGCCAACCCGGACCTGGTAGGCATTTTTGGCGCCAATGAGCCCACCGCCATCGGCATGGGCCAGGCGATCAAGAACCTAAAACTGGGCGGAAAGATCGTAGCGATTGGTTTCGATGGGAATAGTGTCCTGGCAGGCTTCATTAAGGATGGCACCCTCCAGGCGATTGCTGTTCAGAGCTCATTCAACATGGGCTATATGGGAGTCAAGTACGCCTATGACGTTGCTTTCGACAAAAAGACCATCCCTGCCTACGTTGACACTGGCTTCCTGATGGTGACCAAGGCCAATATTGATTCACAGGATGCCAAGAACGTACTCTACTAGTTTTCCCTGCTGGACGAGATCACAAATCGCGCTGTTTGAGTCAGTGCTTTGTGTAATCTTCTCCTCCTTCGGTTCCCTTCATTTCCCTCTCCGGACACACGCGTGTCTGGAGAGGGCAGGAGGAAAAACGAAAGCAGTTTTCGAACTGCGAAAAGATAATTACAAACTGACAGATTGTTAAGAGCGGGCGGCGTGTGCTCCTGCATTTGGCTGTTCACTCTTACAGCAGACACATGTATAGGCATATAAACATCCGCGCCAGCAATCCGGAGCCTACTGGTGTGGTTAACCATGGCAATCATCCGAATAGTTCGCCAAGTCCACGTACAAGCCCACCTTGTTTCTTGCCATTATTTCATCGCTACTAGAAGATGTTCAATATGTACTAAATAAATAACCTGTCCAATAAAACAAATAAAGGATCTGAACCATGACAAACGATAATCCAGCAGTCAAACTGACCCGGGATACAAAGAAAGATGACCTGATTGTGATTACTGGCGCGGGTGGGTTTATTGCCGGGGCGCTAACCCGCTTCTTTCATGACAAAGGGTTCAACCGCATTCGTGCCGTTGATAAGAAACCATTGCCCGATTGGTACCAGCATGTCCCGGGTGTCGAAAACCTTTGTCTGGATCTCAGCGAGAAGGAAAATGCTATCCGGGCGGTCGAAGGCGCCACGGAAGTGTACAACCTGGCTGCCGATATGGGTGGCATGGGCTTTATCGAGCGTTTTCGCATTCAATGCTTGCGCAGTATTTTGATCAATACCCACATGGTCGAGGCTGCCTACCGGGCGGGAGCCAAAAGGTATTTCTTTTCGTCCTCTGCCTGTGCTTACAACATCACACTTCAACAGGATCCGCATGTACGGGCATTGAAAGAATCAGATGCTTACCCTGCCATGGCAGAACGTGGTTATGGTTGGGAGAAGCTCATGTCGGAAATGTTCTGTCAGGAGTATTGGGCCGAACGCAAATTCGAAACGCATATCGCCCGCTTCCACAACGTGTATGGACCCCACGGCACCTGGGATGGCGGAAGAGAGAAGGCTCCCGCGGCGATCTGCCGTAAAGTGATCGAGGCCAAGGTATCCGGTAAACATGAGATCGTGATCTGGGGAGATGGTACACAGACACGCAGTTTCATGTACATCGATGATTGCGTCAAAGGCATTGACATGATCATGCACTGTGATGAACTGATCGCCACTCCCATCAATTTGGGCTCGAGCGAGTTGATCGCGATCAATGAACTGGTCAGCATGGCGGAGGAAATCGGCGCTGTGAAATTGGAGCGCAAATATGATCTGGATGCACCACGTGGTGTGGCCGGGCGAAACAGCGATAACACATTTATCAAACAGGTTCTCGGTTGGGAACCGGGCATACCCCTTCGCGATGGACTGGCGAAAACCTATACCTGGATTGAACAGCAATACGCCGATCGAAAGGCTGGAAAACATACCGTTCGCGACCAGGCATGACCACCACCATGAGCCGAAACCAGTACAACACCTCTGAACTCACTGATGTGATCGGAAATATCCCCTACCGGATGGCGTTTGCTGGGGGATGGATCGATCAGCCCTTCTTATCGAGGTTAAATCCCACTCCCCCTGGTTCCATGGTTGTGGTATCCCTGGAGCCTAAAGTTCTGTTCATGGAATTGAGCGGGATGGGTACCAGCACCAGGAAAGTAGCGTTGAACTTATGGGGGGATCGCCTGCCGGATCAGGAGCCGTCCAAGCTGGTCCGCGAATTATATATGGCAGAAAACCAGGGAAAGCCGGAACCATCAGGTGCCCAAGACATGGCGGGCATCATTTACCCGGGCGTGAGTCGTTTGGACTTCGATTATCGCTATGAAGGCGGATATTTTCCGGTGCATGTTGAATCCAACAATGATTCTGTTGTTGCGCAATGGTTGGAAACGGTGATCTACATGGTTCCGGTGGCGCAGCGGCCGCCCGGATATTCCCCACTCGGCGTTAAAAACCTGGATCCAGATTGGATCGGTCGATTAGGGCAATCTGGCAAGGATTGTTATGAAGCGATCCTTTCCCGGGACATAAAGGCATTGGGGACTTCGATGAATTTCTGCATGACATGCTGGGAAAAAATCCTGCCTCACACAGTCAGGCACCCGTTGATAAAAGTTGACCTGATGGCCATCCTGCGACATTACCAAAACCGATACCCAGGCGCCATGTATTCTGGCTGTGGTGGGGGGTATCTGTACGTGGTCTCGGAAGAACCAGTCCCGGGAGCATTCCAGGTAAAGGTAAGGATCAGAAACTAAAGGACGGTTAAATGGACTTGGAGAACGTTATTGTATCGGGCAGTTTTGATGATTTGCGATCCTATGATGTCCGCTTTCTGGAAGAAGCGGCCAAACTGGGTAAACTGCACGTGTTCCTGTGGTCAGACCAATTAGTACGCAGTTTGGAAGGAAATCCCCCCAAGTTTGCTCTGGAAGAACGTTTGTATCTCATACAGGCCATCCGCTTTGTCAATCAGGTCTATACGGTCAATCAATTGCCAGATCAGGATAGTGTTCCGATTCTCGATGAACATAACCGGGTTACCTGGGTGGTGAAAGAATCGGGTGACAATGCGCGAAAGCGTATTTTTTGTGAATCCCATGGGATGAGATATCAGGTTATAAAAGATCCAGGTCTTCACAAGTTCCCTACTAAGCCGGATGCACCTTTTGAAAATAATTCCCACCATAAAAAGCTGGTTGTGACCGGGTGTTACGACTGGTTCCATTCGGGTCATGTCCGCTTCTTCGAAGAAGTGTCCAAACTGGGGGATCTTTATGTGGTTGTTGGGTCTGATAAGAATGTCCGATTATTGAAGGGGGATGGTCACCCCATGTTTCCACAGGAGGAACGCAGGTACGTAGTGCAATCCATCCGTTTTGTCAAGCGGGCATTGATCTCCTCAGGTAGAGGCTGGATGGATGCTGAGCCTGAGATCGCCCGGATCAAGCCGGACATCTATGCTGTAAATGAAGATGGCGATAAGCCTGAGAAACGCAGCTTCTGTGAAGCGCGCGGGATCCAGTACGTGGTTCTGAAACGCACACCAAAAGAAGGACTGCCAAAGCGACAGAGCGTCGACTTGCGAGGTTTTTAATGAGCCACGCCTTGGCAGATAACAGGAACGCAAGATGTATTACGCAGTGATCATTGCAGGCGGCAGCGGGACGAGACTGTGGCCCTTGAGCCGCCGCAATCGCTCCAAACAGTCCCTCAAACTGGTGGGAGAGAGGACCATGTTCCAGAATGCCATCGACCGGCTGTCGCCGTTGTTCCAGCCGGAACGGATCTACGTGGTCACGCGCGAGGATCAAAGTGCTTTATTGGCCTCCCAGGTGCCAGCACTGCCCGTGTCCAATTTCATTAATGAACCGGTTGGACGGGGAACGGCAGCGGCGATTGGACTGGCAGCGCTTCACCTCCACCGACAGGATCAAGAGGCCATCATGGCCGTCTTGACCGCCGACCACTTTATCGAAAATACAGAGAAATTCAGGCTTTCCCTGGACGGCGGCCTCAGTGGCGGCGAAAGACGGCCATTTAGTCACCCTTGGAATCAGGCCGACCACTGCCTCGACCGGATATGGCTATATAATGCAGGGAGAAAGCCTGGGAACGATCGGGAGTTTTCCGGTGTTCCGCGTCGAGCGGTTTACGGAGAAACCCGGACCGGACAAGGCCCGGCAGATGGTTGTGAGCGGCAATTATGCATGGAACAGCGGCATGTTCGTCTGGCGGGTGGGCCGGATCTTGGAAGAGTTCCAGATCCAAATGCCGGAGCTGTTTGCTCAATTAAAGGAAGTGGAGACATCCATCAATAAGCCGGATTATTGGTCCACATTGGAAAAGGTCTGGAGCCAGGTTAAGGAACAAACGATCGATTACGGCGTGATGGAACATGCCAGGGATGTGGTGGTATTACCGGTGGATATCGGTTGGACGGACGTGGGCAGCTGGGCCAGCTTGGCGGAAATGCTTCCGGCAGACCAAGACGGAAATATTTTTGTAGGCCCACACAAGGAAATTGACACCCATAACACCATGGTTGTTGGCGGAAAAAGATTGGTTGCCACGATCGGAGTGCAGGATCTTGTGATTGTGGATTCCGACGATGCCGTCCTTGTTTGTGCCAAGCAGAGAGAGCAGGAAGTGCGAGAAATTGTGGAACGACTTAAGAAGAATGGTGATAACCAGTGGCTCTAATGAGTGATATCGCCGCTATTCTATGGGAAGCGATCGGAGAGATTCAGCAGTCTGGACCAGGATTTGTGCAACATTCATCCTGACATCAAGGAGTTGGGATCATGCTGATAAAAGGTATCCTCAATCCCCAGATTAACTCGTTATTGGCAAGAGTGCGGCACACCAACACGCTGGTGATCGCCGATCGTGGCTTTCCATTCTGGCCCATGATCGAGACAGTCGATATTTCCCTGGTGGATGATATTCCTGCCGTCTTACAGGTCCTCCAGGCCATCCTCCCGAATTTCGAGATCAGTGAGATATTCATGGCTCAAGAGTTCCTTAAGGTTAACACCCCTGATATATGCCAAGCCTTTGCCAAAGCAATTGCTCATATCCCTCTCCGCTATGAAACGCATGTGGAATTTAAACAACGTGTTCCCGGCGCGACCGGTTTGATCCGAACGGGGGATACCATCCAATATGCCAATATGATTCTTGTTTCCGGCCAGACTCTACCAACATCCGCCAGCAATTGATATAACAAGAATTAATAATAGATAAATTGAAATTTTCATTTATTCACTTTCACGTCGTGCAATTACCCGCACCGCGCCCTGAATAAGTTTATCCGAGACTAGAATTAAGTACCCACCCCCGCCTGCTCCAGAAAGTTTCCAGCCAAGCGACCTTTGGCGATATTCATCAATCAAGGCAGCTACCCGCTCATTCATCATATTTGGGAACATCGCCACCTGAGCATCAAATCCAGCGCGCAGGGTATGTCCGAATTTAACAATATCTTGATTTAAAATAGCATCCCAATTTCCATCGGCAGCATCTGCCAGGGCCTTGGCATGATCACGATCAAATACTGTATCTGCCAGCACATCGTAATCCGAATATCGTGGTCCAAGCGGAAGAAGATATAGTGCATCTTCCACAAATCGTAGGAGAGATTCGTCCCGACGATGTTCGATCCTCTTTGGCCAATAATCACCTTCGTAATAAGCATATGCCAAGCCGGGAAACACCAATCCAATTGCATCCTGCGAACCCGAGATAAACTTTGTTCCGGGCGGGTTATCATAGCAGAATAAAATTTTGGCCAGCTTCTCATAATTTCCGGGTGGAATTCTTCCTCCCCATAACTCACGCGCATTCCGCCTGGTGCTGGAAGCCATACCGCTGCGTTCGTTAAATTCCAGCGTTGGCTCAAGCGAGATTGTCACTACCGCGCCAGGATGATATTTCGAGACGTAGGGTTGGTCAAGCCAGCCCCCAGCCAAATCGATGCGATAGGGCAAGTAATCACGTTCGCGCATGACGGTTGTCGAGCGTGCTTCCAACCCTTCGTGTGGTTTACGCTCCAAAATAACATACTTTATCCCCAGTTCTTGACATAATCTCCGCTTTTCTGAGATGTTCCCATCAGAGTTGACCACAAAATAGTCCGGGCGCATTTCACGCAGTTCAGCTTCAAAATCTAAAATTCCCGCACCCTGCGATATGAAAGCATCCCGTACCCAGGAGACTGCTTTCACCATAAAAAGTCGTTCCTGCTCGCTATTGACAGTCTCACGTCCTTTTAAATTAAATATTGTCTTATCCGAGCCAATCGCCACGTATAGATCCCCATACTGAGCCGCTTCACGGAAAAATTCCACGTGTCCGCTATGCAACATATCGAAACAACCAGTGACAAAAACTTTCTTGGTCAATGTTTCCTCCAAAATAAACCCTTTGGGTGGGGGGATTTGAGTTGGTGCAAAGGGACTCGAACCCCTGCCCTTCTCTGAGCAAAAGACCGGGTCTTGCCTAAACAGTGGAAAATATCATTTATCTTACATTCGAATAACGCAGCTAACTTATGGAACAGGGGCAGGCTCGGGTCATATTCGCTGATCTCGAGTGCATTGAGAGATATCCAGCAGATCCACCAATTGAGCCTGTGAACAATCCTATTAAGCCCGCAAGACCTTCGGGTGGATTTTTATAATGCAATTTTGCTCACACAATCAAGACCCCCGCAAGAGTCTTGTCCATGCGGGGATTTTAGCACTTACAAAATCCGGCTTACTGATTTTGTATCTCTGCCGCTCTTAAGGTATTCCTCATCAGCATGGCAATCGTCATCGGGCCGACACCGCCAGGGACCGGGGTGATGCAGCCGGCCACTTGCACGGCTTCATCAAATTTCACATCGCCCACCAGTTTTTGCCTGGGTTTGCCGGTTTTTTCGCTGATGGCCGGCGTGCCATCCGGATTAAGCACCGGGATCGAGTTAATGCCCACGTCAATCACCGCCGCACCCGGCTTGATCCAGTCGCCGCGCACCATTTCCTTTTTGCCTATGGCTGCGATCAAGATATCCGCCTGGCGGACAACCGCTGGCAGGTCGCGCGTGCGCGAGTGGCAGACGGTTACGGTGGCATTCTGTCTGATCAGCAACAGTGCTGCGGGCATCCCGACAATGTTCGACCGGCCCAGCACCACTGCATTGGCCCCTTCGATCTTGATGCCGGCCTGCTCGAGCAGGTAAATGCAGCCGGAAGGCGTGCACGGAACGAAGAGCGGCTGGCGTCCCTTCTGGGCCAACCGGCCGATATTGATCGGGCAGAAACCATCCACGTCCTTTTCAATGTCGATCAGTGACAGCACACCTTCTTCGTCAATATGCGCCGGCATGGGTAATTGAACCAGGATGCCGCTGACATTTGGATCAGCGTTCAAGCGCTTCACCAGGCCTTCGACCTGTTGCTGGGTCGCCTCCGCAGGCAGATGCTCGCTGATGGATCCCATACCCAATTCAAGGCAGGCCTTGCCTTTTGAGGAAACATAGGCAGCCGAGTCCGGCCGATCGCCGACCAGCACGGTGGCAAGTATGGGCTGGGGCTTCCCGGCGGCGGCGCGTTTGGCCACGGCTGCAGCAACCTCGTCGCGAACTTTCTGGGCAATTGCCTTTCCGTCAATGAGTTGAGCTGTCATCAGTTTTTCTCCTCTATTTTCTTACCATGAATGCCTTCAATTGATCCTTGTAACCCATCGATCTCATTCTCAATCAATTCTACCCTATCCAGTTGATTCCACCTTGGTTCCAGCGCAGTGGCTTTAACGCGGATGTAATTATCGGTGAGACCTTCCAGCTGCCAGCGATGATCGGATGATCGGTCGACAGATTCCCACAAGACCGGTAATTTCCGGCCAATGAATTGCTGCCGGTAATTCCTTGCTGCTTCGGTAAACACAGCGTGCAGTACGGCATTGCGCTCCTTGCGGATTTCGTGCGGGACCTGTGCGCGCAGGCGCGCCGCCGGAGTACCCGGGCGGGCCGAGTAGGTGAAGACGTGCCCCCCGGCAAAGTTCATGGATTGGATGAATTCCAGGGTCTCAGAGAATTCAGCCTGTGTCTCGCCGGGGAAACCGGTGATGACATCCGTTGTAATGGCCACCTGTGGAATGACCGCACGTGCCGACTGTACCAGTGCGGCGAAGGAGCCGGGCGTGGTCTTGCGGCTCATCCGTTTTAGTACCGCTTCGCTCCCGGATTGCAGGGGCAGGTGCAGATGACGGCATAACCTTTCATCCTGCCAGAGCGAGAAAAAATCCGCCTCCAGGTCCCAGGGTTCGAGCGAGGACAGCCGCAAGCGCGGGATGGAAATCCTGGCGAGAAGCGTGGACACCAGGTCCGCCAGACGCTGCGGAGCCGGGAAATCCTGTCCCCAGGAGCCAAGGTGGACGCCTGTCAGCACGACTTCCTTTGTCCCGCCATCCAGCGCCGACTGGATATCACCGAGGATATGCTCCGCCGGGTGGCTGCGGCTGGCACCGCGTGCCACGGTAGCGATGCAGAATGTGCAGGCATTGTTGCAGCCGTCCTGGGCTTTGATAAAGGCGCGCGTCCGGGCGTGCACGCCGGGCAGGGGCTGGCGGGCCAGCGGCTCGAGGTCGAAATATTCCTGCGGCAGACCGAGCAGGTCGGCTGCCAGGCCATCTTTTTGTAAATTGGGAACAACCTTGCCCACGCCGTACAGTTCAGCCGCCTTGTATGGTTCAAGGGTGGCCCAGCAGCCGGTGACGATGACTTCATTTGCACCCATGCGCCGGGCCCGCCGGATGGCCGCGCGTGAATCCGAGGCGGCTGCGGTGGTGACCGTGCAGGTATTGATTACAGCCAGGTCTGCGCCCGCTGGGGCGGCCACAATTTCATGTCCGGCTTCACGGAACTGGCGGGCCAGGGTTTCGATCTCCGCCTGGTTCAGCCGGCAGCCGATGGTATCGAGGAAGATCTTCATGCTTTCCTTCCGGAGGGTTTCATCAAAGTGTGATTATAAATCACTGTTCACCGCTCGGATGACTTCACTGGTCAAAAATGATGGGTGCTTTATTGTGAAAATGCCATATACCCATCGTGGAAAATCGGTTAAACTAATAAGAAGTAGCCTCTTACCAATGAGACGGGGAGGAGGGGATACATTCCATTCCCCTGTATGTTGGGAGGTTACAAGAGTACAATCATCATGCAGGCGGTCTACTATGAGTTTGTTTTTTGGACAAATCCTTACATTCCTTACGACTCTACCCGGTAATACCATCTATCATATTGTCCTGGTATTTTCGATTGCCGGCGCACTACTGGAAGCTGTCCAATCCCTGCATTCCAGCAATTTTCCTCAGGAGCGGCGGACGGTCATAGGCCTCAGTATTTTACTGGGACTGCAATTGGTGCTTTTCATCCTCAGTGGATTGTCCTCGAAGGGATTGCTTAATTCTCAAGTGGTATTTCCGCCGCTTGATCGGGCAGTGACTCTGCTAAGCCTTGTATGGATTGCCTGGTTATGGGCCTTTCCGGAACCAGTGCGCATGGCGGATGCCGCCACCCTGCTCCTAAACCTGCTGGGAATTGCTGCATTCGGACTGACCCTGGCGCTGTGGGCACACAGCCCCGCCGCTTCCTTCAACCTGTCTGTATATGAAACCGGTTGGCAGATTTTCAGCCTTACTGTCATTCTGCTCGGAATCCTGGGGCTTGTTTCACGCAAGCCAAATGGCTGGAGCTATGGCCTGGCGATGCTTATCCTGGCCTTTTTGGGGCATTTAGCCAGTCTGGTTTACCCCATGAACGGCAATTTTCCCGGCTTTGTACGGTTGGCTCAACTCGCCATGTTCCCCATCCTGCTGACGCTTTCACACCGGTTCCCATCTCCAACCCAGATGGAAGCATCATTCGTCAAATCCCTAAAACCCAATGAGGCCGATCAGGAAAACGGGCGCGTCAGCACGGATCCTGAGACATTCCGGGCCATGATGGAGCTTGCTGCCGAGACTGACTCCAGTAAAATCGGCCCGGGCTTGGCGCGTGGAATTGCCCAGGCCATGACGGCTGACCTATGCTATCTGATCTTCTTGAACGAAGATAAGGGTTTATCCATTATCTCTGGTTATGACCGGATCCACAAGAGAAATCTTGCAGGTACGAAGTTAGATCGGGACACCATCCCCTTGCTGGCAAATGCCATCCAGCGCGGGCGTCCACTGCGCCTGCCGGCCAGCAGCACCTCGGTGGATCTCAAGGGCCTGGGCCAGGCCATCAACTTGAGCAACCCCGGCAATTTACTGAATGTCCCGGTCACTTCGCCAAAGGGTGGACCTCTTGGCAGTGTCTTGATCCTCTCGCCTTATTCCTTCCGCCTGTGGAATGCCGAGGATCAGAACTATCTTTCCAATGTCTCATCGCTTGTCAGCCCCATCCTTGAGCGCAGCCAGCGCGCTGCCGGCCTGGAAATTGAACGTGAACGGTCTCTTCAGGAGGCGCATAATGCGATGGAACGGGCGGCCGAATCAAAGAAGAGATATGAGCAAATGGCGGCCGAATTGGAAGCTCAGCGCGGAAAAATGACCCAGTCAAAATTACAGACCATCATGCAGGAAGAAGCGCAGAACACCATTGAGCAGCTGAAAGCCGAAAATTACCGGTTGCGTCATGCAGGTGGCCTGCCCGGAGCAGCGGATGACCAGATGGAAAGCGAATTACGCCAGACTCTTGAAGAGATGGCAAACATGCAAAATGCTCCTGCAGATGCAAACAGCAAGATCCTGGAACCGGAGAAACGCCCTGCGCTGCCCGGCACAAACGAACCGGCGGGAGACCTGATTCAGAGAACCAATCTGGAGACCAGCAAGGCGGAACTTAAACCCCAGTCATTTGATCTGAATCTCATCATAGATAACGTCATGGCTTATACCAGTGCGCAGATCCGCGAGAAGAATATCACCTTGCGGCTGGATCTCGCTTCGAACGCTCCGCGCATTCAGACCGATCGTGAGGCTCTTCAGCAAATCCTAATACGCCTGCTCCAGAATGCCACCGCTGCCACGCAACCAGAGGGAAACATCGCCCTGCGCGTTCAGATGCAGGAGGAGGGTGATAATCATTTCCTTTTCATCCAGGTTGCCGATAATGGCGTTGGAATTGCCTCGGAAGATATCCCGCGAGTCTTCGCCCGCCACAACCTGGCCGACCACTCTCTCATCCATGGAGTGGGCGATACCGGGGTTGGGCTTTCCATCGCCAAGGCGCTGGTGGAGGCGCAGAATGGGCGCATCTGGGTCGAAACAGAAGCTGGCGTGGGTTCCACATTCAGCGTCATGATACCGGTTGTGATTGAGTTGGCCGAAGAGAACACGTAATGAAGAATTTTCAGCAGGCGTTGCGAGGGATCATTATTGCCCTGGCCTCCTTCGGTTTGATCCTGGGCGGCTTTTCACTCTCTTTGACCGAAGGGAACATAACCTCTGCTCCAGCGCCCGAGCATACCCTGGTAACAACTTATCCGGCGACCTCGCAGTCAGTCACGCCCCTGGCGAATTCTCCCACGGCTCCCCTCATCTCGACTCCCACGCCGTCTGCCACGCCGTCTCCCACGCTGACATCCAACTTGACCTCCACCTTGACGGCGACTCTGCCCCTGTTGCCGACGAATTGTACACCTCCGGCAGGTTGGCTGCCTTATGTCGTTCAGCCTGGCGAAACTCTCGAAGAAATTGCAGCCCTCAACCATGTTAGTATCACGGAGCTTCAACAAGCCAATTGCCAGCAGATAACGACCAGGTTGATTCCTGGTGCGGTCATCTATGTTCCTCCTTTACCCACCCAGACTCCTCTGCCTTTATCTTCGCGTACCCCGGTGCCGTGCGGCCGGCCGCGCACGTGGATCGCCTATTATGTCCGACCCGGCGATACGCTCTACCGTTTAAGCCTGGCCTACGGGGTCAGTGTTGGCGAGCTCCAGCGGGCCAATTGCATGGGTAACTCCATACTCCTGCAGGTCGGGCAGTCGCTCTATGTCCCACCCTGGCCCGCGCACACTCCTTTGCCAACCATTCCGGTGATCATACCAACCGTCATACCGACCAATACACCAACAACCAGCCTTCCATCTGATACTCCGGTCGCAGTGACGGATATTCCGATCCTGCCAACAGAGACTCCAATCCCGCCGACGGAGGCCCCGATCCTGCCGACAGAGACCGCGTTCCTGCCGACAGGCACAACCACTTCTCCTTGATATCTGATTCCCGGGGACTGAATCTATCTGATGGCTTTTTTTACCATGCTTACTGTAATTTACCCCTGGCGGGAAAATAAACCATTGCTGCCGATGACTCCTGCCTGCTGAAACCGACGCCATCCACCGATATGCCAACATGGTCTAAACTATCCATGAAAAAATCTTTCTGACCACATTCCTTATCCTTTTTGTTTTGGCAGGTTGCGCAGCCCCCCCGGTTATTCCAATTACCGCCTCGCCGACAACCCTTTTCCTTGTCACCGCTGCGGCGGATGCCACACCCACCCCGACTCCCTTCCAACCCGTGTCAGAAGGCGCGACATCCACTCCAATTGCTCAAATCACCGGTACAGCCATAACGAATGAACCGACGGCTACTTTTGATCCGAATGCGATCCTGTCTCCCGAGTTTACGCCGCAGTCATTCTATGCCCCGCCGTATGCTCCCGACCCTGTTCCCAACCTGATCGACAATCAGACGGCCACCTTCCTGCTGCTGGGATCCGACAAGCGTCCCGGGCAGAAGTATTTCCGGACAGATACCATCATCATTGCAGCGGTCCGCCCGTCAGCCGGCCAGGTCACGCTCATTTCTGTTCCACGTGACCTGTATGTGTATATTCCCACCATCGGCATGGACCGGGTCAACGCTGCTTATGAGTATGGGCAAATGCATCAATACCCCGGTGGTGGTACCGCACTGCTCAAAGATACCATTTTATATAACCTGGGCATCCGCATAGACCACCTGGCAATTGTGGATTTCGACGGTTTCCGCCGCATTGTGGATACGCTGGGAGGCCTGGATGTGCCGGTTTTCTGCGCCTACACCGACTGGCGTTTAATTGACCCCAGCCTGGATCCCGAGAATGAAAACAACTGGGCTCTCTATACGGTTGGTCCAGGCGTGGTCCACATGGATGGTGATCTGGCGCTGTGGTATGCCCGCTCCCGCAAGAAATCCGACGATTTTGACCGTGGGCGTCGTTCGCAGGAGGTCATCCGGGCTCTGTATACGCGCGCCATGCAAACCAATGCCATCAGTAAAATACCGCAGCTCTTCAACGATTTCAGCTCAGCGGTTATTACCGACCTTGGGTTGGACGGCATTTTAAAACTGGCGCCCCTGGCACTTCATTTGAACAACGCCGATATTCGCAGTTATTACATCGGGCGCGACGATGTCACCAGTTGGATGACACCCGGTGGCGCCTCCGTGCTGCTCCCCAACGCACTTTCCATCCAATCCAAGCTTCAGCAGGCTCTTTCTCCCTCGGCCGTCATCGTCGAACAGGCTGCGCTGACCGTCGAGGTACGCAACGGGACAACCAACACTGCCTGGGATGCACTGGCTGCTGAGCGCCTCAATTATGCCGGCTACAATACCCGTCTTGCTCCATCTGACCGGCTGGATTACGCCAATTCGCTGCTGTACGACCTGGCGGCGGTATCGGACCCCAACCGCGTCTCTTCGCTCCTGGCCATCCTTGGATTACCATCTTCGGCCTTTGTCAGTGCGCCGACACAGTCCGACATTAATTACGTTGTTATTATCGGAGCGGATTACCAGCCATGTTTCAAACCGAGTGGGCTGACACCATAATTGTGGCGGGTGGTCCAGCCTGGTCAAAACCGTTTCCTGAAGAACACAGCACAAGTTGACTTTTCCATTCGAATTTGCTAAACTATACGCAGTGAAGATGTGCGCCGCGTACTATTTCAGGTAAAAGGCGCTCCCGGAAACCTATAAAAGGAGATTCCCATGCCCGAATCATCCACTGCCCATCTTGGTCCTCAGACCGGACTCATCCCGGCGCTCAACGCCTGGGAGATGTACCTGAATGATCAAGGCCGTTCCCTCAACACGATCAAAGCCTTCCTGTCAGACGTCCGCCTGTTGACGCAAGTTCTTCCGCCAGACCGGACGCTGGGTGCCATCACCACTGGCGACTTGAATGACTTCCTGCACTGGCTGGAACATGAGCGCGCCGTCCCCTGCTCCCCCAAGAGCCTTGCCCGGCGTGTAACGTCAGTTAAATCGTTTTTCCGCTGGCTGCACCGGGGTGGGGCGATCCTGGTTGACCCGGCTGAGAAGGTTGTCCAGCATTCCGTGCTCAGCCCACTACCGGAAGTCTTGACCGATGGTGAGATCGAATCGGTGCTTTTAGCCGCCGACCGCTACCGCCGCCAGGCCAGGCCGGATGCGCGCCCTTATACGCTGCTGGCGCTCCTGCTTGCCACCGGCATCAAGAAGTCTGAATGCCTGGGCATTCACCTCAACCATGTGGACCTGGATGCCCCGGATGGGCCGGTCGTTTTCATCCGGTATGCCAGTCCGGCCAACCGCTATAAGGAACGCAACCTGACCCTGCCCGAGGATTGGATTCCCGCTTATGAGGAATATCTGAACCAGTACAACCCGGTGGACCGGATGCTGCCTTGGTCGCCGCGCCGCCTGGAATACCTGCTCGAAGACATCGGCAAGGATGCCGGTCTGCCCAAACACCTGTCCTTTGACATGTGCCGGTGGACCTGCGCCTTGCAGGATTACCTGAATAACATCGAACCGGACAAGATCCGTCAAAAACTGGGCGTCTCGAAGATCCAGTGGCGGGAGATCCATTTAAAATTGAGAAAGCTGGCGGGAGGGGAATAAAACGGTAAGTGTGAGCAGTTATGCACGGATGGACTCCCGCAGCTTTCAAGGCTCCGGGAGTTTTTTCATTTCCAGATGCAAGATGTGCCGGGTCTCTTCCGTAATCCGGAACGGATGCGCGATCTGGTATCCCACCACCCAGAGGACCTGGTTTCCCGCGCAGATCAATGGCCAATGCCCGCGTGCCCGCTGCGGGATTTTCAGATTGATGAAGTAATCCTGCACTTTGATCCTTTGCCCGCCCATTCCAAGCGGAGAGAAGACGTCTCCGGCGCGGCGCGACCGGATGACCAGCTCACCGGTGGGCAGCTTATCAGCATCCAGCCAGGCGGACCAATTATCCGTGTTCCCCCTCCAGCTTTCATCATCACCCGGCCTCTCTTCTACATTCAGTACCCATCCATTTTCCAGCTCCAACCTCGGTTCGCCGCCAACCAATCCCTGTTCTCTAATCTCTGATCCCTGTTCTCTGAAAACCATATCCTGCCCCACCTGCGGCCATTGCGCAAACGGCAGATCTGCCTCATAGGCAGCCAGGATTATTTTCCCCTGCTCGGCGAACAAATACAATCCATTGGCAAAATCGATCTGCTTCCCTGCCGGAGCCTCGACGAAAGCCGCGGCCCGTTCCAACGTGTTGAAGCCTATATCGCGGCTTTCAGGCCGCAGCGATTCGGCTGCCCGGCGGAGCAGGTTCCGCCGCAGGCCGCGCGCCAGTTTGGCCAGCCCGGGTCGATCAAACGCCAGCCAATCTTTGCCTCTCTCAACTACGACTTCCTTCCAAATTGGTTCCAGAACTTCCTGCAGAGCGGCATGGTCACTTTGCAGGGCCTGTGCGCTGCGCAGCAGGGATTCCTTAAGGTGAGGGTTGTATTTTTCCAGTTCGGGGATCAACTCATGCCGCAGGCGGTTACGAAAATAAGCCGTATCGGCGTTGGAGGCGTCAAAATGCGGCTGCAGATCGTGCTCGTGGCAGTAAGCCTCGGTCTCCCTGCGCCAGAGCGAGAGCAGCGGCCGGACAAGTGGGATCTGTGCATCGAAGACCGGCAGGATGGTGCGGTATTCCATCCCTTTCAAGCCTGAAAGTCCCGCCCCGCGCAGAAAGTGCATCAGCACGGTCTCAACCTGGTCGTCCGCCGTGTGACCAACGACAACGGCCTGCGCAGCATGTTCCCGTGCAGCCCCAAAAAGGAAACGGTAGCGTAATATGCGTGCAGCTTCCTCCAGCGAGAGAGACTGCTCCCGGGCATACGCGCCCACATCCGCCGAGTCAGCCATGAAAGGCAGGCCAAGGATCCTGGCCGCGTTCGGAAACGGAAACAGCCTCCAGGTCCGCTTCGGGGCGCAGTTGGTGATTGAAATGTGCCACGATCACCCGGTAACCGGCCTCCTGGAGGATCCCCAGCAGGCACAGGCTGTCTGCTCCGCCGGATACGCCTGCCAGCACCGGCTTCGCCGGGTCCAGCCCGCATTGGTTCAATAGGATCGTTTCGAGCATCAGTCTGCGACCTCTATCACGTACGCAGTCCTCTTCTGACCAACCAGACCGGCGATGAGGTGGTACAGTGCGAAAAGCTCCAGGGCAAAGGGCAGGTAACCGCCGTATCCCAGCAAGGGCATTTCAAAGATATGCAGCCAGCCGCCCCAGGGAACCTGGTAGATCCACTTCGGGTAGGAAAAATAATTCCACATTTCCCAGAAGAAAGCGGTCAGAAGTATTCCCAGCCAGAGCGCAATCACCGGGCGCCAGTTTCCGTCTTTGATCCACTCCAGCAGCGAACGGTTCCCCAGCCAGATGTTGATCGGCTCCAGGATGAAATAGAAGGCAATCCAGACAAAGGGGAAGAAGATCTTTGGCCAGGCAACCATCAGGCCCAACATCACCCAGCCTGCCAGGAAAAAAACGAGCGTGGTGGCTTTTGCCGGCCGGATGACCGGACCCTTGATGGGTTTTATCAGGAAACTGCGCACCAGCTCGGCGCTGCCGAAAACCGCCGGAATGACAGTGGTAAAGTTGAGCGTGGCCCAGACCCCGAACATAAAGGGCGGGAAGCTTTCGGACCCGACATAATGCCAGTTTTGCAGGCGCGCATTGGCCAGTTCAAACAGCCACCAGACCGGCGAGGAGGCCAGGAACAAGCCGATGTATTTCCGCCAACTGCGCCTCAGCAGGGATGTCCCGGTGCGCCAGAGCACCAATCCGTCAATCACCAGGCAGTAGCCCAGCCAGAGTGGGAAAAAAGCCCACTGCGTGCGCAGCCCTGGCAAGCCCCAGTTGAGCGTCCAGAAGACTGCAATCAACACCACTCCAAGCCAGCCGTGAAGAGGAAACTTTTTTGTTGGATTGAGCATAAGCCAATTAAACCACAGAGTCCCCGGTCCAAGAGGACAGTCTCCCACTTAACACGATCACCAGGCACAAGGCCTGGTGATCTAAGGGGGAGGGGACACCATCGTTTTTGGTCAGCATGGGGGGGGCACGTTGACCTTCGATGGTAGATACCCGTTGTTGTACCAGTAAATGGAAACGAGTATCTTGGACATATAGTACACCGAATTTATCTAAATTGTATTAATTTTGGATTAGAGGCTGGAACACGATCAATTTGTGTGCAGGACCAGTTTCCCATCGGTGGTTTGTTCGACTCTCAGCGTTTTGAGCGGTGCTGCTGCAGGACCCTTTACCGGGTATCCATCATTGTTAAATCGGCTTCCGTGGCAGGGACAGGCGAATCCGTCACCTTGAACCTCAACTGTACAGCCAAGGTGGGTGCAAACCAGGCTTAAGGCTGTGAACTTGCCATTCTTATGGATAAGGACCGCCGGGACTTCGGGCAGGGCCGTCGTTGAGCCGGATTGGTAATTTGCGGCCAGCCCAAGGTCGAATTCGGTCGGTTGGGGCGGTTCGGTCTTGTAACTCAAGAAGCGGATCAAGCCCCCCAGCCCCAACAGTCCGCCAAAGGCCAGCAGGCTGTCCAGGGTCAGTTTCAGAAAATCGCGTCGCGAGAGGGATGGCTTATTCATTTCAAATCAAAACTTTTATCTTTCCGGCTTCCTGTCATCCGGCTGCTGGGAAGAGTGCCCAGACAGTCAGACCGATCAGGAGCAGACTCAGCACGGTAATAAGGATTTGTACCAGGCGTCCCCCTTTTGGAAACCAGCGCCCCAATTCAGAATCGGCCGGTTTTGGAGGAAGATAGGGGATGAGGATCAAGATCATCACGAGAAAAAGCGGAGCCAACACACCCATGAGAAATGGGTCGCCGAATTTAAGCAGCTGCTGCACCCACAGGAAGAACCAGGGGGCACGTGCATTGGTAAGGTCCGCGGCTGCATTCGTCAGGGGGGGTGTAATCGAGGCAGGCCAGAAAATGGACAGGAGCACGAGCACAATCGCTGCACCCGTCATCAATAACACCTCGCGTCGGACCAGTTCAAAGCGCGTGATACGTTCATCGCTCTCTCTGAGCGTTGGAGGCGGGACGGCAATGCCACCGTCCCGGCGTATGCGGAAGATATGCCAGATGACCACAATGATCATGGCCAGCGTCAGGCCGAAGGTATGCCAGGAGTAAAAACGGATCAATGCAGCCGAACCAAGTTGTGCACCGCCGATGGCGAACTCGTACAACTGGTTTCCGATGCCAGGAATGACCTTAATCAGGTTGGTACCTACCACCAGGGCCCAACTTGTCCCTTGATCCCAGCGCAGGATATACCCGGTGAAGTCCAGCGCCAGAGTAAGCAGCAGTAGGATCAGGCCAAGCATGTAGTTAAAGCGGCGCGGCTGCTTATATGCGCCGGTCAGGGCGATGCGCAGCACATGAATGAAAAGCACCAGGACGAGTGCCTGTGCGCCCCAGAAATGCAGATTGCGGACCAGCCCGCCGTAAGGCACAAAGTGGGCGATCGTCTGTATCGAGATCGTTGCCTGGTCCGCCAGGGGGATGTAGTAGAACATCTCCAGGATGCCCGTCACCAGGAGTACCAGTGTCAGGAAGACCGCCAAACCGCCGGTTCCAAGGGTGTAGCGCCAGCGTGCCTGGGCCGCCGGGATGGTGGGAGGGTGCAGGTGCAGCAGGAAGTTGGGGCGTGAGCGTGCCGGAGCGGGAAGATCGAGCGAGGTCGCCTCACCGGAAAAAGCACTGGCAGCCTTCCGCCTGCCAACCGTTTGCAGGATCATGACCAGGAGGGCCAATCCGAAAAGCGCGACCAGCACAAACTCGCCGCTCCGGTCGTTCATGCCGGCATTTACACGCTGGTGTACCTGGACGGCAGAAGCGTCCGCAGCATTGAGCACAAGCCCATCCGGCAGGGTTCCATTCATCTTCAGAAGATAAGCGCTGACCTGCCAGGCCTGTTCCGTTGTGAGCGAATTAGGGTTCCACCAGGGCATCGATGCAGCAATATAATCGTAAAGCTCCTGGCCGGTTTTGAAACGTGTCAGCGTTCCGGGGCCTTTTATGGCTGGGGGCAAACGATCGCGCGGAATGAAAAATCCCTGCGGAGGATGATTGGGGGCATGGCACTTGGAGGTCCAGCAGTTCTCGTCGCCGCCGAAGACCGCCCGCCACTCGTCGGTCAGGCCCTGTCCGCGGTCGCCATGACAGGTCAGGCAGATTTTCCAATAGATCAGGCTGCCCTCGTCCAGTTGAGTCGGAATCTTTGCTGAGGACAGGATCGGCCTGGCCAGCCGGTCTGCATTGGGATCAGGCGTTGGAGTAGGTGCCGGGGTTATCTGAGAGGATCTGTATGTTCCAATGATGCCGTATGACCACCAACCGACCAGCAGGAGCATTCCGGTCAGGCAGGCAAAAAACAGGCCGCGTGCCAGGCCTGATTGTGAGGGTGGTTTTTTTGGAGAGAACAATACGGGGAGCTTCATGTGCAGCGATTTTACCTGAAAACTATACCAATAAGTCAGGTGGGATTATATCAAACCCCTGGCATTGCCGTGTGGGGAAAAAAAGTGCGGGCAGGCAATTGCGCCGCTCGCACCCTAATGTTCATATGGGAGGGATCATGTTCTTGTAAAAGCACGATCTCTGTCGATCAGGGCACATTCCCGGGTTTTGCGCTGTCTGTGAGCAGAATCTTCGGCTCCTTAAGGAAGAAACTGAGGACCGTACTCAGAACCATCAAAACGATCAAAACGACCAGGGAGGGTGTCATCGAACCGGTTCCCGGGGATTTGAAGCTGTCCATCCCAAAGATAAAAAGGATCCCGGAGATCTGTCCCATCAGGATGAGCAGACCGTTAGAGGTGCCTTCTGGGGTTGGATGGGTGATTTCAGCCCCATACTGGAACCCGATTGGGCCCGCGCTTAGCAGGAAGAAACCCATGACAAAGGCTGCCACGAGCAGGAGCCAGTAACTTGTGGCCAATGCGATGCCGGCCAACCCTACCGTGGAACCGACCAGTGCCACAATAATGAAAAGTGTGCGCTTCCGGTAGCGGTCAGACAGGGTCGGGATGAACAGTGCACCCAGGATGCCGCCTACGATCATCAATCCGCCGATGACGCCCGCCTGTGTGCTGGTTATATGATTGGGCCGGACGATATCCTCGATCCAGGTGGTGACTGCGTTGAAAGTGCCCAGGCCAATGAAGAAGATCACCAGGAGCAGGATAAACTCCTTTTGACGCAGCATTTGTTTGAAGCCGTCAAAGACCAGGGAGCGCACTTCCATGCCAGGCGCGTCGGGTGGTGTGGCCGGGCGTTCTCTGGCAAACACAAGAAAGATCAGCGCCGCAACCACAGAGCCGATCCCATAGGCGATCAACATGCCACCGATCTGAAGATGGATGGTCAAGTAAGGGGTCAACGCCAGCCCGAGAAAAATTCCCAGGTACATCGCCAGTGACCCGAGCCCGGAGGCGGTGGCGCGCTCACGCTGCGGGAACCAGCGGGCTGCCACGGTGGTGATGGCATTCAGTACGAAGGGTTGTCCGATGGCGACACCGATCTGTGCGATCAGCACAAGCGTATAGTTGGAAGCCCACACACCTCGCAACAGGCCGAAGACAGCCGTCAATACCGCGCCGATTCCCACTCCAACCCGGATGCCGTAGGTATCGATCACCCACGAAGCCGGGATCGAGATGATAATGTAGACGATCATGAAACTCATCGAGAGGAGACCGATGCTGAGGTCGGAGACCTGGTAGTATTTCGCCGCGTCGCCTGTAATGGGGGCAAAGGTGATCCAGATTAATTGGGTGATGGCTACAATGAACATGAACGCCACCAGGACGATCCAGCGGTAGCCGTAGACTTTAAAATTGTCTTGCTTCATTGGGGAAGGCCTCCTGGCATGATGGAGAGGAATGAGTTTGCAGATAACAAGTATCAAAACCCCCGAACGCGAGAGGAGTTACTCCTGTTTTTCCACATCTACCCACATCCCGGCCCCGTTCGTTGAGATCTCGATCCAGCCATTTTGATCGGTACGCAGGAGGGTGATTCCTTTCAGTTCATCCAGCACAGATTGGGCAGGCAGTCCGTCCGGATCACCCGCTGCCACGGACAGGATGGCCACCTGCGGGCGCAGCGCTGCGATCCACTCCGGCGGATTGACCTGGGCGAAGCCCGAATCAGCCAGCAGGAGTGCCGACACCGTGCCAATCTTCCTCCCATTCTCCAACTCAGTCAGGGTGTCAAAGTTCATGCCCATCGGCAGCAGCGTCCGGAACCCCTGCCACTCCAGCAGTAACACTGCCCCGCGCGGCGAGACGGCCAGGGCTTTCAGCACGGCTCCCTTACCCAGGTCAAGAGCTGCCCCATCATAGGCCAGCGTGACCGGTGTGGGGTTATCGATCAGCCATTTGGTCAGTGCCTCGGCAGAATAGGAGGCCTCCATGTTGCCAGCCCAGAGCACATTCTTTACCTGGAATTGGTCCAGAATGGGCGGCAGGGCAGCCACCTGCTGTTCCTGCGGCGAGGCCACCACCAGCCAGTCAAGATGGCGATCGAATGGTGAGAGACGCCGTCCGAGTGCGTCTGCCAGCACCGAAGGGCTTTCTCCGCCGTTTACCAGCACATTCTGGCCAGAGGGAGTTTGGATTAGGATGGCATCAGCGGTCCCGACGTTCAGGAAAGTCAGGTGCAGTTTTCCATCCGGTGCGGCGAAGTCAGCCGCCCAGACCAGGTAGGCCGATACGCCCAGGACCGCAATGATAACGGAGGGGACCAGAGCTGCCCGCAAGCCACCTTTCAGGCGCGGCCGGGAGAAAGTCCATGCAAGCAGCAGGGCGTAGAAGAGCAGGACGAAGACCAGTGAAAATTCCCCCAAAACGATAACGCCGTGCGGGAAACCATTGAAGAACTCCACCGCCCGGTTTGTGTAGGCGGCAAATGGCCAGGCAAGCCACCCGGCCAGCTTGCCAAGCGGCAGGTAGATGAAACTGAGCAGGAGGGCCAGGCCGGACAGGATCTCGACGGCGGGTTGGACGGGCAGGATAAAGGGGTTGGCGAGCACGGCGATCAGGGAGACACGCCCAAATTGGTAAGCCATGATCGGCAGGGTGGTCAATTGGGCCGCCAGGGTGAAAAGCAGGTAGGCCGAAACAAGCCCGGCCACCTTTTTGGCTTTCTCGGTTGATGAGAAACGGGAAATCAGTCTCACCGCCCAATCCTCAAAGGGGCCCGCATAGAGGATCAAGCCGAGTGTGGCAGCAAAGGAGAGCTGGAAACCCACATCCCAGAGGACCTGTGGATTGATGACGGCCATCACCGCGGCAGTAAAGGAGAGCGTGTTAAGCCCGTTTTGGCGGCGGCCCACCTGTCGGGCAAAAATAGCCAGCCCGCCCATGATGGCCGCGCGCACCACCGAAGCAGTCGCTCCCACCAGCACCGTGTAGAGAAGGATGCCGAGTAACGCAACAATGGCGCCCTTGCGCCTTCCCAGCAGGCGGCTGAACAGGCTTACGAACAGCCAAGCGATAATGGCGATATTAAAACCTGAGATGGCAATGATATGGGCTGTGCCGGTGTTTTTGTACGCCTGCTGGAGATCAGCCGGAAGGCCGTTATCATCACCCAGCAGGATGCCAGCCAGCAACGAGGCTTCCGGGTCGGGAAAGATCTGGTAGATGTGAGCAACAGCCTGGTCCTTGAAAGCGTAGATCTGGCGTAATAAGGCGTTTCCGCCGGCGAACGGCAGCAGTGTTGCCTCCGCGCTGGGCATGTAAGAACGGATGCCCTGGTGGGCCAGGTAATCCTGGTAGGAAAAAACTTCCCCGCTTGGCGGGGTTTTCAGGTACCCGCGCAGGCGCAGGATATCGCCATAATGCCAGGAGCCGCTGGGGGCGACCCGCGCCAAGATCAAGCCGTGCACCGCCAGCGTTTCATCCCCGGTGTTCACCCCGCTGACTTCCACGCGCAAATTGGTATAGGTATCCCGTTCATCCGGTGGGCTTACAAGCGTACCGGTGACCAGTACTTCATATTCCCGGTCGTTGTACCAGGAAATATAGTGAGCATCAACTACAGGGATGGTGAAATGGTACCGGGCCGCGCCCAGCAGGAAAACACAGATTGAGAGAAGAACAAGCAACAGGGTGGAAGATGGAAGAATGGATGGTTTGAAGCGCAGGCGTGAATGGAAAATACGCAGGATAAAAATGATAAAGGAGATGAGGATGATAATGCCAGCCAGGACGAGCCAGAGGTTCCGGTTAAGCGGAACCTGTGAGGGAAGGATGCTGTGAGCCAGGCCGAGCCAGAAACTCCGGTATAAGCGAATCTGGCTGTCCGCCACGATGCCGGCCAGGAATGACAACGAAAGCCACATCAGCGGCAGGAAACCGGTTAGCTTTTCGAACGTACTGGAGGTGGGTTGGTCGGAATTCTGCATCTGGGGCGGCCCCTGCGGGATGATTTTACAGTCTCTGAAGAGAAAGGGCAAGAGGCAATTAAACTGGCCTGACTTGGGACATTTTCTTGACTTTTACCCCTCATTTGTGCTAGATTAAGGTATCTTTTTCTTCGAGGTATGCATGCATCACGAACGCGTTTCTGAAAACGTTTACTGGTTTCAAAGTGAAATTTACGCACAGGTTACGGCTGGTGTGGTAGCCGGACCGCAGTGGGCTATCGTCATCGATACCCTGGCCCTGCCCGAAGAAACCCTCGCCATCCGCGACTTTGTGGAATACGAGGTGGGGATCCAGGTACGCTATGTTATCAATACCCACTACCATGCTGATCATACATGGGGCAATTGTTTCTTCCCCGGTGCGACTATCATATCCCATTCCCTGTGCCGCGACCTGTTGGCTGAACAAGCCATCCCGGCGCTTGAGAATGTCCGTAAGCAGAATCCAGCTTTCCGCCAGGTAAAGATTGTCCTGCCGCACCTGACCTTCGACCAGGGCGTGTTGACTCTGCGCGTTGGCAAAAAAAACCTGACCATCCTGCCTGCTCCGGGCCACAGCCCGGACGGGATCGCCGTGCTGATCGAGGAGGATCGCGTCCTGTTCGCCGGGGATGCCTTCATGCCCATCCCATTCATCGTGGATGGCGATGCCGACGAAATCGCTGCTTCCATCAAGAAAATCGGGCGGATGGGCCTGGAGAATATCATCCAGGGACATGGCGATATCATTCTCCGCGGCGAGATCGAAGCAGCGGTCAGAGAAAACTTGAATTATCTGGCCAACATCCGTAAAGTGGCCAAAACAGCCGCTCACCGCAAAGCTTCCCTGGACTACCTGGATGAAAATAATGTTGAGAAAAGCGGTAAGAGCCGGGTAAATCTGGGCGGTTTGGCCGAGGAACTCCATCGCCGCAATTTACGGGCGCTTCTCCGGCAGGAACAGGCGGAAATTGAGGAAGCCAAGAAGAAGTAAAACCAGGCGTCGCACCCATAAAGTGCGGCGCTTGGTTTACGGGTTGTTTTTTGGATCTTTGGCCTGTCTGCGCTGCTGAAGCCTGGCCGGGAGCCCATGCCGGCGTTCAGTGCCCTCCATTAGCCGCTTAATATTCGGGCGGAGTGCCCAAATCAGAAGAATTTCAGCCAGCACACCGTAAAGAATATATTCCCAGGGCCCCAGGCCAAGCGCGGCACGCACGACAAAGATGATGATGGTTATCAGTCCAATGCTCAACGTGGTGACCGAAGCATAGCCGGTTCCATACCAGACAAGAAAGCCCAGTGGTACAAGAATAAAAGCCGCCGGGGGCCACAGGCCAAAAGCGCCCCCGCCTGCCGCTGCACCGCCTGCCCCCCCGCGTAGAGCCAGGCGGCCTTCCGGCCCGCGCTCCATCAGGAAAATGGAATAATTATGCCCCAAGATGGCCGCGACGGGTGCCAGGGCATGCATCCACACGTCGGAAGGCAGGATCAGTTGGACCAGCCAGACCGTTGCCGCCGCCTTGAAAATATCCAGGACGGCGGTCAGGATACCCGCCCAGGGTCCGGCCGCGCGCATGGCGTTTGTTCCACCCGTTCTGCCGCTGGCAATTGTCCGGATATCCTTCCCGGTCATCAATCTTACGACGATCAGGCCAAATGGGACGGAACCGAATATATATGCCGCAAACAGGATGCCGGCATCGATCAGAAATTTCATTACAGGCTCCCTCGATCAATTACGTTGGTACAAGTGTAAACACAAAAGCCTGAAGAAAGTCTCTCGGCAATGATAAATGTTTCCCCCCGCAGGACAGGCGCTAATGGAACCAGATCATTAATCCACATAGCAGGATGAGCATAATGGCCGGTTCAAAAATTACCTGCCGGATGGGACGCTCCTCAGCCAGGCCAACCGCCAGGGATATCAGCGCATAAACTGGACCGAGCAATCCCAATCCGAAGCGGACGGGAGTCAAAGGCATATAGTACAGGGCTGCCCCCAGTTGTACGGTCACCACGGCAATGCCAAATGCCCAGGAACCCTCCCAGCGTTCATTCAAACGCAGGTGCAGGGTCCTCAGGGCCACCAGCCCGCCTCCCAGGAAGAGCGCCGGAGCCACCAGGAACAGGCGCGCATTGGAGGCCTTCAGTGCGACTGCCAGGATCAAGAAGATAACGAAGGCCAAGACCGTTAATATGGCTGTCGCGAACGGGTAACGTGCGTCGCTCGAATCCACAGCCACAAATTCGGCATAGAAAACCACCAGGAGGATGGCTGCGCCGAGCCCAAACTCCAGCCACCAGATGGTGGTTGGCGGCACTGTATACAGGGCCACCCCGATCACCAATACCGTCAACGTGGGGAGCAGCCAGTGCTCGCGGGTTTCCCCTTTTTCCAGTGAAGGGTGCGTCCGCAGCAGCCAATCCACACCGGCAGCGGTTATACCAGCAGCCAGGATGACCATCAGGGTATTCAGGTTGAATGACAAGGAAACGAACAGACCAGCCAGACGGATGGTCAACTCGTAAGGAGGTGCGCTGACAAGGCGAGTCAGTGCAAAAGCCAGTAATACGGTGGCGGTCAAAATGCTGACCCGCGTCGGATCCGGCAAGTAGCGGTTTTCAGGCATTGGCTGGATTCTACCTCAAATTCCCTGACAGGCCTTGCGCCCTCGGCGTTCTCACATGGAGTAGCCCCCCTGCTTTCGCCGGCGGGTGACTGTCAGTCAAGCATGGTGTGGATTGAAAAATCCGGAATAAATCCGGATTATGAACTGAAATTCCAGGAATATAATAAAATCAGTAATAAAAATGACCATTTAAAGTTGGTCATTTTTATCCAATGGCATCCTGTAACCGTTCGGTTTTCTTCAAGGGAGATTTGAAAATGGAAGCCAGGCCACTCTTCTTCATAACTTAATGCTATGAGGGGGCTCGAAACAGCCTTGAGCGATTCCATCTATTCCAAGCCGATTTACAAGGGCCAACTTTTAGTATAGAAAAGGAGGAATCCATGAATAAGATCGAAAGTACAAAAAAATGCCGCACCTGTGGGGGTACTATTTCATCAACGAGCACGGTTTGTCGTCATTGTGGAACAATGATCCAGCCTGGAATATTAAAGAATAAAAAAGTGCATCAAAGAAAACGGCTCCCCTTTGGAGATTTCCTCATCAGTATTATCTTTGGGAGCCTGACAATTCTGTTCTTGACTGCAGTTACACTGATCGTGATGCCTGCGCATCCCACCCGGGCTTCTGCTGCAATTCCGCCAAGTGCTCCCGTTGCAGTATCCCCAGCCAGAATTGTCATCAGCGCTCCCAAGGAAAATCTGACTTATGTACAGCCAGAAATAGCCATCTTGTCCGGGGAGAATTCTGTCGCTGCCCAGCCAGGTGTTGCCGGCTCGGGAGTGGTAGTTACTGATTCAACCCAATCAGGAGTTGCCGGCGGGGGAGGAGTGGAACCTGGCGTTGTTGAACCGCCGGTCTATGGCCAGGGGGGCACATGCATTTCCGGCAAAATAATCGACATCTATGAAAAGCCGGTCAGCGTGGATCAGTTGGATCATAACGGTCGCAAATGCCGCCACACCCGGTGATATCCTGGATTCGGTTATTGCTGATCAGGGCGGTTTGTTCAATTTCCCCACCGATGCCCATCCAGCATTTGCCGCAGGCACCTATACGGTGACTCTCCAGGTGCCTGAGGGCTGGCTGCCTTACACTCCTGTACAGTTTTCAATCACCCTGAACGGCGACCCCAATGCGGATTGCGCTCATATCCGCTTCAAAATGGAGGCGTTGGCCAATCTCAAAGTAATAAAACTGGACCAGAATGGGCCGGTCGGAATTCCGGGTTGGGAATTCGAAGCCTCCTACAATGACGATGTCCGGCAGGCAACGACAGACGGTTTGGGAAATGCCTATTTCCGTAATTTGCCTCCGGGCAAATGGATGGTATCCGAGAAGGATCAAGTCGGATGGCAATCGGTGGGTTCCAACCCGCAAACGATCGACTTGGAATCTCCTTGCATCCCGGGAACTTACCAGACCCTGACCTTCACAAACCAACAAGTGGGCACTGCCTCCATCCAGGTTGTGAAGACGGATACGACCGGTGCAATGCTGGATGGCTGGCATATTGATCTGACACGTCCGGATGGGACCCAACCGCCTCAGGTTGGATTTACTGGGGCGGTACCGCCAACAGGCACGGTGGTCTTCGACAATCTGGCCCTTGGCAAATGGAGTATCGACGAGGTGCTGCCTCCGGATCCTTATTGGCGTCTCGTCAGTGCCAACCCACAAACAGTCGATCTCGATACACCCGGCGTTCAGAAAATGGTCACTATCGTGAACGAGGAATTGGGGTGCGTGGATGGATATAAGATTAACCAGCTGGAAACCGGTTTAGGCGGTTGGAAAATTACCGCGCATAAGGCCTCGGGTGATGAGGTTGATCAGGTGCAAGCGACTGGTGCCGATGGCCACTTCCAATTCTATTTGAGCATGGGGATCTGGACAATTTCAGAAGAAGTCCAGGATGGTTGGACACCCGTCACCCCGGCTTCATTTGATGTTGCCGTCACCCAGGGACATGTTTGTGAGCATGTGCGCTTCAAGAACAGCACGAAGTATGCCTGCGTTGATGCATACAAGAAAGACGTTTCTGACGGCATCGGTTTACCCGGCTGGCAAATTTCCCTGCGTCCGGAGTATGGCACTGATGCGCTGAATCAAATCAAGGTCACAGATGGATCTGGCTGGGTGCGTTTTAACAAGTTGACGCCTGGCGTATACAGAATTTGGGAGGTCCCGCAGGCGGGCTGGACCCAAATGCACGTGAATGTTGGATATCTCCCCGGCGTCCTGCCCTTGGCACCCTTAAATTTTGATAATTCAACCACAATTACTTTGGAGGCCAGCGGCTCCTGCAAGGCGGTTGAATTCTATAATATCCAGAACAACAGAATTGATCCGTAGCTGAGGATTCCTTCACAGCCAGTTTCTGTTTGTTTTATCTGGTTTTACCTGGTTTTTGGGCCTCCGGGCAAGGTTTACTGGAGGCCCACACCTGACCAATTCCGTCCAGGTCTGCACGAATATATTCATGTGGAACCTGTGAGGTATTAACGTTCGCGTTGGAAGTGGATCCCACGGACCCTGAAGGATTTCGAAACCTTCAGGGTCTGCTGTTTATTACCCCGGAAGCAGCTTTTTATATTTCCCGGACGGCAGTAAGCAGTAATGGGAATACCTGGTCTGAATATCTGGATATTTACCCAACTTGTACCTTTCGGCCTTTGTGGGTAAACTCCAGGTATGTCATCAGTTTATCTTTGCTTGAATTCAAATCAGCCGCATGCCATTTATTTTTCGATAGAACAGATGACACGAGGAGTGGGATGAATGGAGGATTATGGATAACACCATTTCGTTATATGAAGGTCGCTTGATCCGGTTGGGACCGCTCGACCACGAAAAGGACCCGCCGGTTGTCGCCCGCTGGACAAATGACCCGCTCTGGCGTTCCTTTTTGGTGGAGGTAGCCCGCCCGCTGTCCGTGGAGGCTGTTCGCGGGCTGCTGGAAAAGGTTGAGAAACAGATGGAGGAGACAAAAAACCTCTTCCATTTCACCTTGCGCGCCAGGGATGACAATCGGTTGTTGGGACTGGCCCGGATTTTCTGGATCGATTTTCATAACGGGACCGGGGTGCTGAATCTGGGCATCGGTGCTGCCTCGGACCGCCGGCATGGGTATGGTTCCGATGCGTTGGACCTGCTCCTGCGTTTTGCCTTCAATGACTTGAATCTGCACCGGTTATCCGCCTGGTCGAGTGTCGATAACATCCCCTTCATCCACATGGTCAAGAAGGCCGGTTTTGAAGAGGAAGCCCGCCGGCGTGAAGCCGTTTTTCATGACGGCAGCTATTGGGATGAGCTCCTTTTGGGCCTGCTGCGTTCGAAATGGGAGAAGAAACGATGAACATCGAACCGTATCAAGGCAAACTAGTCCGCCTTTCTCCCGAAGATCCACAAGTCATGGCTGAGGCTTTTGCACGCTGGAACCAAAACTCCGAGTACTTCCGCCTGCTGGACAGCGACGCGGCTCACTTGTGGTCAGCCCGGAAGATCAAGGAATGGCTCGAAAAGGATATCGACACGCCTCTGCCGAATCACCTGGATTTTGGCATCCGGACACTGGTCGGGGACAAGCTAATCGGTTTCATCGGCTTTGACGGCATCAATTGGATCAACCGTGATAGCTATGTCGCCATCGGCATCGGTGAAGCGGATTTTTGGAGTAAAGGCTATGGCTCGGAGGCCATGCGCCTGATGCTTCATTATGGTTTCACCGAATTGAACCTGCACCGGGTATCCCTGACGGTCTTTGAGCAGAACCCGCGCGGTATTCGCTCTTATGAAAAATGCGGATTTACACACGAAGGTCGCATCCGCGAGTTCCTCCTGCGGGATGGCCAGCGTTCGGACATGCTCCACATGGGCATCCTGCGCGATGAATGGGAACGGCTCGAGAACAGGTAATAGGATGCCCAGCCGGTTATTTGCAGGGCCGCAGGACCTGGAGGCCATGATCGACCTGGTCAAGGCAAGGCCTTCCGATCGTGCCTTTGATTTCCCAGGCATCCTCGACCTGCAGGAGATGCTGGCGCTTCCTCAAATACAGGCTCATACCCGCCTGTGGATTGAGCCTTTTGGTCAACTGGCCTGCTTTGCCATCCTGGACGCCGGTCTGGATTCGGCCAACCTGACCTTTGAGGTCGCGCCGTCCTGCAAGGAAAAGGGGCTGGAGATTGAAGTAATCGCCTGGGCGGAAGACTCCCTGCGCCAGACCCACCCGGCTGGTATGGACAATTACCTCCTGGAAGCCAGTTCCCGCTCCGATGATCCTGCAGGTATTGCCCTGCTGGAGGGCCAGGGCTTTATTTGCCAGGCGGAAGGTGCAGTTCATATGGAACGTTCCCTGGCTGATCCCATCCCGCCACCACAATTGCCTGCAGGGTTCAGCATACGCCCAATCCACGGCGAATCCGAGGCCGAAGATTGGGTCAGACTGCATCGCGCCGCCCTCGGGACAGAAAACATGACGATTGAATACAAGTTGGCGATGATGCGGACACCGTACTATGACCCGGAGATGGACCTGGTGGCAGTGGCGCCAGGCGGTGAGCTGGCTGCCTATTGTGTCTGCTTTATCAACGTGGAGGAAAATGCGCTTACCGGAAAGAGGCGCGGTTGCACTGACCCGATCGCCACCCATCCTGATTTTCAGCGACAGGGCCTATCCAGGGCATTGATGCTGACTGGATTAGGCTTGCTTAAGAATCGCGGCATGGATTCTGCCCACCTGGGCACCAGCAGCCAGAATATCGCCATGCTTCAGGCTGCCGGATCGGTGGGATTCCATATCACAAAAAATGTATTCTGGTTTGATAAACCCATCCATCCGAGGATAAAAGAAGGCGGCATATGAACGAGAAAATTGTCATTCCGAATGCTCCGGCCATCCCGGGGCTGACCTTCCGCCGCTTCCGCGGTGAGGCTGATTACCCGCTCATGGCGACGCTCGCCAACCTCTGCCATGTCGCAGATGAGGTGGAGCGCATCACCAAGGTGGAGGATATTGCCCTGGACTACCGCCACCTGGAGAACTGTGATCCGCAAACGGATATGCTCTTTGCCGAAGTGGTTGGACAGGGGATTGCCTATGGCCGCATCTGGTGGGACGATCTGGCCGAGGGAATTCGCCTGTTTCATCCGTACGGATTCCTTCACCCGGATTGGCGCGGGAGAGGCATCGGTTTGGCCATGTGGGACGCCGCCGAAAAGAGAGCCCGGGAGATTGCCCTCGGCCATCCGAAGGAAATCCCGAAGTTTCTCCAATCTGAGCCCTTTGATACGGAAAAGGCCCTGGTGACCCTGCTTGAGAGTCGCGGTTATCAGGCTGTCCGCTACGAGACGCATATGGTGCGTGACTTGAGCGTGCCATTTCCCACGGCGCCCCTGCCTGCAGGGTTCGAGATCCGCGAGGTGAAACCGGAACATATCTGGCCGATCTTCGAAGCCAGTAATGAAGCCTTCCGCGACCATTGGGGCAGCCGGGATGAGAGCGATGAAGAGTACAGGCAGCAATTGGAAAGTCCGGATTTCAACCCCAAATTGTGGAAGGTGGCCTGGGCCGGGGACCAGATCGCCAGCGTGATCCACAACTTTATCATCACGGGGGAGAACGCGGAATATAAGCGTAAGCGCGGGTATACCGAAGGCATCTGCACCCGTCGCCCCTGGCGCAAGCAGGGATTGGCACGTGCGCTGCTTGTTCAGAGTATGCAGATGTTCAAGGAAATGGGTATGACCGAGACCGCCTTGAGCGTGGACTCGCAGAATATCTCCGGCGCATTTCGTCTTTACGAAGGCGTTGGCTATCGCAAGGTCAAACAGCAGACCATCTACCGCAAGCCGTTGAAACTGTCGAAAAAGGATTGAGCGATTCGCGTAAAATGAGCAGGTTCGGTATACTCCAGGTAAGCACAGAGATTCGAGGAGCCTATGCCGCGGTACAAAGCCTATGACTATGACCAACTAGTTATGCTGCCCATTTCGCTTGAAAAACAGCTCGAACCCGGGACGCTGGAATACACCATCAACGAATTGGTGGAAAACAAGCTTGATTTATCGGTGTTCGAGGGACGATATCAAAACGACGACACCGGTGCGACAGCGATCAACCCCAAGATCCTACTCAAAGTGATCCTGTTCGCTTATTCCCGAGGGATGATCAGCTCACGACAAATCGAGCGAGCCTGCGGTGAGAACATTCTTTTCATGGCACTCAGCTGCGGCTATCGTCCGGATCACAGCACGATTGCCCATTTTGTCTCTTCGATGCAGAAGGAGATAGAGAGTATCTTCAGCAATATTCTGTTGGTGTGCGCCGAACTCGATCTGCTGGGAGGCACCCATTTCAGTCTGGACGGCGTGAAGTTGTCTTCCAATGCTTCCAAGGAATGGAGTGGAACCTTCAAGGAACTTGAGAAGAAGCGGGATAAGCTGCAGGGCAAGCTGCACCAGGTGATCGCCGAGCACATCCACGAAGATGGGCTGGCAAGACCAGAGACTGAAAGACACCAGAAGCAGATGAAACGGCTGCAGCATCAGGTGGAACGACTGAGCGAATTTCTGCAAGAGCAAAAGCCTAAAGCCGGAAAAGGCAGCAAAGAGATCCAGAGCAATGTGACCGATAACCAATCGGCGAAGATGCCCAGTTCCCACGGGGTGATCCAGGGGTATAACGCTCAGGCGCTAGTGGATGCAAAGCATCAGATCATCGTGCATGCCGAGGCTTTCAGTTCCCAGGATCATGAGAACCTGGCACCAATGATAGTTGGAGCGAAGAAAAACATGCAGGCAGTCGGCGCAGATGAGAACTATTTCGAAGGCAAACAGTTCACCGCAGACAGTAATTATCACAGTTACGCCACCCTGGCCTTGTGCAAGGCCGAGGGCTTGGACGCCTACATTCCCGACATCCAATTTCGCAAACGCGACGATCGCTATGCCAGGCAGCAGAGATTCAAAGACGGGATCCATCCCCGGCAGCGAGTCACAAACCAAGAAAACAGGAAAGAGGACATTTTCACCAAAGCTGATTTCCTCTTTGATGAGACTGATCAAGCCTATCGCTGCCCGCAAGGCAAGCTGTTGAAATGCGGTGCCCGAGGACAGATTAATCGTTATCGGGTTTATGATTTTTATCATGCCCGCCAGGAAGATTGTGCCTCTTGCCGATTGAGGTCCAGATGTTTGAGCGGGAAAAACACCTCGCGCAGATACTTGTCGATCAGGGTGGATGGTCAAAAGTTCAACCTGATCGATGAAATGAAGGCCAAAATAGATACACCACAAGGAAAGCAGATCTATGCCAAGCGCCTGGCCATCGTTGAGCCAGTCTTCGCCAATATCTGTGTTCAGAAACGATTGGATCGTTTCACTCTGCGCTCGAAAGTCAAGGTAGATGTGCAGTGGAAGTTATTCGCCCTGGTACACAATATCGGCAAAATTCGCATTTATGGACTGGTCAATTGAAATCCCGGCATAGTATATGTCTGTATCGGGCAGTGTTCCCGATGGAAAACCGGATCATCACTCAATAGAGCGTCAAAATCCTGCGTCTGGGTATAATTTGAGCACTTGTATGCAGGTTTTTCGACAGTCTCGTTGGGGTAAAATAGGCTTGTTGGAATACCCCTGATCATTTTCCCTTCCGAAAGGAGACTCCCATGCAACTCCGTTGCACTTATTGCCAGACCATGTTCTCCATCAGCCAGGAAGAAATGCTTGCCGGGCTGGAACACATGGAAGAACATAAACAAACTTTTTACGATGCCCACTGCCCGAATTGCCGGCGCGCCAACCGTGTGGAGCGTGCCCGCATGGAACGCTTCTTCCCGAACTGGAAAAAGACCCTCAAGACGATGGCGAAGGAATCCGCCCAGGCCGAAGCTGTAGCCGAAAAACCCGCCGCAGTTGTCCCGGTGAAGGCAGCTAAAGCTCCCAAGGCAAAACCTGCCTCGACTGCCAAGAGACATTCCTCCGGGAAAAAGAAGGGATGACCATCCGGGCCGTTTTTTTTGACAATGGCGGCGTGATCGTTCGCACCGAGTTCCAGGCGCCGCGCCAGCACCTGGCGGAACGATTGGGTATGGAGTACGAGGACCTGGTGCGCCTGGTTTTCGACAGCGAGACCGCCAGGCAGGCCAGCCTTGGGCTCATCCCCGAAGATGAACACTGGGCTGCCGTCATGCGCAGGCTGCACCTGCCGGGGTCAAAAGCCCAGGCCATTCGGGATGAATTTTTTGCCGGTGATGTCACCGACCTGGCCCTGCTCGCTTTCATGCGCGCCCTGCGCAGGAATTGCAAAGTGGGCCTGATCAGCAATGCCTGGTCGGGGCTGCGCCCGTGGATCGTCAAAAGGGAGTACGACGATGCCTTTGATGCCATGATCATCTCGGCTGAGGTGGGAGTGGCGAAACCCGACCCGCGCATATATCAGCTGGCACTTGAAAAGCTGGGCGTGGCAGCTTCAGAGTCTGTCTTCCTGGATGATTTTCTGGAAAATGTCGCTGGAGCCCGGGCGGTCGGTATGCAGGCCATTCATTTCACCCAGCCGGAGCAGGCCCTGGAGGAATTAAAGCAATTGCTCGCCAACCACCATTAATTCAGCCTGAAGATACTGATCTCTCGCCCTCCTCCTGTCTTTCACGAGGAGGGCGGTTATTGTTGACCATTTGTAGTAGTGACTTCAGTCGCTTTTCCTCACAGTTCACCCTCTGTAGTGGCGACTTCAGTCGCTTTTCCTCACAGCTTATCCTTTGTAATAGCGACTTCAGTTGCTTTTCCTCACAGCCTATCCTTTGTAATAGCGACTTCAGTCGCTTTTCCTCACAGTTCACCCTCTGTAGTGGCGACTTCAGTCGCTTTTTCTCGCACTATCAACGGCTAAAGCCGTCACTGCCATGATAAAAAACACCGACGCCAACCAGTTCTATCTTTTCATCGAGACTGCCAGTTCACTGCTCTACTCCCTTGCTTTTACCGCCATGTCGCTCTATGAGATTCGCGTCGCTGGGCTTTCGCCTTTGCAGCTTGTGCTGGTCGGCACGACGCTGGAACTCACCGTCCTGCTCTGCGAGGTGCCGACAGGTATTGTTGCGGATGTATATAGCCGCCGACTGTCAATTATTATCGGCTCTTGCCTGATCGGGGCGGGCTTTTTGTTGGAAGGGTTGGTGCCGCTGTTCGCCACCATTTTGCTTGCCCAGGTGTTATGGGGACTGGGGTATACCTTTACAAGCGGTGCCACCCAGGCCTGGCTCTCGGACGAGATCGGCGAAGAACGCGCCAACCGGGCCTTTCTGCGCGCCAATAAATTCAGTCTGGGCGGATCCCTGGCTGGAATGCTGCTCGCCATCCTGGTTGGCAGCCGGCAGGTCAACCTGCCGATCCTTGCCAGCGGCGGCCTTTTCATGCTTCTGGCAGCCGTTCTCTCGCTGGCCATGCCCGAGACCGGCTTCCACCCGGCCCCGCTGGAGCAGCGCAGTTCCTTTCAGCAAATGCTGCGGACTCTCCGCCTGGGCCTGCGGACCGTTCGCCAGCGCCCGCGCCTGGTGACCATCCTTGGCGTGGGGCTGTTCTACGGCCTGTACAGCGAAGGGTTCGACCGTTTATGGGTGAAGCATCTGCTGTCCCGGTTCTCTTTGCCGGCGCTCTTTGGCAGCAGTGACATTGCTTTCTTCGGGCTCTTGCGCGCTGCCAGCGTGCTCTTTTCCATTTTGGCAACCACATTGGTCGAAAGACATTTGGACACTTCCCGGCCATCCCGGATCGCCCGCCTGATGATCGGCATCACCGCCGGGATTGCGGCCTTCCTGGTATTCTTTGCCTGGTCGCCCTGGCTGGTATTGGCGCTGGGTTTCTACCTGTTGATCACAGCCCTGCGCAACCTGGTTGGTCCCTTGACGAACGCCTGGGTCAACCAGCGCCTCGATTCGGATGTGCGCGCCACTGTGCTATCCATGACCGGCCAGGTGGATGCGGTCGGGCAGATCGCCGGAGGTCCGCTGATAGGTCTGATCGCCAGCCTGTTCTCCGTGCCGGCTGCCATTACCATTTCCGGCCTCCTGCTCGACTCCCGCCTTGCCGTTGATCGGGGCTGCCGGTCGGAAGGAGACCGGGGAATAAGAACTCCGGGATTTCCAAAATTCTGGAGTTCTCTTTATCTGCCTTCCATACGTGCGTATTCGCACATATCCACTTTCGTCCCGGCCCTGGCCATCTTCTCAGCCTGCTGCAGGAGATTGGCGGTTACGGTTTCGTCAGCGTAGGCCTCGCCGCAGCTTGGACAGATGCGTGCCGGGATGTTGCTTATGGTCAGGCTGTGATGGCCGCGTTCAAGCAGGACGGAAACCTTTCCAGGCGTTGTCTCTGCCTGGTTACAGATGAAACAGATCATTTCTTCCTGCCCTTGAATTGGGTCTTCCACTGCGATGGGGTGGGTTCATACACAGTGATCACGACCAGCTCGGCCTCCTTGGTATTTTCCGCCACTACCACATGGATCGGACGCTGGCCGCGTTTGCCCAACATCAAGCCGCCCGGCGCTGGCATCTCGGCGGAATAATCTTCGATCATCTCCCCGGATTGCAGCACCTGCCGCACGGCTTCCACGGATATCCGTCGCTCGAACATGCGTTGAACGGCATGCATGCGATAGATGATTGGTTGGGATGTCATGAAAGGATTATAGCATCCATTGATTATGGCGATCATGGCATGGAAGCGCCTTCGAGGGATCGGCTGGCTTAAAATCTCATTTATAATCGCCCCATGCTCTCATTCCAATCGTTCATACACATACTCGTATTCCTGTGCGGATTCCTGGTAGTCATCCTGACCCTTTTCTCTGCACTTTCCACATTCGTCTTGCCGCGCGCTGCCCGCAGCAGGCTCAATCGGATTGTCTTTACTACCTTGCGCCGTGTGATTAACTTCATCATGCGTTTCGCCAAGACCTACCAGCGGCGGGATGCCATCATGGCATATTACGCTCCCATCGGTCTCATGCTGCTTGTCCCAACCTGGTATGGCCTCATTCTGCTTGGATATGCAGCCATGTATTGGGCACTCGGCGTGGGTAAATGGTTCACGGCATTCCATTTGAGTGGCTCGTCCCTGTTCACCCTTGGTTTGGATACCTACTGGACCTTTTGGGTTGCTGCCTTGATTTTCTCTGAAGCCATGCTTGGCCTGATGTTGGTGGCATTACTGATTGCCTACCTGCCGACGATGTATTCCGCCTTTTCACGACGCGAGCAGGCAGTGAACATGCTGGGAGTACGTGCAGGGACCCCGCCTTCCGCATTCGAGATGCTCCAGCGTTTCAACCGCATTCATGGATTGGAAAAATTAGCCGATTATTGGAAGAACTGGGAAGCATGGTTTGCGGACATTGAAGAAAGCCATACCACCCTGCCCGCGCTGACATTTTTCCGCTCGCCGCGTTCGGATAACTCATGGATCACCGCCGCCGGGACCGTGCTGGATGCAGCCTCCCTGACTCTTTCCGCTCTGGATATCCCTTACGATGCCAGTGCAGCATTGTGCATCCGGGCGGGATTCATGGCTTTGCGGCGCATTGCGAATTACTACGATATTCCCAACCCACAGGACCCGCGTTATCCTGAAGACCCGGTCAGTGTGACGCGGGAGGAGTTCGAGACGGTCCTCGGACAATTGGCCCAGGCTGGCTTGCCGGTCAAACCAGACCTGGAACATGCCTGGCGCGACTTTTCTGGCTGGCGTGTCAACTATGATCGTGCCCTTATTAGTCTCTGCGGACTGGTCATGGCACCGTACGCAGTGTGGTCAAGCGACCGGGTTCAGGATTTGGTTCTTCCACCGATATTTTTGGGAAGGAAAAAATAGGTATCGGGGCAAGCTGGCCTGGTGGATCAAAACCGGTCTATCCAGCCACCGGTATGTTTTTCCCCTGCACTGCATCCAAAGAATCCCTTATCCGTGCAATCTGGCATATGCCAGGATCATCGCAAAAACAACCCCGCAGCCAGCCAGCCCAATCAAGGCATTCAAATACCATTTCGTGTGCCAGGAATATTTCCGGGTCAGCAGGAAAAAAATCATTGCCAGTGCAAGCCCGGCCGCTCCCGTGATAAACAACAGGATCCCGGCGAGATCCGGGCCGGATTGGTGCAGCTGACCGAGGTACCAACCATAGCCCATCAGGATCAAGGGTACAATACCAATGGGAAGCGCTTTAAGAGTTTTCATGATTGTTCAGCCAGTATACTCGTTGTTTGGACCTGACGATCCCGCGCAGCTTGGAAATAAGGGTTCCTGTTTCTTTCTTCGTCGTTCTGTGGTTTAATAGTCCCATGGGTACCCTTTATCTCGTCGCCACTCCGATCGGCAACCTGGAAGATATCAGCCTGCGCGCTGTGCGAATCCTGCGTGAAGCCGGCCTGATCGCCGCCGAGGATACCCGCGTGACACGCAAGCTGCTGGCACATTTTGACCTGCATACCCCCCTGACCAGTTACTTCGAACATAACAAGCTGACCAAGCTCGACACCATCTTGTTTGCGCTGCAGGACGGGGACGTGGCGCTCGTCTCGGATGCCGGGACGCCGGCCATCAACGACCCCGGCTACGAGTTGGTGCGTGCCGCCCTTTCGGCGGGGTTTACCGTTTGCCCCATCCCTGGTCCATCCGCGCCGATCGCAGCCCTGGCGGCCTCCGGCCTGCCCACTGACGCCTTCCTGTATCTTGGCTACCTGCCGCGCAGGTTTTCCGAGCGAAAAGCATTGGCAGGGCAAATTGCTGATTTACCATACACCTTGATCTTCCTTGAGTCCCCGCACCGCCTGCTGTCCGGGTTGGCTGATCTTGAGACCTGCCTGGGTGACCGGCAGATTGCGGTGGCACGCGAACTGACCAAGGTACACGAAGAAATCTGGCGCGGCACGATCAGCACAGCACGTGCATATTTCACCACACACGAGCCGCGCGGCGAGTTCACCCTGGTGGTGGCGGGAAAAATAAAGGAAGAAAAACAAAAATGGACGGAAGTCAAGGTTATCAACGCCATCCAGTCCGGGCTGAAGTCTGGCGAAAGTCCTTCCACTTTAGCCAGGCGGGTGGCGCAGGAGAGCGGGTGGGATAGGCGGGAAATTTATAAATTGGCGGCAAATTTCCAAACGAGGTAAAGGATAAATCTAAACAATTCCAAATCTTTCGTAAAACTCGACCCTCAGGATATGCTGGGCGAGATCGACAACCTGCCCAGGCAGCTGCAATCCGCCTGGGATCTGGGGCAGACCTCCGAGGTCTTTAAGGCATCGGAGGTCTCGCAGCTCTCCCGCGTGGTTATCGCCGGCCTGGGCGGTTCAGCCATCGGCGCAGACCTGCTGGCAGCCTATATCGCCCCGGTCTGCCGGCTCCCGGTCGTTGTCCACCGTGATTACGGCCTGCCCGCCTGGGCACAAGGCCCGCAGACGCTGGTCATTGCTTCGTCTCACTCCGGGAATACCGAGGAAACCCTGGATTCGTTCGACGCGGCTGTCAGTGCCGGCTGTCGCATCCTGGCCGTCTGCACCGGCGGAGAGTTGGAGCGCCGCGCCAGGGCCCACAATGTACCGGTCTGGAAATTCACGCATGCCGGCCAGCCGCGTGCCGCGGTCGGCTTTTCGTTCGGGCTTTTACTGGCGGCTTTTACCCGCATGGGCCTGGTTCCCGACCAGGAAAAAACCCTGCTTGAAGCCGCGGCAGACATGCGCTCCCAGCAGGAAACATTACGAGCGGATGTGCCCGTGTCGCAAAATCCGGCCAAGCGTATGGCTGCGCAGCTGGAGGGGCGCTGGGTCAATGTCTATGGTTCGGGCAGCCTGGCTCCGGTGGCGCGCCGCTGGAAGACCCAGATAAACGAGATCGCCAAGGCCGGCGCTGGCTTCGAGGCCCTGCCGGAAGCGGATCACAACGCCCTGGCCGGGCTGAAGAACCCCCCCGTCCTGGCACAGACCATGACACTTTTCCTGCGTGCCCATTCCGATCATCCCCGCAACCAGCTGCGCCTCGATCTGACCCGCCAGGGATTCATGCTCGCGGGGCTGAACACGGAAATCTATCAGGCCAATGGGGAATCTCCGCTGGCGCACATCTGGACAGCCTTGCACTTTGGAGATTATCTGTCTTACTACCTGGCCATGCTGTACGAGGTGGATCCGACACCGGTGGAGGCGCTGCAGAGTTTTAAAGCCGCCATTAAGGCTGCCAGACAATAACATCTTATGTCATTGCGAGGAGGGTGCTCTCCCCGACGCTTGCACCTGCTGCAAGTGCAGGCGAAGCAATCTCATCGCTAAAAGAGGGGGATTGCTTCAGGCCGGGAAAGCACCGGCCTTCGCACCTGTACCTGCGGTACTGGCGCAGGCAATGACATAAAGCTATCGGATCAATAAAACGATTCCCCCTGCGATCGCTCCCAGCACCGCACCGGCAGCCACGTCCGACAGGTAGTGCACGCCCATTGCCACGCGTGCCAGGCTTACCAACGGCATCCAGGCGCAGAGAAGCACTGCCAGCCAGGCTGGTCCCAGGCCGACCGCCAATACCGCGATGAGCATGGCGCGGGCCGCGTGCCCGGAAGGGAAGGAATGTGGGTCGGTGGTGCGGTACAGCGAGCCCCATTCACCCTCCGGCCTGCGTCGGCGGATGCTGAATTTGATCGCCAGTACAATCACCGCCAGGGCGATGATGGACAGGAGCACCGTCAGCGCCCACGGACGCCAGAACGCATTGCCGCGCCACCACAGCAAGGCCAACCCGGCCCACCAGAACCAGCTGTCGCCCGAATGCGCCAGGACTGCCGCGACGGTCCGTAATAAACCCGGACGCTCGGCCACCCGCATCCGTGCGGACAGACGAGCGTCCAGTTCCAGCAGGCGGGTCCAGCTCACTGTTTAACCGTCTTCTTGGGGCTGGTTGTTTTTTTCGGCCCAGCCGCACCCCTGGCAGTCCGCCCGGCCTTCTTGACCTGTTTCTTCAGGTCCTCGCGCATGAGCTCAAGCTGGAAGAGCTTGTCTATATCCATGCCAACCTCGGCGTACGGGCAGACGATGGCTTTCCCGGTAATATTCAGCCGATGCATGATGTTCGTCTCCGCCTTCTCGAGCGTTAATCGACCGGTCAGGAGCAGGAAGGCCGTATCATAACCGACCAACGCGGCCTGCTTCAGGGGGCTCTTGCGGGCATCCGTGATCTTGTCCCAGATGTCCGTTTCTTCACCCAGCAGCAGCCTGAGCCCTCCCACGTTCATATCCCCGCCGCACACTTCCATGCCTTTGAGGCGCGTCCAGGTGCGTTTGCATCCCGGATAACGCGCTTCCATGACCTCCCGTTTGATGACATGGTAGTACACATCCAGGTCGGTCTGCATGTCGGTGTTTACAATCCAGTCCACCATTTCGCCGGTGATGCCCGGGATATCCGACGAGACCAGCAGCGCATGCCTGGCTTCCGGGGTGACATCCTTCACTTTCCTGGCGCCGGCTTGAAGATTCTGTACCATCTTGCCCTGGTTGGGGACAAAGTACATTTTCTTCCCGCACTGCAGGCCCATCTTATCGGTCAAACCGACAACGATGACATTATCAATGCTCCTGGCATCGCTCAAGGCATCCAGTACCCACTGGACCATCGGCTTGCCAGCCACATCGACCAGCGCCTTGGATTGCCCAAGCGTGGCGGGATAAAGGGGTTCTTCCGGGAGTGGGATTCCGCCTGCGGTCACGATTGCATCCATATGATGACTCCTTTCCCAATACTGGTTCTGAAACGGTCGACTGGAGTCCGAAGTCTCCAGACTTCGGATTCTGGCGACCGGAGTCCGAAGTCTCCAGACTTCGGACTCCCCGACGTCAGGAGACGTCGGAGTCCTGATGGTCAATCAATTCAGTTCCTGCAGGCTCGGCTCAAAGCCGAGTTTCGCCAGCAGTTCCTCGTACTCGTCATTGGTCAGGGCACGTTTCTTGCCTGAAAGGGCGACCAAAGCGCTTTCCATCATGTTGGTGCCAAACGAACGCCCGTCCAGCACCGGCGTGGTGGTCACCAGGTATTTCACACCGCATTTCTTGAAGAGTTCCACGTCCTGGGGAGTGGTGGTGTTCGTGACCACGATCTTGCCGCGCATGTCGTCCGGCATGTAGCGCTTGATATAGTGACAATCCCCCGCGACGACCGTGGCCCAATTAAACCATTTCGGGTACTTGGGTTTGCGTTCTTCCTGCTTCTCACCGGTTGGGTAGATCCATTCGAATGGCAGGCGTCCGGCGATGGGCATGAGCACCGCTGCCAGGGTTTTAAGCTGCTTCTCGGTATGCAGGGGAATATTGATGCCCAGGGAGAACATGAAATCGCCGAATGTGCATTCATAGCCTGCTTCGACGAATCCGTGCGTCATCCCCCAGCGATCCGACCCGGTCATTTCGAATACTTTCTTTCCGCCGTTCTTCTGGATGTAATCACCCAATCTGGCATCCACAAAAGAGGCGGCTTTCCTTTCCAGACTGTTTTTAAGGCCGGTACCGTCGACCACGGGGGTCACCTTGATGAAACGTACCATCTTCTCAACTGAATACAGCCGGTACCATTTGCCATCCACCATCGTGCCCAGGTCGGCGCCGCCCACGCCGAAGGCGTCCACCTTGCCGTCCAGTTCCTTGTACTTGAGCGCCGCGGCTTCCATGTCTCCGTCGGTGCCGATGCGTTCAATGCTGATCTCTTCGCCCAGCAAATTAACCGTGACCGCCTTGTTACGCTTGGACGAGCCGATGCTGATGCTGACTGCACGTTTCATATAAATATTCTCCTGACCGGATTTTCTGAAGGATGAGTATACACCCAACCCCGTGAACCTGCGTAGAGAGTAAATCATAAATTACAACCCCCTACTCCCTGGCGGGTTTTGG
>CAVSAF010000012.1:0-280485 GCA_963725805.1 uncultured Chloroflexia bacterium
CGCTGCCTGCCCTTGCCTGCCTGCGCCAGCCTGCCCTGAACGTCCAGTCCAGGTACCACAGGTACAGGTGCTCCCAGCCTGCCTGTCCTTTGTGTTTTTCAAAGGGCACCACAAAGTGGCGATATGGGGGTGTTAGCCCGCTCTTTGAATATGTGGAGTTCCTTACTGCCCCTATGCAGCGAAGCTATTTCTCCTTACTTCTTCGTGTTTCTATCCAGGAAAAGATGATGCCGAAAAGGATGGCAAAAAGGAACGATGACTCCCAGTCTATGGTGCTTGCTCCATGAAAGATTAGGTTCCAGAGCAAGGTCACGATTACGGAGACAATCAGGGTTACAGCAAACACGGTTATAAAATCAATGAGTAATTTCTTGATGTTCATTGCTCAGCCTCCTTGAGGGTGGCAAGACAGTGTGAAGTATATTCATGCCGCTTGATTAATTGTACACCCCTGCGATTCGTCACACCGAAGTTATCGGCCATGTGAATACACAACCGGGCAAACAGCTTGGCTTCGCATAGCATCCCCGCCTGCCTGCCCCCGGTTTTATTGGTTGTCCCCGTATGGGAGAAAAACCTAAGCCAATTAGAGCCCTATACAGTGACGGAATGGAAATTCTTGATAAAAGTATAGCATAAAACCTTTCTCATTAATTAATGATGGAAACCAAATCTCCCAGATTATTGGATTAAGCTTGGCCTTAGCCTGTTGAAGGGATGTCAGGACCGCCGTGATCTAAACCCATGTTCTCCAAGACATGGAAATGGGCACCTAGATACTCGCCACTTCAACCTGACTCAACCTTACAGGAGTTGCAATACGTAATGTGTTTTGTATTTCAGCCACGGTGTCTGTGTGCACCATCAACTGGTGGATGGCCTCTTCGCTGGCTTTCGCAGAGACTTTCGCCCGATAAGATACATTCGTTGCTGGTTCTCCAACAGCTCCGAAATCACCAGATACTTCCACCTCAACCATTTCTACTTTGATACCTGATTTTGATGCTTCACGATAGATATCATTACAATAACAGGTAGCCAAAGCCAGGAACAATAATTCACCCCCATTTGCACTTGACCCGAAGCCCTCTGTTCTTGGTGGAATTGAAATTGAATGGGCATTATCGCCTGTTTTCAAGATGATTTCGTGGTTACCTGGACTATTTGCAACATGGGCACTGATTTTCATTATTTTCTCCTGATAATAGGTTTTCTTGGGCGGCATGACTGGTTACTCAGCCGTTCTTACGCGGCTCAATAGCTTACGGACTGTTGCGGTCGAATTGCTCATTTTAATCTGGGCATTGGATGGTAATAGGTTAAATTTGGATAAGTAGGTCCAAAAAATATTATAACCATGGGGAAGTCCATTTCCAGGGTGAATTCTTTTAAAAAACCATTTACATATATCATTTCGAGCTACTATAACGATATTCGAAACCAAATCATCTTTTTTACTTGATCTTCCATGGATTCGGCTTGAATTTTCCTCCTTGACATGCTAGAACATTTGTTTTATGTTTACAGGATTGCATAAGTGTTCTATTTCGTATCCTTGCCGTCTTTTCTGTTGCACCTTAACATCTGCAAACTTCAAATGCCAGTTGCGATTGGGGAGGCATAGTCGTTCCTCCGTCGTTCCGCGGAACGAATAATGTGTCCATCGGTCGGACGTTCCCTCTCCACGGGAGTCGCAAAGCATCCCTGAGCAACTTGTCCTCGTCAGGGGATAGCGAGGGAGGGGCAGGGGTCTTGCCCCAGCTATGGGGGTGAGGTTCGCTGCTTGTACATCGAAATATTTCCTCTCTCTAAATCTTTTGAATTTGGGGATCACCAAGCCTCCTGGAGCAGCTTGTCCCCCACAGGGGACAGCGCAGGAAATGTTGGGGCTGTGGCTGGGACCGGTCCATGGGAGGGGGATTGTTCCTCCTTTGTTTCGCGGATCAATACCCCTCTCAAAAACCTCATTTCCCCCATCTCTCGCGCAGCACCCTGGAAGGGCTGATGGCGCATAACCATCAGGAGACCGCGCAGCGTCCCTGAGTAGCCTGTTCCCGACAGGGGATAGCGATGGGAGGGCGAGGGCCTGCCGCCCTGCCTGCCCTGCTCTCGCAAGGAAATATTTTCCCTTTCCAAATCTTCTGATTTTGGGGATCGCCGAGCCTCCTGGAGGGCAGCCAGAGTTGCGGCTGTGGCCGGGATCGGTCCATGGGGGGGGATTGTTCCTCCTTTGTTCGCGGTTCAATTCTTGCTAGGGTGTTCTTCAGGGCACCCAGGACATGGGCGTAGGGCATTCGTTCCTCTTTCGTTTTTTTTCCAAGGAACGAATGCCGTGTCTTGACCGTTGCCTCTACACCTATCACGAATAACCAATCACGCAATAACCAATCACCAATAACCAATCACGAATGATCAATCACAAATCCAAAATCCCCATCCGGGGTACAATCGGCTTGTCTTATAACAATTCGGATATCTTTTTCCCTTCGCGCCCTTTGTGTTCTTCGTGGTTAAGGATTTCCTTCCCAAGGAGCCTCCATGCCCATCACCCTCGACGGTTCTTCCCTGACCATTGAAAAGCTTGTCGCCATTGCCCGCTTCAACGAAAAAGTCGAGCTTGCCCCTGCCGCCCTGGAGCGCATCCGGGTCTGCCGGGCCATGCTGGAGGAGAAATTGGCTGCCCACGAGACCATGTACGGCACCAATACCGGCATCGGCGAATTCTCGGAGAAGATCCTCAGCGATGAGCAGGTCAGGGAATTCCAGAAATACCTGGTCTACAACCATGCTGCCGGCATCGGTGATCCGGCGCCCATTGAGCATGTCCGCGCCGCCCTGGCTGGGCGCATCAATGTGCATGCCCATGGCAATTCGGGCTGCCGCCCGGAGATCCCATTGACCTTTATTGAGATGCTGAACAAGGGTGTCACCCCGGTGGTCTGCCAGAAAGGCTCGGTCGGAGCTTCGGGTGACCTGGCGCCCATGGCCCAGGCCGCCCTGCTGCTGATGGGCGAAGGCGAGGCCTACAATAATGGCGAACGCCTGCCGGGAGCCGAAGCCATGCAGCGGGCCGGTATCCCTATCCCGGGTCTCCAGGCCCGCGATGGGCTGGCAGCCATCAACGGTTCCAACCTGTTGACCGCCATTTCGGCTATTGAGATATTTGATATGCAGCGTTTCCTGAAACAGGCCGAGATCGCCGCCGCCATGTCCATTGAAGCCCTGCTTGGCAATCTCAAGCCCTATCATGCCAGGCTGCACGAGCTGCGCGGCTTCGCAGGCGCGGTTACCAGCGCTGCTAATATCCGCAAGCTTGTGGAAGGTTCCGACCTGGCCACCGGTAAAATGAAGACCAAGGTGCAGGATGCCTATTCCATGCGTTCCACGCCGCAGGTCATCGGGGCGGCCCGGGATGCCATTGCCTACGCTCGCTCGCAGGTGGAAATTGAGCTCAACGGGGTGGGTGACAACCCGATCTTTGTGCCTGAGCTTAAATTGACTTTGACAGGCGCCAACTTCCAGGGTTCGCCGGTGGCCTTGCCGATGGACATGGCCGGGGCCGCCGTCACCATGGTTTGCGTCCTTTCGGAGCGCCGCCTGAACCGGCTGACCAACCCGGCCCTCTCGCAGGGTCTGCCGGATTTCCTGGCGCACGAGCCTGGCTTTTATTCCGGTTTGATGCTTTCGCAGTACACAGCAGACCACCTGATCGTCGAGCAGCGCATGCTGAGCGCGCCCGCCAGCATTCAATCCATCCCGGCCGCCGCCGACCAGGAGGATTTTGTCTCGATGGGCATGAACACTGCCCTTAAGAATGGGCAGATCCTTGATAATGCCTATGGCGTGCTGGGCATTGAGCTCATGGCGGCTGCCCAGGCGCTGGATTTCCGGCCATTTACCCCCGGCCGGGGGATCCAAAAGGCCCGGGAAGTCATCCGCAGGCATGTCGCCCATCTCGAAGTGGACCGTCCGCTCTACCCGGATCACAATGCCATGAAAGCGTTGGTCAAATCCTGCGAGATCCTGGAAGCAGTCGAGTCAGAAATCGGCACCCTTGAATAAACGCTAACCCGAAATGAGAGTGCCCATGACACATCCTAACCGATCACGAATAACGAATAACGATTTACGATTAACATTTACTATCATTACCTCTAATTCTATCCGCCTATCAGCCTATCAGACTCTATGACTATGAGAACTCCCATGATCCTGAATGAAGTCCACTTCTTTTCCGATGTCTTGGCTTTACGCTGCACGGTCAATGTGCTCCTCCCGCAGCGCAAGCCCTCCGACCCCCAGAATGTTTATCATCCGCCTTTCCGGGTGCTTTACCTGCTGCACGGATATTCGGATGACCATTCCGCCTGGTCGCGTTGGTCTGACGTTGAATGCCACGCAGAAGGCCTCAACCTGGCCGTGGTCATGCCGGCCGTTCACAACAGCTTCTACACGGATATGGTCCACGGGGGGAAGTTCTTCACCTTCCTGTCCGAGGAACTGCCGGAAGTGCTGCATGACCTGTTCCCACTCTCAACGAACCGTTCTGATACCTTTGTGGCAGGCCTGTCCATGGGCGGTTATGGAGCCTTCAAGTTGGCTCTTTCCCGTCCGGACTTGTTTGCAGCCGCGGCCAGCATGTCGGGTGCGCTCGATATCCGTGAGGTCATAAAGAGACACGACGACCCTGATAATGAAGCCTGGCTTGAGAATATGCGCAATATTTTCGGTGACCTTGAAAAGGTCCCGGGTGGTCCGCACGACCTGTTTACGCTTGCGCAGGATGTTTCCCGCTCTGCCACCAAACCGCGGCTGTTCCAATACTGCGGCACGGAGGATTTCCTGTATGCCGACAACCTGCGCTTCCGCGATTTCATCCGCCCGCTCGGCTTCGATTACACCTACGACGAGACACCCGGCGGCCATGCCTGGAAATATTGGGATGCCGAGATCCAGAAAGTCCTCGCTTGGCTTAACTTGTAACAACAATTTTCTCAACAACTCGAAAATGAGACCTGCTTCCCGGTAGCTTTGATGATTTGTTCATCCAACTATAAATCTATTAGATTATCAAACTCCAGAACTACCCGGGTACTCAACTACTAAACTACCCAACTACTCAACTACTCAACTACCCAACTACTCAACTACTCAACTAATTTGAAGAAACTCACCTTCCTCACCCGCACCTCACTGCTGCTGTTCTTCCTGTTTGGCCTGGACAAGCTTCTGGCGTTCCTGCGCTCCACAATCGTCACGCGCCAGTTCAAGTTATCCGCGGCTTATGACGCCTTCAACTCGGCCAATAACCTGCCCGACCTGCTCTATGCCCTTATTTCCGGCGGGACGCTGGCGATGGCGCTCATTCCTGTTCTGAGCCAGACCCTCACGGAAAGCGGCCGGCGTGACCTCTGGAATGTCTTCTCGCGCGTCGCCAATATTTTTTTCCTGGTTGCAGCTCTTCTGGCTGCCGGCATCGCCATCTTTGCCCGGCCCATCGTGGAGAGTGAGATTGGCATCGTTCCGGGCTTCACGGCCTCCCAGCACGCGCTGGTGGCCAACCTTATGCAGCTGAACCTGATCGCCACCCTGATCTTTGCGATCAGTGGATTGGTCATGTCGGGCCTGCAGGCCAACCAGCACTTCCTGTTTCCGGCGCTGGCGCCGATTTTCTATAATATTGGGCAGATTTTCGGCGCGCTGGTGCTTTCCCCGTCCAAACCATATACCTTTGGGCCGCTGACCCTCCCGGCTCTTGGATTGGGCGTCTATGGACTTGTGTACGGCGTCATCCTGGGTGCTTTCCTGCATCTTGCCATCCAGGTGCCGGGGCTGGTTAAATATCATTTTCACTGGACACCCTCGGTCAGCCTGAAGGATGAGCGCGTGCGCCAGGTACTGAGGCTGGTCGGCCCTCGTTTGATCACCATGTTTTTCATCCAGGCCACGTTTATTGCGCGCGACAACCTGGCCTCCCGCCTGCCCGGGTCGGGCGCCATCTCGGCGTTGGCGATTGGTTGGATGATCATGCAGGTCCCCGAAACGCTGATTGGCACGGCCATCGGGACTGCGCTCCTTCCGACCATTTCTGAGCAGGCAGCCAGCCGGGATTGGGATTCATTCCGGACTACCGTGGAAAGAGCCGTTCGTGTATTGGTGGCTCTTTGCCTGCCGGTGGCAGCCGTCCTGGCTGCAGTGTTGCATCCCCTCGTGAGGGCAGTTTTTCGCCTGGATGAAGCCGGGACCACGCTTGTGACCTGGACAGTGCGCGTCTACCTGTTGGCTCTGGCGGGAGAGTCCGTGCTTGAGGTGGCGGCGCGCGCCTTCTATGCCCGCAAGGATGCCATTCGGCCGCTGGCAGCCTCGTTTCTGAACACGTTTCTCTTTATCGGTGGTGGGGCGCTCATCCTGCTGCGTTGGCCGCAATGGGGTGCGCCCGGCATCGCTCTGATCGAAATGGCCTTTACCATTGAGGCAACCATACTCCTGGTCTGGCTTAACCGTTTACTCCCGGTGAAAGTGACTCTTGGCTCCTCCCTTCTGCGTGGATTGGCTGGTGCGGTCATCGCTGGCGGTTTGGCATATGGACTGGCGCTCTGGCTGCCATTCTCGGGACCTGTATCCAGCCTGGTGGCCTTGCCGCTGGGTTTTTCCGCCTGCCTGCCGTTTATTTGGCCGGAAGTCCGCCTGTTATTCCGCCTGTAATCTTGGAGTATAATCGCCCGCATGTCTGAAAATGAATTGAAAGATACCCAACCGAATCAAGCCAATAATGACCTGGAACCCACCCAGGCGAACCCCGCAAACAAGGAGTTGCAGGCTGTACAGGCCAATCCCGTTAATAACGACCTGGGATCTACTCAACCGAATCCAGCCCAGGCAGAACCTTCCTCCCCGGTCAGAAAAAAGTTCCCTGGCTGGCTGGCCGTGTTGGTCCTCATTGTATTAATTGCCGTCGGCATTCTGGGCGGTTACGGTTCCGGCATGGGTCAGCGCTATTCCGCCCAAAATACGCTCGTGTCCGGGCAGCTCCAGGAGCAGTACCAGTTGGGCGTAAAAGCCGTGGATGCGGGCCAATATGAAGTTGCCAAACAACACTTCGATTACATCATCCAGCACAAGCCGGATTTTCCCGGCGTGCAGGGCGCTTATGCAGATTTGCTCCTGCGCATGATGATTACTCCCACGCTCACTCCCACCCTTACTCCTACGATCACACCCACCCCGGATACGCGTAGTGTTGATGAAATTTATAATAATGTCGTCGCCTTGCTGTCTGACACAAGCAAAAACCTGTGCGAGCGTGACTGGAATGAAATTATCACCAGGCTCAACTCCCTGCGGAAAGCAGATATCGCCTTTCACCCGGCTGAAGTGGATGGGATGTACTATATAGCCTTACGCAGCCGCGGTGTCTGTAAGATCTACCCTCAATCCTTTTTGCCGAATGCTTCCTGCCAGGACCTCAACATAAACCTGGAGGGGGGGATCTACGATCTGACCATGGCCGAACGCTTCGGTCCTCTGGACAATGCTGCCGATGCTTTACGCACCTGGGCGCGTTTGTATATTGCCGGCGCCAGTTTTTGGGACCAGGATTGGGTTCAGGTCAAGAGTTATTTCTCCCAGGTGATGGCCAGTATGCCCTTCCTGTCGGATTCCTCCTGCACATCTGCAACCGAGCGTTGGCGGCTGGCCTCCATTGGTTATGCCAACCAATTGATGGCCAAAGGCGATTATTGTGCTGCCGAGGATCAATTTCAAGAGGCCTTCAGCATAGTTACTTCAAAGAACGAAGCCATCTACCCGACTGCCACGGAAGCCCAAAATTTATGTAACGGTGGTCCGGCAGCTCAACCGCCTGAAGGTCAATCCACCGAAACTGCGCCAGCCGAAACTCCAACCATCGTCGCTCCTCCGACCGAGGTTCCAACGGCAACAGCTCCTCCGGTCGTAACGGTGGTCCCTTGAACGAACATCGGCAGGCTATGCCAGAAAATACTGACCTTGACAGCGCGACGGGAGACCGTCGCGCTGTGATAAATCAGGCCATGCAGGATTATCTGGATCTTGCCAATTCAGGTAAAAATGACTGGTGGCGCTATGTCCTGGCAGTTTTGTTGATCCTGTTCATGTGGCAGGTTCTCGGTGCAATGCCGGCCGCTGCTCTGTATATCCGGGAAATGGCTCGAACTGGTCTGCAGGCTGGCAGCGGGAGCGTTGCTTTGTCTGGTACGACGGTCTACTTTGTCGCTATCATGCTGGCTTCTGTTTTTTTTGGTTGCGGGATCTACCTGGCGGTTCGCTTGATCCACCAGCGCCTCTTTCGGACCTTGCTGACCCCTGCCCGGTCAATTGCCTGGGGGCGTTTGTTCCAGGGGTTCGGCTTGTGGTTCATACTGGCTGCATTGATGTCAGTGCTTGAAGCTTTCCTTTATCCAGGTCGGTATGTCTGGACCCTGGATATTCACCGCTTCCTTCCATTTGTTCCTTTGGCCCTGATCCTGGTCCCCATCCAGACTTCTGCGGAGGAATTATTCTTTCGTGGATATATCTTGCAGGGATTAGGCTTGCGTATGCGTAATATCTGGGTCTTAAGCGCCATATCAGGCCTGTTATTCGGCCTCCCGCATTTGTTAAACCCGGAAGCTTCTGTTAATTATCCCTTGTTGTTCCTGTATTATTTTGCTTTCGGTTTTTCCCTGGCCTATATCACCCTGCGGGATGGACGGCTGGAATTGGCATTGGGCGCACATGCCGCCAATAATCTTTTCTCAGTCATATTCGCCAACTATACGACTACCGTGCTGCCCAGTCCCTCGCTCTTCACGGTCACCGTCCTTGATGCGCTGTACTCCGTCCCGGCGGCGCTTGTCGGGATGGCGATTTTTGTGTGGTTATTTGCCTACCCGTTAAGGCGGAAAGCACCAGAAGCGGATTAATGGATGATCTCGCCTGACAGATCATATGGCATCGCTCCGGTAATCCTCACAGGGACGATGCTGCCAATTTCTGCTTTTCCTTCGGCTAATACCAGACCGTCGATCTCCGGCGCATCACGATAGGAGCGACCGATGGACATGCCTTTGTCCCTTCCCTCCACCAGCACGTCCAGTTTCTGTCCGACGTAAGATTGATTGATCTGCAGCGAGATGCCCTGTTGGAGTTCCATCAGCCTCTGATAGCGTTCTTCTTTAACCTCAGTTGGCACCGGGTCGCCGAGTGTTTCGGAAGTCGTGCCCGGTTCAAATGAGAAGGGGAAGGCTCCGACATGGTCGAAACGCATTTCCTGAATGAAATCCAACAGGGCCTGGAATTCGGTCTCCGTCTCGCCCGGATAGCCAACGATGAAGGTCGTGCGAATGGTCAGCTTTGGCAAAGCCCTGCGCATTTTTGCAATCGTCGTATGAACCCAATCCATGTTGGAGGGTCGGCGCATACGGGTGAGTGTTTCGGGGCAGGCGTGTTGCAGGGGCAGGTCCAGGTAAGGAAGTATTTGGGGATGGGCTACCATTACGTCGATCAGCCGGTCAGTGACATAACCAGGGAAGGCATACAGGATGCGCAGCCAGTCCAGGCCTGGTACGTATGTGACCATTCTTTCGAGCAAATCTGCCAGGCCGTCCTTCATACCCAGGTCATGCCCATAGTCGGTGGTATCCTGGGCGATCAGGACCAGTTCGCGTACCCCCTGCTCATGCAGGAGCTTGGCTTCATCCAGGATCCTTTCCGGCGGGCGGCTGACGGTAGTGCCTTTGATGAGGGGTATGGCGCAGAACGCGCATGGACGGCGGCAGCCGTCTGCGATCTTAAGATATGCGCTGGCCCCGCGGATACTGGCGCGCAGTGCGCCGTTTTCATCCAAGCCAATGGTGGGCGTTTCCGGCAAGTGGTAAAACGTTTTGGGATAATGCCCCTTGCGCAGCGTTCGGACCACCTCGACAATATCCATCCATCGCCGGGTGCCAAGAATGCCATCTACTCCAGGTACCTGCCGGGCTACTTCCGCGCCATAACGCTGGGTGAGGCATCCGGCGGCAATGAGTAGCTGGTCTGGGCGTTTACCTTCAGCCAGGCCGCGCAGGACTGAATACGATTGCTCACGAGCCGGCCTGATGAATCCACAAGTGTTGACAACCAGCACACTGGCTTGCCGTGGTGTGCTGACGGCCCTGTAGCCATCGCGTTCCAGCAGTTGCTTCATGGAGTCTGAAATCAACTGTGTTCTTGGCACAGCCGAGGGAGATCAAGTGAAATGTCTTTTTTGAATTCATACCGATAATGTTATTCCAATGTATCAGGTCACTATGGGGATTCTCAATGTCTCATTAACCTTGCACCTGTGTCACGGTGGGTATTTGAGGTGTGCTGCCCGGGCGGGGTGTGGCAGATGGACGTGGAGTCACAGTTGGTGTGGGTGTTACAGTTGGTGTCGGTGTTACGGTGGCGGTTGGGTTCAGAATGGCATTCGTAGTATAGATGCGGTCCACCACTTCGCCAATGCTTCCCATTGGTCCCAGGTTGCTCTGGTTGAACAGGATGCTGATGGCTGCGCCATTGCCCGTGAGTACCTCGATCTGGGTATTTCCGTCGAAGGGATATGCGCCACCGGGGGTAACTCGCCCCTCAAATACCTTTTTCCCGTCCACAGTAACGCGAACAAAGGCCTGCTCAAGGGCGACGAGGACAATTTGCACCGGACCCTGCCCGGTAGCGGCTGGCGTCACAATGGCAGTGGAACTCACTTCCGGAATGACTGCTCCAGTCCCTGGTTCATTTGTCGGCGCAGGGGTGGCGGTTGCTCCTTGAGGCGTGAAAGCAAGAATGTCGGAGATTGGTTGAGCGGTAGGTTGAGGTGTGCTGGCACCGCGCAAGTCAATCACTCGCGTGGTGCCCCAGATGGCAAAAACAAGCAGGAGAATAACCAACCCGACACCGACAAAAACGTCCACGGAGAAATAACGCCGCAAGCCGGTCGGCAGGATGGCTTTGGTTGGGGATTTCACATCCAAATTCTGGTTTTCATCGACCGGTTTTGGCTGGCGTTCCAGCCTTTGGACCTGCAGACCCTCGGCAAATCTCAACAAGATGGCGTCAACATCCATATCGAGGAAGCGGGCATAATTGTTCAACATTCCACGGGCTTGGACAGATGATGGCAGGTGGTCGAAGTCTCCCGCCTCCAATGCCAGAAGGTAATGCTTGCGTACGTGCGTGTGATCCTCGATTTCATCCAAAGTCAGGCTGAGCGCTTGACGATGGTCGTGTAAAGTCTTCCCAATATTGGTGAAGATAACCTGGGATTGGAGTCCTGAAGCAATCTTGATGGGAGGCAGTAGCTCTTCTGCTTCCTCAGAGATGGGTTCTTCAACTGCGCCACGGTTGGGTTTGACCCTCGGATTGGGAAGGACCTCAGGCTCGGAGGGCGTGCCAAGGATAATGGGTTCGAAAGGTACCGAGGTTTTTTTGGGCTGAGGCAAAACTTTCCGGATGCGCAGGAAGAGATCCCTGGTTTTTGCCCGGAAGAGAGGCAGCTTTTCTTTACGCGGTGGGTTGACAGGTTCAGCCTCGGTTGGATGGGAAGCTTCTTCTGGTTTTTGGCCCTGATCTGGCACAAGCAAAGTTTCATGCAGGGAAACCGGCGGCTCTCCGGTATCAGCGCGTTGGCGGGAGATCAGGTCATCCAGCGAAAGCCCGAGGTACTCTGCGTAAAGTCTTAAGAAAGCGCGCGCCTGGACAGGCGAAGGTAAGGAATCAAAATCATCGGCTTCCATCGCCTCGATGAAACGTGCCTGGATGTGCGTGGACTGGCTGACTTTTTTGAAAGTCAGGTTGCGCGCTTCCCGGGCTTGTTTGAGTTGTTGACCAATTGTCTCTGGCATCATATTTTAACAAAACATCACCGGCTCCCCTGTAGGAAGGACCGGTGATGGTTGTGGGTTGATCGCTTTAAAGGATCAAGCCTCGGCAGGTCCAGAGTCCTGGCTGGCTTCAGCAGTCTCTTCCGGCAAAGCCTTGGCAGGTTTCTTTTCTTCTGTCTTTTCAGCAGGCTCTTCTATGGGCAGGCTGGGTTCCGCCTCACCTTCCCTGAAAACGGTAACTTTTATCTCCGGAATCAGGTCCATTGTCAGGCGAATTCGAACAGTATGTTCACCCAGGCTGCGTAGGGGTTGCATATCCAACTGCTGGCGCTTGATGGTAACGCCGCTTTTTTGTTGTATTGCTTCCACAATTTCTTGAGAGGTGATCGAGCCGTATAGCTTGCCGGTTTCACCTGCACGTGCGCCAAACGTGATCTGAATTTTCTTGAGTACCTCGGCCACGGCACCCATTTCATTGTTGACAATGGCGCGTTGTTCGGTGGCCTTCTGGCGAATGCGTTCCGCGTTCTTCATCGCGCCTGGGGTGGCCAGCACAGCCATTCCCTGTGGAACAAGGAAGTTGCGACCATAACCATCTGCGACCTTTTTCACGTCGCCGGCCCGTCCGAGTTTGTAAACGTCCTTGATAAGCAGTACTTTCATTTCTTTTCAAGCCCTTTCCTTCTGGAATATGGGAGCGAAGGGTACAACGCTCCGGGGGCTGATTTTACCAGAGGCCCGAGCGCTTGGGAAGGCCTGGTTTTGGGCTCGATTGGATTTAAAGAGCTCAGGCAATATCTCCCAGGCAATAGTACTATGGGTGGAGACGAATTCTTTAACATTGGTGTATAATGCGGTAAATCGTCCTGGAATATTACACCTTATTATCATGAGAGATTCAACCCTTCTGGTCATTGAAGGCAAGCGCGCAGACCATCCTGCCTTCGTACCGGCCCTTCGAAAAAAAGGCTTTGTTGTCGAATGGGTGTCCAATGGCAACGAAGCTTTGGCACGTCTCACCGATGGCTTTAAACCAGACGTGGTTGTGATCAATGCAGCTTCTTTACGCACCAGCGGTATTCGTATTTGTAAATCGTTGCGGGAGAAAAAAACCAAGCTGCCCATCCTGATCATCTTCGATCCTGACAGGGAGATCGGAAAGATCGAGGCTGATATCATCTTATCGCTGCCATTTACTGCCCAGAAATTGGTTAACCGGATCAGGCACCTCCTGCCGGGCGATGCAAGCGACGACATTCACGCCGGGCCGGTTCATCTGGATGTTGAAAAGCGTATTGTCCGCTGCCTGGACAAGCAGACCCGTCTGACACCACGATTGATGCGCCTGTTAAAAGCCTTGATCGACCATCAAGGCGAAGTGATTGAACGCAAGTCACTTTTCTCGCATGTCTGGGAGACGGATTACACCGATGATACACGCACCCTGGATGTGCACATTTCCTGGCTCAGGCATGCCATAGAGGTTGATCCGGAAGCTCCAAAGTTTATAAAGACGATCCGGGGAGTGGGATATCGACTAGACGTTTAGTTGGATCTGTTGTCCTTCGACGGTAACGGCCCGCACGCAGACGTTTGTCGGCGCGGCGGGCAGTTTTATTTCCTGGGGAATTTCCCCCGACCGGTTCGGGCGACGGGCTTGCATGGCACTATGGAAGCAGGTCCCATCCCAGGCGGGATCCACTTCCCAATAATCCAATTGTGGAGAATTAACGAGCCGGATGGTATCAACGTGCATGATTGCCTTCATGTGAGCAGGCATTCCAGGGATAATTTGATCAGCCTTCCGCAACATCTTGAAAGGCTGACCTTGTTCGGAGAGCCGGCTGCGGGTTGTGTAGACTGCGCGCCAGGCAGCATCACAGGCTAAAAACCGTCGCCCATGCCGGGCAGCGATAAGCGCGGTAGTCCCGGAGCCACAGAAGAAATCCGCGACCAGGTCGCGGGGATTTGAGCTGGCCAGCACGATACGCTCAATCAGTGCCTCGGGTTTTTGGGTGGGGTAACCGGTACGTTCATTGTGCAGACGGGCCACGACTGGAAAATACCACCAATCTTCCGGGACCTTTCCACGTGCCAGGTTGGGAATTTTTCCAAACCCGGCTTTGGTGGATGACTTGAAGGTTTTGACAGTATTGGGATGGTATGGTTCCCGTACCGCATCTACATTGAAGGTGTGATGGTCCCCTTTGGTATAAACGAGGATCGTGTCATGCTTTCGGTTGAAAGCACGACGAATGGGGGATGGACCGTGGTAAGTCCAAATAATTTCATTCAAAAGACGATCACGTCCAAAAAGCTCGTCGAGAAGGAGACGCGCGCAGGCATCTGCATGCCAATCCAGGTGCAGGTAGAGCGTTCCATTCGGGGCGAGCAGCCGGTACATCAGCGCCAGGCGCGGATACAGGAAATTCAGATAATCATCCATATCCCCCCAATGGTCGCCATAGCCTTCCACCAACTGCCATTCCAGGGGGTGACGGGAATCCTCATCACGACCGATACGTGCCGGGTAATGTTTATTGCTGAAGAAAGGTGGGTCGGCATAAATAAGATCGAGGCGGTTCTCATATTCCGGAATCAGGGCAGCCATTATGCTCAGGTTATCCCCCAAAATGAGCTGGCTTTCGGGTATTCCATTCGGATACCCTTGACCCTGCGGGTAAATGACCGAATCCAGGAGTAGATCGGCAGGTTCCGGTTCAGGAAGGGCTTTCGAAGGCCAGTTCAGGGTTGGCATGATTAATAGTGGATATAAACAGGTGTGCCATACCCCTTGACATCCAGGGTTTGCTTATTGACGTCCTCGAATCCGGCCGTGGGACGCGTCCAGCGGAAAAGCCATAAAGCATCTTCGTTGCGCATGTTAACACAACCGTGGCTCATGGAGAAACCGAAATTATCGTGCCAGTAGGTCCCGTGGAATGCGTGTCCTTCAGTGGTAAAGAAGCTCGTCCATGGGACGCCTACCAGTGGAATGACATCGTCCGCCAGGGGGCTGCTGGTACTCATATTCCTGGAGGGAAGTTTTACCTGGATGTTATGGTTTCCGGAAGGGGTGTCAAATAACCCTTTCACGCCCGAGGAAACCTGGGTGGTGAACAAGACCTGGTCATATTCGTAACAGGTGAGGGTTTGCGTGGATAGATTGACATCAATGCGTTTGTTTTCCATAGGTACCATCGGCGAGATGGGCGTGATCTCTTCCGGGCTGATGGGACGCAGTTGGACAGCCGGCACGAAATAGGAAAGGTTTTTATCGGCCTCATCCTGGACAACATACCAGGCTTTGCCGTCTGGTCCGGTATCGATGCCGGTGATCCATTGGGTGGAGCTGTAATACAGGCGGTAGGTCGGGAACCACCCATCCCATTGATTGTAGCGATATGCCTGCGTGAACGGTACGGTGACCTCGGATATAAGCTTGGTGGCAGGAATGCTGGTCAGTGGAACATTGTAATGGATGCGCACCTTTTGCAGGCGCGCCGCATTCATGTAACCTCCGTAGACACGATACCAGTGTGGGTTGTTGCCGGGGGTATCGACCTGCACCGTATCATAGATATGGATCAAGCTGTCGCGCGGCCAGGTATTGACGATCCGGCTCTTGTCTGAAGGATCTTTATATACACTGACCGGATCTTTTGCCACGCGTACCAGGTCCATATCTTCGAATGCGGAAAATTCCGGCAGGAAGGAAGTAAAAGCCAGGCTGGCAAGGGTCAGGCCGCCCAGTTTGAGAAAATCACGACGACTGATTGATTTCATATTAAGGAATTGTACCTGAAAAAGCGACCTCCGAGGTCGGAACACCTCGGAGGTCAAAACTTTATCCTGCGGTGTTCGCTAAGGTTGAACGGGAACGGGGAGCATGCCTTTCAGGAGTTCTTCGAGGGCCATCGTGTGAGTGCAGACGCCATGGCTGTGGAAGAAATCACAGTCACAATCCCACTTCCCATCTGCCAGGGATATCTGGTGGGCATTATTGGCGCCGTCCATGGATACTTTGAGGACTTCAATGTGGAACCTTTCACGTTCCTGGGCGTACCGCTTGGCCTTTTGGATCTTGCCGATCATTCCAGAGTCCATTTGATCATCTCCTGTGGAAGATAGAGAAAGGCACGCAAAATAATAGCGTGCCTTTCAGGAAACCAGATGGTTATGTAGATCAAAAACTCGCATAGGCGGAAACTCTGTATCCAGTATAGTGCGATTTGAGGTGAAAGTCAACCGCTTTTAAGCTGATTCTTACCAAAGTATAAGGATTGTCGGGCAAGCGTAGGGGAAAGTCAATCTGCCAGGACCCTGGCAGGGACAGGCTCATCGCCATTATAAAAACGCAATTGCGGCCATTTCAGGATAATGAGAACCATGCCTATGATGCAGCCGATGCCCCCGCTGATAATGGCAGCCGGTACGCCAAACAGTTGCGCCACCACCCCAGCCTCCACTTCACCCAATTGCGGTCCGCCCTGGAAGAAGATCTGGTTTATGCTGGTCATGCGCCCGCGTATCTGGTCGGGTGTCTGCAATTGCCGGATGGTGTTGCGGATGATGGTGCTGACGGCATCCGCCGCGCCCATGATGACCAGGGCCAGTAATGCCAGGAAGAAAATGTGGGATAGCCCGAACAGGACCGTTGCCAGGCCGAAAACTACCACTGCCCACAGGAAGACCGGCCCCTGGCGCCGCAGGATATGCAGCTGGGAAATGACCAATGCTGCCAGGACTGAACCGACCGATTGCGCCGCCGAAAGGAAACCATACCCGACTTCGCCGACCTTTAGGATGTCGCGCGCCACGATGGGCATCATGGTATTGGCCGATGCGAAAAATGTGGCCACGAAGTCAAGCAGCATGGTTGACAGGATCATCGGGCGGGTAAATATGAATCGGAAACCGTCTTTCATTGCTGAAAGATTAACCCCGGCGGACTTCCTGGTTTCCTGTGCAACGGGACCAATCAGGACCAACGCGACGATCACCGCCAGGAAGGAAACAGCATTGAAGAAGTAGGTATATCCCTGCCCAAGCGCGGCAATGACCACGCCGCCCAGCATTGGCCCTAGAACTGAGCCAGTGTTCGAGGCAATGGATTGCATGCTGAAGGCATTGGAGAGATCTTTGACTGGGACAAGGTTCGGGACCATGGCCTGCCGGGCCGGCAGATCAAAGGCGATGGTGGCAGCCTGCAGGGCGGTCAGGGCGTAGATGTGCCAGAGCTCGATATGGTTGGTAAAAGTAAGCAGCGCCAGTGCCAATGCATTCAATGCCAGCAGACTCTGGGTGATGAAGAGGATCTGCCGGCGGTTGAAGGCGTCCGCCACCGGCCCGCTGACCAGGGAAAAGAAGATCACCGGCAAAATGCGCGCCAGCCCAACCCCTCCCAGTGCAAGCGGGTTCGGGCTGCCGGTAAGCGTACGGATATGCCAGAAGAGGGCTGAAATCTGCATTTGCGAACCGGCAATCGAGATGAGCAGACCCAGCCACAGGTAAAAGTATCGGCGATTTTTTAGTGCAGGGGGAATGTGCAGTTTCATGGTGATGAATAACGTCCCGAAGGTTTGAGTTTAGAGACCCAAAAACCTTGGAAAACCTTCGGGACGATTTATGAATTACGTCCCCCAGTCCCGCAGGTAAAGGAAATCGTAGCCGACCGTGCGGTTGGAAAGTTTGGCGATTGGCGGCAGGATCCGCTTGAATTGGTTCTTGCGGATGCGCTCGACAACTTTCCGAACAAATTTCTCCTCGAACCCGGCCTCGACACATTCCTCGGGGCGATAGCGCTGATCGACGAGCAAATACAGCAGCTTATCCACATCTTCGTAGGTAAAACCAAGCTCCCCTTCATCCGTCTGCCCCCTCCACAGGTCGGCAGAAGGCGGCTTGTTGATGATCTTTTCCGGGATATTCAAAGCCCTGGCCAGTTGCCGGACCTGGGTCTTGTACAGGTCGCCGATGGGATTGAGTGCGCAGGCTGAATCACCATACAGGGTGGTGTACCCGAGCAGGATCTCGGTCTTATTGCCGGTGCCAACCACCAGCCCCTTGAAATCCTCGGATTGGTCATAGGCCACGATCATGCGGGCACGCGCCATGATGTTGCCCTTGCGCATGTCAGACATGTCGGGTTCACGTTCGATCAGCGGATCAACCATTCCGGTAATGGGAATGGTCACGCATGGGCAGCCAAACTGGTCGATCAATCCTTGCGCATCATCGAGAGAATCAGCCGAAGAGGTCTTGTAGGGCAGGCGCAGAGCCAGGACATTCTGCGGACCGAGGGCTTCAGCAGACAGGGCAAATGAGACGGCCGAGTCGATCCCGCCAGACAGGTTGAGCACCGCCCGTGAAAAGCCAGCCCGGGTGATCTCCGTCCGGATGAATTCCGTCAGGATCTTGCGGACAAGCCCGGTATCGATGGCAAATTCATGTCCCATGCAGGATCCTTTCCAGTTCGCGCTGGACCAGTTCCGGACGTTCATCCCGCAGGAGAGGCATGCGGGCGCGCGTGCGGTGCAGCTGGTTCAGGTCGATCTCGGTGGTGACCACGGCTTCTTCGAAATAGGGTCCCTGGATGACCAGCTTGCCATCCGGGTCGTAGATGGTGGCACCGCCCCAGAAATTCAGGCCGTCTTCAAAACCGGACCGGTTGGCATGAGCAACGAAAGTCGTAAACAACCCGGCATAGGCGCGGTTGGTATGCTCCACCCAGGCGGAGCTTTCCAGCTTGGGTTCACCGTTCAACCCGCGCCCCGGCGAAGCGGACTGGAACAGCAACACATCCGCCCCGTCCAACCAGAGCAGGTAGGGTGGGGAGGCGTGCCAGAAATCTTCGCAGATCAGCATCCCGAAGCGCCCGAAGCGCGTATCGAAGGCGCGTACAGAATCCCCAGGGGCAAAGAAACGACCTTCATCGAACAAACCGTAGGTGGGCAGGTAGACTTTGTGGTGAACGTGGACGATCTGGCCTTGCGATAGGTAAGCCGAGGCGATGTAGAACCTGTGACGGGTATCTTCATCTACAAAACCGACCATCAAGTCAATCGAGCGGCTGGCCTCCAGGAGTTGAGAAAAGACCGGATCATCTGGTTCCGGCCGGCAGGAGACTGACGGCACGAGGTCTTGCAGCACGTAGCCGGTCAGGGAAAGTTCCGGGAAAACCAGCAGATCCATGCCGTCCTGGGATGCCTGTTTAGCCAGCGACAGGTGCTTTTCAAGGTTGGCCTGGACAACCCCAAGCCGGGTATTGATCTGTGCGAGGGCAAGTTTGAGTTTCATGTCCTGTTATTTTATCACTCTTGGAATGGAGGGCAGAGAAGAGAGCAGAGAGCAGGTATCAGGTGATCAGGGATCGGGCATTAACTTTACCGGGGTTCGCGGGGCTAAAGCCCATGCTCAATTCGTAAAAGCCCATCGGGCTGCCGGAAAAGTCGGCTTTTAGCCGACTTTCATGCACTGAGGCAGGACTTAAGTCCGCCGGAGCCGGAGGTTAATATTTTGTCAAGCTACAATGGTAAAGCCCTGGAAGGTAATCCCTGGTTGCAGGGCATGTTCTTGGAAGGGTGCTATAATGGCGAAGCATGACCCGGTAAATTATTCCCGATTTCAGACGAAATCAATACCGAAAGGATGACCCCTTTGCCAAAAACCAACTACCAATACGAAAAGCGTCAAAAAGAGTTGGATAAGAAAAAGAAGAAGGCTGAAAAGAAACGGCTGAAGGAAGAAAGAAAAAACCCAAAGCCGGAAGAGAATCCGACTCCCGCTTCAGAGAAATAGAACTATACCTTACGAAAGGTGAAACTGTCCCGAGTATTTGCGTGGCGAAATGAGTCCGCGCGAAAAAAATTTGGGACAGTCTTTTTTTGGATGAGGGTCGGGTTTTAAAACAGGCGGAGAGGGTTGGATTCGAACGAAAGGCGGGAAAAAAGCCAAAAGTCGCCAAGTGCAATACGTTGAGCGGTTCAACCAAGCCGAGTGAGTTGAGATTAGTTGTTCAAAGCCAGACAATAAAATGATCGCTCCTCGTTTTTCGGGGAGCGATCACAAAGGTGGCAGATGAAATTCGCAGGGGGAAATCATCCATGAAGGTTGACAGCCCTAACAGTCTTCAGAGTGATTAGTCGTCCTCTCCATCCTCTCCGCTATCATCGTTGGAGTCATCATTGCTATCGTCATCGGAGCCATCATCGCTATCGTCATCAGTGGCATCATCGTCATCATCATTGGAGTCGTCTCCGATATCGTCATCAGAGGCATCATCGCTATCGTCATTGGAGTCGTCCATGTCATCGTCGCTATCATCAAGACAGTCATCATCAATTTCGTCAATGCAATCATCACCGGTGGATGAGTCATCTTCCAAGCAATCATCGCTGTAAATATTGCCGTTTTTATCGGTGAGTCTCTGTGCATCCAAAACGATTCCAGATTGACTGCTGGAGTGATCCACCCTGCCCAATACAGTAATGGACATACCATCAATAATGGCAAAACCGACCAGATCATCTTCTACCTCGACCAGGATCTGTCCGGTGCCATCATTGAGCAGGAATTTGTCCTTAGCCAGGCTGGTGGCGTAACCGGTGAGGCTGATTTTCTGGTTAACAAACTTGTCCGGATTATTGAGCATTTGGGCGATGGTGACGCCGGCAACAGGTATTTCTGTGGAGACAGCAGGAATAGCTGATACAGCTACCGAGGGCGAAGAAACCGCAGATCTTTCCTTCCCGCTGTCAATATTCGCTGTTACAGGACTGCTTTTCCCCACTGGTATCAAGTTTGGTGAATTCTGCTCGGTTGTTCTTGCGACAAGGGCGTCCAGCGAGGATGCACGAGCTGGAGAATATTGTCCCAACACTGTTAATCCCAGGAAAAGCAAACCTGCGCTGAATAAACCGGCAATTATTACGGGCGTGATAATCCTTTTGATCATTTTATTTATCCTTTCTAGGCTGTTGTAACCTAACTAAAGGATAACGGAACAAACTGAAGGCAGGCTGTATTCTTGCTGAATGTTTGCTGAAGAATAACGCGGTTATTTATGAATGGGGGACCATTTGTCTGAATGACAGCCGAAAGCAGGTACCCTTATTTACCTCACTCTCAACCTGAATTTTCCCCCCATGAACCCGTACAATCGCTGCGACGATTGCCAGGCCCAGCCCGGAGCCGGGAATCTTGCGATTCCGCGACTCGTCGCTTCTATAAAATCGCTCATAGATATTTGATAATTGATCATGGGCGATGCCTATGCCTTGATCCTCGATAATAAAGCAGCAGTACCCGTTTTGGTTTTCAAGGCTCAATGTGATCTTCTTCCCGACCGGTGTGTAGGTTATTGCATTTCCAACAATATTATTGATCGCCCGACGAAGCATTTCACGATCAGCCCTGATAGGGTCGATTTCACCCTTGGGCCACAACAGTACAACTTGCTGACCTTGTACAAGTAATTGAGAACGTTCGTAAATTTCTTCCAGAAATGGAAATGGATCAATTTCTTCAAGTTGAAGGAGGGGCGCGACCGCTTCTTCAGGTTGATCGAGACGGGCAAGCAAGAGCAGATTTTCGACCAGACCGGTCATCGAATCAACCTCTTTACGCAGTATGGTCAAAATACCCGGTAATTGCTTGTGATCATTCTGATGAAAGGCCTTATCCAACAATTCAACACTGTTCCGAAAAACCGACAGAGGAGAACGCAATTCATGGGAGGCGTCGGCTGCAAACCGGCGCATATTTTCTGCCAGTTGGACCTGTTTATGAAAATCCCCGGATATGCGATCGAGCATCTGGTTGTAGGTTATCGCCAATAGCCTCAATTCATTGACCACAGGAATTGGGGCGCGTGTGTCAAGATGCCCCTGCCTGACACGTTCAACTGAATCCACCAGGCTTTTCATTGGCCGGGTAATAATCCCCGAAAGGGGGATCGCTAACACAACAGAAATTCCTGAAGCAATTGTAATGATCAGGGTTAACCATCGACGCAGGGCATTAAGCTGGTCTGTGATACCAGCCATGGGCAAGCTTGCTTCCACGCTGCCGAAGACATTATTGTTTTGATCGACCACCGTTGCCAGGTAGACAATCCGTGCAGACGCACCGCTCCCGATCATCTGAATACTGCTCTTGCGCAACTCCCGCGCCATTTTATGCTCTGTAGCATCAAGCCAGGGTCCAGTTCCAAGCGAAGGTGGGACCGGATTCCCATTGGCATCTTGGATGAACATGTCGGCACCTAACACACGGAGGTGCTCACCTAAATTCACAGCCAGGGTGGTCAGGTCTGGATTGCTGACATACTGCTCAACCCCTGCCTGTACAAAATCAACCAGATGTCTTCTAGCTTCACTAGCCAGATAAGTCTTCTGCAATTGGTAAACCACCAATCCGACCATGACAAGCAAGGGGATCAGACAACCGACGAACAAAAGGATGATAACTGATCGGAACGAGAGGCGCGTTTTCATCCTGGAAGTCTCCCGGAGTACATAACCGGCTCCGCGCATGGTTTGGATGAGGGGCGGCTGCCCCATTTTTTGACGCAGGGAACGGATGTATTGCTCTACTATATTTACGTCGCCTTGAAAGTCATATCCCCACACTTCCTCCAATATTTGTTCCTTCGATAATACCTGGCGGGGGTGGCGGATCAGGTAGTTTAATAATTTAAACTCGGTGCTGGTCAATGCAAGGGGATGTCGACCACGATAGACTTCATGAGTCTTTTGATCCAGACTGAGATTCTGGAATGTCAATACCTTGTCTCCAGGGAGACGTCTGCGGAGACGGGCGTGCACCCGGGCGATTAATTCATCAATGTGAAAGGGCTTGACAAGGTAATCGTCCGCGCCGGTCTCCAGACCATTAACTCGGTCATGGATCGCATCCCGTGCTGTAATCATGATAATCGGAACATCCGATTGGGAGCGAATTATCCGGCACAATTTAATCCCATCCATTCCGGGTAATAGCCAATCCAGGATGATTAGGTCAGGCTTTTGTTCCTCAAAAAGCTGCAAACCCATCGGGCCATCACCAGCTGCAATTACGTGATAGTGCTCGTACCGCAACCCAAGGGATACCAATGACTCAATGGCTGGGTCATCCTCCACAATCAGGATGGTCGGATTTCCGTCTTCCTTCATGGCAACATCCTTTATGGTTTATTTTAGAAAGAATATCCATCCATTATCATACACGATTTTGGAGTTGTTTGCTGCATAATTATCCGGGATGGGGATCAATACTCATCGCATGGCTGCTTTCAGGCAGCAGTGGCACATCTTTCCCAGTTCCGATGGACACAATCAACACCCGCCTGACTGGCTGCAGAGCCAGCTCTTTCAATGCCCAATGGCGTCGAAGATTGCTAACGATGTGGGCTATGCATATAAAAATTGAGATCGCCCAGCGGACACTGAGCGACCTCAATCTACAATCAACAATCTAAAATCACCAATCCAATGGCGGAGAGGGCCGCGTGCGCCCTCGGAGCGAGCCATGCGAGCGGAGAGGAGCTGCCACGGAGTGACGCAGGAGCGGAGAGGGTGGGATTCGAACCCACGGTGGCCCGAAGGCCACAACGGTTTTCGAGACCGTCCCATTCAACCGCTCTGGCACCTCTCCGAACAGCGCTGGGATTATATCTTAAAACCCTACCGAAGGTTATATGAATGGCTCAATAACTGGTTGTTTATCAGGGATTATTCCAATCAAAATCCCAGTAACGCCGTATCCTTCTTAAAACCCTTGCGAAGGTTATATGAATGGCTCAATAATTGGTTGTATATCAGGGATTATTCCAATCAAAATCCCAGTATTACCGCAACCTTCGCAAGGGTATATTTTGCATTACAATCACCCCCATGTCCATCAACCAGCCTGTGATCGCCAATGGGGAAGGCGTGCGCGCCACCTGGGCCGAGATCAACCTGACCCGCTTGAGCCGCAACCTGCAAGCCATCCGCGCGCATGTCGCCCCGGCCAGGGTGATGATCATCCTCAAAGCCAATGCCTACGGGCACGGCCTGGCGGAGGTGGCCAGACACCTCGGCCCCGAGTCGGACTATATTGGCGTGGCCGTACTGGAGGAAGGCATCTTCCTGCGCGAGCTGGGCGTCACGGCGCCGATCATCGTCCTGGGCGGGATCTGGGGAGACCAGGTGCCGCAGTATCTCCAGCATGACCTGACCCTGACGGCCTCCTCGGTGGAGCGGCTGGAGCAGATCGATGGCGCGGCCGCCGGGATGGGCGTCAAGGCACGCGTCCACCTGAAGATCGACACCGGCATGGAACGCATCGGGGTGCATTATTACAGCGCCCAGACTTTACAGGAAGCCGCACTGCATTGCAAAAATGTCGAAGTCGAGGGGATCTTCTCGCACTTTGCCAATGCAGACGCCGCTGATCTTTCCCATGCCCGCCTGCAGTTGGAACGCTTCAACGAAGTCCTGCGTTTCTACGAAAAGAACAGCCTGCCGATGCCCATCCGCCACATGGCCAACTCAGCCGCCATCCTGCAGCTGCCCGAGAGCCATCTCGACATGGTGCGGCCCGGGATCATGCTCTATGGCGTCTATCCAGCCGCACAGGTAAAGCGTACGGTCCAGATCCAACCGGCGCTGGCCTGGAAATCGCGCGTGGTTTATTTCAAGGTGGTCAGGGCCGGGCACCCGGTCAGCTATGGATCCACCTGGCAGTCCGACCATCCGGTGCGCATCGTCACCGTGCCGGTCGGGTATGGGGACGGCTATTTCCGCAGCCTGTCCAACCAGGCGCAGGTGATCATCCGCGGTAAAAAATACCCGCAGGTGGGGCGGGTCTGCATGGACCAGATGATGGTCAATATTGAAGCCGATTCGGCCTTCAATGGCGACGAAGTGACACTCATCGGCGAAGTGGATGGAGCGACCATCACCGCCCAGGACCTGGCCGATTGGGCCGGCACCATCCCGTACGAGATCTTGACGAATATCAATACGCGCGTGCCGCGCGTTTATATCACGGAGGATAAAAATTAATGGAAATTCCCCAGCCTGCAACCAAGCCAGGGCGATTTAGACTGGATTCAATCGGACCCTTTATAAAGAAATATTGGAGCGATTACCTGATCACGTTCCTGGTCGCCGGAGCTATTGTCGACCACAGACCAATGGATAAAGGTTTGGGTACGGGCGAACGTTCCGCTGGGGGGCGACTGGCTGCCCGGTTGGTTGACCTGGCTGATGCCGTATGCGCGCGTGCGTTACTGGTATAACTCCGGGGCGGCCTTCGGCATTTTCCAGAATGGCAACCCGGTCTTCATGGTCCTGGCGGTCATTGTTGCCTTGGCGATCCTGTATTACCTGCCGCGCACCTCCCGCAAGGATTGGTGGCTGCGCCTGGCGCTTGTCCATGCAGTTCGCCGGTGCACTGGGCAACCTGGTGGACCGCATCCAGTTTGGGCACGTGACGGATTTCATCTCCGTTGGAAGCTTTGCGATCTTTAATATTGCCGATGCGAGCATTACGGTGGGGGTGGCCATCCTGATCCTGGGGGTCTGGCTGACGGAGCGGGCGGATAAACACCGTCTGGCCGCGCAGGCAGCCGGGGCGCCCGCAGCGGATAAAAACGAGGACCCCTGCACCGAAGAATGAGGGCAAAGGGTGAGTGACCGGCTCGAGACCTTCCTGTTCGAAAAGGAAGAAAACCAGCGCCTGGATGTGTTCCTGACCGCCAGCCTGTCCGCGGAGCAGCTTGCCCCCAGCCATGGGGGCAGCGGAGAGGGCCTGCCGGAGTTTTCGCGTAGCCGAATACAGGGATTGATCCGGGCAGGTTTTGTCACGGTGGACGGGGAAGTCGTCACCAAAACCGGGCGGAACCTTGAGACAGGGGAACGGGTCGAGATTCGCATTCCCCCGCCGGTCCCGAGCGGGTTGATCGCCGAGGATACCCCGCTGGATATCATCTTCGAAAATGACGATCTGCTGGTGGTGGACAAGCCGGCCGGGATGGTGGTGCACCCCTCGCCCGGACACGGCAGCGGCACGCTGGTGCAGGCTGCCCTGGGCCATGCCCCGGAAATGGAGGGCATCGGCGGCGAAGAACGCCCGGGCATCGTCCACCGGCTGGATAAAGACACCTCCGGCCTGATCGTCATCGCCAAGAACGAACGGGCGCACCGCTGGCTGCAGGACCAGTTCCGCACCCGCACGGTGGAGAAAACCTACCTGGCCCTGGTGGACGGAAAACCGCCCACACCCAGTGGGCGGGTGGAAGCCCCGATCGGGCGGAACGCCACCAAGCGCAAGCTGATGTCAGTGGTCCCGCTGGAGAAGGGCCGGGCGGCGGTCAGCGAATACCGCACGCTGGAAAGTTTCCCCGAACATACCCTGCTCGAAGTCCACCCTCTGACCGGACGCACGCACCAGATCCGCGTGCACCTGGCGTTCCTGGGCTGCCCGGTCAGCGGCGATACGGTTTATGGGAAGAAGAAACCGACGATCGAGTTAGACCGGCATTTCCTGCACGCCTACCGGCTGAAAATCATAATCCCCGGCGGGAAAGAGCCGAGGATTTTCGAGGCAGAGCTGCCGGAAGAATTGCAGGGGGTGATCAGGTCGCTCAGGAAGGAGAAGAGCGGTTAGAAGCGGCGAACAGGCAGATCATTTTGGATCGTGCTTTTTGGGACAGTGCGCTCCCTCCAGCGGGTTCTCTGCCACAAGACCAGGGCCAATATAATGATGATGACCAGTAGATAATCGGCCCAATTCGACCCACCAAACAGGGCGATAGCATAAACCAGACCAATGATTGACAGGCAAACATACAACAGGGTGGTTTTTTTATGACTAAAACCAGTGCTCACCAGGCGCTGATAGATGTGCGATCGATGAGCCTTGAAGACGTTCTCATTATTTGCCAACCGCCGAAGAAAAGTGGTGATTGTGTCAAACAAGAAAGGCCAGATGACCAACACACCCGCCAGGGTAAAGCGGGGATCGGATTGAGCCGCGATCAATGGCAGTACGGCAAAAGCATATCCCAGAAAAGCGCTGCCGACATCCCCCATGAAGATCCGCCTCGCCGACCAATTGTGGATCAGTAATCCCAGGCAGCTGGCCGCCAGGATCAGGCCGATGCCTGTGATGAGGGATTGACCGCCCAACCAACCCAAGAGCAGCCAGACCCAGTCCGGCAACGACGGCCTGTCGCTGGGGCAATATCATCAATCCCGTCCATGAAATTATACGCATTGATCATCCCCACGATCCACAAGACCGTGATCGGCAACCCAAACCAACCGAGATCAACCTGGCCAACAAACGGTATCTGCACAATTTGCCAGTAGCCAACTCCCATAATAACAATCCCGGCAACCACCAACTGCATGAGCAATGCGAGGCCAGTAGGGCAGTGGGTGAAGGTCATCCCATAAACTGATCCCAGCCAGGAGGACAGCCCCCAAGAAGAGGTTGAATGCTCCATTCAGCGGCCGGATGTGCGCAATCCACAAGAACAACCCGCTGCAGGCCAGGGTCACGATCACGATCGCCAGGCCGCCTCCGGTTGGAGTAGGTTTAATATGGTTACTGCGTTCGTTGGGAATAACCAGCAGGTTATGGCGCACCATCCAATACCGGATGGCGATAACCATTATGTAAGTTAATATGAATAGCGCCCAGGCTGATAAAGAGGAGTTGCATCACTACCCTAAGAAGATCTTGAAAGAGTCTGACTGCGATACCAGGCGACTTCCCGCTGCAGACCTTCGGTCAATCCCATCCTGGTATTATATCCGAATGCTGCTGGAATTGGCTGACATCATAGGCATCGTCTGTGAGGTCATTTTTCAAGTGTATCAGGTATTTCATTGATAATGATCATTATTTCGCCATTGAGGTCTCATCTTCGATCAAATCAAATCTCATAAGAATTCAACTGAGTCCTTCCAGTAAGTGTGCAGTAAGATTTGATCACCTTTTCTGGCGTATATTTCGCCTCTGCAACTGCGCGCGCCCGCAATCCCATCTTTAATAAACGATCTGACTGCATTTCTATGTTTTGAAGCGTTTCTGCCAACCTGGCTGGCTGATCCGGGGGTACCACCCACCCGATCTGTTCTTCATTCACAACCAGTGCCAATTCTGACTCAGGCTCTGTGATCGCCAGGATCGGTTTACCGGCTGCCATCGCATTGTACATGCGACTCGGCACACCCGCGCCAGTCATGCCGGGAATGAGTGAAATCATGGCGATATCAGAAGCATTAAGAAAGTTTGGCTGGTCAGAGCGCGGCCGCTGGTCTAAAAGCGTTACATTGGCCAATCGTTCCTTGTGTACTTCATCTTGCATCCATTTTCTCTTGGCACCGCCACCTATAAAAATAAAGTGGATATTCCTGGCCTCCTTCAAGAGTTTGATCGCGGCAAACATATTTTCAATCCCTTGTGCCCGCCCCATATTGCCAGCGCATAGGACTATAAACTTGTTTTCGAGCTTGAGATCTCTTAGAAGCTGATTATCCTTCTTCTCCATTGGAAAAACTAAATCAACATCTGCCCAGTTTGGGATGACTGTAATGGGCTTTATGAAAATGCCCGAGTTTCCTTTGGGCCAATTTCGCCATATCACGTCCAACCACGATGATCTCGATTCAACGCTACGGTATAACCGCTTTGTCATGTACCCCAAAATGCGCACGCCCAAATTTTGTGGGCTCGCCATCCCGGTTGCAATTAGTATCTCAGGGTAAACATCATCAAGTCTAAGAATGCATTTGGCGGACCGTAAACGGCAAACCATTCTAACAATAAAAGGCATCAATGGAGGATTGGTAACCACCAGGACAATATCGCCCCTTTGAATACGGAATAATGTTTTTAAAAATATCGAGATACTGATCGTGATGAGGTTGACCAGCCTCAACAAGATGACATCTTTGTTGAATGTGGTCCCCGGCAGCGTTCAATTCGGACTCCATTATGTATTTCTTTTGGAGGTAACACTGCTCCCCGTGGCAGCATAGGTTGGATACCCGCATAAGACATTTACATTGAAGGAAGAACAAAGACCTTCTGCCAACCCTGTCAGATAATAACCAGTGCCGATTTCTTCTGGATAATATATTTCTGAAACAACCCAGGTGATTTTTCCAGCCATGTCATTTCTCTTGGGAGAAAAAGTCTATTCCTTCTGCCAAACCACTCGATTCACATAATCAGTGTAACTCAGGATAATTCGTAAAACCTTGTTAGATACATTCGGCACATTGTAATCATCCACAATTTGAAGCATACGCTCTTGCCCGCGTGCCTGTTTTTCAAGGATCGCCAACGCTTCCTGAATCCGCGCCCATTCCAACCCGACCATCATCACTGCCCCTTCTTCCATCCCTTCTGGGCGCTCGTGCGCCTGTCTGATATTCAGCGCCGGGAAATTGAGGATGGAGGATTCTTCGGTGATTGTTCCGCTGTCTGACAATACCGTCCGGGCGTTCTTCTCCAGTTTTACGAAATCGCAAAATCCAAACGGCTTCATTAATTCAACACGTGGCGAGAGAGAGATCTGTTCCGCTTCAATGCGCTTGCGGGTGCGAGGGTGTGTGGATACAACCACTCGATGTTCCATTTCAGCCAATTGATTCATAACCGCGATCAGCTTATTGAATTGGTACGCATCATCTACGTTTTCTTCACGGTGTGCACTGACCAGGTAGTACCCATTTGGTGAAAGTGCCATGCGTTCGAGAACATTAGACGCTTCAATTTTGGTCAGATAATAGTGCAATACTTCGTACATCGGGCTGCCTGTCTTGATAATGCGATCAGGCGGTAAGCCCTCGCATAAGAGGTATTCGCGCGAAAGCGCCGAATAGGGCAGATTGATATCGCTGATATGATCAACAATTCGGCGATTGATCTCTTCCGGCACACGTTGATCAAAACAGCGGTTGCCAGCCTCCATGTGAAAGATAGGGATTTTGAGACGCTTGGCAGGGATTGCAGCGAGACAACTGTTCGTGTCCCCCAAAATTAATACTGCATCCGGTTTGACTTCTCGCAATATTGCATCCGAACGTATGATAATTCGTCCGATGGTTTCAGCGGCAGTCTGTCCTGCGGCATCGAGAAAATAATCCGGCTTGCGAATTTCCAGGTCCTGAAAGAATATCTCGTTCAGTTCGTAATCATAATTTTGCCCGGTATGAATAAGGATATGCTCAAGATGCTGATCCAACGCCGCCATCACACGGGACAAACGGATGATCTCAGGGCGAGTGCCAACTATCGAAGCTACCTTCATGTGCAAGTCCTTTATGCTTTGCTCATTCCAACACAGCCAGCCCGTTCGTATCTGCTTGTGCGGGATTGAATACTTCACTTGCCCAAAACAATGTTACCAATTCGGTTGTCCCGACATTTTCAATCGAGTGTGCATACCCAGGCGGAATGTCCACCACGCGAAAATCCTCGCCGGAGACACGATATTCAATGACATCGTTATCGAGGATGGAACGGAAACGTATGACCGCCTGCCCTTCCAGGACCAGGAATTTTTCAGTCTTGGTATGATGATAATGGTTGCCGCGCGTGATGCCTGGATGTGTGCGTGAGATGAAAACCTGACCGAAGGGAGAGGATTTAACGAACTCAGCCAGACAGCCACGTTGGTCACACTTTTGTTCCAAGCCATACGCAAAATCACTCGGCTCAAGGTAGCTCAGAAAAGTGGCGTACAGTTTTCGCGTGAATTCATCTGCAAAATTTGGAACTTGCAGGGTCTTGCGCATCTGTCGAAACGATTGAATCTGTTTTGCCAGGTAGCCTAGTGTGGTCTTATAGCTGGGCTCGATTTCCAGGTTGGTGATTCTCGCCGATGGTACGGAATCAATGCAAATGGCAAATACTTTGCACCACGTCGTCAATATAAACCAATTCCAAATCGCGTTGTGGATCTGAAATAACAATTGGTAGATCGTGTGCTGTGTTGTAACAAAACGTGGCTACAACTGAATTGTAATTGGGGCGACACCACTTACCAAAGACATTTTTTAGACGATAGATCATCACGTGTGCGCCGCTTTGTTGATGATATGCCTTGACTGCTTCTTCGGCTTGACGCTTGCTGATGCCGTAAGGGTTATCGAGAGTGGCTTGTATGGAAGATGTCAGGACCATTGGTACGGGTCGGCCAAACGTCAAAAGGCGCTGGCATACCTCTTTCGTGAAATCTGCATTGCCGGTCTGAAACTCACTCTCCGATCTGAGGCCGGTTCACGCCCGCCAGGTGAAACACCCAATCCGCTGCTGCCAACCCGGCGTCCAGTTCTGCCAGGGTGTTTCCCAGATCGAAAGGAATCACCGTCACATCTTCACGCTGCTTTAGCCAGGCAATCAAGTTCTTGCCGATGAAACCATCCGACCCGGTGACCAGAATGTTCATATTAGTAACCCCTGATCCCGCGCCAGGTTCTTAATTCATCTTGAATATAATCCAATTTCAGCAGCATCGCACCAAGTTCATCTTCCGTCAAGCGGCGCGTGTTGTCAGAAGTATAGTCGCTAAGCGCTGACAACATTTCCGTGCCTCTGACAAAATACTCATCATAATTGAGATCACGATTATCCGATGGAACTCGATAATACCTTCCCAGGTCTTCGGCGCGCAACATCTCCTCACGCGGTTAATAACGTTTCAGATTGCTTTTCGCCGTGGCGTGTTCCAATGATTTGAATGGGATTGTCTGCCTGAAAAATCTGCTTGAGTGACCTGGCAAGTTCCTCAATGGTTGCTGCTGGGGCTTTCTGCACAAATATGTCTCCTGGAAGGGAGTGGTCGAAGGCATAGGTGACCAAATCCAAAGCATCTTCAATGCTCATCATGAAGCGCGTCATATGCGGATCTGTGACGGTTATGGGTTTGCCGGTTTTGATCTGCTCGACAAATAAAGGAATAACTGAACCGCGTGACGCCATCACATTGCCATAGCGCGTCACGCAAATTACGCAATTCATATCTACCGCGATGCGCGACTTGGCTACAGCTAGTTTTTCCATCATCGCCTTGGAAATGCCCATCGCGTTGATCGGATAAGCGGCTTTATCCGTGCTGAGCACCACCACTCGCTTGACGCCGGCGCTCAAGGCCGCATTCATTACGTTCTCTGTGCCCAGCGCATTGGTCAGTAGCGCCTCCATTGGGTAAAACTCGCATGAAGGTACTTGCTTGAGCGCGGCAGCGTGAAACACAAAATCCACGCCTGACATCGCATCCCGCAGGCTTTCCACGCGCCGCACATCCCCTATGTAAAACTTGATCTTGGGATTGTGATATTGGTACACGCATATCGTGCTGCTTTTTCTCATCGCGGCTGAAGATGCGAACTTCGCCGATTTCAGTTCCTATGAACCTGTGCAGCACAGCATTCCCGAATGTTCCGGTGCCGCCGGTTATTAGTAATGTTTTTCCATCAAACATAAAATGCTCCATCCGCTGCCCCTTATCACAGGATTCGGGGATCGACTAAAACCGTCTGGCGGTTTGGACAATAAAGTCCAACGTCTCACGGGCGCATCTCTCCCAGGAATAATCCTGTGAACGTGTATATGCCATTTGTGCATGCTGCTCGCGCCAGGAGGTATCCTGGATCAAGCGTGCCAGTGCCGCCACGATGGATTCAGGCTGCTCTGGATCGAAATAGATACCGGCATCACCCAGTAACTCAGGCATTGGTCCGCGATTGGAGCAGGCAATTGGCAAGCCGGCTGCCATCGCTTCCAACAAGGTAATTGAAAAACTTTCACAACTGGACGCAAAGACAAACCCATCGGCGCGATGATACCATTGAGGTAACTCAGCATAAGGAATTACGCCATGATAAGTGTATATATTTCTCATCTGGATCTATTTGCTGGATAACCTTTCGCAAGCGTTGCAATGATGGCGGATAAGCCGAACCCACCAGGTCCAATTCCACCCAGAAACCGGCTTGCCTTAATGCATGGACTGCTTTTGCAACATTCCATTGATGCTTATAGGGAAACATATTCGAGACATACAGCAATCGGAACGGCGATGTTTGTGAATAGCTGGTTATTGGTTTGGCAGGCCGTGGTGGTAACCGGAAGACTGGATTTATACCATGTGGGATGATCGTCCACTCCCCCGCCAGTGTTTTCACTTGCTGCATTACAACCGCACGTGCATAATTCGGTGAGAAAGATCGTGCCATTAGCCCTACGAAAGCTGGCTGTCTGACTGAACCGAAGCAGGCTCATCTTGAGAATACATCCATGAAATGCCGTAACGGCGATATTCGCGCTGTTCAAATGGAAGCATATTTTGATTCATCGAAACATATGGTCGAAAACTTGCCACATAGGAACCACCTGGCACAAACAGGATGTCACAATTCTGCTTTGCGGCTTCGGGCAGCTTGAATTTTTGCCAATATATCCGGGCTGGCAGTGACTGATTAAGCAAAGGATCCGACTGAGGTGTCAGCCATGCTTTTTTCGGGCAAATGCTTGAGCGTCTTCTGCCTGCCCCATACCACAACCTGGTCAATACCATGCGCGGCTGGTTCGGCAGCCCGCAGCAGCTCAACCAAATGAGTGAGGCCGCCACCTTCTCGCAGATTGGAAGCGTCAATACCGATACGAATACTCAAGAGCTGGTATCCTTTCTGATGTATTTCTTCAAATTTCTCGAGGAATTTCAAGAGGCAGGCAATCCCAATAATTTAGCATATACCTCCAGGTACTTTTTCCCAACCACCTCATTCGAAAATCTTTTCTCAACCATCCGCCTTCCAGCCAGGCCCATGCTGCGACGCCGCTCTGGGTTCTGCAACATCCACAGCAGCTGTCCTGCCAGTGCTTCAGCATCTCCTTTTGGCGTAAGGAAGCCTACTTGATCTGAAATTACCGAATCTGGACCGCCGGAACGGGTTGAAATCACCGGGGTTGCACATGCCATCGCCTCTAAAAGTACTATTCCCAACCCCTCCTCATCAGACGTAAGCATAAATACGGCTGCATTTTGGTACAGCCCTATCAGCTCATCGGTAGAAATATCTTTTTTTACAACAATATGTTCCGTGATACCGAGATTCCTGGCCTTATTCCAGGCAGCTGGAGAAGGAGCAGTTTGCCCGGCCAGGATGAGCTTCGGTGCATCAGGTTCTCGCTGACGAAGCAGCGCATAAGCTTCAAACAGCAAGATAACATTCTTACGAGCGTCATCGAAGCGCCCAACTGACAAGACATAGTCATCTGTGCGCTGTTTTTCAGGGATCGGTTGGAAATGGTGGATGTCTACGCCAATCGAATCGATGGAAATCTTTCGATGCATCTACAAAAGATGAAGACAGCTTTCCGGGTATATTCTGTTTCGGCGAAAATGTGATCGATCCGTCTAAGTGCTCTTCTTTCAAGCATTGAAATAAATGGTAGCATGATATACCCGTAAACTTTTCTTAGAAAGTTTGCTCTTTTGAGAATGGATTTTCGTTCCAATTTGGCTAAAGTTGCTATAAAAAGGCAAACAGGTTTTGAAACGTTCCTTGCCACATTGGCTAGAGCCGGCCCACCGGCAACGATTTGAACCAGGTCAAATTGATTGAGCAGATCGGTCAATACCCGGCGGGGCTGGTAACGCTGAAATTCAAACTCGGTCAGGAATGCCCCCACATGCTGAACAGGTGTTCCATACACCTTGTCATCCACCACCTGCACACCATGGAACCAGGTGGCAGGAGACAATAACCGCACACTGGCAGCATCACGCCCTCGAAGTCGCCAGTAATATAATATTGTAATCATATATATTGGACTGACGAATTACCTGTGAGATAAAATTGAGCACGGTCCAGACACCCCCATCCGGCGAGGAAGCTACCAGAGCGATACGAGGTGACATAATCTCATAAGCTCAGCAGTTTTACGTCCGCCTAGGCCGTGTTATTGTCAAAGATCTGTTTTGGGGATGGGACGGTCGCCAGATCCCTGACAAGCGTAGAATCACATAAATAACCAGTGCACTGGATGGAAGACGATATATATATAATTTGAAAACTTCCAGCACCTCTGAACTATAGATGGTTAAGTGTAAAAGCCCGAAATACAAGACAAACACGAGACCCAGTACCCCCCAGCGGGGCAGTAATTTGTGCGCCACAAAGGTTGAAGCAACACCCATAAAAAAATAGATGCCAAGAACGCCTAAAACGCCAAAACGACGAAACGCATCCGTTAGAACGGTCACAGGATTGTTGTCATTCGATGGAGTAAGTCCATAATTCACCATAATATCACGGCCATATCCCACACCCTTCTCCGGGAATAATACTTTTGGCACCCAAGCAAATATAACCTGTCTGAAATCTTCCAGTGTCCAACCAGCCGGCTTAATTGCTCCATTCTCGGCCATCCCGAGCAACTCCAGGCTGGGGAGTTCAACCAGGCGGTTGACCAATGGACCAACGGTATTTACGATCGCGTTACCTGAATGAAAAAACTGGGAGGATGACGCCTCCGCAATATTCAGGCGTTGAGCCAAAGAAAGCTTGCGGTTATAGTTTACTTGCTGTCGATATGCCGTCATCATGCCGAAGAAAAGTACTGTAAATAATGCCAATATTATGATGACGAGTTTACCCAAGCGTGAGATACGCCTGCCGATGTACCAGACTAGAGCCACCCACGTGGATACCACTGACACCAATGCCAATATTAATCCGGACCGTCCATAACCAAGAAGCATGCCTGAGATGGGATTAGCCAGCGCGGCGGCCAACAAGATCAGCCAGACCCAGAAGCGAGGGTGAGGCCGGATGAAATAGAAAGCGAACAAAATCATTGGAACAAGTTCGATGGACTGTAACGCGCCGATGACGAGGTTGTCATATATTGAATTTGAGACTGCATACCTGACCACTTGTGGCAAGATGTACAGTATTCCCAGAAATAAAAAGGAAACGCGGCCGAATGTCAGCCCAGACACGACTTCTTTCTGGCGTGGAACCGGGCCAAGTCGCTGACCCACCAGCCAAAGCCCAAAGGCATAGCATCCCAATCCCAGGCCAAGATACAGCAAGGCGCTGTCCAAATAATGCATGCCAAAACCAAAACCTTGAGTATAGAGGAAGTTTTTACCATAATACCGGTCAATCAGGTCCGTTCCCAGGCCGCCGACAACATATGAGAGTGTACTGCCCAACCAGAGCATGGTACCTGGTGTGACCGGCACCGGCAAACCCAAATAGCGCTCATAGGTAAATATCAGGCTGCCCAGGACTAAGATCACCGTCGCGCGGACTATCAGGGATGGGATGAAAAGAGCCGCGCAGCTTATCAGGAGTAAGGAAAGGAATAGACCGGGAGCAACCGCCAGGCGAAGCTTTGCTTTACTCAAAGATATTTGTGAGTGGGCGTTTAGGTTAATAGTCATGTTTAGTTCCTTACCAAAGATAACGCTTCGAGGCGCTTCATGAGCACAAATAAGCGGTTTAGATTAATGTCCCTTTTATTTCTTGGTAGCTGAAATGGCAAAAACCCGCGTGTAGATGCCACTGCCTGGATTGCCTGTCTCTGCCGTGGTCCATAATTTCAAAAAAGGATTGATTAATTTCCAAATCATCGCACGGGTGAAACTTTTAATGCCATGGACGTAAGGCACGCTTGCTCGTACTTCAAATCCTGTCATTCCACAAAGTCGCAAAATGTGCGATAGACTTGCCGGTGTAAAGAACCACTCGTGAGTGTAATCCCCATAAGCGACTGCACCGAACCATGGGCTCTCAGCATTGGGTGTCTGCAGGATCAATCGACCGCCTGGCCGCAATGCCCCAACAGCAGACTCGAGGAATGGCAGAAGTTCGGCTTTCCCAAAATGCTCGATAATGTCAAATCCTGTGATCAGGCCAAAGTGAGCGGGGTTCTGGGTCAACAATCCCCTCACATCACCCTGGATAATTGTGGCGTTTGGGCACCATTGTTTCGCCAGGACAATTTGTTCCTGAACTCAGGTCAACCCCGGTGAGATCTCTAAAGCCAAGTTGATCAAGTAGATACAGGAACTGACCTGCGCCGCAGCCCATGTCGAGAACTGGAGTATCTTGGGCGTTCGGCAGCCAGCCGCGCAGGCGTACGTTGGCGGCATCTGCCCAGAGCTGATAGTCTTGCCAGGTATATATCGTGCCGTCAGGATGGATCATCTCAGAAATATATTTGTCATAAATACGCTGACGATATTCGCTTGGATGATTATTATCCATCTACTATTCCTGTTAAGACGATCCAACCATGAAACCACCGCTCTTGTACTTGTGCTAAACACTAATTAGGCCTTATTTACGTTGCGGAAAGCCAAACGACCATAAGGCATCAATTGTTACTTAAGCATTGACATTTGAACCAATACCAAGTTAAAAATACAAAAATGTATTCAATTTGAATTGAGTCTTGATGCCTGTAATAGGTTTATCCTGAACTTCCTCATATCGAGAGGGATTCAAATATCCTTTTTATACGCTGCGCATAAGTGTGATCGCGATGCGCCCGAATTTGACCCGCTTTGGCAATCCGCCGGCGTTCATCGGTATGGCTTAAGTAATAATCAACTTTATCTTTGAGTTCCTCCCGGCTGGCAAACGTCACGATCTCCTGATCAGGCACAAACAAATCCGGCAGCGCTGGCTTCCAGTCAGCAATTTGGAACGCGCCGCAGCCGGCTGCTTCGAAGGTCCGGCAGTTGACACCTTCTATCTCACCATAGTGCATCGTATTGATCACGATTTTGGCCGCATTGAAGGCTTTGGCTTTCTCGAACTCCCGCACAGCAACACCAGTGTGATAGGTTCTCATTGGTGAATTCATCCATAATGGCCATGCGGGGCCCCATAATTTTACATCATATCCTTGCAGGCATTCCATCACTCGTAACCTATATGGATACATGTTGGAAGCAGTAGTTATGTCGCACTTATATTTCATTATGTCAGTGTCTGTCAGTTGCAATGTCTTGTGCCACATCGGGTTGCATGCTTCCGGCAAGTATTCCATTGGTAAACATGCTTTTTCCCGAAATGTACGTATTGCATAGGGATCCTTGAAGTATAATCGGTGATAAGGAGCCAGAAGAGCATATTGCCTTCCTAAATTAACAATATGATCTGGATAAAGCAACACTGTTTTAATGCCTGCATCGTGGATTTTCTTTACAGCTTCTGGTCGAAGCCAGGAGTAAACCGAAATAAAGAGGTCGGGTTTGGTAAGGATGGTCTGTCGGGCAATACGCAGGCTGCGATAAATCTCAAATCGTGGGTAATGAGATAGGGTATTAAAACCAAACCGAATCAGTCGGTTTTTATGGTATTGCCATGTAAAATCAAGGGCATATTTGGCAGTATGCCCTAGAGCGCGCAATGTCACCAGCAAATTGCGTTCCAGTGAATTGGGGAAATTGATGCCAGCTATTACTACTTTCATTGGGCTCGTCTGTTAGCACACAATAGGTATTGTTAATTGATATATCAATTGGGAGGAACTATGTCTTGCAGGATAGGTTTTTCCCCGAATTCTTTTTTAGAATTAAGCTTTCAAACTTAATAGCGCTTCGAAAATCCTCATTGAAATAAAACTGGCGCTTTGGGTTTCTGAAATCGAGAAACATGCCTTGCTCATCCGATCATAGGTAAGATGGTCTTCTAATAAAAGAGATATTGTGTTTGATAATTCAGGTATATTTCCGCATTGATATATAAGACCTGTTTCTCCATTACGAATAACATCATTAGGACCAACACAACCGACCTTATCACTAACAATTGAGGGTATCCCCAAACTGGCGGCCTCAGTCACTACTAGGGGATGGGGATCACAATTTGAAGGAACTACTAATATATTTCCTGATCCGATAGCAATTGGAATTTCTTTTTGATTTATGAAACCCGTAACCCTTACTCTATCTCCGCCAGCTGTAATAATTGATTTTTTCAATGGCCCCTCTCCTATGAACAATCCAATAATTTGTGATTCAATGGAAATTAAATTTAAAGCTGCTACAAGATCAAGTGGTCTTTTATTATCAATAAATTTCCCACAAAACACAACAACCTTCGCATTTTCTGGAATACCATACTTTTTCCTAAATTGAAAGTCTAAACCCTTTTTTTCAGAAGAAAATAAATATTCTCTAAATCGCTTAATATCCACTGGGAGCCCAGTTAAAAATATTTTTTCTTCCGGTACTCCATATCTTTTTGCATATTCTTTATTATTATCACCTACCGCAAAAAAAATTTTAATACTTCTCATAAAAAGTCGTATTGGTATTTCTTTGATAACAATCCTAAATGGATTTCGCTTATGAAGCAATTCTGAATCGCTGATTAAAAGAATCGGTATATTAAGATAATTTGCAAATAACCACACTATCCAATTACTTAAATATGAATAACCAAAGACTAATATATAGTCCCATTTCTCCTCGCTAATAGCTTTCCACAATCCTCGATTAACTAAAGGAAACTTCAGGGCTGCCTTCTTTTTCTCGTCTATAGGCTTGAGAAATTCATATTGATAACCTTCCAAGAGAGGCACATCCCATTTCACAGAAACACCAAAACCTGGATCAATATGATTGTCTCTCAGGCCAAAATCGCTATAGTAAAACACTTTAACATCTACTAATTTAGCGAGTTCGGAGAATAAAGGTGAAAAAGTTTGTATTGGGTGTGATATAAACATTGCAATTTTCATTAGCAATTAGTTCGAAGAAGCGCGCTCATAACCACCAGGGGAAACATGACAACAAGTGAAATAGTCTAGCCGGATAGAGGCTATACCGTCAGGATGGATCATCTCAGAAATGTACTTGTCGTAGACACGCTGACGATATTCGCTAGTTCTGATATCATCCATCTATCACTCCTGTCAGGACAAACAGATCATGAAACCGTTGCTCCCAGGTATGCTCTTTGAGGCAACGCTGGCGTGCGGCAAGCCGAATCTTTGTACATTCCTCATGATGGGTTAGCAGATAGCGTATTTTTTCGCTGCATTCCTCTTTATCGCGATATGTAACCACTTCTCGACCCACCTCATAGACCCGGTGCAGATCGGTCTGCTCACTGGTCAGATAGAGCGCTGCACACATGGGTACCTCGAAATCTCTTCCTTTCAGACAGGTTGCTTTCAGCGAATAGCCAACACCAGAAAAACCCAGGTTAATCCGGGACCGGGCATATACCTCAATCATCTCTTGTTCTGATAATGGACCATTAGTCCAGCCTTGTCCAAAAGCCTCCACTCTGAACCCTTGTCTACGTAGATAGTTGATAAAGGACGGACGTTGGCCGTAGGCCCCCCCGATGAAAGAGACATCATAATCGAAAGGGCGATCCAGCGGTCGGAAATGCTCAGGATTGGCTGCTCCAGGCCAGAAAATCGCCAAACCACCTTCTACGAAGTATTTGACCAATGAAGCCGTGGAATTGGTCAAATTCAGGTCGTAGGCAGCTGCCAATGGCGCTGGTCCTGACCATCGCCCGCCAACCTTCCGGCCACGAAAAATTAGGCGGTCATCGAAATGAAAGGCGCAGGTCACGATCCCGAGCTTGCCAATCGCTCGAATGGTCTCGGGTGCTACATGGTTGCCGCTTAAGTAAGCGATCAGGATATCAATTGGCCCTTTCACGTTTTCGGCTCGCACAAAAGCCATTAGGTCTTCATCCAGCTTTTGGCGTTGTTCCAGCCAGTCTGAATCACCAGGATTGAAACCATGCTCAGATAAGGAATATGGGATGACTTGCCCTAATTTTGCCAGGGCCGGCAGGATCTGATGGGGTTCCCAGGAAGTCAATTCTGAAGCATAAATAATGCGTAGCTCTCCCGGCGCCTTGGTTGAATATTTCATACCACGCAATTCCAATCGCTGCCGTAAGGCTTGCCGCACCTGTTCCTTATCTAAAACGGTAACGGATCGTACCCTGGCCATCTGTTCGTAATATGCCTGCTCGTTATTGATCTGGCGTTCCTGCTGCCGGGCGCGTAAACTCGGCCATAGGTATGCTATTCCAGGCCACTGCTTCATATTTGCACGCCATCCGTTGGTAGGCATTTGGCTGATTCCTGATTAACCTGCTTGCTGGCCTAAGAAATTAAGGGGAAACCGGTAGTTCGAAAACAAATAAGCTATCAAACATCGCCCTGCCCGGCTTCTCTCCCACCCCGCCCTCCCGATCTAGCAGTAGATTCACTTCATTCGTTCCGGCTGGAACCTTAATCACTTGTAATTGTGGCAACCAGCAGGGGCCTTGATCTCCAACTGTATTTTGAGCAATCAACCAACAAATTGAGCCACCGTCTGAGAGACGACAGTCAGACGAGACCTTTTTTGTCAATGAGTTCCATCCAAGTAGTGCAATGGCTTGATTATCTGCGCAGAACCAACCTCCTACAACATAGGTCGAACCACCTCTCACAGGGAAAGAAGCAGAAAGTAAGGCATACCCTTTGTGGAGAATTTCGGTAATGGCCACTCGACCTGGTCGAATGCCGTAGGGGTCAGAGGATGCCTGGCTGACACATGGTAGTACATAGGCATGGCTGCCGATGTATCCATTTACGCAGGCATCCGTAAACAGGCCATCGAATTCAAAGCCAGGATTTGGAACGAAGTTGGGGGAGGCAAAAAGTTCCACATATTCCTGTGTGTTGCCCGTCAACCGTCCGTTCCCAATGCAAGTAACCCTGCACTTCAACACCGGCATCCAATATATCCTGATCGAGGTCAAATCCGACCAGCTGCCATCCATTGCTGGATAAATAGCCTTCTGTACCGCCAAGGTCGGGAAGTTTCCAGGCCTTCAGCCTCTTGCCTTGCCCGGCATCGTCACTGGGCAGTGTGCAATCAGGCCGGTTATCTGCAAGACAACCAAATTTCTTCGCTAACCGGGGATCTTTCCCTTCAGACGATTGATACCATTCACTCAAAGCACGGTAGTACCCCAGGCGCACATCTTCTGGCACACGTCCTGGCGCCACCACGAGCCCCCGGCGAAACCAGAATACGGCCATCTGGTAATTCTTCTGATCCAACGCTCTAAACCCTTCCAGCCAGGCAGAAAAAGAGGCTGATCGACGCCAGGAATTCCATCCCTTGATATTATCGAATGAAAGCATGTTCAATGTAAGCCAATTCAACTCCGGGAACGATATTCGCTCCCATGCATGTGGATAGATTTTCAGCCAACCGAAAGCATCTTCGGGCTCACCAAGCCAATTAGCCAGCATCACCAGAACTGCCCCGACTTGATCTGAATACCTGGCATGATTCGCCTCCAGATTTTTATAAAAAGTACGCAACATTGGAGAAGGGGAAACGAAAACCTCTTCATTTGTCATCGCAATGTGGAGAAGTGCAACCATTTGGCGATTTAAAGCCAAAGCACTTAGAATCCCTTTACCGGCCAAGGCAATCAATACTAAACAGAAAAATAACCATAATCCCAGACTGCCGCGCCGGGAAGCATGTTGTCCAATTGCATTGAACCTCATGCGTTCACCTCACTGCCATCCAATTCTGATGCTGAAAATTCTCCAGGCGCTGGTCATAGCGTGGGATGCGCAGGAGTTCGCGCGGGAGTATCTTATAAAAGGTATAACCATAAGGCTCAAAGAAATCAAAAAAGTCTTTGAGCAATACCCGTGAATCGATGTTACAGCCGCCATATTCGAATTGGATATGTTTGATCTTCCCCTGTGAAAGCATCCCCACTGCTCCCTTGAACACCTCCAACTCATGGCCTTCTACATCCGCTTTCATAAAATCAATGGCTTGTATTCCAAGTCGCTGACAGTAGGCGTCGAGAGTATCCATCCGAACAGTTTCTTGCATTTTTTGTTCCGTCAGCCCCCAACCATCTTCCAAACCGTGCCGTCTATAGACTGAATTTGTACCTGCACCTTCAGCGAAGACCCAGAGCGTCGTCTCGCCCGGCACCGAACTCAATCCAAAATTGTTACATATGGTACCGACTCCACGTGTTTGCAAGCGCTTAATGGTAATTGCGCTTGGCTCAAAGCAGTGAACCTGCAAACGCGGGTTTACGCTTAAGGCCAGGGCGGCCCATTCTCCAATATTTGCACCCACATCAAACACAATCTCACACTGGGGTAAGACGTCATGCATCAAGCGCAGTTCACCGTTGTTATGAATATCGTCATTATTTTCGCCGTTGAAGTGGTTAACATAGCTTTTGCAAATACGATATATAAACGCATTGCGCGGCAGCTTTGCCAGGAATTGTCCTTTGATGCTTTTCATCCTAGGACCAAACCATCACGCAATTTTGAACCAAAATATCTTCCAAGTGCATTCGCTTTCGATTAATTTACTGAAATTTACCTTCTATATAAATCGTCCAGTTGCCACTAGCTCCTCACCCATCCCCAACCACTGGCTTAGTGTTTCGCCAGGGTAATTGAGGATACTGATATGCCTGATCAGACTGTCCAATCGTGATGGGGGGTGCTGGTTGAAACCGGGTTTAAGCAGGAGCTGCCGCTGAGTCCAGGACCAAGACCCGATTGGGGTAAAAGTGAAACAGGTGATATCTTTTAGACCTATACTGTCAAACAATCGTTCCATCGTGGCAGATGTAAAAAGATTCAAATGAAAGGGCATCCAATAGTTAGCGGAATAATGTTTGAAGAGGCGGGTACTGAGTGCAGCACCGTTGGGAACAAAGATTCTCAGATACCCGCCTGGTTTAAGCATTTTAGTCAATGCGGTTAGATATTCTTTGGGGTCAAGCAAATGCTCCACAACGTTATCAGCCCGAATGCAGTCAAATCGCGATTTAATTTCTAAAGATAATAAATCCCCACACCAGAATTGTCCTTTCGGAAAGCGCCGACGTGCCAATTTGATTGCCTGTTCATTGAGATCTATCCCAGCCACCTGCCAACCATGCTGATACCAGTAGGCTAGTTTAGCACCATCATGACAGCCAAAATCCAAGAGACTACGCCCTTGTCCGTCATCGTCTGGCCAATCGTGCGGGTGACCCCGTAAATTGCCATTAATCCTATGAACTCCGTACCTTAAAGGCGATATAGCAGGTAGTATTCGGGATACTACCTGAAGCTGAGGAAGTTCAACAATTATAGGATCCACAAAACCGTCACCATATATATGTCTCAGACTGGATAAATCTGGCGCGGGATTGAGGTAATACATACCACAATCTGAACATTTAACCAGCGTGGCCCGAACAGGCAAGCCTTCACGGCGATTGATATCAGTAAAAATCGGCTGATTGACCGCACTATTGCACACTGGACATGACCGCAAGGCAAAATAAATTTGCATTGATTTACTTACTTTAGTTGAAAAACATAATTATGGCCAAAGGGATTGGTACGCGAAGTAAACCAAAGCTCCGAATCAGTTGGCAGGATTACCTTCAGTCAACGGCTTGAAGTGGATAAACATAGAATTATTTTCACAGAAATTCATATATTCAATAAATGCTGCCTAACAATATTCTTCTCTGGTATCACTATATCAAGACCTAGCTGTCCTCTTGAATGCCGATAAAATTTTAACCTCCAGGAAGTTGTACAGTTGGATACGTTCTGTAGACGATAATCCAACCCGCCCTGTTCCCAGCACCCAGGTAGAGGCAAAGATGAAAATCCAAAGAAGGAACCAGAACCAAGTCACAGAGGGCTTCTGAATCAATACCACGATCAGTGCCATTAATACCAAGATGTTTGCTCCCAGGGCCGGCGAAACGGATTCGTTCCATACCTGACGAACTCGCAATCCGAGTAAGTGCCACACGCGATAAGAAAAGTAGATAAATCCTGGCACATCCACCAAGGTATTCGCCAACATAACTCCTGCCAATCCGATGGTTCGCCCCAACCAAAATGCCAGGATTAATTTGATAATTCCCCCACACAGACCGAATATGCTCATCACACGAATATCGCCGTAAGCCAGCATGATGGTGGCATTTAGATGATAGACCACCTGAGTGATGGCGAATATAGACAACACGATCGTTAGCAAAAAACCTGCATATTGAGCCTGCCCTACCCACAAAGTAATCGCATAACGATTGAGCCCCAGCAACCCAATCGCCAACGGGATGACCAGGAGCAAGCTGTAGCGTAGCAGTCGCAGATACGCGCTAATCAATTGAGATGTTGCACTTCTGACGTAGAGTTCATTAAGCGCCGGATATGCATTGTCGGCAAACTTAAAGATTAATTGATATAAAAGCGTTCCTGGCATCTGACTGGTGTAGTAGATTGAAACTGCGGTCGCGCCCAACAAACGACCAATAATAATACTATCCGTGTTTGTACTCAGTTTGCCAGCTACGATCATCACCATGTATGTAAGACCAAATCCCAACATCTCTCGGAACAGCGCCCGGTCAGGTATTCCCCAACTTATTTTATCTTGCGGGTAGAGCTTGCGATACCACACTAGTTCAACAACCAACGTCAAAGCCTCCGCAATAATATTGGAAAACATCAACCCGACAAGGCCAGCACCCAGGGCTACCAGGGCAAGAGAGAGCAGTAGTCGCAGTGCGTTCCCTGATAGCACAATGATGTTAACTGCAGAAAGATTCTGTGAGGCATTAAGTGCGTCTCCGTAAAGAGAAACCGGAATTCTTATCGCAATCCAAGTAGCCAGTAAGTAGAGTGACAATCGCGCTTGACTCTCCACGCCGGGGCTCATTGATATAAAATGGTTTATATTCCAGCCTACAAGCACAATAGCAATAGCAAAAATAATGTTGCTGAAAAGGTAGAAAGTTCTGCCTGTTGTAAAAATGTTGCAAAACCTTCTTCGTTGGTCGTCGAAACCAATAGCTTGCGCCAGGTATCGGCCGATTGCAACACCAAATCCCAGATCTGTGAGTGCTCCCCAAACTACGATTTGCAGCAAGAAGGAGTATGCTCCCAATACTTCCTGTCCAGCGACTCGCAGTACCACGGGTGCCAGTAAGAATTGCAATATCACCAGCAATCCATACTGAAGGAAGCTGGTTATCGTACCAGCTATGGCGCGGGATGTACGGGTTGCTAGCATTAATTAATCAAACTTATTATCTTTGATACTTACTCTGTATAAGAATCTCACATCAACCGCATTTCTTCCTTAAGGCTTGTCCATTCGTGCCAATGCCGGTTGTGGGCCAGCAGCGTTTCGATGCTCATGCGCAGATAATTTAGGTTGATCACCTGTAAGGCCTTGTACCCCCATCGCCAGGCCAGGTTCGATTTCATCTTTGGCAAGATCCGGCGTTGCAAGGTCTTAAATTCGATATTCAACTGATCGAATTCAGTTAGTGTCTTGGAGAAGTCGTGGAAACGAAAACCGGCCAGATAATGATTGATATGTACATAGCAAGTGCCATTAAAAAGCATGCGGAAATACAGGTCCGCATCCATCACATAATACATATCAATGTTAAGCCCTCCAACTGCCCGGTAATCCTGGCGCTTGAAAAAACTACCCGGCTGAAAAATCGGCAACAGGCCGTGCCGGGCAAAGGACGTCACATGAGCGGGACTCCGCTTGAATTGGAGGATTCGTCCAACTACTGTCAATCGTTACGATGTTGCCCCCAAATAATCCGCACTCCGGATGCGAGCCATACGCCTGTGCAATTGATTGTAATGCCCCGGGCAGCAGCACATCGTCGCTGTTCACCCAACCCAGCAGGTCGCCCGTGGCGCGCTCGAAACCCTGGATGAGCGCATCCGTCTGTCCCTTATCGGGTTGGCTTTGCCAGAATGCCAGGTGCCTGGCGTAACGTTGGATGATCTCCTGGCTGCCGTCGCTGCTGCCGCCATCCAGGATCATGAATTCCAGGCTGGGATAGTCCTGGTCCAGGATCGATTGGATCGATTCCTCAATGTACTGGGATTGGTTGTAGGATGGCATGACAATGGTAATACGCGGTAAATTGCTCATGTTCTGCTTGCCAGCCAGCCTGTGTATTCGAACCCTGGCTGCATTGGTTGCGCATGCACCTCGAACCCCCTCATGGACTTGATCATTTTTACATAAAATCCGCGTTCATCCGCGTTATTCCGCGTCCTATTCTAAAAGTGTCAGGTGAGTAGATCCCGCTATCGAGACTCTGATTGATCTGCAGCTGGCTCGGCTGCCCTGGAATTCTTCTTCCCTTCCTTCTTGTCGTAATAATCATCCTTCGAGTCACCTTTATGATAGTAGTAATAATTCTCAAACATCCGGCTTCTCGGGCTGACCCGGTTAAACACCACCCCCAGGATGTGCGCATTTACGCCGCGCAGCTTGGCAATCGCCTGCTGGAGTTCGCCCATTTTGGTCACGCCCGGCCTGACCACCAGGATCACTCCATCCGTCGTGGGAGCCAGGGCGTAGCCATCCGTCACGCTCAGGATGGGCGGCGTATCCAGCAGGATCAGCTCGCAGCGCTTGCCCATCAGGTCAAGCAGTTGTTTCATTTTCTTTGAGGTCAGCAGATCGGTCGGGTTGGGCGGCAGCGCCCCCGAGGTGATCACTGCCAGGCTGGATCCTTTGACGGTGCGCACCACCTGGACCGGTGGGTTGGGCAGGAACATGTCACTCAATCCCACCCGGTTGGTGCATGCCGAATTTGTAATGGATATGCGGCCGGCGGAAGTCGGCATCGATCAGGACGATAGCCACCTCCCCCTGCGCCAGTGTCACGGCCAGGTTGGCCGCCACGGTGGTCTTTCCCTCTTTTGGCGAGGCGCTTGTGACCATGATGCGGTGCAGATTGGTATCCACACCTGCGTAGATGATATTGGTACGCAGCGAGCGGAAGGCCTCTGCCACCGGGGAGCGCGGCTCGGTCAGGCTGATGGGCCGGCCTTCTTTCTCCTTGTGGCTGGCGATCACACCCAGGGTGGGCAGGTTGAACCTGTTGTGAATTGCGAACGGATCCCGGATGGTATCGTTAAGCATGTCTATCAGGAACACCACCCCCGCTGCCAGCAGCATGCCGGCTACCACCGCCAGGACGGTATTGCGCGTGGTCTTTGGGCTGACCGGGATGGTTGAGGCGGTTGCCGGCTCCGAAACGACCACGTCGGTGCTCGTCTGGACTGCCACCAGGCGCACCTGTTGATAGCTGGTCACCAGGCTGGTGTAAATGTCCTGGTATTGTGTCAGCTGGTCCTGCAGCTGTGCCAGCGTATTTGGGTCGGTTGTGGTGGCAATGGTGGTTTTCGTCGCAGTGATCTGCCCTTCCATGTCGCTGATTTGTTTATTCAAGCCGGTCAGGCTTGACTCATAGCGCTGCGCCTGGAGATCCCGTACACGCGCCGAAAAGACATCGCCGATCGTATTGGCTATATCCGCTGCCCGCTTCGGGTTGCGATCCTGGACCGTGACGACGAGCAGTTGCGTGTCCACCACGCTTTTTACAGAAATGGCACTTTGCAGTTCTTCCGGGGACATCGTGAGTTTGAGCTTGTCGATCACCCCCTGCATAACCGGCACGTCCGTCAGCATTTCAGCGTAGGTGCTGATCATATTGAAGTCTGCCACCAGGCTGGTGGTATCAATGTTGCCAATGCTGGTTGGGTTGCTCACCAGCAGCTTGGTGGAGGATTGGTAGATCGGTGTGGTCCGGATGGAGATGTAATAAGCTGCACCGCCTGCCAGCAGTCCAACCAGCAGGATCAGCCAGGTCCAGGACCAGAATAGATAAAAATATTTCTTCACGTCGTTCATGGAAACATTGGTTGTGTTTTGGTCAGCTTGAAACATCATTTCTACCCTTTCGAATAGGATTCACTTGCCATTATATCTTTCCTGCGCGTTCTTTTTTTACGTTCTTTGTTCTTTACCTGCTTACTGTTACCTGTTTACTTGTTTTCCTGTCTGCCTGTTTACGTTTAGACGTTTCAACGTTTCAACGTGCTAACGTGCAAACGTTCCAACGTTCCAACGTATCTTCCCCCGCGCTCCGCCCTTCCGACATTCCCCCTGGCATGTCGATCCCATTATCCTATATCCAGCCACCCATCAACAGCCTTTCCCGGCCGGTATTTGGTGCTGTTTTTTCGTTGGATCCACCCAGCAGGTATCCGGTCATGCTTTCACGGGACGGCTGCCGCCTCCGCACCTGAAATAAGTGTATCCTATTTTACACGCCGGGTATATGGCATTTTCACAATAAAGAAGAACATCATTTTTGACCAGGTGACCGCCGATGAAGCCGCCGGCTCCGCATACCAAAGCTTTTTTCATTTCACATTCTCCTTTATTGGTAAGATTCGCAAATCCAAGGATAATATTCATTTGTTATTTCTTTCGCAATCGATCCTTGATCCAATTGGGCGCGAATAGAAGTGGACGCAGGACCTCCGCCAAAGGTTTTAGGGACGGATGTAAAACAGCTTCTGTATATAAATGTTGACGCAAGTATCTTGGTCCCAAAGACGGCAATAAAAAGAATCTGGTAAGAATATGGGTTGCATCCCAAATGTTACAGAGGTACCCTGAATGACCTACAGAATTTATATAATATCTATGATTATAGTCTGCTTCTGGGCCCCACCAGGAAACACTTGTCCCCATGGGCACGTGTGAATAATCATGACTTTGGTGGATTACACGATTGACACGTGTAATATCCACAATTGCTACATTCAGCTTGCGGGCATGATAAATAAACCAATTATCCCATTCGGGCCTGCCAACTGCAAAAGGAAGCAATTCCTCGAGATGTCCATTTGGTGTAAAAACAAAGTAATCAATCCAAGCGCCATTTGCTAATTGCCCGTTTTTGGCCACAAACTTGAGTAATTGTGAACGCCAATTGGGCTTTTCGAAATCCCACTCTTCCGTTAAAGCAATATTCGTACGTCGCCCTACAGCAACAAATGGCCTGAAGGGGATTCGCTTGATTGCATACAGAATATCATTGAGAAAAATAATATCTGCATTCACATAGCACATGAGCGGGAATTGAGCGATTTTGGCAACTTTACTGAAAGCAGAATTCAACAAAGGCGTACCGAATTCATTTTGAGAGATATCGCGTAGATGTTTTACTCCAAACTCAATCGCGGTTTCTTCTATACCGGGCGCATCACCACATAATATGATCTCGCACTTGGGACGAAGGATCGTCCAACTCTGTAGAGCATTGCGCTGAATGGTTGCAATATGATCTTTGAATGGCTTGGGAATGGTAAAAATAGTCAGCATTTTACAATACGATGCGATTCGTCATCCATCCCGAATTTTTTCTCTCCCGCACCATCAGCTCAAACCATTTCAAATAATCATTAACCTGACGTCTGCAGGTCAAAATGGCGCTGCGCAGAATGGACGGCTGCCTGGCCCATCTTTTTCAGCAAATCGTCATCATTGAGGAGCTGCTCGATCCTGGCTGCCATCGCCTGTACATCGCCCGGGGAAACAAGGAATCCGGTTTCTCCGTCAGTGATTTGCTCAGGGATACCTCCCACTGCAGTCGCCACAACTGGAGTGCCACAGGCTAAGGCTTCAAGGATTGTCGTAGGAAACGTTTCAGCGCGCGCAGCGTGAATATAAACATCTGCAGCCTGAAAGTAGCGTGCCACAATACGTTGGCTTCCGCCTGAAAAGGCACAAATCGAATTTCGACCCGGCCTATAAATTCTGGTGGTGCCTCTCCACCCAGAACAATAAATAATATATTTTGTTCCTTATCGCGCTCGATCAGTAAAGAAATGGCTGACTTCAACAGATGAAAATCCTTAAAAAAATTAAAAACAAGAAGGCTTACAAAAAGGATCACCTTCTTTTCTGGCATTATCCCGATAATCTCCCTGGCAAATTTTTTGTTTGCCGGCTGGAATACAGATAAATCCACACCGTTGGGAATAATTCTGGCCTCAAGCGCTGCCGGAAATAAGATTGATTCTTTCACCTCTGCCTAAAAGCCATTGGGAAGGGGCTTGCTACATATACTTGGCTCTTTAGAAAGATTTCCCGTTTTCGCAGCCAATTGAATGCGCTGCCATCCCGCCGGATGGGGGGTGGGATGGTTAGATCGGGGCAACTGCCGCAGCCAATCTTCCAGCGTTCACAGTCAAAGGAGTGTGCGCAATGACCGCTAAGCAGCCAGGCATCATGCAGCGTAAGTACAACCGGTACCTGTCGGCTTAGCACGGGTAATTCACGCAGATCAAAATAACCGCCATGCAGATTGTGCAATTGTAAAAGGTCCGGCCGTTTGGGAATCAAATCCAGGATGTGTGCAGTGCCTGGAAATTCAAAATCCTCATAACCATTCAACTTGTTCCTGATCCGTCGAAAATCGGTCAGCAGGATTGTTCGACGATGCAATGTCTGCAATCTGGGTGAGTTGACTTCAAATTTCCGAAACGGCTTCCATATCTTTGCCATTAAATTCGATAACCCTGATCGATAGGGGTCATGATCTAGCTCCCGGACTAATGGATTTTTTGTCCGCTTGATCCCGGTTACAAGCCACGATTCGTAGCCGTTTTGGCGATACCCTTGAAATAAATCCCAGGCCACCTTGGCTGCCCCGCCTCCCAAGTCTTCGCCGTTCACCTGGAGGATGCAGCGCGGAAAATCTTTCACCCCGTTTTCTCCTCAACCCGTGGGCGGTATTTATTCCGCAGTCGTTCCAGGAAGGAAGTTGGCAGGATTCGCAACGCGATCCATTTCACCAGAACCTTCACCTGGGTAAGCAGGCGTTTCAGGATTGGATGACGATATGGCCAGAGTTCCTTCTTTAAAGCCGCTCTAACCTCCCTATCCTGAATTCCCTTAATCGAAAGATATTCTTTCAGCCAGTATAAGAAAGCCTTTCGCGCAGAATGATATTGGCCTGTTTCCACTGTAACATAACAGCGTTGACCTGGATGCTGCCGATACAAGTGCCAGCATTCGCCGCTGGAGAAAACAGGAGCTTTGAGACCAACCTTGACGCAATAAACTTGATCATCGTAGATGCTTTTAAAAGTTTCTTCAAATCCGCCAATGGCCGTATTGGTGCTTCGGCGGATTAGCAGAGAAGAAGGCAGGGGAGTTGCAGACTCATTTCGCAGAAAGGCAGGCAGAAGTTTTGGCGGCTTGATCAAGGTATTGGGCTGCAACCCATGATCTGGTATAAAGTCGCGCAGCCTATCCTCAGGATTGCCTGTCCAGCTAAACCACAATCTCTGACGACCATAAACCATCGCTGCCTCTGGATGAGTTTCGAGGATGGCCACCTGTTGCTCAAGTTTGTGTGGAAACCAAACATCATCAGCATCCAGAAAAGCGATGTATTTACCGTTGGCGTTCAGGCTGCCCAGGTTGCGTGAAGCACTTGCCCCGCGGTTTTGGTGACCCTCGAACTCCAAATAATATATCTTCTCTGGATGCAGCAATGCATATTGTTTTGAAATCGCCGTGCTGGTATCGCTGGAGCCATCATCGACCAGGAGGAGTTCCCAATCGTCATAGGTTTGATCAAGCACACTCTGGATTGCTTCCTTGATAAATAATTCTGCGTTGAGGAAATTGATTACCACTGAGACCATCGGTTTGCTGCTCATATCTTCATCCTTACAATCTGGACCATCGGATCCAGGCAGAGGTGCGTCGCATACCTTCATCAAAACTGATCTTAGGCTCATAACCCAGAATACGACGAGCTTTTTCAATTTTGAATTCCACCTGATCAAAAACAGTAAACATGGATGCTTCAGCCGCTGAAAGAATTGGGTGCAATTCGGGCAGAGCACTACTGCGTGCATTGTTTCGCGTATTTTCGGTTAATATCCTTTGCCGCAGCAAGTCACGGGTCGAAGCTGGCAGTATTACCCTGGCGATGGCGCGACCCAGCCGGGCGGAACGCCCGATAATGGGAATGGAAATCAGTGCATTGCGCATCTGTGGATCTCGCACCAGGTTTATCGTTTGTTTCCACGAAGAGCGGATAAGGCTGATTTTCGGATTCTTGTTCCCCAGCCTCTATCAATTCCTGGAATGTCATTTTTGGTAGAGGCAGAAAAGCCTCCCCAACGGCACGCCCATGCTCTTCCACAAACAGTCTCCACGATATTGGATGGGCATCCGAAATGTGAAACACCTCACCAATCGCCCCCGTATGTTCGGCTGCCAGAAGCATTGCTTCCACCAGGTTGTCCACATACAGGCTGTTGCAAATACCTGTTCCTCCATTTACCAGGACCATGCGACCTTCACGTATGTAGGCCGCGGTGTGACTGCTGTATGAGCTATACGGACCATAGACGATGGTGGGTCGCAGAATAGTGACCGGCAAACCATATTTTCTCCAGTAACCAAGTGCGGCCTTTTCACCATCGATTTTGCCGTTGCAATAGGTGTCGTTGGAGTATCGATAGGGGCCATTTTCGGTGGCGGCCTCTTGAGTCGGTTGGTAACTATAAACGGCTGCACTGCTGAGATGCACCACCCGTTTCACGCCCAACTCCAAGGCGGCATGCAGTACATTGATGGTTCCCTGGACACTTGAGAACCGATGTGCTTTACCGCCGATACGATTATCAACGGCGCAATGGAAAACTACATCGCAATCCTTCATCGCTTCCCTGAGCGAGTCCAAATGAAGGATATCTCCACTTATCATATGCACTGGCAGACGAGCCAGGCGGGCAGCATGTGACCACATCCGTACGAGACCGACTACGGGAATGCCCTGCTCGCATGCCACTTCCGCCAGGCGGCCACCAATGAGACCGGTTGCTCCAGTGATGAGTGCTTGTCTCATAGATTATTTTTCTGGTACGGGAAAGGTGATGTATTTTCCACCCAGGGATATTGAAGCGTTTTCCGTTCCCGGTAACATCGCTCGATCAGCGCCAAACAATCTTTTGCATGCCTGCCTGAAACGACGGGTTCATATCCGGTTGCAATAGCCTGTGTAAATGCCTTTAATTGTTCAGAATATACTTCGTCCCAAGATTGTTTATGGGTAAAAAACCTGTTTGATATGAACGCAAACGCTTGTAGATCCTTACCGGTTGGCCATAAATACACCGCATCCGGTGTACGCAAATCGTACTCAATGGTAAACTGCTCGCCTTCTATTTGAACGGTTGTTCCCAGATTTCGCAAGCAGCTCAGCACTACAGTACCCTTAATCAACTGATTTGGATTTTGCAGCACCAGCGACATCCAGCAATCCGCCTCGACGCCCCCCAAAGAATCATCCTTGTATTCAATTTCTTTAGGTTCACCCAGCCACCACATTAACAAGTCAAGCAAATGACTCCCCATATCCATCAACAAACCGCCGCCAGACTGTTCCTTTTTAAAGGCATATCCCGACAAAACCGGCCAATTGTAGACAACACCCCATTCCAACGAGAAACTTTGCAGTACGCCCAGCCAGCCTTCGTCGATAAAGCGTTTCACAAGGCGAGCGCCCTGGCAGTAACGTCTCATCAACCCCACCTGGAGCGGCACGCGCCTGGCATCAGATGCTTCGATCATGGCCTCGGCTTCCTGCACGTTCAAGGCAATGGGCTTTTCAACCAGCACAGGTATGCTTCTCTTCAGAAACTCCAGTGCAACCGGTGCGTGCAGGTAGTTCGGAAGGGCTATGATTACCCCATCCACTCCGTCCGGGATCTGATGAAGATCCTCCAGGCAGGTCCGGATGCCAAATTTCTTGCCCAGTTGTTCTGCACGAGCAACGTCCTTGTCGACCAGGGCAATTACTTCCACATCCTGTAGAAGGCTGACAGCCGGCAAGTGACACAGCTCAGTCACCGCCCCGCAGCCGATGACCGCCAGATGTTTTACAGACATATCTATTGGTCCGTTCCTCGCCTCAGGCGGGCCTGCCTCTCTATCCAAATGCGCTTAAGCTTGCCTGGCCAATTGTTTATGGATTGTCCCCTCACCGCATCCCACACAACATTAAAACGATGCTTCCAAAGGTACACAACAATGAGCATCTTATCCCAGACAATCAGAATCCCTGTAGACAATAAGAGCAGAAGAAACCGCGGCCATTTGAACTGCTGCTCTTCTCTCGTAGCAATTTCACCATTGGCTTGGGTTATCCAATATGTTGCTATTTCAAGAGGATATTGAATAAGTCCCCATTCCGCGCTGTTCGGATGGAATTCGGGCACAGGTGGATTTTCCAAGTCAATGAGGGGATTTTGCCTGCGGTTGCTGGCATAACCAGCCCAAGGAATTCCAGGGAGATAATGCTCCAGGTGATAGAAATCGTAATTAACCAGTTTCCCCAAGTCAACCACCTTGTATCCCCGCTGCATAAGCCGAAGGGCCATTTCCGTTTCCATCCAGTTATAGTATTTCATCCGCTCATTGTAGCCACCGCACTGGTACCATGCCTCCCGATGGACGAGCCATATTCCTACAAGGCTGCGGAGGAAAAGATGCTGCGGGAGGTGAAACATTTCGCCCCCGAGGGATCCTCCAAACCAGCGAATGAAACGATCCACATCCAAGAAGGATGGACAGCGGGAAGCGAATCGATAAGGGATCTGACGGCGGTTGGACAGCATTAGGGCGGATTCCAGGGGAATGTCCAAATTCGTCTTTCCTTCATACAGGTCAAAGAAGAACTTGAGAAAGCGTGAACCGACAAGTGTATCCTGGTCTATCCGGCCCAGGTAAAGGCCGTGGGCACGTCGGGCAGCCGCGTTATAGGCATACACTTCTGAAAAAGGACTGTCTCCTTGAAGCTCCCTGGCGAGAGTTGGTGGCACAAGAAGGAAGGAAACTAATCTTGCAGCGGTAGGGCTGAGCCGTAGAACGGTATGGAGCGGAATCTCGCTGCCCCAATCAGTGACCAGGATTTCCACTTCTTCTACCCTGCCCACCTCATGCACGCTTTGAGCAATGTAATTGAGCGCGGTCTGCAGCCGCCAGAGTGAATTGCCCATGTACCGGTCATTGCGGGAACTAATGAGCAAAGAGAGTACAGGTTTTTTCGGCTGAACAAACAAATTGGTTACGACTTCTTGTTTTGCAGGAGAAAATCCCCCCGAAAGTATTTCGGTACAATGCTAATCAAGAATAGGTCTAATTTCCTTGAGCCCGCGGCAAGAGCTGCCGAAATTCCTCGAAGATAAGGAATTCCTCTTATGCTATTCTATCTTCCGCCAGGAAATCTGCCTCAGTTGAATTGACTATCCAGTAGGATAATGCTCTTAAATCCGGAGCAAGAAACCAATCCTCTATCTTTTTAATGTTTATTTTGAAGTCAACCATCTTTATATAATTGTTATCATAATCTATGGTGATTGTGGTTAGCGGTAATGGACGAAGAATAAGAAGTCCATAAGCATAGCGATTAGCCAGTTCTTGCTGGGCAGCAGAAAATCGTGGAATCTCCTGGATATGGGCCACTTTATTTAAGAACTCTTCACGACTAGCTGAATCAATGGTGAAACCTTTGTGGTCATAGCGTCCCGTGCCAGCAGTCAACACGGGAATGCCCAATCTCGCAGCCTCAATGCCCACTGTTCCCCGAACTGTCAAACAATAATCCATAATAGGAAAAAGAGAATACGTGCTTATCGGATTTTCAGCAGTAATAATGGAAATGTGCGCCGGGAGCTCTCCAAAATGCTTCTTCAGAACAGTCATTTCTGTTGGCTCTCCGTGAAAACCATCGACCATAGCTTTTCCAACATTAGCGGGATGAATTTTAATTACCCAATTGACGCTGTCGTTCCTGCAAGCCTCTTTAACAGTACTAACGAGCCATTCTTCATAATTCTGGAATAGATCGATTCCCCATATTAATGACGCGTCCCATAGGATATGGGGAAATATGAATGCTGTTTTTTTCATTCTATCAAGTCCTAGCTCTTGTTTTATTGTGTCGCCACCCACAAGATGCTTATTGAATTGTGTTCCGGAATCACAATACCAATTGCCAGATGCATAGGCAATATAAAGTTCTTTTTGAAGTTGTTCACGTAGTTCTTCATTCCAATTCATATCACGAAGGATTTTCCATGATTCAGATGACAAAGAATTAATCTCTTGTTCTCTCAAAGCTGATTTGTAACGTTTTAATATTAATGCATCACTCCTATGAGCAATATCCCATGAAATTGCTTGGATTTTCGCAGTTAAACACACATCAACAATCTCTGCTTCCGGGGTGTAGACACCATCGACAAACAGCAGCAGCTGTGGGTGAACAACTTGCATAATTTTCTGTGCCGCTTTTGCTACGAGCATTGATGAAGCAAGATGTTCAATTAAAACACTTCGGTAAGCAGGCGTATGTAGGTCTATCGAACCTATTCGTAATAGACGCAGAGCTGTTGAGACAGCAAATAACCCAACTCTTGCGCCTTCAAACTTAAATGCCAATAGCTCTTGAATGGATCTGCATTGATCAATTACAGCCTTGGCACTGGATATGTCCGGAGGGTTACAGAAATCATCAATAAAAACGATATGTCTTACGAGTAGACGATAATATTGCATGGTTAGTGATTGCTGGTTCGGCGATGATGACCTGAAGATCAGCACGACCGGTGTATATCCTGCAAGTTCCAAAGCTTTAATTAGAACCAAATCTGGTTCAACTCCTGGATAATTCCCACCGCAGATCAGAACTTTCCCCCTTTTTCTATGGTCTTCACTTATTAGTCTGTGATGCAGTAATTTTCCATACTGTTGCCTAAATAAATAGAAACGTTGATCGTATTCCTGCTCCTGAAGATTCTTGGTTTCAAACAACATTCGGCGTTGTATTGCTATTGGCAGCAAGCCTACCGTAAATAAAATGTTCCTGAAACTAGTTCGCAGGTTGACTTTCTTGCTAATCATATTCTGGGTCTCAAAAGGCAATAATACAGCAATGACCTCATAGTAAGTTATTAGTCTTGTCCATACAAACAGCTCTTCCAAACGTAAGAATCTCCATGTTTCCTACCAATGGTACAGGTCAAGCGGACAATTGTTATAAACATTCAACATCGCTTGGAGGGGATTGAGGCTTCTTTGTTTCCTTGGTTTGCTCAGACTGATATATGGAACAAGATGTCTGCGATTTCCAATGATAAGAAGCCAGCCAAGTATACTAAACTCTGAGTTGAAAGTCCCTATAAATGCATGGCAATCCTGAAGAAAATACAAGTCAAGGATCGCGCTGATCATTATGTCATATATACGATCAGGCTGCTCAAATGCAATATGCTCTATAAATTGGTCTGATAATCCAAGATTGGGAAATATTGATCGGTCATGTTCCAAGAACAAAATCTTGTACTGAGGCCGAAGGCGAATTGCACGCTCAATCTCTTCTTCCGATTCAGTGGCGATATAAATATAGTGTATATTGTACTTCGCACAAATAATATCTGCTGCCGCGAGGTATGAGCTTATCGGAAAAGAAATTCTAGTAGCCTTCGGTGGTCTCCCATTATCGGTACCACAGGACGCGGCATCACCACGACGAATGTGAATTCCCAGAATCTGCTCGCTTTCACCCGGCCAATGCAATTTTTGTCTAAAAAAGCTCGCTTGATCTATTATGGAATCAATCGGGCTGAACACATAACTTGTTGCCGCAGCTATCTCTAAAACTCTCTGTAAATAACTCCGATTGAAAGGCCCATCCGACAATCGTGGCTTTTTCAGCTTTGGCTCAACCGACAAATCGTCGATTATCGGACTAGTCGAAGGTTGTTTGAAATAGGTATTCCATCCTCTCGTAGTATTGCGATCATCGTCCTCTTTCTCCTTGTAATCAGACCTTCGACCCCAAAGCCATGGATTCCAAGAATACCCTTTTTGAGAGACCATTAGTTCTTCGGTTGGTGGCCCACCTTCCAATATATATGTTTTGCGGTTTCGAATTACATTCTCACGTACAGATGTCCCAAGCAGGCGCAGATTCTTGCCAATTGGCCTGAAAGACAAATATACCCCCTGGCGAACCAAGGCATGTGTTTGAATAAAATCGATTTTTTTCTTGAAAGTGGTCGAAAAAGAAATTTGCTCTTCTTCTGCAGTTTTTAAGTTGCATGGGTCGGGAAAATGCTCTGTCGGGATGGAAGGAAATCTGATATATGACCAACTTTGCTTAAAAAGTAATTTTCTTCTCTGACGATCCCATAATTTGTCAAACCAGATATCATGAAACCAGAATTTACTGAGCTGCCCATCTGACCAAACATCATGCAACCAGAATATACAGAATTTAAGAATTCTTTGCATCCCATTGCGAATGGATCTAGCACCCTTTATAATCAGATTTTTCATACGAAAAGATGCCCAATATCATTAAGTTTGGATTTTAGGCCAGATATCTGTCGATTATCTGTCCCATTAGCCATTTCTCTTCCCCTGGATCGATTCCCAATGACAGTCATATCGCATGTATCCGGCTACCCATCCATAGCCATAAACGGGATTATCATCCGATGATAAGAAAGGTTGAATCGTCAGTCGGATGACTGGGCCGATAGTGTCCTGGCGCTGCCCATAGGCGAACATCTTCACAGCAATTGTGTAATCCCCTTGGCGAAGATAATTGGGATTCATGTTCATCCGCACCGAATATATCCCTGCCTCTAAAATTTCGTTATATTCCGGAGAAGGTATCGTGAAGAGCTCAGCGTTCCTATCGATGGTCCAAACACTACAGCCGAACTGTAATGCTCTGATCCTTTCCATCACATGAAACCCTAATTCGACGGTGATGGGCTCTTTTTCTCGGAAGATCCCGGCTTGTCTATTTTGAGAATCCAACAACCTCACCCAGTTGAATTGAGCTCTCCGTTCTGCCAACCAAATTCCTCTATTTATCATTGATATATCAGCATAACCTTCGCCGGAGATCATTGTATTCAACTGCTCCATGTACTTATTGATGACATGATCTGTATTACCTATATCTAGAATGTGTCCGGCATCTATCCAGACGCACCTGTGGGCAATACTTGAAACTGACTTTAAGTTATGACTTATCAGCAATACCGTGCGACCTTCTGCGCTTACATCCCCTATCTTTCCTAAACATTTCTTCTGGAATTCCGCATCGCCTACCGCCAGCACCTCGTCCACCAGCAGAATTTCCGGATCCAGGTGGGCGGCTACCGCAAAGGCCAGTCGTACATACATGCCACTTGAATAGTGCTTAATGGGCGTATCAATAAATTTTTCTACACCCGAAAAATCCACAATCCCATCGAATTTACGATCAATTTCCTTATGGCTCATACCTAAAATTGCACCATTCAGGTATATATTTTCGCGCCCGGTTAATTCAGGATGAAAACCAGTACCTACTTCCAACAGGCTGGCAATTCTACCCTTCACCTTAATATTCCCTGAAGTCGGCGCTGTGACGCGCGCTAGGATCTTGAGCAAGGTACTCTTGCCTGCTCCATTCCTGCCAATAATGCCCAGAATTTCGCCTTCTTCAACTGTGAAACTTATATCATTAAGTGCCCAGATGGTTGCTCCGTCCCGATTACCATGGTCCGTATCGCCGATCTTGAAAAGGGGATTGGGCTTACCACGCACCTTCGCCCACCATACATTCAGATCGTGCGATAGAGTGCCTGTACCAATTTGTCCCAATCTGTAAGCTTTAGAGAGATGTTCAACGGAGACAACTGTATTCATTTTGAGAATTATTTCGTTGAGCGATGAGGCTGGAGGGTTCTGATAGCATTAGAATTCGAAAAACAATATCTGCAAATTTCCATATTACCCAACTTTGTAAAATCTGCATTTTCCAGATAATTTAGCCCTATTTCTTTGAAAAGATCCTGAAAATCGAATATATTTTTGCCCATGGCTTTCGCCGCTGAAAACCCGGTCGGTCCACAATAATAGAATATTTTATCTTTCACAAACATTGGACCTGCACACCCGCAAGAAGCAGGAATATTACTAAGTTGCTTTTCTGGTGAAACTTCCTCAAACTGGCTAACTTCTTGTTCTATAATTTTATGTGGATATCTCTTTTTCAAACTTTCTAAGAAATCTTTTTTATCAAAATCAGGATAAATGCTAACATAGATCTTATTGAGATAAGACCATGTTTGATTTGTCAGACTGTCCAACGAAAGCCCATTTGTCTCAATATTGATGGAACCAATCACACCAGAACGATATAAACGATTTATTCCTTCATTAAAATACTTCCATAATGTTGGCTCTCCTGGTCCTTGAATCCATAGTTGACTTACATAATATTTAGATTTTCGCGTATAGTATATGAACTTATCTAACTCATCCAAAGAGAGTTGATACCCTCTAAAGGCCCTTATTAAGACGTCGTGCGCACACAAAACACAGGTATTTTGACACGCCGAACATACCTCAAATTTCATTTGATATATGGGTAGAAAAGATTTCGGAAATAAGATGCTACCAATTCTCTTCATCACCCTATACGCGAAATGGATCATCAAATTTATGAAATTCATCATTCTTTATAAATAATCCCTGAAAGTCAATTTATTCTCATCGGATTCGTGATTATCTGGTCGAGATAGAAATACTAGCATAGTTAATTAGAATTTTTACAGGAGATCAGATCAGCGATATTTATATACCCCATAAGGTCCAAACTGTTTCAGGAGATAAAAGTGTTGGTCAGGTGAAAAAGCGATGAAATCAGTAGGGCTCGAGCTGTATTCGCCTGGGCTGGTTTGCACAATCCGATATTCGTCTTGGGGCGATACACCCTCAGCACAATGGTTTGTATTCAGGACTCCTTGCCTATACTGGAACATGAGGTCCCAATCTGCCCCGACCTTGTATCCTGGATCGACTATATTATATTGAGCCATGAAGCCCCAGAAAAACGTCTGAAAGCCAATGGCGGCCTGATCTTTTCCGTTAGAATGAACATCTTTGGACACATAATCAATTACTTGTACTTCCGCTGCATCAGATCCTTCCCAGCCGGTTCTATACCACGAATCAATCTTTGCTAAAGAATCGGGGTTACACAGTAAAATCCCAATGATCAGTATCTGGCCAATGCGACCAATAGGTGCTCTTACCCATGACGTCAATTGAATAGTAAAGGCAGCAATAAAAATAACTTGAAGTGGCCACAACCACCAATATCTTTCGGGCCAATAAGGTTCTGCTATCAGACAAAGGATGAGCCAGGGAACAACTAGACTGACTAAAAGCACCTTTGCATTCCCTGGGCGCTTTAGGTTCCAAAAATCCATTTGTCCTGGCATGGCAAGCCGATTTAAAAACACATCAATTCGCCTTCGCGATAAGATGACTATCCCACTGAGTACAAGAAGTTCCTGCAACCTGCGGATGCTTGATGTTTGGGCAGCAGTCAGTACTCCATTTGGAATCAGATATCGTGCGATGATGAACTCATTCATCACCACGCCAGATATAAGTAGAAAAATGGCGAAAGCAGTTAGCCAATAACGCCTAGAACTCCGACCACCGGTAGACCCGGTTGATCCGATGAAATATCGACTGATAAATAGCACGGCAAGAATCGCAAGAACCAGAAATAATACGATGACATCTGTTCCTGGAATATGGGCATTCTCATCAAAGTTGGCAAACAACCCATTCACGATGGCAATTCCTCGTCTTAGAATGGGTTTTAGGCCTCCAATTAACATGCTCCTTTTGCTCTCTGATAATAAACTGTTTTCTCCTGCCTCAATTTTCAGGGTGCCTGTTGTACCTCCCCAAGTTTGTATGACAAGACTTAAATCGCACCAGGAGTCTGTAAGATTATCCGGTAAAAGCCCTTGAAGGAATACCTGTGATCTGAGATCGGCAAAACTGCGCCCAAATTCGAATCTAAGGTATGGATACCAGATCACCACAATGAGCAGCCCGCCAATAAACAATGGGCGTACCCTTATGGGGGGACGATAGAAAAACCACACTATTACCGGAATAAACACAGCGGGAGCAATCTCCATGAACACGTACATGCCTGCAGCCCATGTGACAATGGCAGCGGCCAAATACTTTGCATCTCGCCTTGCCACCCATAGAACTATCCAATAGACCATCCATACAGTGAAGAATGGATGGCCTCTTGGCCATAAAGAGCCCGCAAAACCTAGACCAAGTGAAGACAAACCATAGATCCCAACTGCTAAGAATGCACACCGCTTCCCAAAGCAAGACCGGGCTAACAATAGGATGCCTGCAAGTGTGCCTATATAGAGAATTACGCTTCCGACATATTCGAAAAGTCGCGGGTCAGTGAACAGGAGCATACCTGGAGCTATTAACCAGGTGGTACCCGGCGGTGTATAGGATGCCATACTGGTTAATGTACCTTTATCAGGTATCTGGCCGTGCATCACCAGTTCATGGGCATCTGCTATAAACCTTAAGATGTCGAATGTTGGAATTCTCGATTTCCATCCTTGAAGAGCCAATAATATTCCGACGGCTGAGACGAGTGAAATTACCAATATACTCCGAATGACATCTGGCTTGTTCACTATTCTTAATGCAGCAATTCTAAGCTGATGCAACTTGTCAGTTACAGAATTCTTGCATGAGCTCATATACTTTCCTGCCTGCAGTTGACCAATTCAACCTCTCAGAATATTCTCTGAAGGAAGACAGGGCCAACTCCATGTAATCTGTCTTGGAAGACATATAATTTTCTATATAATCACAATACTCTTCCGGGGGTGTATCCAAAGGAAATGTCCAGCCATTTTTGCCATTATGAATTGCTGTGGAAATTCCTCCAACATTGGTTGCCAGGGATGGAAGCCCGAATGAACTTGCTTCGGCATATACCACTCCATAACATTCAGCCCGGGAGGGAACAACCAGGAAATGGGATTCGGAGAATAACTTCTCAAGCAAATTTATGCCTTGTTCGGTTTTCTTGGAAATGAAACCATGATTCTTCACGAAATTGGGTAGACCTGCGGGCTGTCTGCAACCAGCAATATGCAATTCCGTCTTGATTCCTCTTTGATTGAGCGAATTGGCAATGGCAAGAGCCTTGTCACCGCCCTTCCTATACCAGTCCACCCCCAGGAAGAGCAGTTTACAGATATCAAATCTTTTACATTCGGTAATCCTGATGATATCGTCCAAATTTCGGCCGCATTCGATATTTGCTCCAAACGGCACAACTTTGACTTTTTCCGGATCGATATCGTAATATTGGATCGCAGTTCTCGCAGCCCATTCGGATGCATAAATCGCAAGACGGCATTGTGATAATGCGGACTGTTCCATTTTGTTCCCATTATTAATGGTTTCTGCACAAAGATTGGTGTATGCAGGATAAAAATCAATCATCCCGGCAAATGTTGAGTCTGTCCAAAAAGCGATTGGTTTCTCAATTTGTAAAATCCCAAAAGGATTTGTACCCGGGCTAAACAGAATGTCATATTGAATACATGCCAGCAATTTATTGACATGCGCAGCATAATCCAACAGTATTTTTATCTCACGATCCCTTAAATAATTTTGAGATAACAGATATCTATAATAAATTTTTTTCAAATATGACAGCAGTACCCAAATATTCCTCGCCCTGAGATTCCCAATCCTTTCAGTTTGAAACCCTGCATTTTTAAGCGATCGAAAGATGTAATTACCCAACCCTGACCAGGCATGAACATCCGACGAATCATAGATGGAAACATATGCAATTTTCATTTAATTTCTATCTGATGCCCAAGACATGCGTCAATCCATGCTTACCACCTGGCTGTCCCAGCGATGCCAGTCTCCGTGATGCTTCTCGATGATCCTGGCCCCTTCGCCAGGCGATTCGAGCCCCGCCAATTCCAGGTCTGCATCCACCATGACGATAATCCATTTACTCCTTCTTACTTCCTTTTCCCCAGCCCAGCCACGCTCTGCCTGGCGCGACAAGCACACCTGCGATCGCACCCTGTATTTGCGAACAAGTGGGGTTCCAAGCCATCTGCTAAAATTATTATTTGAATTACATTCCAAACTTCAGCCCAATCTTCTCCTTCTTTTGGATGGAATGTTTGAAAAAAAGGCCAAGCTGTTTAAAATATCAATACAAATATCTCTTGAGGTCATTCATGGAGAGATGATTGGTTTGATTTTGATCAAATTGAAGCGTGATATCTACCCTCTTGAATAGGATTTACTTCCCTTTGTATCTTTCCTGTGCGTTCATTCTTGCGTTTCTCTTTTTCTTACGTGCCTACGTGTAACGTGTTGACGTTTCAACGTGTCCACGTGTCAACGTGCTAACCTTTCAATGTTCCAACGTTCCAACGTTCCAACGTGCAAACGTTCCAACGTATCTTCCCCCGCGCTCCGCCCTTCCGACATCTCCCCCTGGAATGCCGATACAATGACATATATTCAGCCTCCATTCAGCGGCCTTACCTGGCTAGTGTTTGGGGCTGTTTTTTACCGTTGGATCCTCCCGGCAGGTATCCTGGCATTTCGCATTGCGTTTGAGTCGCACCCGCACCTGGTATAAGTTTATCCTATTTTACACGCTGGGCATATGGTATTTTAATAATAGAGAAGAACACCATTTTTGACCAATTGCGGATTGCCAAGTGTCCCTCCCCTGTGAAGGTGGGAGCAAAAGTGAAACAAGTGCGGCCGGCGCCCCATGCCCCCGCACTTTTTTCACAACCCAATTGCCCTTTTCAATCCAGAACATTTGTGCTAGCATTAAAAATGATTGACTTTACGATCTTCCCTAATTTGCTTCCTGGCCTTTGCCTTTTTACTTTTTACCTTCGACCTTCGACCTTCGACCTTTGACCTTCGACCTTTGACTGACCTTCGACCTTTAACCTTCGACCTTTGACATTCGACCTTTAACCTTTGAAATTTCTTCCATGCTAAACACCCTTCCTTCCACTCAAATAACCCTGCCTCCTGTATTGAGGCGCCGCCGCGGCGCCCAGCCCGGCAACCACAATGCCCGCCGGGATGGCACCTTCTCTCGTCTCGATCCTGGCCCGCTTGCCCCCATCCGTCTCCAGGTTCGTTCTCTGAACACAGCCCTCAATGATTATGTCCTTCCCCAGGAGAAGGTTATTAAGCAGGCCCGTACTGCCCGCAAGACGTTGGATCGTTCTCCCCTCTCTTCGTTTACCAGCCAGGTTCATGCCATCCAGTTGAGCCTGAGGATAAATGCCCTCATCTCCCGTGCGCTTGCCCCTGTCCACGCCGCCACTGGCCTCGTAAACCTCCTCCAGGATCTCGCTCAATCACCTCTCACCTGGTTTGAAGACGCCTATCGCCACTCCGGCATCACCCGCGATGCCGATTCGTTTTTTCCCGTTCCAATAAAAAGTGTATTTAATCCCTTACCCAACTATTCGACTCCTCAACCATCCAACTACCCAACCACTCAACTATCCAACCACCCAACTACTCAATCACCCAACTATCAGACTCCGCACCCACCTGACTATTCGACTCGTCAACGATCCGACTATCAAACTCTTGACCATCAGACTTCTCAACCATCAGACGATCAGACTATTAGTCTATTAGACTATCAAACTCGCCTCACTGCCTCCCAGTGGTCCGTCCTTGCCCCCCTCATTCCGCCCGATCCGTACCTTGACTGGATGACTGGCGAACCCCCTGTCATCATCGCCGCCAATCGCTGGGATTTCTCCCAATACTCTTACACCGGCGACTTCCAGGACTTTGTCATCCTGCAGCAATACCACAAAATCCTCCAGCGCCTCCCTGTCGTTTCTTCTCCCTCTCCAAATTCGCAGAATTTGGGGAGGGTCGGGGTAGGGTCCCCCTCGGCCAGATTGCGTTTTTCAATCTGGAGAGGAGCCGGGGGTCTTGCCCCCAGATATGGGGGTGAGGCCCGGTCGTCCCCGCACCTCCCCGCGCCTCCTGCTGGATGCCATCCTCTGGAAAATGGCCACCGGCCATACCTGGTCCGAACTCCCTGCCGGTTTCCCTGCCCCGTCTCTCTGCAGCCGCTACTACCGCCGCCTCTTCCGCAGTGGCCGCTGGTACACCCTCATCCTGGCCCTCTACAACCATTTCCGCATGGAATCCTCCGTCGATCTCGTCACCCTCGTGGAGAAAGGCACCTTCACCACCACCCGCAACGGGAAATTGGCCCTCCATCCCAGAGTTGTGCCCACTTGGGAGAATTGCACCGCCCTGCTCTTCATGCAGTTGGCCCGTGCTGCCTGGTCGGTTAAGCAACGCCTCCGCAAGCAGGCTCAACCTTTTTACCCGCTATACCCCCTCTTCAAAGGCTTCTCCCCGCTCACCACCGGCCTGCCTCCCGGCATCCCCCTGCCGCAGCCCGCCTCCAAACCTCCCTCCAAGTCAAAACCTGCCTCCAGGCCTTCCAGAGCCTCAAAACCTCCTTCTGGTCCTTCCACTGTCATCCAGCCCCTCGAGGACAGCCTGGCCTGGCAAAAATGGCACAAGCTCGAAAAAGATCATCAGATCATCCTGGATGAACTCGCCCGCATCCTCAACACCGGTCCACCACGCATTTATCCCTGACCCCCAATCTCTTCTTTCTCCACCTCGCACCTTAACAACCCAATAAGCACCATTTACCTGACACTGGAACATCTGAAAGCCGGAACACCTGATCGCCAAGCACCGTGTACCCGGTACTTTCGGGTATCCCTGAGCAGCTTGTCCCCGACAGGGGACTGCGAAGGGATGGTCTGGGGGAGAGGTATCAACCATTCATTCCCCCCTTCCCGTTTCGGGGAGGGGCTGGGGGAGAGGTTTCAACCATTCATTCCCCCCTTCCCGTTTCGGGGAGGGGCTGGGGGAGAGGTTTCAATCATTCATTCCCCCCTTCCCGTTTCGGGGAGGGGCTGGGGGAGAGGTTTCAATCATTCATTCTCCCCTCTCTCGCGAAGCACCCTGTAGGGGCGGATGGTGCACTTCTATCAGGAGAGGGTCTGGGGGCCTGCCTGTCCTGCGTTCTTCAGGGCACCCAGCCTGCCTGTCCTTTGCGCTTTTCAAAGGGCACCACGAAGTGGCGACATGGGCGTGAAGTTTCAATCATTCATTCTCCCCTCCTCGTTTCGGGGAGGGGTCGGGGGAGAGGTCTCTATCGTCCTCGGTAACGCGGTAAAATGTTCCTGCCTATGGACTCTCCTCCTCCCCCCATCACCACCCGACTGCAGCGCCTGCTTTCTCCTACGCCGCGCCGTGACCCTGGTCTGGCGGGCCTCGCCGGGTTGGACCGTTGCCAGTCTCATCCTGCTGGTCCTGCAAAGCCTGCTGCCGCTGGCTTCGCTCTACCTGTTGAAGCTGATCGTGGATGCGGTCACCGCCGCGCTGAAATCCCCCCAGCCTGATTTCAAGCATACGTTGATGCTCATCCTCGCCATGGGCGCGGTGACGCTGGTGGGCGCCCTGGCCTCCTCTCTGGCCTCGTTGGTCAGCGAGGTGCAGGGACAGTCTGTCACCGATTACATGTCCTCCATCATCAATGCCAAATCCGTGCAGGCCGACCTGGCTTACTACGAGAACCCGCAGTACTATGACACCCTGCACCGCGCCCAGCAGGAAGCCTCCTATCGCCCCACCCACATCCTCAATGGTCTGGTGCAGGTTGCCCAGAGCAGCCTGACGCTGATCGCCCTGCTTGGTCTGTTGTTGTCGCTGCATTGGATCGTTGCCGCAGTTCTTTTACTGGCAGCCGTCCCGGGCGTGTTCGTCAAGCTGCGCTATTCCCAGCAGCTTTATGCCTGGCAGCGCCAGCGCACCTCTTCGGAGCGCCAATCCTGGTACATCCAGTGGCTTCTCACCGGCGAACAGCATGCCAAGGAGATCCGCCTGTTCAACCTGGGCGAGCTCTTCATCCAGCGCTTCCGGGATTTACGCACCTTCCTGCGCAACGAACGCCTGCGCCTGGTACGGCACCGCTCGCGTAACGAGCTGCTCACCCAAACCATGGCCACCCTGGCCACCTTTGGGGCGCTGGCTTACATCGCCTACCAGGCCGTGCATGCCGCCCTCACGCTGGGCGACCTGGTCATGTACTACCAGGCCTTTCAGCGCGGCCAATCCTACCTGTCTTCCATCCTGGGAGGGCTGGCGGGTCTCTACGAAGATAGCCTGTTCCTGACCAACCTGTACGAATTCCTCGACCTGCAGCCGCGTGTGGTCGAGCCCTCTGAGCCGCGTCAACTTACCTTCCCCCTGCGGCAGGGCATCACCTTCGAGCATGTCCGCTTTGCCTATGCCGGCAGCGACCAGCCGGTGCTGGATGACGTCAGCCTGGAGATCCGCCCGGGCGAGCACATCGCCCTGGTCGGGGCCAATGGCGCCGGCAAGACCACGCTGGTCAAACTGCTTTGCCGCCTGTATGACCCTTCCGCCGGTTCCATCACGCTGGACGGCATCAACCTGCGAGAATTTGAAACCACAGGTCTGCGTCGCCAGATCAGCGTCGTCTTCCAGGATTATGCCCGTTACCAGCTCAGCGCCCGCGAGAACATCTGGCTGGGGAACACCAGCCTGCCCCCGGAAGATGGCAGGATCGTTGAGGCCGCCCAGGATGCCGGGGCCGACACCCTTATCACCAGTCTGCCGCATGGCTACGATACGCTGCTCGGTAACTGGTTTGAGGAAGGCCACGAGTTGAGCATCGGCCAATGGCAGAAGATCGCCCTGGCGCGTGCCTTCATCCGTGATGCCCAGATCCTGGTGCTGGATGAGCCCACCAACGCACTGGATGCTGCCGCCGAGTATGAGGTCTTTCAGCAGTTTCGCCGCCTGGCTGCCGGGCGCACCACGCTCCTGATCAGCCATCGCTTTTCCACCGTGCGCATGGCCGACCGCATCTTCATGCTGGCCGGGGGCCGGATCACCGAGTCCGGTACGCATGCCGAACTGATGCAGCGTGGCGGTGAATACGCCCGGCTGTTCGAGCTGCAGGCCGGAAATTATCGCTGAAATGCACATTTACGAAGGTCCATTTTACCTTTCACCTTTCGCCTTTCGACTTTCGACCTTCGACTTTTAGACCCTTCGAGGCTTTCTGTTATTTCCCTTCGACTTTGTGAATACCAGGCAATTGTTTTGGAGTTAATGATGTTATTTCCATATATCCATCTTGGACTGCAACCTTCGCCTTCGACCTTTGACCTTCAACCTTCGCCCTTCGACCTTCGCCTTCGACTCTTGCCCTTTGACTTTCGACCTTCGACCTTTGCCCTCGACCTTCGACCTTCAACCTTCACCTTGACCTTTGCCCTTCTACTTTCCACCTTCGACCTTTGCCCTTCTACTTTCCACCTTCGACCTTTGCCCTCGACCTTCGACCTTTGACCTTTGCCCTTCTACTTTCCACCTTCGACCCTTTGCCCTTCGACCTTCGACCTTTGCCCTTTGCCCTTCGACCTTCGACTTTCGACTTTTGCCCTTTGACTTTTGCCCTTCGACTTTAACCCTTTGACTTCTTCAGGAGTTTTTCATGGACTACATCGACCTTCGTTCCGATACCGTCACCCAGCCCACGCCCGAAATGCGCGACGCCATGGCCCGCGCCGAGGTGGGCGACGATGTGTATGGGGAGGATCCCACCATCAACCGCCTGCAGGAACTGGCCGCGGAAAAGATGGGCAAAGAGGCCGGGCTGTTTGTCGCCTCCGGTACCATGGGCAACTTGATCGGAGTCCTGGCGCACTGCCAGCGCGGCGACGAGGTCATCGTCGGCAAACGAAATCACGTGTTTCTGCACGAGGCCGGCGGGATTTCCGTGCTGGGCGGTGTGCATTCGAGCCAGTTGCCCAACCAGCCGGATGGCTCCCTGCGTTTGGAGGACGTGGCGACAGCCATCCGTGCGGATGATCCACATGAACCGGTCACGCGTCTGGTCTGCCTTGAGAACACCCATAACGCCTGCGGCGGTGTCTACCAAACACCAGGGTACACCCGCCAGCTGGCGGAGTTTGCGCATGCCCGCGGTCTGTCCGTGCACCTGGATGGGGCGCGCCTCTTCAACGCCGCCGCTGCCCAGGGAGTGACAGCTCGGGAGTTGGCCGGTCCGGCGGATTCGGTCACGTTTTGCCTGAGCAAGGGCCTGTGCGCGCCGGTCGGGTCGGTCCTGTGCGGATCGCGGACCTTCATCACCAAGGCGCAGCGCCTGCGCAAACTGTTGGGTGGTGGCATGCGTCAGGCCGGCATCCTGGCAGCCGCCGGGATCGTTGCCCTGGAAAAGATGACCGGGCGCTTGGTGCAGGATCATGCCCGGGCGAAAAAACTGGCGGATGGCCTGAGGCAAATCCCGGGCCTGGAGCTTGACCCGGGGACACCGGCGACGAATATGGTCTTCCTTTCCCTGGCTCCGGATGTCAAGTACACCACCGATGAGTTTATTGAAAGACTGAAAGAGCGCCGCCTCCTGGTTGGCTCGACCGGCGACCGGTCTTACCGCTTGGTCACCCATTACTGGATCGATGATGCGGGAGTGGCAGAGGCGATTGCCGCCTTCCGGTCTGTTTTGCAATGATCTGTCATCGTTGTTTCGAAATGTTTCCCGTTATTTTGCCCTTAACCTTCCGAAACAATCCCCCTTTTTAGCCTTTTTCTGGAGGATCAATTCCTGCTGGAACAGACCCTAAGAGACTGTTTAATAACTAAACAAAACCAAGGAAGTCGGGCAGATTTGGATGATGGCCAAATCAAACCAAACCTACCCGACCGATCTTAATGTTACCGAATGGGCGCAAATTGCGCCACTCCTTCCAGAGAAGAAACAAGTTGGAAGACCCCGCGAACATTCATGGCGAGAGATCTTGAATGGCATATTCTATGTGACGAAAAATGGCTGTGTATGGCGAGCATTGCCACATGATTTTCCTGCTTGGCAGACAGTCTATTATTGCTTCTGGCTTTTCCGGCAAAGAAAGCTGTGGGAACACATGAACAAAGTGGTTCGCGAAGCCGTGCGAGTGCAAGCAGGCCGGGAGGTCCAGGCGAGTGCCATGATCATTGATAGTCAGACGGCCAAAAGCGCCGAAGGGGGTGAAAAGATTGGCTTTGATGGTGGAAAACGGGTCAATGGACGCAAAAGACACCTCATAGTGGACACGATTGGGCTACTGGTATTGGCAAACGTTACTTCAGCGAATGTCCAAGATGTACATGCTGGGAAACAGACCATATCCAAATTGAAGGAAAAGCAAGATCTGCTTGGCCGTTTGAAGAAAATCATTGCAGATGGTGGCTATCGAGGCGAACTGGTAAGTTGGGTAAAAGAAAATTTGAACGCAGACATGGAGATCGTTCTCAAGCTTGGTGGACAGAAAGGATTTCAAGTACTTCCAAAACGTTGGGTGATCGAGCGCACGAATGCTTGGGTTAGTCGAAATCGTCGCCTGGCACGAGATTATGAGCGGCGGACAGAATCAAGTGAAGCCTTTATCTATGTCGCAATGATCCGTCTTTGCCTCCGCCGTCTAGCTCGTACATGCTAATTTTCAAACAGTCTCTAAAGGTCTTGCAGACCTTTAGAGCGCCTAACAAAACCCACGCTTTAGGCGGCGTCCCCGCCGCCGAGGACGGCGACGAGAGCAGTTTTGTTAGTTTCTCTTAGGGTCTTCCTAAATCTGCACAAAAACCCCAAAAATTCTCAAAACCTGCAGTTAAATGCTCTTTTCTTGCTCTCCCCTCGCCAAATGTGCACTTTCATTTGGAGAGGGGCTAGGGAGTGAGGCGGTTGTTCCTCGTTGTTTTGAGAAACCGATCCCTTCTGCTGTGATTTTGGGGGTATTCACCTCTACAGCTTGTCTCTTTGAAGGTACCAATCTTATTGCATTGAAAAATGCGATTGACTAAGTCTCCATCCGGGAATAAAACCTTTGGGAGGCCGTAGGTCAACAGGAGTTAAGATATAATTTATCCATACAGCGCTATTTTTAAGGAATTCGGAGGCAAGGCATGCCAATCAGCGTGGAAACCATCGATCGCCTGGCCGGCTTGGTTCGTGCGAGAATAAAGATCCAGCCGCGTATTGGCTTGATCCTGGGCACTGGCCTGGGCGGGCTGGCTGAGGCGGTCCAGGAACCAACCATCATTCCATATTCCGAATTACCGGGATGGCCGGTATCCACGGTTCCCGGGCACGCCGGGCGGCTGGTCATTGGCGAACTGGACGGACAGGCGTTGCTGGTGATGCAGGGCCGGATCCACTTCTACGAAGGCTACGATATGGCCCAGGTGACACTGCCTGTCCGTGTAATGCAGCGCCTGCGGGTCGAAATTCTTATTGTGACCAACGCGGCCGGAGCGATCAACCCGTCATTTGAGCCTGGCGACGTCATGCTGATTACCGACCATTTGAATCTGGCCGGGATGGCTGGCTTGAACCCGTTGATTGGCCCTAACCTGGATGAGTTTGGGCCGCGCTTCCCGGATATGAGTCAGGCTTACGACCGGGCGTTGTGTGCATTGGCTCGCCAGGTTGCGCAGGAGAAGAATGTCCTTTTGCATGAGGGCGTATATGTTTGCCTGAGTGGACCGTCCTTCGAGTCCCCGGCAGATTTACGCTTCTTGAACACGGCTGGTGCGGACGCGGTCGGCATGTCCACAGTCCCCGAGGTCATTGTGGCACGCCATGGCGGGACACGCGTACTGGCCTTCTCAGGTATAAGTAACAAAGCCAACCTGGACGGGAATACCGTCACCTCGCACGAAGAGGTGCTTGCAGCCGGCAAGATGATTGTGCCAAAACTGGAAACGCTTATCCGTGGTGTGCTGAGGGCACTTTAGCCGGGGTGGAATGACAGCGGTCCTGGGCTTGTTTGATGGGTTGGCTCCGCTAATCTTTACATTATTGGCTCTGGGAGTTCTATTAGGCGTACGTGGGATGGTAAAAGCGCGCAATGAATTGCGGGGGGCGGCTTTTGGTTTGGAACGTGAAATTGCCCACCGTCATCTGAGTAAGGCGGTCTCTGCCCTTGTAGTGGTTGGCGTCCTGGCATTCGCGGAATTTTTTCTGGTGGTTTTCCTTGTTCCCACGATCCCTGCGCTTTCGCGGCTTGCCACCCCGACGATGAATCCTCTCCTGACGCCGACCGGTACCTTTGCACTCGTCTTTGAGCAAACCGTTGGGACTGGTACACCCGCTTCAATACCCACAGCCCAGGCCACCGGATGCATACCTGGTCAGATTGAAATTACTTCGCCCAAGGCAGGTGACCAGATTCAAGCTTCGATCACCTTGAAAGGCACAGCCGACATTCCCAACTTTGGGTTCTATAAATATGAGTTTTCTCCGATTGGATCAAATACCTGGGCTACCATTCTGGCAAGCCGGACAGCCGTTCAGGATGGCGATCTTGGAAATTGGGATACTTCGGTTATCGCGACAGGCGATTACCAGTTGCGATTGGTGGTGTCTGACAATCAAGGGAATGAATTACCCGCCTGTATCATCCCAGTGCGGATCAAGGCTCCGTGAGGTGCATTATGACTGAGGTTCAGATACGTCCTGCACTTGCAACCGATATATCCACCCTGGTAACGATCGACCATGCCAGCCAGACAGATTATGTCTGGCAGATGGATGTACAGCGCGAGGAAGGTCAACTTGGGGCTGTTTTCAGAGAGATACGCCTGCCGCATTCCGTATCTGTACCATATCCACGGGATGTATCAGCCCTGCCGGACTCATGGAACCGCCGGGCGGGTTCGCTCGTGGCAATGATTGGTGGGCAAGTGATCGGTTATGTTCGGATGAGCGATTTGATCCTGCCGCGGACAGCTTGGCTGACAGATCTCGCCGTTTCGCCTCGTTTCAGACGTCAAGGGGTTGGTATGGCACTCATTCTTGCCGCGCAATCCTGGGCGGTTGATCGCAAGGATGACCGGGCGCTGATGGAGATGACGAGTAAAAATACCACCGCGGTTTGCCTGGCCCGGAAACTCGGCTATGAATTCTGCGGGTATAATGACCTGTATTACGAAAATCAAGATATCGCTTTATTTTTTGGGCGATCGATTCATTAGTAAAAAGAGAAACAGCTCTCCAGAGAATAAAAGGAGGGACGCCGGCGGTTATCCTAAAGGGATACTGTGCGATGCTGCAACCACCCGCGTACAACCCTTCCGGTCTCTTTTATTGAGAAGATAATTATGAAAGGCTTGTATGCTTAGCGGTTGGGCGCAGAATTTACTTACGGGGATCATTACTGTTAATCAAATTCTCACTGCCGGGATTGCCATCACGGCCTTTTCATTATTCCTTTACGCCTTGTCTTTCAATTTGCGTGACCGTGTTGCGCGTTCTTTTGCGGTCATACTCTTATGCGTGGTGATGGTTTTCACATCCGAAGCGTTGGAGAGTTCTTCCTCGTCTCCCCAGGTGATTGGCTTATTTCTACGCCTTGAATGGCTTGGGATCATCTTCCTTCCCCCGGCATATCTGCATCTTTCGGATGCCCTCCTCGTGACGACCGGTCGTCCGTCGCGCGGGAGACGGCGTATCTTTATCCGGCTGCTGTATATTGTCTCCGCAATATTCTTATTGCTTCTGGCTTTTGGGTATCTGCTCGGTCCGATGGTGGATAACGTACCGCCTGCTCCATTCCTCCAGCGCACGTTCTGGACGGAGGTCTTTACCGCATATTATGTAGTCATCATGGTGCTGGCAGGGATTAATTTTGGGCGGGCCTATCGAAACACGTTGACTCGTTCTGGCCGCCGTCGGATGATCTATTTACTGGCGGGAGCTGCCGCCCCGGCCTTTGGTTCGTTCCCATACCTTTTATATGGCTCCAGCCTGGCTAACCATCACCCGTTTCTGTTCTGGGGTTTTGCAGCAGTCAGCAATTTATTTATTGGTGGTCTTATCATTGTCATGGCATATGCAGTGGCCTTTTTTGGTGTTTCCTGGCCCGACCGGGTCGTGAAGAGCCGTTTATTCAAATGGATCATGCGCGGCCCCGTAGTGGCCTCATCTGCTCTGGGAGTAATGACCATTGTTCGGCGCAGCGGTGAGCTTTTTGGGACGATCTATTCTGCAGCAGTTCCGGCAATGATGGTGGCCACCGTCCTGCTGTTGGAGCACATCATAACGCTGGTTGCGCCACTCTGGGAACGTTTTATCTTCTTTGGCAGCGATCGTGCTGATCTGGCCTTATTGCAGAATCTGGAAGATCGATTGATCACGCAGAATGATCTGCGGCAATTCCTGGAGGCTGTGTTGGCTGCAGTCCGGGATCATTTACAATCACCGGCGGCATTTGTGGCTGCATTGGATGGGGAGGAATTATCGTTGGTGGTTGCGACAGGCAGCTCGCCGCTACTCAAAGAATCCAATCTATCGGAGGCATTGCAGGTCGTAAATCATGATGGGAATGGGAATGGTGAAGAATATGCCTGGGGAGATTACTGGCTGTTTCCTCTCTTTCAACCGCCGGAAACATTGGAAGGTACGCCTGCAATGCTTGGTTTGCTGGGTGTTGTCCACGGACCTGACCAGGTCATTCTAGCTGAACAACGGCAGGCGCTCATGTTGCTTCTCCACCGCGCCCTGGTGGCCCTGCAGGATCGTCGACTGCAGCGAAGTGTTTTCCGTTCTCTCGAGGGGTTGCGTCCGCAGGTGGACTTGTTCCAGCGCCTGCGCGCGGTTGGGCGTTATGACAGCAAGGCCAACCTTCTGGAGGACACCCTTCCCCCGGAATCAGACATGGCGGAATGGGTGCGTGAAGCTCTAACTCATTATTGGGGCGGCCCGAAGCTGTCCCAGAATCCATTACTCAACCTCCAGATTGTCCAACAGTCTTTTAAAGAGCATAATGACAACCCGGCCAATGCTTTACGATCCATTCTACGCCAGGCAATGGACAATGTTCGTCCAGATGGGGAGAGACGGTTTACTGGAGAATGGATACTTTATAACATCCTTGAAATGAAATTTGTCGAAGGGAGAAAGGTGCGCGAAGTTGCCAATCGTCTGGCGATGTCTGAAGCGGATCTATACCGCAAACAACGCGTTGCCATTGAAGAAGTGGCACGCGTCATCCTTGAAATGGAACGTCAGACGCAGGTAAATGAAAATGGGAAGGAGGTCGGATAAATGTAATGGTAAACATTCAGCATTCCGAACAGGATATGCCAGTCCAGGATGATGGTTGGTGGGCGTCGGTTCTGGCAGAAGAAGAAAGCCGGGCATCCATCCCGGCGGAAAAAGTTCAGAAGACCGAGGAACCAGGAAACCCCTCATCCGATTGGGGAAGGGCTTTGTTGCTGTATCGTCAGGATGAAATTGTCTCATTAGGGGTGACAGGTCATAACCGTGGAGGATTACTTGTCGAGGGGGATGACCTGAATGGATTTGTTCCATGCTCTCATTTGGTGGATCTGCCTTTTCATTCTGATGATGATTGTCGCGAAGAATATCTTTCCTCATATGTTGGTCGTACACTGAGATTGAAAATCATCGAATGTGTCCCTGAAGAAGGTCGTCTTGTTTTTTCTGAGCGCGCTGCCCGGTCTGAGGCAGGCAAACGCCCCGAGCTTTTTAATACGCTCCAGGTTGGACAATGCTTGAGCGGGGAAGTGACCAATGTCACAGAATTTGGCGTTTTTGTCGATCTGGGCGGTGTTGAAGGTCTAATCCATATCTCCGAGCTTTCCTGGGGGCGAGTGTCTCATCCCAACCAGATCTGTAAGGTGAGGCAGCATGTCGAAGTGCTGGTAATGGAAATTGTTCCAGAACGATGCCGCATCGCTCTCAGCCTGAAGCGTTTGATGCCAAACCCCTGGGTAACCGCTCAAGAGAGCTATCCGATTAATACCATCGTGCCGGCAGTTGTGACAGCCCTGGTACCCTACGGTGCTTTTGCGCGCCTCGAAGAAGGCCTTGAGGGATTGATTCACGCCTCTGAAATTCCATTGCCTCCAAAATCAGGAGTTAAAGATGTCCTTTCGCCCGGGCAGAGCGTGCGGGTACGGATTCTCCAGGTGGATGCCTCCCGGCAACGCCTGGGTCTGAGCATGAAGCTGGATTAACATGCCGGATTCAAATTCGCACGGGCCCACTACAAAACCGCTGAAAGAAGGCCCAAATTCCCCGCGCTTTTCCAATTGGATGGATCGTTTGGCGCGCTTTGAAACCCATTTTGGGCGTTTCTTGTGGGACATCCTGGGAATTCTCCTCCTGGCATTTGCACTAATGATCCTCCTGGGGATTTTGGGTCTCTCGAAAGGCAGCCTTCTTTTAGGATGGGTGAACTTGTTATACCTCTGGATTGGATGGGGAGATCTCTTGATCGTATTCTTTGCTGGGTTGGGAGGGTTACTGGCTTTCCGGCGCAGCATCCAGCCGATCAACATACGTTTGGATCGTGTAATCGCTTTGGAATTGGCAGCATTCCTGACATTGGCGTTGTTATCAGCGCTCAATGGAAACAAGTTGACCGAAGGGGATATGTGGGGTGGCCAGGTTGGATGGGGACTTGCAATGCTATTCGCACGGTATACCGGTCCAATCTGGAGTAGTTTGATCATTTCCATTTTGTGGATACTGGCAGTCCTGACTTCGTTTGGATTCTGGAGATGGCTCGAGACCTGGCTGGTCAAACATGCTGGAACGGAAGTTGGGACTGACCTGGCATCTGTCACATCAGCGTCTGGGAGAAATACTACACTGGAAAATCCGGTTATCTCCCCACTTCCATCCGATAGATCCAGTGCTTCAGGAGAAGCCAGGAACGGAAGTAAAAAACCTGCACCAAAAATACCGCCGGAATTCCGAAAATCCTTCAAGGTAACGGATCGGCAGGATAGCCATCCGGTCGTACCACCACCGCGCAGTGATCGCCTGCCGCCATTGAATGTGTTGTTGGGTGAACAGTCTGTCCGCCCGGATGAACGCAATATTAATCAAACTGCAGGCTTGATCGAAAAATCTCTTTCGGAATTTGGCATCCCTGCCAAGGTGGTGGGATTTCGTATCGGTCCGACGGTAACCCAATTCGCCGTTCAACCGGGTTTTATCAGGAAGGGCACCGAAGATGACGCCCAACAGATGAAAGTCCGAGTGGCGCAAATTGCCGGCCTCCAAAAAGACCTCGCCCTGGCGCTCTCGGCAGAACGTCTGCGCATCGAAGCTCCGGTCCCGGGGCGGGCTTTTGTGGGGATCGAGGTGCCAAACTCGAGGTCCGCGCTGGTGCGTCTCCGGCCATTGTTGGAGACAGATGTCTTTTACAAGGTTGGCTCTCCGCTGACGATTGCTTTGGGTAGGGATGTCTCAGGTGGACCGCTGGTCGCCGACCTGGCACGAATGCCGCATCTGCTTATTGCTGGTACGACCGGTTCGGGCAAGTCAGTTTGTATTGCAGCTCTGGCAACCTGCCTGGCCATGAATAATGCCCCTGAAGATTTACGCATGGTAATGATTGACTCGAAAATGGTCGAGCTGATTCGTTTCAATGGATTGCCGCATCTTTTCGGCAAGGTTGAGACGGATATCACGCGCATCCTGGGCGTGTTGCGTTGGGTGGTGGTCGAGATGGAGCATCGTTATAAATTGCTTGAGGCTGCCAAGGCGCGTGACATTGATGCCTACAATCGCCGCATTCAGCGTCGTAAGGATATCACAGCTCTTCCGCGTATCATCGTTCTGATCGACGAATTGGCCGACCTGATGATGTCTGCGCCGGATCAAACCGAACATAACCTCGTAAGGTTGGCACAGATGGCACGCGCCACCGGCATACATTTGGTGGTGGCTACACAGCGTCCCAGTACTGATGTCGTTACTGGCTTGATCAAAGCTAATTTCCCCGCCCGTCTGGCCTTTGCGGTGGCTTCTGGCGTGGATTCCCGCGTCATATTGGATTTGCCCGGCGCAGAGACTTTACTTGGTCGTGGTGATATGCTCTTCCTGAACCCGGAAGTAGGCAACCCGATTCGTGCCCAGGGTGTGATCGTCACCGATCAAGAGATCGAGCGGGTTATAGCCCATTGGCAGAAGATGGCGCCGGAAAAGGATATCCGACCACCGTGGGAAGCCATGGCATCGGAAGTGGAATCAGAAGATGGTGATGAGGTACTGGTGGAGCAGGCTATCACTTTTTTGAAGAAGGAACAGCGTGCCAGCGCCTCCATGCTCCAGCGTCGACTAAGGATAGGATATCCACGTGCAGCGCGCTTATTGGACCAGTTGGAAGAGATGGGGGTGGTGGGACCTTCGATGGGCGGCGGGCGCGACCGTGAAGTAATGCTCGGACCGGATGAGGAGGATGGTGATCCCTCTGAAGAAGACTTGTAGCCCAATGTGGTATCATAGTTCCGTTTAATCATTAATTTGCGAAGGAATAACTGTTGACTCAACCGACCGAACAAAAAAAGAAGTCATTTTCCGACAACATGCGGGTTTGGTTTCGCTGGTATTATCATCCGATAGCCGAATTTCTAAACCGCATCGGCATTCGGCCAAACACGGTCACCTTGATCGGCCTGTTGGGGACGGTGGGGGTTGCCATATTAATTGCCTATGGCCAGATGACCTGGGCTGGCATCTTGTTATTATTGATGGGCCCTGTGGATGCAATGGATGGAGCCTTGGCGCGTCTGCGGAATGAAGCCAGTGCTTGGGGAGCCTTTGTGGATGCGGTAACGGATCGCTATTCCGAATTATTTCTTTTCCTGGGTTTTTTGATCCATTTCATTTTACATTCAAATGTGACAGGTATCCTGCTGGCCTACCTGGCTGCGGCAGGCTCGGTGCTGGTTTCTTATGTCAAGGCGCGTGCTGATGCCTCGAAATTTGACGCTAATGTCGGCCTGCTTACACGAGTCGAACGCTACATTGTACTTATCCCGGGTTTGATTTTTAGCAGCTTGTATCCACCACTTGTATTGATCGCCTTGTTTATCATCGCCATCTTCGCAAATATCACAGCTTTACAACGGATATTCCGCGTCCGGCGGGATGCTCTCCGTCAATTATCCCAGTCTCAGGAGTAATTCATGCCAAACTTACCCAGTGGTTTTGATATTCCCATTCCTTTTTTTCATACAACCTTCCACATATATTTTTATGGAATCTTGATCATGTTGGGCGTGGTCGCGGCGGCGTTCCTTTCGCAGGCCGAGGCCAAGCGGCGTGGAATTAATCCGGATTACATCTGGGATGTACTATTTTGGGTCGTTCTCGCCGGGATCATTGGAGCCCGGCTCTGGCATATCTTCACACCGCAGGCGGATATGCTCGTTCCGGATCCTGTTACAGGCAAGCTGGTTAACCCCTACTTTGTCGGCGGCGTTCCGCGCATCCTGGACATTATCAATATCCGCAGTGGGGGATTGGGCATTCCGGGTGCGATCATCGGCGGGATCATCGCCATGTGGTTTTACTGCCGGAACAGGAAAATCTCATTCTTGGGCATGGTGGATACCGTAATCCCGGGTGTGGCCCTGGCCCAGGCAATCGGCCGTTGGGGGAACTTTTTCAACCAGGAATTATATGGTGTCCCCACCACCCTTCCATGGGGCATCCAAATATCGGCCAGCCACCGCATAGGCATATACTCGAATTTGGCCAATTATCCCCCGACAACTTTATTCCACCCGCTCTTCCTGTACGAGTCAATCTGGAATTTGATCAACATGGCTTTGTTGCTGTGGATTGCCCGCAGCTTTGCAAAGTGGCTCAAGGGGGGCGACCTTTTATATATCTACATGATGATGTATTCCGTTGGTCGGTTCTCTCTTGATTATCTGCGCGTGGGTACGATAAGCTTTAATCATATTTTTATCGCGGTCGTGGCCGTTGCTGGTGGCATACTTTTCTTCCTGAATCATCGTCCGAGCCGCGTACCGGCGGTGATCCAAACCAAAGACTCTGGCTGAGAACTTGAGGCGTTCTCCGATGAGCGACCAGACGTGCATTACCAGGTAAGGCGATACTCCGATCGCCCGAAAAGGCGTTCGCGATACTATGGCTAGATTGATTTTCCTGGGAACGTCCAACGCCATCTCTGGCGAGGATCACGAGAATACCCACATGGTGTTGGTGGGGGAGAATAGAACGGTTTTAATCGACTGCCCCAACAGTCCATTCCTGCGTTTCCAGAAAGCAGGTGTGGATCATGAACGACTGACTGATCTGATCCTGACCCATTTCCATCCAGACCACGTTTCCGGCGTGCCGCAGCTTTTGATGAATATGTGGTTGATGGGCCGTCTAATGCCATTGAATATTTACGGGTTGAAGCATACCATCGACCGTATAGAAAGTCTTATGGAATTGTATAACTGGTCCGAATGGCCCGGTTTCTTCCCAGTCAGGTTTGTTCGCCTTCCAGAAGAACCACTCGTTTCAGTTATTGATTGTGACGAGTTCCACATTTTCGCCATGCCAATGCAACATTTTATCCCTACCATTGGTTTGCGGATCGAATTTTCCAATACCAAATCGAACAAGATCCTGGCATATTCATCTGACACAGAGTCCTGCAGGCAAATAATCAAGCTGGCCGAAGGCGCGGATGTGCTCGTGCATGAGGCCACCGGCTCATTGCCGGGGCACTCAACCGCAGCCATGGCGGGAGAAGCCGCGCGCCTGGCTGGAGCGGGATCTTTATATCTGATTCATTATCCAACCGGGCAATTTGCCGTCGGCAACCCGGTAGCCGAGGCTCGTGAGCAATTTACAGGTCTGGTAAAGCTGGCAGAAGATTATATGGTGCTGGATTTTAATTAATTTAAGACGGAAGAGTCATCGCAAGGTGACTCTTCTTTTACCACCCCTTGATGAATTGTTCCCATTCGGAGTTCTCATCGAGGTGACGGCCGAAAATATAATAAGCACTGACAGGCGGCTGCTTGGGAATATGGAGAAGGTGCATATGGACTTCTCCCAACTGGCGGCCGCCTTTGCGGTGGTTACAAGTCGGACAAGCAGCCACAACATTGGTCCAAGTATGCTCGCCGCCCAGGTGTTTGGGTAGAACATGGTCTACCGTCAAATCGCTGGTATGGCGGCCGCAGTACTGGCAGGTAAAGTTATCCCGGCGGAAAACCTCCCTGCGGGTCAGTTTGATCTGCAGGCGCGGCCGGTGGATCATCTGCTCCAGCCGGATGACAGAGGGCCGCGGGAGGGTAAGTCTGACAGTCTGGATATATCCGCGTCCATTCATTACCATGTCGGCTTTCTCGGCAAGGATCAAGCCAATGGCACGGCGCGTGTTACAGACATTGACAGGCTCAAAATTTGCGTTAAGGACAAGAACAGGCGCGTCCATATTCTTACACGTTGGCGTGTATTATACTCCAGTCCAATTTTTGTTCCTCAAGAAATTCGTGGGATGGAAAGGAATTTCAACTTGCCGGTTTGGTAAGGCTAAATTCGCCTTATTGGGTTATGTTAGTTCGTTGGGAAGGAACAGTATTGGTCCGGGGGGGTTGGTTAGCCAGATGGATGAAGTGGTCACCCTGGTGGGGGTTGATGAAATCCCGATTCCAAGGGGATGCAATTTGTCATGCCTAGCGAGGCGATTCCCAAGACGAAGTAAAAGATGCCTGCTGAGGCACCTTTGGATGCCACCGGTTTGGAGATTTGAAAAGCGCTTATAATGAAAGAGGTACATTCAGGATTTTTTGACCCGACATCTCAGGATGATCCAACCGTCTTTTTGATTATAAAAGGTGCTTATTATGGAAGTGGAAGCCAAGTTCTCCCTGCCTGATATCGAAAGTCTCCATCGTTTGCAGGTAACCACCCGCCTTGCCGGCTTCCCCCTGGGAAAGGGAGTGAAGCAGGTGGTCTTCGATACCTACATGGATACCCAAGAGCGAAAAGTGCTTTCCGGAGGGTATTTCTGCCGGTTCCGCCTGGAGGGCGAAGGCGTCCGCTTGACGCTCAAGGGACTCGATGGAACAACAGGTGCCATCCACAAGCGCCCGGAAATGGAAATTATGCTGCCGGCCATCCAGCCGCCGGAAAAATGGCCTGCCGGCTCCTTGCGTGATCACGTTCTTCAATTGACCGGAGGGGATCTGCTCAAACCGCTTATCGAACTGCACCAAACGCGGGTTGTCAGGCCTGTACGATGGCAGGGGCAGGTTATCGCTAACCTGAGCCTGGATGAGGTTCAGATATCAACCGGCGGGTTGGACCAAGTTTATTATGAATTGGAGGTTGAACTCAATTCCAATGGCAATGAAGAGCAACTGGCCGATATAGTTGACAGCTTGCAGCAGAAATGGAGTCTGCGCCCTGAATCCCTATCCAAATTCGAACGTGCATTGAGCCTGCTTGACCATAAATCAGTTCATAAATTACTTGAAGCTCGAGACCTGGAAGCCCTGATGAAGATCGCAGAACGCGATGATTGGTATGGCCTGCGCGGCCGGGCGTTGCTGGCTCTTGACAGAGGCCTTTCAAATGAGGAAACAGGCCGGGAGTTGGAGCGATCGAAGCGGACAGTCCGTCGCTGGCTGGCCGATTTCCGTAAATTTGGGATGAGCATCTTTCCAATCACCGTCCTGGAGGAGTCATCACCGTCTGCCTTACAAACACGGGTGGAAGCGGCTGTGAACGAATTGCCTCCCGTTCTTGCATCAATTCCAAAACCGCGTGTACCCAGGATCAAGTTGCCTGGCAAGGTGGGCCTGCGGGCTGATGATCTGATGGCCGAGGTGACGCGGAAGATAATGCACTTTCAATTTCAACACATGCTCTTCCACGAGGCGGGCACGAAGCTGGGGCAGGACATAGAAGAACTGCATGATATGCGCGTTGCCACGCGGCGCATGCGGGCTGCTTTGCAGATCTTTGGAGATTATCTGGACAAGAAGGAATGGGCGCCATTCGATAAGGGTTTGCGGAGAACGGGACGTGTCCTCGGCGAGGCGCGCGACCTGGATGTCTTCTGGGTAAAGACGAAGCGATACCTGGATGCACTTCCTCCGGAGAGAAGTAATGATCTGGCTGCTCTGCGATCTGTCTGGCAGACTGAGCGCGATCAGGCGCAGGAGAGACTGCTTGCCTACCTGGATAGCGGGCGTTATCGGGAATTCAAGGATTTGTTCAGTGAATTCCTAAAGCCAGGCTCGATAAATTCTGCATACCAACTGAGCGAAACGCAGGATTTCAAGCCGCGCCGCCTGAGGCATGTGGCTCCGATAATCCTGTACCAGGGATTGGCAGCCATGCAGGCATATGAAGAATGGTTGACTGGACCAAATGTACCCCTGGCGCGGCTGCACAGCCTCCGGATTGCCTCCAAGAGTCTACGCTATTCACTTGAATTCCTGGAGGAAGTGCTTGGCCCGGAGGCCAAGTTGCTCATAAAGGAGATGAAACTTATGCAGGACCATCTGGGTGACCTTCAGGATGCTGTGGTTGCCAGCAACCTGTTGCGGGACTTTTTAACTTGGGGTACCTGGGGTCACGATCAGGCGGAAAAGGGCAAGCCCCTGCCATTAGTCCCAATCGTCGCCCCTGGCGTGGCGACCTACCTGGCTGCCAGGCAGGCTGAGCTGCAGGATCTGCCCGCCTCATTACCCGTGGTCTGGGCACGGATCCAGAGCCCCGAATTCAAACAGAATTTCAGTGCTGCTTTGGGAGTGCTTTAATCGGTATGTATTATTCCTTTTTACTTGCTAAACCTACACACCGCCTTCCTTCGCAATTAGATTCCTTACCGGGATGAAATTAATTCGCCAACACTTTCGCAGAAAGATCAACTGATCATGATCAAAGTTATGCCTTTTCTAGCGATTGGATGGGGCAATGGATGCCAGTCAATCCCATCGGGCAATCGGCGCAATCCACAGCCAGGTAAATTCAGCTTGGCATGTCTGTCTCGTCGGAAAGGTTGTCCTTAACCCAAATAGATGGTTTGTTCTGAAATGGCGTAACCTTTTTTTGGGTGTTGCCCTGGAAGTGAAGACTAGCAATTTAGGCGATAATAACTATATAATAATAAAGAATGCAGAGTAGCAATATGGAAAAATAAAGGAAACTTCTTATGAATCTTTACCTTCTGCGACATGCCATTGCTGCTGAACGTGATCCAGATAAATACCCCGATGATTCTCTTCGCCCGCTGACAGCACCCGGGCGAAAGAAAATGATAAAGGTTGCTGATGCCCTCTGCAGGATAGGTCTCCAGGTCGATCTGATCTTGTCCAGTCCCTATCTGCGCGCCCGGCAGACGGCTGAGATTGCCAGGAAAGGTTTGAACCTCAAAAAAGACCGGCTTCTCCTGGTCGATGCTCTGGCTCCTTCTGGCGATCCCGATCAGCTGGTTGCCGAGATACTGGAGAAGTATAACGTCGAAAAATTGATGCTGGTCGGGCATGAACCAGATTTGAGCAATCTGATCTCCCTGCTGTTATCTGGCGACACTTCAATACCCATCACGATGAAAAAGGCGGGTATTTGTTGCTTGTCCATTGAACAGCTCGTGGCCGGGAAATGCGCCGTGCTGGAATGGTTGATCAATCCCGGTCAAAGGCTCGCGCTTGAAGATGATGGAATGAATATTTGAGGATTTCTTAGCAGGTGAAACCGATGAAAATCGACTCTAATGAAAAGCAAGCCACCCCGCCTCCCCTCATGCTTAACCGGGAACTAAGCCTGCTGGACTTCCAGGCTCGCGTATTGGAAGAGGCCCGGGATGGAAGCATTCCCCTGCTGGAACGGCTGAAATTCATTGCCATTTTTGGCTCGAACATGGATGAATTCTTCATGGTGCGCGTTTCAGGCATCCGCAAGCAGGTGGAAGCTAACATCACCGAGACCTCCCCGGATGGGTTATCTCCGCGAGAGCAGTTGGCAGCCATTCGAAGACGCTCACTGGTATTGTTCAAACTGGCCGAACGCTGCTACCGGACGGATCTGCTTCCCAAGATGGAAAAGGCCGGCATTCATATCCTTAATTATAAAAAACTCAACAAGACCCAGCGGGCAAAAGCCGACGAGTATTTCTGTAATATCGTTTATCCCATACTTACTCCTCTGGGGCTTGACCCCGGCCATCCATTCCCACACATCTCGAATCTGAGCCTCAATCTCGCGATTGTCATACGGGACGCAAAGGGCGCGGACAAGTTTGCGCGCCTCAAAGTACCGGCAACCCTGCCGCCGCTCGTGCCATTGAAGCATTCCTCCGGCGCGGAGCGCAAGGACGGCACGGTGGCCCGCCACCATTACTTCGTTTGGCTCGACCAGGTCATCATTGCCAACCTGGGCATGTTATTCCCTGGCATGGAAGTGCGCGAAGCTCATCCGTTCAGAATCATTCGTGATGCAGATATAGAGATCCAGGAGCTGGAAGCCGAGGATCTACTGGAATCCATGCAGCAAAGCATTCGGAAACGCAAATTCGGGTCAGTTGTCATGGCTGCCGTTCATGTCAACATGCCCATGAACGTGCGTGACCTGTTGACGGAAAACTTCGAGATCAAAGCAGCTGATGTCTATTCTCTCAACGGCTTGTTGGGTCTATCGGGTCTCTGGCAGATTTATAACAGCGTTGAACGCTTCGATTTGAAATACCCCCTCTACAAACCGGCCACTGCCTCCTTATTGCGGAAGGTAGACCTGGCAGGTGAATTTTTTGATGTCATACAGCAAGAGAATATCCTGCTGCACCATCCCTATGATTCATTCACCTCGGTGGTCGATTTCATGAATGCGGCTGCGCGAGATCCACAAGTTTTGGCTATCAAGCAGACTCTCTACCGGGTTGGCCAGAATTCGCCCATCGTTGAAGCCCTGCTGGAAGCGGCTGAACGTGGAAAACAAGTGGCCGTCCTGGTGGAACTTAAAGCCCGTTTCGACGAGGAAAGCAATATAGGTTGGGCACGCACTCTTGAGCAGGCCGGTGTCCATGTTGTTTACGGGGTGATGGGTCTTAAGACTCATTGTAAAGCCGCCCTGGTTGTCCGCAAGGAAGGGGAGGGCATTCGCCGTTATTTACACCTGGCAACAGGAAATTACAACCCGACTACCGCCGCTGTCTACGAAGATATCGGGCTGTTTACCTGCGATGAAACCCTGGCTGCGGATGTAACGGACCTGTTCAATTACCTGACCGGTTATTCGACCATGCATGACTACCGTAAATTACTGGTCGCACCGGTTAACCTGCGCCAACGCCTGGAGAACCTAATTCGCAGGGAGATCAAGCATGTGCAGAATGGCCGGGAAGGATACATCATCCTCAAGGTGAATTCCATCGTGGACACGCAGATCATCCAGCTTCTATATGATGCCTCCCAGGCGGGTGTGCACATTGATTTACTGGTACGGGGTATGTGCTGCCTGATTCCCGGCATCAAGAATTTGAGCGAGAATATACGCGTGATCAGCATCGTTGGTCGTTTCCTGGAACACAGCCGCATCTATTATTTTAAGAATGACGATAAGGAGCAGGTATTTCTGGGGAGTGCCGATCTAATGCAGCGAAATATCAACAACCGCGTTGAAATGATTTTTCCCATCGAGAATGAAAACCATCGCCGTTACCTGCGTGACCAGGTCTTGGAGACCATCCTGAAGGATAATTCGAGCGCCAGGTGGTTGCAGCCGGATGGCACTTACAAGCGCCGTCATCCGAATGGAGATGAACCCCGGGTAAATGTCCAGGAATGGCTCATGCAGCATCCTCATGCAAAATCCTCCTGAACGACATGGTCCAGGAATTGCTGGATTTGAGTTAATTTCCAGAAGCCTGGGGGATGTTCGATCTTTTCTTGGCGGAATAAAGCAATTGCCTTAAAATTCATCTGCGCACCGACGCGCAGGAGGTTGTATCCATGGAGAAATTTATCATTGAAGGCGGGATACCCCTGAAAGGCGAAATGACCCCTTCAGGCAATAAGAACTCGGCATTGCCCATCCTGGCGGCAACGTTGATGACGGATGAGCCAGTTATCCTGCATAACGTTCCCAACATCCGCGACGTAAATGATATGCGGAAATTGATTGCCAGCCTGGGAGTGAAAATCGAGAATATTGATGGGAATTCCTGGCGTATTACTGCGCGAAAAGTCAGTCCTGCCGATCTTGATCCTGACTTGTGCCGGCGAATCCGGGCTTCCATCCTGCTGGCTGGACCTATGCTTTCCCGTTCTGGCGGCTTCAGGCTTCCGCCACCCGGCGGGGATGTTATCGGCCGTCGACGGCTGGATACACACAGCCTGGCTTTGAAAGCCTTGGGCGCAACGGTGAAATACACACGCTCTGCCATTGAATTAAGATCAAAAAGACTGGTGGGCACGGAAATATTACTTGACGAGGCCTCCGTAACCGGAACCGAGAACGTTGTTATGGCTGCTGCCACTGCCAGAGGGACCACCACCATCCGCAACGCCGCTTCCGAGCCACATGTGCAAGAGCTTTGCCATATGTTGAATGCTCTTGGAGGACATATTGACGGAATTGGATCGAACACCCTGCATATTCAAGGCGTGGAAAGCCTGCATGGAGGCGAGTTTGCGATCGGTTCTGATTATTTGGAAGTGATCAGTTTCGTCGGCGCGGCAGTTGTGACGCATGGTGAGTTACGGATCCATCGTGCCGGGATTGAATACTTGGAAATGATCCGGTTTGTGTTCCAACGGCTGGGTGTGGATTGGGAGGTGGATGGTGACGATATCCTTGTTCCAGCCAAACAACGCCTGAAGATCCAACCGGACTTGGGTAATGCCATCCCGGAAATTAAATCCAATATCTGGCCGGCATTCCCGACCGACCTGATCAGTATTGCCATCACAATAGCCACTCAGGCGCGCGGGAGTGTCTTGTTCCATGATTGGATGTACCCGGGACGGATGTATTTTACCGATAAGCTGGTTGGCATGGGAGCACAAATTGTCCTTTGTGACCCGCATCGCGTGATCGTCACCGGTCCGACAAAGTTATTTGGTGAGAGCATGGAAAGCCCGGACATTCGAGCTGGAATGGCACTGCTTCTGGCTGCCCTGGCAGTCCCCGGAAAATCCACCATCCGGAATGTGGGGCAGATCGACCGCGGCTACGAGAAGGTGGACGAAAAAATGCGGACCCTTGGGGCAAAGATCGAAAGGGTCACAGAGAAGTGATCTGGAATCAAATCAAATACTGAATGGAAAGACAAGTCAGGTCAGCGCCATTCCAATTCCACATGAGGATTCTGATAAGTATGCTGTAATATGGCGACCATGGGAATTGGGGTGCCATCCACGCTGGCAAGGAAAGCTTGTTGCCGCGGTAGTTGGAAACATTTGAAAGCCAAGGGTGGTCAATTGGCTGACTTGGTAAGACATTCGATAAGGGATTCTTTTCCTAAATGACTAGCGCATAGTCATCTGATTACCAAGGCTGCTTTTCCGGTGAAGGAAATTTCCATTCGGTATAATAAAAAGCCCTAAAGGAAGTATAATTCTGATTCAATATGGTTGAATCTTCTTCCCTGATACAAATCAAAGGCATTCGGGATGGTTTGCTGGTGACCCTTTCGGGAGCGGCCTGGCCAGACCTGGTGGCTGCTTTCATTGACAACATTGAAAACCGGTCAGCTTTCTTCAAGGGTGGGCGGGTGACACTGGACGTAGGTTCACAGGAGTTGCGTGTAGCAGATTTGTCAAATTTGCGTGACACTCTTTCCGAACGGGGTGTTTCCCTCTGGGCGGTTTTAAGCGAATCTCCCATCACAGAGAGGACCGCCCAGAACCTAGGGTTGGCAACCCGCCTTGCAAGACCGGCCCGGGTTGAAGTGAGGACTGAACCTGAACCACTGCCGGAGGATGCCGCGAAGTGGGTCAAAGGCCCATTGCGTTCTGGTGGGAGGATTGCCTACCAGGGTAATGTGGTCGTGTTGGGTGATGTTAATTCCGGCGCGGAGATCGTAGCCGGCGGCAGTATTATCGTCTGGGGTAGGTTGCGTGGTGTGGTCCATGCCGGGGCGCAGGGAGATGAAAATGCGGTCGTTTGCGCATTGGAGTTGGCTCCCACGCAGTTGCGCATTGCCGGCGAGATCGCTGTTTCGCCTAAAAGATCAGGGAAAACCCAGCCGGAAGTGGCCCGGTTGAGGGATGGAAACCTGATAGCTGAACCCTGGCATATCGGGACAGGACGGTGACATGACAGCCAAAGTAATGACAATTGCTTCAGGAAAAGGCGGTGTTGGTAAAACAACCGCGGTCGCCAATATTGCGGTCGCGCTGGCCCTACAAGGCCAGAAGGTGACCTGCATTGATGGCGATATAGGCCTGCGGAATCTGGATGTGGTTCTGGGCCTGGAGAATCGCATTGTTTACGACCTGGTGGATGTGATCGAAGGCCGCTGCCGCTTGAGGCAGGCAATGATCCGCGATAAACGTTTGCCTGAACTTTATCTGATTCCCGCAGCGCAAACACGCGATAAAACGGCGGTCTCGCCGAGTGATATGGTGCGTTTATGCGATGAGCTGCGCGCCGAAGTGGATTGGATATTGATCGATTCTCCCGCTGGCATTGAGCGCGGCTTCAAAAATGCCATCGCTGCCGCCGACCGGGTACTGGTCATGACCAACCCCGAGATTTCAGCAGTGCGCGATGCTGACCGGGTGATCGGCTTGCTGGAAGCAGAAGGGAAAGGCCCCGCAGCCCTGGTCATCAACCGGCTGGACCCGGTCATGGTCAGACGCGGAGATATGCTTTCTGTTGATGATGTACTTGACTTGTTGGCGATTGAATTGATCGGGATTGTGCCCGAGGATGAATATGTTATTGTGGCTTCGAACAAGGGACTCCCGCTGGCATTGGATGGAAGAAGCAAGGCTGGGAAGGCATTCCTGAACATCTCCCGGCGGCTTATGGGAGAAAAGGTGCCATTCCTTGAGCTCGAAACACAAAATGTATTTCAACGCCTCTTGTGGAGGAAGTAATGATATCTTTCCTTTTTGGACGTAAGAAAAGCGCCAACAGTGCCAAAGAACGCTTGCAACTGGTATTGATCCATGACCGGACAGATCTTACACCTTCGGAGCTGGAATCGCTCAAGGATGACCTGATCGAGACCATCTCACGTCATATTGCCATTGATCCAACGGCAGTTCGAATCAACATGGCGCAGGATGGACGCGAACAGCGCCTGATAGCGGATATTCCCTTAAAGAGCGCTACTCGCAGACGGGCGCGTTAGCCCGGAGTGCGCCGAAAAGTCACCCTCCCTAATGTTCCGCGGTAATTTCTGGCGACATTTTGATTTCTGGCTGCTGGGGGCGGTCATTATAGCCCTGGTATTTGGAGTGACCATGATCCGTTCCGCGATTGCCGGGAACGAGAACCTGGCGAACCTGGTACCACGCCAGATGATCTTTGGTGGCATTGGTTTTGTGGTCATCGTCCTCGTTGCGGCGATCGATTATCGTTTCTGGTCCGGGGCGATTGTCCCCATGTATGCGGTGATTGTTATTTTTCTGCTGCTGCTTTTTATCGTTGGCGGTACACGGTTTGGCGCGACGCGCTGGATAGAGACCGGATTGGTATCCATCCAACCGACGGAGTTGGCAAAGATCGTCTTTATTCTGGCACTGGCAAATTTCATTGACAAGAACATCGATTCAAACCGGAGCTGGGGCTGGCTGATTAAGAGTCTCATTATCGCACTTGGCATCGCCGGACTGATCTTTATCCAACCCAACCTGAGTAACGTGATTGTTGTCATGATTTTATGGGTAGCCATGACCTGGGTGTCCGGGCTGCAATTGAAGCAATTGGGGATCCTGGCTCTGGTCATCGTTATTCTGGCGGTGGTGGCCTTCTTATTCTTCCTTCAACCTTACCAACGTTTACGCATAACAACTTTCATTTTCCCACCGGAAAATGCCAGTTATGGGGCAACGTATAATGTGCAGCAAGCCCTGGCCGCCCTCGGCTCCGGCGGATGGGTGGGCATGGGTTATGGGCATGGCACACAAACCCAATTACGCTTCATGAAGGTGCGCCACAACGATTTTATTTTCTCAGTCATCGGAGAAGAGCTGGGATTTGCTGGCGCGATCTTTGTTCTTCTCCTGATTGGATTCATCGTTTATCGCTGCCTGCGGGCGGCACGGCGGGCGCGCGACCCATTCGGATCCATGATCGCCTATGGCGTTGCCGTCCTGATCTTCTTCCAGGCCGTGGTCAACATTGCCGTCAACTTGAACCTGATCCCGGTGACTGGAATACCACTCCCATTCATCAGTTATGGAGGCAGCGGGTTGATTTCGCTGATGCTGGGTATCGGATTGGTTGAAAGCGTGGTTCTGCGTCATAAGCCAATTGACTACTAGGATGACTGGGAGAAGAGGAATTTAATTTGAATCTGAAACCTGTTCGTACCCGTTTTGCTCCTTCGCCCACCGGGCGTATGCACATTGGAAATGCCCGGTCTGCACTCTATCCTTTCCTGCTGGCGCGCCACACGGGTGGGACCTTCATCCTGCGTATTGAGGATACCGACCGAAGACGCTACAGCCCAACTGCCGAACAGGAATTGATCGATGGTCTGCACTGGCTAGGCATAGATTATGACGAAGGCCCGGATATAGGCGGTCCATATGGACCATACCGCCAGACCGAACGCCGCGCGATTTATACAGAATATGCCTGGAAGCTGGTCGAACTGGGACATGCCTTCCCCTGTTTCTGCTCACCTGAAAGGCTTAACCAGGTGCGTCAGGAACAGATCAAAAATAAGCAGAACCCGCGCTATGACGGCACCTGCCGTACCCTGGCTCCCGAAGAAGCCCGCCGGCGTGCTCTGGCCGGGGAGAGCCATGTCATCCGTTTCAAGATGCCCAAGGAAGGTTCCATTACCAGCACCGACCTGTTGCGTGGAACGATCATCACCGAAAACTCTGCCCTGGATGATACCATCCTGGTCAGATCGGATGGGTTGCCCACGTATCACCTGGCCGCGATGGTGGACGATCACCTGATGGAGATCACGCATGTCATCCGCGGCTCGGAGTGGCTGCCTTCCATGCCGCTGCATGTGCATGTCATCCGCGCTTTTGGCTGGGATGAGCCGATCTTTGTCCACCTGTCGGTATTCCTGAAGCCGTCTGGAAAGGGCAAACTAAGCAAACGGGATAAGGACCTTGCCATAAAAGATGGTTACTCCATTTTTACGGGTGACATGAAAGATCTGGGTTACATCCCTGAAGGCGTGTTGAACTGGATCGTGCTGATGGGTTGGGGCGTAGCGGAAGACGATGTGATGAGCCTGGATGATATGATCACCCGGTTTGACGTCAACAACCTGACGCCTTCTCCGGCGGCAGTCAATTTTGCCAAGCTGGACCACTTTAACGCCACCCACATCCGCCAACTGCAGGCAATTGACCTGGCTGCACGCATCAAACCATATTTCATCAAAGAGAACCTTGAAGTGGATAATGAGACACTGCTGAGGGTAATCCCGCTCATCCGCGAGCGCCTGGTCACGCTGGATGATTGCCTGCCTTTTGCAGCCTGGTTCTTTAAAGAGACAGTGGCACCCAAGCCCGAAGAGCTGGTCGCGAAAAATCTCAGCGCAGGTCAATCCGCCGATATTGCACGGCAAGCTTATGCCATCCTGGAAAAGCTGCCCGAGATCACACCTGCACTGGCTGAGCCGCCCATGCGGGCACTGTTGGAGCAAACCGGTCTCAGCGCGAACCAGGTTTTTGGCATCCTGCGCGTGGCGGTGACGGGCCAGACCGTCAGCCCGCCGCTGTTCGAGAGCATGGAGATCGTGGGGAAAGAGAAGGTGCTTGAGAGGGTGAAGCAGGCGATAGGGATTTTGGAAAAAATGTAAAGCAGTGAAATTCCTATGATGCTTTCCGGGTCAATTCAAGGCTGACCTGCCAGAGTTTTTCGGCCAGAGCCCGGTCGTGTGAGAGCGGGCTTGAATCGACTGGCTGGCAGTCAAAGAAATATTTCCCGGTCACGCCTTCCACTTCCGGGCTGGAAGCCAGATAGATACTCGTTTGCGCACCCTGCTCGGGTTTCCGGAGGAACAGGCCAGCAACCTTCGTTCCATAATTATAGAAAAAGCCGTTGTTACGGGCAAAACCTGTGGCGACGGAACCCGGATGCAAGGCGTTAACTGTAACCCCAGTCCCTTCCAGGCGGCGGGCTAATTCGTAGGTGAAGAGAATATTAGCCAACTTGGACTGCCCATAGGTCTGCATGCCGTGGAAGTGTTTTTCCCCTTGAAGGTTATCCAAGTCGAGCGAGGCGCCCAGGTGGGAACCCGAAGCAACGTTGACAATACGCGCCGGCGCGCTTTCTTTTAATATGTCCAGTAAAAGATCGGTCAGCAGGAAGTAGTTCAGGTGGTTGAGGGCAAAGGTCATTTCATACCCATCGACTGTCAGCCTGCGGTGGATAAACAAAGCCCCAGCATTGTTGACCAGCACATGCAGATGGGTATGCGATCCTTTGAATGCTGCGGCTGCCTGCCGGATCCCCGCCAGCGTCGACAGGTCCGCGGCGATGAATTCGACGGGTTGGCCGATTTCGGTTTTGATCTTTTCAGCGACCGCAGCGCATTTTCCAGCATTACGGCTGACGATGGTCACCCGGGCACCCAGGCGCGCCAGTTCACGGGCGGTGACCAGCCCAATGCCATTGGTCGCGCCGGTGACCAGTACTATTTTGCCCTGCATGGAAGTTGCCATATCTCAGCCTCGAAAACAAGATGTAAACATATTCGTTAGTCCCGCAGGTTTTTGTGTGCATCCGATTTCATTTTGCTCGAACCTGCAGGACGTTTTACTCAAAGACGAGTACTCATGAAGTTTATAACATAAACACATCTTCGTCAAAGGGGATCGGCAGAGATCATCAGGGATGGAACATATACCAACTCTTCCAGCCCAACCGAGGTGAGGCAGCCAGCACAGGCGGGAAACCCTTATTTTCGGGTTGCGCGGGATCGGTTTTACAAAACAAAGAAAAACAACTCCCAGGAAGAGAGATCAGAGAGAAGAGAACAGAGAGTAGGAGGCAAGAAAAAGATGATTAACTGCAGGTTTTGAGCATTTTGGGGGTTTTCGTGCAGAGTTGGGGAGACGCTAAAGATACCCGAGACTTATAAGGCCTTCCCGAGCATGAATTGTTCCTCCAGAAAGAGGCTAAAAAGAGGGGTGTTTTGAAGGTTTTTTGAGGGTGTACGATATTGTGTGTAAACGGGAGACTATAATCAAGCGACCGTTTGGGAGAAAACACAATGTCTGAAAAAGAGAAGGCGCAACTGAACATCCAGGAAATCATGCCAGGCGCAGAAGAGGTGCAGCGAGAATTGGCGAGGGCAAAATCGATGGATGATTTCTTTGGAAAGGATGGCATATTCGCCCGGCTGTTTGCGAGTACCATCGAACAGATGCTGGAAGCGGAATTGAGTGAACACCTGGGATACGAGCCCTATGAAGCCAAGGGACGGAACTCCGGGAACAATCGCAATGGGCGGTACACAAAGAAAGTACGTTCTTCGGAAGGAGAAACCACCATCCAGGTGCCTCGGGACCGCAATGGTGACTTCGAACCGCAGTTAGTGAAGAAGTATCTGGCCAACACCAACGAATTGGAAGACAAGATCATAGGCATGTACGCCAAAGGCATGACCGTGCGGGATATCCAGGAAACCTTGCAGGAGCTGTACGGGGTGGATGTCTCGCCGAGCACCTTAAGTGCCATCACCGACAAGGTATGGGAACTGGTGGAAAGCTGGCAAAGCCGTCCATTGGCAAGCCTGTACCCGATTATCTACCTGGATGCCATACACATCAAGATGCGGCGGGAGGGAAAGGTTGAAAATACTGCCGTCTACGTGGTCTTGGGCGTCGATCTGGAAGGCCACCGGGATGTTTTGGGTCATTGGGTCGGGAATGGCAGCGAAAGTTCCAATTTCTGGTTGAGCGTGATCACCGATCTGCAAAGCCGGGGTGTGAAGGATATCCTGATCGCCTGCATGGATGGCTTGACCGGCTTCAAGGAGGCTGTCCTGGCCGTGTTCCCCCAAACCGACATCCAGCGTTGCATCATCCACCAGATCCGCAACAGCCTGAAGTACATTTCATGGAGAGACCAAAAGGCTTTTATCGTTGACTTGAAGGCGATCTATCAAGCTCCAACCCGCGAAGCCGCTGAAGGCAACTTGCGCAAGTTGCATGAAAATTGGAATAGCCAATATGCAGTCTCCGTCCGCTCCTGGGAGAACAACTGGGAAGACCTGGCGACCTTCTTCGACTATCCAGCGGATATCCGCCGCATGATCTACACGACCAATACCGTCGAAGGTTACAACCGCCAGCTGCGCAAGGTGACAAAATCCAGAGGTTCTTTCCCAACCACCGAGGCGGTTCGCAAGTTGCTCTTCCTGGCCAACCGGGACATCGTCAAAAAATGGACGAACCCCATGGCAGATTGGCCAGCCATCCTCAACCAATTGGTTATTCGCTTTGAAAACAGGATACTTTGTTAACGTGCAATCCGTTTACACACAATACTTGACACTACCGGTTTTTAAGTAAAACAACAGGAAACCATGAGGAGCAACCGGGAAGGGAAAATCCCTAGACGGATGTTCTCCCGGTATGGTAAAATCCGCCCGCTGGAAAAATTGGGGGCTCGTCCAATGGCAGGACTACTGACTCTGGATCAGCCGATAGAGGTTCGAATCCTCTGCCCCCAGCCTAAAGGATCCTCATTTATTGAGGGTCTTTTCTTTCAAGAGGTTCGAATCCCCAGAAGGGGAGATTCTCCTCTGCCCCCAGCTATATCCTTGGGACCCTTACCAGAGTGAGGGTCTTTTCTTTCAAGAGGTTCGGATCCCCAAAAGGGGAGATTCTCCTCTGCCCCCAGCCTTCCCCGGACCCTTGCCAGAGCGAGGGTCTTTTCTTTCTAGAGGTTCGAATCTCCAAAAGGGGAGATTCTCCTCTGCCCCCAGCCTTCCCCCGGACCCTTGCCAGAGCGAGGGTCTTTTTATTTTTCTTCTTCCGCCTTCGGTTTCGACCCAATTTCCACCAACTGCACCTGGACCTGGTAACGCTTCTCATCGATCTGGATCTTCCCAAACCCGAAGAAGCCACGTGAACCGGTTTTGAACACTTTTTCTGCAGCATTGATTGTGCCAACTGCCTGACTGTCATGCTTTATTTCAACGGTGATCATCCATTCTCTCCTTTGGACAAGAAGTTGTGCTGGGAATCATACCACGGGAGGATAGTCCGGGCTTGAAAGTGGAGGTCACCTGCATGGTGGCAGTCACATAACCAAACCAAGAAGTGTAACTGCCAAACGGAGGAACGCGTTTGGAAGATCGTGGACCTGAGCCGCCGGCGGGAAAGAACCCAGGATGGGTCTATGCTGGATATGGAAGCGCCAGCAATTCTACCCGCCGATTACGAGGCGGAAATATGCCCTGCACGGCTTCCCTTTAGAGGATGTTAGAGTAATACCGAGAAAGGGAAATGTTAGCAGTCTCGTGAATATAAAAACCTGCCGAAAGGCAGGGTATTCAACGAATTGGCTCACCTCCATGCTGGGGGCAGACCGGTGGGAAAGGAGCAGGCGTCCGGTAAAGCCGTGTCAGGCAGCATGGCATATCCATCTATTCTCTAGGCAAAAGTTCGTCAGCAGTCGGCTTTTGGAAGAATACAATCCATGGCTTCAGCATCTCTGCTGAAATATCAAAGTATTCCTGCGAAGGCTGCGAGTTTCTTATCTCAAGCCGCCTCAATAATTCTTCCTCCGATACATCCAGAAAATGGATTTCGCTGCCCACTCCCAGCTTTTTCGCTCGTGACCGAAAATCTTCCCGCTCTGCGCGTGCCCAGAAGCCGAAATCGAGGATTACACTGATGCCTAATTCCAGCGCCCGGCTGGCGACGTTCCAAAGCATGGCTTCGATCAGGCTGTGCCTGGCATCATGCTCTGGTTCCCTGGCATCCTGACCGAAGAGACGTACCTGCCATTCATCAGGCGTCAATCGAAGTGCTGAATACTGGCGCTCAAGTATGCGCGCAAGCGTTGTCTTCCCTGAAAAAGGGAGTCCAACCATCAAATGGAGAGTTGCCACTCTTTTTATCCCTGGCGTCGTCTATAAGCCGCCTCACTCGCGAATTAGCGGATCGTATAAAATCCATACAAGGAGATTATAAGGCAATTTTCTAGAAGGCTTGCCTTTCTTTGGAAAATTCCCGACCTGCCTGCACAATCCATCCGAACCAGCACGCGGCTTCGATCACGATGCTGGAACCGCTGCACCGTACTGAGCCGCTGACTTGTGTGCCCACTTCGTGGGTATAAATCAGCGGAAGGCTGCCTGCCGCTGCGGTCATTTTTCATGGTACGATAGATAAAATCCTTTTGGTGCGGCCTTCTGCATATTGGAGAACCCGATCTCCTGATAGGAATTACTCCCATGCGCACAATTTACTTTGAGAAGAACATCCCCAAGGTGCTGTTGGTCAAGGCGCTGCGGCCGATCTGGCCGGGGATCGTCTATACGGCGCTCTCGCCCACTCGTTTCAGGGAAATTCCCGACCCGCCCCTGCCTGCGGCGGACTGGGTGCGCGTGCGCAACAGGCTATGCGGCATATGCGCATCCGACCTGCACTTCCTGCAGGTGCTGGCAGACCCGATGATCTCCGGCGCAGCCCTACCGGGAACGGACCGCATCTATTTAGGTCATGAGGTGGTTGGGACGATCAGCGAGACGGGAGCTGGGGTGCGGTCCCTCAAGGTCGGAGACCGGGTCATTATTGACGCACGCGGGCCGAACTGCCTCACCCAGGGCATTGAACCACGCTGCCGGCACTGCCAGGAGGGAAATTTTTCGCTTTGCGAGAACACTTCGCGCAAACTAGGACCGGAGGGCGTCGGCGGCGGGTTTGGGGACTCCTTCACTGCGCACGAGACCGAGCTTTATTGTCCCCCGGATGGGATCAATGACGACGCGGCCATGTTGATCGAACCATATTCAGTGGGGGTGCGAGCCGTCCTGAGGTGTTTACCACTGCCAGGCGAACAAGTCCTGGTGGTCGGCTGTGGAACCATTGGGCTGGGCGTGCTGCAAGCGATGCGGGCCCTTTCACCATCGTGCCGGATCACGGCGATGGCGCGCTACCCCCACCAGGCACGTTTAGCGCATGAACTGGGCGCAGATGAAATCATCCAGGACGGAGAAGGTTACCAGGCGACTGCCCGCATCACCGGGGCGAAGTTGTATACCGGACCGTTCAGAAACCGGGCGCTGCTGGGCGGCTTCGATGTGGTCTATGACAACGTTGGTTCTGCCAGAACGGTACAGGATGCCCTGCGCTGGACGCGCGCCGGCGGGACGGTGGTGGTGGTGGGCGTCAGCCTGGAACGCATCCGGGCGGATCTGACGCCAGTCTGGTCGCAGGAGGTGAACCTGATCGGGTCATTCACCCACGGTATGGAGAGATGGAACGGAGCATCGAAATCAACCTATGACCTGACCTGTGACCTGCTGCTGCAGGGCAGCCTGAAGACTACCGGCTTGATCACGCAGCGCTTTCCGTTGGAGAAGTGGCGCGAGGCTACGCAGGCATCGCTGGACAAGCGCAGCGGGGTGGTCAAGGTGGTGTTCGATTACGGAGAACGACCATGAACAGACACAGCAGCCCTCAGAAAAACATTGACAGTCTGGCGACCAAGAGACGCCCGTTCCAGGATATGGGCCGGCGCTACCGCAATGGAATCTTATTGATCCTTTCCATCGCTATGATCGTCCTGGCGATCTACCTGATCAATCTGCTGGTCGCCAAAACCTTCAAACCCTATTTCAACTGTGCCTACCTGGCGGGTCCGAACTTTCAAAATCTCTGCACAGGAATGAACATCAGCGGCGTGCACATCCTGGGTCCGATTGATCTCCTGGGACTGCACATCCCCTCGGTCGATATCGGCCCTTTCCATGTGCTGGACCCCGTGGATGCTGCCGTCAACCCTGCATTGGAAACAGCCCGCCGGTTCATCGCCTGGGATATCATCATCCTCCTCGCCCTGGTCAGCCTGGCGCTGGCTTTTATCGCCAGCAAAATCACGGGCTTCATCAAGCGCCTCCAGACTCCCGAAGGGCGAAAGGTTACCTTGACCTACCTCTTTATTTACTTATTCATCTTTGTAATTTTATGCAGCCTGTTTTATCTCAGGTTTGTTCTGGTACGATAGGAAAATAGTAGGGAGACAAAATTAAACCAGGGATTCCTCCAAGTCTCCATGAGAAGGCAATTCCCCGGCAAACAAGGAAAAAAAAGCTTAACCACGAATGGTACGAATGAGTCCACTGAAAAAACAGAACTTTAACAAGTGAAGCATGACAATGGTTTCTCAAAAAGCCGGATGAAGACTTCCATGCGAAGCCAACACAAACGCAAAAAAGAGACTAAAGGTTGTTCCGAGGAGCCTATTTCAGGCTCTTTAGGAGCGATTTGCAACTGATCCTTCTTGAATTTGGCTTTTTCATAACGCAAGATACTGCGCACATTGCTCATCAAAGCCGATCCGACGATCAAACTGGTGACCCGGAACAAGCCGCGGACCGGCAATTTACCTGCCGGGAACGGATGCTTGATCGTGCGCAAGGTGGCTTCCACCGCAGCCCGCAAGTTTTTTCCGCTGTGCTTTTGCTGATCTTTTGCTTGGCGGCGTCTGGCTACTTGAACCTCGTGCAGGTTGAAGTCCAGGTGATAGTGTTTGTCGCGTTTGCCTGGCTTGGCGCGGCATTGACCACTTTTATGAAAAGGACAGGTTTCGCAATGAAGCGGTTCAAAATCAGCGACCAGAGCGCCTTTCTTGTTCCCCCAGTGAATGCGAGCAACCTGTTCCTGTGGACAAGTCATCTGGAGGAACACTCCTTGTTCATCAACCTGGAAGGTATAGGCTGCCAAACCGAATTTACCTTGATCTGGGTGACGGCCTTTGATGGCGGTTGGGACTAATTCCACATGGTTTTTCTGTAAGACCGGATCGGCTTCCGGACTGCTGTACGCGCCATCCGTATGCAGGGTTTCCAGGTCCGTGCGCTGCTTCAAATCCGGTACAGCGGTAATCATCAGATCAGAATCCTCCACATGATTGGGTGCCACCTGAACCTTGGTGATCAGCTGGCAAGGATTGCTTGGTTCGCAGGTCTCAGCCAGGTTGGCCACGTAGCCTTTGTACTCCTGCTCCTGCTTGCGCCGAAAGGTAGCTTCCAGGTCATCGCAGGACTGCAAACACTCGGCACTGATCTCTTCGTTTTTCTTGGCCCGCACCTGTTGGCCTTCCAGGTGAAAATTATCACTGAAAAAGCGCTCGAAAACTTGAAAGACGGGTTCTGACCCGTAACGCTCTTTCAACTCACTCCGGACCCGATACATGCTCTCGCCTACCTGCTGAATGTTCCGATGGGTTTCTTCTTTCCCTTTGATGCTATACGTATACTGCCCAGAACTGACTTTCAAGTAGGGTGCAAACATCTCTTTGTAGCTTTGTCGATCAGCTTCGGATAAAATGCGGTAAAGACGCTGAATGGCTTCTACCAACAACTGCAAGCGACTCATATCCATGATGTTACTGGCAATTTGCGTGCTATCCATTCGTTGAATGTGCGTCTGAATTTTCAAGTCGCTAATCTGCTGATCTGTGATCTCTTCAAATGCCTTTACCAGGAGATTGACCCCTTGGGCTTGATTGTACCGGCTCAAACGCTGTCGAAAATTGTACAGCGTGCGTATATCAAATTCGCCTTCTTTCAAATCTCGGTAGCCCAAGGCATAGCGTACTTGCATATCAAAAACAGAATGATCGTACAATTCTTCGTCACTCCAGCCAAATCCAGCCTTGAGCGTTTCCAGGCCCACCAATACATTCACCGGTATGTTTGGCCGGGAGGGTTGATCATCATATAAAACTGCAAAAGCTTCTTCTTTCAAACGACAGAAGGTCTCTCGATAGAATACGCCTGCCCAGGATCGATCCAGACGTTGCTGGTGTTTCTCGGGAAGATCGCTCACATTGCTGATCAGCAAGGGTTGTAGATGACGTTTATTCGCTTTGAACATGCTTCACTTTTTCCGCAGGAAGGATGTCTCTATTATATTAAACTCTTACCTTTTTCGTCCAATCGTTTTTTCAGTGGACTCACGAATAGGGCAAATGGCACGAATGCTCGATTAATAATTCGTGGTATTCGTTTTGGGTTTCCACCCAAACCACCCTTGCGAAGGTTCGATTGATGGCGAGAATACTGGATAGATCAGGTTTTCATCTATAAATTAATGTTGGGAAATGCCAAACCTTCGCAAGGATGAGTAGATACGTTTGAAATATATATAACCTGGAGAAAACTCTTGGGCTGAAGCACAGAAAAAAGGTTGGGCAAGGACTTTAATATATAATTGCCCTGAAGATATTGCAGGACTACCAGCCACCATTTCCCGCCTTTACGGAGGACAGACTTGACCATTCCCATGAGGATTAATCCAATCGCCTGGAAGCGCCGTTTTGATGAAAAGGCACCCTTAAAATCCGCCGCGATGAAGATCAGCCTGAAGTTATTAGCGGAAATGCTACCGATGATCTGGCGGGTCATGCGGAGTGTGCGGGAGGACAAAAAGCGTGGCCGCCAATCCCAGATGAATATGTTTATAGGGAGCACGATCACCCATGATATGGGTGTCCCACTGGGCGGCCTGGGCGGCGGAAGCCTGGTGCGCGGCTTCCGCGGGGATTTCAACCGCTGGCAGATGCAGCCCGGGATGGTTCATTATGGAGCCGTACCGGCTGATCAATTCTCCCTGTGGGCACAGCGTCCGGGGCAGCCGGCGCAAGCACTGGTTTTGAATCCTTCCAAGCCACGGGGGAGAACACTCTCTAGCTGGAATTGGGACATGCCGGCTGAAATTGGGACTTATCATGCCTTGTTCCCGCGCGCCTGGACGACATACGAGCAACCGGCACCCGGTTTACGCCTGACCTGCCGGCAGGTCTCGCCGGTTATTCCCCATAACTATGAAGAGAGCAGCACCCCGGCGGGATCTTTCATCTGGGAGATAGAAAATGCCGGAGATACCAGTGCGGACGTGGCATTGATGTTCACTTTCCAGAATGGGACAGGTACTTTGAATGACCTGGCAGGCGGGCATGCCAACCGCCTGGTAAAGCAGGCGGCTCCCGGAGGGGAAATCATCAGCATTGAACTGCAGCACATCCACCGTCAGCCCAGACACCTGGAAGCGGGTCAAAAAATAAGCCGGCAGACCTCTTTCGAGGATCCCCTGAATTTTGCCATCGCGGCGCAAGCTCTGCCGGGTTTGGAGGTCACATATACCACCCGCTTTGTCAGCAACACCCCGGGGAAAGAGCTTTGGGACGATTTCTGCCAGGATGGGCGGTTGGAGAATGCGACAAATGAACAACCCGCACCAAAGGGGCAAAGCATCGCGGCGGCACTGGCTGTGCGGGTGCATATCCCGGCGGGTGAAGCGCGGCAGGTCGTATTCAGCCTGGCCTGGGATATGCCCGTGGCCCGTTTTGGTTTTGGGACGGGCTGGTACCGGCGGTATACCCGCTTTTACGGGCGCGACGGCAAGGCAGCTTCATGGATTGCCAAGGATGCGATCTTGAACCATCCGGATTGGGAGCGGCAGATCGAGGCCTGGCAGGAACCGGTATTGTCTGATCCTGATTTGCCGGATTGGTACAAGACAATGCTATTTAATGAAACCTATTACCTGGTGGATGGCGGAACCATCTGGACAGATGGAAAGGAAGGGGATGTACCCACGGAAAATGACCCCCTGCCGGAACCTGAAATCGGTCATTTTGCCTATCTCGAAAGTCATGAATACCGTTATTACAACACCTACGATGTGCACTTTTCGGCCTCCTTTGCCCTGGCAATGCTGTGGCCCCAACTGGAACTGAGCCTGCAGCGGGATTACATCCATTCGCTTCCGGTTGAACACTCCGAAGTGCTGACCATGTTCCTTTCGGGACAAAAGGCGCAGCGCAAAGTGAAGGGAGTCATCCCGCACGACCTGGGAAGCCCGGTGGCGGATCCCTGGCAGGAGCTGAATGCCTATATCGCCCAGGATGTCAGCCGCTGGAAGGATCTGAATCCCAAGTTTGTCCTGCAGGTTTACCGTGATTATCTCCTGACGGGAGACAGGGAATTCCTGGTGGAAGCATGGCCTGCCGCCCGGGAAGCTGTGGAGAGTTTGAAAAAATTTGACCGGGACGGCGATGGGATGATCGAAAATGACGGGTATCCGGACCAGACGTATGACACCTGGTCCGCGCTGGGCCCCAGTGCCTACAGCGGCGGCTTATGGCTGGCCAGCCTGAACGCATTGGCTGCCATGGCTGAACTCCTGGGTCATGAAGATGAGTCCTTGAAATACCGTAAGCTACTGACACAGGCTCAAAAAGCTTATGAAGAGCGACTCTGGAATGGTGAATACTACCTGTATGACAGCAGCGGAAGCCGGCATCATGACAGCATCATGGCCGACCAGCTGGCGGGACAGTGGTTCAACCATGCCTGCGGCCTGCCGGACATCCTTCCGCCAGAACATGCCCGATCGGCTCTAAAGAAGGTGTATGAATATAACGTGCGGCGGTTTTTTGATGGCCAGCGCGGCGCGGTGAATGGGATGCGACCGGATGGCAGACTGGATAAGAGCAACATGCAATCGCAGGAGATGTGGATCGGTACCACCTTCGCACTTGCGGCTGAGATGCTCCAGGAAGGCTTACGCAACGAGGCGTTCACAACTGCGGAAAGTGTATTCCGGACGATTTACCGGGATTTCGGCCTGTTCTTTCAGACCCCCGAAGCCATCAATGCAGAAGGTGTCTACCGCGCCACCGGTTATATGCGCCCCCTGGCCATATGGGCGATGCAGTGGGCGCTTGACAGGCACCTGGTGCGGGCAGACCGATCCCGGATGCAATAATCGGGTTAATTTTAAAACAATTACATACTTCGTAAATGGTAAAATAGTTCCGAAGAACGTCGAACAACATGCCGGGTGTGCCACGCCTGCTCATCCGGAAAAATTACTTTTTAAGCAAGGAGTGAGAAATGGCATTTAATCTCCGGAACCGGCATTTCTTGAAGGAATTGGATTTCACCCCCCAGGAGCTCCAATACCTGTTAAAGCTCTCGGCCGATTTGAAGGCGGCCAAATATGCCGGCATTGAAGAGCAAAAGCTCAAGGGGAAGAATATCGTGCTTATCTTTGAGAAGGCTTCCACCCGGACGCGCTGCGCTTTTGAAGTGGCCGCCCATGACCAGGGCGCGCATGTGACCTACCTGGACCCAACTGGCAGCCAGATGGGCAGCAAGGAGTCGCTCAAGGATACCGCCAGGGTGTTGGGGAGGATGTATGATGGCATTGAATATCGAGGCTTCGGGCAGGAGCGGGTGGAGTTGCTGGCAAAATATGCCGGCGTTCCGGTGTGGAACGGCCTGACGAATGAATTCCATCCCACCCAGATCCTGGCTGACTTACTAACCATGTCCGAACATAGCGACAAGCCGCTTCACCAGGTGAAACTGGCTTACCTGGGGGATGCCCGGTATAACATGGGCAATAGCCTGCTGATCGGTGCGGCCAAACTGGGCATGGATTTTCGCGTGGTTGCGCCGCGCTCGGTGCAGCCGGCCCCATCCCTTGTGGAGGCCGCCAGCGCAATCGCCAGCGAAACCGGTGCAAAGATCACCCTGACCGAGGACCTGGACAACGGCGTCAAGGACTGCGATTTTATTGAAACAGATGTATGGGTCTCCATGGGCGAACCAGCAGATGTATGGGAACAGCGGCTCAAGCTGCTTTCCCCATACCAGGTGAATGCAGAAGTGATGAAAAAAACCGGCAATCCAGGCGTGAAATTCCTGCACTGCCTGCCCGCATTCCACAACCGGGAGACCAAGATCGGCGAGGAGATCTTTCAAAAATATGGCATGGCTTCCATGGAGGTCACCGAAGAAGTCTTTGAAGGTCCAGCCTCGGTGGTCTTCGACGAAGCCGAGAACCGGGTCCATACCATCAAGGCGGTGATGGTGGCGACCCTTGGCTCCTGATCCAACCCAATAACCAATCTGATTAACAACAAAATTTATAACGGAGGAAACAGTGAATAAAAGGAAAGTGATCATCATCGGTGCAGCCGGAAGGGATTTCCATAATTTCAATACTTATTACCGGAACAACGAGGCCTATGAAGTGGTGGCTTTTACGGCTGCACAAATCCCAGATATTGCCGGGCGCTCCTACCCTGCTGAACTGGCCGGCCAGTTCTACCCGAAAGGTATCCCCATTTACGAGGAAAAGGATCTGCCTAGATTGATCAAGGAACTGAAGGCAGATGAATGTGTCTTCTCCTACAGCGATGTCACCTACCAACGGGTGATGGCGACCGGAGCCATTGTCGAAGCGGTCGGTGCCAGTTACAGCATGCTGGGTCCCAGAGATACCCAGATCAAAAGTACCAAACCAGTGATCTCTGTCTGCGCAGTCCGGACCGGGTCCGGGAAAAGCCAAACCTCCCGCCGGGTGATTGAAATCCTGATGGCCAAAGGCCTGAAGGTGGTCGCCATTCGCCATCCCATGCCGTATGGAGACCTGGTCAAGATGAAAGTCCAGCGCTTCGCCGAGATCTCAGACCTGGCAAAAAACAACTGTACCGTGGAGGAAATGGAAGAATATGAGCCGCACGTCGTGCGCGGTAACGTCATCTACGCGGGCGTGGATTACGAGGCTATTCTGCGGGCGGCTGAAAAGGATCCAAGGGGCTGCGATGTCGTCCTGTGGGACGGAGGAAACAATGACTTCTCCTTCTATGTACCTGACCTGCAGATCACCGTCGTGGATCCGCTCCGCCCGGGCCACGAGCTGACATATTATCCCGGTGAAATCTCGCTGCGCATGGCAGATGTAGTGGTGATCAACAAGATGGACAGTGCGGATGCTGACGGGATCCAGACAGTGCGGAAGAATATCATGGCGGTAAATCCTGGCGCCACGGTCATTGATGCAGCCTCGACCCTGGATGTGGATGATCCATCGGTGATCAAGGGGAAAAAGGTCCTGGCGATCGAGGACGGCCCAACCCTGACACACGGCGAGATGAAGATCGGAGCTGCCGTTGTGGCCGCGCAGAAATTTGGAGCGGCCGGTTTTGTCGACCCCAGGCCGTATACCGTGGGAAAGCTCAGCGATACGTTCAAGACTTATCCGAATATCGGTGTGCTCCTGCCGGCGATGGGCTACGGCGAACAGCAGTTGAAAGACCTGGAAGCAACCATCAACCGGACGGAATGCGACTCGGTGGTCATAGGAACCCCGATCGACCTAAGTCGGATCATCAAGATCAACAAGCCGTTCACCCGGGTGTATTACAACCTGCAGGAGATCGGCCGGCCCAATCTTGACGGAGTCCTGGATGAATTCGTAAAAAAACACAAATTGGGCTAAGGGCGAACGATAATCGATATTTGGAATTAAAAGGACACGAGTGGGCTCAGGCCCGCTCGTGTCCTTTTTTCGTACTTTTGATATTATGCCAGGCTGACCACTTTGCGCGGGCCATGTTCGCCCATGAGCACCCGCACGCGCAGGTTGACCGGGTTGGGTCCCGGTTTGAGGGAGGCAGGGTCCACGCCAAGCGCCGGCAGCACTTCCGGCCATACCCTCACGCCAAACTTCATGTACTGCCCACCTTTGACTTTGTAAACAGGCTGCCCATTGTCATCATAGGACATGAGCAGGATGGTTGCATCCATGATCACGCTCTCGCCGGCGGGTTGATTGGAGGCAGGTTGGCTGGCAGCGGCTGTCAGCCCTTCGCGCACGGCCGCCAGGCTGGCTTCGATCTGGTCCAGGCGTTCGGTCAAGACTTGCAGGGTGGCACGCAGTTCCGCTGCGGTCATCTTGTCTGAACCAGTTTTATCGGAATCTGGCTGGTTGTCGGATGGTTTAGGAGGGATCACGGCGTATTTTCCTTGTTGTACATATCCGGCACAAAGGTTTGGTCGGTGATCGGCGGGCGGACATAGCCGTTATCCCTCTGGCGCGGCGGTAAACTGATCGGTTCCGGTGTCAGATCCTGGTAAGGGATGATGTTCAGGAGATGCCGCATGCAATTCAGCCGGGCGCGATTCTTATCATCGGCGTTGACAACAAACCAGGGAGCCTGCTTGATATCGGTATGGGCGAACATCTCATCCTTGGCTTTTGAATATTCAACCCAACGGGAGCGTGACTCCAGGTCCATCGGGCTGAGTTTCCAGCGCTTGGTCGGGTCGTTTATACGACTCTGGAACCGGCGCTCCTGTTCCTCATCGCTGACCGAGAACCAGTATTTGATCAAAATGATGCCCGAACGGATCAACATGCGTTCGAATTCAGGACACGAGCGCAGGAATTCGGTATATTCCTCTTCGGTGCAGAAGCCCATGACCCGCTCAACCCCCGCCCGGTTGTACCAGCTCCGGTCAAACAGCACCATCTCGCCTGCGGAGGGGAGCTGGGCGACATAGCGCTGAAAATACCACTGGGATTTCTCGCGCTCGGTGGGAGTGGACAATGCCACCACCCGGGCGAAGCGCGGGTTGAGGCTCTCGGTGATGCGCTTGATGACACCCCCCTTCCCAGCCGCGTCGCGCCCTTCAAATATAACAACCACTTTAAGACCTTTATACTTTATCCACTCCTGCATTTTGACCAGCTCGATCTGGAGCCTGGCAAGCTCCCGCTCATATTCCTCCTTTGTTAATGGAACGGGGGTTTTGGTCGGAGCCTCGGCGGCAGCCTTTGCTTGCTTGGACTTGGCCGGATGGGTTTTGCGCTTCCTGGTTTTTAGATCTTTCGGCATGCTGGTCTCCTTTCCTGTTATTGGCTGCAGGTAAAAAGAGCTGGAGGGAATGATTTTATGATAATAGTATAGATAGAATCAACTTTAAATGCAATAACCATTTGGAGACAATTGCAATCATAAAAAGCAGCATGTACAATTATCGAGTCGGGTGGTGTCTCTATCTTTAGGTTGCGTAAATTGATGATGGCCAGAAGAAAACTACGGCTATTTCAGGCCAATCACCATAAACCCCCGCTGAGGGGGCCAATTTATTTGCCTCTGACGGTGGAGGCAGCCTCATTCAACTTGCCAAACAGGTCCGGGGTGAGATCGAAATGCAGAACCTGGGCAACCACCTGGGTCCAACCGTGCACAAAATACAACCAGCCATCTTCCACCTTCACCTTGCGGCTTTCCACCTGTGCCAGGGATTGGTGCAGAAAATCCAGTTCGCCGCGGTAGTTGAATTCCCAGGCGATGCTGTTCAACGGGAATTTGCCTTCCCAGGTTACCGGTGAACCGGGGGTATCCTTGCCCATCCCGGTGGCGTTGATAATCACGCTGTACGGAGGGAATTTCTCCATGATCTTGTCGTTGACCATGGGATCGGAGTTGCAGATGTATTCAATTTGAATGTCGGTTTCCAATCCGTCCACCATCTCTCTGGCATGATCCAGCCGGCCCTGGGAACGGTTTACGAACGTGAACATGGTCGGACGGTCGGCTTTATCCTTTTTATTGATCAGGTGGAGCAGGGTAGCGACGCCGGATCCACCCGCTCCAAAACACAACACCTGGCCGTGGGTTTTTCCAAAGTAGCCTTCCCCGATGAGCGCGTCCAGGCTGGCTCCGGAGGTCAGCGGATCTTTGGCATGACCTTCCAGGCGGCCCTCCAGCTTGGAAATACTGGAGACCTCACCGGTGATCTGAGCGTATGGATCAAGGTACTCAAACATATCGCGCGCAGCGTTAAGCAGGTCGATCTTGTGCGTGGTGACAAGGGCGCCGAGTGAAAGGGGATCATATTTGATCTGGGCAACCGCCTGGCGATAAACCTCGGGATCAGCATGGATTTTACAGTCCACGCCTTCGATCACAACCTCCTGCCGGTCCAGCACCTTCATCCACAAGGGAAAAACCTTCATGATCGAGGATTTAGCAGTGGTTACGCCAATGAAGTAAAAAGTCGGTCCCCACTTTTTTACGATTGGATAATCCACCTTGTTCATCTCCATTACCTCCTTTTCCCTTATTGCTGTCCCCTGACAGTGCTGACAACCTTTACGAACTCCGACGCCAGTTTTGTGATCTCATCAAATTTGCCCTCCCTGGCCAATTGCGGCGGGCAAAGCTCGCTGCCTGCACCGACTGCGATGACCCCGGTCTTGAACCATTCCGCCACATTACCGGCGCTCACGCCCCCTGTCGGCATCATCGGGATATATGGGAAAGGTCCCTTGAGCGCCTTGATATAAGCAGGGCCTCCCAATGACCCCGGGAAGATCTTGACCACATCCACTCCAAGGTTATATGCCTGGAAAACCTCGGTGGGGGATAATGCTCCTGCCATGGTTAATAATCCGCTGGCAACCATGCTTTTCACCAGGCCTGGTTCGCAGATCGGACTGACGAGGAAGTTCGCGCCGGCTTCTTTGGCAGAAACGGCTTGTTCGGGCTTGGTGAGAGTTCCCATGCCAAGAACGATCTTCCCGCCGAATTTGCTGGAGAGACTGCGCACCACATCTTCTGCATTGGGGGTGCTGTAGGTGATCTCTATGCCCAAAACTCCACCAGCGATGAGCGCTTCCACCATTTTGACGGTCAGTTCAGGCGATGGACCGCGAATAACGGCCAACAAGCCCAGTTCCTTGACTCTTCCAAGTACTTCAATTTTGTTCATTTTTTCTCCAATTCGTGTTTTCAAGCGAGCAGTATTTTTCCCAAAGGAAGTGGGGATTACAACCATACGACAAGCTTTTCGTTCCAATGCGTCCTCAGAACATATGAGACAAAAAAAGGTTTTTACCAAGAGACGTTTCCCGACCCGATCTCATTACACTCCCCCAACCGCGCCATAAATTCTACAGGCTCTGGTTTATGACACCGGTCTCTTGATCTTCGCCCTTTTTTGTCAGAACCTCCTTTGCTAATCCTCCAAAAACATTCATCGGTGTGAGATTATTCAATGACTTATGGAAGAACTGTTTGTTTTAGTAATCCACCTTTCTTATTAATTCGCGGGTGTCTGCTTGCACGCACAATTTGTGTCTCCACTGCATTATTCATGATTTTATCTGAATTTTTGAGTAAAGGGCAGAAAAAACTTGATAATTTTGCCAAATAGAGTTACAATTTTGTTATCCTATCATCCTGTAATTATAACTTATATAAAACTGGGATCTGTCCAGTGATCGGTAATCGACCCTACACGTTTAACATATCCCTACCATGTGGAGTTCCGAGTCGCTATGAACTCCACGTTTTAAGAACCCTCCAATCCATGCAAGGGCAATACCTGGATCAAGCTGCTTATGATGCACAATTAGAAAAAGAAGACACTTTGCTTTATGAAGTATATGAATTGAGTCGTCCTGAAGTAGCAGGAGAAATAATTCATGGAATTTCCATTGTTCATCCAGGTCTGGTGGGGAAAGAATATTTTATGACCAAGGGCCATTTTCATACTGTAATGGATACCGCAGAAATTTATTACGTCCTTCAGGGAAATGGGAAAATGGTCCTGGAAACGTTGGAAGGCGATTGGGCAGTCGAAGACCTTGCACCCGGGAAAATCCTATATGTGCCTCCCAATTGGGCGCACCGGTCGGTTAATACCCGCCTCAATCAAGATCTAATCACTTTTTTTGGATATCCAGGAAATGCCGGCCATGATTATGGAACCATTGAAACACGAGGATATCGCAAATTAGTCCTGTGTGAAAATGGCCAACCTATTGTTATTGACAATCCCCGCAGGCATGAACCCGCCAAAAGGATGCAATAACGTGAAGAGCCTGGGAAACAGCCACGTCCTGGTTACAGCAACATCCTTTGGAAAAGATGATCCATCCCTGCGCACGAGATTGGAAGCCAGTGTCGGGAAAGTAACTTACAATCCTTATGGTCGGCCATGCTCTTCCGAAGAACTTCAAGGTCTTATCCAGGATGTTGATGGGATGATCGCCGGTTTGGATCAAATTGACCGTCCCGTGATTGAAAAAGCTCCCAAGTTAAAAATAATCGCCCGGTACGGGGTGGGATATGACCGAGTGGATATTGTCTGTGCGAATGAAAAGAATATCATCGTGACTTTCACTCCAGGTGCCAATGCGGCTTCAGTCGCTGAGCTTACCATTGGATTGATGTTATGCCTGGCGCGTGATATCCCTTCTTTATCAGCAGCAACGAAATCAGGCGAATGGCCAAGGGTATCCGGAGTCTCTCTCCTGGGTAAAAAGGTTGGCATCCTTGGCTTGGGCGCAATCGGGAAAATGGTGGTAAAACGATTGGCTGGTTTTAATTGCCAGATCCTAGCCCATGATATCGATATTGATCAAAAGTTTGTCATGGAAAATCAAATTCAGGTAATTGATGTCGAATCAATGCTGCCAGAAATAGATTTCTTGAGTTTACATTTGCCTGTTACGCAAGAAACAAAAGGGATGGTCAATTCATCGTTTTTGACCAAGATGAAAACCGGTAGTTTCTTAATAAATACGGCCCGTGGAGAGCTGGTGGATGAAACTGCATTGATTGAAGCACTCCGTTCCGGGCACTTGAGAGGAGCAGGCCTGGATGCTTTTTATCCTGAACCCCCTGACCCTTCCAATCCCTTATTATCCATGAAAAATGTTATTGCGACACCGCATGCAGGTGCGCATTCAGATTCCGCGACAAAAGCCATGGGTGAAATGGCGTTAGCAGACTGCCTGGCGGTATTGGCAGGCGGACAACCAGCTCACCCGGTAATTATTTGAGCAGGTTTATTTTATATTGAGAAATTATACATAATGGGTTGACCAGCTTGCCGAAATCGCTGAATTTGTTCATCCATCCAAGGAGCCAGTCTTGCGTTGATTAAGAAGGGATAGGGCTACATGCCAGAAAAACATGATCATGTAGTGATCGAATTGGGTTCAGATGATGTCATCAATCTCGAGAGTGCTGTACCCTATTATTTGCAGCTTACGCAGCACATTGAGAAAAAGATCAAATCGGGAGAATGGAAGACGGGTTGGAAGGTGCCAGGTGAACTGACCTTGTGCAAACATTTCAATGTCAGCCGCACAGTGGTTCGGCAGGCTTTATATACAGTTTTGAATGCGGGTTTAATTAATACCTATAAAGGTAAAGGGAGTTTCATAACCCAACCTCAAATGGCATGGGAACTGATGCAATCGTTGTCCGGGTCTTACGACGATGCAGTAGCACATGGGCAACAGGTAAGTACCCGGGTCCTGGAACTCAGTAAGGTAGAAGCTGACAAGGAAATAAGCCGAGCTCTTCAAATTCCCTTGAGCGAGCCAGTCATAAAACTGCATCGTCTGCGCTCCCTTGACGGGGAACCGGTCATGGTCGTCATCAGCTATATCCCGCAAAAAATATGTCCGCTTTTATTACAGGAAGATTTCACCAGCCATTCGCTTTATAAATTGCTACGTGAGAAGCATGGATTGATTATCACAGATGGAATCCGAACCATTGAAAGTGTAAATGCCCCACTTGCACTGGCTAAACTATTAAGAGTAGCTGACGGTGCAGCATTGAGCAAGATAACCTCGGTGGGGTATTTATCCAATGGGATCGCATTGGAGTATTTTATCGCCTGGCATCGCGGCGATCGCAGTCGTTTTCAGGTACGCCTGACTACTAAAACAAGTTACTAATAAAGAACTATTCGATAACATGTGCGATGGTAACTGGAAAGAGTTGACAAGTGATGCTGCGCACCTACGCACCAGATACTGGCTGTATTACCCGCTTTTTCGGATTTCGCCCAGATATGGTGGCTGAAATTGGCTTATTTTACGGCTGCCGCGTAAGGTGAGTATTTAAATAGAAAGGAGGAAGAAATAAGAAGAGGAGAATAAGAGAAAACTGCTTGATGATATTTGTGATAGTCACTGGAAAGTACCACTAATTAATGAAAAGGAGAATTAGATGAAGAAACTAACGTGTTTAATTTCATGCCTGGTAGTCGTGGCATTCGTGCTTTCAGCCTGCGGCACCCCGGCCACCCAAGCTCCTGCCCCCGCGACTGCCGCCCCCGCACCGGCAACTGCCGCACCGGTGCTTGTTCCAACCGCCGCTCCGGCGACTGCCGCCCCTGCGACTGCCGCTCCGGCGACTGCCGCCCCTGCCGTCGATGTCACGACGGCGCAGGCAGATCCGACAGCCCTTTTCCCGAACGGAATTGGAACAATGGATTGTAAGGGCGTCACGCTGCAGGCAGTGACACAAACAGGGCCGCAGATCGCGTCTCCCATGGAGGACCTCTGGAAGACGTGGGGTGACAAGACAGGTGGCACAGTCCAAGTACAGGAAGTCGCATTTGGCGATCTGTTTCAAAAGATCCGCACCGCCTTTGTGACCGGTGCCAGCCCGTACGATATTGTCGTCTACGCTTCAGACTGGGCGGGCGACCTGATGGGCGCCGGTTATCTTCTGCCAGTCCCACAGAAGAATCAAGACGAGATGGGCTTCAAGTACCTTATTCCGACCTACCGCGATCGGATTCTGTCGTGGGGCGGCACGATCTACGGCACACCGTACGATGGCGATGCGCACAACGTGTATCTGCGCAAAGACCTGTTGACAGATCCCAAGAACATGGCCGATTTCAAAGCGAAGTACGGCTACGATCTGCCGGTGCCGATCAAGACGTGGACCCAGTATCACGACATTGCCGAGTTCTTCAATGGCAAGGTGATCAACGGAGTGACGATCTACGGCGCAGGAACGGCGTTCAAGCGCAGTGCCCAGAGTTACTGGACCTTCCTCGGCATCGCTGCACCGTATGTCAAGTCGCCGACTGATCCGGCGTTCTTATTTGACCCTGGACACGATGGAGCCGCGGATCAACAATCCGGGCTTTGTGGCGGCGCTGGATATGTACAGCTCGCTAGTCAAGGTAGGGCCGCCGGACGTCCTGAACTGGGACGTGGGTGACATTCGTTCCAACTTCCCGGCGGGCAAGCTGGCGCTGGCGATTGACTGGGGCGATGTAGGTCCATTGTCGGCTGACAAGAAATCGTCCGTTGTGACCGAAGGTTGGAGCGCCCAGGCCCACCCGGGCGTGGATAAGTATTACGATGCGACAACCAAGGCGTGGGTCACAGCGTATAACCAGGCACCGTTCCTGGCGTTCGGCGGCTGGATTGGCGGCGTCTCCAAGACGACCAAGTACGCCGATTGCGCGTTCGATTTCCTGTCATTCATGGGCAGCCAGAACATGAGCCTAAAGCTGAGCACGACGGGCGGCACGGGCGTGAACCCGCACTATTACAGCGATATGAACAATCCAGCACCGTGGATCGCAAGCGGGATGGGTGCGACGCAGACAACGGAATACCTGGACGCAATTCGGAATACCATCAACAGTCCGAATGCTGTGATAGACCTGCGGATCCCGGGTGCAGCCGAGTACTTTGATGCGTTGGACACGCAACTGGCGCAAGCCGTCGCCGGTCAGGTGACTTCACAGGCGGCGTTGGACCAAGTCGCAAAGGATTGGAATGCGATCACCGACCGACTAGGCAGAGACCAGCAGATAAAGCTCTATCGTCAAATGTATGGACTGCCGGCGCAGTAGACGCCGGTCATTAATCTGACCATGCCGCCTCGGCTTTTGGGGCACGCAAAGGGGGGGCTCTGTTCCGAGTTGGTTTTATGCTTCAAAAGCCGGGTGCGGTTAGAGATATTTAGTCATCGGTAGCCAGGAGTTGATGCTACAATCAGGCTGCTGGCTACCGACTTTTCGATGAATGGAACATGCAGCCAGCCGCTCGTCGGATTTTTCTCAATCGGATTGCCGCCGACCTAACGTAGGCGAGAAGGGAAGATATCTATGGAAAATGCAGATGTTTCGAAGGGTGGTTCCAGGCCTGGCAAGTTCATGGTTGAGGAAACACCGGCTTCAAAAAAAGATCGTGCGGCCAGCAATGCGTTTCTCATGCCGGCCGTCATTCTGATTTTACTCTTGTCCATCTTCCCCCTGATCTTCTCGCTGGGTTTATCATTTACGAACTGGGACCTGTCCCGGCTGGAAGGGGGTGTGCGCTTTGTCGGTTTGAAGAATTTTGTGACCATGATTACGGATGTGCGCTTTTGGAATGATGCGAAGAATACGGTGTACTTTGTCGGCGGAGCGGTCACCCTGCAATTCTTCCTCGGCCTGGGCCTGGCGTTGCTCCTCAACCAGGAGATTCATTTCCGCCGCTTTTTCCGCGTGGTTTTCCTGGTGCCGATGATGCTGACCCCGGCGGCGGTCGGTTATCTCGGGCGCATGTTGTTCAATGAATCGATGGGCCCGATCAACGATATTATCAAACACATCGGCCTAGCGGGTGTCCCCTGGTTGAGCAATGCAAAGTTGGCGATACCTTCTCTGATCCTACTGGACACGTGGGAGTGGGTTCCGTTCGTAACCATTGTCCTGCTGGCGGGGTTGCAGTCGCTGCCGGTGGAAGTGTTTGAAGGCGCGACAGTCGATGGAGCGAACGACTGGCAGATACTGCGGTACATCATCTTTCCGATGCTCGCGCCGGTTTCGATCACGGTCATCCTGATCCGGGCGCTGGAGGCATTCAAGCTTTTCGACATTGTGGTGGTCATGACCGGCGGAGGTCCGGGCACGGCGACGGAGACCGTGACGATGTATGCCTATACAGTGGGCATGAGAAGCGGCAACCTGGGTTATGCCTCTGCCATTGCTTATTCCCTGCTGATCATGGTCGTCCTGTTCTCCACGATCTTTTTGAATTCTCTGCGCGGTCGCGCGGCTGCAGCAGAAGGATGAGGTGGAATGATGCAACTCACATGGCAAACAACCAAGAGGGTCAAGTCCTTCATCACGCACTTTTTACTTTTTCTCTGGGCATTTGTCTGCCTCTTTCCCATCTACTGGACGATCATCACTTCTTTCAAGCTCCCGATTGCGGTATTCCAGGGACCAAAATATCTTCCGTGGATTGATTTCAAGCCCACGCTCGATGCGTGGAAATTCGTCTTTACAGGCTCGACCTCGGAAGCCATATATCGCAGTTGGGCCAACAGTGCGATCCTGGCAACGTCCAGCGCAGCCATCGCTGTCATCATCGGTGCGATGGCCGGATATGCGTTGACACGGTTCCGCTTTTACTGGCGCGGGCTGAAATGGAAGAACAGCAACATTGCATTTTTTATCATTTCCCAGCGCATGCTGCCTGCGGTTGTGGTGATTCTGCCCTACCTGGTCATGTATCACTTTGTAAAACTTATCGACACTTATCAGGGGATGATCCTGGCTTACACTGTGTTTAACCTGCCTTTCGCGGTCTGGATCCTGCGCGATTTTTTTGCCGGCCTGCCGGCGGATCTTGAAGAAAGTGCGTTAATTGATGGCGCAAACCGCTTTCAGGCGTTCCGCAGCATCGTGCTGCCATTAGCTGCTCCAGGGTTAATTGCGACCTTCCTGTTCTGCCTGGTATTCACCTGGAACGACTATCTCTTCGCGCTAATGTTGACCTTTAGCAGAGCCAGCACGCTGCCCATGTTCATTGCCGGGATGGGGACACAGTCTTATGGCCCGCAGTGGTGGTATATCTCTGCGCTTTCTCTGCTTTCGATTGCTCCAATGGTCCTCATCTCTCTGCTCATCGAGCGGTTTATCACGCGTGGCCTGGTAGTGGGCGCGATCAAGTAGAGAACATACAGGAGGCACAGTAATGGAATATCGTCTTTTGGGACGATCTGGTGTCAAGGTTTCAGAGATTATGCTCGGCTGCCAGACCTTTGGCTGGGTCACCGACGAGCCGACGGCGCACGAGCTCGCCGACTGCTTTGTCGAGGCGGGCGGCAATTTTTTCGACACTTCGAATACTTATAATGAAGGCGAGTCTGAGAGGATTCTCGGTGCCTGGCTCAAGAGCCGGGGGAACCGGCAACGCCTTGTAATTGCCAGCAAGGTCTTTTTCCCTGCGGACGACAAGGGACCAAACGATAGCGGGCTGACACGTAAGCATATTATGGACCAGGTTGACCGCAGTTTGAGGCGCTTGCAGACGGATTATCTCGACATTTACCAGACGCACTGCTGGGATGCGCTGACGCCGCTGGACGAGACGTTGCGGGCGATGGACGATCTGGTGACCGCTGGCAAGATCCGCTATATCGGCGCGTCGAACTGGACCGCCTCGCAATTGGTCCGGGCGAACATGCTCGCCGAGAAAAACCACCGGGCGCGCATCACCTGTCTGCAGCCGGAATACAGCCTGCTCGTACGTAGCACGGAATGGGAACTGCTGCCAGTCTGCCTCGAGGAGGGCATCGGGGTCATTGCCTGGTCGCCTCTGGCAGGCGGGTGGTTGAGCGGCAAGTACCGCCGTGGCCAGCTGCCACCGCCGGATAGCCGCGTGGGACGGGCCGACCGTTGGGATGATCTGCCCGAGCAGCGCGAGAGCGAGAAAACCTGGCGGATCGTCGATGCCCTGATGGAAGTAAGTAGTGCATGCGGGAAATCGCCAAGCCAGGTGGCATTGAACTGGCTGCTGCAGCAACCCGGCGTGACCGCACCGATCATTGGTGTTCGCACGTTGGCACACCTGAAAGATAATTTGGGGAGTGTGGGCTGGTCGCTGAACGCGGAGCAAATGGCGAAACTCAACGCGGCGAGTGAGATTCCGCTCCCTTCGCCTTACAATTTCATTGCGAGATACACGCGCAAGCGCGCGTGAGAGGCGACTTATGCGAGCATTGTGGGGCAAAGCGCCCTATCAGTTTGACTTGCGCGAAGTACCGAGGCCCACACCCGGCGCGGGTGAAGTACTGGTCCGCGTTACCGGATGTGGAATTTGCGGCACTGATCTGCATAAAATGAACGCGATGAATAATGAGTGGACGCCGCTGGGTCATGAACTCTCCGGCTGCGTCGAGCAGGTCGGCGCGGGCGTCAGTCGTTTACGATCAGGTGATACAGTCATCATCGAGAACAACAGCAGCTGCAACGTTTGCGACGCGTGCAAGAACGGTGATAGTCGCTACTGCCGCAATATCTGGACGTTTATGGACGATCAAGCCGGGATGAGCGATTACCTATGTATCCCGGAAACATCGCTGCAAAAATATCACGATCTCTCAGCGCACCAAGCCACCGTCGCGGAACCGCTCACCGTGGCGATCGATGTAACACTACGCGCTGACATTCCGCTCAACGGCGAAGTCGCGGTCTGGGGCACGGGTCCCATTGGGATCATGGCTTGCAAAATTGCGAAATTGCGCGGCGCGCGGCGTGTGTTTCTTGTCGGCTCGCGGCGCGACAACCCGCGCAACCGGTTCCGGCTTGAACTGGCGCGCACAATGGGCGCGGACGTGACGATCAACGGAAACGAGAATGTCGTGGAAGAGATCAAACGCGCCACCGGTGATGGCGTGGACCGCGTGCTTATGACCGCGCCGCCCGCGGCGATTCCGGAGGCATTAAGCGCTTGTCGCTTCGGCGGAATCGTTGCACTGATTGGTCTCGAAGAGCGTGATGGAGCAACGGTCGCGCTGGACATCAACGCGTTTCATTTCCAGAAACTGCAGCTGCGCGCCTCACACGCCATCCCAAATCACTATTTTCCCATTGCACTCGATCTGCTTGCGCGGCGCGTCATTGATCCAGACCGGATCATCACACATATTTTCCCGCTGAATGAATTTCAACGTGCATTTGAAATGGCGAACAATCCGGACGAACACGTTGGCAAGGTGGTAATCGAACCGTAGATCAGCGCGTCAAGGTTGGTTTATGCAACAACGTCTCTTTGCAGGAGAGATTGCCCGATGAAACGATTCATCCTCGCACATGACCTGGGCACCACTGGCAACAAAGCCACTCTGTTTGACGAAGAGGGAAGGCTGGTGGCAAGCACTTTCAGTGGTTATGAAACCTCGCGCCCGCAAGCGACCTGGGCAGAACAGGACCCAGACGATTGGTGGCGTGCAGTTACCAACGCAACACGCGAGCTGCTCAGTAAATCGCGGGTGGTACCGCAGGAAATTGCGGTAATCTCTTTCAGCGGACAGATGATGGGGTGCCTGCCGGTTGATGCGGCAGGCAATCCTCTCCGCCCCTGTATCATCTGGGCAGATCAGCGTGCGGTCATGCAAGCGGCGCGTCTAGGCGAACTGGTAGGCGAAGAACGCGTCTATCGCATCACCGGTCATCGAATTAGCCCAACTTACAGTGGGTCAAAAATCGCCTGGGTCCGCGAAAACGAACCGGACGTTTTTGCACGGGCACACAAATTTTTGCACGTTAAGGACTATATTGCTTACCGGATGACTGGCGCATTCGTCACCGATCGCTCGGATGCGAGTGGGATGAATCTTTATGATCTGGAACATGGCATGTGGTCAGATGAGATTCTAAAGGCGATTTACCTCGACCAAAGCCTGTTGCCGGAGATTCACAATTCGACTGACGTGATCGGCGAACTCACGAAGGAAGCTGCAGAACAGCTGGGGTTGACGGCTGGCACGCCGGTTGTTATTGGCGGTGGAGATGGCGCGAGCGCAGCGGTGGGGGCGGGCGCTGTAATGGAAGGCCCGGCATATAACTATATCGGTTCGTCTTCCTGGATTTCGTTTGCCGCAGCGCGTCCAATTTACGACCCGGGCCGCCGGATCTTCAACTGGGCGCACATGGTGCCGAATATGTTCGCACCGTGCGGTACGATGCAAGCCGCGGGCGGATCGTACCAGTGGTTACAGCGCCAGGTTTGCTGGAGCGAGGGCCACGAAGCGGTTGAGACCGGCGAAGACGTGTACGAAATCATGAACCGCCGTGCGGCTGAAAGCATCCCAGGCGCGCACGGTTTGCTATTTCTGCCGTATCTTCAAGGTGAGCGCAGCCCGCACTGGAATCCGAAAGCGCGCGGCGGGTTCGTCGGGCTGCAGGTCACGCACACGCGGGCGGATTTGATTCGCGCAACGCTAGAAGGCATCAGTATGAATTTGCGCACGATCCTGCAATCGTTTCTGGATGCGAATGCGCGCATCGATGAAGTGATCTTGATAGGCGGCGGCGCGAAGGGAGCGCTGTGGCGGCAAATCCTTGCGGATGTATTCGGGCGCCCAACACTGCGACCGCGCCTGCTTGACGAAGCAACCTCGTTGGGCGCGGCGATTGCCGGAGGAGTAGGTGTTGGACTGTTTAAGGATTTCTCGATCGTCAAACAGTGTGTCGAAATCGTAAACCGGCAGGTTCCCAATCCCGAAGCGCAAGAGGTCTACGACCGTCTTTACCCAATCTTCTTGTCATCTTACAACGCACTGGTTCCCATATTCGACCAGCTGCATGAAACAAAATCCTTATGAGTCGTTTCGGTGGTTATGGTTGAATTCTTCAGCATCTCATGTGGACAGTTGAAGGAAGCCATGCGGAACGCTCGCCAAAGATGGGCCTGACCAGCTCTAGAAAACCGGCCAGACCAATCCAATCTTTTTTTCTGGAGGTTACCATGCCCAAGTATGGAGCACATGCATTTGTCTGGGTTGACCAATGGACGACCGAAAAAGGCAACCATGCGATAGCTGAGGCAAGCCGGCAGGGATACGATTTCATCGAGATCCCTCTGCTTAAGCCCGATGAGTTTGACGCGGCTGTTCACAAACAGGCGCTTGCGAGCGCCGGCATTTACGCGACCGCCTCGCTCGTGCTACCGAATGATGCGCATATGCCCGCTCAGCCCAAGCGGGCAAAAGAATTTTTAACCAGTGCGCTGGATAAACTTGAAGCTCTCGGTGGCGATTATCTTTGTGGCTGCATCGCCTATGCGATTGGCCTGTTCACTGGGGCGCCGCCAACGGAAGCTGAACGGCAGACCGCAATCGAAGTACTGGGCGAAGTGGCGGCAGATGCCAAGAAACGCGGTATCACCTTGGGGTTGGAAGTGGTTAATCGTCACGAAGGTTACCTGTTTACTGCGCTCGCCGATGCTCGTGATGCAATCAAAGCGATTGGTGCGGACAATATCCAGCTGCACGCGGATACCTATCACATGAACATCGAAGAGGAAGGGTTTTACAAGCCCCTCATCGAGTCTGCGGATCTGCTCGGATATATTCATATGAGCGAAAGTCATCGCGGAAAATTAGGCACCGGAACCGTTAATTGGGACGAGGTGTTTCACGGCCTGGCAGATGCTCATTATAAAGGCCCGCTGGTGCTGGAGGCGTTTACCTCCATTAACCCCGAGATGGTTGCGTCAACCCGCATGTGGCGTCCTCCCAAGTACAGTCCAACCGTGATTGCAGGCGATGGTCTTGCTTTCATGCAGGAAGGTGCCAAGCGTGTCGGGCTGCCCTGATATCATACTGGAAAATAAAATCGCCAAGAAGGATGACTGCCGCAGCGAAGTTCGCCGATACCGCAAGACAAAGAAATCCTTTCCTCAATTCAGGAAGAATGGCGTGGAAGAAGGCTGAATAAATATTTGCACGGCTAGAAGGACCAGAGTCAGGTCATATCCACTATATTAAGGAGGAACGTCATGATCAAATGTATTGCACTTCTAAAACGAATGCCAGGCACAACGAGGGAGGAATTTGAGAAGCGTTGGTTGAACGAGCACCTTAAACTATCATCCCGAATGCCCGGGATGCTTGGTTACCGCGTCAACATTGCCATCAACCACCAACCGGATGGCGACGGGTTGGAGCCGTTCTACGATGGCACGGCCGAATTGTGGTGGGATAGTGTGGAAGCAATGGAGGCCGCCTTCGCATCCGACGAAGGCGTAACCGCTGGCGTGGATGCGGATCAATTCGCAGCGGTGCGCATTCACATTTATACCGAGGAGCATGTGGTTGTTCCTGGACCAGAAAAAAAGTAACGCACACAAACGCTGACTTTAAGCGACATTTAAAACGGGAGAGGTTTTATGGCGACACAGCCCAAGATCTGCGTGGTTGGAAGCTCAATGATTGATTTAATTTCCAAAGTGCCGCGTCTCCCCAAGTTGGGAGAGACGCTGGTCGGGCATTCGTTCCATCTTGGTTATGGCGGCAAAGGTGCGAATCAAGCCGTGATGGCGGCAAAACTCGGCGCGCAGGTCACGATGGTGAACAAAGTCGGTCGGGATGTCTTTGGTGAAGGCACCCTCAAGAATTACCGAGACCAAGGGATAGACACGACTTACGTGTTGTATGACGAGTCGGGCTTTTCCGGCGTTGCGCCTATTTTTGTAGACGATAATGCCCAGAACTTCATTGTCATTGTGCCAGGAGCGAACTTGGGCTTGTTGCCGGCAGATGTCCATAATGCCAAGCAGGTGATACTCGAGGCTGATATTCTTATCTGCCAGCTGGAAATCCCCATCGAAACAACCCTCGAGGCATTTCGAATTGCCAAGAGCGGCAACGTTCGCACGATTCTCAACCCGGCGCCAGCCGCACCAATTCCAGAAGAGCTTCTGCGACTTGCAGATATCTGCGCCCCAAATGAAACTGAAACTGAGCTTTTAACCGGCCAGCCGGTGGGTACACTTGCCGAAGCCGAAGCAGCGGCGCGCAAGCTTTTGTCGCAAGGACCAGGAACAGTAATCCTGACCCTGGGCGAGCGCGGTGCGCTGCTGGTCAGCAAGGATTCAGTGGAAAGCCTCCCGGCCATCAAAGTTGCTGCCGTGGATCCCACGGGTGCCGGCGATGCCTTCGTGGGGAGCCTGGCGGTGTTTTTGGGTGAAGGATTCTCATTGCGGGATGCCATCCAGCGTGCGAATGCGGTTGCTGCACTATCAGTCACCCGCATCGGGACACAGATTTCCTTCCCTAAACGAGCCGAGGTGGATGATTTTCTAAGACAACACGGATTGATATGAGCGCCTCTTTTGCGTTCCCGTTCTTTCAGGTAGAGGCCGGGTATGGTATTTAAGGAGATAATATGAAAACCGTTTATCTTATTGCGAGCGGTGACCTGCGTCTTTCTGCGAATCAAAATTGTTGGCCAGCGCAGGAGGCAATGGAAAAACAAGTTATCGCGGCGGTCGAACGCCAGGGCTGGAATGTCCAACGCGGGCATCCGTACGATCCTGTGCTCAAACACGGCTTTATCAACTCACAACGACGCGGCATCGAGGTTTTCCGATCCATACCACCGGATACCGCGCTCATCGTGGCGGAAGCAGTGTGGCAATATACAAATCATGTCCTGCCCGGCCTGATGACGCATCGCGGCCCAATTCTTACGATCGCGAATTGGAGCGGGCAATGGCCCGGGCTGGTCGGGTTGCTCAACCTTAACGGTTCGCTTACCAAAGCGGGTGTTGAATACTCGACGCTATGGAGCGAGAATTTCGAGGATGATTTTTTTACCAACGGCTTGCAGAAATGGTTGGAAACAGGCAAAGTCGTGCACGACACTTCACACGTCCGCGCGTTCGAGAATGTGCAAGTGCCCGAAGAAATGGCGAAAATCGGCGTCAATTTCGCCAGAGAATTTCGAGCGGACAAATCCATCATGGGCATCTTCGACGAAGGATGCATGGGCATGTACAATGCGATCATTCCCGATGAACTTCTCAGCCCAGTCGGCATGTTCAAGGAACGACTGAGCCAGTCTGCGCTATATGCAAAAATGCGTTCTGTTTCGGACCAAGAGGCGCACGCAGCCTATGGTTGGTTGTTGGCGAAAGGAATGAAGTTCAATCTCGGCACGGATGAAGAGACCGAACTGACCGAGTCCCAGGTTCTCATGCAGTGCAAGATGTACATCGCCGCTGTGCATATCGTACATGAATTTGGCTGCGATGTAATTGGCATCCAGTATCAACAGGGGTTGAAAGACGTGGTGCCGGCGTCTGATTTGGTCGAGGGCCTGCTAAACAATGTCGATCGCCCGCCGGTATACGGTAAAGTCAACAATGAGGTATTGTTCGCGAACAAAGCGATTCCACATTTCAACGAAGTGGACGAGTGTGCCGGACTTGATGCGCTGATCACGAATCGCCTTTGGAGCATTTTAGGCTTCGCGCCAGAAACAACTCTTCACGATGTGCGATGGGGGCGCAAAATTGGTGATCACTTCGTGTGGATCCTTGAAATCTCGGGTGCAGTGCCACCCGCACATCTCGTTGGTGGATACAACGGCGCACTGGGAGAGCGACAACCGGCGATGTATTTTCCACTGGGTGGCAGTACGATCAAGGGCATCAGCAAACCTGGATCGATCGTGTGGAGCCGCATCTTCGTCGCCAAAAACCAGCTCAACTGCGATATAGGCTTAGGTGAGGCGGTGAGTGTGCCGAACGAGATCGCGCAAGACAATTGGGACCAAACGACGCCACAGTGGCCCATGATGCACATGGTCATGCGCGGCATCAGGCGAGATCAATTTATGGCGCGCCACAAGGCGAATCACATTCAAGTCGTTTACGCGCCGGGCGAAGCAGATGCACGTCGTGCACTGTATGCCAAAGCTGCGGCGATGAACGAGTTGGGGATCAATGTTTCATTCTGCGGAATAATTTGAAGTTGAATAAAAAAAGACGCAGGACGGATGCATTAGCTTACGCCATTCAACCGATGTGGCATAAGTAATTTCACCAAAAGAATCGACCAAGGTACAGAATCCGGTCGCGCGCTTGTGGTTGATGGCGCGACCGGCTGCGTCGTTGCTACGGCCGTGTATCATTACGCAATTGGTGTGGGGGAAACCCATTAATAGAATAAAAATTCTACCTTGACAAATAAGGTTAATAGGGTATATACTTTCAGGCGTAGAACGTATGTTCGTGTATAATATTCACTTTACAAATGAACAAATAAGTGAAAGGAAGGTGCAAATGGTACGCACAAGCAAAGGATTGACTCAGCGGCATCAAAAGATCCTCGAATATCTCGGCGAACGTGTGAACAAAGGCTATCCGCCCTCCATCCGTGAGATTGGCGAGGCGACCGATATTTCATCCACTTCTGTGGTCACCTATTATCTCAAGCAACTGGAGGAATGGGGCTACATCGAGCGGGATGCCAAGTTCTCACGCGCATTGCGCTTGAGCGGCTCCGCCCATCAAAGCCTCTTTTTCAAAATTCCCATCCTCGGTCCGATCGCGGCCGGTTTACCCATCCAGGTACCTGCACCGGGTGAGACGTATATCGGTGATGAGATCGACGGCGTGGATGTGGCCCGCAGTCTTCTCCCGGTGGGCGAGAAAGGGACCGAACTGTTTGCCCTTAAAGTCCAGGGTAATTCGATGATCGATGCCATGGTCAATGATGGTGACATTGTCATCATGAAGAAGACCGAACAGGCCAGGAATGGGGAGATGGTGGCGATCTGGCTGCCCGCCAAGGACGAGACCACTCTCAAGTATTTTTACAAGGAAAAGGACGGATACCGGCTTCAGCCAGCCAATCCAACCATGCGCCCCATCCATTTCAACAAGAACGAACCACTCGAGATAAAAGGGAAAGTGGTGATGGTCATCCGCAGTGTTGCTACAACGGCTGTCTGACCTTCGACTCACATCCAGTACGAATTAAATAAACCTCCGCTTTCTCAGCGGAGGTTTTCATCTATCCTCTTAATTCTGGGGTTTATTCTCATCGACGGAGGAATGTCGCTGTTCGAGAACCATGATCCCATTGCGCACTTGCGTCAGCAATTGTTCCATGGCGTGTTCCAGGTTCGACAAGGACTCCTGGGCATAATGGTCGGCAGCCGCCTTGATATTCTCACCCTCAGCGTGTGCCTGGTCAATAATCTGTTCGGCCCGGCGCTTGGCATCGGTGACGAGTACTTCCTTCCCGATCAGACCGTCGGCTCTGTCACGCGCCAGTTGCAGGGTCCGGTTGGCCTCCTCCTGGGCCTGTGCCATTACCCGATCCTTTTTCGAAAATACCTCCTGGGCCTTCTTAACCTCTTCAGGAACGGAAATGCGCATCTGGTCAATGATATCCAGGAACTTGTCTTCATCGACAATGACGTTGTGCGTCAATGGGATGGCATGGCTCTTATTGAAGAGTTCTTCCAGCCGGTCAACTAAGTGAAGAATGTCCATGGTTATCCTCCGTTTGAAAAGACGGAATTCCTGACTGATTTTCGCATAAACTGATGAATTTAACCATCCATAAATTAGGGCAATTTGGTGAGTAGAGTTCTTAGAATCACAAATACTCAGGTATTATACTTTAATCCCAAAAGGACGGACCTGCTGGTCGCCGATATCTTTGAGCTTATTCTTAAGTGCGGCATTAACATGCGGCGGGACCATGCTGGAGACATCTCCGCCCAGCGAGGCGATCTCGCGGACGGTGGTGGCTGAGAGGAAAGTATGATCCTCGTCAGTGATAAAGGCGATGCTTTCGATATCCGGGGCCAGGCGGTGATTGGCCAGGGCCATACGGAATTCGTACTCAAAATCCGAAAAGACGCGCAAACCGCGCACGATGACCTGGGCGCCTATTTTTCGGCAGAACTCCACGGTCATGCCGCTGTAACCCACCACGCGCACTTTGGAGTTGTTTTTGAAAGTTTCCATCACCAGGGAAATGCGTTCTTCGGGCAGGAACAATAAGGATTTCAGCGGCCGGTCATAAACAGCGACCACCAATTCGTCAAAAAGACGGGCGGCGCGTGTGGCAATATCAACGTGGCCGAAGTGAATGGGGTCAAACGTTCCTGGAAAAATCGCTCGCACCATCTAGCTTACATCTCCTTTTCCACCGCCCCAGAAACGACCGAGGGCTTCGGACAGTAAACCATTCTCGGGATTTTTTAATTCAGGATCGCGGGCGAAGAGCGCCTGGGCCTGTTCCCGGGCTTTCTCGATCAACCGGATATCGCTCAAGTTGGCCATTTTCAGGGAAGTGGCATACCCGGCCTGGCGCGTTCCCAGGAACTCACCGGGACCGCGCTGCTGCAGGTCGCGTTCGGCCAGCACAAAACCGTCGTTGCTCTCGACCATGGCCTGCAGGCGTTCATTCTCAGTGGCGTCTTCATGGTCGGGGATGAGCAGGCAGTAGGATTGGGCACCAGCGCGACCAACCCGCCCGCGCAGCTGGTGGAGCTGCGCCAGGCCAAAATGATTTGCGCCTTCCACCAACATGACGGTGGCGTTTGGCACATCCACACCGACCTCGATGACGGTCGTCGAAACCAGGATATCATACTTCCGGTCCCGAAAGCCCAGCATGACGGCGTCCTTCTCGTCAGGCTTCATACGCCCGTGCAGGAGACCGAGTTTCAGGTTTGGAAAAATTTCCTTCTGGAGACGTTCATGTTCCTGGGTGGCGGCAAGCAGTTCACTCTTTTCGCTTTCTTCCACCAGCGGATAGATAATGAAAACCTGGTACCCGCTCCTTACCTGGCTCTGCACCAGGGTGTAGGCGCGCTCACGTTCGGTTGGGGCCAGGATATGAGTCTCGATAGGCTGGCGGCCGGGAGGCATTTCATCCATCACGGAAAGATCGAGATCACCGTAAACGGTTAACGCCAGGGAACGCGGGATGGGAGTGGCGGTCATGACCAGCAAGTGCGGATTGGTACCCTTGGAGCGCAGGCTGGCGCGCTGCTCCACCCCGAAGCGGTGCTGTTCGTCAATGGTGATGAACTGCAAATCCGCGAAGCTGACCGGCTGCTCGAGCAGGGCGTGCGTGCCAATGACGATCTTCACATCGCCGCTGGCCAGGCCAGTGCGGATCTCTTCCTTTTCATTTTCAGAAGTATCGCCCACCAGCAGACGGATTTGACCGGGTTGGAGAATGCCATTTTGACCTGCCAGGATATTGATGAAATTCTGGTAATGCTGTTCAGCCAGGATTGAGGTGGGTGCCATGATGGCAGCTTGTGCGCCGGATTGATTAACCATGGCAGAGGCTAAAGCCGCCACCACGGTTTTTCCGGAACCGACGTCACCCTGCAAAAGCCTGTTCATCGGCTGGCCGGATTTGAGGTCAAGACGGATCTCGGCCAAAGATTTCTTCTGTGCGTCTGTCAGGACAAATGGCAGAGCTGTGAGACGCTCTTCCAGCCAGCCATCCTGCACTTCGAAAATACGCCCGGGGACGGATTTCCAGTCACGCCGCTGGCGCAGGACACCCGTTTGAAGAAAGAAGATCTCGTCGAAAGCCAGGCGTTGGCGGGCGGCCTGAAGTTTATCAGCCGAGTCAGGGAAATGCGCCTGGAGCAAGGCTGTTCCAAGGTCCGGCAGATCTGCGGCACGCCGGATGGTCTCAGGCAGATGGTCGGTCAGCTTGGGGGCCCAGTAGGTGACCACCTGGTGCATCAGTTTGCGCAGCCACTTCTGGGTCACATTGGCCGTCAGCGGATAAACCGGCACGATCCGGTTGGTGTGGAGGTTCTCCACCTCCACAGGTTCCCAGTCCGGGCTGTTCATGACCAGCCTGCCCAGGTATTGCTCGATTTTCCCTGAGACGGAGATGACATCGCCTGACTTCAGCCGGTTGGCCAGCCAGGGCTGGTTGAACCAGGTAAGGCGCAGACCGGCAGTGCTGTCGTTGATGACAACTTCAGTGATGGTCATCTTCCCGCCGCGCAGCGGACGGTTGTTCACCAGCGTGACTTCGCCGATGACGGTCACCTGCTGACCATAGAACACATCCCGAATCGGCTTGAGCTGGCTGTAATCGTCGTAGCGACGCGGGAAGTTGTAAAGCATATCTCCAAGGGTATTCAGCCCCATGCGGGAAAGCATGCTGGCATGGCGCGGCCCCACGCCCGCCAGAACGGTCAGGGAGGCGTTCAAGGCGATTGGACGCTTGCTGGTTACGCCGCCGGGACGCGCCTCGGCACGGCCCGGGGTGGGTCGAAGCTGTGGGTGGGGAGGAGCAGCGGGCTTGGCGGCTGGAGCTGCCGGGGATGCGGGTGGAATTTCTGGTGAAGGCCCGGGTCCTGATGCTTCGGGCAGACCGGCAACCTCGGCGGGCGGCTGTATGGACAGCGGTGGAGTGGACTGCGCAGGTTCTTCGGCAGGCGTACCGGGAAGCTGCAAGGGTGTGCTCTGCGCAGGTTCTTCGACCGGCAGGCTAGAGGGCTGCGGTGGTGCGCCTTGAGCTGGTTGATCGACAGGCAGCTTGGGAGGTTGGGGCGGCGCCGGCCGTTTCGCTGGTACAGCTTCCGGGTATTTTTCCTGGATCTTTCTCCAAAGGGATTTCAGAGATTCGATGCGCGCTTCCGGGGTTTGATCGGTGTAAGCGCGCAAAGTGGCTGCAACGGCTTGTATCAGGTCCTCCGGGATCTGGTTGTTACGGGCTTCGCCTTCCCAATAATTTAAGATATTTGCCAGCCCGCCGATAACTGCCGTGTTGGTATACCCGTTGCCATGTTCCAGCCGGAATAATTTGCGTAATTTTTCGAGAGAGGATTGCATGCTGGTATTTTACCGCATATATTTGACTTATGATTTTCGATACATAAAAGGGGGTAAAATGACCCAATTCAACAAATCCCAAGGAGGCATTCATGGACAGCATTGAATTTATTCATCAAATGATTGGGGCTGCGCACGAACAGACGGACGACTCCATGAAAGAGACGACAGTTGAACAGTTTAACTGGACACCACCTGGAACTGCCAACCCGATCAGCGCGGTTTTTGTTCACCTGCTGAACTCGGAAGATTTCTTTGTCCAAAATATCCTACAGGAAAAACCACGACTCTGGGAGGCCGGTGACTGGAGCGAAAAAACGGGTGTGAAAAACACGCCCGGGTATGGCGATAACTGGGATGATTTCAAACATGCCACTCTAGCCCTTGACCCAGTGCTGGCTTACCAGCAAGCCGTCCGTGCTGCCACGGATACTTACCTGGATAAGTTAACTCCAGACGAGCTCGAGCATAAGGTGAAATTCGCCGGCGGGGAATCCACCGTGGCGGCTATATTGATCCTGGTCGCCAGTCATACATTGTGCCATGCCGGGGAGATCGCTGCAATAAAAGGCATACAAGGTATCAAAGGCCTGCCATATTGATCTTTTGACCAAGGAAACAGGTTTCATCCTGCTCATCCAGGTGCTGATCGTCCGAAGAGAGTGTCTACGCCACAGACACATGCACCTGCTGCCTTTCACCGTCTTGCCGCGATGTTTGCAGCGTATGCTTTTAAAGGTTTTTTCCATCTCCGCAGGTTTTCAGTTGTGTACATCGTGCTTTATAGTCCTGTAAGAATACATCCAAACGTCTGATGGAGTCACGGAAATTCTGCTGGCCCTTCCGGCCTGTTTCCTCAAGACTGTACTGGTGGAACGCAGCCTGCCGAAAAATGTCGCTATAAAATTATTTCACAATTATGGTAACGCTGAACAGCAGGGAAGGCATTCCGCATGCCGGCTGGGATTGACGGCAAGGCGGATCGCCCGTTGCACTGAGGGTGACGCTCCCGGCCTGATTTGCCTGGTAGACTCCTTGTGCTCCGCGAATGACCGTGATTCCAATTACCCGGCTCACGACAGACTGGTCGCTGATGGATACTTCCCAGTTGTAGCCTTCACCCAGGTTGAGCAGGAAACGTTCTCCAACGGACAGGATGATGGTTTTGCCCTGGTTATCCAATGTAACGGTGTGTGACCCGCCTGGCTGTGGGGTGACCAGCGGAACAGGCTGAATGGGTTGAGACGCACACGCGGATAAGAATAACACCCCCGTCATGAGGATCATCAGGAAAGTTCGGATCGTTTTCATTTTGGATCTCCTTTGCCTTGGTTTCCTATAAAAAGGAGACGCTGCTCCCCACAAAATAGTTCCAAATTGGATGGACTTTGTATAATTTGCTGTGCCTTCATAGAGATGTTGAAAAACATGCCGCGTGAAAAAATTTCCTAGGAGCGCCTAACAAAAAACCGCTCGGGGCGGCGTCCTCGCCGCCGAGGACGGCGGCGAGAGCAGTTTTGTTAGTGGCTCTAAGCAGGAATGGAAAACGATTTACGGTGGATTTCGCATAACCCAATCCGCCCTAAAGCTTCCTGGTGCAGGCGCGTACCATATCCCTTGTGACGCGAAAAACCGTAACCGGGATACTTATCATCCAACTCCCGCATATGGGCATCCCGGGCAGTCTTCGCCAGGACGGAGGCCGCGGCAACACTGAGCGAAAGCCGGTCGCCTTTGATCAGGGCAGATTGGGGAAGGTCGATGGAAGGAAAAATCAGGTAATCAGTAATCAGGTAATCAGGGAACAGGCAACCAGAGACCAGGGAATCATGGATCAGGAAATCAGGGGTTGTGGATTGATGGTTGGATGAAGGGGGGGATGAGAGAAAAACGAGGGCACGTAATGCAGCAAGTTTCGTAGCCGGGAGGATACCAAGCCTGTCGATCTCCCGGGAGGAGGCAAAGCCAATGCCCCAAGCCAGGGCAATCTGCTGTATTCGCGGCGCCCAGGTCTGCCGCGCGAGCGGCGTCATCAGCTTGGAATCACGCACCCCGTCCAATCCATGCGTGAGATCAGGATCCGGCGGCAGGATGACCGCAGCCGCAAACACAGGTCCGGCCCAGGCGCCGCGCCCGGCTTCGTCGATGCCGGCGACACGGGTAAAGCCGGCCCCCCAAAGGTTCCTTTCGAAGTTGAGAGTGGGATAATTCGCGGGATCACGCACGAACGTCATAAGCACCTTGCCGGACGTTGCGGCGGATATTCAAAAGGTCGATGAACATTCTCCAGGATTGACCCAGGACGCTGATTTTAGTGTCGACGTTATAGTAGTATGGGATGCCAATTTCGGTGATCGTAAAACCATGCCGCCTGGCTATCGCCAGAATCTCCACATCAAAAGACCAACCTGTTATTGTCAAGTAAGAGAATATGTCTTCGGCAGCACCAGCGCGGAAGCACTTGAAACCACATTGAGTATCCTGCAACCCGGGCAGAACCAGCGCCCGGACCAGGAGATTGTAGACGCGCCCGGTCAGGTGGCGGTAAATCGGCTCACCATAGCGGATAGCACCCGGGGCCTCACGGCTGGCTATGGCAAGGTCAAAGGAGCAGGCGGGTGGCAGGAAGCGATTGATTTGTTCGACGGGCATGGAGAAATCTGCATCTGCGAAGAAGCGGTATTGGCCACTGGCCTCCAGCATGCCTCTCCGTACGGCCGAACCCTTCCCTGGCAGGTCCTCGTGCAGGACGCGCAAGACCTGGAAAGGACTGGACGAACGACCGGGCCACCTCCAGGGTCCGGTCGCAGCTGCCATTCTCAACGACCAGCACCTCAGCCGTGTAGGATTGTTTTTCCAGGAATTCAAATACCTGTCCCAGGGCACCGGGCAGGCGTGACTCTTCATTATGAGCTGGAATGATAATGGAGAGGAATGGTGGTGGGTTCAAGCTAAATCCAGGCCGGGAGGACTAGAATACCGGCACTCCGGCCAGCAGGTCCCGCAATGCTGCCTGACCTTCGGTAATGACATGCTCATCAATGTAGCGAACCGTTGCACCGGTCTTGAAAACGCCGCCCATGTACTCTTTCCGAATGCCGCTCATGAAGGTTTTGCCACTCTTCAACTGCTCAACCAGCTCTGGTCGCCCCAACAAGAGGTGGTCCGACCAGACAGCCCCGCGGCGCTGGTATGCCCGCACCACGCTGATCGTGCCGCCGGGAGTATAGCGGACGGCCTCTATGACTCCGTCAATTTTTTTATGCGCCATGCTGTATTCCTTTCGGCTTTATTGTAGCATAGCCTGCATCCCAATGATGACCCTGGAGTGATAGCCAAGAATTCAGAACAAGGATTTGACACTTATCACCTGTCAAATCCTTGTTGATCATCCCTGCGCCTTTCCGGAACAGTCGGGGTGGGCGGATTCGAACCGCCGACCACCGCGTCCCAAACGCGGTGCGCTAGCCAGCTGCGCTACACCCCGGAGGAAGGTGAGTATAATGCGGAATGGGGCTGGAAGTCAAGAAAGAAAGTCTTTTAGTCTGATAGTTTACTATTCAGATTTATAATCGTTGAGCAGTTGGGTAGTTTATTAGTTTGGTGGTCAGATGGTCGGAAAGTTTGATAGTCTGATATCGAATTATGGGGTGACTGGTTGGGTACGATATAATTCAGCATGCAAACGGACTGAAGAAAGAACGGATTTGGCAATTTTTCCTTAAAAAATATGCTGGAGGAATTATGAAGGTTTTCGTAACAGGTGGGGCAGGCTACATCGGCTCGGCTACTGCAGATGCGCTGCTTAAAGCGGGACATTCTGTCACCGTGTTTGACTCGCTTGTCAACGGTCACAAGGCTGCCATCCCGACGGGCGCACATTTCATTCAAGCGGACCTGGGCGACGACGCGGCCCTGGCGTCAGCTCTTGCGGACCAAAAGTATGATGCGGTGATGCACTTTGCCGCCTTCATCGAAGCCGGGGAGAGCATGAAAGCCCCCGGGAAATTCTTCAAGAACAACCTGGCAAATGCCCTGCAACTGATCGAAACCGCACAGGCTGCCGGGGTGAGACAGTTTGTGCTGTCATCCACTGCGGCAGTGTACGCCTCGAACGGCGCAGCGTTGAGTGAGGAATCGCCCATTGAGCCGGCCAATGCTTATGGTTTCACCAAGCTGGCGATCGAACAGGCGCTCGATTGGTATCGCCGCATCCACGGGATGCACTTCGCGGCCTTACGCTATTTCAACGCCTGCGGTGCCATGCCTGGACGCGGGGAAGCGCACCAGCCAGAAACGCATCTCATCCCCCTGGTTCTGAAAGTTGCTCTCGGCCAAAGGGAGGCAGCCGAGATATTTGGAACGGATTACCCCACCCCTGATGGTACCTGCATTCGTGATTATATTCACATCTCCGACCTGGTCTCGGCACACCTGCTGGCGTTGGATGCACTGGGTCTGTACGACCGGTTGATCTATAACCTTGGCAATGGAAACGGGTACTCGGTCCGGGAGGTTATCGAGACTGCCCGGCATGTGACCGGACAGCCAATCCCGGTGCATGAGACGGACCGCCGGCCGGGGGATGCACCCAGGCTGGTGGCGTCATCTGAAAAAATCCGGCGGGAATTGGGCTGGACTCCCCGCCATACCGACCTGACCGACATTGTCGCCAGTGCCTGGAAATGGCATCGTTCCCATCCGAAAGGATATGAAGAGTAACTTATGGCAACCATCGTGACATTCCTGGTCGTAATCGTGGGTTGGATCTTCTCGCTTTGCCTGCATGAGTTCTCGCATGCTTTGGTGGCATATTATGGTGGGGATACGAGTGTGCGTGCCAAGGGTTACCTGACATTCAATCCCCTCAAGTATACCCACCCGGTCTATTCAATCCTCCTGCCGATGATCTTTCTATTATTGGGCGGGATTGGCCTGCCGGGTGGAGCCGTGTATATCGAGACCTGGCGCCTGCGCAGCAGACGCTGGGAGAGTGCCGTATCCCTGGCCGGACCGGCAGCCAACCTGGTGCTGGCGGTGATCCTGTCGATTGTTCTGCATTTCGCACCGGCCTCCGCCGGCGGCATCTGGCCCGGACTGGGGTTCCTGGCGCTGCTGCAAGTCATGGCGGCAGTTTTGAACCTGATCCCCGTCCCGCCGTTTGACGGATATGGTGTGTTGGCCCCTTACCTTGACCAGGATCTGCGTTTACGGGTTGCCCAAGCAGGCAACGTCATCATGCTGGTGGTCTTTTTCCTTCTTTGGTATGTTCCCTTTGTGAATAATATTTTCTGGACTGTGGTGGGATGGATCTCTGTGCGGCTGCAGATACCGCTGCAACTGGCTAACCTGGGTTTGAGTCAATTCCAGTTCTGGAGACACTAAGAGCCACTAACAAGACTGCTCCCGTCGCCGTACTCGGCGGCGGGGACGCCGCCTAGAGCGTGGGTTTTGTTAGGCGATCTAAAGAAAAATAAATAAGCAGGAGGAAGGAAGTTCGATCCCTAAGTTCGTTGGCATTTAAATTGATCACCTTAAGAAACTGATTTGTTAAGGTTAAAACACTTGACTATTGTGACGGAAAGTGCAATAATGTAACCGGTTACTGTAACCGGTTTACATTTCCAGGAAATAACTTCAAATTCCATGACCAAAAGGTCCCATTCAATCACCATTCGTGATGTCGCCAAGCAGGCCGGGGTATCGGTAGCGACAGTCAGCCGGTATATCAACCATACTGTAACAGTCTCACCTGACGTGGCTGCCCGCCTGGATGATGTGATGAGCCAGCTTGAGTATGTTCCACATGCCACCGCCCGCAACCTGGCCACCCAAAAAACCAATGCCATCGGTCTTTTATTGACTTATAGACTGTATGGCGATTTTTTTGCCTCGCTGCTGAGCGGCGTTGAAGAAGTTGCCGGAGCAGCCAGGTTGAACTTATTGATTGAATCACGCAAGCCGAATCTAAACGGGATCATCCCCCCAGCACTTGGCCCGCATAACACGGACGGATTGTTGGTCTTCGTTGACAGTCTCAACGAGGCCGAACTGGTACATTTCCATGCCATAAATTTTCCGGTGGTGTTGATCCATCGAACTTCCCCGGCGCGCTTGAAAATCCCATCTGTCGGAGTGGAAAACAAAGCTGTTTTAATCGAAATTATCGATCACCTTATCGAAAATCACCACCGCACAAAGATTATCTTCCTGAGAGGCCCTGTAGATCATGAAGACTCTTACTGGCGTGAAATAGGTTACCGTAGCTCGCTCGAAGCACACGGCATTCCATACAACCAGGAACTGGTTCTACCCGGAGATTTCGATCGTGAGGTAGCCCACGCCACTATTTTGAAACTTGCCTTGACCAATGTAGAATTTGATGCCGTTTTTGCCGGGAATGACGAAGCCGCAATCGGCGTCCTGGCTGCGCTGCGCGAAACCGGCAAACGTATTCCCGAAGATGTGGCTGTGATCGGCTTCGATGATCAGAACCGCACCGCCCCATATCTTACCCCACCCCTGACGACCGTGCGTGCCCCCACAGAAGAAGTTGGGCGTGTGGCTGCACGGCAACTGGTCAACCTCATCCGTGATGGGCAGGCCGACCTGCTCACTCTGCTGCCGACTAAAATGGTTATTCGCCAGTCCTGTGGCTGTTCTATGTAAATTTACCAGGATTTGCGTAAAACCTTGCAAGATTAAGAAAAGATTAATACGTATGAGTTATAATAAATATCTATGAAGAAAGGAGGTGACAGGCTCGTATAAAAGTACATTTTACTCAATCGTTCCATCCTATTCAGATTCAAATCTTCTACTAACCCGAAACATACAAATTTGAGGAGAAGAAACAAATGAAAAAGCAACTGTACGTTTTGGTGGCCGTGCTGATCGCTGCGACGATGGTCTTGACCTCGTGCGGCGCCCCGGCCACCCAAGCTCCCGCTCCTGCGACTGCCGCCCCTGCGACCGCCGCTCCCGTGACCTTAGCCCCCGCGACCGCTGCCCCGGCGACTGCCGCTCCGGCGACTGCCGCCCCGGCGGACGCAAACGCGCTGCCTCGCAACGAGACCATGTACTTCAATGGGCAACAGTGGGGTTCGGTTGTATGCTGGAACCCATACTCTTCCAGCTGTAATAATGCGCTGGGTATCGGCCAACAGGATAGCGCCCGCGTGATCATGTTCGAGACCCCGTACCTGTACGACATGCTGGATGGCAAGCAGTATCCTCTGCTGGCCGATGGTCCCTTTGCCTGGGACGCCGGGATGACCATGATCACCTTCAAGATGAAGGCAGCTGCAAAGTGGAGCGATGGCACCGCGGTCACCGCTGATGATGTCGCTTATACCTTTGATACACACATCAAGTACAAGGACGGTATCGGCGCCGGCATCGCACCTTACATTGAGAGCATTACCGCGGTCGATCCCCAGACGGTCCAGATCAAGGCAGTCCTGGGTGCAGACGGCAAGGCTGCCAATCCTCTGGTAGTCGCTCAATACGTGAGCTCCAACTATGTCATCCAGAAGGCCTGGACCCAGACGCTGGAAGCGCGCGTTGGTGGGGATGCCACCAAACTTTTGGCTGATGTGGCGGAGGATGTGGTTTACTCCGGCCCCTATCACAAATTCTTCACTGACGACACGAAAGTTGTCTTCGTTCGCGATGACAACTACTGGGGCAAGGATGCCTCCATGTGGGGCAAACTGCCTGTTCCAAAGTACCTGGCGCACACCATCTTCAAGGATAACGCGGCTGGTTCCGTCGCCCTGGCACAGGGTGAAGTGGATGTCAGCCAGCAGTTCAACTCCAATATCCAGGTTTTGTGGCTGAACTATGGACTGCCCGTCTCCACCTACCTGCCGGAGGCTCCTTATGGCATTGGCGCCAGCCTGCCGACCGCTTACTACAACCTGAACTCCTATGGTTTGGACCAGGTGGCTGTCCGCAAGGCCATTGCCATAGCGGTTGATTATCCAACCATTATTGCCAACGCCATGACCAACCAATCCGCCACCTTCGACCAGGTGCCGCGCTCCCTGATGAACCCGACCCCGGGCGAACAGGCCCTGTATGACCAAGCCGCTGTCAAAGATCTGCAGTGGGTTGGCAACGATGTAGAAGGCGCCAAAAAACTCCTGGATGATGCAGGGATTAAAGCCGGTGCCGATGGCTGGCGAACTTTCAATGGCAAAAAGCTTACCTATGTCGCCACCGCCCCGAATGGTTGGTCCGACTGGCAGGCTGCCATTGAAGTAGTGGCTGCCGCCGGAAAGAAAATCGGTATTGACATCACCTCCAACTTCCCGGAATGGGCTGTCTATCAGACCGTTGTGACGAGTTGGAAGGCCTTGACGACCACCGCGGGCTATGACATCTTCATGATGTGGTCCGACGGCGCAGGCCCGACCCAGCCCTGGGGCCGTGTCAACCATCTGCTGAACGGCCAGTATGCCCAGACCGAGAACAACTGGAATGGCAACTGGGGCGGTTACAAGAATCCCGACGTCGATAAATTAATCAATGAGATCCCCGCCCTGACGGATGCTGCCAAGATCAAGGCAGACTACACGGAATTGGTCAAGATCTACCTGACCGATGTGCCCTCCTTCACGCTCATGTACCGGCCTCAATCCTTCCATGCTGTGAACGAGTCGGTATGGACAGGCTTCCCGCACCAGGGTGATGGCACCAATCCGCCCGTCCCGCCGCTCGACTGCACTGACGGTTGGGGCATCGCGTGCCTCTATAACGTGACACTGGTTACGCCGTAACCAATAATGTATCAAACAGCCATGTTCTGCCACCTGGGGAACATGGCTGACCATTTGTAATCAGCTGATGACAGTCACTTTGCGTCGAAGAGGACAATCTCTGTAGCCCGACCAAGTGACTGTCATCTTCCTTATTTGTATCATGCCCTTTGTTTCACGGAGGTGTTGCGTTGAAAGGATACCGAAAGTATTTCCTTAACAAGGTGGCCTGGTTCCTGGTTACTCTTGTTTTCGCCTTCCTGCTGAATTTCATCCTGCCCCGCTTGATGCCTGGCGATCCCGTGGCAGCCATCGTCTCAAGGCTGGCCCAGGGCATGACCAATACGACGGGAATACAGGCGATTTATCAGCAATATGCGAATCTGTTTGGAACCAACAGGCCAATGCTTGAGCAATTTTTCCTCTATTTAAGAAATGTTGTCCATGGAGATTTCGGTTTCTCATTCAGCCAGTATCCCAGGACGGTCGCAGACGTTCTCAAATCAGCCATCTGGTGGACCGTTGCTCTACAGTTCCCGGCGATCATCGTTGGCTGGCTGATCGGCAACACGCTCGGCGCATTTGCAGCCTATCTCAAGGGGGGCTTTGATAAAGTCATCATGCCCGTCAGTATTTTTGTCAGTAATTTCCCGGCCTTTGGCATGGCAGTCATTTTGATGGTTATTTTTGGAGTCACATTAAAATGGTTCCCGACTTCGGGCGGATATGGGTTTGACCTGGTTCCCTCCTTTACCTGGAAATTTATGTGGTCGGTGATCGTCCATTATCAATTACCGTTCTGGTCGATCGTCTTGATCTCCATCGGCGGACAGGCGATCGGCATGCGCTCCATGTCTATCTATGAATTGAATGCGGATTATGTAAAATACAGCCGTTTCATGGGAATCCATGATCGAAAGATCATCGGGTATGTATTCCGGAATGCCATGCTCCCGCAGATAACCGGCCTGGCGTTATCGATCGGCACCATGGTCGGCGGTGCGCTGTTTGCGGAGATCATCTTCAGTTATCCAGGGCTGGGCACCACGCTGTTGCACAGCGTCTTGGGGCAGGATTATCCGCTGATCTCGGCCTCCACATTGATCATCACGATGATGGTGCTGATCGCGAATTTTCTCATCGAAATCATATATGGCTTTATTGACCCGCGGGTTAAAGCAGCCCAGACTGAATAAGGACAGATGCTGTCATGAAACATACCATTCGACAAGTATTTCGCTCGGGTAAGTTCATTACCGGTTTCGTCATTTTTATGGCCTTGCTGCTTATGGTGGTCGTTTATCCGCTGATCATCAGGGATGCCCCATTGGGAATCATAGCCCAGGGTACTTTCTTCCCGCCGGGGATCTACGTCAATACATATGATGCCATAAATTCCCCGACGACATATACACTTCTTCTGGATGATGCTGCTACCAAGCGGATTGCCAACAAGCTGAATGATCAGCAGCGCGCAGATATTAAGACCTGGCTGGTGGCAGATGGGGTCCCGGCCGACCAGATTGATACCAACAATACCGTGCAACTCCTGGATCAATGGGCGAAGAATTATGATCCCAATAAAAATATTCCCGGGATGACCTTTGCCAGGCAGAGGTACTATATAAGACTGGATGCCTCGCTCAAAGGAATTCTGTCAGCCGAGGGGGTGACCATTGCAGCAAACAACGCCCAAACGGGCGCCCTGGAACAGGTTGGTACTGTCAAACAAGATGCTTACGTCAATCTCGCCAATGTTGCGAACGTGCGGGTGTTGCCGCTGGGAACCGATAACTTCGGCCGGGATGTGCTGACGGAGCTGGTTAAGGCCACCGCCGTATCGCTGGAGATCGGTTTGGTGGCCGGTACCATTGCCACCTTGATCGGTTTGACCCTGGGATTGCTGGGGGGGTATGTCGGCGGCCTGGTGGATGACGTCATTATGTTCATCACCAATCTTTTTACCGTCATCCCCGGCATTGTGTTGTTGATCCTGCTTTCATTCAGCATTGGGCAGGAAAAACGCGGCGCCGTTACGATCGCAGTGGTGATCGGGTTCACCGCCTGGGTGTGGACTGCCAGGGCGGTACGGGCGCAGGTTGTTTCACTGCGTAGTCGCGACCATGTCAATCTGTCGAAAATATCCGGACACTCCATCCTTAGCATCATCCTGAAGGATATTCTGCCTTACATCGCTTCTTATGTGGTCATGGCGTTCATTCTGCAGATCTCCTCGGCCATCCTGGCGGAGGCCGGGTTATCGATCATTGGGTTGGGACCCAGGACCACTGAAGTGCCAACATTGGGTTTGATGATGAACTGGGCGATGATCTACCAGGCGCAGATTCTGGGGAAATGGTGGGCGTACTTCCCAGTGGTCGTCGTCATTGCCCTGATAACATTCTCGATGAATTTGATGAATACCGGTCTCGACCAGGTCTTCAATCCGGCCTTGAGGGACTAGGAGATTGCCATGTCATTACCCGTGTTAGAGGTCAACAATCTGACAACGAAATATATCACCCGGTTTGGGGAAGATGTTTACGCAGTTGACCACGTTTCGCTAAAGGTAGAAGAAGGGAAATCGCTGGGAATTGCGGGAGAATCCGGCTGTGGGAAGTCAACGCTGGCACTCAGCCTGATGGGATATTATTTCGCTCCGCTGCACTATACAAGTGGAGAGATCATCATTGATGGACGTAATATTTCCGGGATGGCTCCGGATGATATCCGTAAACAGATCCTGGGTACGGAGATCGCTTATATCCCTCAAAGCGCCATGAACGCGCTCAATCCCACCCAAAAAGTCATCAACCTGATCGAGGACGTTATTCTGGCCCACGGCCCAGCCTCCAAGAAAGAAATTTACGACCTTGCCAGGCAACGGTTTGAGCTGCTGGGTCTTCCGGCGGAAGTGCTGCAAAAATATTCCGTTGAGCTTTCGGGCGGCATGAAACAGCGTACGGTGATCGCGATCTCGGTGATCCTTCAGCCGAAGGTGCTGATCGCGGATGAGCCTTCCTCCGCACTGGATGTGACCTCACAGAAGATGGTCATCAAGATGCTGCGGGATTTGATGGAATCAGGTTTCATCAAAGGGATGATCTTCATTACACATGAACTTCCGCTCCTATTTAATGTGACCGATGATATCATGGTCATGTATGCCGGGCAGATCGTGGAGCAGGGCACTGCAAAGCAAGCCGTGTTTGATCCGCTCCATCCCTATTCCAAAGGCCTGATGGGCTCGATCATCGTACCTGAAAGTGGCCTACGGGGGAAAAAACTGACAGCCATTCCCGGGGTACCGCCTAATTTGAAAAAACCACCAGCAGGCTGCCAGTTTGCCGAACGCTGTAAATATGTAATACCGGAATGCAAGACACATTCCATTGATCTTCGTGAAGCTGAAGGCGACCGGGCCTACCGCTGCATCTTTTCGGAAGAAGAATTGAGAAAGGCCTATAAAAAATGATAAATGAAACGAAAATATGCCTGAGCGGAACAGGAGTTACCAAGGTATTTGGCCTTGGCAGTCAGAAATGTATTGCCGTGGATCATGTGGATTTCAGTTTTGAAGACGGCGAAGTCATCTCGATCGTGGGCGAATCGGGCAGCGGAAAGACCACCTTGGCGAAAATGCTTTTGGGATTGATCAACCCGACCGAGGGTGAGATTTTCTTTCGGGGAAAGAAGCGCGATATCAGTACGCAAATGAAGAAGCGGGAATATTGGAAAGACATCCAGGCGATCTTTCAGGATCCGTATTCTTCCTATAACATATTCAGTAAAATCGATTCCGTGCTTTTGGATTGCATTTACATGCGCGGCGGCCGGGGACTTTCGCATGACAGGAAAGTGGAGCTGATGACAGAGGCATGCAGCTTTGTCAACTTAAAGTTCGCAGAATTGACCAACAAGTATCCTTTTGAGCTTTCCGGAGGACAGATGCAGCGCTTGATGATCGCGCGCATCTTCCTGCTGAAGCCGAAGATCCTGCTGGCGGATGAACCCACCTCCATGATCGATGCCTGTTCACGGGCGACGATCCTGGATATGTTAATGCAATTGCGGAATGAAATCGGCATGACGATTATTTTCATCACCCATGATATCGGCCTGGCGTATTATGTTTCTGACACCGTATATATCATGGAGCATGGAAAAATTGTTGAATATGGAACTGCCGATAAAGTGATCCTGTATCCAAACCAGCCATACACCCGACGCTTGATCAATGATGTTCCCAAGATCCACGAAGTATGGGATCTCTCAACTGTTTAATGCATTCCTCCTTCATCTGGATCTGAGACACTGGCAAACGAGACTGAAGAGAGAAAAAGGATTTGACGAGCATCTCGTCAAATCCTTTTTTTGCATGAAGATTAGGAATCCCGGTATCAGGTCGTTTCGGTGACCTTGAAGATAGTGCGCGGTTCTTCAGGATTAAATCCCTTGGCGCGCGTCAGATGACTGGCGAACAATTGGGCCGGGACAATATCCACAATGGGAGTCAGCCATTCGGGCATCCCGGAGGGCAGCAGGATGGGGGATTGGGCCAGCGAAAGGGCGCGTTTTTCATCCGAAATGACGACCAGTTCAGCCGATTGCTCATGGCGCAGTTTTCCGAGCATTTCCAGCATGGTATCAAAAACCTTGCCGTTGGGCGCCACGGCCATCACCGGGAAGCCGCCTTCGATCATGGCAATCGGCCCGTGCCGGAAATCCGCCGAAGAGTAGGGTTCGGCCTCCACATAGGTCAGCTCTTTGAGTTTCAAGGCCCATTCAAAGGCAGTGCAGTAATTAAATCCCCGGCCCAGCACAACGCACTGGCGCATGTACCGATAGCGTTCAGCCATGCGGGCAATTGGCGCGTCCTGCTTGAGCACTTTTTCCGCCCAGCCTGGAACTCTCCCGAGTTCCTTCCAGCAAGAATCGTCTTCGGATAAAGCTGCCGAGAGCATGGCCACAGCCAGCAACTCGCAGGTATAAGTCTTGGTGGCGGCGACAGCTTTTTCCACACCAGCTTGTATATCCAGGACGAGATCAGCGGATCTTGCAAGAGGGCTTTTAGGATCGTTGGTGATTGCCAGGGTCAGGCAACCCTGCCGTCCTGCCTCCACCAGGACACTGACGATGTCCGGTGATTGTCCGGATTGGGAGATGCCAACGACCAGGGCACCGCTCAGCTGCGGCGGCAGGTTGTAATAAGTAAATAAGGACGGCGTTGCGAGTGCCAGGGGCAGCCGGTTCCTGGCTCCCCACAGGTAGTTGGCATAACGCCCGGCATTATCAGAAGTGCCGCGCGCCGCCAGAAAGACCCAGCAAATACCTTTCTGGCGGATGGACCGGGCAATTTCTTCCACCGATTTGCGCTGATTCTCCAGCAACTCTGACAGTCGCTCAGGTTGTTCAAAAATCTCCGATTGCAGGGTCATGGTTAATCTCCGCAGTGGGATTGATCAGAATGAACCAAACAACGGGATCTTTGCCCCGTTAACCGTCCCGGCTTCATCCGAAAGCAGAAAAATAATGGCGGCGGTCATCTCTTCCGGTGTGGTCCAGGTGGAATTATCCGGGCCGGGGTTGGAGATCTTTTCCCGTTTCCCATCGATCGTCTTGGCCTGCAGCAGGTTGGCAGTAACACCCGAGCCTTTCAGTTCCTGCGATAATGTCAACATCAAGGCTTCCTGTCCTGCCTTGCCGATTGCATACGGTCCACCTTTGGCGTTAGGGCGGGTTGCATAAGGCGAGGTGATCATGACGACGCGACCCCATTTATTCCTGACCAGGTAAGGAACGAAGGCCTGGATGACATTTAGACTTGTCCAGACGTGCTGGTTAAGCATGAAGGTCAAGTCATCGGCAGGGACTTCGAGCAGGGATTTGCCACCGGTCCAGCCACCCACCACATGCAGCAGGATATCGATCCGGCCGAATTTTACGGCGACAGCCTCGGCGGCTGATTTTGTCTCGGCCGGATCGAGCAGGTTTACGGTTCGTGTCAAGAGGCGCGACTCTGGCAGGGAAAGGGATTTGGTCAAAGCATCCAGCCTGTCGGGGACTATATCCAGCAAAGCCAGGCTGGCCGAACGCGCGGCTAATTCGCGCGTCACGGTGGCACCCAACCCACCTGTGGCGCCGGTCACAACGGCAACTCAATTCTTTAGTTCCATATTCACCTTCTTTCAAGGACCTTTTGTCCGAACAAACTCCTAATTTTTATAGAGTTGTTTGACCCACTCCAACTGTTTTTCATCCATGCCTTTGACCAAAGGTGGGTCGGCCTGTTCGGCCAGTCTTTGTTTACCGCTGAAGTCAATCAAATGTCCGGATTTGTTGGCCTTGGTCTCAAGATAAAAACGATTGTACTGGTTGGGTTGCATGATATGCGGGATGCGCCCGTTGACAACAATCCCATGTTTTTTAAGGTCTGCTATCTTCTTGGGATTGTTGGTGATAAGCTGGATAGACTTGACCTTGAGACTTTCGAGCATGTGAGCGGCCACGCTGTAATCGCGCTCATCGTCACGGAAACCCAGGGCGATATTAGCCTCGACAGTATCGTAACCATGCTCCTGCAGGCCGTAGGCGCGGATCTTATTGATCAGGCCGATGCCGCGACCTTCCTGACGCATGTAAAGGAGGATGCCTTTGTCCATCTTGCCGATCATGCGCAGGGCTGACTCAAGCTGATCGCGGCAGTCGCAACGCAGCGAGCCGATCACATCGCCTGTCAAACATTCTGAATGGACGCGTACCGGTACATCTTCGGCATTGGTCACATCGCCGCGGACAATCGCAACATGTTCTTTGCCATCCTTGTTATTATAGAAAGCAACAATGTGAAATTGCCCAAAACGGGAGGGCAACTCGGCGATGGCAGCAATCTTGACGCAAACATGATCCGGCCCGACGCCATCGCAGGCGTGGGCACGGCTTTCGTCGAGTAATTCCTTAATTTGCATGTTCGTGAGACCCATTTACTACTCCTTTTGTATTTACAGTGTAATGGACGAGGATGCCTCCATAATCATCGAATTTCTCCAGGGATTCCAGGCTCAGACCGATGGTCTGTCCTGATAAAAAACCTGGGCCGTCGGCAAGCGTTGGTGCAGATGCACCTCCGAAGATGCGCGGCGCAATATATATAATAAGTTCGTCCACCAGGCCGAGGCGGAAAAATTCAGCGATGATCGTTCCGCCACCTTCGACCATCAAATTGCGGATGTCCATTTGGTAAAGAGATTCCATTACGGGAAATAAATCCACACGCTGCTCCCCAACCACGAAGACTTGGGCACCGGTCTTTTCCAGGCGGATGATCTGCCCGGGTGTGGTTAGGCTGGTCGTGTAGATCAGTTTCCTGGCAGGGCCAGCGGTCAAAAAGAATCCGTCCAGCCTTAGGTCAGACACACTGACGATTCCCACTTTCACCGGATTTTCCTGCAACCCTTTGGCGATGCGTTCGCCTCGCAATGCCGGAGATTTGACCGTCAGCTTTGGGTCCTCATCGATCAGCGTCCGTCCTCCCACGAGGACCGCATCCATGCTGGCGCGCAGCCGGTCCACACGCGCTTTATCAGCGGAAGACGAGATGGAAATGCCCTTGCGAGCCACGCTGTCCAATTTTCCATCCGCGCTCATGGCTACATTGACAAGGATATGCGGCCGGTTCATGAGAATTATTCTACCCGGTTTCAGCCAAAGTGCAACCAGGGGATTATCAGAGATGTCTTTGATAAATGATGCCCAGGGCGTCATTTGACTAAAAGGATAATCCATATTTGCCTGCTGGTATAATCCCGCCCATCAAAACCTAGGAGGAAGTTCCTGTGAAATCATCCGCCCCACCTTCTGCACTCCCCAACATTCCCTGGGAAGACCGCCCTGCCGGAAATGACAATGTGGTCTGGCGCTACAGCCACAACCCGATCATTCCACGTGATCTCATCCCGTCATCCAACAGCATTTTTAACAGCGCCGTCGTGCCGTTTAATGGCACTTTTGCAGGTGTTTTCCGCTGTGACGATAAAAAACGCAATATGAATGTTCATCGTGGTTTCAGCCAGGATGGCATTCATTGGAAACTGGATGATCAGACAATTGAGTGGATCTTTGAAAATCCCGATTGTTCTTATTCGCAGTATAAATATGATCCGCGCGTCTGCTGGATCGAGGACCGCTATTACGTTATGTGGTGCAACGGCTTCCATGGTCCGACCATAGGGATCGGGTACACCTTTGATTTCGAGGAATTTCATTTTCTGGAGAACGCCCTGCTGCCATACAACCGCAACGGCGTGCCTTTCCCACGCAAGATCAACGGCAAGTACGTGATGCTCAGCCGCCCAAGCGACAATGGGCATACTCCCTTCGGAGATATATATCTCAGCATGAGCCCCGACATGGTTTACTGGGGTGAACACCGGTATGTGATGGGCACCAAGGGCGGCTGGCAGAGCACTAAGGTGGGAGCTGGCCCGGTGCCGATCGAGACACCAGAAGGCTGGCTGCTGTTTTACCACGGCGTGCTGACCTCCTGCAACGGCTTCGTTTACTCTTTTGGGGCAGCGCTGCTCGACCTTGAAAAACCCTGGAAGGTCATTTATCGCGGCTCCTCTTACCTGCTCTCCCCACAGACATATTATGAATGCGTAGGTGATACACCCAATGTAGCCTTCCCGTGTGCAGCGCTCCATGACCAGCCCAGTGGACGCATTGCCATTTATTACGGCGGCGCGGATACAGTCACGGGAATGGCTTTTTGCAGGATGGATGAGGTCATGGATTTTCTAAAGAATAATTCAGAAATATAGAAGAGCAGACTGATAGTCTGATAGTCAAATATACAAATAGTCAGTGAGGCAAATAATAGCGCTTCAAATGGGAAGATGAGGCGTGAATAATAAAGCAACCTGCCACCTTGGAAGGCGGCAGGTTGTATTATCTGTTGAATTGGTAAATGAAGGGAAGCTTTTCAGGTGCAATGAATTAACCTTTAGAGCCACTAACACGATTGCCTGGAGCACACCTGTACCTGCGGTACTGGCGCAGGCAGTGCAGGCAAAACTGCTCCCGTCGCCGTTCGCGTAGCATCCCCGGAGCGAAACGTAGGGGACATCGGCGGCGGGGATGCCCATTCGGGGTACCCTGAAAGTACACAGGGCAGGCAGGCGCCGCCTGGAGCGTGGGTTTTGCCTGCACCTGCGCTGCAGGCACAGGTGTTAGGTGCTCTTAGCAGTATTCTTTACTAGAGCTTGTTTTTCTTCTCCGGTCAGGAAGGCCACTTCCAGCGCGTTAACCTGTGCCTGGCGGATCTGCTGCCTGGTCAATCCAGCTTTTGGGGCAGCCAGATCGTATTCGTACGGCAGGTCGATCCCGCTGATGCCCGGATCATCGGTGTTGATGGTTGCCAGAATGCCAGAATCGAGAAATTTCCGCAGAGGGTGATCCGGGTAATCGACCACACAACTGGTTTGCACGTTGCTGGTGAGACAGGATTCCACCCCAATTTTGTGGTCGACCAGGTATTCCACCAGGGATGCGTCTTCGACTGCGCTTAGGGCATGACCGATGCGTTCGGCGCCCAATCCAAGCAGGGCTTCCCAGATGGATTCCGGTCCGGCGATCTCTCCGGCATGGACGGTGATGTGCCAACCGACCTGCCTGGCGCGCCGGAAGTGTTCACGGAACAAAGCGGCGGGAAAATGCGCCTCATCTCCAGCCAGGTCAAGCGCGGTGATGGCCTGGCGCTGGCTAAGCAGGGCTGCCAATTCTTTTGCCGCGATGTCGGAACCATAGGTTCTGCTGAGGATCCCGATCAGGTTTACTTTCACGCCGACCTCCTGTTGGCCGGCGGCTGTGCCGGCAATAACGGCTTCGACGACACCAACCGGGTCCAGTTTATGCGCCTCGGCCATGAACCAGGGGCTGAAACGCAGCTCGATATAATCAATTCCATCTTTAAAGGCGTCTTCAATATTCTCATAGGCGATGCGTTGGATGGCATCGTAATCCATCATCACGCCCACCTGCCATTGGAACCTTGAGATAAAGGCCATCACCCCCGGCTGCGGACCTGTCACTTGAACGTGCGGCCGCAAACTCTCGATATCCCAGGCGGGCAGGGGCAGGTTGTGCTTCCGGCTCAGATCGAGGATGGTTTCCAACCGGACGTTCCCGTCCAGATGCCTGTGAAGTTCGATGAGGGGGATGGTTGGGTCGATCAACTCACGTTGTTCTTGTGTATTTGGTTTTTCCATAGGAGACCCATCCTTTTCCAAAATTGCAGGAATTACCGTGGAAAGAAATTTCGATACGCCTGACTGGAAATTTTAAGAAGTATACTGCTTTTTGCCTGATTAAATTTATGATGGATAAAAAGATATTTTCCGAACCATCGGTTTCACTTCCCTGGATGCAGGCGCTGTAAAAAGGAAGAATCTGAAGACACCTTATCGATAGAACCGGGTTGTATACTGAGAGCAGTACAGACTATTCGAAGGAGACAGGATGTGTGAATTTTGCACCCAACATGGGGAAGGCAAGAAATGGTATTTACAAATGGATAATTACTCCCAGGATCTGCTGGAGCAGGATGGGCGGCGGGAGTATATGATTGAATTCTTGAATACGTTTACGCAACGCGTCCCACCTGAGACTGCGCAAGTGGAGGCGCTCGCGCGCACGCCGCTTGCCCGGCCAATGAGCTGGTACCTGACAGGAACGCAGAAGAAAAGCCACTTCGGCCAGGTGGTACCCATAGAAGATGTGGAACAGATATTCGCAATGGTTGAGGGCGTCATCCGCCTTCCTTGTGTCTGCCGGAAGGTGACCACGGGGAAGGAAAATGCACGCTACTGTTATGGCCTGACCCTTGACCAGCGTTTGCGAGATTCGCTGGATGATTCATTCAATCTTGAAATCCTTTCCCCGGAGCAAGCACTGGAAGCAGTACGCGGGTTGGATAAGGAGGGCCTGGTACATTCCGTTTGGACATTTAAAACGCCGTATATCGGCGGCCTGTGCAACTGCGACCAGGACTGCATGGCTTACCGAATCACGTACGAACGCCGTTACTTTAAGAACATGTTTCGGGGCGAACATGTGGCCAGTGTGAACCTGGAGGCCTGCAATGGCTGCAAGGTCTGCATCCGCCAGTGCCAGTTTGGGGCAATGCGTTACTCGGCGACGAACAGGAAGGTGATGATCGACCCGCGCGCCTGCTATGGATGCGGCGTCTGCCGGGCTGGCTGCCATAGGGAGGCGATTTCCCTGCATCCTCGCACCAATGATGCACAGGCGAGCCAGATTTGGTAGGTTCCTGACACCAGGGAGATTTCAAAGGGTTGGATTGAACAATTTATTGTACAATAGAGTGGATGCCTGAGACCCTAAAAATCCTTTTTCTCGCTGCAGAGGCGGAACCCTTTACCAAAGTTGGTGGGCTGGCTGATGTGGCTGGCTCGCTTACCCGTGGCATTACGCGGCTTGCTGCCTGAGGCTAACACACGGCGTGGGGCTGGATGTGCACCTTGTGCTGCCACTGCACCGCTCCATCCGGGCTGAATCGGCTACCATGCGCCTGGCGGCGGAATTCTCCGTCACCCGGCGGGGAGGGAATGTCCCGGCCCGGGTGTTTGAGATGAACTTAAGCGGAATGCCGGTATATTTCATCGATGGGCAGCCGATTTCCAGCGCTGCTTCGGTTTATTCGTCGGATCCGGCTTTGGATCGTGAGAAATATGCCTTCTTTTCATTGGCTGCCCTGGAAATGGCCCGCAGCATGGATTGGAAGCCGGATATCCTGCATGCCAACGATTGGCATACCTCCCTGGCGTTATTCGCACTGCGCTCCCGCCAGAATGATCCTAAGCTTGGTTGCCTGCGCTCCGTGCTGACAGTGCACAATTTACCTTACATGGGTGGCGATGGCACGGACGTGTTGGGGGCTTACGGACTGAAACCATTGGAGGACATGTCTCTGCCCGAGTGGGCACACACGCAGCCACTTCCACTGGGACTCTGGGCTGCAGATGCCCTGGTTCCGGTTTCACCCACTTATGCATGTGAGATCCTGACCCCTGATTTTGGCTGTGGATTGGAGACTTTCCTGCGCAGCCGGTCAGACAGCATGACTGGCATCCTGAACGGTCTTGACCTGGCCGTATGGGACCCCAAGACCGACAAGAACCTGGCTGCAAACTTCAGCATTGAGGATCTCTCCGGGCGTGCAGCCAATAAGGCCGCCCTGCAAAAACAACTCGGTTTGAAAGAGGATGTGCAGATTCCCTTTCTGGCAATGATCGGTAGAATCGATCCGCAAAAGGGCGTGGATATTACCATTAACACGTTACGCCAGATGACCGGGAGTGACTGGCAATTCGTCATCCTTGGCTCGGGTGATCCGGTCTTAGAGAATGCCGCGCGGAATCTTCAGGCTGAGCTCCCTGAACGCGTCCGCGCGGTCATCGGCTACAACGAGCCGTTGAGCCGTATCATATATGGGGGTGCGGATATGTTCCTGATGCCATCGCGTTATGAGCCATGCGGCCTGGCGCAGATGATCGCCATGCGCTATGGGTGTGTACCTGTGGTACATGCGACAGGTGGGTTGAAAGATACTGTCCAGGAGGGCAAGACCGGTTTTCTTTTCCAGACGGCCGGGACCGATTCCATGCAGGCGGCGCTAGAACGGGCATTATCTGTTTACACTCATTCGGAGAAATGGGAATTTTTCCAGAAGAGAGCCATGCAGGAGGACTTCTCCTGGCCGCGTTCCGCTGCATGTTATGCCGACCTTTATTATCAATTGGCGACAGGCTAAGAATTTGGAGCAAATATGAAAACACGAGCGATCATCCTGGCTGGTGGGGAAGGTTCCCGCTTGAGCGTCCTGACCGCCAAGCGGACAAAACCGGCCGTGCCATTTGCGGGGAAATACCGGATTATTGATTTTACGATCTCGAACTGCGTAAACTCCAATATTTTCGATGTGATGGTGCTGGCGCAGTACCGTCCCCAATCCTTGATCGAGCATATAGGTTCGGGCGGTCCCTGGGATCTGAGCCGTGATTTCACCGGCGGCATTCGCATCCTGACACCTTACCTGGCCCGTTTCCAGACCGATTGGTTTGGGGGCACAGCGGATGCGGTCCAACAGAATTTTACCTTCATCAAGCAGGGATCTCCTGACCTCATCCTGATCCTCTCCGGCGATCACTTCTACACCATGGATTATGACCGGATGATCCAATACCACCAAGCCAACCAGGCTGAGCTGACAATGGCTACCATCCGCGTCCCCCTGGAAGAGGCTTCCCGTTTTGGAACCCTGACGGTCGATAAAAAATACCAGGTCAAAGCGTTCCTGGAAAAACCTGAAAAGCCAACCTCCGACCTGATCAACATGGGCGTTTACCTGTTCAACCGTGACCTGCTCGATCGCACCCTGTGGGAAGATCATCAACTCAAAGATTCCTCGCATGATTTTGGCAAGGATATCCTGCCGCGACTGATTCAGCGCAAAGTGCGTGTCTTTGCCTTTCCCTTTACCGGGTACTGGATGGACGTGGGAACCATCAATTCCTACTGGCAGGCGCACATGGACCTGCTCAGCCCCAACCCGCCGCTCAAGCTCTACGACCGAAGCTGGATCATCCATACCCGTACCGAGGAGCGACCGCCTTCACGCATAACAGTCAATGCCACCATTTATGCCACCATGATCTCGGACGGTTGTCGTGTGCAGGAAGGCGCCCGCGTCGAAAGCAGTGTGCTTTCTCCAGGGGTGACCATCGGTGCGGGCGCAGTGGTACGTGAGTCCATTATCATGACCGATACAATCATCGAAAAAGGGGCGGTCATTGAGCGTGCCATCATAGACAAACGCGTTCACGTGGGAGAGAATGCCCACATTGGCGGGGGTGTCTCCGATCCGAACGTCCAGCTGGTCGTCATCGGTAAAAACAGCGATGTGCCAGCGGGCATACTAATGGAACCAGGCGCCACTGTCGGCACCGATGTCATCGCTTCGGATTATCCCGGCCCGGTGATAAGATCGGGCGACACCATTCAAACCAAAAGGCAACCCTATGAAATTTAAACGTGCTTCGGGTATTCTCCTGCATCCCACCAGCCTGCCAGGTCCATATGGAGTGGGCGACCTCGGCCAGGCGGCAATCCGCTGGATTGACTGGCTGGCCGGTTCAGGCTGCAGGCTCTGGCAGGTGCTTCCGCTTGGTCCCACCGGTTACGGAGATTCGCCTTACCAGTGCTTTTCAGCCTTCGCAGGGAATCCCTACCTGATCAGCCCAGATTTATTGCTCGAAGAGGGTTTCCTGACCCGGGAAGACCTGGCGGATATGCCTGTTTGGGATGACCAGAAAGTGGATTTCGGCCGGCTATATCTATGGAAACCCGCCTTGCTTGAAAGGGCTTTTCGCTGGTTCTCTGCCTACAAGGGACCTGTTCAAGCTGAATTTGACGCTTTTTGTGGGGAAAATGCCGCCTGGCTGGAGGATTACGCCCTTTTCATGGCGATCAAGGAAAACCACTCGGGCGCCTCCTGGGCAGCCTGGCCCACGCCCCTGCGGTTGCGTGAAAAGGCTGCCATGCAGGAAGCGCGTGCAGCCCTTTCTTCTCCCATCTTGCGTTTTTCTTTTTATCAATTCCTGTTCTTTCGCCAGTGGAAGGCGGTCCGAGAGCATGCCCATCAAAAGGGAGTGCAGATCATTGGCGACATCCCGATCTTTGTGGCCTACGATTCATCCGACGTGTGGGCTCATCCAGACCTTTTCCACCTGGATAAGAACGGCAACCCGACCGTCGTGGCGGGTGTACCACCGGATTATTTTTCCCCAACCGGCCAGTTGTGGGGCAATCCTCTTTACAAGTGGAAAATTCATAAAGCCACGGGCTACGCCTGGTGGCTGGAACGGATCCAGGCTACATTGAAACTTGTGGACATCCTGCGGATTGACCATTTTCGGGGCTTTGCCGGGTACTGGGAGGTTCCCTTCGGGAATCCGACTGCTGAAAAAGGCCGGTGGGTTCCAGGTCCGGGTGCGGACTTTTTCAAAACTGTCCAGGCGAAACTGGGCAGCCTGCCCATCCTGGCCGAAGACCTGGGCTTGATCACTCCGGATGTGGTCACTTTGCGGGACCAGTTCGATCTGCCGGGGATGAAGATCCTGCAGTTTGCCTTCTCAGGCCCGGAAAATCCTTTTCTGCCGCATTCCTATTCGCAGAACTGTACGGTTTACACCGGCACGCATGACAACGATACCACGCGCGGCTGGTATGAATCCGCCCCTGAAACAGAGAAGGATTTCGCCCGCCGCTACTTCCAGGTAGACGGCAGTCATTTTGCCTGGGACCTGATCAGGTTTGCTTGGAGCTCTGTGGCGATGTTTGCCGTGGCTCCTTTACCGGATTTCCTGAACCTCGGAACCGAAGCGCGTATGAATTATCCGTCCCGGCTGGGCGGAAACTGGGAATGGCGCATGACCAGCGAGGCTTTGAGCGGGGATTTACAGGCCAGGATCAAGGAATTAAATTGGTTATACCAGAGGGAGGGCTCATGACAATCCTGGAATCAATCCTCCTGAGGCTCAAACAATTTGCAGAATTACTCCATTTGGACAGTTCATCAGCAGTCATTCCTCCTGATAGTACCTTGACCGCTTCCACCATTACAACCGTGGACTCAAAATTTACTGCAGCGCAGGCGCAGGAAATTAATGCTGCCATGAGCGTGATCTTCAACCTGTTTGGAGGAGAGGAAAAATTCCATGCGGCGACCGGCATTCCGAACCTGAAATTCGTCCTTCCAGCGAAATTGTCCTGTGCACAAAGTAACGCAGTATCGTGTTATGTCGGGAACGGGGTTATCGAAATGACCGCCGGAGCTTTTAACCCGGCGCCGCTGGTCTCAGGCTGGTATATCGCGCATGAAGTTGGACATGCCTTCGACTTCAGCCGTTCTGTAGGCAAGCCAAGGATGTACAGATCGCAGGCTTTTGTTGAGTATTTTGTGCCAAAAAACTGGTTTCAACGCCTTTTGGGGTTGCCGATCTGCAAGGTGGCCCCCAACATTGGCTATCAGGGGAAAGATTGGACGGAAATAGCAAAAACCACTGGAGCATCCATCCGCGGACAATTGAATTCGGCTGAGGATTTTGCAGACACCTTTGCGGTCATTTATGCCGAAACCATTCTTAAAGGCGATCTTCCGTATCGAAGCTTTAATTCGCGATGGAGATATGTCCAGGTAATGGCAATGATAAAGGGTGAGATCTGATCGCTAAACAAGCTGTCCAAGCAGAATGCACCAATTATGGAAGAGACCGATAATGCGTAGATATTGGTTCTGGAAATTCATCCTTTTGCCGTTGCTTATCGTATTCCTGGCTGTTTCATGTACCCCTCGTCCTGCCTGGGTCACAACCATGGTGAACACGCCTGCCTGTACTGCGCCATGCTGGAATAATATTACCCCGGGAAAAACATCCCGGGAGGAACTCTCTCAAATTCTCAAACAGGATCCAAAAGCGTTTGATGTTACTGCAAGTGTGGGTGACCCCTGGGGCCCTGTATTAAGCTGGTGTGTGGGGGAAAGCCCTTGCGGACAGGGCGATCTATCGGTTTTGTCTGCATTTGACAACCAGGGTATCGTGCAGGAGATCTACCTTCGCCCGGGCAGCCCGTTGTATTTGAAGGATTTCAGCTCTCTTTACGGCCCTCCTGAAAAGGTCGTATTTTCTGACACTCTCTCTGCCCCGGGAAACGTCCTGGTTGGCCTGCTTTATCCAAAATCAGGCCTGGTGCTTGAATTCCTTTCCGGGAACCAGGGGACTTTCACTGACCCGGCTGTAAATTTCAGTGAAGATCTGCAGGTCAGTGACATCATTTATTCCATCCCCGGCCTGGAATATTATTATTCCACCAATATTGTCACGAAGACCTTGGTTCAATTCGTATGGAAAGGATATACACGTTATCCGTGATGCTTCATGTCAGGGGTTGAAATAGGATTTAGGCCGGCTGGTTCGACTATCGGTAAAGTCGAGCCTTTACAGGCCGGCTTGCTTTAAGACTTTCAAAGCACGCAAGGTAACCCATTTGTTGGGTTGTTTCTTTGGGCCAAAATCGACCCAGGTTTTGCCGGAGTAATCGTATTCCAGCGCCCAGCGCCCCTGCGGGTCCTGCTTCCCACGAACAAGCTGCAGGGCATTTGCCAGGCGCGGGTCTGCTCCGTACCCCAGCCCCACCAACGCCTCCACGATCTGCAGGATATCGGTGACATAGAAGACTGGAAAGCCGAATTTCCACCAGTTGCCACTTGGCCTGGCTGCGTATCCGGAAGGATATCCGGCTGTGGCTGGATCAACACTGAAGAAAAAATCCACGCCCTGCTGGATGGCTCGCTCGATCTGCGGTGTGCGGCGTTCCTTGGGCCAGGCAGCGAAAGCCAGCATGACCTTGGTGGCGCCCCAGGCGCAGGGCTTTTTATCATTGGCGCCACAGGCGAAATTCGGACCGCACTTGGAGGCATAATAGCGAATAGCCGCATCGCGCTCGCTCATGGGGGAGATGCCCTCACCGGTCACAGAGTGTGCCATCCAGTCGTATGCCTTTTCGAGGCGCGCATCCTCGCAACCCAGCGCGACCAGCGCCCAGCACAGGTTGCCCTGCAGGCAATCCACAGTGCCCGACGCTGTGCCGCTGGTGGAGAACTGACCCTGTCCGGTCAGGGCTTCTTTTAGCATGTAGGCACAGGCGCGGGTGATACGCTCATTCGAATGCATGGAGGCGCCCATCTGCGCCAGCAAGATCAACGACCAGACTGAGGAGAAGTACTTCGGGTTGTAGCCGTGACCGGGAACTGACCAGTAGCCATCCGGGTGCATTTTGTCCAAGATGGTGGCGATCGGACCCAGCGCGTGAGCGGAATTCTGCGCCGCCACGAGTTCAGGGTCACCAGCCGGAAGTCCGACCAGATCGCGCAGAGCCAGGTAGCGCGGACCTGGATCATCTGGATCAAGCAGCCATTCCATCGCAGTTTCCATGTTATCCAACCTCCTTCAACACTTTTAAAGCCCGCAAGGTGACCCATTTGTTGGGTGCGTCCCTTGGGCCGTAGTTGGCCCAGGTTTTCCCGGGGTAGTCGAATTCCAATGCCCAGCGCCCCTGTGCATCCTGTTTTTCGCCAATGAACTGCAGGGCATTCGCCAGGCGTGGATCTGCGCCGTACCCCAGCGCCACCAGGGCTTCCACGATCTGCAGGATATCGGTGATATAAAATACCGGGAAACCGAATTTCCACCATTCCCGGGCCGGTTTGGCGCCGTGACGGGTGGGGTAGTCTGCCCGGACGGGATCGGAGCTGAACAGGAAGTCCACGCCCTGCTTAATCGCACGCTTGATCAGCGGGGTACGGCGGTCTTCCGGTAATTGGGAAAAGGCCAGCATGACCTTGGCGGCGCCCCAGGCACAGGGCTTTTGCCCGTTATATCCACACGCGAACAAAGGCCCACATTTGGCGGCATAATAATGCAGCGGCGCACCTGTTTCCGAGGCGGGGGCCATATCTTTGCCAGTGACCGTGCGCGCCATCCATTCGTAGGCCAGGTCCAGGCGAGGATCGGTGCAGCCCAGGGCAGCCAGAGCGGCACACAGATTGCCCTGCAGGCAGTCAATGGTCCCGGCGGCTGTTCCGTTGTAGCCAAATTGCCCGTCTGGCGCAAGGGCATTCTTGAGAAGATAGTTACAGGCACAGCGAGATGCGCATATCCATCGTTGCTGAGGCGCCCATTTGTGCCAGAGCGATCAGCGACCAAACGGTGGAGAAATACCTTTGAGTGTAGCCGGGACCCGGCTTGCACCAATAGCCCTGCGGGTGCATCTTGTCCAGGATGACGGCGATCGGACCCTGCGCGTGGGCAGCCTTTCGCGCCGCCAGCAGTTCGGGCTCATCGGAATGTAACCCGACCAGGTCACGCAGGGCCAGGTAGCGCGGGCCCGGGTCTTCCACTTCCAGCAGCCAGGGCAGGGGATCCCCGGTGAGTTGTGACTGACTGTCCATGGGAGAACCTCCTATCTATCCAAGAAATCTCCGCAGTACCCTGCAGATGGCCAGCCCGACCCAGCGGCGCATCCTTTCGGCGTTTCGACCGGAACCGTAACCGGTCTCCCACAGGCCGTCCCTGGATTGATTTTCTATAAACCATGCCAGGCCGCTGGGATATGTCATGATCCTGCCGGTCAAAGTCCAGATAGGAGAGACTATCCAGGGCGGTCAGCAGGTTGGGCCACCAGAAAGGGAATTGGAACTTGATCCAATAAGCCGGCGCCTTGCGGTCATTATACTTGTCAGGCTGGAAGAACCGCTGCTTCAGGCACACGCCTGTGGCAATCACTTCTGGACGCTGTCGACTATCCGGATGGGCCGCAAATGCCCTCAGGACCATGCCGGTGGCAAGATGGGCATGCGGCCGGGAACGAACCGGGAGTACTGGAGGGCCCGCCCAGAGTTGGCTGGTCTTTTGCCTGGCAGGAACAAGCTGGACAGGGATGACCCATCCGCCATCCGCCTGGCGCATCGAAAGAAGCCATTCCAGCCCTTTTACCGTGCGTTTATCTTGCGCGTAGCCGGCCTTGATGAGAAGCTCCAAAATAGCCCCATGGTAATAAGGCATGTACTGGTTTCCAAGAATGCCGCGAATATCACCTTCATCCGTTTGGCAGGAAAAAATATATTCCGCCGCCCTCGCCAGGGCGGGATGTTCACGTTGGAAACCATACATTTCCACCAGGATCCGCAGGGAACGGTAGGTTTCAAGCAGGTTGTAGTTGGCATCCGAGGCTGGGTGGTCGGATTTTCCAGGGTAACGCCAGGAACCATCTGCCTGCTGCTGGCTGACCAAACGGCCCGGCTCGGGCAGGTTCCAAAGCGTCTCGATTGGATCGACAGCGGTCTCCAGAAGATCACGCTGCACGAAATAGGTCAATGCAGGATCATGCCAGGCGAGCAAGACCGGTAGCGGATTCTTGTTGATAACGGAGAGCCAGGTATTGTTTATCATCCGTCTATTAGGCTAACGACTTCAGATTATCAGACTTTTTTTACTGGATGCCGCAATACGGTCTTGAGCTTTGCCGGGTCGGCGCGACGCGGGTCGCCCATGTAGATCTCGTGGTGCTTGCCACCCAGGCCGACCAGGTCCTGTAAGTTGTTTGCCTGCATGAACGCCTGCATTCTTTCAACGGTGGCTGGTTCGGCAGCATAGGGACCGATATGCATGGTCTGGACCGAGAGCCCCTCATGGAAGCTTTCCAGGTGCAGGCGGGTCAAGGCCGGCTGGTCGCCGCGCTTCTTGCGCAGTTGGACAAGCGCCTCGGCGAACATCCCCGGTGTGACCAGGTCTGGCTGCATGATCATCACCGTGTACTTCCAGTTGCCGGGCTTGCGGATGTCGAAGGTTCCATCTTCCACCCACCACAGCCCTTCGAGGGCCATCACCGGGTAATCCACCGGGTCCTGCTTGCGCAGCTTGGCGGAGAACTTGAGCGTGTAAGCTGCACCATAGAGCGCCTGCATATCCTCGGCGAAGCGCGGCGAAGTGCCGGGAGCCTGATCCGGTTCGATGGCGCCATCGATCATGATGAAGTTCATGGCAGGCACATCGACCAGCTCAACCTTTTTAGCCGAAGGGACGTAGAGGTATTTCAGGTCCTTCTTGAGGTCCAGTTTTTCCATGGTCACTCTCCTTTCGTATCATACAAGTTGATAATTGCCTGTGCCCAATCCCGTATGAGGCGGCATAGCTCGGGCGGGTGGAGCACTTCCACGGTCGGGCCGTAAGCCAGGACAGCGCTGGCGGCCCAGCTCAGGTCCGGTGCAGAGGTTGTTACCATCACAGACCCATCCGCCTGTTCCTCGAATGTCTCCCAGGTCAGGCGGTTGGTGCGGGCGATCTGGGCAGTTTCTGCGGCGAAACGAAGGCGCACCTGCATTTGGGGTTGGTCATGGAATGCCATGACCACGAACTTGCGAGCGTCGAAGTCCGCTGGTGCCTGGAAGACCTCATCTGATTGGTTAAGAGATTGAATGCGGTCGATCCGAAAGGTGCGGACTGAACAACGGGTATGGCAATAACCGACCACATACCACCAGCCCCAGTGGAAGACGAGCGCATACGGGTCGAGACTGCGAGTGCTTGACCTTGCAGAAGAGGCAGATGTATAGATCATATCGACCCGGTGGGATGTTCGTATGGCATGTCGCAAAATCCCCAAGGCGGCGGACTGTGTATCCAGGAGGGGGTGGGCCAGTCCCGCGCTCACCAGGCTGCGGCGGGCCCATTTCACTTCATCACGCTGCTGCTCCGGCAGCAGGTTTTCCAGCTTGGCCAGGGCGCCGCGGGCAGCCTCCTGATATAAATTTCCCCACATCTCTTCGACCAGGCCAGTTCCAAGGGAGACTGCTGCGGCCTCCTCAGGGGTAAAGACCAGCGGAGGCATCTTGTAACCGCGCACCAGTGAGAACCCTCCGCAAGGTCCACGTTCGGTGTAGACTGGTATGCCCATTTCATCCAGCAATTCAATATAGCGGTGCAGTGTGCGCACCGACACACCCAATGAGCTTGCCAGGTCGGCAGCCTTCTGGTTCGGGTGGTGCTGGAGCAACAGGATCAGGGTAATCAGACGTGAGGCTGGTTTGGTCATATTCGCCTACAGCCAAATTATACAGGCGTATATGACAATTTACGACATAATTTCGGTGGTCAATTGGTCAAGGTATTAAAAATTATAAAGTGAAATTCCCCTTATAAAAACATCAAACGAGTAAACGTTTGATGAATTATTGATAAATTAAATAAAAGCCGCCCCGACTGAAGCGGCTTTTTGTGATCATCCTATGGATTAATTACTCGTGTGCAGCTTCATGCCTGAGCAAGTGTTTCCTCACAAAGTAGACCACCAGCACCGTCAGGACGGCCGGGCCGATAAAACCAACTGCAGCAAGGAAAATGTCCGTCAGGTATGTGCCAATTCCGAATAATTTATTCAATGAAGCAGCCACCACGGTCAGCACAACAAAGCGGATTCCCAGGTGCACCACGTCAGCCGAGTCGAAGTAGAAAATCCCGGCAAGGATTGCCACGATTATCAGCAGGCTCGTGAACCAGCCAGGTGCGAAGTGCACCAGGCTGGCAATGACAGCAGCCAGCAGGCCGATCAGAAAAATCCATCTAAAAAGTCTCTTCATTTCATTCTCCTTTTTTGAAATGCTGCGGGATGGAACCATTCCAATATATTAAATAATACTCCTGTTTTGGGATGGACCCCATGGTGAAAAATTGGCAAATTCCGTGGAAAAAATACCACAGGTTGGGGTGGAAAAATCAATTTTGTATAAAAAATCTCTTGATATGTTCAGCTCTTGAAGTGACTCATTTGAACGTAGGTACTGATAATAAGATGAAGATGCCTTTGGGTAAAAGAAAAAGCCGCCCAAAATGAGGCGGCTTTTATTGATGAAACCAGTGCAGTGACTAATTGGCTGTGGCTTCGTGTCCCAGGAAGTACTTCTTGACGAAGTGGACCACCAGCACCGTCAGGACGGCCGGGCCGATAAAGACAACTGCGGCCTGGAAGATGGTTGTCAGGAAGGGGCCGACACCAATGAATTTGTCCAACGCAACTGCTGTGGCAACCAGAACGAGGTAGCGGATACCCTGGTTCACGATATCTTCCGAGTCGAAGAAGAAGATCCCTGCGAGAACTGCAGCCAGGATCAAAATAATGGTGAGCCAGACGGCCGAGAAGTTCAACAGCGCGACGACCACGGCAACCAGCAGGCCAACCAGAAACACCCATTTAAACAAATTCTTCATTGTGATTCTCCTTTTATAAATCGGATAGGGTTGGAACGTTCCAACAATAAGAACACACCTGGTTCGAGGGAGTTACCATTGTGAAAAAAAGAATTAACAAAAAAACCTGCCCGGAGGCAGGTTAAAAAGGAAAAGACTCCCGCAGGTTCAAGGGGCAAAAACCTGCTGTCTGAAAAAACCTGCGGGAGGATCTATATTATTATTATTTATTCCCCAGGCTGCTGACGTTCCCCAGGCCGCTGACCTGACGCTGGACACTCGGTGACCCGTAGTATCTGACCGAGCCGGTCCCGCTGATGGAGGCACTCAGGCTGTTCTTGACCCAGACGGTGGCGCTGCCGGCGCCGCTGATGTTGACATTGGCAGTCTGGCTGGCCAGGCCATCGCCATGGAAACTGCCAACGCCGCTGATATCCAGGCTCAGGGAATTGGCTGAACCTCCTGCCGTGATGGTCCCGGCCCCACTCAAATTAACGGACAGGGATTGGGCGGTCAGGTCAGACAGGTTAACGGTCCCTGCGCCACTGATGGAAATATCGAGACGGTCAGTCTGAAAATTCCCAACCCGCAAGGTCCCGGCGCTTGGGAAATCAACCCGTTGCAGAGTCTTCAGGGTCAAAGCTATTTTTACAGGCCGGGTCGGGTTGACGCGCTTGGTCCAATCCGGCTGGCTGTTCTCGATTAACAAGGTGCTGCCGGAAACGCGCGTGGCGAGCTGCGGCAGGAGATTATCATCGGCTTCGACCGTCAGGGAGGTGGAAGCGCCCTGCTGAACGGTGAGCTCGACCGGGTAATTGATCTCGATGGCATTGAAATCCGCCACCGTGCGCGTCTGCGAGACCACGTTGCCGGAGCCGCGCACCGAGCCGGTGAAACCGCCGAAGTTGATGACATTCCAGGCAGGCGCCTTGTTCCAGCTCAACACAGGGGCAAAGACGATCGACAGGACCATCCCCAGAACGATCAAGCCCGAGACGATCATTTGCAGGACTGGCCAGCGTGAGCGCAGGATCAACCCGATGCCCACGGCCATCAGGAAGAACGGCCAGATGTAGGTCAGCGCCCATAGATTTTCAACGGGGATGAAGTTCAGTTGGACCAGCAGCCAGACCAGGCCGGCGGCGATCAGGATAAAAGGCCAGAAGAAAGAACGGTTTCTCATAGGGTCTCCTTACTTTTTCTCTTCGGGAACAACCACAGGAGGGACTTCGGCAGGGGGAACATTGACAGGGGGAACTTCAACAGTGGGAAGACCGGCAGGAGGAGGAACGACCACCGGCTCATTCACCTGCGGTTTTCTGCCACCAAGCATTCCAGAGCGGGAGATGACCAGGTAAACGCCCAGCAGGACCAGCAGTACAGGGAAGATGTAGGACTGGAAGCCATGGCGCTGGATGCCAAAGATGATCAGTTCAAAGAAGGCGCCGAAGATGACGAACAGGATCGCTCCAATCTTCATCACGCGCACGCCAGCCTGTCGGCGACCCGCATCCTGCGAGTAAAGCCCCATGATGTAGATGCCCAGGCCGACCAGGAACAGGATGATGGTCCAACCGTAAGCCCAGCTTTCCCAATGGTTGAGCAGGTTTTGGAAGAACATCATCAGGCCGATCCCGGCGATGATCGTGCCCGGGATGGCCAGCCCGGCCATCGATTTACCGCCAGCCAGCATCCAGACGAAGAACAGGCCCCCGATGGCTACGATGATAAGCGGCCATATAAAGCCCCAGAATTGAAAGCCGCGGAAAAGCTGTCCGAGCAGGGACAGCAGGCCAATGGCGATCAGCACCGCCCCGGCCACGAGCAAACCAGAATTTCGTTTTTTATCCATATGCATTCTCCTTTTTCTTGTATAAATATTCTAACACTTTTTACTGTATACGCATCTGCCAGTCAAATGGTTTCAAACTGTTCAGCTGGACGAATGCTCCGAAGGGGTATGGGGCTGTGGCATGAGTATTAGGTCAGCCTCGAAAAGCTGCCTAACGGTCGGCTAACAACCGGCTATTGAAGTTCAATGAAAATGGATGATACAAAAAGCCCCCAGGTTCGTATAAAGAAATTTCTTCCCGGGGAGTGGTTTCCGACCCGCCCCTGAGATTTGACCGAAGGTCTCCTTTACCTTCTAATACAGTGCCACACTCACATTGTCTCTTGCCCCACTTCTCTCCCCCCCCGAATAATCATCCTTGCCTCTCGACCCCCGACCTCGCTGCCAGCCAGATCCCGGCCAGGATCAGGACAGCCCCGATGATCTTGACCCAGCCGGGCTGTTCCTGCAAAATGAAATAAGCCAGCACGGTCGAACCGACCGGCTCGCCCAGCAGGGTCACCGAAACGAGACTGACCGGAATATACCGGAGTGACCAGTTGAAGATCGAGTGTCCCAACAGCTGCGGGATCAACGCAAGAAGTACCAGCCAAAGGTAGGTTATTGGAGAGAATCCGATGGGGCTTTCCCCCATCCCGAACATGATGGCGATCAGTACGACCGCCGCCATCCCGTAAACCACGAAGATATACGGTATAAGGTCGACCTTTGCCCGCAAGCTGCGTCCCACCAGCATGTAACCGGCGGCCATCCAGGCACCTGCCAGGGCCAGGAAATCCCCCAGGAAGGCCGTACCGGTGAAAAAAGTCCCCATGGATGGGCAAGTCAGCGAGCCGGCCTGCCAGCTGCAGGCGTCGCTTAATCCGACCACCGTGCCGCCTGCCAGGGCCAATGCCAGCCCGATGAATGTGGCTGCCCCAACACGTTCTCGCAGCAGCACCGGGGCGAGCAGCCCCACCCACAGAGGCGTGGTGGTCACCAATACGACCGAACTGGCCACGCTGGTATATTGCAGGGAGGTGATCCAGAAGGCAAAATGGAATGCCAGGAAGACACCGGAGAGCAATGCCAGAAACCACTCCCGCCGGGTCAACCGGTGCAATTCGGAGCGGTAACGGGACAACGCAAATGGAGCCAGTCCGAGTGTTGCCAGGGTCAAGCGGGAGGCCGCGATGACGATGGAAGGAGCTCCGGCATGCTGGGCGAATCGAATGAATATCGAGGCGGTGGAGACAGCCAGGATCCCGCCCAGAAGTACAAAGATCAGCGTGGATCGACGCGGGGATCTGTTCAAGCAGGAGATTCCATTCGAGCCCAGTATACTTTGGAATTGAACTTTGCAGGTTTATAAATCTGCATTTTCGAACGTTCCAACCTGCCAGTGATCTGATGTATGCATAATGTAAGAATCCTCATCCGGACACTTGACAAGCAAAGGACGAAGTATATAATATAGATGATAAATATCATAAATATTATACTCAAAGACTAAGGAGAATTAACCATGGCTTTCCAATTGTTACCATTACCCTATGCATATGAGGCACTTGAGCCCTTCATCGATACATTGACAATGCAAATCCATCACGATAAACACCATGCCGCTTACGTCAGTAATCTGAATGCCGCCATCGAGAAACATCCTGAGCTGGGTGACAAGTCTGTCGAAGCGCTGCTTTCGGACTTGAGCGCTGTACCGGATGACATCCGCACGGCTGTCCGCAACCACGGCGGCGGTACTTTGAATCACAATATTTTTTGGGAGATCATGGCTCCCAAGGCCGGCGGCGAGCCGGAAGGCAACCTGGCCAAGGCCATCCAGGCAGAGTTCGGATCTTTTGCAGATTTCAAGGCGCAATTTGAGAAAGCCGCCATGGGACGTTTCGGATCCGGCTGGGCCTGGCTGGTGAAGAAGAATAATAAATTAAGCATCATTTCCACCGCCAACCAGGATAGCCCGTTATCCGAAGGCATGACCCCGCTTCTGACTCTGGATGTCTGGGAACATGCTTATTACCTGAAATACCAGAACCGTCGCGCAGAGTATGTTACCAATTGGTGGAACGTGGTTAACTGGACGGCAGTTGCCAGCCGTTACGCCGCAAAATAGATTTATTGAAGATAAATTTCGCCGGGACAAAACCCGGCGAATTCTTTTTAATTGCGCATTTTCAACAACGCAGATATAATTATTGTGGCTTATTTCATATTCAACCCAGAGAAGGAGAAAAAATATGACTCATATTATTACCAGCCTGTGCCTGCGTGATCGCGGCTGTATAGAAGTCTGCCCGGTGGACTGCATGGTTCCCGGTGTGCCGGTGGGTGAGTGGCCCTGGATTTACATTGACCCGGATACCTGCATTGACTGCGGTGCATGCATCCCTGAATGCCCGTTCCTGGCCATTTTCCCTGAGGACGAAGTCCCGGCAGCCTATACCGCCAAGGGCGGCGAGTACATCAGCAAGGTCGGTCTGACCGGTCACTTCGAAGGTGTCAACCATCATGGCACAAAGGTGGTACTGGATACCGTCAAGCAACTGGCTGCCGGAGAAGTGGTTAACCTGCAGGAAGACATACAGCCCAATTACGATTATTTCAAATCAGGTCCAGGCTACTCAGCCAAAGACACTGATGATGGAATGTAAAATAATTGCCCGGCGTCTCTGTCAGACGCCGGGTCTCTTATACCCGGCCACCATTCCTAAAAATCCTTGACGAATTAGAATAAATATTCTATAATAGTCCCATGCACGGGAAGGCTTTTGCTTTACCGTGTTGTTTTTTTCTGCCTCTTTCTCTCTCAACCATCGCCCATTCCTGCCTGGCATCCATGAACAATCCTCAAATTAACGATCACCAATCACCAATCCTCCGCAGGTTATTTTCATTTCTTTTCCCACAGTCGTTCCTCTTCGTTTCGCGGAACGACTGCACAGGTGTTCCTGTCATCCAACCACAAAACGATCCGATGGTGGACCTGTGAGACTATTCGCCATTTATCACCCATTCGTTCCGCGGAAAATTAAAAAAGAGTGACTTTAATTCCTGTGTTCGTTCTTCTTATCGTTGATTGGAGCTGTCTGTCATCCGCTGGTGTATAATCATTTAAAAAAAGGAGAACAGCGTGAATATGGAGACGACCACTCGTATCGAACGTGATAGTCTCGGCGAAGTCCAGGTCCCTGCTGAGGCATTATACGGAGTGCAGACACAGCGCGCTGTGGAGAACTTCCCAATTTCCGGCTTAAAACCATGGCGGGCCTTCATCTGGTCCATGGCGATGATCAAGCGTGCTGCTGCCGAGGTTCACCTGGACCTGGGCCTGCTGGATGCCGAACGGGCGGGGGCCATCCAGAAAGCCGCCCAGGAGGTGGTCGATGGACAGTGGGACAACCAGTTTGTGGTGGACCCCTTCCAGGCCGGTGCGGGCACCAGCCATAATATGAATGTCAATGAAGTCATCGCCAACCGGGCCACGCAGATCCTGGGCGGAAAACTGGGCGAATACCGGGTTCATCCCAATGACCATGTCAACATGGCGCAATCCACCAACGATGTCATCCCGACGGCATTGCGGTTGGGCTGCCTGTGGCGGCTGGATGAACTGCTGGGTGTGCTGAAGGATTTAAGCACCGCCCTGCGATCCAAGGCAGTTGAATTTGATGACGTGGTCAAATCTGGACGGACACATTTGCAGGATGCCGTGCCAGTACGCCTGGGACAGGAGTTCGGAGCTTACGCCAGGGCGGTGGAACGCGATGCCGTGCGGATCCAAAGGGCCGCCGAAGGATTGCGGCGCCTGGGGATCGGCGGTACGGCGGTCGGATCGGGGCTGAATGCCCACCCGGAATACCACTCCCGCATGGTCAAAAAGTTATCCGAATTGACCGGGCTTCAGTTGTATGAGTCCGATAACCTGTTTGAATCGATGCAATCCATGGCTGATGCCGTGGATTTCTCAGCCTCCCTGCGCACTCTTGCATATACCCTCATCCGCATCGCCAATGATTTCCGCCTGCTGGCCTCCGGTCCCTCCACCGGTTTGGATGAGATCCGTTTGCCGGCTGTTCAGCCGGGTTCGAGCATCATGCCGGGGAAGGTCAACCCGGTGATGGCGGAAATGCTGGATATGAGCATGTTCCACGTGGTCGGCTGTGATGCCACCGTTGGGATGGCGGCCCAGGCTGGGCAGTTGGAATTAAATGTGATGATGCCGATCATTGCGCATAACCTGTTTGAAGCCATGCAGGTAACCATCGGCGCAGTACGGGCTTTCACCCTGCGGGCGGTTCAAGGCGTAAGCGCCAACCGGGAGAAAGCCACCGGTTGGTTGGCGAAGAATGCCATCGTGGTGACGGCCCTCAACCCGCTGATCGGATACAGCCAGGGCGCGGCCCTGGTCAAGGAAGCCCTGAAGCGTGACCTGGCCATCCGGGATGTGGCAGTGGAAAAGGCCAGGTCCGGCTTGCTGAAACATCGTGACCAGGAACGGTCCGTCACTGTTGAGGAGATTGAAGCTGCTCTTAATGACTTGCGGAAGCTGACCGAAGGCGGGATCGCCGGCGGCGGCGGAGGCGGAGGTTGATTGCTTCCACTATGAAAATTGATTCGATCATCCTGCATCACCTTTCCATGCCGCTGGTTGCACCGTTCGAGACCTCTTTCGGGGTTACGACCCAGCGTGAATGTATCCTTGTCACCATCCAATCGGAAGGCCTGACCGGTTGGGGCGAATGTGCGGTGGACCGGGACCCGGGTTATTCTTATGAAACGACCGGTACAGCATGGCATATCCTCAAGGATTTCATCGCTCCCATTTTGCTTGGCCGATATGTGAGCGACGCGGTCGACTTCCAGCAGCGCGTGGCCAGCATCCGCGGTCACAACATGGCCAAGGCCGGGGTGGAAATGGCACTGTGGGATCTGCTTGGTAAACGCCAGGGGAAGTGCCTGCGGGAGCTATTGGATGGTCAGCGGTCACGTGTGGAGGTGGGCGTCTCGGTCGGCTTGCAGACCAGCCCGGATGCGCTGGTCGAAAGGGTGGAAAAATACCTGGCAGCCGGGTACGGTCGGATCAAGATCAAGATCAAACCTGGTCGGGATGTTGGCGACGCCCAAGCCGTCCGCACAGCCTTCCCGCATATTCCCCTGCAGGTGGATGCCAACTCAGCCTACACGCTGGAGACCAGCCCGGTTTTGCGTCCTCTGGATAGGCTGAACCTCCTGCTGATTGAGCAGCCACTTAATGAGGACGACCTTTGGAACCATTCCAGGCTCCAGAAACAATTCCACACACCCATATGCCTGGATGAAAGCATTGTCAGTCTCCTGCTCGCCCGTTCTGCCCTGGAAATGGAAGCGTGCAGAATCATTAACATTAAACCGGGAAGGGTGGGTGGTTTGAGCCAGGCGATCGCCATTCACGACCTGTGCAGTGCGCAGGGCGTTCCGGTCTGGTGCGGCGGCATGCTGGAGACCGGCATCGGGAGGGCCTCCAACCTGGCGCTGGCCACCCTGCCTGGTTTCAGCCTGCCCGGGGATATTTCCGCCTCCGACCGGTATTATGTCGAAGATATAACAAAAGAACGTTTCATGCTCGATCCCGGCAGCACAATCGACGTACCCACCCGTCCCGGCCTGGGTGTGACAGTGGACCAGGCCGCGCTCAAGAAGTTCAGACTGGCCCAACTGAGGTTGGCCGAAAAGTGAGCAAGAAGCATGCAGGCTAGTAAAAGGGCCTTGGCTCTGTGCAGTTTTGCCCTTGTATGCAGTCTTATCCTGGTTGCCTGCGGTGGCCTGTGGGGTACTCCCGGCCCGGATATGTTCGCTAATGCAACGGCTGTGTTCGACACTCCCACCTCCACGCCTTTTCAGCCTGAAGGCGAGACGCTACCAGGATCATTCACACCCATTCCAATTCCATCCCAGGAAGTTCCCACTCCCGCTTCACCCCTCCTGTGGGTTTCTCCGGCGATCCCGGATATGCTGCGCCAGTTGGCGCTGGATTCCGGACTTTCGCTGGTGGAAACAGCGGATGCAGCCACGGCCCGGCTGGAAACCCTGCCACCCGAGCCCTCCAATCATCCAACCTCTGCCTGGATCTATGCCCTTGTGACGCCTTTCCCAACCACCACCGACGATGTCACCCTGCTGGATATCCAGAATTCCTGGGCGGGAGCGCCCTCGGGACCCTTTGCCGGGCGGCCGTTATGGATGGAGGAATCAACCCTGGCGGCGTTCACAGCGCTTTGGGGGGAGCCGGCTTCCGGGTCTGTCCAGGTGGCTCCTGCGGAACAGCTGGTCGATTCAGCCTGGGGGGACCGTCCAAGCTGGGCAGTCGTGCCGTTCGAAGCACTGGAGCCGCGCTGGAAAGTCTTGACCGTGGATGGACAATCGCCAGTCCACAACGATTTCAACCCGGCCCTCTATCCCTTGAAGATCACCTTCAGCCTGGAACCGGCGGTTTTCCCCATTCCTCCCACCAACCGGGATGCGAACAAGTTGACCGTTCTGGCGATGACAGGCGTTACGGCATTGGTGCGCGCCACCGCCGACCAGATGGAAAAGAAAGGATTGCTCTACCCGGGTGAGGCGATCCGCGACATGTTGCGAGCCGCCGACCTGACGCACGTCAGCAACGAGATTTCGTTTGCCGAAAATTGTCCCACCCCTGATCCTTGGACCGACAGCCTGATTTTTTGCAGCGACCCACGCTACATTGCCCTGCTGGAGGATGTTGGTGTTGACATTGTCGAGTTAACCGGCAATCATATGCTGGATTATGGTCCGGCGGATATGTTGATGACACTGGATATGTATGACCAGCGCGGCTGGAAATATTTTGGCGGCGGGCGGGATCTGCAAACCTCGCTCCAACCTGCCCTGATTGATCATAACGGCAACAAGCTGGCATTCATCGGCTGCAACTATGCCGGTCCGCCCAGCGATTGGGCCACGGATACCCGCCCCGGTTCGACGCCATGCGACTTTGAGGTCATTAAGGCCGAGGTGACCCGGCTGCGCTCTCAAGGCTACCTACCGATCATGACCTTTCAGTATAACGAGTATTACCAACCCGAACCGACCATTGAGGAAGAAGCGGATTTCCGCCAGATGGCCGAGGCTGGTGCAGTGATCGTCAGCGGCAGCCAGGCGCATGTGCCGGCTGCGATGGAGTTCAATGAGGGTGCTTTTATCCATTATGGGCTGGGCAACCTGTTCTTTGACCAGATGTCCCACCTGATGCCGGATGGCAGCCTGATCTACGACACGCGCAATGTTTTCGTGGATCGCCACATTTTCTATGCTGGTCGTTATATTAACACTGAACTGTTGACCTACATAATCGAAGACTACGCCCGCCCACGCCCGATGACTGACTCGGAGCGCGTCAAGTTACTCGATACCATCTTCAGTGCGGGTGGATGGTAAAACAAAAGGTGAACCATGAAAATCCATGATGTTTCTCTTCCCATTTCCCCGAATTTGCCTGTCTGGCCGGGCGACCCGGCGATCGTGCTGGAACAGGTATCTTCGATGGATGCAGGTGCGCATGATAATGTCTCGCGCCTGGCATGTGGCGTCCACACCGGCACGCACGTGGATGCCCCACATCATTTCCTGAATGACCACCGTACGGTTGAGTTGCTTTCGCTGGATATCCTGGTTGGACCGGCGCGTTTGGTCCAGATATCAGATAAGGTAAAGGTTGTCAACGCAGACGTCCTGGAGAACGCCGGGATCCCGCCAGGTACGGTGCGGTTACTGCTCAAAACCCGCAATTCCCAACTCTGGGAACGTGGCGAGATGGATTTTTTTACAGACTTCGTTGGCATCTCGGCAGATGGAGCGGATTGGCTGGTACAGCACCAGATAAAATTAATTGGGATTGATTATCTTTCGGTGGCCCCATACAAACAGAGTATCCCGACGCACCGGATACTGCTTGGGGTGGGAATGATCATTGTGGAGGGAATGGATTTGAGCGCTGTCCAGCCGGGAGACTATCAACTGTATTGTCTGCCATTGAAGTTGGTCGGATCGGATGGAGCTCCCGCCAGAGCAATCCTGGTGGAATAACCCTAGCATTTCCGCAATTTGCATCCTTATTGATCAATCACGATTGACCAATAGAATTCCCAAGCGGTTAATAAGCAATCAGAGACCACCAAGCGAAGTGGTCTCTGAATTTATTTTTTTACTAATGGAGTGGCAAGATAAATCTTGCGTGGGTGTTGATTCTAATATCTACGCTGGCCGCCGCGACTCTTGCCGCCCGGGCCACCGCGATTACCGCCACCGGGACCACCACGATTGTACCCGCCACCGCCGCCGCCACCACCTCGCCGGTCACCGTACCCGCCACCGCCGCCGAAGCCGCGTTCTTCCCTCGGCCGGGCCAGGTTGACCTTCAGAGGACGGTTGGCCAGGGTGTAACCATTGAAGGTCTGGATGGCCTTCTCGGCTTCACTCTGGTTGCTCATTTCCACAAACGCGAAGCCCTTGGATTGCCCCGTGTCGCGGTCTTTGATCAAAGCCACCGATGCAACCGTCCCTGCCTGGGCAAAGAGCGTGCGCAAATCGTCTTCGGTGGTCTCGTAGGACAGATTGCCTACATAAATCTTGGTTTCCATCTCTTCTTTCTCTCCTTTTGAATGGGGCAGCGGGCTTGTATAAAAACTGCCAGCCTTGTACAGGGCTGGCGGCTAAAGTGCACACAAATCCTACTGCAAGTGGGTATATTCTAACATAAAGCAACTTGACCGGGAGTATCAATTTGCCGGGAGTGTATAGCCTCCATCCACCACGATGACCTGCCCCCGAATCATGTTGGCGGCAGGTGTACATAGAAATCCGACCACCTCAGCAACATCCTCGGGTGTGACCAACCGTCCTGCGGGGGTGGAGGCAATGGCTTTCTTGATGAGGCCGGTCTGGCGTAAAGCCTCAAAGTGCTGGAGGGCATCGGTTTCGACAATACCCGGAGAGACTGCGTTGACAATAATATTTCGAGGGCTGAGTTCCACTGCCAGATAGCGGGTCAGGGCTTCAAGCGCAGCTTTGCTGGCCCCGACCACCACGTAATCAGGCATAACCCTTCCTGAACCCGGGCTGGAAATGCTGACGATGCATCCGCCACCGCGTTTTTCCATCAGCGGAACGGCGCGCTGGGCTGCGAATAACAACGACCGGGCGTTAATACTCATGGTCCAGTCCCAACCCTTGGGCTTTTGTTGCATGGCCGGGCGGTTATAGCCAGAGGCGGCGTTATGAATAAAAATATCCAGCCCGCCAAAGGCCTGGTCGGTTTCGTCGAAGAGACGGCTCAAGTCATCCAGATTACCAACATCTGCTTTGACCAGCAGCGCACGCCGGCCCAATTTCTCGATACTGGCTGTGGTCTCTTCTGCAGGTGCGCGGTTGCGGAAGAAGTTGACCACCACGTCAGCACCATTATGAGCCAGGTGGAGAGCAATGGCGCGTCCGATCCCGCGTCCGGAGCCGGTGACAAGGGCAGTCTTACCCAGGAATGGGAGGGCGTTGTTCATTGGTTTTCAATTGAGGAATATTGGACCGGTTTCAAAAGGGATAAATCAAATCGATCGATGTGGCGGGGGCCTGCTGCTTGCAGGGCGGTAATTACGGTCTCCAGATCCTGCCTCAGTTGGCCGACTGCCACACCCCGGCATATTTCGGGCCAGGGCTGCAACCATTTTTGGCAGCGATGAAATACTTTGATCGCTCCGGGGTAATTATGGCGGGTAATGTGCAGATAGACCACTCCGGCCTGAAGGATACCGCGATACAAATCACGCAGCGGGCTGGTTTCTTCCCGCCAGGCAGCCTCGAGCGCCTCATGGGCTTCAAAGTACTGGCTGTGGTTGAAAGCCTCCAGACCCTGGATGGCTTTCGGATGGAGTGGTCCCTGGCAATCGGAAGGTCCCGAGCTGCTCTTGCTGGACATGACGGGAAAGATTATATCATCCTCCCAACCTGCAAAATGCGGGCCAGCCAGTAAGGGTAGCCTCGGGGCACTCGCAAGATCATGCCAAGGCAAGTTGGTATGATGAAAGAGCCTGGCGGTAACCCTGGGACGGATTCTGGTACAATTCCTTGCACATGATGAGGAAGTTCTTCGATCAAAAGATTTGGGCAGTGCTTGCGGCTTGTTTGGCCGTGATCATGCTGGTCCTCCTGGCGTCTGGTTTGGGCAATCTCCATTTTCAGCCCGGGCGTCCATTAGCCCCAGGAGAATCTCTTTCTTTCCAGTTATCGATTGAGAAGGTCTCCAAAGAAATCGCCAGTGTTCCAACATGGAAACTGATCGTTTTTTTATTCCTGGTTTTCCTGCTGGTTATCATCGTTGTTACTTTGCTTCCACCAAAATGGCGCAAAAAAATTCTCAAGTATTTTCTGCGGTATGCACTTTTCGTTCTGTTTCTATGGTATATCGTGAAAAATTTCCGTGTGTTGTTCCCGGCATTAAATCTTGCCATAACCGGGGCGCCTAAAAGCAGCGCCCCGAACCTGACAGAAACTGCCCAACCGGTTTTCACGCCACCTCAAGTTCCGTCCATGGTCTTATATCTTATCAGCCTGGGAGTCATCCTGGCCCTGGTATTGATCGCTTTTCTGATCAGCCGTTGGTGGCTGCAGAGACATGATCTGCAAAAAGACTCTCTCCCCCTGGAAGGCCTGGCAAAGATCGCCCGTTCATCTCTGGCTGAAATTTCGTCCGGGAAGAACTGGGAGGATGTGATCATCAATTGTTACGCACGCATGAGCGATGCAGCAGATACGCAGCGCGGGCTTCACCGCCGAATAGATTTGACGGCCAGTGAATTTGCCTTCCGCCTGGAGAGTTCCGGCTTGCCTGGAGGGGCAGTCCAGCGGCTGACGCGCCTGTTCGAAGCCGCGCGTTATGGCGCCAGGCGTGCCAGTCGGGAGGAAACGGCTGAAGCAATTGCCTGTCTGACGACAGTATTACAAGCTTGTGGAATAAACGAATGATACGGGTTCGGAAATTGCTTATACCGGCCGGGCTGCTGGTTGCCATCATTCTGGCCTTCTTTCTGCAGGATGTCATCCGCCAGGCATTGGTCACTCCACTGGCATACCTCTGGTGGATGCTAAGACTGGTCTATTCGTTCATTCCCCAGGTGGCTCTGTGGATCCTGCTTATTTTTGTTTTGATCATGATTGTCATCACCAGCCTGGTGAACTGGTTTTCAGCAGTAAGAAGGTATGAGCAACCTTCAAAGACGGTTCTGGGTGCTGTGGAGACCTTGAGCAGATGGGTTACGAATGCCAGGGAAGGAAATTATTATAAATGGATGATCGCCAATCGCCTGGGAAAACTGGCAAGTGAAATGACCATCCGGAATGAGATCCGGCTGGCTTCAGCCAGCCCTGATGATCATAAAGCCCCAGGCGAGCTTCCACCAGAAGCGGTGCTGAAGTATTTGAAGGCGGGATTGGACGAGTCATTCGTTGATTACCCCCTCCCGTCCACGCCTTTTGTGCGCAGGAAGGCGACGCCCTTTGATATTGATGTGAATGAAGTGGTTGGATTCCTGGAATCCGAAATGGAGGCACGCAGTGGACAAAAGCATCCTTAAGGTATCTGAGTCGGTCAGCCAGGTAATCGCCGAGGTTGAGCGTGCCGTGGTCGGGAAGCGCTCCCTGCTTGAGATGATCATGGCCGTGGCCCTGACTGGTGGACATGTCCTGATGGAAGATTATCCTGGCCTGGGCAAGACCCTGATCGCCCGAAGCTTTGCGACCGCACTTGGATTGGAGTTCAAACGGATCCAGTTCACGCCGGACCTTCTGCCAGGGGATATCACGGGCGGATATATCTTTAACCGGGATAAGAATCGCTTTGAACTACGCAAGGGGCCGATCTTTGCAAACATTATTTTGGCCGATGAAATCAATCGCGCCTCACCAAAAACCCAGTCTGCAATGCTGGAAGCAATGCAGGAAGGTCAGGTTACCCTGGAGGGCGAGACGCAGCGCCTGCCGGAACCTTTCATGGTGCTGGCAACCCAAAATCCGATTGAATATGAAGGGACTTTCCCTTTGCCAGAGGCTCAATTGGACCGTTTCATGTTAAAGGTGAAGGTCGGTTATCCGAACGTGAAAGAGGAGGCTGAGATCCTGCGCAGGCGGCGGGAACGGCAGCAGGAAGAATTGGAACTGCACCAAGTGTTGAATGTCGAGCAAGTTCTGGAGCTGCGCCAGCTGGTCGAGACAGTCCACATTGAGCTGGACCTGGAAGAATACATAGCCAGCCTTGTTTCTGAAACACGCCTGGACAGGCGCGTTGCCGTGGGCGCCAGCCCGCGCGGTTCACTGGCTTTTCTGAAGATGGCAAGAGCTCACGCAGCATTGGTTGGACGAGAGTATGTCCTTCCGGATGATATCAAGCGTTTCGCCATACCGGTGTTAAGCCACAGGTTGATCCTCCAACCGGAACACTGGATGTCACATCAGGTGGCGGAAGATGTGATTGCGGATGTTTTTGCCAAAGTACCGGTTCCAGTGCTCCCCTTATCCCGATGATTCTTTATCATCTGGCTTATAAATTCTCTTTGTCTATCGGACCATAGCATGGCTAGACGTGCATTTCTACTGATCAGCCTGGCCTATGGTCTGGTGGTTGCCGGACTGGTGACCTTGCATGGCGTGATGCTGGCATTGGCAGTGCCTCTGGTCCTGTTCTTGCTGACCGGCTTGTGGAGGGCACCCGCGGAATTACAGCTGGAAATCCGGAGAACTCTTGGGAGCGAACGAGCCACACCTGAAATGCCAGTCTTAGTGACCTTGACCGTACAAAACAACGGACCCGGGCTGGAAGAAGTCATCATCGAAGATATCCTGCCGCATGACTTGCATGTGCGAACAGGTTCAAACCGGCACATGCTGAGCCTGCCAACCGGTCAATCGTTCTCCTACACATATTATGTGAGCGGTGCACGCGGTTATTATCCTTTTTCGACCGTGGAAGTAGAGGCAAGTGAGCCACTTGGCTTGCTGAACCGCAAGCGAAGTTTCCAAATCAAGGGACAATTGTTCATCCTGCCGCCGGTAATGCGGATACGACGCATTGCCATCCGTCCCAGACGTACTAATGTCTATTCCGGGACAATCCCGGCCCGCCTCGGAGGATCGGGGGTTGAATTCTTCGGCGTACGCGCATACGAGCGCGGGGATCCGCCAGCCTGGATCAATTGGAATATCAGCGCCCGCCATCCTGAAAATTTATTCTCCAATGAATTCGAGCAGGAACGTGTCGCAGATGTTGGCATAATTCTGGATGGGCGACTGCGCACCAATGTACTCCGGGAGGAACATTCGCTGTTCGAATATTCCGTTCAAGCCGTGGCGTCCCTGGCAGATACGTTCCTGGCACAAGGGAACCGGGTTGGGCTGCTGCTGTATGGGCATTACCTGCACTGGACATTCCCAGGATATGGAAAAATCCAGCGTGAACGGATATTGCAGGCATTAGCCCGGGCTGAGCCAGGAGAAAGCTTGATTTTTGCAAATCTTGGACATATCCCCACGCAATTTTTCCCGGCGCATTCCCAGATCGTGTTGGTCAGTCCTCTAGGACCCAAGGATTTTGATATGCTCCTGCAGTTGCGCGCGCGTGGTTACCAGGTTATGGTCATCAGCCCTGATCCCGCAGCATTCGAACTGACCTATTTACCACAACGTCCGGAAGTGGTCCTGGCGGGGCGCATTGTTCGCATGGAACGCAAGATTTTATTACAAAAGCTCGAACATTCTGGTGTGCAGGTATTGGATTGGGATGTGAAAAGACCTTTCGACCAGATAAGCGCGGGAAAGCTGGGACGACCGCAGGCGTGGCTCAGGGCGATTGGGAGGTAGGCCGTGATTCCAGTGGCTGAAACCATCTGTATCCTGGCAGGCATGTTATCCCTCATGGCAGCTTATTACAATTCCAGCCTAGCGCCGGTTGCGATTGGATGTTTTGTGGTCGGATTGTTCTGGTTGTTCTCGCGATGGCGTAGGTGGGCCTGGGTGGCTTCGCTGGGCCTGGTTATTTTTGTGGGTGCGGCGGTGTTAGGTTTGTGGATTGGCTTGAGCCCCATCCTCATGACATGCAGTGTTTTGGGGGGCCTGCTGGCATGGGACCTGGCCGATTTTTCCCGCCGGTTATATCGTGCGGCTCCTGAGGATGACCTGAGGAAGTTGGAGAACAAGCATCTCGTCAGGTTGGTCATCCTGGGAGTCATCGGACTGTCCTTAAGCCTGGTGGCGATGTACCTGAATTTACGAATTTCGTTTGGGTGGATGTTCCTGCTGGCATTCGCCGCATTATTGGGGCTGATGCAACTGGTGAAGCGCTTGCGGCGCGGGGAATAGGAGAAATGGACGCCCTCCTTACAGCGACTCGAACCAATCTTCAGTTTCGGTTGGCTGTTTGAAGTGGAATATTTTCAGGTGAGAAGAGGGTGTACGATATTGTGTGTAAACGGGAGACTATAATCAAGCGACCGTTTGGGAGAAAACACAATGTCTGAAAAAGAGAAGGCGCAACTGAACATCCAGGAAATCATGCCAGGCGCAGAAGAGGTGCAGCGAGAATTGGCGAGGGCAAAATCGATGGATGATTTCTTTGGAAAGGATGGCATATTCGCCCGGCTGTTTGCGAGTACCATCGAACAGATGCTGGAAGCGGAATTGAGTGAACACCTGGGATACGAGCCCTATGAAGCCAAGGGACGGAACTCCGGGAACAATCGCAATGGGCGGTACACAAAGAAAGTACGTTCTTCGGAAGGAGAAACCACCATCCAGGTGCCTCGGGACCGCAATGGTGACTTCGAACCGCAGTTAGTGAAGAAGTATCTGGCCAACACCAACGAATTGGAAGACAAGATCATAGGCATGTACGCCAAAGGCATGACCGTGCGGGATATCCAGGAAACCTTGCAGGAGCTGTACGGGGTGGATGTCTCGCCGAGCACCTTAAGTGCCATCACCGACAAGGTATGGGAACTGGTGGAAAGCTGGCAAAGCCGTCCATTGGCAAGCCTGTACCCGATTATCTACCTGGATGCCATACACATCAAGATGCGGCGGGAGGGAAAGGTTGAAAATACTGCCGTCTACGTGGTCTTGGGCGTCGATCTGGAAGGCCACCGGGATGTTTTGGGTCATTGGGTCGGGAATGGCAGCGAAAGTTCCAATTTCTGGTTGAGCGTGATCACCGATCTGCAAAGCCGGGGTGTGAAGGATATCCTGATCGCCTGCATGGATGGCTTGACCGGCTTCAAGGAGGCTGTCCTGGCCGTGTTCCCCCAAACCGACATCCAGCGTTGCATCATCCACCAGATCCGCAACAGCCTGAAGTACATTTCATGGAGAGACCAAAAGGCTTTTATCGTTGACTTGAAGGCGATCTATCAAGCTCCAACCCGCGAAGCCGCTGAAGGCAACTTGCGCAAGTTGCATGAAAATTGGAATAGCCAATATGCAGTCTCCGTCCGCTCCTGGGAGAACAACTGGGAAGACCTGGCGACCTTCTTCGACTATCCAGCGGATATCCGCCGCATGATCTACACGACCAATACCGTCGAAGGTTACAACCGCCAGCTGCGCAAGGTGACAAAATCCAGAGGTTCTTTCCCAACCACCGAGGCGGTTCGCAAGTTGCTCTTCCTGGCCAACCGGGACATCGTCAAAAAATGGACGAACCCCATGGCAGATTGGCCAGCCATCCTCAACCAATTGGTTATTCGCTTTGAAAACAGGATACTTTGCTAACGTGCAATCCGTTTACACACAATACTTGACACTACCGGTGAGAATATTCCTGGCGGGTGAATAACTGCGGATACTGCCTTTTATGCCGTCCGTAGCTCTGCACCAGCCAGTTGAAGAGGGATTCTTTTGACCAAAGCCTGAACTGAGGCAATAAACGCTCATAATTCGTCCCCCAAAGCAGTTCCTTCGTACGCCAGCGCTGCCAGGTGCGAACCCACAGGCGCCCCAGGACGAGGAGGAATGGGTAATCCAACCAAACCAGGGCATTGGCACGCGGCCAGATAATGTCACGCACTTTGGCGTAGTTCCCCGCCAGCGCCCAGCCTGAAGCATGTGTGGCGGCGTCCACCCTTGAACGGAATTCTTCATCGCCAGATTCTACCCAACCTGGTTTCCAGTACAGGGCATCCAGTTCGATAAAATTGACGCCGAGTCTTTGAGCCAATTTTTTTGCCAGCAAAGATTTACCGCTGCCGGTGACGCCAACCACGACAATGCGGCGGTAAGGGAATGGTGCCATTTGTCTCCTTTTCGTGTTGGGGGATTATAATTCGGAAAATAAAGGAGATATCCATGTTCGATCTACCCGATGATGAGATCCTGCCGCTTTCGAAAGAACATGTTTTTTGGACTTGGTCAGCGCAATCGAAAGTAAATCCAATCCCGGTAAAATCTGCCAAGGGGGTTTATTTCTGGGAGACATCCGGCAAACGCTACCTGGACTTCAACTCAATGACCATGTGTGTCAACATCGGGCACGGGGACGAACGTGTCATCGAGGCAATGATCGCCCAAGCGCGTGAACTGCCTTACGCGGCGCCCGGTATGGCAACCAAAATCCGGGCGCTTGCCAGCAAGCTGGTGGCGGAGGTATCTCCGGGAGGAAAACTGACCAAGGTGCTGTTCACTTTGGGCGGTGCAGATGCCAATGAAAACGCGATCAAACTTGCACGCGGTTACACGGGACGATTCAAGATACTTGCCCGTTACCGTTCCTATCACGGAGCTTCAGCCGGGGCGATGGCCCTGACAGGCGACCCTCGCCGGGTTGCCTGGGAGCCCGGATTGATGCCGGGCGTAATACACTTCCTGGACCCGTATCGTTACCGTTCCACTTTCCATCGCACCACCCCGGATATCTCCGAGGCAGACTTCTGCCAGGATTATCTCAACCACCTGGAAGAGATCATCCGGTATGAAGGGCCAGAGACGATCGCGGCGATCCTGATTGAGTCCGTCACCGGTACGAATGGGATCATCATCCCACCGGAAGGTTATCTTCAAGGCGTCCGAAAGCTATGTGACCGATATGGGATCGTGATGATCGCAGACGAGGTAATGAGTGGTTTTGGGCGTACCGGGAAGTGGTTTGCAGTAGATCATTGGGGGGTGGTGCCCGATATCATGACGATGGCAAAGGGGCTCACCTCGGCTTACGCTCCACTCGGAGCCGTGGCGATGAAACCAGAGATCGCCAGGGCGTTTGACGAGCGTACCTTTGAGTCGGGATTGACATACACTTCGCACCCGGTTTCGCTGGCGGCGGCCGTGGCAAATATAAACGTTTTGCGGGAAGATAAGCTGGTCGGGCATGCCGCCGAGATGGGACCGGTGCTGAACCGGCTGTTAAAAGATTTAGGTGAAGCGCATGTCTCGGTTGGCGAAGTGCGCTCGATCGGGTTGTTCGGGATTATTGAATTGGTCAAGGATAGGCAATCGAAGGAACCGCTTGCCCCATGGAACGGCTCCAGCCCGGAAATGGCTGCCTTTCGCAAGACGTGCCTGGAGCACGGTCTGTATGTGTATACCCACTGGCATACGGTGCTGATCATCCCGCCATTGCCAATCACTGAAGAACAGCTGAAAGAGGGTTTTGCGGTTCTCGATCAGGCATTACAAGGAACGGATAAGGTGATCATCGGATAATCAAGGGTAAATGGGTTTGCCAGATGGATGTATGATACAAAAAGATCCAACTTTCGGTGACATTGTCAGCCGTGTCGTGCACTTTTACATCAATCTGGTTCCATTCCGGGAGAAGTACACTGGTATCAAAAGGAAGGCTGTAAGGCGGATTAGAGAAGGTTCCAAATACCCATCCACGTATTATTCACATAATCCCAGCGTCTAAATTCAAGTGAAGCTATACCGACATTATCACTGGCATCGACTGTGAGAGTAATGGATTGATTGAAGACACTATATAAGCATCCGGGGGGATTGCTACAGGGCTGTGGCGCAATCCAGGAAATACTTGGCCAAGTTTTATCATACGTTACAGAGTTATCAGTGAAGGCAGCGTTCGCATTGGGGTTGCTGGCGTAATCGTGCGCCACGCCAGCGGCAATGGAGGCGATGACCGTGCCGCTCGTGGTCGTCGTCATTCCGGAGACTGCAACGTTATATGTGGTCCCGCTACCGGTCACAGTGGCCGTGGTTGCACCGGCTGTTCCGCCCAGGGTCACGTCGCCGGTGGCGAAATCCGTGACCACTTCATTGAATACCACCGTGAAGTTGATCGGTGAAGAGTTGGTTGGATCAAGCTGACCTGCAGCCTGGTTGATCGACACTGTCAGACCGGATATATTGTACGTAACGGTGTTGTCAGTTGAAGTGCTGGCTACATTGGGGTTGCCGGCGGCGTCGTGAGCGACACCCGGGCCAATCGATGCGATGACCGTGCCGTTCGCGGCCATCCCTGTGACCGCCACGTTATAAGTGGTGGGACCGCCTGTCACGGTGGCCATGGTTGCGCTGGTTGTTCCGCCCAGAGTAATGTCGCCGGTGGCAAAGTCCGTGGTGGCTTTATTGAATATCACGGTGAAATTGATCGGGGAAATGTTGGTCGGATCGGCCTGTGCGGCAGCCTGATTGATCGTCACTGTCAAGGGGGTTGTATCGTAATTGACTGAATTATCAGCGGATGTGGAAGCAGTATTGGATCGGTTGGCGGCATCATGAGCAACGCCTGCGGCAATACTTGCGATAACCGTACCGCTTGTAGTCATACCAGAGACTGCCACGTTGTAGGAGGTGCCGATGCCCGACACGATGGCGGTGGTGGCACCGGCTGTTCCGCCCAGGGTCACATCGCCGGTGGCGAAATCCGTAACCACTTCATTGAATATCACCGTGAAATTGATCGGGGAAGCATTGGTTGGATCAAGCTGAGCCGCAGCCTGGTTGATCGTCACTGCCAGGAAGGTTAAATTGTACGTAACGGTGTTGTCAGTTGAAGTGCTGGCTATATTGGGGTTGGTGGCGGAATCGTGCGCCACGCCTGGCGCAATACTTGCGATGACCGTACCGCTCGAGGTAATGCTTGATACCGCGACGTTGTAGGTGGTGCCGCTACCCGTCACGATGGCGGTGGTCGCGCCGGCTGTCCCGCTCAGAGTCACGTCGCCGGTGGCAAAGTCCGTGGTGGCTTTATTGAATATCACGGTGAAATTAACCGGAGAGGTGCTGGTTGGATCGGCCTGCGCGGCTGCCTGATTGATCGTCACTGTCAAAGCGGTTGTATCGTAGGTGACTGTATTATCAGATGAAGTGGAAGCAGTATTGGGTTGGTTGGCGGCATTATGAGCGACGCCTGCGGCAATACTTGCGATGACCGTGCCGCTTATTGTCATGCCAGAGACTGCGACGTTGTAAGATGTGCCGCTGCCCGACACGATGGCGGTGGTGGCACCGGCTGTTCCTCCCAGAGTAACGTCACCGGTGGCGAAATCCGTGACAACTTCACTGAACACTACCGTGAAATTGATCGGGGAAGCGTTGGTTGGATCAAGCTGAGCCGCGGCCTGGTTGATCGTCACTATCAGAGCGGATGTATTGTACGTTACGATATTATCCGTTGAAGTGCTGGCTATATTGGGGCTGCCGGCGGTATCATGCGCCACGCCAGCAGCAATGGAGGCGATGACTGTCCCGTTCGTAGTCAACCCAGAGACCGCCACGTTGTAGGTGGTGCCGCTGCCAGTCACGATGGCGGTGGTGGCACCGGCTGTCCCTCCCAGAGTAACGTCACCGGTGGTGAAGTCCGTGACCGCTTCACTGAATACAACCGTGAAGTTGATGGGGGAAGTATTGGTTGGATCAGGTTGAGCAGCAGCCTGGTTGATCGAGACTGTCAGGGTGGATCTATTGTACGTAACGGTGTCATCAGATGAAGTACTGGCATTATTGGGGTTGCCGGCGGCATCGTGAGCGACGCCTGGGGCGAGCGATGCGATGACGGTGCCGCTGGTGCTCATCCCGGTAACCGCCACGTTGTAGGTTATGGGGCCGCCCGTCACGCTGGCGGTGGTGGCACCAGCTGTTCCGCTCAGGGTCACGTCGCCAGAAATGAAATCTGTGACCACTTCACTGAACACTACCGTCAAGTTGATCGGAGAAGTGCTGGTGGGATCAAGCTGACCAACAGCCTGGTTGATCGTCACTGATGGTGGTGCGGTATCAATAATGATGTTCTTGTTAGCACCCAGTGAGCCAGTACTGCCCGGATTGGGAAGCTTCAAGTTTGCACTATTTGCCGCTGCATCTGTGATCGTTCCCCCATTTAAAACCAGGGGGTTTCCTTTCACATAATCAAGATCAGCCGAGGTGTTACCTGCAGCAACCGTGTAATTGAAAGTAAGCGTGGTTGTACCGGAGCCGGAGGAATAATTAACTGCGGTTTTGCTGGGGCTGCCGGTCGCAAGAGTGAGCTGTGGCGTACCAGTCACAATGACGACATCCGAGAAGATCACTTGAACTGGAACCAACTGACCAGTCGTGTAGCTGCCGTCTGGCAAGGAGGATATCACGCCGGTGACTGATGGGCCCGCGGCCAATGCCACCGACAGGTTCAGGAAGGTGAGTGTTATCGCCAGCAACAGCGCGGTGCAAACACTCAAAATTTTCAAATTTCACCCCTCCCGGAATACAGCCACTCCAATCCACTTAATGGGTAAGTAATAAAGGTAAATAGATCGGACTCATGAAAGTGGCGGTAACCGACTTGGCTGCATCCATCGTTAATACGCAGGGGCCGGTTCCCGAGCAGGCTCCACCCCAACCAGCAAAGGTGGTTGGCAAGACAGACGTGGCCGTCAGTGTGACAACCGTGTTATCGGCGAAGCCGTAAGAGCAGGTCAAGCCGCAATCAATGCCAGGTGGAGAACTGGTGACTCTTCCATTCGCGGGACCAGTCCTGGTTACCGTCACCACGGGCAAGTGATACAGCCAGATGTAATCCTGGGTGGCGTTGCCGGTTGCATCGAACACTTTGACATCAATCTCGTTATATTTTGGAAGCAGAGTACTGGTATCAAAACTGAAGGTATAAGTGGAGGGTAAAATGGTTGGAGCGGTCAAAGTACCAATTGGAACCCTTACAAGGTTGACGGAGTCCCAGCGTGAGAAAACAACCTGCGTTATGCCGACATTATCCGTGGCATTCACTGCAAGCTGGACGGTCTGATTACCCACATAATACGTTAGACCGCTGGAAACTGGCGCAATCCAGGAGATGGTGGGAAAAGTTGTATCGAAGGTCACGCCTGTGCTCGTGACCACGGGTGCCGGATTGCCAGCCGCATCGATTCCGTTGAAGGCAAATGTGTAGACGGCGCCGCTGATCAATGACTGCGCAGCCGTACAGGAATTGGTGGTATTGGAGAGATCCAAATTGTTATGAGGGCCAAGCAACAAGGCCGTGCCTTTAAGTGTGCAGATGTGGGGTGAACCAGGATCACCCGTACCGCCTGACCAGGTCATGGTGATGCTTCCGCTGGCGATATTTTTGCTCAAGGTATAGCTGACGGCAGAGGTGGTTCCCGTGATGCTCTTGATGAAGGCACCTGTCGCCGGGGCAACTGCAGAGAAGGCCGGGCCGGTGTTATCAAAGGTTACATTTGTATTCGTGACCGGAACAGCAGCATTGCCGGCCGGATCGGTGGCGTTGAAGGCAAACGTGTAAACAGCACCGCTTACCAGGGATTGCGTGGCCGTACATGCATTGGTAGTATCGGAGAGGTCCAGATTGTTATGAGAACCGCTGCTCAGGGCAGTACCCTTAAGTGTACAGGTGTGAGGCGATCCTGGGTCAGCGGTACCGCTTGTCTGGGTCATGATGATGCTGCCGCTTGCAACGGTTTCGCTCAAAGTATAGCTGACGGCTGAGGTAGCCCCCGTTATGCTGCTGATGAAGGTACTTGGAGCTGGCGCAACCGCAGTGAAGTTTGGTGCGATGGTATCGTAAGTGACCGTGTTATCCGTTGAACTGGAAGCGAGATTGGCGTTATTGGCCGCATCGTGAGCAACACCTGCCGCAAGACTTGCGATGACCGTGCCATTCGTGGTCATTCCACTGACCTGGACATTGTAGGTGGTGCCGCTGCCTGTCACGGCGGCTGTGGTTGCACCGGCCGTTCCGGTCAGAGACACATCACCGGTGGCAAAATCCAAGACCACTTTACTGAAAACCACCGTGAAATTAATCGGGGAGGTTTTGGTCGGATCCAACTGACCGGCCGCCTTGTTGATCGTCACCGTAAGAGCGGTCGCATCGAAATTGACCGTGTTATTCGTGGAAGTGGAAACCAGATTGAGGTTACCAGCCGGATCTTGACCAGCGCCCACCGCAATCGCTGCGGTGACCGTACCACTTGCAGTCATCCCACTGACCGCCACGTTATAGGTGGTACCGGAGCCAGTAATAACTGCCGTCGTTGGAAGGGCTGTTCCACCCAGGGTAATCGCCGGTGGCGAAGTCCGTGACCACCTTATTGAATACCACCGTAAAGTTGATCGGCGGGTTATTGGTCGGATCAGGCTGAGTGGCGGCTTTATTGATTGTAACAGTCAGGGGGACTATATCGTATGTGACGATATTATCGGTGAAAGTGCCAGCCGTATTGGCGTTGCCGGCAGCATCATGCGCGACGCCTGCCGCAATATTCGCAATGACCGTGCCACTAATGGTCATTCCAGAGACTGCCACGTTGTAGGTGGTGCCGCTGCCCGTCACGGTGGCCGTGGTCGCACCGGCCGTTCCGCTCGGGGTGACGTCGCCGGTGGCAAAGTCAGTCACCACTTTATTGAATACAACCGTGAAGTTGATCGGAGAAGTATTGGTGGGATCCAATTGAGCTGCCGCCTGGTTGATCGTCACCGTCAGGGGAACCACGTCGTAGGTGACTGTGTTATCTGTGGAGGTGGAAGCGTTATTGGGGTTATTGGCCGCATCGTGAGCCACGCCAGGCGGAATACTTGCGGTGACAGTGCCACTGGTGGTCATCCCGGTAACCGCCACGTTGTAGGTTGTGCCACTGCCCGTCACGGTGGCCGTAGTAGGGAGGGCCGATCCACCAACAGTCACATCCCCGGTGGCAAAATCCAAGACCACTTTACTGAATACCACCGTGAAGTTGATCGGTGATGCATTGGTGGGATCCAATTGACCTGCGGCCGAGTTGATCGTGACCGTTAGCGCAGTCGAATCGAACGTGACCGTGTTATCGGTGGAAGTGGAAACCGTATTGGCGTTGCCGGCTGCATCGTGAGCCACGCCGGTCGCAATCGTCGCGGTGACCGTGCCGCTGGCGGTCATCCCGCTGACGGCCACGTTATAAGTAGTACCGCTGCCGGTCACGACAGCCGTGGTGGGAAGGGCAGTTCCGCTGAGGGTCACGTCACCCGTGGCAAAGTCCGTGGTTGGCTCAGTGAACACCACCGTGAAATTGATCGGCGAAGTGTTGGTCGGATCAGCCTGACCGGAAGCCTGGTTGATTGTCACGCCCGGAGGAGTGTTATCGATGGTAAAGAGTGTGCTTGGACCAGCTGCAAGAGCGGTGTTGCCGGCCAAATCGCTGGCTGTGCCAGCCGCAATCGAAATGCCCAATGTACCATCACCGGTGGTACTGCTGACCGTCACGGTGTAAGAGGTGCCTGACCCCGAGAGACCCAATGTCCCATTAGCCGTGCCGGTCTTATTCAAAGTGATATTCCCGAGGGCAAGTGTACTCGTATTGAAGTTGGCATCGGCATAGGTCACATTGTAAGTAACCGGTCCAACCCTTGTGAGCGTTGTGCTGGGGGCACCAATCGTTATTGTTGGTGGCGTGTTGTCGACCTTGAAGGTTGCACTCGCGCCTGATAGCGGAGCCAGGTTACCGGCTGTGTCGCTGGCAGTACCCGCGGCGATGCTTATGCCCAATGTCCCATCACCGGTGATACTGCTGATCGTAACGGTTCGAGTATTGCCTGTACCCGTGACGCCCAGTGTGCCATTGGCATTGCCAGTCTTGTTAAGGGTGATATCGCCGGTGGAAAGCGTGCTTACGTTGAAATTCGTGTCTGTGTAGGTGACGGTATATGTTATCGGCACCACTCTTCGGTGATCGTCGCACTGGGTGCACCAATCGAAATGGTCGGTGGAGTGGTATCGATGATGATATTCTTATGTCCACCCAGCGAATTTGGCCCACCTAATGTCGGAAGGGTCAGGCTCGCAAAGTTGCCTGCACCGTCCTTAATCGTTCCGGTCAATGCGGAGAGGGACGATGCATCCAGATGAAGCGAAGTGTTGCCCGCTCCAACAGTGTAAGTGAATGTAAGGACATTTGAGGGTGAGCCGGAGGTGTACAAAGCAGTCCCTCCGGAATTAAGGGCCAGAGTCGGATTGCTGCCGGACTTTGCAACGATTTCAGAAAAAGTCACCTCGATATCGATCGGTGTACCAGCCTTGTAACTGCCATCGGAGGTGGTGGAGTTCACGTCAGTGACCGTCGGTGCGATCGTATCAATGATGATATCCTTATTAAATCCCAACGAGCCGGCATTGCCTGGAGGCGGAAGTGTCAGGCTAACGTCAACACCGCCGCTTTTGATCGTTCCGCCGTTTAGTGATAATGAAGTTATGTCAACGTAATCAAGATCCGATGAATTGTCAGTGGGACCAACCGTGTAATTGAAGGTCAGAGTGGTGCCACCTGACCCGGAGGTGTACGAGGCCGTTCCGCCGGAATTGAGGGCGAGCGAGGGAATACCCGTACCCCCGATCGTATCCACAACCACGGTATTATCAAAAGTAATCTGGATCGGGATAATCGCGCCGGCATCGTATGACACGCTTGCCACAGAGGAGGTCACATTGATCGGACCAACGGCAAAACCAGTTGTCACGTTTAGCAGCGCAAGCGCAACTGCCAGGAAAAGAGCGGTAAGAATACGACGAATTTTCATATGACAATCCTATAAAGTTTTATCCAAAGAGTTCAACATTGTTTATATATTAATAGAATCTTTTTCTATAACTACACCAAGAGCAAATGACCCGCCCCCGTTGTAAAAAGTGAAAAGATCAGACATCTAAATTGTTACTTCCGGCGGGCCAAGTTTACCATAATTGCCCATTTCAATTGTTCCACATCTGTTGGTTGTATTAACCTCCGACTTGGTTGGACCTGGTTATCCACTTTTGCAGGATCTCTGGACTGCTGCATCGGCTTAATATAACACATCCATAGTATAGCATCCAGATAAAAAAGATTCAATGCTCTGTACCACTCAATAAAAAACCTGGAAGTTCCTGGTAAGAATCTCTGGTGATATTAGCAGGTAAGGAGTTGCCGGCTATGCCCTTAAAACCATACAATGTTAAGACCGGGGATGTTGTGCAGCGTAACGCTTGCATTGACGGCGAATTGCCTTTACAATGTGGAATCAGGAAGACTTCCACCTATTACAGGCAAGGGAATCAAATGGCAGAAAACGGCAAAAAACCTGGACGATTGGGCTTGACGATCCTCGAGAATCTTGTCGAAGTCAGGCTGGACGAGAGATTTGTCAAAGAAGGCCAAACGTCGACCGAGGCGCAAATCCCCCTCGCGGAGGCCATGCAGAAGACCGCCGACCGGCTCTGGAAGGATTGGGTGGATAAGAAAGTCTGGAACGGCCTCTTCAGTACCCTGCCAAGGAATGGAAAACTCCTGACCGATCTAAAACCCGCCCTGGCAAGTTTCTATCATCACCCGACCGATAGGGGTTTTGCCGGCGTGCTGACCGAAATTTTGCAGGGACACAATCATTTATCCCCGGAAGCAGTCCAAAAAGCAGTAGGGGATTACATCACCACGTTAACCGAAGAACTCATTCTGGCTGACACCAAATTCCGTGAGAATGCGCGTGGGGGTTCAGAAATGCTGCAGGGGGAAGCGCCGCAGCATGTTGAGGCATCAACAGCAGGCCAAACAACGCTGCCTCCCGAGGAAATCCTGGAAACTGTCACTTCAGGCCAAGCGGAAGTAATTGGATCGGCAGAAAGCCAGCCGACGTTGCCAAGCACAGATACCCTGGGCATCGCTGTCCCGCGCCTGGTTGAAGATAGTGAATTGCAGAAGGCCCTTTCCAGGCTGAGTAAACTGCCCGAAAAGAGAATTCCGAAGCCAGCTGCCCTGCCGAAAAATTCCTGTTTTCAAAGCATCCGTTCTGACCAGCTATTTGTGGGACGAACGGATGATCTCAAGCAACTGGCCGCGTGGCTGAAAAAAGGCGAAACGGTTGTGATCAACCAGGCGGCAGCGGTGACCGGGATGGGGGGGATTGGCAAGACCCAACTGGCGAGTGCGTTCGCTCTACGGTACGGCAAGTACTTCTGCGGGGGTGTTTTCTGGTTGGATTTTGCGGAGCCTAAGCTGATCCCTTCCGAGGTGGCAGCGTGCGGGGAGATTGCCGATGTCAATCTGCTGGACACCCGGGTCAAGCAGATATTCTCGGATTGGCAGGACGGGGTACCCAGGCTGCTTATCTTTGACAACTGCGAGGATCCCCAACTACTGATGCAGTGGCGACCGCCAAAGGGAGCCAGCCGGGTACTGGTAACCAGCCGTCAGAGCAATTGGGATCCCGGGCTGGGAATCCAAATCCTGCCGCTGGGTCCACTCGAAAGACCTGAGAGCATCGACCTGCTGCAAGGTTTCCGGGAGGACCTGGGAGCGGACGATCCGGACCTGAATGCCATTGCCAGCGATTTGGAGGACATGCCCCTGGCCTTGCGGTTGGCAGGGAGTTTCCTGAACACCCATCGACAAGATATTAGCCCGGGGGAATTTCTGGAGGCGCTGCGCCAGCCGGAGCCTTTGAGAGCACGCACATTGAGAGCTGGTGAATACTCTCCCACCGGTCAGGACCATGATGTGAGCCGTGCCTTTTCAATCGGCATGAAATGGCTGCAAAAAGAGAGCCAAACCAACCGCCTGGCCCTGGATCTGTTGAAGCAGATCGCCTGCTTTGCGCCTGGAGAATTCATCCCTCTGGACCTGATCAGGACGAGCGCGGGAGGGGAGAAGGATGAAAAGGCTGGCTTTGAGGATGGGGTAAGCCGGCTGCTGAACATGGGGCTGGTGGAGGATAATACGAAGGGTGATCTACGGATGCACAGGCTGGTGGCCTGGTTTGTCCGGGATTCACTTCCCATCAAAGCTGCTTTATTGGCACGGGTTGATCAGGCCATCCTCCCGGCTGCTGCGAAAGCCAACAAGAGTGGAAACCTTGCCAACATGTGGCCACTGCTGCCTCACCTCAAGCTCCTGACTGACCAGGCGTTAAAAGGCGATCATGAACTGGCGGCCAGACTGGCAAACGAGTTGGCATTTTACCTGGAAGCGATCGCAGATCATCCCGGCGCCCGTTCATATTATCAGAAAGCACTGGCGTTCAACGAAAGAACACTGGGTGAAGCACACCCCGACACAACTGTAAGTCTAAACAACCTGGGCGGGCTGCTGACGAGCACAGGCGATTACAGGGGGGCACGTTCTTATTATGAGAAAGCCCTGGTGATCCGCAGAAAAGTGTTGGGTTCGGATCATCCCGACACAGCTCGCAGCCTGAACAATATGGGTCACCTCCTGCAGGAAATGGAAGACTATGCCGGAGCCCGTCCTTACTATGAACAGGCGCTGGCGGTCCGCAGGAAAGCCCTGGGAGAAGAACACTCCAGCACGGTCATCAGTCTCAACAATATGGGTGGACTCCTGCAGGCGATGGGCGACTATCCAGGCGCCCGGTCCTATTATGAACAAGCCCTGGCCATCAATCAAAAAGTGCTGGGTGAGGAGCATCCCGTTACTGCCAGCAGCCTCAACAATCTGGGCGGGCTTCTGCAGGCGATGGGTGACTACCCCGCCGCCCGGTCCCATTTTGAGCAAGCCCTGGCGATCAACTGCAAAGTTCTGGGCAAGGAACACCCCGCCAGTGCCACCAGCCTCAACCATTTGGGCAAACTGCTGCAGGCGATGGGCGATTATTCTGGGGCGCGCTCATCCTTTGAGCAAAGCCTGGCAATCCGCAGGAAAGTGCTGGGGGAGGAGCATCCTGACACCGCCTCCAGCTTGAACAACCTGGGCGAACTGGAGCTGGCAATGGGCAACCATGCTGCCGCCCGGTCCTTCTTCGAAAAGGCCCTATTAATTCGCAGGAAAGTGCTGGGGGAAGAGCACCCTGCCACTGCTGCCAGCATGAGCAACCTGGGCAACCTGCTGCTGGCGCTGGGCGACGATACCGGCGCCCAGAGTTACCTGGAGCAAGCCCAGGTGATCGATCAGAAGGTGCAGGCTGAGAAGGAGGCCAGGACCGCCACCGGCTTCAACATCCTGAAATACTCCGTGAGGGTGAGGGTGGCCTTGATTGCCTTGTTCCTCTTGTCTTTTGGGGTGATCGCCTGGCAAGCTCTTGCCCACCAGGGTTTGACTTCCACCGCGTTGTATGGGCTTGTCCCAACATCCAATGCGACCAGCAATTTCCAGCTTGCCGATCTCTTTCCGGGTCTGGTGGCCACATCGGCCGGACCGGCGGCAAGCCGAACGGCTACGCCCACACGCACACCAACGATGACCTTCACTGCATCGAGAACCCCGACCCATACCGTTACGCCCACCTCCACAACCTCTTCAGGCGGGTTTGGGCCGATCAATACCCTTGTTCCAACACGTACTCCTTTCGCGACAAATACACGGGTTCCTCCGACTGCCGTTCCGCCAACTGCTGTTCCCCCGACCCTAGTCCCGCCGACCGTGGTGGTGCCGACCGCAACGGCTACACTGCCTTTGCCTACCGTTGTTATAGATACTCCTACCGGGCCGACGGCCACGCCTCTGCCCCCACCTTCCGATACACCTGTACCCCCTCCGACCAGCACATCCGGCCCTACCGTGGCCCCGACGCCTTAGCTGACAATGAGGATCGGCCGCTGAATTCAAGAAAACTAGCTTAATCATTTGAAGGGCAACCACCTGGTTGCCCTTCAAATTTTCCTAGAGAAAAGAACATCAAGGGACTGAAACCGTCAGGGAATAGCTGACCACCTGGCCGCCAGCCGGAATGACCTCAACCACATATTCCTGCGTCTGAGGAATGGTCACTGTCCAGGTGGTGGCTTTCTTCGAAGGACTCAGGAGAGCACCGGTGACCATTCCGAAGATATCGAGGTAGGCCTTGCTTGCATCCCCATTCAGGGTCACGGTCAAAACATCGCCAGCATTAAATTTGAAGGCGTAGGAGACGACGAAGCCTTCTTTGGTTTCGCCACTTAATGTAATGGAAGTGGAGCCGGAGGGAAAACTGACCAATTGGGCGACCTTGGTGGTCAGGATATAATTCCCGGCAGTCGAGCCTCCGATCAGCTGGATCGTATACAGGCCAGTCTCCGGCAGCTGCCACTGCCAGTAGTTCCACTTATTAGCCGGGCTGAGGAATACAGCCCCATTCGGGTAGAGGACCCCCAAGGTGACATCATTCTTGGGGGATTCCACGAGCAGGATCATTGGCTGCAACTTGCCTGCTTCCACAGTATACGTCACCACCTGCCCCGGCTGGATGGTCCCCTGCTTGACCGCGGCAGTGGTCCCTGGGGCAAAGACGATGCTCCCCCCCGTTGAGGGTGGGGTTGCCGGAGTGCCGGTAACAGAGACCGTCAGTAAATAATTCACCTCCTGCAGATCGCCCGGAACAACTTCGATCACATAATCCTGTGTTTGCGGCAGAACCCCGGTCCAGGTGGTGGCTTTTACCGAATCACCCAGGAGCAGCCCGGTATTAATTCCGAATATGTCGAGGTAGGCAGTACCGGATGGGACGTGAAGATTGACGGTCATGGTCTGACCGGCATTACAGTTCAGTCCATAGGAAAAAAGGTATCCTTTTGTGGTCGTGCCATTCAAGGCGGTGGAAGTGGTCCCGGAGGCGAATTTAATGACCTGGGCAACCTTGATGGTCAGAGTATAACTCTCCGTATTCGCACCACCGATTGCCTGGATCGTGTACAAACCAGTCAAGGGCAAAGACACCTGCCAGCTTGTCCATTTGTTGGAGGGATTAAGCAGTATTGTGCCATTCGGATCGAAGACAGCCAGGGTAACGTCATTGTTGTCGGAATTCATGATCAGGACCATGGGCTGAGATTGAACTGCTTCAAGGGTGTAGGATACGGCTTGTCCAGGCTGAATGGTCCCCTGAACGACTGCGGCGGTTGTCCCGGCAGCAAAAACGATATTCCCCGCCTGTGGACCGCGGATGGAGGTGGGTTGGGGGGTGGAGGTGGGAAGGGAGGCTGTGATCGTTGGGCTGGGAGAAATGGAGGTTGGCGCAACCGGGGAGGCTGCGGTGGTTGGGCTGGGAGGAATGGAAGTTGGCGTGACCTGGGACGTGGTGATCGCCGGACCGGGAGGAATTGAGGTGGTTGTAGATACTGGAGCCAGGAAAGTGGGTGAAGTAGTAGCCAGGAGCGGCTGGGGAGTGTAACCGGCGGGGGTGGGTGTGGTCAGCACAAATCCCAACGAGCGTTCGCAGCCACACAGGAGAAGAGCAAGAACAATCAAAGAAGCAAACAGGGAATGGGATTTTGTATGAGGCGTAGAAATTGGGGTTGACATGGTGAAACCTCCTCCAGGATCAATCAAGCTAGAGACATGCTAAAAAAGAGAGATTAACCAAAAGAAGAGTGATTAAGCTCCCATGTCTGAACATTTTCATCCAGGCTGACTTGATTTCCAGATTTCCCTGATATTATGACACAAAATATGGAAAACAGCGTTGTTTTAAAAAATATTATGCCCACCCAGGAGAAAGCAAGAGAAGATGTAACGCCAATCTATTTCAACCTCTCCTTATTTCAGGAGAGATCCCCATATTTGCCTTAGATTAATCGCCGGAAAAAGTCTGAAGAATCTTCAGCAGGTTTCCTTGCAGTAAACTCTCCTTTGGCTATAAAAGCTCAATAAGGAGGGAAATGAAAACATATAAGCTGGGTAGTATTGCCAGAAAAAGGAGCCATGAACGCTCATGCCTGACTATGATCGCAAACAAGCCAACGAACACTGCGGCAAGACCACATAAATCCATCAATATCGAGAAGGAGGAATGTACCAACGGGCTCAAATGCAGGGCTGTTGAAAAAGGTTGTAATACCATGGATTTGATGATCAAGAGAATCATGAATGCCACCCCCAGCCAGATTGCCCACCAACCAATGCGTGTGATGGGCCATCCAAGGATGCGGGTCATCAATGGCTGATTGGACGTTGTTGCACTCCCTGGAACGCCTGAATCATTTTTCATCATGTGTCTCCTAATGAGAATAATGGTTAAAGAGAATGTGTAAATCCAAACCAGATTTAACGATACTGTCTCCAATGATAACACTACATGCTTCCAACCGGATGACGAACCCACAAACCTCACAGCCGGATATGGCTTCCCTTTAATTATTGCATACTTGGACAAAAATGACAACAGCATTTTGTTCTTGTGCACATTGCTCAAAAATAGGTAAATGGAGGAAATGAACGGGTCAACTGAATTATCCTCGCTCCTGATACAACCGGATTTTTTGGAAAGAAGTTGACATTGGTTTCCATAAGTGCTATTATTGCCTCCCAACCACCCCAATATTGAAAGTCTTGTGATGGGAAGGTCCTGGAAATGAAGAGGCGGCATTCCAACTTAATTAAAGCTGCTTCTTAATAAGATATGGTTTCGGTCCAAGCATATGTCCTTTCCCGGGACATTATTTTTGTGTATTCATGGCCTGTCCTGAATTTAGAATTCCAAGGGAAAATCCAGCTTAACTAGATCCCTGAAGATGAATTCGTAGGTGAGAGGTTAGAATTCCTTCAGTTATGAGTTTATGACTGGTATTGTGTGGTTTTTATGCATTCCACCAACCTGGCGATCTTAAACGGGTGCACAGGTTGCTGGAATTGATCACCTGTATCATTTTCAAGCACGGAATTATTGTCTGAATAAATCGGACTCACAAATCGGTGCTGACCCAGACAAATTGGCGGAATGGTTGGAACCGTGTAATAGTGACAGCTCCCTTGGCATAATAACAATGTCGAGATGGCGGAGCATTCCATTTTATGATCAAAGGTTTATGCCTAATTCTTTCTTGTGGGAACCACAACGATGATGAAAGAGAAGCGGTCTGCATCTGATCTCGTCACCAGGCTTTGCACGAATTTGAATGACGAAAAAATTAATTACTGTCATTGGAAGAGTAATGCGGCACTCGACCGTTCGGCCAGTGGAGAAAATGATCTTGACCTCTTGGTCAGCCGGATTGATGCTAATCGCTTGATCGAAATTCTTGTTCAACATCAATTTGCGGAAGCAAATTCTTCGAGAGGTGAGCAGTTACCCGGCACCCGGGATTTTTATGGATATGATGACAAGGTTGACCGCATCATTCACGCTCATGTCCATTTTCAGTTGATTTTGGGGCACGATCTTTCAAAGAACTATCATATTCCCATTGAACAGCCGTTTTTACAGTCTGCCACACAAGATGAACTGTTCAGGATCCCTGCTCCAGAGTTTGAAATGGCGATATTTGTCATTCGAATGGTTCTAAAGCACTCGACTTTGGATGCGATTCTGATGCGTCACGGCGCCTTATCCGACTCAGAGCGCAATGAGTTGATTTATTTACAAACCCGTACGTCTACAGCCAAGGTCTTGGCTGTATTTGAACAGCATCTTCCATATATCGATCCTGATCTGTACCAGGCCTGCCTGCAATCAATTCAACCCGGGTGTCCATTCTTTGGGCGCATCAGCGCTGGCCAACGATTGCAGCAGAAATTAAGATCCTGCGCCCGCCGTGCCCAAGTTGGAGACATAATCTTAAAATTCTCACAACGGATAATCCTTCCAATTAAATCCCGGCTCCACATGCATATGCCTAAAAAACGAATGGTGAACGGTGGCCTGTTGGCAGCCATTGTTGGCGGGGATGGTTCTGGGAAAACAACATCCATTAATGGTCTTTATTCCCGGCTGAGTGATGAATTTGAAATAACCAAATTTCACATGGGGAAACCATCCTGGTCCTGGATGACGATCATGATCAGGAGCATTATTAAAATTGGTAGAATATTTGGCTTGTATCCCTTTGCAAAGGAGGGCAGTGAATACGCCATTAATACAAATTCACCAATCTTCCCGGGATACCCCTGGCTGATCCGAGAGGTCTGCACTGCCCGTGATCGTTTTTTGACCTATGTTACTGCCAGGCGTCTGGCTACGAATGGCGGTTTGGTTATTTGCGATCGTTATCCCCTGGCGGAAGTAAAAATCATGGATGGCCCCCAGGTTGAGAGAGTGACAGGCGGGTTGAAATCGAATCGATTTATCAGGTACCTGGCAGAATTGGAAAAAAAGTATTATGACCAAATTACGCTGCCAGATCTGCTCATCGTTCTTCGTGTTGACCCTGAGATCTCTGTAGAACGTAAATCAGACGAGACCGTGGATTCGGTTCGCTCACGCGCCGGGGAGATATGGAAAGTGGATTGGAGTAAAACTCCTGCTCATATTATTGACGCCAGCAAGTCGAAAACCGAAGTGCTTTCTGATATGATGTCATTGATATGGTCCAACCTGTGAACGCTGCTGCAAATGTGGGCGGTCTTCGGAAGAAAATCCCCCGGATAGTGGAAATCATTGGTCCGGCTGGCGCAGGAAAAACCACGCTTTTCAAAGCGCTCAGTGACTACCCTGAACATATACGGTTAGAGGATTTCCCAAATGTCCGAAGGATAAAAGATGCCCCTTTCTTCATAAAATATGGCCTCCAACTGGTTCCAGAGCTTTTTCGCTTGCGCAGGCTTTCCAAACGACAATTGAGCCGGAGAGAGTTTGCCTGGTTGTCAATCCTGAATGGCTGGCCATTTATCCTGCAAAGGAATATAAAACAAAACCCACAAGTGATCGTTCTGGACCAGGGACCGGTATATTTATTGGCTGAGATGAGAGAGTTCGGCCCTGAATATTTGAAAGCTGAAGAGGCCGCAGGTTTCTGGAAGAAATTGTACCGCCGCTGGGCCGCCACGTTGGATATGATCATCTGGCTGGACACTGCAGATAGTTCTTTGATGGAACGGATTCGAAATCGCAGTAAAGAGCATGTTCTAAAGGGAGAATCATCAGCAATGGTCGTTGAGTTCCTGGATCGCTTTCGTAGAGCCTTTGATGATATACTTTCCGAGTTGGAGGCCAATACCAGTGGGCCGCGCGTTTTGCGGTTTGATACCGGCAGGCAGCGGCCAGGGGAGATTGTGGATCGCATATTGGCCGAGTTTGGATTTTCAGGATAAATAACTTGACTTCCAAGGAACGGTTGGCATTTTTCCTGCCTGGCCTCTATGATGGGGGAGCTGAACGGATCATGCTCAATCTGGCAAATGGGATTACCTCCCGTGGCTACCCAGTGGATTTGGTCCTGGCGCGGGCGGAAGGCCCTTTCATGGATGATATACCCTCCTCGGTACGGCTGGTGGACTTGAATGCCTCCCGGGTGGTAAGCAGTACACCTGCATTGATACGTTACCTGCGTCGTGAACGACCGGCAGCATTACTTTCAATACTTTATGCAAATTATATTGCCGCTTGGGCCAAACGGCTGGCAGGCGTCCCTTTGCGTGTCATCCTGGGAGAACATAATACTCTTTCTTCCTCGATTAGAGGAAGTGATGATCTACGACTCCGTTTGTACCCCATTCTAGCCAAATGGTTTTACCCCTGGGCTGATGGCATTGTCGCTGTATCTGGGGGGGTGGCAGATGATCTTGCGAAATCAACCAGGATCCCGCGGGAACGCATTCAGGTCATTTATAATCCAATCGTGACACCTGAGCTGTTTGAAAAATCCAAGGCTACATTAGAACATGCCTGGTTTCAACCTGGTGAACCACCAGTATTGTTGGCAGTAGGACGATTAACAAGACAAAAGGCCTTTGACGTTTTGATCCAGGCTTTTGCCCAGATAAGAAAGAATTACCTGGTGCGGCTGATGATATTAGGCGAAGGAGAAGAACGCCTTGCGCTGGAGACAAAGATCAAGGAATATGACCTGGAAAAAGATATAAGCATGCCTGGTTTCCTTCCAAATCCATACCCGTATATGGCTCATGCGGCTGCCTTTGTGCTCTCCTCCAAGTGGGAAGGACTACCAACAGTCATCGTTGAGGCAATGGCCCTGGGCACCCCCATCATTTCCACAGACTGTCCGAGCGGTCCGCGCGAGATCCTTAAGGATGGAAAATATGGTCAACTGGTACCGGTGGATGACCCCTTGGCGTTGGCTGAAGCGATTACCAAAAGCTTGACCGCAAATGTAAATAATCCATCACGGGAGAGTTGGAAATCCTTTGAACTCGATTGTGTTGTCGATCAATATGTCAATGTACTCCTGGGAGCTGGTTCGTGAGAAAAATAACATTTTGGCTGTCTCTTGTTATGATTTTTATCATTCCCTGGGAAGATACTTTGTCAATATCTGCCATAGGTTCTCTCTCAAGGTTAATTGGCCTGATTGTTGCGGGATTTTGGCTCTTAACTGTCCTGTCCGAAGGCCGAGCACGTAAACCTCACCCTCTCCATGCCCTTGTATTGATTTTTTTCCTATGGAATGCACTTAGTTATTTTTGGAGCCAGGATATCCCAGGAACAATCGAACGCATAATTACCTACGGACAGATTTTCCTGATGCTCCTTATCATTTGGGAAATATATAAAAAACCGGCTGATTTGATTGCCGGACTGCAGGCTTACGTTTTGGGCTCATACATATGCATTGCCAGCTCAATCATTAACTATCTTCAAGGCAGGGTGGCAGTATCATTCGAGGTGCGCTATTCTGCTACTGGCATTAATGCGGTTGATCTCAGTCTCCTGCTATTGTTGGGAATACCTCTTGCATGGCATTTATTCCTTCGATTAGACAAGAAAAAGTACCGTGTTCTCAGGTTCATTGATATTATTTATTTACCTTTGGCTGTTTTTGCTATTTTGCTCACGGGAAGTCGTACCTCTCTTTTTGCGATAGTCCCGGCGATTATTTTTGTCTTTTGGCCAAACCGACTCGACATCAGCCGATATATTTTAATTTCGATATTCCTGGCTATCTCGCTATTAATTGTCCGTTCCATACTCCCAGCGGCAATCATTGAACGTCTGGCCACCGCAAGTTCTTCGATAGCAACGGCTGATATTGGAGGCCGCGTCAAAATATGGAGTGATGCACTCTCAGTATTTTTAGGTCATCCGTTTATCGGCAGTGGGGGTGGTACATTGTATACAGTTATCGGTTCTGCGGCTCATGAAACATTTTTGTCAATTCTTGCGGAAACAGGCCTGATCGGATTTTTATTATTCGCCTGTATCCTTGCAATTGTTCTCAATCAGGCAGCCAGGTTGTTAAAAGGATATTCCGGCTTATGGTTCTCGGTTTTTTTTATCTGGGCCATTGGTGTGCTTTCTTTAAGCTGGGAGGTCAAGAAAGTCACCTGGTTAATCTTTATCTTCATGATTATTGAAGGGGTGGCAATGCAGGAGCAATACCGCTCTGAGATATTGAAATCAACGGTGTCTGAAACAGAAAAAGGTCAATCCCTTATCCCATCAATGGAATCCCGAGAGTGAGAAATCCAATCATGGGGCAATCGGCTGTTTTGTGAGAAGTCCTATCGAAAAATGAATTCCATGACCCCGGCAAAGCTCAAGCTCGGAATAATGCTCGACTCATATCAAATCCCTGCCTGGATTTATCATTCCATCGATCGGATCGTTAATTCCACCTGTGCCGAATTTTCATTGATCGTTCTAAATGAGAATGCAAACACCCCTCATTCAGATAGCAGTATTTTGAAAAATGGAAGTTCAATCGTGTACCGAATATTCAATAAGGTGGATGAAAAGATATTCATCCGGGGGAATAATGCCTCGACCGGGGTGAATGTGGGGGAATTATTATCCGGGGTGCCGGTTATGAAAGTAAAGCCGATCTTAAAAGAGGCGGCAATTTATTTCGATCCTGCCGATATTGATGAAATACGTGGATATGGGTTGGATATATTCGTGAAGATCGGATTTGGAAAACTTCAAGGGGATATTTTATCTGCTTCAAAGCATGGCGTATGGACTTACAGGTTTGAAGGAAATCCTCACGGTTTTTGGGAGGTCATGAAGGGCCAGTCTGAAACGAAAGAAGAGTTAATCATTCTAGCCGATGAGAGTAAGGAAAGCAGAACCATCTATCGTTCTTCATCATCCACGTATCCATTTTCCCCGGCCAGAAACAAGAATCGTTCTCTTTGGAAATCTTCATCCTACTTGTCAAGGCAAATCGCTTTTCTGTATTATCAGGGTGAAAAGAAATTTGCCATGGAAACAGAAAAGCATGCTACGGACAATGGCGCGGTCGCTCTAAAAGGAACCGGGACTCTCCCGTCCAATTTAATGACATTATGGCTGATCGCCAGGTTGGCTGCAAGAATCATTCGTGAAATGTTCTTCAGGATTTTCTTCCTGGACGGATGGTTCTTGATGTATGACCTGGCACAGAATGGATCGACACCTTTCAAGGATTATAAAAGGATAGTCCCGCATAAAAACAAATTTTGGGCTGACCCTCATATAGCCCGAGTAAATGGAACATATTACATATTCCTGGAAGAGTTTTCCCGAGAAAAAAATAAAGGCCACATTTCAGTGATCGAGATGGATGAACAGGGAGATTGGAAGGCACCGGTCAAGATTTTGGAAAAAGAATACCATTTGTCTTATCCTTTTATTTTTGAATGGGAGAATAAATATTACTTGGTTCCAGAGTCACGCGCCAATAGAACCATTGATCTGTATGAGTGCATTGAATTTCCAGGTAAGTGGAAATTCAAGCAATGTCTGATGGAGAATGTCTCGGCTGTAGATACAACCCTTGTCAGATATTCCAATAAATGGTGGCTTTTTACTGCAATGGCGGAAAATGAGGCCGCTGGACCAAATGTTGCATTGAATCTTTTTTTCAAAGATGAACTTTTCGGCAGTGAATGGAAAGCACATCCTCTAAACCCAATCATTTCGAATGTTAAAAATGCCAGACCCGCAGGAAGTATATTCATCAAGAATGGAAAGTTATTCAGGCCCTCACAGGATTGCTCGAAGGATTACGGATATGGATTTGACTTGAACGAAATAGAAATCCTCTCAGAGACCGATTATAGTGAGAGGAGGATATTGTCTGCCAGGCCAGATTGGGATAAAAAAATCCGGGCAACGCATACATTTGCCACCCATGGAAATTTAACCGTCATTGATGCGTTAAGACTGAATCCGAGGTTCTGATAAAACAACACCACAATGCCGAAGAAAGAGATATTCTCTCATTATAAGGCGTTTGTATGGGACCAATTTAAGATATGTCGATAATATCCCGCCCCATGAAATTCATTTCAGGCTTGTTGTCTGATGAAGGACTAACCAAGAAGGCATATTTAAATGCCCTGACGGTTGTACTCGATTATGGCGCAAGCCTGATCGTAGGCTTTATCATCACCCCCTTGATGGTCGCAGGGCTGGGGAATTTTCTATTCGGGATGTGGCAGGTTTTGGTCCGCCTGATTGGATATATCACACCGGCCAGCGGGCGCCCCGGATTCGCCCTGAAGGTGAAAATTGCCAATCAGCAGGCATCAACCGATTACGATCAAAAACGCCGTTACGTGGGCAGCACGCTGCTAATCTGGTTATTTTTCCTGCCGGTTTTGGCTGGGATTGGGGGAATTGTCAGCTGGTTTGTGCCAATTTGGGTCCATGCACCGGCTGCTTATGTTTGGATCGCCCGTGCAGTCTCGGGAATACTTGTATTCGACTTGATCATTGACAGTCTATCTTCTATACCACAGGTAACACTGCAAGGCGAAAATCTCGGCTACAAGCGCATGGGTATGTCCGTGTTGCTGATATTTATAGGCGGAGGTTTCACCTGGTTGGCTTTATCTCTTAAGACCGGGATCGTTGGCGTTGCCGTAGCCGTGGCTGCTTCGACGCTGGCAACAGGTCTGTTTTATTTACTGGTGGTGCGTAAATATATACCCTGGTTTGGAGTGGCAAAACCCCGGCAGGCTGATACACGCGAAATGTTAAATCTTAGCTGGTGGTTCATAGGCTGGAATTTTGTGACGAGCCTGCTTTTAGCCAGTGATGTTGTGGTTCTGGGCTTGTTTAAATCAATTGAATCAGTGACCAATTATTCCCTTACCAAATATGTACCTGAGACATTGATCGGTGTCATCGTTATCATAATCTTTGGGGTTGTGCCGGGACTCGGCAGCATCATCGGAACGAAAGATTACGAAAAGGCGGTTCGTTTGCGGGAGGAGATCAATACATTTATCTGGCTGGTGGCTACAACCTTTGGGGCGTCCATCATTATATGGAATAGAGTCTTCGTTGGATTATGGGTGGGCGCTGACCATTACTCCGGCTCATTCCCCAACCTCTTGATTGTTATGGCGGCGATGCAGCTGGCTTTCATCCGCAGCGATGGCAACATCATTGACCTGACCTTACGCCTCAGCCAGAAAGTTATCCTGGGACTTATCTCTGTTATTATATCCATCGCCGCCGCGAGTATCATGGTCGGTTACTTCAAGATGGGTATCGTGGGATTGTGTTTGGGGATCATGGGGGGACGGTTAATTATGAGTATTGGTTATCCCTTTTTGATCGGCCGCTTCCTGCATATGCCATTGGCTTCCCAGATTAAAGGAATGCTGCGACCAGTTCTCATTACGATCCTTGTTTTTCTAATTGCAGTTGGATTGGATAGATATATATCCTTTTCAGTCGGGACAGGAATTAAAGGCTGGTTGATCTTCATCCTTTTGGCTGGCGTAACAGGAATCCTGATGTTGTTGCTATCTTTATTTGCAGGCTTGTCAGTTGATCAACGTAAAAATATGATCAGCCGGGTTAAAGCCGTGATAACGACAGCCGAATCCTCATAGTGTCGCAAGAACAACAAGGTTGAACGAATCTTGAAATAAGAATTCAACTTGCAGAAGGTTTGTTGATGAACCCGAGATCTTAACTTGAATAAGCCAGTGATCACCATATCAAGAGTTTTTTTGTTTTTGATGAATGGGCTTCTTTTGTTGGCAATGGTAAGCATGGTGGGTTGTTCGCCAGCACCGAAACCTGTTGTTCCTGCCACCCCAACTCTACCATTGGACACAGTTGTACCTGAAACTTTGAATCCGAATGCAACTGGAACAGTCACTCCCAGGGCTTCTCAGATTCCAGCTTTTCCTGGAGCGGAAGGATTTGGAGCCATGACAGCAGGCGGCCGAGGCGGCAGGGTGATCGAAGTGACCAATCTAAACGACAGCGGTCCCGACTCGCTGCGAGCGGCTGTTGAAGCAGAAGGCCCGAGGATCGTTGTCTTTCGCCTGGCTGGCACGATTGACCTTGAAACCGACCTGGTGGTCAGCAACCCATACATTACCATCGCTGGCCAGAGCTCTCCAGGAGAGGGAATCACGTTACGTCCGGATAGTTCAGAAGTGGATGCACTCTTGTTGATCGAGACCCACGACGTAGTAATTCGATTCCTTACAATACGCGCAGGTCCACCATCCGCGGGTGACGCGATGATGATCCAGGCATCAAATACTCACAACACAACCAATGTTGTCATCGATCACAACTCGATGAGCTGGGCAGTTGATCGGAACCTGGCGACCTGGTATGACGTTCACGACATATCCATTCAATGGAATATTTTCTCCGAAGGATTGAACTGCAGCATACACCCAAAGGGTTGCCACAGCAAAGGAGTGTTGCTGGGAGGATATGCAAGCGATGAGACCAAAACCAAGCCTGGCGCGGGCAATATCTCCTTCCATCATAACCTGATGGCACATAATGGAGAACGTGGTCCTTATATCGAAGCCAGCGGTGTGATCGATGTAGTCAATAATGTCGCCTACAACCCTTTCGGAACTTTTAGTCATATCGACATGGTCGATCAATTGGCTCCAGACTGGGTAAATTACATTGGAAATTATTTTAAGGGCGGACCAAATACGGATTTGAAATATGCCGTCAGAGCTCTAAATCCTGGGAAAGCCGGTGCAGGAATTTATGTTCAAGGCAATATCGGACCCCACCGAATGAGCGATAAAGTTCCAGAGGCTAATATCGTTGATCCTGGCTCAAGAAAGTATATTGTATCCAATCCTTTTCCGGTAAATACAATCACTACCACCACAGCTCTTCAAGCATATAACCAGGTTTTGGCAAGCGCCGGAGCAAATAAGGGTTTAAATTGTGACGGAACATCTTTCTCCCGGCAAGACTCCATTGATAAACGCATTGTCAACGATGTAAGGAAAGGCACCGGTAAAATAATAGATGACCCTTCCGAGGTGGGGGGCTGGTTGATCATTGCTCCCGCGACTCCCTGTCTGGATTCAGACCATGATGGCATGCCGGATCCATGGGAACAAAAATATGGCTTCAACCCTGCCGATCCCTCGGATAATATCAAGGATGCAAATGGGGATGGATACACCAATATCGAGGAATTTCTGAACGGTACAGACCCAATTCAATAGAGGGCCCTTTGCATGAAAACCACCATAACCAGCCAAAGTAAAAAAGTTCAAACATCTCCTTATGTTAAGAGGTTTCTATTCGTTGGCCCGAAACCACCACCTGTTGGTGGTTCCCCACTCACCGTCCAAGCCATGCTGGAAGAATTGACTTTTTATCCATCCATTCAGGTCAGGGTAATCAATACATCTCCGACAACAGATGTCAGAAAAAATATGGAGGGTTTTAACCTTGAAAAGGTATGGCGGTCATTGGTTATTCTGCCGAAATACATCTACGAAATTCCGCGTTGCGATGCTGTCCTGGTTTTTGCCAACGACCTGTTTGCCATCACCCTTGTGCCAATGCTCTTATTTCTGGCAAAACTTTTCCGCAAACCTTTCTACCTTAAGCCAGTTGCTGCAGGCCTGGATTTGTTTATCAAATCGCGGAAAAAGATTCTTCGAAATTACTTGCTTTTTGTCCTTCGAGCCACCAATGGCATTCTTACACAGACAAAACTGCTCAAGGAAGATCTGAATAAGCTGGGTTGCACCAATGCGCATTATCTGCCGGGGTGCAGACCCCTGCCGGCCATTACCCTGGTTCCCAAGCAGCCATCATCCGGGCTTCGCTTGATCTACCTGGCTCATATCATAAAGCCGAAAGGTCCACTTATTTTGCTGGATGCCCTCAAGATTGTTTCAAAATTGGATGACGTACATGTCACCTGTGATTTTTATGGCCCGATTCATGATGAAATCCAGTATGAGTTCCTGGAAGGGTTGAAATCTGTCCCCAACGCTCGTTATTGTGGTGTCGCCGAAGTGGGAACAGGTTCCCAATTAATTGCCCAATATGATGCACTTGTGCTCCCATCGTATTATGACACCGAGGGTCATCCCGGGGTTTTGATCGAGGCGATGCATGCAGGGGTTCCAGCGATCTCCACATTGGTTCGCACCTTTCCGGAATTGATCACAGATGGAACAAATGGTTTTCTGGTTCCTACACAGGATAGTCACGCGTTGGCTGATGCCATCGTTAAATTAGCTGTGGATCCCATATTAAGAGAAAAAATGGGGCAGGCTAATCATCTCAAGGGGCAGGAGTTTCGAGCTGACAGGGTAGTGGAGCAATTGCTAAAAATCATCTTCCCGGATAATGTCTTCTTGAAACAACACTAATGGTAACGCTTACGTCAAAAATCGATTCTTTAGGTTAAAGCTTTATGCGCATCATGATTCTTGGCTTACATTATGAACCAGATCTTGGCCCGGCTGCCCCGCTGGCTACCATGTTATGTGAAAATCTGGTACGCCTTGGTCACCATGTCACTATTATCACCTGGGTTCCCCATTATCCGACCGGGCGGGTTTCCGCCAAGTTCCGGGGGAAGTTGAAATGGTTATGGAAATCAGTTGAAAATGGCGTGAATGTAATCAGGGTAGCCGTGCCTTCTGTGGACAGAAGCAAACTTCCACTACGCTTGCTGCAATTCCTATGCTTCCAAATTGGTGCCACAAGGGCAGGTTTGGGCAAAAAGTATGACGTGGTATTTTCATCCGATACCTGCATGGAAGTATTCTTACCCTATACATACCTGGTCGTACTTCGTCGAAAACCAGCCATTTATTCCGTTTATGATGTATATCCAAAAGTCGGCATAGCCCTTGGCATTTTCAAGCACAAGGCGGTGATAGCGCTGGTTTCAGCCATGGAACGTTTTATTCTTAAGAACGCCAAAGTAGTGAGGATCATTTCAGACTCTTTCAGGCCGGACCTGCGCGCTTTGGGTGTGCCCGATGAAAAAATGATCCGGGTCTATGATTGGGTGGATACCGACCTGGTCCATCCCCTTCCAAGAGACAATGCATTTGCCCAGGAACAAGGATTGATGGGCAAATTCGTTGTTCTCTATGCCGGGAATCTGGGTCTTTCGCAAGGGTTGGAGCTTGTTCTCAGCGCGGCCGAGACACTCAAAAATTACCAGGATATAAGTTTTGTTTTCGTAGGCGAGGGATCAAGTCGTGAAAGACTTATTGCTGATGCTGAAAAACGCCAGTTAAAAAACGTGAAGTTCATCCCTTACCAGCCGCGCCCGCGTTTACCGGAAGTCCTGGCAACTGCGGATGTCTCACTGGTATTGCAGCAACGCGGAATTGGTTTCACTGCTTTACCTAACAAAACTCTATCTACACTTTCAAGTGGGCGAGCAATGATTGTAAGTACTGATGAAGAAAGCGAAACCGCAAAACTGGTCAAACAAGCAGAGGCTGGACTGGTTGTTCCTCCTGAAAATCCAACGGCATTGGTTGAGGCCATCCTCACCCTTAAGAACAACATCGAACTGCGTGAACGCATGGGGCGGAATGGGCGTACTTGGGCTGAAGAGCACCATTCACCCCAAACTGGTGCAAAACAGATCGAAAAAATCCTGCAAGAGATATCTTCTTTTTAAATAATTATATTACTAACCTTTCTTAAGGAAAAAATGGTCTGGCTGCTTAGTCGTGGATAATCAACTCCAGTCGCACTTTGGTCTGATGATTTTTTCTTCAACAATGCTGGCTGAGCGAATATCAGGAGGACATTGTGGATGCAGAAACCTTTGCTGAGTGGCTTAGGCGCCAGGGTGCTCAAGTGGTACATTCAAAAAGCAGTTATTGGTATAGAACCGGCCCAGGTATCTATGAGGCTTTCCCTTATCATTGGGTGATCAGTCCTGAAGAAGAAGAGCTGCTGGATTTACTGCGACAGAATAGAGCTATTGGGCTGCGCTATTCCACTTCCTTTGAAAATCCGATCGGGAAAGCAAGCTATCACATCGTCTGGGAAGGTTCTTCCTATGACTTGGCTATGTTACCCAGGCATGTACGTCAAGATGTTAGTAAAGGGCTTGAATATGCTCCGGTACAAAGAATCTCGATAAACAGGTTGGAAACCGAGGGTTGGCTTCTCCGCCGGGAAACGATTGGGCGCCAGGGAAGATTGAAAGCCGAAAGTGAAAGTTGGTGGCGAAGATTCTGCAAGAGTGCAGAAGATCTCCCGGGATTTGAGGCCTGGGGGGCCGTTCACGACAATGAATTGGTTTCTGCCATATTGGCCTTTACTTGTGATGATTGTTTCACTTTCCTTTACCACCAAAGTGCCACAGCCCATTTGAAATTTGGAATCAATAACGCGCTTTTGTATCAAACCACTTCAGAAGCAATAAAACGGCCAGGTATTACCCAGGTATTTCATAGTCATCAATCCTTGGATGCTCCAGAGAGTGTTGACAGGTTCAAATTGCGCATGCGGTTTCAAGTTAAACCGGTGCGCCAACGGGTCATGTTCCATCCATGGTTGCGCCCATTGTTCAACCCGGCCAGCCACGCGGTGCTGTGCAGCCTTAAGCGCATAAACCCAGGAAGCAATTTTCTGGCAAAATCGGAAGGGATGGTGCGCTTCTATCTGCAGGGTTATCTTCCTTTGGCTAAACAATCCTGGCCTAAAGCGCTAAAAGAATCCGGCAACTGATGCATGGTTTCCAACTCTGCAGAATCAGTCTGAACAAGATTGAGAGATAGGCAAAAACAGTACTTCATTGTCATTATTGCGTTATTTAATCTGATTGTTTCCAAATAAGCTTGGTGATATAGAATCAGGAGATTCCAATGGATGCAGAGATCTTTGCTGAATGGATGCGCCGCCAGGGAGCGAATGTGGTAAGAACCAAAAGCAGTTATTGGTACTGTGTAGGTCCCGGGATTTATGAAGCTTTCCCTTATCATTGGTTAATTAATCCCGATGAAAAAGAGCTGTCGACTTTACTGCGGCAAAATAAAGCAACCGGGCTGCGCTATTCCACTTCCTTGGAGAGTCCAATCGGAAAACTAAGCTATCATATTGTGTGGGAAGAACCCTCATACGACCTGGCCATTTTGCCATCGCGAGTTCGCCGGGATATCTCCAAGGGGCTGAGTTATGCGTCAGTACAAAATATCTCTCTGAGCAGATTGGCAAGCGATGGGTGGAATCTCAGGCAACAGACGAACACTCGCCAGGGAAGGATAAAAGCCGAAAGTGAAACCTGGTGGAAACGTTTGTGTGAGAGCGCAGAAGGCCTGCCAGGGTTTGAAGTCTGGGGTGCCATACATGACAACGAATTGGTTTCCGCAATGCTGGCCTGCACCGTAGATGATTGTTATACTTTCTTATACCTTCAAAGTGGTACAGCCCATTTAAAATATGCGGTCAATAATGCGGTCCTGTATCATGCGACAACAGAAGCCCTCAAACGTTCAGAGATAAAGCAAGTGTTCCTTTGCCATCAATCCCTGGATGCTCCCGAAAGTGTTGACAGGTTTAAATTACGCATGCGGTTTCAAGTGAAACCGGTTCGGCAGCGGGTTATGTTTCATCCTTGGCTGCGTCCTTTGTTCAACCCAGTCAGCCATGCAGTATTGAGCGGCTTGTTGCGTGTAGGACCTGGTAACGCTTTCCTGGCAAAATCTGAAGGGATGGTGCGCTTCTACCTCGATGGTCGGCTTCCCTTGTCCAAACAACCCTGTCCTGAAGCGCTTAAAGAAGCCAGTCAAGAGGCTTTGGGATCTGAAGCAGAGAAATCTGTATAGAGAAACAATGACCTCAACAGCCTTAGCGAGTAAGAGGTCAATCATTGGTATAATTATTTTCTGTAATATGGTGCCAGACAGATTTAGAAAATGATGGTGTTGCCTTCCCCAAAAATAAATAGTATCGCAGAAAACCAATAATTCCTTTATAATTTAAGTTTTATATCGATCATATTAAGGGAAGTGAAATGAGCACACGAGCAGGTGCAAGACGTTCGATGCTATATCAACGCTTGAAATATTTAAAACCCGCCCTATTGTATAGAACAATGAGCAATTTGCTCAAACGCGCCTTTGATTTCGTTGTGGCGTTATTGGGTCTTATTATCCTTTCCCCTTTTTTCATCATAATTGCCAGGTTAATCAAGCGCGACACACCAGGGCCGGTTTTTTATTGGGGGCCACGTGTGGGTAAAAACGGACGTATTTTCCAAATGGTCAAATTTCGAACCATGTACGAGAATACGGAAAGCTATAATGGACCACGCCTGACTGCCCAAGGGGATTCACGTATCACGCCACTTGGACAATGGTTGAGGGATACAAAGATCAATGAACTGCCTCAACTTTGGAATGTGCTCATTGGTGATATGAGTCTGGTGGGCCCGCGTCCAGAAGACCCTGAAATCGCCAAATCATGGCCGGAGGAGGACCGCTCCAAGATAACTTCTGTCAGGCCAGGGATAACCAGTCCGGCAAGTATCCTGTATCACGACGAAGAAAAAATGCTCTCCAAAAAAAGCTCACTGGATGAATATTATAAGAGTATTCTTCCGGAGAAGATCCGGCTGGATCTACTCTACGTTCACCACCATTCGTTCTTTTCGGATCTGGACACAATTTTCTGGACGTTATTCATCCTTGTCCCGAGCTGGGCAAAGTCAAAAATACCCGAAACTCATTTCTTTGCTGGGCCAATTGCTCGGATCAGCCACAGGTATATCTCCTGGTTCCTGACAGATTTATTGATTTCGATGGCAGTAATCGGCGTCTCGGCAATTATCTGGCGTACCCAATTTCCGTTGAATTGGGGTGTTCAGAATATCCTTATCCTTGGGGTCATTCTTGCGGTGCTCTTTAGTGGCGTCAATTCCATCACGGGTATTAATCATATTGATTGGACTCATTCAACCTCTACAGATGCCATTAGCTTGATTTTATCCAGCAGTTTCGTTACTTTTATCATTCTGGGATTAAACTACCTTGATCGATATTTGCATTGGCTGGGGCTTCCTTCACTGCCCATGCTCATGCTTATTGTTATTGGTTTTGTATCGGGGGTCAGTTTTATGATCTCCCGTTATCGTTTATTCTTGCTCAGGTTGATTGCTGACTGGTGGTTATCCTTAAGACGAGATAATGTGGTTTTAGGAGAACGTGTGCTGGTCGTGGGCGATGGCGAGGCTGGCCAAATTGCCACCTGGTTGCTCGGTCGGCCCATGTATCGTACAGCCTTTTCTGTCGTCGGCGTAATAAATAATAACGATCCTTCCAGGGATGGGATGAAATTTTATGGTCATAGGATATTGGGAACTTACAAGGATATCCCCAAAATTATCCGGCGACATGACGTGGGGGTAATCTTATCTACTGCCCCGGCTGAATCACGGGGAGAAAATCAATATATCGTCGATCTTTGCCGAAAAAATAATCTCAAGCTTATCTTTCTTAACGATCTGACGAAGATGGCCGAAGGACAAGAAACTCAACCGATAGGGAGTTATGAATATCCGGTCTGGTTGGATGAACACCTGGCATTCAAGGCAATGTATGATGCCGTAACAGGTCTTCCCAATCGTTATCTTTTCCAGGATCGGATGAAACATGCACTTGCTTATGCCAGGCGTTACAAATCCCGATTGGCAGTCCTGTTGATCAGAATACAAAGAGATAATATTGACAACGGTGGACTTGGGCGTAGTTTTGATGACCGGGTACTGGTCGAAGTGGCAAGACGGCTTACCAATGGCGGAATAGAAAGCGATACCCTGGCATTTATTGGAAATTATCGATTTGCAGTGATCCTTGAGAACGTTTCAGATGAAGGCGTTCCTGATTTGATCGCTCAAAAAATAATCCGATTAATGTCAGATCCAATTAAAATCGAGCAATTTGAAATTCCCATAAGCACCAATATTAAAATTAAACTCAGTAATGATTCTGATGGTATGGATGAATTGGAAACCTTTTCCAATTTTGAAATAGGGAAACAACTAGAGACCAAACACAATACGGAGGTTTTGGACCGCCATGATATCGCAATGGGAAAATAGGCGCGTTCTGGTGACCGGTGCGGGTGGCTTTATAGGCAGCCACCTGGTGGAGCGTCTCCTGGCTGAAGGGGCCAGAGTACGTGCCTTTGTCCGCTATAATTCCCGCGGCGACCCAGGATTGTTGCGATTGCTTCCAGCCCAAGAGCTAAACCGGGTCGAAATAATTGCAGGTGATTTACAGGATGAAGATGCGGTTCGTAAAGCCGTCCAGGGGATCCAGGTAGTTTTCCATTTGGGGGCCATGATCTCCATCCCTTATTCATACCGGCATCCAGTCGAAGTAGCCAAGACGAATTTCATCGGGACTCTGAACATATTGATGGCCTCCCGGGATTTCGAAGTGGAAAGACTGGTCCACTTATCTTCTAGCGAGGTGTACGGCACAGCCATACAAATACCGATTAGTGAAGCTCATCCTTTGCAGGGTCAATCTCCTTATTCGGCCAGCAAAATTGGAGCGGATAAACTGGCCGAAAGTTTCTATTGTTCATTTGAGCTTCCAGTCGTGACCATACGGCCGTTTAACACTTATGGCCCCCGGCAATCAACCAGGGCTGTCATTCCGACAATAATTACACAGGCTTTGACAAAAGAAACGATTCATCTTGGTAATCAAACCACCCGAAGAGATTTTACATTTGTTAATGATACCGTATCCGGGTTGATGAAAGGCGCTGAAGTGCCTGGAATCGAAGGGAAATTATTCAATCTGGGTACAGGCCAGGAGATAACCATTGGCGAATTGGCTCAAAAGATAATCCAGAAGACCGGCCGCAGTGTAAAAATAACCGCCGATCCGGTTCGTTTGCGCCCAGAGCGGTCTGAAGTTCTCCGATTGCTATCCGATAATACACTGGCCCGCAAGACTTTAGGGTGGGCGCCACAAGTAAACCTGGATGAAGGTTTGGATCATACAATTGGCTGGATAAAGGATCATCTTGAGCTTTATCGAATTGGTACGTATGAGTTTTAGGGAAGCTTTGGATATTATATGAAGGCGATTGTCCTGGCTGGTGGAAAAGGTGCCCGGTTGGCACCTTACACGAAGATTCTTCCAAAACCATTGATGCCGATCGGTGATATGCCCATCCTGGAAGTACTCTTGCGGCAGATGAAACGCGCAGGGATTCATGATGTGGTAATTACTGTTGGCCACCTGGCGGATTTGTTGCGGGCATTCTTTCAAGATGGCAGTCATCTCGGAATGCATATCACGTATAGCTATGAAGATGCTCCGTTGGGTACAGCTGGACCGCTGTCGTTGATCACTGGTCTTGACCAGACCTTCCTGGTTACAAATGGTGACGTATTAACCACATTGGATCTGAAAGATCTGATTAAATTCCACACAGAGCAAAATGCCACGGCGACAATCGCAGTGCACCGTCGAAAAGTCGATATTGATTTTGGGGTGGTACAATGTGACGAAAATAGTCGAATGGTTGGCTATATTGAAAAGCCGTCCATTGATTATTTGGTCAGCATGGGTATTTATGTGTTTGAACCGAGAGTTCTGTCGCATATCCCCCATAACCAATATCTGGATCTGCCCGACCTGGTGAAAAGAATGATGTCCGCCGGGGAGAAAGTAGTCGGTTTCCCCTACTCGGGTTACTGGCAGGACCTGGGAAGACCGGATGATTATGAACATGCAACCCAGGATTTTGATTCGATGCGGACCAGTTTTTTACCGGAGGATTAACCATGGAGTGGAAAATACCTTTAGCAGATATTGATTTTGATTCAAGGGAAGAAGCGGCTGTTTTGGAGGTTATCAGGAGCCGTTGGCTGACCATGGGGGCAGTAACACAGGCATTTGAAGAAGAATTTGCTTCCTATGTAGGCGCCCGCCATGCAATTGCTGTTGCCAATGGCACAGCGGCACTGCACCTGGCTTGCATGGGGCTTGGCCTTGGACTTGGGGATGAAGTAATCGTTCCTTCATTGACCTTTGTGGCGACGGCAAATGCAGTCCGATATACAGGTGCCAGGCCAATCTTTGCCGATATTGAAAGTGAACATGATTTGGATATATCCGTCAGCTCGATCGTACAAAAGCTCACGGATAAAACACGGGCAATCATGGTCATGCATTATGGAGGATATGCGTGTGATATGCCGGCGATCACAAAATTTGCCAGGGCCCATGGTTTGATGATCATTGAAGACGCAGCCCATGCGATCGGTTCGGATATCGATGGTCGCAAAGCTGGTGTCTGGGGGGATGTGGGGTGCTTCAGTTTCTTTTCCAACAAGAATATGACAACTGGTGAAGGCGGGATGGTTGTAACAAATGATGACTCGGTTGCCGAGAAAATGCGCCTTTTTCGTTCCCATGGCATGACCAGTATGTCGTGGGATCGTCACAAGGGTCATGCCTGGAGTTATGATGTGGTGGAACTGGGCTATAACTACCGCATGGATGAGATTCGTGCGGCCTTGGGGCGAGTCCAGTTAAGCAAGTTGGAAGCAAACAACGAACGGCGTAGAGCCCTTTCTGCGCTATACCGTGAACAACTGGAAGAACTCATTCCAACCATCGGTGTGCCATTCACAGAACCGCGCGGCACTTCAGCCTGTCATCTATTTCCCATATTACTTCCGGTTGGGTATGACCGCATTAGATTCATGGAACATTTGAAAACAAATGGTATCCAGACCAGTATTCATTATCCTCCCATCCATAAGTTCCAAACATACTCTGAAGGCGGTGAAGCTCGCTACAACTTGCCGATGACAGAGAATGTCGCCGGACGAGAAGTGACCCTGCCTCTTTTTGCGGGCCTGACGGATGATAATGTGGCCTACGTTGTGGAGACCGTTCGGAGCGCCTTCCGCAAGGGTATCGATAAATAATTGACTCATGGTAATTATTGAGGAATTGTTTAAATCTTAGTTATTCTATACAGGAGAAGACATGGAATTAAAACAGTATTTTGAATTATTTAAGCGCTGGTTCTGGGTGCTGCTCTTGGGACTTTTTCTGGGAGCTTCCAGCGGAATCCTGATCAGCAGGATTCAAACGCCAGTTTACCAATCAACCGCCGAATTGTTGGTCATGCGGGTTCCGGATACAAGTGCCTCGGGACTGGCTTACCTTGGCGAACAGCAACTGGCAGATACTTTTAGTCAATTAATAACCACACAACCCGTTTTTGATACTGTCTCAAACCAATTGGGATTCAAAGTTGATTCCACCATGGTTAAGGTTCAAAAAGATATCAATTCGGATATCATTAAAGTGATCGCGGAAGATAGTGATCCTCAACGCAGCGCAACGATTGCCAATGCCGTGGTGGCAGAATCGATCAAGCGATATGTGAATTTGCAGGTCGGGCAATATACCTCCGTACAAAATGATGTCCAGACGCAGATCAAATTTATTCTGGATCGGATGACCAGCCTGCAATCCCAAATTACCACCACTTCAGAGGCGATCATTAATAACCAAATAGATCAAATTCAATCCCAACTGACCCCTCTGCAGGATGAGGCCTCCCTATTACAGCAAGATATTGCGAATTTGAACCCTCCGACCACCCCGGACCAAAAATCCCTGCTGGCAGAGAAACAGTCCCGGCTTGAACAAATCCAGCCGTTGATAACCCAATATCAAAATGCCTATTCGGATCTGGTCGTTCTCAATAAGCCTATTGGCACAGGAAGTTCTGATGAAAATAACCTGATCCTGCTTAAAAGTCAACTGACATCGTATCAATCAATCTATGTTGACCTGACGAACAAGTTGGAATTGCTAAACCAGAACTACGTTAAAGGGATTTCCAATGTAACCCGAATTCAGGATGCCTCCCTACCCGTTCGTCCCATCCGTCCGAATATTCTTATTAATACTCTCTTGACCACGGCAGTTGGTTTGCTCCTGGCTATTCTTGCCATCTTTTTACTGGAGAACCTGGGTGTAACGTTGAGATCTCCTGAAAGAACACGAAAACAAAATGAGAGCTTCCAGGAAGGGAAACCAAAAATCACTGCGAGCAAATAGAAGCTACCAATGATTGCCTGACCCATTTACAAGGAAAGAATAAGCTTGGGTTTCGGTTGAATCCAACCCGGATATAAGGAAAAATCCCCGTGAAATTGCGGGGATTTTTTATATTATTCTACCGGGTATTTCCAACAGCAGGGGCTGCCTGAGTATTTGTTTCAGGCAGCCCTTGTGTTTTAATACTCCTGCGTACTACCTCATGGTATTAACGCAGCGGTATGATGTACTGCTTTATTACCGATAGAGTAACGGCAGGTAAACAATATTCCCTTGCGCGACCACAACTTCAAGTATTTCAGGAGCAGCAGCATAGTTGGAATCACCAGCCTGGTTATAATGGACAGTGCAAGTGCCGAAGGCCATGGTCATGGTGAAGACGGGACCAACATTGGTGCATGCGCCGGAGGAGGTGTAGGCGACCGGGAGAAGGGAATCGGCATGTGCTGCTACGGTGAAGCTAGAGTTGAATTTCGCACTCGCTGGAGCATGCGTATCCACGGTAATAGTCTGTGCGAAACCTCTGGCAACCACATTTTCAGTGACTTCAGGGGCGGCATTGAAGTTGGCATCTCCTGGCTGGTTAAAATGGACTGTGCATATTCCGGTAGCGCTGGTCATCGTGAAGGTGGCTCCAACGTTGGTGCATACACCTGTGGCGCTGTAAACAACCGGGAGATTGGAAGGATAGCCGATGGCCGCGACGGTGAAGCTGGTCAGGTAGGCCGCACTCACAGGAACGTGTGTTGAGATTTGGATGGTTTGATCTCCCTTGCCAACGGTGAAGGACTGTGAGACCTGCGTAGCAGCGTTGTAATTGGTATCTCCCGCCTGGTCAGCATTGACCTTGCAGGTGCCAACTGCAGTGAAGGACACCACTCCGAGATTGATCGAACACACGGAAGCTGCGCTGGCATCAATCGTGAAAGTCACCGGGTTGATAGAAGTGCCACCTGTGGCAGTTGGCGTATAGGTTGGGCCGCCTGCCACTGCGGTGGTTGGCGCAGTCGAGGTGAAGGTGATGGTCTGGCTACCCTTGCCAACAGCAAAGGACTGTGAGACCTGCGGAGCAGGATTGTAATTGGTGTTCCCAGCCTGGTCGGCATTGATCTTGCAGGTGCCCACTGCAGAGAAGGACACCACACCGAGATTGATCGAACAAACGGAAGAAGCGCTGGCATCAATCGTGAAGGTTACCGGGTTGAGTGAACCGCCGCCAGTGGCAGTTGGGGTATAAGTTGGTCCAGCCACCGCTGCGGCTGCCGGTGCAGTAGAGGTGAAGGTGATCGCCTGGCCTCCCAGGCCGACTGCAAAGGATTGAGAGACCTGCGGAGCAGCGGTGTAATTGGTGTTCCCAGCCTGGTCGGCATTGATCTTGCAGGTGCCCACAGCAGTGAAGGATACCGCATTAGCCAGGCCGATCGAGCAAACAGAAGTCGCGCTGGCATCAATCGTAAAGGTCACCGGGTTGAGGGAACCGCCACCTGTTGCAGTGGGGGTATAGGTTGGTCCGCCCACCACTGCAGCTACCGGTGCGGTCGAGGTGAAGATGATGGCCTGGCTACCGATACCAACTGCAAACGATTGTTGAACCTGTGGAGCAGGGTTGTAACCATTGCCGCCGGCTTGATTGGCATCGATCACGCAGGTACCAACTGCAGTGAATGAAACCGCATTGGCCACACCGATTGAACAAATGGTTGTTGCGGTGGCATCAATCGTAAACACAACCGGGCTGAGGGAACCGCCGCCTGTGGCGGTTGGGGTATAGATTGGTCCACCCACCACTGCGTTGGACGGTGCGGTCGAGGTGAAGATAATCACCTGATCCAGCGGATTCTGGAATTCATATGCGCCGCGATCATCGACTCCCACACCAGTGTTTGGAATTGTTAAAATATCTACGCGGGGTTTCCCTTCGATGTCGGTCGTTTGCTCGTTTGGAGCGCTAGAATTGGCGCTGTCGATTGCAATCGAAGTGGCAGCCAGGTGGTAATCGTCACATTCTGGATGGGGAAGAGGGGTCCCATTAGCACATAATGGATGATAGGTGACAGTATAGGGAGCAGAACCGGCTGATCGGGTTGCCACTGTGGTGGGGCCGAGGAAGAGCGGCACAAGTGTCGGATTTGCATCCAGCCCGTGGATCTCCTGAGAGGGAAAGGCCCCACGGAAATCTGCCATGGTAGCAAATACATCGCCATTCCACATTATGTTGTCAGTAGTGCTGCTGAAGACGATGTCATAGTCCATCGTGTTCCCGGTAACCGAGGTATCGTCGAAGCGAATGTTGCCCGGGTTGCTTATGGTGTTATACGTCCCGCCGCCAGTAAGCCTGCGGTATCCGTTGTCGACGCTGATATTGTTATAGAGAGTCGCACTGCCCGAACTGGCTTCAAAGTTGATCCCGGAGGTTCCGTTGCCATAAACGGTGTTGCTGGTGTATTTATTGGATGGTGAGGCATTGTTGTCCATGCCATGGTCACCATTTCCAAAGGAGAGGTTGTTAACAACAATATTGTTGCTCGAGGCCGAGTAGAAATTCATGCCCGAATCTTCATTGCCATAGACAATGTTACGACTGACCGTGTTATTGCTGCTGCCCAAGAAGCTGAGCCCGGCTGCCTGGCTTGCATTCACCATAGCATTGGCAAAGGAGATATTGTTACTGACTGTGTTGTTGTTGGAACTGTTGCGCAGCAAGATACCATCATCGGTGTTGTGATCCATGGTGTTGCCAGTGATGGTGGAATTAGTCGTAAAGGAAAGGTTCATCCCTCTTTTGGAAATCGCCAAAGTGCCGGAGTTACTCACGTGGTTGTTCGAAATGGTAATGTACTGTGAAGAAGTAACATTTATGCCGTTGTCCGCAGTTCCAGTGATGGTGAAACCATCGATAGCAATATAGCCTTTGCTTGACAGACGGAAAGCTCCACCACTGGTTTGATTTGCAGGGGCATCCGGCCGGCCGGTCACTATTACGCCTGGATCAGCCTTGAAGGTAAGCAGCAGCCCCGGGCCGCCATTGTAACTCGGTTTCACGGTTTCGGCGTAGCTGCCTTTCAGAACGTATACAGTGTCCCCGGCGTCTGCAAGGCTCGCTCCCTGGGAGATCGTGCAAAGAGGAGCGGAGATTGTGCCAGCGCCTGCATCAGAGCACGCCACGTTCGTTTTATCAACATAATAGGTTTTCGGAGTCCCCGCGGCCTGGGTCACAAAGGCCAAAGGATTGGGATCAGGAACTATTAGAGCACCGCTCGTCGCAACGACCCGAAAACAATATGTGGTGGCTGGAGACAGCCCTCCGGGGATTTCGGCACTTACCGGCGTTGAGACAGCCCCCGTGACCGGACTCTCTGCGGCCGTGAGTGAATAAAGGTAGGAGGTGGGAGCAGGCGTTGGAGAAGTGCAAGGGGTGTAATCAAACGTTACCACCGTGCCGCCAGGATAGTTATTGGCATTGACATTACCGTGCAATACGGCGGAGGTCCTTTTTAATGCTGTGGCAGCCAGCGTGGTAACTGTGGGAGCAGCAACCGGGGTCAGCTGATTGCCAGTTGCGGGAGTAAGCTTATAGTTCGTTCCCTGATTAACTCCAGATGTATTCACAGCGCCCTTGTAATCAAAGACCGCCACGTAATAAGTTGTGCCTGGCAACAAGCCTGTAACGGCCACGCTGGTGCCGGCCCCCTTAAAGACGACATACGCATCGGTGATCAGCGTGCCTGTGCCGAAGGCGGGATTTGCGGTGTAGGTGGTAAACGTGCCATCTGCCGGAACACCGGTTATAGATGAAGTTGCTTTCATCAATACGATCACGCCATCACTGGCAGTGCCGTTTGTCCAGTTGACGGTCAAACTATTACTCAGCACATTGGTAAAGTTCACGCCCGATGCCTGGGTGGTTGGTTCTGTGTAGAAACTGCCGTCCAGGGTATAACCAGTGCCACCTGGGTTTGTCGCATAGCCATTGTAATAAATTAATGTACCTGCGTTCAGACCCGTCACTGGATCGGTAAATGTTAGCGGGAGGGTTCCAGGAACCCCCTTGGTGGAGCAGGTCACCCCAATGCCGCCCACCCTGGGCAATGCTGATGTTCCCCAACAGGTGCCATACTGGCTGATGGTTCCGCCGCCGGCGGAAGTAATGGTTGCCCCCAGTGTGGCCGTGGTGCTGGTAATTGATGTTGCTGTCGGCGAAGTCACCGTGGGACCGGTGATAGTAGTCATTTGAGAGCCGGTTGCGGGAGTCGTCTGCAGGTAATTGGTTCCCTGGGCTGTTCCAGACGTATTTACAGCGCCCTTGTATTCATAGACCGCCACGTAATAGGTTGTGCCTGAAGTCAAGTTTGTGACGTTCACGCTGGTGCCCGAGGCTTTAAAGACTATATAGTTCCCGGTGCCGATCTGGCTGCCGGCATTTCCAAATGCAGCGTTGGCAGTGTAGCCGGTGAAAGTGCCGTCCACCGGGTCGGAATTCACTGCCGAGCCAGCTTTCATCAATACGATCACGCCATCACTATCAGTGCCGCGTACCCAGTTGATGGTCATGGTCGTACTCTGCACATTGCTAAAGCTCACACCCGTTGCCGGGGCAGATGGTTCGAGGTAGAAACTGCCGCCCGCCGAATAACCGGAACCGGTCGAGTTGGTCGCATAGCCGTCATAGAATACTTGCCTACTTACAGTGGTCAAGCCTGTTACCGGATCAGTGAATAATCCCACGGCTCCAGCCCCCTTGGCGGTGCAAGTCCCGGTCAGCAAGGTTGGATTTGCTGATGCCCCCCAACAGGTGCCATACTGGGTGATAGTTCCACCGCCATCTGTGCTGATGGTAGCTCCGAGGGTCGCCGTGCCGCTGGTAATAGCCGTTGCCGTCGGCAGAGTCAGAGTGGGAACTCCGACCCAAGTAAGGATAATTTGCCCACGGTAACCTGCGCCCCCATTCTTTCCACCCCCGGAGGATCTGTACGCACCACCGCCCCCGCCACCAGGTCCTGAACCAGGAGGATTTCCGTTGTTATTACCAGTTGCACCATTGCCACCCGGACCACCTCCAGCTACAGCAACCGCACCTGTGTTTGAAGTGGCGTTATTGCCTACGCTGCCAGTGCCAGCGGAGCCGCCCCCACCGCCGCCGTTGGTCCCCGTAGTCCATGTGAAACCATTTCCACCAGCGAATTTTGCATCTCCGGTCGCGGCAGCTGCTCCGCCTGTACCACCGGTCGCCCCAGAGGCACCACTTCCGCCTGCTGCGACGCATGCAGTTGTGTTGAATGTGGTCGTTCCACCGCTGCCACCGGCGCTTCCAGCTGCACCGATGGTATATGGGATGCTTGCGAGGGGCGTGACGGTGTACGCATTGATTTTGGTATATGCGCCGCCGCCGCCACCACCGCCGCCAGAGGTGCCGCTTGAAACTGAGCCACCACCGCCGCCGCCGCCCCAGCACTCGATCGTAATCGAGGTGACGCCTGCGGGGACTGTCCAGTTTCCGTTGGTTGTGAGAGGAACGCTATCCGCCAGCGCTATCTTCGCTGGCAAAGCCACCAGGACCAGCATAACAATCAGGCTGGCAGCAATAATTCTTGCCGCGGATTTATGGAATAGTTTTTTAACCATGTGTATTCTCCTCTAAGATAAGTTGGAACAAGGATATTAATCTATACACGCCTGCGTCGATAGCAGGCGGGTAAAGCACCCGTATTTATGATAAGGCATGCTGATTCATACCGCCAGTTATTTTACTACATTCCCGCTCATTTTGTTAAAATACATCCTTCCTGGGAGTGTCTATTTTTATGGGTAAAATAGGGTTATGAAATGTCCAAAATGTGAGAGCGAAGATAGACAACATAAGATAGGTAAAACTTCAGCAGGCAGTCAAAGATATCGATGTTATTTGTGTGGCTGCAAGTACACACCTATCAAGAAAGCTCGGGGTTACTCTCCTGAAGTTCGTCAGGAGGCGGTTCAACTTTATGTGGATGGCGTGAACCTTCGTCGGATTGGCCGTCACTTGGGTGTGAACCCTCAAAGCGTAGCCAATTGGGCCAGGGCGCATGCTGAGAAACTACCTCCCGCACCCGTACCAGAGAAGGTTAAAGATGCTGAACTGGATGAGCTTTTCACCTTTATCGGTGACAAAAAAACAGAATCTACCTCCTAACCAATGTAGACCGAGCTACTCGTTGTTTCTTGGGCTGGAAGATCGTCTGGGAACGCACCCGGGATGATCTCCAAGCGGTTGTCGATGATGGACCAAAAGCCAAATGGTATTACAGTGATGCCTTTGATACTTATGCCTCGCTCTGGTACCATTTCGGCCGCTATGAAGTTTCAGAAGGCAAAGCGGAGACATACTCCGTGGAAGCAGATAATGCAGAATTGCGCCATTACCTGGCTCGCCTAGCAAGAAAATCCAGATGTTTCTCGCGCTGCCCGTATGCCCTCTACTGTGCTGTCCGTCTATTCGTTTACTGCTACAACCGTCGCCAACTGAAAAGCCGCCAGTTCCCAAACTACACTTTCCATCTCATGGACTTTGTTGACCCACTAGTTTAGACACTCCCTCCTTCCTTGGTCATAGGTGGGCCCGGCAGGAGTCGGACCTGCGACCAAACGATTATGAGTCGTCTGCGCTAACCACTGCGCCACGGGCCCTGTCCAAAATTATAGCATGACTGTCGTCTTGTTGGGGAAAAACGTCCCGAAGGTTCAGCTTACAAACAGGCGGACTTGATGCAACCTTCGGGACGATGGCTAGTGTTTATTAAATAGTATATTCCCGGATGGCTTCCACCACTAAGGCCAGGTCCTGCTCGGTCAGTGCATTGTGGAACGGCAGGCGAACCAGCTGGTCACTGGCGCGCTCGGTCACCGGGCAATCGCCGGGCTTCCCACCGAACTTCCGGCCCATATCCGATAGATGCAGCGGCAGGTAGTGGAACACGCTTTCAATGCCGCGCTGGCGCAGATGAGAGATCAATCCCTGGCGCAACTCAAGGGTCGGAAGGAGCATGTAGAACATATGATAAGATTGTTCACAATAGGTGGGGATATACGGCAGCTGCACCTCATGTGACAATGCCCAATCTTTTAGATTCTCAAAGTAGAAGTTCCAGACCTTTTGCCTATGGATCTGGATCTTTTCACGCTGTTCGAGCTGGGCATACAGGAAAGCGGCCAGGATGTCAGAAGGCAGGTAGCTGGAACCAACATCCACCCAGGTATATTTGTCCACCTGGCCGCGGAAGAAGCGGCTGCGGTTGGTGCCTTTTTCGCGGATGATTTCGGCACGTTCAATCAATTCCGGGTCATTGATAAGCAGTGCGCCGCCTTCGCCGCAGGTGAAATTCTTGGTCTCATGGAAACTCTGCGACGCCAACACTCCGAACGTGCCGAGAAGCCTGCCTTTGAATTTGCCGAATAACCCATGGGCATTGTCTTCAGCCACAGGGATATTGTGTCCCCGGGCGATATCCAGGATGGCTTCCATTTCACAACCAACGCCGGCATAATGGACCGGGATGATGGCCTTTGTACGGGGGGTGATCAATGCTTCGAGCCTTGTTTCATCCAGGTTAAGTGTATCAGGCCGCACATCTGAAAAAACCGGTCTGGCTCCGCGTAAGACAAAAGCATTCACCGTTGAAACGAAAGTAAATGAAGGGAGGATGACCTCATCACCGGGCTGTACATCCAGCAGGAACGCAAACATTTCCAGCGCGTGGGTACAGGAGGTGGTCAGCAGAACTTTGGGGACACCCAACTGTCGTTCAAGCAGGGCACTGGCTTTCAAGGTGAATTCTCCATCTCCGGAAAACTTGGCAGCCGTGATGGCCTGTGTCATATATTCATTTTCTTTGCCCACCACAACTGGGCGGTTGAAATCGATTTGGGGCATGTTAATCCTTGCGTACGATCAGGGTGAAATCATATAATTGATAGTCATGTAGAAGGGCAATATTTTTACTAAAATGGCGCTTGCAGTAATCAAAAAGAAAACAGGGATCAGCGTAGTAAAGGTCAGAACGCATCCGGTCTGCATCTGAGTACTTGGTCAGGAAGTTGCAGGAAAAACCCTTACGGCAGAGAGAATTAAACTGACCAAGCAGACTGACCACGTAATCGGTCCAGGATTCGAACGACTTGTCGCAGCGTACATTAAAAATGCCGCTGGCAACCAAATAGTCCACCTCGGTTAATTTGGCCGTCTCGCTGAAAAAGATCTGTTGGGAATCCACGGTATGAACCTGGCGCGCCATCTGGATAGCGCTATCGAGAATATCGAAGCCAAAATACTCTGCTTCGAAGCCCTTCTCGACCAGATAGTCGGCCAGTGCTCCATAACCGCAACCATAATCCAGGATCGAAAACTTGGGGATTTCCACCACTTTCAGCAGCTGGTCGAAGCGGACCTTCTGCGAGGCTTCAGAATTCCAATCCACGCCACGCGGGGTAGGGCCGTGCGCGTGGATACGTTGGTCGAAATACGCTTTTACCTGATCCAGATCAGGAATTCCAGTCATTTTTCACCTGTAATGAAACCGAAAGCATCCGGTCCGGTCATGAATAATAAATCCAGTATGGAAAGGTTTGGATCGAAGGGCGTAAAAAGCTGTGGATATTCCGGATAATTGTAATCCATGAATTCCAAAGTAATCCCGGCAGAGGCAAATTTCTCTTTCTCGATGTAATCTTTGGCGGATGGGCCGCTAATATAATGTTTTGCGCCCAACTGGACCAGGATTTGAATGAGACGATCGGTTTTTTGTCCAGTCGATTGCATTTCCGACGAGCGGATGAAACGGGTATGGGCAATACCCAATGTCCTTGCCAGGGCAATAGTCAGCTCAATGGTGAAATCAGCCAGGTACACGTCATGACGCTGGTAGAAGGGTTCAAGCAGGGCGATATAGTCCCGAAAAAAAGGAGCACGTCCGTACGCAAAGGTTAAAGCCTTCCAGTGGGATGCGTTCCATGGCTTGTTCCAATCGATCTCAACCTGCTTGATCGGTATCGATTTTTCGACCACCGCATGGCTGTGCACGGGGATCGTCAGCCATTGTCGGCCCCGGGATGTTTTGATCTGGTTGCGGTTGCGCCAACCGTGTTTGTCATATTGGACATCATCATAGAAAACAAATACATCAGCCCGGTTGATCTGGTCGAAATACCCACGCCAGGGGATGTAAGACGGCTGCAGGATGACGCATTTCATGGCTGATCAGGCGGCATCCCTGGGATGGTGCGTGCGATGGTATAAGGCCGGCGACCGGCTGTCCGGTCAAAGACGCGCGCCAGGTATTCGCCAATGATCCCAAGCGCGAAGAGCTGCACCCCGCTGAAGACCATGATCGCGGAAGCCAGGAATGGAAAACCCGGCACCGAACCCGCCACGAAATAAATGGTTATCACGTAAATGAAACCGATAAATCCGATCAGGGTGAAGAAGAAACCGATGATGTTGCTGAAACGTAATGGTTTGGTACTGAAGTTGGTCAGGTACATCAGGGACAGACGCAAGAGCCTGCCGAAGGTGTAGTTGGATTTTCCAAAATTACGCGGCTGTTCGTCCACCAGGACACCGGCAAAGCGTGTTGTTCCCCACGAAAGCAGCACATCGATCATCACATCCGGATTATCGTACCCTTCGAAAGCCTGCCGCAGGTCTGTCCGGAAGGCGCGGAAAGCACTCACATCACGTACGGTTTTGCTGCCGATGGCGGAGGCCAGCATCCATTTTGTAAGTATGGATCCAAGATTACGCCACCAGGAATGGGGCAGTTTTTTTGCCACCCCATAGACAACGTCAAAGCCCTCCTGCAACTTTTCCAGGAGAAGATGGATCTCCTCGGGTGGATGCTGGAGGTCATCATCCATTGTCACGATCACTTCATGGCGAGCTGAACGGACTCCACACAGGGTGGCATTATGCTGTCCATAGTTGCGCATCAGGTCGATGCCGCGCACATTTGGATACTGTTTTGAAAGCGACACGATTGCATCCCAGCTCTGGTCAGGGCTGTCATCATTCACCAGGATCACTTCGTAATCTTCTGAAAGGCCTGACAGGACTTTAACCAATCTCTCCACCAAACCTGGAAGTATGGATTGACTTTTATAGACCGGAATTACAACAGAAATGTTCATTGGGAGGATCGTAAAGAAATAAACGATTTCCAGTGATCGCCAGACTTACATGGGCAATCTCTCACAGAGAGCGGGCGATGGGACTCGAACCCACGATATCTTGCTTGGAAGGCAAGCGTTCTACCACTGAACTACGCCCGCGTGCGCTATATTCTACCGTGACGAGGACGGACGGTCAACCCGTCCATGGGGTTTATAATACCATTGAGATGGAGTTCACCCAATGAAAACCAACCGCGTTTTACTGTTATTGCTTTTCCTGGCTCTTTTCCTGTCTCAGCCGATTAATGCAACAGCCTCCGGACAGACAGCTCTGGTACTGACCATCGACGGAGCCATCACCCCGGCTACACAGGGATACCTTGTGCGCGGCATTCAGAACGCCGAGCGGAGTGATGTCCAGGTGCTAATTCTGCAACTCAACACTCCCGGAGGTGGGTTGAGCCCGATGCAAGCCATGGCCGAGGCGATCCGTGCCAGCCGTGTACCGGTGGTGGTTTATGTAGCACCGCGTGGCGCCTGGGCTGGCTCAGCCGGGACGATCATTACCCTGGCCGGCCACGCCGCAGCCATGGCTCCCGAGACGGCCATCGGTGCAGCCAGCCCGGTCGGCAGCCAGGGCCAGGATTTGGGGACCACCGAACAAGCCAAGACCATAGAAATCATGAAAGCCACCGTCCGCACCCTGGCTGAAAGACGCGGCCCGGAGGCTATAGCCCTGGCCGAAGCGACCATCGAAAGTGCCAAGGCTGTCTCTGCGAGCGAAGCTCTGAATGCCCACCTGGTCGATTTCATTGCCAACGATATCAGCGATCTGCTCAAGCAGTTGGATGGGTTTACTGTCCAGATGACAGACGGTCCGCTAGTCCTGCATACCGCCGGTGCAGCTCAACAAACTCTGCCGATGTCGCTCATCGAACAATTGCTACAGTTGCTGGTTGATCCCAACATTGTCTTCCTGCTGCTGGCAATCGGAGTGCAAGCCCTGCTGATCGAATTAACCCATCCGGGCGCCTGGGTACCGGCCTTCTTTGCGGTGTTCTGTCTTTCCCTGGCAGCCTATGGGTTGGGTTTCCTGCCAGTCAACTGGTTTGGATTGATCTTTATCGTCATGGCTTTTGTTCTTTTCATCCTGGATATTAAAACGCCGACCCACGGCGCATTGACTATTGCTGGAGTCGTATCCTTCATCATTGGAGCATTGGTGTTATTCAATTCTACAGGGGCGCCCCAATTCCAGAGAGTTTCGCTTCCGCTGGTCATATTTGTTGGCGTATTTATCGGGCTGATTTTCACTGTCATCCTGGGTTATGCTTTACGAGCACAAAGGCGGCCGGTTATTACCGGAAGTGAGCGTCTTGGTGGAGAGATCGGCTTTGCTGTCTCGGATATCGATCCAACCGGGCAGGTCCAGGTAGCCAGCGAGCTCTGGAGCGCGGAAGCTGAAAAAGGTTCCCGGAAGATCCGCAAGGGGGATAAGGTGGTAGTGGCAAAAGCCGAGGGGCTGCGGTTGACGGTCAGGAAGAAGGATTAAGCCGGGTTTGCTCCGCCTCCCATTGACGAACTTTATCCAGCAATCCTCCGAGGGGGTTCAGTTCGCTTAAGGGAACAAAAAGGTTCTTCAAACCCGTCTGATCCATCTGGGGAATCTGCGCCCGGGGATTAGAGATTCTGGCTTTGCGACGATACTCTTCGTGCGTTAGCCAGCCGGTCAGGATGATATCCATGCCGTAGACCCACAGGTTGCTCCAGGCATGCGCCGGGATCAGGTAGGGTTCGCCATGCAGTAGGCTGTGAATCCCGATGCGGGCTTCCGGTTTACGCCGGGCGTGGATATAGGCCAGGCTGCAGAATCCTTTTTCCACCAGCACGCGCTGCCTGGGCGGAAGTTCCAACTCGACGGTTATGAAATCGCGCCCGGCATCCTGTCCTCCGATAACCACCGTTACGGGAGTCCCGCACTCACTTTTCATGGAAAGGTTTTCAATTGGGTTCCAATTCGCTGGCATGGCCCAATCAGGTGGCAGCAGGTGGATCAAGAATAAAGGCTGATGGGCGGCAACGGCTTTTCCAACATCCGCCTGTCCACATGCCACTACCCCCAAGAGAAATGCAAACAGGTATAAGTCATCAGGTTTGTGACCCTCAGCAGCGAACTGGTCGACGGGGATAAGCGCGGCTGTTTGCAGCAGGTTGGCTGGATCCCGGCGGAGCTGGGAGATCTGGTGTCGGCGGGAGATCAGACAGCTCTTCATAATGCTACGATGCCTGCCTAGTGAAATATCATAGTGCTCCGGGTGGTTAAATGGTGTGTTGCTTAGAATCTCGAACGGTACAGCCTTTTCGTTGAGATAACGCCGGAAGGCCAATTCAATTGCTATATCTGCGACGATGTGTCGTAGTTGTTCCAGGGGTGCGTCTTCCATATGGCCCCCAGCGAAGACCAGCGAGCGGCAGGCGTAGGCGATGCCGCCCTCGGTCAGGTCAGGAGTGAAGGGGAGGTGGATGAGATCTGATAAGCTAAGCATGCCTGCTAGAAATCGGTTCCGAATTGTGAGGATTGCCGTCCGCTAATCGCTTTTGAACCTGATCACTCATTCCTGAATTGAAGACAATAATGGTGGAAGGTATTGCTTACCCAGGCGGAACCCAGCCCGTATGGGGCCAGGCGTTGGTTATCCTGCAACCAGAGTTTTTCATCCTTGAGGGTATAAACCTTGTTGAGCTCACGCCCCAGGTCCCAGGCCAGTGGATAAATCCTACCCCCCTTCTTGACATTCTTGACGATGATGGTGACATAGGCATTTGCGCGTAGCAAAGGCTTCAGCCCTTGATAGATCTCAACCAGCCTGGCGAGGAAATCCTCATAATTGTGTAGGTTGCCCAGGTCGTTTGGATTATCCGAGTAAAACACATCCAGCCCGGTTGAAACGCGGCGTTTCTCCTGCGTCCAGGCACCTTTGGCGTGCAGCATATCCCAGTAAGGCGGCGATGTCAGGACATAATCAATTAAAGGAAGCTGGTAAGCTGCTGCAAGGCTGGCATCTCCATATATAACCTCTGATTTCAAATTTTCGATTGAAGAACCCAACAATTGGCGTTCGGCCATAACGATCTGCCGGGCGATGTCAACGTATTTGGGGTTCAATTCGATTCCATAGGAATTGCGACCGGATCTCAACGCCGCCACTAGCGTGGAGCCGGTTCCAACCATTGGGTCGAGGACGGTCTCTCCGCTTTTGGTGAAGAATTCGATGAACTCCTGCGCCATCGTCTCGGGGAACTTGGCCGGGTGCACCAGCACGCCCTGTTTGCGCGGCGGCGGGTTGTGGATGAACCAGGATTTCTGGAACTTGAGCCAGGTTTTCGGGTCGAGGTCATTAAGCTTGTTCTTCATGGGATTGGGGTCCGGCTGGGGGTGAAGGTAATGGTTGGCGTAAGCGACGGCATGGGGGAAACATAAAAAACCGAATAAACCGATAGCTCTGAGAAGGAGACGGTCACGGGATTCTGGCCGCTGGCGAAAATAAAAAATCCCAGGGTCCCGCTTGAGAAGATTGGATCAAACGTACTAAACTGGTAGTGGTCGTTCAGGAAAACACGCATTTCCCGGCCGACTGCCCATACCCCAACCTTTACCTGGGCGGGCGCCCCGATCGGGGCGTCACCACTCGACAGCCAGTCGAGCAGGGGATAGATTTCACCAGCACGCACGCGCTCCAGACGCAACTGGCCGCTGCAGTTGGCGGTGAGACGATAGTAATTTTCACCTCCGGAGGCACGAAAGATCATCCCGTACTGGTCCTTACCGCTGCACAGGCTGATATCGACCATGGCCTGGGCATAGAAATCGCCCAGCACCGGCTGGTTACGCATCGAGAGGATGGAGAGTGGGCCAGGGCCGCTGATGGAAAACACCAACCGGTTTCGTATCAGTGAAGCGCTGGCCTGTGCGGAACTGGCTGCGTTCCATAGATCAGGCTGGTCGAAAGAGTCACTAAAAATTAAATCAGCAACGCCAGGATGAAATTCCTCCGTCTGGACCGGAGGCTGCGTTGGGAAAACAGTGGGTGTTTGGGTGGGAGGAAACCAGATGATGGTGGGTGTAGTTGTTGCGGTGGAGGAAAGCGTAGGGGTGCTGGTTGGTGTGGAATTCAAGCCAGAGCAGGCGGTCATAAGCAGTCCGCATGCTGCCAGATGCAAAATAAAAAATCGTTTTACCATTATGGTTAGAATCATCGTACCTAAAACTGGAAGAATTGTGGCCCAAGGTGATGTACAATCAAGTCAATCATAAACTCACCTGACATCTTCTTCATTCTACTGCGAGTTGCCTGAATCTGGCAGACAGGAATGCCAAAAGGAAGTAACCAACCGGATATGACTGGTCCACGAAGGGCTGATCACCGCATAAGTTATCAGAGGAGAACATTATGCCAGAAAAAACTGTTCTAGTGACGGGTGCCTGTGGTGAGATTGGTCAGGCGCTGGTGCAAAACCTGGCCCGCCGGGGAGGATATCGCATTGTGACCGCCGACCTGGCAGCGCTGCCGGAGACCATCCGGAGGCTTTCGGCGGAACATATCCAGGGGGATCTGGTCAATAAAGTGAAGATCTTCTACGATTACGATTTCGATATCATATTCCACCTGGCGGCTTCGCTCTCCTCGAAGGCTGAAATTTCGACCGAGGAGGCCCATCGTATCAATGTGGAAGGAACGATGCAGCTGCTCATGCTTTCAGCCTACCGCTCTGAGAAGTATAAAAAAGAAGTGAAATTCCTGTTTCCCAGCTCGATCGCAGTCTATGGCTTCCAAGACCTAGCAGCTAAATTGGCAGCCGGTCGGGTTAAAGAAGATGACTGTAATCTACCTCATACCATGTATGGCTGCAACAAACTCTACTGCGAAAAACTGGGGATATATTACAGCCGTTACAATGGCCAGCGGCACCTCGACCCGCAGCCGCCAATCATGTGTGACTTTCGAGCCTTGCGTTTCCCGGGCCTGATCAGCGCCTTCACATTGCCCACAGGTGGGACAAGCGACTATGGACCGGAAATGTTGCACGCAGCCGCAGATCAACGCCCTTATGCCTGTTTCGTACGATCCGATACAAAGATCCCATTCATGGCCATGCCGGATGCCATCAAGGCGTTATTAATGCTGGCAGACACACCACGCGAAAACTTATCACACGCAGTCTATAACATTGCCAGTTTCAGCTTAGCTGCGGAGGAATTCCGCAAAAGAGCTCTCCAATCTTTTCCCAGCGCGCAGATATCCTTTAAACCGAACCCGCGCCGCCAGGGTATCGTGGACTCATGGCCAGAAGATGTGGACGACTCGCTGGCGCGTCTTGAGTGGGGCTGGAAGCCGGATTACGACGTGGATAGGTTCTTCGATGAATACTTCATACCAGAGATTAAAAAGCGCTACCAGCATCCAAGTATGCGGACGAATGAATAAGAAAAAGCCCGCTAATGCGGGCCTTGGTAAGGAAATCCCAGTTTTATAACCTCAATAAAAGGTATAAAAGGGATTACAGTGCCCAACGACTGGGCACAAGTGCCGAGGGTGGGAGTCGATCCCACGACCAAGGGCTTATGAGTCCCCTGCTCTACCACTGAGCTACCTCGGCAAGAGATAGAGGCAAGGATGGAAGCTGGCAGTGAAGGCCCAGTGGGTGAATTTGCGTTCGGAACCATATCCACCGAAAGGCGGCACAAGTCCGCCATTAGTTAACGAACCTTGTGTGCAAGTTTTAGATTGTGATCAGTTTCGAGAAACTTAGAAACGAAATATCATCCTGAATGCAGAAGAAAATGGCCATGGTATGGCTCAAGAGCTTGCGCATCCAACGAGAAGTAAAATGCCACAGATCACGTGCCCAGACACGTTTGGCATGATAGCGCTCCACCAGTTGTCCAAAGACAGTCTCGATACGGTAGCGTACATGCTTGAGGTAGAAAGGGAAAGATTGCTTCTCTCGTTTTGCGCTCTTGAAAGGTGCTAGTAACCAAAGATCATTTTGATGCAAGCGCTCAAAAGCTTCCGGGTTCCAATAATTACGGTCGCCCAGCGCCCAACCATGAACATGCTCAAGCAGTTCTTCTGCGCCATCCATGTCGTGAATGTTCGCCGGAGCCACGGTGCAATCGACAATCACTCCTGGCCAGGCCAGGCGAACGTGGGCACGGAAGCCAAAATAGGTCTGTCGAGCCACTTCATCATGACCATAGGCCGCCGAACCGCTATACAAATGGCAGCGATTGGCCCGGGCAAAGCGGCAGACTGGAACCGGAAAGCTATCTACGATGGAAAAGTACGGATCATGCGGTATTCGCTGCACCACGGCTTGCCATAGCTCCCGTTTGACCTTCCATAGGTTGGCTGCCTGACGGACAAAGGTTGTCCGATTGATCTTGCGCAAGCCCGGAAACCAATCTGCATAATGCCTGCAAAAGTATGTAAAAATGTTGCTATCTGTCTCTAATCCAAGAAACTCACCGATCACTTCTATGGTCAATACTTCGCTATCTCTCATGGTCGGCTGTGGTCCACGTCGCCGCAGACGCTGGCCTGCCAACTGGTCATCGATCAAGCAAAATGTAGCTATGATGTATGTGGTAATATCGATTTTGGAGATCTCCGTATGAATGTGTTGTTTGGCGACTTCACATTTACGGCGGTCTCCATTCTTTGTCAAGGTACTAACAAAACTTGCACATCGGGTTAACTACGCATATTATTGGGCTGGTAGTTCAAGGTACATCTTCTCCAATCCTATTATTGGCACCAGCCTAAAAATTTCTATTTCATAGACAACTAAATCACCTTGTCTCAGTTACAAATAATCCTATATGGCCATATTTGGAACCGCCATGCTCCGCGGATCCCACAGGAGAATTGTTAATAAATAACGAATATCCTCCATGCTTTGGTGTCTCTCACCACCTTGATCACGTGTCCCCGCGTTGAAATGTCTCTCCGGCACAATACGGGCACTGCTTTGGCCGTCTTCCAGTGCGCCTCTTAACATCTGGCAGTCTCAGAACTAGAATCGACATGACGACTCCTTGTTGTGGCGATCTTTGCAATGACCGTCTTGCAAGAAGTTCGTCACTTTTTCAACCAAAACTCACCGCTCATGTTTCAGGTACGTAGGCAATTGCCTATTGCATTCCAGATAGACGTAGTTATAATGTAAAATAAACATTAATTTCTGATGAGAAAAAATTGAAAAGATACCAAGATTTTATTTCATCATTTTAGACAATTCAGATTTGATGCATTGCCAGGCATGGTTGAATTCTGATTAACATCACTCTTAAAAATGAATATCCTGACATTACCTTGCATCTATTAATCCCAGAGAACAGCATTGATATATTGATTTCTAGCTCACATCGCAGGAAATAAAGAAGAAGCATGTAAGCGTTTACATGCCGAGTTTAAAGGGATTTCCAGAAAGTCATTTTTGTTGAAGAAAAGTGAATTTTGCACATGTTGTTGTGTCAGAATTCTCCGAAATTCCAAAAATCAATGATAACTGTGGAGTGCCAAGTTTTATGAAATCATTCTGTGGCATGACTAATACTGTCCATCTGGTAGACATAAGACCCGCGGAGAAGATCCAATTTCGACTCTGAATGCGGGTCTTTTTATTTCTCAAAAACTCAATTCCATCCTTGATATTCTTTGGAGGACACCATGAAAAACCAACTTAAGACCCGTGTATTCTCTTTCTTTGTAATCATGAGCGTGTTGTTGAGTGCGGTCGGCATGCCGCTCATCCACACCAGAGCGGCAACCACGGTTTATGTGGATGGCGCAGCTTCCAGCGGCACATCTGCACCCACCAACAGCAGCATCAGTTTCAGCCACACGACCGGTACGGGTACAAACCGCCTGCTGCTGGTCGGTGTGTCCTGGAACTGCGGCACCACGGATAGGTCGATATCTACGATCACTTTCACTCCCAGTGGAGGCTCAGCTCTGGCGCTGACGGAAGTCATAAAACAGCTTGGTTATAGCTCATCAAATCCACGCTACAGTGCGATCTACCGCTTGCTTGCTCCTCCAAGCGGAGTGACGGGAACGATAGACATTGTTTTCTCAGGTGCGGTATCCAACGGCATCATTGCCGGCGCGGCCAACTTTGCAGGGGTCGATCAATCCACTCCTCTGGGAACAGCCATCGGCGCAGCTGGAGGTGGGACATCATCACCCAGCAATAGCCCGTCTATAACCTTGACAGGATTGACCGGCGATGAGATGGTATTCGACAACGTATTTATTGGAGCCAGCAGCACTTCTCATTCCATCACAGCGGACTCCGCACAGACACCGCAATGGAATGTCGTGGGTTATACCTCGTCCAGCAGTTTTAATGCGATCGGTGCGGCAAGCACAAAGCCTGCCCCGGGAACATCTGCCACAATGAGCTGGACGGCGGTCGGCTTCGGCACAACACAGACGCGTTGGGCGGTTGCGGCGGTGCCGATCAGACCTGCTCCGATCGGACCAACCTATAACCTGACTGTGGCCGTTAGCCCGAGTGGGGGCGGCACTACCAATCCCCCGGTTGGTGTGAACGCAATTGCCCAGGGATCGACGGTCACAGTCACGGCCACCGCCAATAGCGGCTATGCTTTCTCCGACTGGAGCGGCGCCTGCACGGGCTCTGGTGCGTGCTCAGTCCTCATGGATGGCGACAAGAGTGTCACGGCCAACTTTGCCGCGGCGATAAACTTTACGGGAACAGAGTTGCTCGGACGTCCGGAGACTGACCGGATCTCGGTCAGCATGGTACCCGCTTCGGCAGCCACGTTCCGCGCCCAATACAGCACTTCATCTAATACTGGCCCGTGGACGACCGCGAGCGGCACCGTGGCCGCCACAGCCGGCCAACCCGTGGTCTACACCATCACCGGACTTTCGGCGAATACCAAGTACTGGTACCACATGCAATATAGCACGGATGGAGGCTCCACCTGGACCAGCCGTGATGCGCATACTTTCTACACAGCCAGAGCTGTCGGCAGCACCTTCACGTTCGATATCACTTCGGACTCGCACATCAATATCCAGCTCGGCAACACTTCCAACTGGAACAGTACCTTGACCAAGGTTGCCGCGGATGTCCCAGACTTCCTAATTGACCTGGGTGACACCGCTGCCATGGATAACACCAGCAGCAGTGTGCCATTGGGTGATACCGCCGCAGCCGAGCAAAAGTATAAAGATCTGTTGCCCTATTTCAACCTGGTCAGCGGATCCTCTCCGATCTTCCTGCTTCCAGGAAACCACGAGCAGCAGGAAAACTGGCACTATCAGGTTGTCACGGATAAAGCAACCAGCCTGCCGATCATGAGTAAAAACGCCGAGAAGAAATACTTCCTGAACCCGGATGGTTCGGATTCCTTCTACAGCGGAGATACAACCACGTATCCCACATTGAGCGGCAGCGGCTATAAAGATGATTATTATGCCTGGACCTGGGGTGATGCGCTCTTCGTGGTGATCGATCCCTTCTGGTATACGACTACCAAGCCGTACACTACACTCACGGGTGGCGGCGAGACGGATGCCACCGGATCAGACAACCGTTGGGACTGGACGCTGGGACAGGCCCAGTTCAACTGGCTCAAGTCGACCCTGCAGGGCAGCTCGGCCAAGTACAAGTTTATTTTTTCCCATCAGATCGTTGGCGGAGATAGCGCGAGTAGCATGGTGAACTATGGTCATGGCGGTGTTAATTCGGCCGACCTGGTGGAGTGGGGTGGCTTTGACGTGGGTACCACAAACAACACATGGGCAACCAACCGGCCTGTTGGAACCTGGGGCAGCCAACCCATTCGCCAGATGATGGAGGCCAGCGGTGTGACGGCCTTCTTCCACGGGCACGACCACCAGATGGCCTATGAAAAGTACAATTCCATCGTCTACCAGTCTGTCCCCTCGGGCAGTTTCACTGGTAGTTTTGGTATCTATACCACCGGAGGCAATTCGGGAAAAACGATCTGGGCTGATTCCACACAGGGTCCGGGTTACCTGCGCGTGACGGTGGGTCCCTCACAAACGACGGTGGAATTCATCCGCTATAACTCGACGACAATCCCCGAAACCTACACGATGGCCCCCAATTCCACCACAACCAATACCCTGACGGTCAACAAGCCGGGCACAGGCACGGGCACGGTGACCAGCTCGCCGGCCGGGATTGATTGTGGTGCGACCTGTTCGGCCAATTTCAGCAGTGGGACCTCGGTCATCCTGACGGCGGCCGCCGCCACCGGCTCGACCTTCACGGGTTGGAGCGGTGAGGGCTGCTCGGGAACAGGCACCTGCACGGTCAGCATGACGGCTGCCCGTACGGTTACGGCCACCTTCACAATCAATACCTATGGCCTGACCGTCAGCAGGACCGGGACAGGCTCGGGTACGGTGACCAGCGCGCCAGCCGGGATTGATTGCGGTGCGACCTGTTCAGCCAACTTTAACTTCAACACCTCGGTCACCCTGACGGCGTCAGCCTCTGCCGGCTCGACCTTCACGGGCTGGAGCGGTGAGGGCTGCTCGGGGACGGGCACCTGCACGGTCAGCATGACGGCTGCCCGCTCCGTCACGGCCACCTTCACAGCCAATCCAAGTACCTTTGCCCTGACGGTTACAAAACCAGGCACAGGTACGGGCACGGTGACCAGCTCCCCGGCCGGGATTGACTGCGGTTCGACCTGTTCGGCCAATTTCAGCAGTGGGACCTCCGTCACCCTGACGGCGGCCGCTTCCGCCGGCTCGACCTTCACAGGCTGGAGCGGTGAGGGCTGCTCGGGAACGAGCACCTGCACGGTCAGCATGACGGCTGCCCGCTCCGTCACGGCGACCTTCACGATCAATACCTATGGCCTGACCGTCAACAGGACCGGGACAGGCACGGGCACGGTGACCAGCTCGCCGTCCGGCATCAACTGCGGTGCGACCTGCTCGGCCAGCTTCAACTACAACACCTCGGTCATCCTGACGGCGTCAGCCGCTGCTGGTTCGACCTTCACGGGCTGGAGCGGAGAGGGCTGCTCGGGAACGGGCACCTGCACGGTCAGCATGACGGCTGCCCGTACGGTTACGGCCACCTTCACAATCAATACCTATGGCCTGACCGTCAACAGGACCGGGACAGGCTCGGGTATGGTGACCAGCGCGCCAGCCGGGATTGATTGCGGTGCGACCTGTTCAGCCAACTTTAACTTCAACACCTCGGTCACCCTGACGGCGTCAGCCTCTGCCGGCTCGACCTTCACGGGCTGGAGCGGTGAGGGCTGCTCGGGAACGGGCACCTGCGTCGTCAGCATGACGGCTGTTCGCACCGTCACGGCCACCTTCACAGTGAACAACGTTGCCCCGGTGGCATCCAATGACAATTACACAACACAGAAGAACCTCGCCATGACGATCGATGCGCCGGGAGTGTTGGGGAACGATACGGATGCGAATGGGGATGCGCTGACTGCCCGAAACGGGTCGGTGGCGAGCAGCGGCACAGTGACGCTCAATACCAACGGCTCCTTCTCGTACACACCGGCCACCGATTTCACCGGAGAGGCCACCTTCACCTATCAGGCGTACGATGGGGCTTTGTACAGCACGGTAGCCACCGTGACGATCCATATTACAGATGACACGCCTCCAGTAGTGCCATCCAGCTTCCATGGTCAGATCAATATTTCACCCAACCCGCCGTCTGCCGGTGATTTTGTGGATGCCTATGTTCCGGGCGCAGCCAGCTATGTGGCCAGGACGACCATTAAGAATACGTCCCCTCTCACCTATGCCATTGATGTCCCCGGCGATGTTGTGGGTACCTCAGCCAAAGAAGGCGGCGTGGATGGTGACCTGGTCACCTTCAAGATCAATGGCAATGTGGTCGGCACCGGCACCTGGCACAGTGGCACAAGCGTCCTGTTGGATTTCACATCCATATCGTATAGCGTTTCCCTGGTCTCTGGCTGGAACCTGATCTCCTTCAACCTGCATCCCGCCATTACAACAACCGCGACGGTCCTTTCGAGCATAGACACAAAGTACGACCTCGTTTACGCCTGGAATGCCGCTACCGGAACATGGATGAAATATGTCCCGGGTGCGGGTTATGGGAACACCTTGGAAGACCTGGATGAAAGCATGGGTTTCTGGATCAGGATGACCTCAACCAGCATTCTGACGGTTAGTGGCAGTGCTCCGAGTAGCAGCATTATCCCGCTCGAGGCCGGCTGGAACCTGGTGGGCTTCCCGGCCTCGGCGAACCATGCTCTGCCGGAAGCTTTCGGTGATCATGGAGTGGGCACAGATTTCAGCCTGGTGTATGCCTACCATGCGAACGATACCAGCGATCCGTATGATCCCTGGAAGAAATTCGATCGGACGGCTGGATTTGGTAATGATTTGACGACACTGTCACCTGGCTGGGGCTACTGGGTCAAGGTCGGTGGAATCCATAACTGGGACGTAACCTATTAGCAAGAAACATAAACAGCAGGTCAGGCTGGCGCGTGGGTCCCCAGCCAACGCCAACCTGGCCTGCACAAAGGAATTTGTCATGAAAATCAACTCAAAATCCGAACGTCTACTCACAGGAGGCAGAAAATGAAAACAAAAAGTAGTTTGCGCATTTTTAATTTTTTGGCGGTAATTATTCTGGTACTCGGCAATGCAACGGCCGTCACTATACCGGTTGCTGCTGCAGCCAGCGGCAGCGCCAGCGCCACGGTGACTCCTTCAAATGCCAATCCGAATGTTGGGACTACGATCACGGCGGCCATCAGTATTAATGTCTCCGGGGTCAATTCGCCGGATAACAAATTGGGGAGTTTTACCGGCTCGTTGGATTGGGACCCGGCCATTCTGGGCTACGCAAGCAATGGCGGGCTCCTGGCCGGTTTCACCGGCGCCATCAATACGGCCACTACCTCAAGCGGCCACCTTGCGTTTAATGGAGCCAATACAAGCGGCGCAACCGGCAACAATATAGTCCTCAACGTAACCTTTAATGTGACGGGGGGCGGTACGAGCGTTCTCAATCTGGGGGTCTCAGCCATGTCAGCCGCTACAACCTTCACGGATTTGCTACCCATTCTCACGGTCAACGACAGCTCGGTGACGGCTGTTGCCAGTAGCTATACCCTGAGTGTTAGCCGAACCGGGACAGGCTCGGGCACAGTGACCAGCACACCGTCTGGCATCAACTGCGGCTCCACCTGCTCGGCCAGTTTCACCGCCGGCGCCTCGGTCAGCCTGAGTGCCTCTCCCGCCGGTGGTTCCACCTTCGGCGGCTGGAGCGGAGCCTGCTCCGGCACGGGCGCCTGCAGTGTCACCATGTCGACTGCCCGGTCGGTCACGGCGACTTTCACTGCAGCGACTACGATCACCTTTACCGGGACAGAACTGCTCGGACGGGCGGAAACTGATCGCATTTCGATCAGCTGCGTGCCTGCCTCGGCGGCCACCATCCGCTACCAGTATGACTCGGATGCCACCGGCGAGCCTTACGCCAACACCAGCTCCAGCGTGGCTGCCACTGCCGGTCAACCGGCTGTGGTCCTTATCACGGGGTTGTCCGCCAACACCCGGTATTTCTACCGCATGCAATACAGCACCGATGGCGGATCCACCTGGACAAACCGGACAGAAAAAACCTTCCGTACCCAAAGAGCCGTTGGCAGCACCTTTACCTTTGACATCACCTCCGATTCTCACATATCAACATCCAGCTCGGCAACACCTCCAACTGGAACAGCACCATGACCAAGGTCGCGGCGGATGTCCCCGACTTCCAGATCGACCTGGGCGACACGGCTGCTATGGATAACGGGTCCTCCAGCGTGACCCTGGGGGATACCGCTACGGCCGAACAGAAGTATAAAGACCTTTTCACGTATTTCAACCTGGTCAGCGGAACTTCCCCGATCTTCCTGGTACCGGGCAACCACGAGCAGCAGGAAAACTGGCACTACGGGATTGTCACGGATAAAGCCACCAGCCTGCCAATCATGAGCAAGAACGCCGAGAAGAAATACTTCCTGAACCCGGATGGTTCTGATTCCTTTTACAGCGGCGACACCACCACATATCCAACCTTGAGCGGCAGCGGATATAAAGATGATTACTTCGCCTGGACCTGGGGGGATGCGCTCTTCGTGGTGATCAACCCCTTCTGGTACACGACCACCAAGCCGTACACCACCTCAGTCGGTGGTGGCGAGGGGGATACGACCGGGACAGACGACCGCTGGCTGTGGACCCTGGGGCAGACCCAGTTCAACTGGCTCAAGACCACCCTGCAAGGCAGCTCGGCCAAGTACAAGTTTGTCTTTGCCCACCAGATCGTTGGAGGAAATGCAATATCCAACCAGGTGGGCTACGGGCATGGCGGCGTGGATTCGGCCAACCTGGTGGAGTGGGGCGGAAACAACACGGACGGCACCACTTATGCGTGGGACACCAAACGCTCCGGCTGGGGCAGCCAGCCCATCCGACAGATGATGGAGGCCAACGGAGTGACGGCCTTCTTCCACGGGCATGACCACCAGATGGCCTATGAAAAATTGAACAACGTGGTCTACCAGGCCGTGCCCTCCGGCTCCTTCACCGGCTCCTTCGGCATCTACACCACCGGGGGCAACTCGGGCAACACCATCTATGCCGATTCCAACCAGGGCCCAGGCTACCTGCGCGTGACGGTCGGCCCCTCCCAGACCAATGTTGAATTCATCCGCTACAACGGGACCTCTGCCGCCTACAGCTACACGATGGCCCCCAATTCCACCACAACCAATACCCTGACGGTCAACAAGCCGGGCACAGGTACGGGCACGGTGACCAGCTCGCCGGCCGGGATTGATTGCGGTGCGACCTGTTCAGCCAACTTCAGCAGTGGGACCTCCGTCACCCTGACGGCGGCCGCCGCCACCGGTTCGACCTTCACGGGTTGGAGCGGTGAGGGCTGCTCGGGAACGAGCACCTGCACGGTCAGCATGTCGGCTGCCCGCTCAGTCACGGCGACCTTCACGATCAATACCTATGGCCTGACCGTCAACAGGACCGGGACAGGCACGGGCACGGTGACCAGCTCGCCGTCCGGCATCAACTGCGGTGCGACCTGCTCGGCCAGCTTCAACTACAACACCTCGGTCATCCTGACGGCGTCAGCCTCTGCCGGCTCGACCTTCACGAGCTGGAGCGGTGAGGGCTGCTCGGGAACGGGCACCTGCACGGTCAGCATGACGGCTGCCCGCTCAGTCACGGCCACCTTCACAGCCAATCCAAGTACCTTTGCCCTGACGGTTAGCAAGCCGGGCACAGGCTCGGGCACGGTGACCAGCTCGCCGGCCGGGATTGATTGCGGTGCGACCTGCTCGGCCAATTTCAATTCTGGTGTGTCCGTTACCTTGACTGCCTCAGCCGCGGCTGGCTCGACCTTTACCGGTTGGGGCGGTGATTGCAGTGGAACCGGAACCTGCAGTGTGACCATGAGCGCTGCCCGCTCAGTCACAGCCACCTTCACGCTCAATACCTATAGCCTGACTGTCAATAAGACAGGGACAGGCACGGGCACGGTGACCAGCGCGCCGGCGGGCATTAGCTGCGGTTCCACCTGCACGTGGAGCTTCAACTACAACACCTCGGTCACTCTGACGGCGTCAGCCGCGGCCGGCTCAGCTTTTGGCGGCTGGAGCGGTGAGGGCTGCTCGGGAACGAGCACCTGCACGGTCAGCATGACGGCTGTCCGCACTGTCACGGCCTCCTTCACGGTGAACAACGTTGCTCCTGTGGCAGTCAATGACACTTACACGACGCAGAAGAACCTCGCCATGACGATCAATGCACCAGGAGTCTTGGGCAATGATACGGATGCAAATGGGGATGCATTAACTGCCCGGAACGGGTCAACGGCGAGCAGTGGCTCGGTGACGCTCAATACCGATGGCTCCTTCACGTACACGCCGGCCACGGATTTCACCGGAGATGCCACCTTCACCTACCAGGCGTACGACGGGGCTTTGTACAGCACGGCGGCCACCGTGACGATTCATGTAGTCACTGACACGCCTCCGGCGCTGCCATCCAACTTCTACGGTGAGATCCATCTGGTACCGAACGCTTCTGCAGGGCAGTATGTGGAAGCTTACATTCCGGGTGCCGCCAGCTATGTCGGAAGAACAGCCATTACCGGCACCTCCACTCTTATTTACGCCTTGGATGTCCCGGGTGACATTGTTGGTACCTCAGGCAAGGAAGGCGGCCTGGAAGGTGACCTGGTCACTTTCAAGATCAATGGGAAAGTGGTTGGCACGGGCACCTGGCACAGCGGCTCGAGCACCCGCCTGGATTTCTCGACTCTCACAAAGAATGTGTCACTGATTTCTGGCTGGAACCTGGTCTCCTTCAACCTGCATCCAGCCGATACAACGACCGCGGCGGTCCTCTCGAGCATAGACACCAAATTCGACCTGGTGTACGCCTGGAATGCCGCTACCGGGATTTGGATGAAATACGTCCCGGGTGCAGGTTACGGGAATACCTTGGAAAATCTGGATGAAAGCATGGGCTTCTGGATCAGGATGACCTCGGGTGGCACTTTGGCAGTGACTGGCAGTCCGATGTCCATAAGCAACACTGCTCTCAAGACTGGATGGAACCTGGTCGGTTACCCCTCCACAGCCACCCTGGCCTTGCCGAGCGCCTTCAGCAACCATGGCGTGGGCTCGGATTTCAGCCTGGTGTATGCCTACCATGCCAGTGACACGGCGGATCTTTGGAAGAAATATGATCCGCAGGCAGGTTTCGGAAATGACCTGCTTGACCTTTCACCTGATTATGGTTACTGGGTCAAGGTCGGCGGAGCTCACACCTGGGACGTAGCCTATTAGGAGTATTTTGACCTGGCGGGTCAGAGGGGGTAACTCCTCTGACCCGCCGGACGGGATCTGCATTGTCATGAACGGACAGTAGCATGCGCAAGCGATATAAGGCACGTCTGTTCTCTTTCCTGGTGATTCTCAGCCTGCTGATTGGGGCGGTGGGGAGCATTGCTATTGACGTGCAGGCAGCCAGCACGATATCTTTTTCTGCTGAGGAACTCCTGGCGCGCCCGACCGCCACCTCGATCACGATCAATGTGGTTCCCGACGAGAGTGTCAGCATCTATTATGAGGTTGGCACATCTCCCGGAGGGCCATATACCGCCACTTCGGTCGGCAGTGCCACGGCAGGTGAGCCATTTAATGTGGTGATCAGCGGACTCAGCCCGGATACACAATACTACTACCGCATGCAATACCAGAAGCCCGGTGATGTCTGGGTGGCGCGCAGTGAACATTCTTTCCATACACAAAGGGCGGCGGGCGACACATTTTCATTTACGATCATTTCCGATTCACATATGAGCGGCGGCGGCGGAAACGTATCGCTATACCAGCAGACGCTGGCGAATGCGGCTGCCGAGAAGCCCGACTTCCATCTGGACCTGGGCGATACATTTTGGACGGATGGTGTGACCAGCAGCACAACAGCCAATCAACGCTTCCTGGCACAGCGCCAGTGGATGGGGGTGCTCAGCAGCTCGGCTGCGATATTCGTGGCACCGGGCAATCACGAGAACGAGGAAGGTTGGAATTTTGATGACTCCAACAGCCTGGCCCTCTTGAGCCTGAATGCACGCAAACGATATTACCCCAGCCCAATCCCGGATAGTTTTTATACCGGAAACCCGGACACCTCCCTCACCGGGATCAACGGAGACCACCTGCGCGAGGACTATTTTTCCTGGACATGGGGGGACGCACTATTTGTGTTTATTGACCCTTACCAGTACACACTGACCAAGCCATACTCTGGGACCGCCGGAGGCGAAGTCGATGATGAAGGCCCGGGAAGTCTCGATAATTGGGATTGGACGCTGGGCCAGGAACAGTTTGAGTGGCTTAAGAATACACTTGAAAACAGTCAGGCTGCCTTCAAGTTTGTCTTTGCCCACCACATGGTGGGAGGCCTGCCAACCTACTACTATGTCCGCGGCGGTGCGGAGGCGGCCAACCTGTATGAGTGGGGAGGCTACAATTCAAACGGCACCACCTGGGGATTCGACACGGAACGCCCCGGTTGGGGCGGCGTCCCCATCCACCAGTTAATGGCGGCAAACGGCGTAACGGCCTTCTTCTACGGTCACGACCATGAATATGCCTACCAGCAGCGGGACGGCGTCGTTTACCAGCTGGTCCCTTCGCCAAGCATGACCGGATATGGATTTGGCCTGTACAGCGAGAGTGATCCACATACCATCCGGGTCCTGCCCAACTCGGGTCACCTGCGCGTTACGGTTTCACCAATTCAGACAACGGTTGATTATGTCCGGTCTGATACCTCTCCGGGGGGGATCAATGGGCAGATTTCCTATTCGTATACACTTTCTGCCCCTGCGTCTGGTTCCATGGGTGATGTGAACGGGGATGCTGCAGTGAATTCCACCGATGCCCTGATCGTCCTCTCCGGAGATGTGGGCATCGATATAACCCAGTTCTGCCCTGCCAATTGCGGAGATGTCAATGCGGATGGCCTGGTTAATTCCACGGATGCTTTGATCATTCTTTCCTATGATGTCGGTATGAGCGTACCCTTCCCGCTGGGGCAGCCGGGCTGCCCGACAAGCGTAACCCCTTGCCCGGGATGCAGTCCTTGATTGGTGACTTTTAGATATGGCCTGATCACGAGGAAAATGCATGTACCATAAGCGCATCGTATGCCTTTTCTATTTTTTAGTCATCTTCAGCCTGCTGTTGAGCCTGGCGGTGGCTCCCGCCTTGCGCGTGGAAGCCGCTACGGATACCCATTTTAATATTTTATTGGGACGGCCGGAGGACAGCTCCATCACTGCGAATATCATCCCTGACCTGAATGGGGAGTTCTATATTGAATATGGAAGCTCTTCTGGAAGCTATACGGTTCAAACGACGACGTACAGCGCGACCGCCAGTACGCCGATTGAAATTGTGATTGGCAGCCTCTCGGCTAATACCCGCTATTACTATCGTATCGTCTATCGCCAGACCGGTGTGACCGAATGGACCAATGGCTTCGAGCATTCGTTCATCACGCAAAGGCCAGCCGGCAGCAGCTTTACCTTTACCGTGACCAGCGACAACCATCTGGGCCAGTATGGCGGTGTCACAGCCAACGAGCTGGCCCTGTGGCAGGTGACACTGCAAAACATTTTAGGCGATCATCCAGATTTCCACATCGACACGGGGGACACCTTCCCGATGGATCCCTCGCCGTTGGGTTCTGGAATGACCGAGGCGGTAGCTAAAGCCGCTTATCTGTACGACCGTCCCTACCTGGGTGCCATCACTGATTCGATTCCCTACTTTCAAGTGATAGGAAATCACGAGAACGAAGAAGGTTGGAATTTTGACGATGTCTTTACATCCCCGAACCAATCCCTGGCCCTGGTGGGGATGAAATACCGTAAATTGTATTACCCCAATCCCGTCCCGGATGCCTTCTATTCCGGGAATACGGATACTTCGTATGGGGCTATCGGGGATGACACCCTCCAGGAAGATTACTGGGCCTGGGAATGGGGCGATGCCCTGTTCGTGGCCATCGACCCCTTCCATTACTCGCTGGCCTGGTCAGCGGAAGGGAATACCTACGGCGGTGAAGGGAATGATCCTACTAGTTCCCCCGAGATCCAGGGGACGCGCTGGGATTGGAGCCTGGGCATCCAGCAATACCTGTGGTTCAAATCCGTGCTCGAGAACAGCCATGCCAAATACAAGTTTGTCTTTACCCATCAAGTGGCTGGCGGAGCGCATGTGGGTACATCCGAGAGCGTGTATGGACGCGGCGGTCAGAGCGCGGCGCCCTACTTCGAGTGGGGCGGCCAGAACACGGACGGCTCCTGGGCCTTTGATGTGCACCGGCCGGCCGCGGATGGCTGGAGCCTGCCCATTCACCAGCTGATGGTCAAGAACGGCGTGGACATCTTCTTCCACGGGCATGACCATGACTACGCCCGCGAGCTGGTGGACGGGATTGTCTACCTGGAATGCCCGAAGCCGGATGATGCCAGTTATACCTGGCAGCCCTATTCTTACGGCCATAATGAAGGTTGGTATCCGAATGCAATCGTAGAGCAAACGAACTCAGGCTATTTCCGCGTCAGCGTCTCCCCAAACGAAACAAAGGTGGAATATGTCCGGTCATACCTGCCTGGTGATGGCACCAATGGGGTTGTAGCCGACTCCGTCACCGTTCCAGGCACCACGCCCGCCAGCGACCAGTTGATGGTGAATAAGGCCGGGCCGGGATCCGGGACGGTGACCAGTTCACCGTCTGGCATCGATTGCGGCAGCACCTGCTCAGCCGCCTTCAGCTCGGGCGCCAGTGTGACCTTGACAGCCACGCCTGCGGGCAGCTCCACCTTCACCGGCTGGGGCGGCGACTGCAGCGGTACAGGGACATGCACGCTCAGTATGGACAAAGCCCATGTTGTCCTGGCCAATTTCTCCGCCCCGGGCACGACCTATTCCCTGACCGTCAACGCCGGCAACAATGGCTCGGTCACTCCTTCCGGCGCAACCACCCGGGCCGCCGGTGAAGTGGTTAATATCACCGCCACCCCCAACTCCGGCTTCCACTTTGTCAATTGGACCGGAAATTGGGGCATGATCGCCCATACCACCGGGGCCGCGACGACGATAACAATGAATGGGAACTACACCATCACCGCCAACTTCGCCGCCAATACCAGCACCAGCTATTCCCTGACGACGCGCGTGGCCGGCAGCGGCACAGTCACTGCGCCAGCCAGCTCCCCCAGCAGCTACACTTCCGGGACGGTTGTCACCCTGAGCGCTTCAGCCAGCGCAGGGTACCACTTTGTCAACTGGACCGGCCTGATCAATACGGTCGCAAATCCCAAATCGGCCTCAACAACCGTTGTGATGAATGGGAACTATGTCATCCAGGCCAACTTTGCCCCCAATTCCGGAATCACCTATACCCTGACGACGGCGGTCAGCCCAGGCGGGAGTGGAACGATCAGCCCGGCTGCGGGTGACCATACCTACAACGAAGGGGAGGTCGTACCTGTCACGGCAACGCCGGCCAGTGGATATGTGTTCGACCACTGGAGCGGCGCATGCAGCGGCAGCAGCACCTGCTCCGTTACCATGAATGCCAACAAGAGCGTCACGGCCAACTTTGTGGCGGTGACCAGTATTTTGGGGGATGTCAATGGGGATGCTGCGGTGAATTCCACGGATGCATTGATCGTCCTGTCCGGGGATGTGGGCATCCCGATTACGCAATTCTGTCCGGCCAGATGCGGAGATGTCAATGGGGATGGGCTGGTCAACTCCACGGATGCGTTGATCCTCCTGTCCTATGATGTCGGCATGAGCGTCCCGTTTGCGTTGGGCAGCGCGGGCTGCCCGGCCAGCGTGACCCCGTGTCCGGGTTGTAATCCCTGATGGGCGAATTCCGGGATCTGCTTTGATGTGGAGATGAGAGACACGTGAACCACCGGCAAAAAGCACGCTTATTCTCTTTCCTGGCGATCATCAGCATGCTGTTGAGCCTTGGAGTAGCGCCTGTTATTGGTGTAAAGGCCGCCACCACGATCACCTTTACGGCGCAGGAGCTGCTGGCGCGTCCGACGAACACCTCCATCACTATTAACGTGATCCCGGCTTCGGCCATCGAGCTCTTTTATGAATACAAGGTCTCCGGCAGTCCGACCTATTCGTCCACTCCGGTTGTTTCGGCGGCGGCCGGTGCATCCAGTAATGTGGTTATCGGCGGTCTCAGTCCGGATACGGAATATTCCTACCACATGAAATACCACCAGCCCGGGGAAACGGATTGGGTGACGCGCAGCGAGCACTCCTTCCATACGCAGCGGACCGCCGGCGAACCATTTACCTTTGTGGTGACCTCAGATACGCACTCATCGATGAATGCACCTTACTACAGCACCGCCAACTATAACAAGACGCTGGCCCATATCCTGGCTGAAGACCCGGATCTTTGGATTGATACGGGCGATACACCCTGTTTGGATTTTATGAGCACTTTGCAACAATACCGGCAAGGTTATATAGACTTTCGCAACCTGATCACTTCAGTCAGCGGCGATATTCCAATCTTTAAGGCGCTTGGGAACCATGAGCAGGCCATGGGCTGGAACCTGGATGACAAAGCCGATACTTCCCAGACCCAGCCGATCCTGGCAGTCAATGCACAAAAGGCGATCTTTCCCAGTCCCAAGCCGGACGGCTTCTATACCGGAAACACGGATGCATCGCTTACCTACCTGGATGGCGACCATCTCAGGGAAGATTACTATGCCTGGACCTGGGGGGATGCCCTGTTCATTGTCCTGGATCCTTACTGGTACACCATGAAATTCCCCCAGGAAGATTCCACCTATCCCTTCGGCGGAGAAGAAAACCAGAGCGGCGAAGCGGCGACGAAAGGCACCCGCTGGGATTGGTCGCTGGGCATCCAGCAGTACTTGTGGTTGAAAGATACCCTGGCCAACAGCGGCGCCGAATACAAGTTTGTTTTCATCCACAATGTCACCGGCGGGATCATCCCCTATGGCCGCGGCGGAACGGAGATCGCCGGCTATTTCGAATGGGGCGGCAAGAGCTGGGATGACAGCTGGGGCTGGGACACGTACCGGCCGGCTGCGGCTGGCTGGACGGTGCCGATTCACCAGCTGATGGATCAATACAATGTGACCATCTTCTTCCACGGGCATGATCATTTCTACGCCAAACAAACCCTGGATGGGATCGTCTACCAGGAAGTGCCGATGCCCGCGCGACGGACGGAAATTGGGGCTTTGCCAACGAACAAACCAGCGGTTCTTATGTCTCCCAGTACCCTCCCACGTCAAGGATGATTTACTATGGCGGTGCGGATAAATATCCGGATGCGGGTCACCTGCTGGTGACCGTTTCGCCGACTGCCGGGGTGACGGTTGAATATGTAGATATGAACGATGGGACGATCACCTCTTCGTATAACGTTCCAGCCCCCGGGCTGTCGTATACCCTGACAACGGCGGTCAGCCCGAGCGCGAGCGGTACGATTGATCCGTCTGTTGGCGACCACGTGTTTTCTTCCGGCAGCCTGGTCAATGTTACGGCGACGCCGGCCAGCGGGTATGTGTTCGACCACTGGACTGGCGCCTGCAGCGGCAACGGCACCTGCTCGGTGACGATGGATGCCAGTAAGAACGTCACGGCGGTCTTTGTGGCTGCGACGACCATGCTGGGGGATGTCAACGGGGACGGCCAGGCGAATTCCACGGATGCCCTGATCGTCCTGTCCGGCGATGTGGGCATCAGTATTGCGCAGTTCTGTCCTGCCAGATGCGGAGATGTCAATGCGGATGGGAATGTAAACTCGACGGATGCGCTGATCATCCTGTCCCATGATGTCGGCATGAGCGTCCCGTTCCCGCTGGGCAGCTCAACCTGCCCGGCCAGCGTGACCCTGTGTCCGGGATGCGTCAGTCCCTGATGGGAGAATTTCAAAATACGGTTTTATATGGAGATGAGGTAAACAACATGAACAATCAACGCAAAGCACGCATCTTCTCTTTCCTGGTCATCTTCAGCCTGCTGCTGAGCCTGGCGGGGGCACCTGTCATGCATGTCAAGGCCGCCGCGACGATCAGCTTTACCGGCGAGGAGCTGCTGGGCAAGCCGGAGGATGACTCCATCACGATCAATATCGTGCCGGCCTCGACCATCGAGTATCACTACCAGTACGGGCTCACTGCAGGGGCCAACACCTGGTCAACTTCCAATGTAACCGCCACCGGTGGGCAGCCCAGTGAAGTGACCATCACCGGGCTGACTGCCAACACGCAGTATTTTTACCGCATGCAGTACCATGCGCCCGGGGATGCCATGAATGACTGGGTCAGCCGCACGGAACACTATTTCTGGACGCAGCGCGCCCCAGGCAGCAGCTTTGTTTTTACCGTCACGTCGGATTCGCATCAGAATTTCAATACCAACGAACAAAATGCGATGACCAACATCCTGAACGAGCACCCGGATTTCCATATCGACCTGGGCGACACCTTCCTGCTGGATGGCTCGCCAGATCAGAGTTCAGTCTTCAGTAAATACCTGGCATACCGCGAACCTTTATACTTCGATAAGATGGGAAACTCGGTGCCGATCTTCCTGACCCCGGGCAACCACGAGGACGAAGAGGGCTGGAATCTGGATGATTCGTTCAGCCTGGCCCTGGCCAGCATCCAGGCGCGCAAGCTGTACTTCCCGACCCCGATCAATAACGACTTTTATTCTGCAAATACGGATATCCTGGCGGCCATCAATGCGACCACCTACGGCGACCAGTACCGCGAAGATTACTACGCCTGGACTTGGGGCGATGCCCTGTTCATGGTGATTGATGAGTTCCAATACACGATGCACAATCCATATGGGAGTGTTGCCGGCGAAGGCTCGGATGATCCGAAGACCTGCGACTTCACCAATGACACGAACTGCCAGTGGAACTGGACGCTGGGGGCGCAGCAATACCAATGGTTCAAGCAGACGCTGGAAAACAGCACCGCCAAGTACAAGTTCATCTTTTCCCACAATATGCTGGGCGGGAAACTCACGGTGGCATCAAGTACTGGTCAACCGGGCTATGTGCGCGGCGGCTGCCAGGGAGCGCCCTATTTTGAGTGGGGCGGCAAGAACGCCGATGGCAGCGAGGGGTTTGCGGACCGCCGGACGGCGACCTACGGCGCGGGGGCGGTGCCCCTGCGGCAGCTGATGATGGATAACGGCGTCAGCGCCTACTTCCACGGCCACGATCACCAGTACGTCTACGAGACCTGCGACGGCATGGTCTACCAGGAAGTGCCTTCGCCCGGTATGGGCGCCTCCGGCTTCGCCGAGTATACGGCAGGCGATCTTGGCACTTACCAGACGGTCAAGATTTTGCCCAACTCGGGCCACCTGCGCATCAGCGTTACCCCGACGCTGGCGACCGTGGATTACATTACCTCCTCCAACACCAATGGGACGAGCAATTACACGTATACGATCGCTCCCAACGTCACTGGCCCGACGCACGTCCTGACGACGGCGGTCAGCCCGAGCGGGGGCGGGACAATCAACCCGTCGGCAGGCCCTCACACTTACGATGAAGACCAGGTCGTCACCGTTACGGCTGCGCCGGCCAATGGATACGCGTTCGACTTTTGGAGCGGTGCCTGCAGCGGCTCGGGGACCTGCTCGGTGACCATGGACGCCGATAAGACTGTCACGGCGAACTTCAAATCAACCGGCCTCCTGGGGGATGTCAACGGGGACCAGGCGGTGAATTCCACGGATGCCCTGATCGTCCTGTCTGGCGATGTGGGCATCGCCATCACGGCGTATTGTCCGGCCAGATGCGGAGACGTCAATGGAGATGGAAATGTCAACTCGACGGATGCGTTGATCATCATGTCCTACGATGTCGGGATGAGCGTCCCGTACGCATTGGGCAGCGCGGCCTGCCCGGCCAGCGTGAACCTGTGCCCGGGATGTCAATGATGAATGAGATTCAGAATATGGTTAGAAATGGAGATATGAGACAAGTGAACCACCGACAAAAGGCACGTTTCTTCTCTTTCCTGGTCATCTTCAGCCTGCTGTTGAGCCTGGCAGGGGTTCCCGTCCTGCACGTCAAGGCAGCCGCGACGATCACTTTCACAGCCGAGGAACTGTTGGGCAAGCCGGAGGATGACTCGATCACGATCAATATCGTGCCGGCTGCGACCATCGAGTACCACTACCAGTACGGGCTGACTGCCGGGGCGAACACCTGGTCAACTGACAATGTGACCGCCACCGGCGGGCAGCCCAGTGAAGTGACCATCAGCGGCCTGACCCCCAACACGAAATATTACTACCACATGCAGTACCATGCGCCCGGGGATGCCATGGATGATTGGGTGAATCGCAGCGAGTATTCCTTCTGGACGCAACGCGCTCCCGGCAGCACCTTCACCTTCACGGTCATTTCTGATTCGCACGCCAATTACAGCAATGCGCAGACGCAACAAGCGGCCGCTAACATCATGGCCGAACAGCCCGATTTCCATCTCGACCTGGGCGATACTTTCATGGCAGATAATGACACGGCCCAAAGCCAGGTCGACCAGGAATATCTGGCCCAGCGCGGTTCGTTGTTCCTGGGAGGCATCGGGCATTCGGCTGCGATCTTCCTGGCATCCGGAAATCATGAGAACGAAGAAGGCTGGAACCTGGATGATACGCCTTTCAGTATTGCCCTGGGAAGTATCCAGGCCCGGAAGGCCTACTTCCCCACCCCGATCGACGAAGGCCCGGGGGGGTTCTACTCAGGCAATACCGATCCCCTGGCCGCAATTAACGAAACCACCTATGGTGACGAGTTCCGAGAGGATTATTACGCCTGGACGTGGGGCGACGCCCTGTTCGTTGTCTTTGACCCATTCCAGTACACCATGCAGAATCCATACGGGGCCTCGGCCGGCGAAGGCAACGACGACCCGGCGACCGGCGACCGCTGGAACTGGACCCTGGGACAGCAGCAGTACAACTGGCTGAAGCAGACCCTGGAGAACAGTAACGCCAAATACAAGTTCATGTTCGCCCATCACATGCTAGGCGGCACGCAGAACTATGTTCGCGGCGGCGCCGTGCCGGCGCACATGTTCGAGTGGGGTGGCTACAATGCAGACGGCACCACCTGGGCCTGGGATACCAAGCGTCCGGGCTGGGGGAGTGCTCCGGTCCGCCAGTTGATGATCGACAATCACGTGAGCGCCTTCTTCCACGGACATGATCACCAGTACGCCTACGAGGTGCGGGATGGCATTGTCTATCAAGCCGTGCCTCAACCCAACTCCACGCTTAATTTCAATTATTATAATGAAAGCGACCCGTACACAGAGCGCGTCTTGTCCAACCCCGGTCACTTGCGCATCACCGTGACGCCCAGCCAGGCGACCGTTGAATACATCACGTCCAACGGCTCCTCCAGAGCGGTCCAACACTCATATACGATCCTGCCCAATGCCACCGGCCCGACACATGTGCTGACGACGGCCGTCAGCCCGAGCGGGGGCGGGACGATCAACCCGTCGGCAGGCCCTCACACCTACAACGAAGGTGACGTGGTAAGCGTCACGGCCACGCCGGCCAATGGATACGCATTCGACTTTTGGAGCGGCGCCTGCAGCGGCTCGGGGACCTGCTCGGTCACCATGGATGATGAAAAGACGGTCACGGCGAACTTCAAAGCCACCGGCATCCTGGGTGATGTCAACGGGGACGGCCAGGTGAATTCCACGGATGCCCTGATCGTGCTGTCCGGCGATGTGGGCATCGCGATTACGACGTACTGTCCGGCCAGATGCGGAGATGTCAATGGAGATGGGAATGTCAACTCGACGGATGCGTTGATCATCCTGTCCTACGATGTTGGCATGAGCGTCCCGTACGCATTGGGCAGCGTGGCCTGCCCGGCCAGCGTGAACCTGTGCCCGGGATGCAGTACTCCTTGATGGGAAAATTCCGACCATGATTTGGATGTGAAGATGAGAGAACCATGAGGAATTCCGAAAAATGACCAGGCCTTCACCTAAGGACGGGCTGAGATGAAACTCTTCAAAGTGTGTCCCAAGACCAAGCGGATCGTTGGAATAACCAGTCCACGCGAAGTCCCACGTTACCTGTTTCCCGTGGCCGGCTTCCTGGCATTGGCCTGGTTCCTGGTGCGGGTGGTGCCCAAGCCCAGCCGGGCCACCTATCCCTGCCAGAAGGTCGCCGCGCCCCTGGCGGGCAGTTTCCTCCTGTGGCTGGTTGGCATCGTTGGCGGCAGCCTGCTCTTCCACCAGGCGCGCCTCTTCCTCCGCAAAGCCCGCTACCTGCCGGCTGTGCTGGCGTTGTTGGGTGCCTTGCTGGGCCTCTCGTGGAGCGCATTGAGCCTGCACCAGCCGGTACGCGCGGCTTATACCCCGCATCCCGCCAACAGTCCCATCGGCACGTCCAAGGGTCTCATGCCCGGCCGCGTTGCTTGGGCATACGATCCCCTGGTTACCAATTGGAGCGGGACCGCCAGTAATGCCAGCCAGTCCTGGTTCAACTACATCAGCCAGGACGAATCCACCAACCTGATGCAGTGGGCGATAACGGCCTATGCCGGCACGAGCACCACCTCGGCTGGTTGGGAGGCCATATTCCATAGTTTCAATGGCGGCGGAGCGGGTTACCAGCCCGGCGAAAAGATTTTCATCAAGATCAACATGACCACCTCCAACGCGGATGCGTGCGCCGACTCGAGCTACAACTGGACTCCCAGCGGTTGCGGCGCCTCCTGGAGCTCGGTCGGTCAATCCCCGCAGCTCATGCTGGCGCTGCTGGATCAACTGGTGAACGTGGTGGGCGTGGCGCAGGCCGACATCAGCATTGGCGACCCCACCGGCCTGTGGGTGAACGAACTCTACAACCCACTGCATAACGTCTTCCCAAACGTGAAATACCTGGACGCGCGCGGCACGCTGGGTCGCACCAAGGCGACCAAAAGCACAACACGGCTCTACTGGAGCACAACCGAGGCCGACGGCAAGACCCTGGATTATCTGCCGCAGGCATTGGTCGATGCCAGGTATATGATCAACTTATCGATATTGAAGTCCCACGAGCGCAATGGCATCACGGTGGCGGCCAAGAATCATTTCGGCTCGCTCAGTGGAGGCAACGACAACCCCCGCAAGCCGAATACCACCGGCTATTACAACCTGCACCTGCGCCTGCCCCTGGATACCACCACAGGTGCCTGGCCGCAGCGCGCCAGCATGGCCCAATACCGCCCGCTGGTCGACCTTAACGGGCACACCGGCATGGGCGGCAAGACATTGCTCTACCTGGTCGACGGCACCTTTGGCGGCCAGGGCTGGGCGGGTGTACCCTCCAAATGGGCCATGGCACCCTTCAACAACAACTGGCCAAGTAGTCTCTTTGTCTCCATGGACGAGGTGGCGATCGACTCGGTGGCGTTCGACTTTCTCAGCCAGCAGTTCCCGACCGAGGTGCTCGGAAACGAGGGGGTGCAGGATTACCTGCACGAGATGGCCCTGGCCGATAACCCGCCGTCGGGCACTTTCTACGACCCGGAAAATGACGGTATCCGCATGGCCAGCCAGGGCGTCCACGAGCATTGGAACAATCCCACCGACAAGCAGTACAGCCGCAACCTGGGCAGCGGTAGCGGCATTGAGCTGGAATATGTAGACGGTCCTTTAGTAACCAGCCTGCTCGGGGATGTCAATGGGGACCAGGCGGTGAATTCCACGGATGCGCTGATCGTCCTGTCCGGCGATGTGGGCATATCGATTGCGCAGTTCTGCCCCGCCAACTGCGGGGATGTCAATGCGGATGGCCTGGTCAACTCCACGGATGCGTTGATCATCCTGTCCCATGATGTCGGCCTGAGCGTCCCCTTCCCGGTGGAACAGCCGGGCTGCCCGGCCAGCGTGACCCCCTGCCCGGGATGTGCGCCCTGAGGAATGATCTTATGCAGCTTAGAATTTATCCTAAAAATAGAACTTCCATCTTGAAATGTCATTGCGAGCCGGTTTTTGGCGAAGCAATCTCCCAACAAGATGTTCATATTGTCATTAGGGAGATTGCCTCGTTCGCTGGAAAACGCTCACTCGCAATGACATTGCTATTTTTCTTGGGAACCATCGATTATGTCCGCTGAGGAACAATTGTGAACTTTCGAAGGAACAGCCAGTTTCGTAAGATTATCGGCGGAATTGCCTTTCTGGGCCTGATGCTGTCGCTCGCTTTGGGGTCGGGCGGCTTTCCGGCCGTGCGCGCCCAGGCAGAGGTGACTGCGACTCCCGCCGAACCTTCAGAGTCTTCCACAGCGGACAGCGCTTACGTTACTTATAGCACGATCACCCTGCCGGATGGACGGCAGTTGGAAAAAACCATCATTCACGGCCCGCCGAAACCTCCCCTTGGGGCCATTCGTCCAACGGTGTCCCTGGCCGGCTCGATCGTGCCACTATCCGTCGGCTCGTTAACCGTGCCGGCCTTCGACTGGTCCTTCGGCTGTTCGGCCACTTCCGCCTCGATGATCGCGGCGTACTATGATCGCAATGGATACCCGAAGATGTATACCGGCCCGACCAATGGCGGACGTGATGCCGCTGGACAGCAGCGCCTGGCCGGACTGGACGGATGGGAATGGCGATACCTACGGCCAGTGTCCCTTTGACCGCCTCGCGCAATGGCCTGGATGGCCGGCTGACACGCGGCTCCATGGACGATTACTGGGTGGCTTATCTGACCGGCGTTCAAGACCCGTTCATCACCAACGGCTGGACCGAGCACAGCTATGGCGAGGCCATCGGCGACTACATGCGCACCAGCCAATCCGATTATGGCAATGATGATGGGTCAACGGTTTTCTATAATTGGAGCAGCGGCTCGGCCCAACTGACCTGCGCGGATATGCTGGCCAACAATATAACCGAGGACGGCACCTACGGGCGCAAGCTTTTCTATGAGGCCAAAGGCTACACCGTGACGGACTGTTACAACCAGAAGACCAAAACCAGCGGGCCAGGCTTCACCTTTGCCATGTACATGGCCCAGATCGATGCCGGTCGCCCGGTCTTTATCAACCTGGCCGGCCATTCCGTGGTCGGGTTCGGCTATGACAGCGCCACCAATACGGTCTATCTGCACGACACCTGGGATTACCTGGACCACAGCATGACCTGGGGCGGCAGTTATTCCGACATGGCGATGCAATCAGTCAGCATCGTTAACCTGGCGGCTTCGCCGACCCGCAGCCTGAGTGTCGCCAGGAACGGGACGGGCAGCGGCACGGTGGCCAGCATGCCGGCCGGGATCAACTGCGGGCTGACGTGTTCATATGTCTTTGCCGAAGGCGAGAACGTCATCTTGACCGCTACTCCTGACAGCGGATCGGCTTTTTGCCGGCTGGTCCGGCGACTGCAGCGGCACGGGCGCATGCCAGGTGAGCCTGGATGCGGCCAAGACCGTCACGGCGACCTTTGATATTGAAGAGTCCGCCCTGCTGGGGGATGTCAATGGGGACCAGGCGGTGAATTCCACGGATGCGCTGATCGTCCTGTCCGGCGATGTGGGCATCAAAATAACCCAGTTCTGCCCCGCCAACTGCGGGGATATTAATGGAGATGGTTATGTCAATTCCACGGATGCGCTGATCATCCTGACTCATGATGTCGGCAAGAGTGTCCCGTTTCCGGTAGGACAGCCGGGCTGCCCGGCCAGCGTGACCCCCTGCCCGGGATGTATTCCCGAATGAATGAGCTTAAGCAAGTGGAAATTGTTTCAGAACAGGAACCAAATACTATTTTCGTAAGACCAATCAATCGAGGAGGCATGAAATGAAAACGAAACAAGCTTGGCGAATTTTGAACGTGTGCGTGGCCATCCTGCTGGCGCTCGGCAACGCAATCGGCCGGGTTTCACCGGCGGCCGCAGCAGCCAGCGGCAGTGCGATATCATCGGCGACGCCATCAAATCCTGCACCGCTCAGTCGGCAGCCAGATCACGGTGGCCATCAACATCGACATGGCCAGTACGCCGGATAACTTCTGGGGAGTTTTACGGGTACTTTGGATTGGGACCCGACCGTGCTGAGTTATAGTAGCCATTCAGGCGCTCCACCATCAGGTTTCACCGGCGGTGTCGGTACCGGCAGCGTTGGAACCGGGGATATTACCTTCAATGGAGCCAATGCAACTGGCGCGGCGGGGGACACCGTAGCGATCACCATCACTTTTAATGTGGTGGGAGCAGGGACGAGCGTGCTTGACCTGTCTTACTCGGCCATGACTGCTGCCGTGACCTTTACTGATCTGAAAACAAACCTGCTGGTTAACGACGGCTCGGTGACGGCAACGGTTGCCCCTGTGACACAGGACGGCACTCCTACCATTTATAAAGTTACAAGTACAAGCGGTAGTGGAAGTAGCAGCAATATCAGTTTCACCCACACAACCGGTACAGGATCAAACCGGCTGCTGGTTGTGGGCGTGTCCTATAATGCCGGCACGAATGTGTCCCCCATATCGGGAGTTACATTTACCTATACCGGCGGGAGCATAACCCTGACCCAGGCCATCGGGAAGAAATTATCCTGGCTCTACCGTTTTGGCTATATTTATTACAGCCCGACAGAACCACCGAACGGGACATCCGGAACGATCCAGGTTACATTCGGGAACTCTGTTGGCTCTGGCATCGTGGCCGGCGCGGCCAACTTTGCCAATGTTGATTTGACGACACCGATCGGACCCTCCAACGGCACTGAAAATGTTAGTGCTGCCCCGAATGTCACCATGAATGGGCTAGTCGGCAACGAGCTTATGTTTGACAACCTGTTCATGGGCGGCACATCGCCAGCCAGTACTGTCGTTGGCGCCGGTCAGACCATATTGACTGGCTGGAATACCAATCAAGGCAATTCCTTCGGTGGGGCCAGCATCAAGAATGCCGGCGGGAATACCTCGACCACGATGAGCTGGACACCAACCGGGACACCAGCCGGTACTTTCATCTGGATACACACGGCTGCCGCCATTAACCCGGTCTGTAGTGGATCACGCTACACGCTAACCGTCGGCACAGATCCCAACGGCACGGTTACGCAAAGCCCGGCGGGTACTTCCTTCTGTGCCGGCAGGACCGTCACACTGACGCCCACACCTACCGCCAGCTATGCCTTCAACGGTTGGGGAGGGACGAACGGCACCGATGTGGTCAGCATCGGCGGCGGCTCTTATAAGATTGTCATGAACGGCAACAAATCCATCGCGCCCACCTTTGCCCTGGCCCAGACATCGCCGTGCCCCAATACCGCCAACCTGAATGCGGTTGCGGATACTTTCATAAGCGGTGCTACCGCTGCAGCTCTTTATAATTATGGTGGCGCCACAACGCTTCAGGTTGATCAGGGTACAGCAGCTACTGCTACTACTCGCAGATATACATTTCTGAAGTGGGACTTGAGCAGCATCCCGGTCAATGCCATCGTTGATAGTGCCAGCGTTAAACTTAATGTTACAACTACCTCCACGACTGGTGCGTTCCCTATGTACGACGTTGCAAAACCCTGGGTGGAGGGCACCGCTAACGGCGCCGCGGATACCGGGGGAGGCGCATCCTGGACAAACTATAATACCACCGGGCCATTCCCGTGGGGCACAGCGGGTGGTTCAAATACCGCCACAGGCTCGATTGATCGCGACACCTTGAACCTTTGGAATGCTGCGTCAAGTAGCTTTACCCCAACTGGCAGCAGAACAGTGACCTTAACTGCTGATGGTTTGACTGTTCTTAAGCGCTGGTTGGCTGGCGGAGTCAACGATGGCGTAATCATCCAGAATACCTCTTCAGGTAGCATCAGATACCTTGGCCTTTGATTCAAGCGGAAGGAACCACTCCTCCTGTACTGAACGTTACCTATTGTCTTCCCGCCAGTACCACCACGTATGATCTGGATATTTCGGTGGATCCGAGCGGCGGCGGCACCACCAATCCCTCAGCCGGTATACATTCCTATTCGGAGAATACCGTTGTAAACATCAGCGCCACACCGGCGGCCGGTTATGTCTTTGACTCTTGGAGCGGGGCATGCACGGGAACCGGTGCCTGCAGTGTCACCATGAGCGCGGCGAAATCGGTTATTGCCCACTTCGCAGTTGCCCACAAATTAACCGTGGCGATCTTAACCGACGTGGGTGGTCCGGGCGGCAGCACGGATCCAGCAGTCGGCGATCACTGGTATAAGGCCGGCACCGTCGTTTCCGTTACCGCCACGGCCAATACCGGCTATCACTTCGCCGTCTGGAGCGGCGGCACCTGTTCCGGTACGGATCCGAACGTCTGCTCCGCCACCATGAATGCCGATCGCACGGTCGAAGCCAACTTCGCCATTGACCTGGTTGCCCTGGGCGTCACCTTCCCTGGCACAGGCAGCGGTACGGTAACCAGCGCCCCGGCCGGGATCAGTTGCAGCAGCGCTCCCTGTTCATCTTCCTTCGCCTACAACTCTTCGGTCACGCTGACGGCAGCTCCCACCTTGCCTGGTTCTGTCTTTACTGGCTGGGGCGGCGATTGCACAGGCTCCAGCTCCACCTGCAGCCTCACGATGACGGTGACTCGCAATGTAACGGCCACATTTACCGCCGATAGTACGCCTCCTTCGGTGACCATCGAGAAGGCGGCTGGACAGGCCGACCCGACCAGCGCGTCACCGATCAACTTCACGGTCGTCTTCAGCGAGTCGGTGACGGATTTTGCAACGGGGGATGTGAAGCTTTCCAGCAGCACGACACCCGGCACGCTTGTTGGCACAGTCACCGGCAGCGGCACAACCTATAATGTGGCGGTCAGCGGCATGACCGGCTCAGGCAATGTCATCGCCAGCATTGACGCCGGCGTTGCACACGATGCCGCCGCCAATCCCAACACGGCCAGCACTTCCTTGGATAACTCTGTCACCTACAATCACGTGCCACGCCCCACCCTGGACGGCGCGGCTTTCTCCCAAGCATTCAATGCTTCCACCACTCCGGCTCCCTTCACTGTCACCACTACCAGTCCCGTCCCAACAGGGTCGGGTGCAAACCGGCTGATGCTGGTAGGCGTGTCTTGGAATAGCAACACTGCTGCGGCTACCATAACCGGGATAACTTACTCCTACGGAGCCGGACCGACCATACTGGATCTTCACCAGATAATATCGACGAAGCATAGTGTGACTGCGAACTACCGCTATGCCGCCATCTGGTACTTGCTTAATCCGCCAAGTGGGGAGACCGGCACGGTTACGGTTACCTTCTCAGCCAGCGTCCCCAGTGGCACTGTAGTAGGCGTACAAAACTTTGCCGGAGTAGACCAGACGACTGACCCTGCAACCTGGCCCGCTCTCGGTGCTTCTTCACCCAGTAATAACACTACCCCTACAGTGACCTTGACTACTCTTACTGGCAACGAGCTTGTGTTCGATACTGTCTTCGTTGGTGGGAACCCTCCCGCAACGATGAGTGCCAATTCTGGTCAGGCTGAGAGTTGGAATGCAACCTGTACGCCGACAGCATGCAATACGCGTGGCGGGGCTAGCACTAAACCAGCAACCGCCTCAACTACAATGAGCTGGACGGCGGCCAGCAGTAGCATGTGGGTAATCTCCGCGATAGGAATAAAACCGGCAGTACCCGCGGTCAGCCACACGGTCCACTTCGACGCCAACAGCGGCAGCGGCACGATGAGCGATCAGACCTCCAGCGTCCCGGCCAACCTGACGGCCAATGCTTTTACAAAAACGGGCTATTCCTTCGCGGGTTGGAATACCGTTGACGTCGGTGGCGGCACGGCCTATGCCGATGGCGCTCAGTACGACTTCTCGGCGAACATCACCCTGTATGCCCAATGGTCGCTCAATCCTCCCGGGGCCTTCGGGAAGAGCGGCCCAACCAACCATGCCACCGGCCTTGCCAAATCCCTGACGCTCTCCTGGAGCGCCAGCGCCGGTGCAGCCTATTATGAGATCTGTTTCTTAATTTCGACCGGCTGCTACAACTGGACTGGCGTGGGGAATAACCTCTCGGTTCCGATCGAAGTTCCAGACTACGGCACCACCTACTACTGGCAGGTGGTGGCGCGCAATGGCGCCGGTTATGCCCTGGCCGACGGTCCCACCAACGCAGACTACTGGGACTTCACCACCGGCTCTCAGTCGGTAGTCACCACCCAGGCGGTCACGAGTATTACCCAAACCACTGCCACCGGCAACGGCAACGTCACTACCCTGGGCGTGCCCAACCCGACCCAGCACGGCGTGGTCTGGGGCACCTCGGCGAATCCCACCATTATGAACAGCAAGACTACCGAGGGGCCAGTCAGTGCCTCCGGTCCCTTCACCAGCTCCATCACCGGGCTGACTGCCGGTACCACGTATCATGTGCGCGCCTATGCCAGCAATGATGACGGCCCCGTCTACGGTGAGGATGTCACCTTTATCACCCTGCCGGGTTCCTTCAGCAAGACCGCCCCGACGGATGGCGCCACAAACCAATCCCTGAGCCTCAGCCTCACCTGGGGGGCAAGTACAGGCGTCACATCTTATTCCGTCTGTATTGAAACAACCAACCTCTGCAACGGCCAGCAGCCGACAGGCCTGAAAACGGCTGATTACTGGATAAATGTAGGCAGCGCCAGGAGTTATGCACCGCCCAGTCTTGTGAATAACCAGACCTACTACTGGCAGGTCAAAGCGGTCAACATCTCCGGTACCACCTATGCCAACACGCAGGGCACTACCTGGTCATTCACGACCGTTCCAGCTTCGGCGGTCACGGTGACCTTTGACTCGAACTACCCCTATGTGGCCGGCGGCAGCGGCACGATGAGCCCGGAGAGCTTTACTCCCGACGTGGCCAAAGCCCTGACGGCCAATGCCTTCAGCGATACGGGCTACACGTTTGCTGGCTGGGGCACCGCCCCGGCTGGTCCGGTCGTCTACCTGGATGGCCAGTCGATCACGATCAACTCTTCGATGACGCTGTATGCCCAGTGGACGGCCAACACTCTCACGGTGACCTTCAACTCGAACTATCCCTATGTGGCTGGCGGCAGCGGCATCATGAGCTCGGAGAGCTTCACTGCGGGAACAGCCAAAGCCCTGACGGCCAATGGCTTCAGCGATACGGGTTACACGTTTGCCGGCTGGGGCACCGTTCCGGGTGGTCCGGTTGTCTACACCAACAGCCAGTCGATCACGATCTACTCTTCGATGACGCTGTATGCCCAGTGGACGGCCAACAGCCTTACGGTGACCTTCAATTCGAACTATCCCTATGTGGCTGGCGGCAGCGGCAGCATGAGCTCGGAGAGCTTCACAGCGGGAACGGCCAAGGCCCTGACGGCCAACGGCTTCAGCGATACGGGCTACACGTTTGCCGGCTGGGGCACCGCCCCGGGTGGTCCGGTTGTCTACAGCAACAGCCAGTCGATCACGATCTACTCTTCGGTGACGCTGTATGCCCAGTGGACGGCCAACAGCCTCACGGTGACCTTCAACTCGAACTATCCCTACGTGGCTGGCGGCAGCGGCAGCATGAGCTCGGAGAGCTTCACAGCGGGAACGGCCAAAGCCCTGACGGCCAACGGCTTCAGCGACACGGGCTACACGTTTGCCGGCTGGGGCACTGCTCCGGGCGGTCCGGTCGTTTATACAGACGGCGAATCGATCACGATCTATACTTCAACGACGCTGTACGCCCAGTGGACGGCCAATAGCCTCACGGTGACCTTCAATTCGAACTATCCTTATGTGGCTGGCGGCAGCGGTTCTATGAGCTCGGAGAGCTTCACTGCTGGTACGGCCAAAGCCCTGACGGCCAATGGCTTCAGCGACACGGGCTACACGTTTGCCGGTTGGGGCACCGCTCCGGGTGGTCCGGTTGTCTACACCAACAGCCAGTCGATCACGATCTATACTTCAACGACGCTGTACGCCCAATGGACGGCCAATACTCTCACGGTGACCTTCAATGCCAATGGTGGTACCGGTTCGATGAGCTCGGAGAGCTTCACTGCGGGAACAGCCAAGGCACTGACGGCCAACGGCTTCAGCAATTCGGGCTTCACGTTTGCCGGCTGGGGCACTGCTCTGGGAGGCCCGGTCGTTTATACAGACGGCGAGTTCGATCACGATCTACACTTCGATGACGCTGTATGCCCAATGGAGCTCGGTACCTGTATTCACGGTCACCTTTGAAGCGAACTATCCCTATGTGGCTGGCGGCAGCGGCACGATGAACCCGGAGAACTTCACTTCTGGTGTGGCCAAAGCCCTGACGGCCAATGGCTTCAGCGATACGGGTTACACGTTTGCGGGCTGGGGCACCGCCCCGGCTGGTCCGGTCGTCTACTCGGACGGCCAGTCGATCACGATCACTTCTTCGATAACGCTGTATGCCCAGTGGACGGCCAACAGCCTCACGGTGACCTTCAATTCGAACTATCCCTATGTGGCTGGCGGCAGTGGCAGCATGAGCTCGGAGAGCTTCACAGCGGGAACGGCCAAGGCCCTGACGGCCAACGGCTTCAGCGATACGGGCTACACGTTTGCCGGCTGGGGCACCGCTCCGGGTGGTCCGGTTGTCTACAGCAACAGCCAGTCGATCACGATCTACTCTTCGGTGACGCTGTATGCCCAGTGGACGGCCAACAGCCTCACGGTGACCTTCAATTCGAACTATCCCTACGTGGCTGGCGGCAGCGGCAGCATGAGCTCGGAGAGCTTCACAGCGGGAACGGCCAAAGCCCTGACGGCCAACGGCTTCAGCGACACGGGCTACACGTTTGCCGGCTGGGGCACTGCTCCGGGCGGTCCGGTCGTTTATACAGACGGCGAATCGATCACGATCTATACTTCAACGACGCTGTACGCCCAGTGGACGGCCAATAGCCTCACGGTGACCTTCAATTCGAACTATCCTTATGTGGCTGGCGGCAGCGGTTCTATGAGCTCGGAGAGCTTCACTGCTGGTACGGCCAAAGCCCTGACGGCCAATGGCTTCAGCGACACGGGCTACACGTTTGCCGGTTGGGGCACCGCTCCGGGTGGTCCGGTTGTCTACACCAACAGCCAGTCGATCACGATCTATACTTCAACGACGCTGTATGCTCAATGGACGGCCAACAGCCTCACGGTCAACTTCAATTCGAACTACCCCTATTCAGCAGGCGGCAGCGGTTCTATGAGCTCGGAGAGCTTCACAGCGGGAACGGCCAAGGCCCTGACGGCCAATGCCTTTAGCGATACGGGCTACACGTTTGCCGGTTGGGGCACCGTGCCTGAAGGCCCGGTTGTCTACACCAATAGCCAGTCGATCACGATCTACTTTTCGGTGACGCTGTATGCCCAGTGGACGGCTAACAGCCTCACGGTCACCTTCGACGCCAATGGCGGTACCGGTTCGATGAGCTCGGAGAGCTTCACAGCGGGAACAGCCAAGACCCTGACGGCCAATGCTTTCAGTAATTCGGGCTATACGTTTGCCGGCTGGGGCACCGCTCCGGGAGGCCCGGTCGTTTATTCAGACGGTCAGTCGATCACAATCTACTCTTCGACGGCGCTGTATGCCCAATGGACACAGAACGCCATCACCCACAACATCTCCCTAGTCTCAGGCTGGAACCTGGTTTCCTTCAAGGTTCATCCATCCAACACCTCTCCGGCCGCGGTCTTGTCTTCGCTCGGATCGAGCTACTCCCTGGTCTATGCCTGGGATGCCACCGGCGCCCAATGGCGGAAATATGTACCGGGCGCGGGGTATGGCAATACCCTGGAGGTGATCGATGAGACCATGGGCTTCTGGGTCAAGGTGTCCTCGGCGGGCACGCTGAGCGTTAGCGGTACTGCACCGGTCAGCTCGACCATCAGCCTGAAGAATGGCTGGAACCTGGTGGGCTTCCCGGCTTCGGCCAACCTTGCTCTTCCGGGAGCCTTCGGTGACCATGGTGTGGGCACGGACTTCAGCCTGGTGTATGCCTATCATGCCAGCGACACTTCTGATCCATGGAAGCTGTTCGACCGGCTGGGGCCTGACTATGCCAATGATTTATTGGAATTGGCTTCGGGTTGGGGTTTCTGGGCCAGGCTGAGCGCGGATCATAACTGGATTGTGACCTATTAGTGCGAAGGAATAACGGCAGGTCAGGTCAGGCGGGCGGTTCTCCATAGTCCACTGACCTGACCTGCACAGAACAGAATCGAGGTAAAGGAACTCAATGCGAAATAGAATTGGAAGGTTTGCCGTTTATTTGGGGATCTGCCTGATCAGCCTGTTTATGGCCAGGCCGGCCCTGGCCGTTCCTCCCCTGCCGTCCAGCTTTTATGGAACGGTGAAAATTGACCATGCCAATGTCCCGGATGGCACATTGGTGAAAGCTTTGATCAACGGGCAGGTCTATGCCCAAACCAAGACGCTGACTTACCAGGGCGATTCGGTCTATTCATTGGATGTTTTGGGCGATGACACGGATACAACGGTTGTCGATGGAGGGGTCGATGGCGATACCATCGTTTTCATGATCGGAGAGGAGGTGGCAGATCAGACCGGAATATGGAAAAGCGGAACCAATGTCAACCTGGACCTCACGGCGTCCATCCAGGCGCCAACCGTTGCGCCAATCCCCACCCGGATCCCGGCTGTGCCCGGCAATTCCGTCCCTACCACAACGGGAGGCGGATCATCAGCCGGTATCAACCAGCGTTTCATTTTGGCGGGTGCAGTTTTAGTTGTTTTGATCCTTGCATTGGTCTTGTGGTTCATATTAAGACGCAGATAGAAAATTCTTGTAAAGGAGAGCGCTCATGAAAAAAACCAGATTAATCATCACCCTTCTCATCACCCTGGGCTTGCTGCTCGTGAATGTGCAGTCAGTCGGGGCCTTTCCGCCCCTGCCGTCCAGTTTCTCTGGGACGGTTAAAATCGATGGGGCCAATGTTCCAAACGGTACGGCCGTCACCGCCAGGATTAACGGTGTCACTTATGCGACATCGAATTACCTGTTGTATAACGGCGATACCGTCTACAGCCTGGATGTCCCCGGTGAAGACTCGGAAGTCGCCGGCACTCAGGGTGGCGTGGATGGAGATACCATCGTTTTCTTCATCGGATCCATCCAGGCCACTCAGACCGGAACCTGGCATTCGGCCTCCAATGTCACCCTGAATTTGACCGGGTTCACCAGCCACACGGTCACCTTCAATTCTAACGGTGGCTCGGGCTCAATGTCCCCTCAGACCGCCAGCGGAGCAACGGCCCTGACGCTGAATAGCTTCACCCGCACGGGTTACTCCTTCAGCGGCTGGAACACGGTGGCTGGAGGCGGCGGCACGGCCTATGCAGATGGTGCGACCTACAACTCTTCGCCGCGGACATCACTCTGTATGCCCAGTGGACGGCCATCTCGTACACGGTGACCTTCGATGCCAATGGCGGGAGCACGCCCAGTCCGGCCAGCAAGTCGGTGACGTTTGGCTCAGCCTATGGCACGCTGGCCACCACCAGCCGCACGGGATATACCTTGGCCGGCTGGTTCACGGCGGCATCTGGTGGAACCCAGGTGACTACATCGACCGTTGTGAGCACTGCTTCAAACCACACTCTGTACGCCCAGTGGACGGCCACCTCGTACACGGTGACCTTCGATGCCAATGGCGGGAGCACGCCCAGTCCGGCCAGCAAGTCGGTGACGTTCGGCTCAGCCTATGGCACGCTGGCCACCACCAGCCGCACGGGATATACCTTTGTCGGCTGGTTCACGGCGGCGTCTGGTGGAACCCAGGTGACTACCTCGACCATCGTGAGCACCGCTTCGAACCACACCCTTTATGCCCAGTGGACGGCCGCCTCGTACACGGTGACCTTCGATGCCAATGGCGGGAGCACGCCCAGCCCGGCCAGCAAGTCGGTGACATTTGGCTCAACCTATGGCGCGCTGGCCACCACCAGCCGCACGGGATATACCTTGGCCGGCTGGTTCACGGCGGCATCTGGTGGAACCCAGGTGACTACATCGACCGTTGTGAGCACTGCTTCAAACCACACTCTTTATGCCCAGTGGACGGCCGCCTCGTACACGGTGACCTTCGATGCCAATGGCGGGAGCACGCCCAGTCCGGCCAGCAAGTCGGTGACGTTCGGCTCAGCCTATGGCACGCTGGCCACCACCAGCCGCACGGGATATACCTTTGTCGGCTGGTTCACGGCGGCCTCTGGTGGAACCCAGGTGACTACCTCGACCATCGTTAACACTGCTTCGAACCACACCCTGTATGCCCAGTGGACGGCCATCTCGTACACGGTGACCTTCGATGCCAACGGCGGGAGCACGCCCAGTCCGGCCAGCAAGTCGGTGACGTTTGGCTCAGCCTATGGCACGCTGGCCACCACCAGCCGCACGGGATATACCTTGACCGGCTGGTTCACGGCGGCGTCTGGTGGAACCCAGGTGACTACCTCGACCATCGTGAGCACCGCTTCGAACCACACCCTGTACGCCCAGTGGACAGCACTGATCAACCGCACTGTCACCTTCAATGCCAACGGTGGCTCGGGCTCGATGTCCCCGCAGACTGCCAATGTCCCAACGGCCCTGACGCTTAATAGCTTCACCCGCACGGGTTACTCCTTCAGCGGCTGGAACACGGTAGCTGGAGGTGGTGGCACGGCCTATGCAGATGGTGCAACCTACCCCTTCGCCGCGGACATCACGCTGTTCGCTCAGTGGACGGCCATCTCGTACACGGTGACCTTCGATGCCAATGGCGGGAGCACGCCCAGTCCGGCCAGCATGCCGGTGACGTTTGGCTCAGCTTATGGCACGCTGGCCACCACCAGCCGCACGGGATATACCTTCGTCGGCTGGTTCACGGCGGCATCTGGTGGAACCCAGGTGACTACCTCGACCATCGTGAGCACCGCTTCGAACCACACACTGTATGCCCAGTGGACCGTGAATACCTATACATTGTCGCTGACCAAGTTGGGCACGGGCTCAGGCACGGTGACCAGCTCGCCGGCCGGGATTGATTGCGGCGCGACCTGTTCGGCCAACTTCAACTACAACACGGGGGTCACCTTGACTGCAGTGGCCGCCGCCGACTCGACCTTCACCGGCTGGGGCGGGGCATGCACCGGCACGGGCACCTGCGCGGTCAACATGACGGCAGCCCAATCGGTCACAGCCACCTTCACCCTTAATACCTTCACTTTGACGGTCACAAAAGGGGGCACTGGCTCGGGCACGGTGACCAGCTCACCGGCCGGCATTGACTGCGGCGCGACCTGCTCGGCCAGCTTCAACGTCAACACGGTGGTCACCCTGACGGCAGCGGCTTCCACCGGCTCGACCTTTATCGGCTGGGGCGGGCCGTGCACGGGCACGGGCACCTGCAGCGTCACCATGACGGCAGCCCAGTCGGTTGTGGCCAACTTCACGCTCAACACCTTCACTTTAACGATTACCAAGGCTGGCACGGGCTCAGGCACGGTGACCAGCTCGCCGGCCGGGATTGACTGCGGTGCGACCTGCTCGGCCAGCTTTAACTACAACACGGTGGTCACCCTGACTGCAGCGCCCGCCACCGGCTCGACCTTCACCGGCTGGGGAGGGGTCTGCTCGGGCACTGGCACCTGCTCGGTCACCATGACGGCGATCCAGTCGGTCACGGCCAACTTCTCGATCGCGACGTATGCCCTGACGGTCACGAAAGCCGGTACGGGCTCAGGCACCGTGACCAGCTCGCCGGCCGGGATTGACTGCGGTGCGACCTGCTCGGCCAGCTTCAACTACAACACAGCCGTCACCCTGACCGCGGCAGCCGCCACCGGCTCGACCTTTACTGGCTGGGGTGGGGCATGCTCAGGCACGGGCACCTGTTCGGTCACCATGACGGCAGCCCAATCGGTCACGGCCAACTTCTCGATCGCGACGTATGCCCTGACGGTCACGAAAGCCGGCACGGGCTCAGGCACGGTGACCAGCTCACCGGCCGGGATTGACTGCGGTGCGACCTGCTCAGCCAGCTTTAACTACAACACAGTCGTCACCATGAGCGCGGCACCCGCCACCGGCTCAACCTTCACCGGTTGGGGAGGGGCCTGCTCGGGCACTGGCACCTGCTCGGTCACCATGACGGCGATCCAGTCGGTCACGGCCAACTTCTCGATCGCGACGTATGCCCTGACGGTCACGAAAGCCGGCACGGGCTCGGGCACGGTAACCAGCTCACCGGCTGGGATTGACTGCGGTGCGACCTGCTCGGCCAGCTTCAACTACAACACAGTCGTCACCCTGACCGCGGCGCCCGCCACCGGCTCTACCTTCACCAACTGGGGTGGAGCTTGCACGGGCACGGGCACCTGCTCGGTCACCATGACGGCAGCCCAATCCGTCACGGCCACCTTCACGCTCATTGAATATTCCCTTACCGTCAACGTAGTCGGGACCGGTGTCGTCAATCGCAGCATCGCCGCCCCATATCACTATGGCGACGTAGTGCAGCTCACTGCCGTCCCGGGGACAGGCTGGAACTTTGCCGGCTGGAGCGGCGACCTGAGTGGCAGCATCAACCCAACCAGCATCACGATCAATGGGAACAAGCTTGTCACGGCTACATTTAATCAAATCTGGTTCATATACGTGCCTGTTCTTTTGAAGTAATCCAGTTGCGTATCAAGGGACCCCTTCCCGGTTTTTTTAGGGAAGGGGTCTGCTTGGTTAGTTAATTTTAAGCGTTTTTTGATAAAGCAGCGCTTGACCTGAAGCGGGACTATTCCTGTTTTCCCTGAATACTCACCTGCAATTCAGAATCGATACCCTCGTAACGAAAATTCCCGGCATATGTGGTATAAGGGGGTAATTCTGCCGCAGGTTGGCAGGTGATCATCTGCGTTTGGTTAATCATCTATAGTAGAGTTATAGGAAAAAAACATAAACCCAAGGAGTTTCGTCATGAAAACATTTCGCCTCATCTGTATCCTTGCCTTGACCCTTGTCCTGGCGGTTGTGTCGGCTCAGCCTGCGTTGGCTTTTCCGCCTTTGCCATCCAGTTTCTTTGGAACGGTTAAAATAAATGGAGCCAATGTGCCTCTCGGCACAGTGGTTTCTGCCAGGATCAATGGTGTCCAATATGCTTCCACGACCGTCCAGCTCTACCAGGGGAATACCGTTTACAGCCTGGATGTTCCCGGCGAAGATACGGATGTTCCCGGCATACAAGGTGGATCGGAGGGCAACACGATCGTCTTTTTCATTGGTTCCATTCAAGCCAACCAGACAGGTATCTGGCACAGTGGGACAAATACCAACCTGAACTTGACCGGGTCTGGTGTGGTACCTACCTATTTCTACACATATTTGGCGCTGATTCGACGTTAACCTAACCCGATATTCTCATGTTCAACCTCGCCATCCGGAAAGCATGTCAGGAAATTGAAAATCCTGACATGCTGATTATTTGGTATAGAGCTACGAAAAAAGCCAGGATAGGGATGGGTTCGAAAATAACTTCTGGAATCGATTAGTATTGGCGGATTGCCAGTGCCTGCCTCTGTAGGGCATTCGTTGTTATAATGTTGTCTTCATCTTAAAGAGCATATCTGGGATACCAATTTACTCATTATTATCACATACGTCTCTGCAACACCGTCTGCTTTTCGGTCAATTAAGAGGCTTTCCAGCCAATTCTCCAGATGGTCGTCTGCTACGGCAATATTAATAGTCCCCTGGGTCTCGGTTATAAAAGACATCGGCACACTCCTTATTTAGTGTGCCGAATGCCCGTATTTAGGGAAGAACTTGAAAACTGGCAGAGAATTACCACATAAGGTGATTCAAGTGCCGAGGGTGGGAGTCGATCCCACGACCAAGGGCTTATGAGTCCCCTGCTCTACCACTGAGCTACCTCGGCAAGAGATTTCGATGTTACTATGGGGTAAGCATTTTGTCAACGCTTCTGCAAGCGAAATGTTAAAAATAGCCCAGAATCTGGTTAAAAGAACTTGACTTTGTCGGTTTGAATAGGTATAATCATCGTTTGCATATCTGTCGTTGCTACTGCCCCAAGAGGGATGTTGCATGCGGCAGTGCCTTTCCGCCAGAGTACCCAAATTCAGGAGATATTTATGGCATCTGTCCTACCCGAGAAGAATTATGCGCGTATCCCGGTTACGCTTAACCTGCCCAACCTTATCGAAGTTCAACTGGACTCGTTTGAACGTTTGAAGAAAGAAGGGTTGGGGGACCTCCTGCACGAAATTTCGCCGATAGAATCTTACAATAAGGGGATGAAGCTTTTCTTCCCCAGTCGCGGCCCTGAATCCAAGCAATGGGGGCTTAAATATTGGTTTGGAGAGCCGAAGCATGATATTGAAGAATGCGTCGAGCGTGACCTGACATTTTCCAGCCCGCTGTATATATCCGTGCTTCTGGCCGGGCCGGATGTTCCCGAACCGATCAAACAGGATATTTTCCTGGGCGATTTCCCTGAAATGACCGACAAGGGAACATTTATTATCAATGGCACAGAGCGTGTCGTCGTCTCCCAGTTGATCCGTTCACCGGGTGTCTATTTTGAGGCGCCCATGGATCGCGCCACCGGCCGCCCGCTGGCGATGGCGAAACTCATTCCAGACCGAGGCGCCTGGATGGAGTTCGAGACGCGCAAAAGCGATTACATCATCCTGAAATTCAACCGCAAACGCACGGTTCCGATCACCGTCTTTTTACGGGCGTTGTCTACCGTGGATGATGGCAACGGCTCCGACCAGCTGCTTACATCCGGTACAGATGAGGAACTCATCAACCTGTTTAAAGATGTGGACTCCAATCCTGAGCGGATGTTCATCGCTTCAACCTTGCGCCAAGAACCCGAATGGGATCTCTCCGGAGGTATGACGATTGCCGAAGCGGCCTTGATCGAATTCTTTAAGCGGATGCGCCCTGGCGACCCGGCGACGCTTGACAATGCCCGGGCTTTCCTAGAAGAGCAATTGTTTGATCAGCGGCATTATGACCTGGAGCGGGTGGGCCGTTACAAGTTGAACCAGAAACTTGACCTGCACATACCCATCCCGCACCGTACAGTAACCAAGTCGGACATTATTTCTCTGCTTCGGCGGATGATACTAATTAACAACGGCATTGAACCGCCGGATGATATTGATCACCTCGGAAATCGACGTGTCAAGACAGTCGGCGAATTGATTCAAAATAAACTACGCATTGGTCTACGCCGCATGGAGCGAGTCATTAAAGAGCGCATGTCCATCCGCGACCAGGAACAATTGTCCCCGGTGACGCTGGTGAATATCCGACCAGTGGTAGCCGCTCTACGCGAATTTTTTGGCTCCAGCCAGCTCTCGCAATTCATGGACCAGACCAACCCCCTGGCTGAGTTGCGTCACAAACGGACCCTATCAGCGTTGGGTCCGGGCGGATTGCGGCGTGAGCGTGCCGGTTTTGACGTGCGCGATGTACACCATTCCCACTATGGACGCATTTGTCCGATCGAGACTCCCGAAGGTCCAAACATCGGCCTGATTGGACGGCTGGCGTCGTTTGCACGTGTTAATGAATATGGTTTCATTGAGACTCCCTATCGCCGTGTCATCAAACAGATGGCTTGTGATGACCCGGCATTGGAAAACCATGGTCTACGTGAAGATCTGATTGATCCCAAAGGTGGGGAGGTTTTGATCAAGGCCGGAGAACGCATTACCAACAAAATGCTCAAGACGATTGCCAAAACCAAGCGGGATGTGGCAATCGTCCCCTACGTTTCGGATGAGTATGAATATCTATCCGCGGATGCAGAGGACAAGTATGTAATTGCCCAGGCCAACGCAGTTTTGAACGATTTCCGTGAATATGAGAGCACACGGGTTTCCTGCCGTTACCATTCAGGCTTTATATTCACTGCACCTGAGAACCTGGATTATATGGATGTGGCTCCGCACCAGGTGGTTGGTATCAGCGCGGCTTTGATTCCCTTCCTGGAGCATGATGATGCAAATCGTGCCTTGATGGGCTCGAATATGATGGCCCAGGCTGTGCCACTGGTTCGCCCGGAGATCCCGACTGTGTCGACCGGCATGGAACGATACGCCGCTTTGGATTCAGGCCAGGTGATCGTGGCTGAAACCGACGGGGATGTCATTTCGGTGACCGGCTCAACTATTGTGGTCAAGGAGAAGGACGGCAATTCGCATACCTATAACCTGCGCAAGTACCAGCGCTCGAACCAGTCAACCTGTATCGATCAGCGTCCGGCAGTGATCAAGGGGCAGGTCACCCATAAAGGCGATATCATCGCTGATTCTTCCTCGACTGAAAATGGGGAGCTGGGCCTCGGTCAGAATGTAACTGTGGCTTTCATGTCCTGGGAAGGCGCCAATTTCGAGGATGCCATCGTGATCTCTGAACGCCTGGTCCAGGAGGATCGTTTTACCTCAATCCATATTGAGAAGTATGAGGTCGAAGCGCGCGATACTAAGTTGGGTCCTGAAGAGATCACCCGCGATATACCGAATGTCGGAGAAGATGCCATCAAGGATCTCGACGAGGGCGGTATTATTCGCATAGGCGCGGAAGTCGGGCCGAATGATATCCTGGTCGGCAAGATCACTCCCAAAGGTGAAAAAGAATTGACGCCTGAAGAGCGCCTGCTGCGGGCCATTTTTGGCGAAAAGTCGCGTGATGTAAAGGATACCTCCCTGCGCATGCCGCATGGCGAACGTGGCAAGGTTGTGGATGTGAAAGTCTTTACTCGTGAAGACAACGCCGACCTTTCTGCAGGTGTGGATATGATGGTACGGGTCTCGGTGGCGCAACGCCGCAAGATCACGGCAGGCGATAAGATGGCTGGACGCCACGGAAATAAAGGTGTTGTCTCCCGCGTTGTTCGGGAAGAGGATATGCCCTTCCTGGATGACGGGACACCTGTGGATATCGTCTTGAACCCGACTGGTGTCCCTGGCCGTATGAACCTGGGCCAGGTATTGGAAGTTCATCTGGGGTGGGCGGCAAAGAAACTCGGTTACCGCGCCATCACGCCAGTTTTCGATGGTGCACGGGAAGATGAGATCGAGTTCTGAATTGGCGCGCGCCTGGATGGTGGATTACGCTTGGAAAGAGACCGCCAGCACTGCCTGGGATTGGCTTAAGAGTCAGGAATACACTCCTGAAATGATTGAAGATGACGATGAGGTTCGACGCTTGTATTTGGAACAATGGCTGGGTGAACGCGGTTACGATGTTTACCGGTTGAATGAAGTTGACTATGCACGGCACGCGACTGTAACCGAATGGTTGCGCGACCATGAGATTGATCCGGCAACTGTCTTTACAGACAAAATTCCATCACCTTCGCAACGCAAAACGGTCAACCAGAATGCCATCCGAGCCTGCACAAGGCTTTGGCTGCATACTCTTGACCACGACAATGTTCCTGACAAGGAACTGGAGATCCTGGCGAAGACTACCATGCTGGAATTGGGAATCCCGGCTCCCACCCTTGGAAAGCAAGTTCTGCGGGATGGCAAGACGGGTGTCCCTTACGATCAACCTGTTACAGTCGGGGTGATGAGCATGCTGAAATTGCATCACCTGGTTGAGGACAAAGTCCACGCCCGCTCTACAGGCCCTTACAGCCTGGTAACGCAGCAGCCTCTGGGTGGCAAAGCCCAATTCGGTGGCCAGCGTTTTGGCGAGATGGAAGTATGGGCGCTGGAGGCATATGGCGCGGCATACACGCTGCAGGAAATGCTGACAGTTAAATCTGATGATGTGCAAGGTCGTGTCAATGCCTACGAAGCCATTGTCAAGGGTGAGCCGATTGAAGAACCCAGTATCCCAGCCTCCTTCAGGGTGTTGGTCAAGGAACTGCAGTCGTTGGGTTTGGCAGTAGAAGCCGTCACCGATAATGGTGAAGTCATTAGATTCGGCAAGGATGAAGAGAAAGTTCACCCGCCCAAATACTCGACTGGTTTGATGGACATTGGCGAGGATTTATTAAAGGGAAAAGGAATCAAGGAATCCATCTGATTTTCCTTGACGGTCTTCCCTCCATCATGATAGAATTGCCCTTCGTTGCCTAAAAGGGCTGTTGCGTCGCGCTGCCCACAGCTTTGTTTCGTAGGAGTGAGGCCATCAGGGCAAGTTCGTGATGGCCTCGCTTATTGAGAAGGATTAGAAAATTGTATAAAAACGAAATCTGTTTCGGAGGCAAGTGTGCCCACAATTAACCAATTGATCCGCAGAGGACGCCAATCCAAGAGGGCTAAGAGCAAAGCCCCGGCGCTGATGTATACGCTGAATACCAAGAAGCAGCGCCGCGTCCGCCAGTCCAAAGGCGCGCCGCAAAAGCGCGGTGTGTGTACGATTGTTCGTACCACGACGCCTAAAAAGCCAAATTCGGCACTTCGCAAGATTGCACGTGTCCGCCTGACCAATGGCCTGGAAGTAACGGCTTATATTCCAGGCGAAGGCCATCAGTTGCAGGAACACTCGGTTGTATTGGTGCGTGGTGGTCGTGTCAAGGATCTACCAGGCGTGCGTTATCATATCGTACGTGGCTCGCTCGATACGACTGGCGTAAACAACCGGAAGCAGGGCCGTTCCAAGTACGGTGCCAAGCGACCGAAAGAAACAGCAGCCTAGCTGATTAAGATGGAGTAAAGATATGCGTCGAGCGAAACCAGAAAAGCGTGAGATTCTCCCCGATATCCGCTATAACAGTATAACCATCCAGACCATGATTCATCACATGCTTCACCGTGGCAAGAAAAGTACGGCTGTGAACGTGATGTATGACACGATGGATATTGTCCGTGAACGCAGCGGCGGTAAAGACCCGGTAGAGGTCTTTGATACTGCCATGCGGAACGTTGCGCCTGCCATGGAAGTGAAGCCCCGCCGGGTAGGCGGTGCCACTTATCAGGTCCCGATGGAAGTTCCACCTGTTCGCCGGACAACTCTGGCGATACGTTGGGTGCTTGATTCGGCCCGGGCGCGTGCTGGTAAATCATTCGCCGAGAAACTTGCGGACGAATTATTGGATGCGTATAAAAATGAAGGCGCTTCCATTCGCAAGCGCGAAGAAACCCACAAGATGGCGGAGGCCAACCGCGCCTTCTCGCACTACCGCATGTAACTGGCGGTCTGAACCTTACCAAGTTGGATATATATTATGACCCGCGCGTTCCCGCTCGAACGGTATCGAAACATCGGCATCATTGCTCATATTGATGCCGGTAAAACGACTACCACCGAGCGTATCCTGTTCTTCACCGGGATGACACATCGGATTGGTTCTGTGGATGATGGTACCACGGTCACCGATTGGATGGAGCAGGAACGCGAGCGTGGGATTACGATCGTTTCAGCGGCAGTGACAGCCGAATGGAAGGGCTATCAAATCAATATCATTGATACTCCCGGACATATTGACTTTACTGCAGAAGTGCAACGTTCGTTGCGTGTATTGGACGGGGGTATCGTTGTCTTCGACTCTGTTCAGGGAGTCGAACCACAGAGTGAGACGGTCTGGCGCCAGGCAGACCGTTATGGCGTACCAAGGATTTGTTTTGCCAATAAAATGGATCGTGTTGGTGCTTCTTATGAACGCACAATTGATACGATCAAACAACGCCTGGGGGCGAACCCGATAGCAGTGCAAATGCCAATTGGAATGGAAGCCTCTTTCCAGGGTGTCATTGACCTGATGGAAATGAAAGCGATCTTTTGGGATGATGAACTGGGAAAGGAACCACGCCAGACTGAAATCCCTGCTGATTTAAAGACTGAGGCCGAAGAACACCGTCATACGATGATCGAGCGCATCGCCGAATTGGATGATGCCCTGACGGTTAAATATCTTGAGGGTAAAGAAATCAGCAATGAAGAATTAAAGGATGCCCTTCGGCGTGCTGTGATCTCGAGCGAAGCTACACCGGTTTTCTGTGGCAGCTCATTGCGTAATAAAGGTGTGCAACTAATACTGGATGCAGTGATCGACTACCTGCCTTCACCTTTGGATGTACCTGCGATAACTGGCACGGACCCTCGAAACAATGAAGTCGTGGCACTTCCGCCTCAGGATGATGCACCGCTGAGCGCACTGGTCTTTAAAATTGTAACTGATCCCTACGTGGGACGCCTGGCTTACATTCGGGTCTATTCTGGAAGCTTGAGCCAGGGCCAGATGGTGACCAACTCCACCAAAGGAGAACGGGAACGTATCGGGCGTTTATTGCGCATGTATGCTGACCACCGGGAAGATGTTACCGAGGTGCATGCTGGAGATATTGCCGCGGTTCTGGGCTTCAAAGAGACATTTACCGGTGATACCCTTTGCAGCAATAAACTGGTGGTGCTCGAAAATATCACTTTCCCTGAGCCGGTCATTAACGTTGCCATTGAGCCCAAGACAAATGCTGATCAGGCCAGGATGGGTGAAGCCCTGCGTAAACTCTCGGAAGAGGATCCGACTTTTCGAGTCCACTCTGACGAGAATACCGGTCAAACCATCATTGAGGGAATGGGAGAGCTGCACCTGGAAGTGATTGTCGATCGTATGATGCGCGAGTTCCATGTGCATGCCAATGTTGGCAGACCACGCGTGGCATATCGCAAATCAATAACACGGCCCGTGGAAGAAGTCAATTTCAAATATGTCAAACAGACGGGTGGTCACGGCCAGTATGGGCATGTGGTCATCTCGCTGGCGCCGGGTGAGCGCGGTAGCGGCGTCGTTTTTGAGAATAAAATTATCGGTGGCGCAATCCCGCGCGAATACATCCCGGCAGTGGAAAAGGGCATCAAGGAAGCCTCAGAAAGTGGTGTTCTGGCAGGGTACCCAGTTGTCGATCTGAAAGTGACATTGTTCGATGGATCGTTCCACGAAGTGGATTCAAACGAAATGGCTTTCAAGATGGCTGCCAGCTTTGCCTTCAAGGAAGGTATCCAAAAAGGCGGACCGATACTCCTGGAGCCGATCATGAAAGTCGAGGTGGTTGGTCCAGAGGAATATCTTGGAGATATCATCGGCGGGTTGAATGGTCGTCGTGCAACCATCCGGGGAATGGAAATGCGGTTGGGTAACGCCCAGGCAATCAATGCGACCGTACCTTTGGGCGAAATGTTTGGGTATGCAACTGAACTGCGTTCATCCACCCAGGGCCGGGGCGTGTTTTCGATGGAATTTGATCATTATGCGCCGGTTCCAGCTTCGGTGGCGCAGGAGATCTTAAACGCATAGTTA
>CAVSAF010000013.1:0-136115 GCA_963725805.1 uncultured Chloroflexia bacterium
TTAGCCCGCCAATGCAGATCACACAATTTAGAAGTCAGCTTTATTACCTATAATAGTCATATCTATGTCAAAAAATCGACTTGAAGCTTTGAGCGATGGTATCTTTGCAGTAGTATTAACGATACTCGTTCTCGAATTAATTCCACCAAACGTTTCGAATCATTCCAGTTTAGGCCAGTATGCCAGGGCAATGGCGCCGCTTATTCCGAAGGTGATAAGTTTCATTCTGACCTTCATATTGATTTCTGTTTTATGGGTAAGTCATCATAATTTTTTCAACCATATCGATCGCATCACTCTTGGTTTGATTTGGTTGAACATGCTTTTCTTGTTGTGGTTGTGTTTCATGCCCTTTCCAACTGCAATGCTGGGCGACCATCCAACCGACCAATTTCCTGTTCTCCTGTATGGTGCAACCCAGTTACTCGAGGCCTTGACTTATTTCGCCATGAGAGCCTATGTAAGCAACAATAAGCTCTTTATCGATCCTGCATCTGCCAAGACCATGGGACCCAGGCAAAGCCTGCCTGGAGTTGTGCTTTATTCATTATCGGTTTTGCTCTCGTTTGTAAGTGTTTATTTAGCCTTGGCTTGTTTTCTTATCGCGGCATCGCTGTATTTCGCACGAAATTTGATTCAAAGGATCACATCGGGCGGCCAGGCAAGCAAATCAAAAGCCGTAAAGCATAAGCAATAAATCGCCAAGACTTCCGAAGTTTCCGCGGAGCGCCCCCGGAACGCAGTGGAGTGGGGTAAAACTTCGGAAGTCTGATTTTTAGTGCTTTTTCATTTTTTAGTAGGGGCACCGCGAAACGTCCCTGTGGGATGGTACACCGTGCCGTTGAGTAGCTGCACCTCATACCCGTAGGGGCGACCCTTGCCTGCACCTGTGGCGCAGGCACAGGTGTGGTCGCCTGTGATTTTTAAGATCCCGGTATAGGAGTTTTCACCTATTGACTTCATGTTGTGATATTTCTATAATAAAGACGATTTTTATCATAAATACATCACCAGACACTTCCTTTTGCCTTCCCAGCCCGGTTATGTGGAGTTCACATTGAGAAAAGTCATCCTTTTCATGCTCATATCTTTGGATGGTTACTTTGAGGGGTCAAACCATAATATAGACTGGCACAACGTGGATGCAGAATTTCAGGAATTTTCCAACGCCCAATTGGAGTTAGCCGGCCTGCTCATGTTTGGCCGGGTCACCTACGAGCTGATGGCAGCATATTGGCCGACTCCCGCGGGCCTCATGGACGATCCGCTCACGGCCGCGGCTATGAACCGCCTGCCGAAGGTGGTGTTCTCAAGGACGCTTGACCATGTCAACTGGCAGAATACCTGGCTGGTGAAGGAAAATATCGTTGAAGAGGTCCAGCGTCTCAAGGATGAGCCGGGCAGGGATATCTACGTTTTTGGTAGTTCCGACCTTTCGGTCACGCTGCTCCAGCACGGTCTGATCGACGAATTCCACCTGTTGGTGAACCCTGTGGTGCTGGGTGCCGGTACAGCCTTGTTCCACGGCATTCAGGAATCCCTGCATCTGCGGCTGTTGAAGACTCGAACCTTCAAGAACGGCAACATCTTGCTGGTCTATCAGCCGGAAGGGAAACCATCCGGTTAATTCATGAACGGTTTTACCTGATCCAGAACTGGAAATGGAGCAAGTTGCATGAGCAAGACAACTTTTATCGCTGAACCCGGCAAGCAGGAGGTCGTCATGACCAGCACCTTCGATGCGCCCTGCGAAGTCGTTTTCAAGGTATACAGCGACCCGAAGCTGATCCCGCAGTGGTGGGGTCCGGCGGACCTGACCACGACTGTGGAGATCATGGAACTGAAGCCGGGCGGCCGTTGGCGCTTTGTCCAGCGCGACGCGGCTGGGAACGCTTATGCCTTCCACGGTGTTTACCACGCGGTCGAACCGTCCGAGCGGCTGGTCAGTACTTTTGAATACGAAGGCACGCCCGGCCATGTCATCCTTGAAACGCTGACCTTTGAAGGGCACAACGGCCTGACGCACTTGACCGACCAGTCTGTCTACCAGTCGGTGGCGGATCGCGATGGCATGCTGGCAGAGGGCATGGAGAGCGGTGCGACCGAATCCATGCAGCGCCTGGCAGAACTGCTCGATAGGATTATGAATGTCACCCTTCCAGGCTGACCCGGAGGAATCCACCTCCGCCCGGAAAGAGGCCGCCCGGCAGTTCCTGGAACTGGTCGGGTCCGGCCGGATCGATGAGGCCTATCGGAAATATGTGGCCATGGATGGCAGACATCACAACCCGTTCTTTGCAGCCGGTTTCCCAGCTCTGCAGGCAGCCATGCAGGCCAATTACCTCCAATTTCCGGATATGCGCCTCACCATCAAGGACCTGATTGCTGAAGGAGACATGGTTGCCCTTCAATCCCACGTGGTAATGCATCCGGGTGAGCCCGGTTTTGCGACCGTTCACTGGTTCCGTTTCAAGGCTGACCGGATCGTCGAGATGTGGGACATTGCTCAGTCCCTGCCGTCCGATTCACCCAACCAGGATGGAATGTTCTAAGGAAGGTGCACGTTTATATCTACGACCCTTGCGAAGGTTTGGCATTAGCCTGACATTGATTTTGCGCAGAAACCTGATCTTTTCGGTAATCTTGCCATCAATCCAACCTTCGCAAGGCTGATGTGAGAGGATAGGCGCGCTTTAAGGTGAATAAGATGGTCAATTCCAGGAAAATCGAGAAAACTGTTGGGAAGACTGTATCCGTCGACGGACTCCAGTTGTATTACGAGGTCCATGGCTCCGGCCAGCCTCTGGTCTTGCTGCACGGCGGCGTAAGCGGCAGCGAGGTGTTTGACCCACTCCTGCCGGCGCTCCGCGCGAACCATCAGGTCATCGCCGTCCATTTGCAGGCTCATGGACGTTCGGCTGATATCGATCGCCCCCTGCGCTTCGAGAGTATGGCCGAAGATATTGCCGCCCTGCTGAAGCATCTCGACATCCCCAGCGCCGATATCCTGGGTTATTCCCTAGGAGGTGGAGTGGCGCTGCAAACCGCCATCCGTCACCCGGAGCTGCTGCACAGGCTCGCGCTCATCTCGACCCCCTTCAAGCGGCAGGGATTTTATCCCGAGGCCCTGGCGGGCATGGACCAGATGGGTCCCGAGGCTGCCAGGTTCATGGGCCAATCCCCGCTCAACCAGCTTTATCCGGGCAAGGATTGGGCTGCGCTCTTCACCAAGCTGGGCGACCTGCTCCGGCAGGAATATGACTGGTCCAGGGGCGTGGCTGGGATCAAGTGCCCCGTCATGCTTGTTTATGCGGACGCAGATGCGATCCAGCCCGGGCACATAATGGAGTTCTTCAGGTTGCTCGGCGGCGGCCAGCGCGATGCCGGCCTGGATGGATCCGGCCGTCCAGCCGGACGGCTTGCCATCCTGCCCGGGATGAGCCACTATGACATCCTTACCCATCCCGGGCTGGCAGATATGCTGGTCTCATTCCTGGATGCTCCCATGCCAGCTGGTAGCTGAGCAAAAATGGATGTATATGAAACCTTGACAGAATAGAAAAAATGTTCTAATATTTATCTGCCCCAACAATGGGGCAGATACTTTCCTATATCTCCGAGGAGGGCTCACCATGACAACCCTGATAGGCGCCTGTGGACTGGATTGTTCCCAATGCGAGGCTTATGTCGCCACCCAGGCGGATGATTGGACAGCGCTGGCCGCCGTGGCCGTAAAATGGACCCGGGAGTACAACGCACCCGGCCTGACCGCTGACAATGTCCAGTGTGACGGCTGCATGACCGCCGGACGCAAGGTCGGTCATTGCAGCGAGTGCCAGATCCGCCTGTGCGCCCTCGAGCGCGGCCTGGAAAATTGCGCCGCCTGCCCGGATTATGCCTGCGAGAAACTGCAGGGCTTCCTGGCCGCTGTCCCGCAGGCCAAAGCGAACCTTGAAGCAATTCGCGCGGCATAACCAGCCCATACCCCGCAACACCAATTATTCGTTCCTCCGTCGTTCCGCGGAACGACTATTCTGGAAAAAATAAATCTTCCATGAGAGGTGGGGCGCAAACCGGGAAAAATGCTATACAATCAGCCTGGTTAATTTATTAAGGAAGGGCTGCATGACACGTTTGCGATCCACGGTTTTCATCCTGCTTCTCCTGCTTCTGGGCGGCCTGGTTGTGCCAGCTCGTGCCCAATCGAACGTCCAGGTAATCAACAACGCCGCCAGCCTGACATTCCCGAACAGCCTCGACTTCAAGGCTGAGTTCCAGTCTGGCGCAGATATCACCTCGGCGGTGCTCCAGTATGGCGTAAACCAGCTGACCTGCGGGACCGTGCAGGCCGAAGCCTTCCCGACGTTCACACCTGGTAAGGACGTGAAGGTGGATTGGACTTGGGAAATGCTGCAGTCCGGCTCGCTGGCGCCGGGCACGACGGTCTGGTGGCAGTGGCAGGTGGTGGATGCCAGTGGGACTCAGTTCACCAGCCCAAAGAAGTCAATTTTGTGGCTTGACGACGCCCATCCCTGGCAGGTTATTTCGGGCGGGAACATCAACCTGCATTACTACAATGGCGGTGCCTCCTTCGGTCAGCAGTTACATGATGCCGCTGTAAAAGCCCTGGTGCGGCTTACACAGGATGTCGGGGTGGACACGACCAGCCCCGTTGATATTTATATCTACGCCGACACAAGTGATTTGCAAAGCTCCATTCTCTTTGCACCCTCCTGGGCGGGTGGGCAGGCTTATCCCGAGGATAACATTGTCATCATCGGTATCAGCCCCGACCAGTTGGACTGGGGCAAGAGTACGGAAGCGCACGAGTTGACCCACGTGCTGGTGGGACACCTGACCTTTTCCTGCCTGGGTTTTATACCCACCTGGCTGAACGAGGGCCTGGCGGTGTATGGCGAGGGCGGGCCGCAGGCTGGCGAGCAGGCCCTGTTTGACCAGGCCAAATCGGCCGACCAGCTGCCGTCGCTGCAATCCCTTACCGGACGCTTTTCGGATGAATCCAACCGGGCCGACGTCTCGTATGCCGAGGCCTACTCCGTGGTCGATTTCATGATCAAGACCTACGGCCGGGACAAGATGACCACCTTGCTGCTGGACCTGCGTGACGGTCAGACGATGGATGCCGCCCTGCAGGCTGTCTATAAATTCGACACGAACGGGCTGGAAGACGCCTGGCGCACCTCCATCGGTGCAGCGCCGCTTCACGGGAACTCGTCACCGACTCCGGTCCCGACCCCCACCATAGTACCGACGTTTGTTCCGGTTGGCGCCGCTCCACCTGCCGTGGCTGTCGTCCCCACGCCTCAACAAGCCCTGGCGCAGGCTTCGGCTACTCCGGTCCCCACACCCTCAACACCAGCTCCACCGTCTACCAAGCCGTCAACCCTATTCAATCCAGGCAGGCTCACCACCATCCTCTTTATTGGATTGGTGTGCCTTGTCATCCTGGTGTTGCTGGCAGGCCTGGCGATCTTTTTGATCGTCCGGCGTCAAAACAGGAGCGGAAAATGAGACCGACGCGGAAATTAATCTCCGGCCTGATGGCCCTGTTGTTCCTCCTGTTGGCCTGCCAGATCTCGGGGATCGCCACTCCTTCTGCATTGAATAATTCCCCCGCCCCCTCGGGGACGACGGTGTCTCCCGGGACGCTCGAGGCGCAACCTTTCACCTACGCCAGCCCTGAAAATGGTGTCACCGTCCATTACCCGAACGGTTGGACGACCCAGTCGCCTCCACAGGGTGATACGGGGTTGATCGTCTTTGTCAGTTCGGACCAGAGCATCCAGGCCGAACTGTTCGTCTCTCCGGTCCAAACGGGCGATACAGCCGAATCCATCACCAGCCAGAATGCTGGCAGCGTCCTGACGGGTCTGCAGAATATCACCACCGTCAGCGATGCCGCCCTGACACGCTCCGATACCAGTTCCGCCTGGAGCCGGGTGGTGACGGCAGTCAGCAATGGAACCGAACTGAAGATCAACCTGACCACGTTCATTTATGGGTCACGCGCCTTTTTCTTCCTGGGTTATGGTGATGTGCCCAGCTATGATGCCCATGTCAGCGACATTAATGCCCTGGTCAGCGGGGTGAGTTTTTCCGCGCCGGTCGTCAATGGGGTGAATCGCAACCAGGCGCTTTTTCTTCCGGGCGGTGAATCGACCAACCCACGTGATTACGACCCGGCCACCCAGCATGATTCCGGCGATAAACGCTTGTACAGCGGATTGGTCTCTCTCGATACCCACCTGAACCTGACGCCCGACCTGGCCGAATCCTGGGATATCTCACCGGACGGTACGGTTTATACCTTTCACCTGCGCACGAACGCCAGGTTTCAGGATGGCCGGCCCGTGGTGGCCCAGGATGTGATCTACTCCTGGGAACGCGCCGCCAACCCGGCCACCCAGTCCGATACTGTCCTGACCTACCTGGGCGATATCGTCGGTGTGGCGGAAATGCACAGCGGCAAGGCCAACCATATTTCCGGTTTGAAGGCGCTTGATCCGCATACCCTGCAGGTCACCATCGATGCCGCCAAGCCGTACTTCCTGTTCAAGTTGACCCTGCCGGTGGCTTTTGTGCTGGATCAGAAGAATGTGGAATCCGGCGCGAATTGGTACCGCACTCCGAACGGTACCGGTCCTTATAAGTTGACCCGTTGGGATAGTTTCAAGGTCATGGTATATTCTGCCAACCCGGATTACTACCTCGGTGCGCCATCCATCCAGCAGGTTGTTGTGGAATTAAACGCTGGCGTCGGCATCAACCTGTATGAAACGGGTGAGATCGATTTGACTGGCGTCTCTTCCAGCGATGCGTTGCGCGTGCTCGACCCGGCTGACCCGCTGCATCCCGATCTGGTAAGCGGCGTCAGCCTTTGCACCAACATGGTTGTTTTTGACGTTTCCAAGCCGCCTTTTGATGACCTCAAGGTGCGCCAGGCTTTCAGCATGGCTTTCGACCGGCAGAAGTTCATTGACGTGGTGGAAAATGATACCAGCCTCCCGGCCATGGGTCTCTACCCGCCCGCCCTGCCCGGTTTCAATTCGAAACTCCAGGGCCTGCCTTATGATCCCCAGAAGGCGCGCCAGCTCTTGGCGCAGTCCAAGTACGGCGGCCCGCAGGGACTGCCGGCCATCGTTTACACCGACAGCGGATTTGGCAGCACCGCCGGGCCGGATGTTTCGGCTCTGGCTCAAATGTGGGAACAGAACCTGGGCGTGAAGATTACCATCGAGAATATCGAACCCGACAAATATTTGGACAGGGTTTACTCCGGCCAGCATGGACAGATCTTCTCCAGCGGTTGGTGTGCTGATTATCCCGATCCCGAGAACTTTGCGGATGTCCTGTTCCACAGCGGCGCGCAGCAAAATCTCGGTAATTACAACAACCCGGCCCTGGATGCCCTCCTCAATCAGGGGCGCACTGAGCAGGATGTGACCAAGCGTATCCAGCTTTACCAGCAGGCTGAGCAGATCATCCTTCAGGATGCCCCGGCGCTGTTCATCTCCCACCCGGTCTCCTACATGTTGGTCAAACCTTACGTGAAGGGATTCGTGTTAACCCCGATCGACATTCCCCTCGAACGCTATCTGACCATACAACATTAACATAATAACGACTTCCCTGCACAGGTCGCACCTGTACCTGCGGTACTGGCGTAGGCAGGACTGTGAAGTCGTTACTACAACTTATGGCCGCGCCTCGGCGATGAATTCCACCCTTGTGATCGCCGGTCCCACGCTGGATACCGAAAAATCGAAAGAGATGGGTGCGTCTGGCTTCAACGCCGCAGTAGATTCCCAGCGTCGCATCCCGACCACGTTCCCGGTCCCATCGTAAGCGCTTGCCAGGACCCACAGCGTGTTCGCCGTATCCGTACCGGCTGACAGCACTTGGCCGGAGACTTGCGACGTTCGCCCGGACGCATCCAGGGAGACCAGGGTATTCTCCAGCCTCACCGGGAGGTAGCGCCTGTCACCTGGCAGAAGACGGATGGCGGTCAATACCTGTACGTGCAGGGAGACATCCGCTTGCACTGGCCCGGCAAAATGAGCTGCCAGCGGCATGGCTGTACCCGGCGGAAGGATATCCAGCAGACCGTAAGCAACCTGGTTGGCGAGTTCCTGCCCGTTCGCATCTGACAAGACGAAGTGTGCGGAAATGTTTTCGAGTGTTTCCGCTAAGTCATTCTTGAGCAGGGCGAAACACCACAATCCGCCAGCCGATTCCGGCCAGCAGTGGGCCTGCTGTACCGGTAGGGGGGCGGGTGTAACCGTCGGCTCGACGGTGATTTGGTTGCTGGCTGGAATAACCAGCTTTGTCCCAATTGAAAGTGCCGTTGCCGAAATGCCAGGATTTGCTGCCAGCAAAGACTCCAGGGAGATGCCGTGGCGCTGGGCAATACTGCCTAAAGTGTCCCCCTGCACCACTGTATATGTAAAGACTGTGGGAGTGGGTTGGATGATCTCTCTCAGAACAGGGGGCAGGGAGGGAGTTAGGGTTGGAGCCACGGTCTGATATGGCACAGCCGGCGCCAGAGTTGGGGTTGCTACAGGCTTTTGTCCACAGGCCGCCAATGCTGGCAGGAGAAACATGCAAGCAAGCCATCGGTGCAGCTTAATGGGTTTCATCGGGAATTATGGGGATGGAATGACAGCGAGAAAATCTTGTGCGGCCCACCCGACCCGGGCTGTATCGTAGGAAGCGGTCAGATACCACCAGGTATAGCCGTCGGCCTGTTGCGGCCCTTTTGTGACCAGGAACACTTCCGAATCAAAGGCGGAGAAAAAGGGTGCGCTCAATCCCGGCTCTGTGTGCACTCGCAGGCCCTGTCCTCCTGTGCTGGGCTGCACATACACTCCAATGGCGACCTGACCCGGAGCGGGGGTCGAAGATGGCAATGGGGTGGGCGGGAGTGGTGTCAGCGTGGGAGGCAGGGGGCGCGGCGTGGAAGATGGAGCAGGAATAATGGTCAGGGCGGATGTAGCCGCGGCCAGGTTCGACCTTGAGGCGGCAGGACGCATCAACAGGATATATGCCAGGCTGCCGCAGAGCAGTAGTGCGGCTATACCCACCATCGCAATCAGGACCTTGCCACTCAGAATGTTTTTCATATTACACCGGCAACAGGAAAAAGGAAAAACCGAGAATCAGGTAAACACCGACCAAGGCAACCCCTTCCAGCCAGGTGGATTCACCGTCTGCTGAGACCAGTACTGCAACGATCACACCCGCGACCAGGGCCAGCAGTTCGAAAGTATTAAACACAAGCGTCAAGGGATGACCGAGCATAAGACTGAGAAAGACCAGAAGTGGACCCACCAGCAGGGCAATTTGTAGGCTGGAAGAGACCGAGATTTCAACGGCCAAGGCCATTTTATTCTGCCCGGCAAATTGGATGGCCACCAGGTGCTCAGCCGCATTGCCAATGATGGGGATAAGGATGATTCCCAGGAAGAATTCGGATACACCCAGGCTGGCAACGACTGGTTCGACCACCCCCACCAATACCTCTGACAGCCAGACGATCCCCACGGTTGCCAGTATGAGAATGAGAATCGAAGTTTTTATGGACCAGTGCGGCAGGAAAGATTTGGGCACCGGTTCGTGGGTGACTGATGTATCGCCGGATACAGCGGCATCCAGCAAACCAAGGGCGTATAGAATGATCATGACAACAGCCACCCCAAGGCTCAAAACCTCGACTTTGGGACTGGTTTCCGGGCCGATGGAATGGCTGAACATGGAGGGAATTAGCATGGCCAGCACGGCCAGAATGAGCAGGATGGCATTACGACTGGCATTTTGGCGGTTGAAGGTCTGGCGCCCATGTTTGGTGCCGCCGACAATAAAAGCACATCCCATCACCAGCAGCAAGTTGCCCAGAATGGAACCTGTGATGGAGGCTTTGACCAGCTCAAGCAGTCCAGCCCGGATGGCGGTAATCGTAATGATGAGTTCGGCTGCATTGCCGAGGGTGGCGTTGAGCAAACCGCCGATACGTGGACCGGTGAAATGCGCCAGAGATTCAGTCGCCTCGCCGATATATGCTGCCATTGGGATGATTGCAATACAGGCCAGGATGAAAATGACCACCGGTGACCAGTGCAGGATTTCAGCCCCCAGAGTGATGGGAAGGAAAAGCAGCAGGAAAACGAGCGGGTTGTGCGATAAGAAATGCTTGATGACCTTCATGAAAAGTCCTGGAGTTTACCCGAGTTGAGCGGATTATCCTTTTCCTGTCGTAACAGGTAGCTGGCTTGCGGTGGCATTAAGATGTTTAACTTTTTTGGGAGCACTTCGAGTATGACCTGCTGCGCTCCAATCAGTGGCTCGCCGTCGATTTGGATCGGGAAGGGTGTATCTGACTCAATGGTAACCTTTCGGGACGGAATGCAGCGGGCCAGGTCTGAGGATAGATGACGTCCCGACTGTATATCAAAAAAATGACGAAAGGCGTCAGCCAATGTTGAGCCGGAAAGCAGCCAAAGATCCATCTCGCCATCGTCCAGATAGGCGGCGGGAGAAATTTGCAGCGGCCCTCCATAATGGCGGATATTGCTGAGGATGGCCAGCAGGTAATGACCTTCGACCTGTTTTTCGTCAGCAGTGACGCGCAAATTCATTCCATGCCAGATGGTTGCATTCCATACTGTGGTGGCAAAATATTCAGGTACGTTAAGGTATTTCTCGAAACGCTTGCGGGGATCCAGCTTTTTAACGGTCATGGCATCCAGGCCGATGCCGGCCCATAAAAGGAAAGGCTGGCCGTTGCACAAACCCACATCCACTGCACAGGAGGGCGCTTCGACCAGCAGGCGTGTATTCTGGTACAACGCCCAGATACGCGGCCAGACAAAGGCATGGATGCCCATTTCGCGCGCCCAAACGTTGGTCGTTCCGGCGGGGAGTACTCCCAGCGCGGTTTGCGAGCCGAGCAAGCCACTGGCCGCCTGCCCGGCCGTTCCATCCCCGCCAACTGCAAAAACCGCGCGGAAGTTCTCCTGCGCGGCCATGCGTGCCAGCTGCGTGGTATGGCGGCCGTTGACTGATTCAGCCACTTCCACGCGCCATCCGTGGTCATTCAGCACCCGGATGATGCCGCCAATGAAAGGACGGACTGAAATACGCCCGGCAGCAGGATTGTAGATGAGCAAAGTGTCCGCCATACTGTTATTATACATTGGCAGCGGGAGAATGGAGCATAAAAGTGGCGTGTTATAATCCCTGAAGACACTCCATGGAAGAAATTCGCCTGCTCAACAATCGCTACCAACTCCTTGAACAGCTTGGAAAAGGCGGCATGGCCGTTGTATACCGTGCCCGCGATACCATGCTGGAACGTGATGTGGCCATAAAAGTCCTGCGCGAAAGTTACTCGCGTGACCCGGCTTTTCTGGAGCGCTTCCGCCAGGAGGCCAAAGCAGCTGCCAACTTGTCTCATCCAAATATTGTCACTGTTCATGACTTTGGGCTGGATAACGGACAGATCTTTATCGTCATGGAATATATCCCGGGGACGGATCTGAAAACGCTCATCAAGCAGCACGGTCGGTTTACCCCCGAAGAGGCTGTGCCATTGCTCATCCAGGCTTGTGCAGGCATCGGCTATGCACACCGCGCCGGTCTGGTGCATTGTGATGTAAAACCGCAAAATATGCTGGTAACACCGGATATGCGTCTGAAAGTTACCGACTTTGGCATCGCCCGTGCCCTGTCCACCATCCATCCCAAAGAGAAGAGTGATGTTATCTGGGGCAGCCCGCAATATTTTTCTCCCGAGCAAGCCTCTGGTGCCGCACCCTCCCCTGCCTCCGACGTGTATTCACTTGGTGTCATCATGTTTGAAATGTTGACCGGTTCGCTGCCCTTCCATGCTGATAACGCCGCCGAACTTGGCCGCCTGCACATCGAAGTCGAGCCGGTACCGATCTCCGAGCTGCTCCCGGGTATTTCCCCTGTTCTTGCCCAGATCCAAACGAAGGTGCTTTCGAAGGAACCTTCCCAACGCTACCGGACGGCAGACCAACTCGGCCGCGTCCTGTTGAATTTCAGCAACACCAAATCTTCTCCGGCATTGAATCTCACTCCCGAAGCAGTCCCCGCAGTCACAAGCCTCCCGGCAGCCAGTGTCACACTCCCACCTGCAGCTGGTCCTGAGATAGACTGGGTTTCGGTTGGCCTGGGATTGGTTGCACTGATAACCTTGCTGGGGCTGGTTCCATTCTGGCTATGGGTCTATTTCGTGTATAATGCGCCCATTCGGTAAGATGGTAAAGCGAAGCGGTCTTGTTATTCCCCCAACAAAAGGAAATTGACGTCTTGGTGTCCCGGTAAAATGTCCAAACGTTTTTTGATCGCCCCTTCCATTCTATCGGCAGATTTTACCCGCCTCGGTGAGCAAATTGCCGAGGCCGAAGCTGCCGGAGCGGATTGGATCCATATCGATGTAATGGATGGACATTTTGTGCCAAACCTGACGATGGGGCCGTTTATCGTAGAGGCCTGCCGGCGGGCCACGAAATTACCGCTCAACGTGCACCTGATGGTGGAACAGCCGGAGACCTTCCTGGAGGCTTTTGCAAAAGCCGGAGCGAGCCATCTGATTGTGCATATCGAGACGTGCCCGGATATTGCCAACACCTTGAAAATGATCCGGGGCCTTGGTTGTAAGGCAGGCGTGACGCTCAATCCATCCACCTCAGCCAGCCATCTCGAAGCCGCCCTTCCGCTGGCTGACATTGTCCTGGTCTTAACCGTCCACCCCGGTTATTCAGGCCAGGAATTCATGCATGAAGAAGTTCCGAAGATCGCCGAATTACGCCGAAGATTGGACGTAATTGATTCATCTGCCAGGCTGGAGGTGGATGGCGGTATCTCGATCCAAACCATTTCCCAGGTCCGGGAAGCCGGCGCAGATGTTTTTGTCGCCGCCCATGCAGTCTTCAGGCATCCGGATGGTATTGCTGCAGGTGTCCAGTCGTTGAGGAGCATTTTAGACACATGATCCATGCTTTAAAACAAAAATCACGGCAGAGGCCGTGACCTTGTTCCCGCAGGATAAAAACCAATTATGCAGTTTTCGCCAGCGTGCGGATGCATTTGGCGCACAGGGTCTTTTGAACTTTCTTGCCCTCCTCAATGACGGTCACCTTCTGCAGGTTGGGATGGAACGGACGATTGGTGGCCCGCTTGGAGAACGAGACATTATGACCGAAGGTAGTGGACTTGCCACAATGAGCACATTTTGCCATTTTTTGGATTTCCTTTCTAAACAGATAAGTCCTGCCTGTCTTGAACAGGCGGCGTATTCTACCACGAAACGCAACCTTGTACAAGTCGAGTGTTATTTATAGAAATAGAGGCTAAAACCATGGGCGAAGAAACCACCACTTTGGGCACCATCCACATTTCGCCAAGTGCCCTGGCGACCGTCGCTTATCATGCCACGCTGACCTCGTACGGCGTGGTTGGATTGGCTCCCAGGAATCTGGCAGAAGGCCTGGCGATGACCATTACCCGCGAACCGGCTCGCGGCGTTTCCGTGAACTATAATGGCGAAGAGATAGACATTGATGTCCATATCATTATCGAATATGGTACCAGGATTACATCAGTGGCCGACAGTGTGGCCCACGCGGTGCGCTACCAGGTGGAGAAGGCACTGGGGATGCCAATCCACCATGTTAATGTCCATATCCAGGGTCTGCACATCAGCGATCCCGATTAATGTGAGGAGATTTTAGAAGTATGAATCCGGATGTTCAAGCGCGGCTGGACCGGATCAAGTCCACGCCGATTGATGGGCAGATGCTTAAAAAATTAGTCGAGGCGGGGTTGACCTGGTTGCGGGCCAATCAACAGACCGTGAACTTACTCAATGTTTTTCCTGTGCCAGATGGCGATACTGGCACAAACATGGTCCTGACCATGCAATCGGCTTATGATGAAATTGACCAACTCGGCCATCATGGCGTTGGCCAGATGGCCGCGGCTATTTCGCAAGGGGCTTTGATGGGGGCGCGCGGTAATTCGGGCGTCATCCTTTCCCAGTTGTGGCGAGGTTTTGCACGCGCTCTTCACAACCAGGAAATCCTGGATGGCCCGGCCCTGGTGCGCGCACTTGCTGAGGGACGTGATACTGCCTATAAAGGTGTTGTACGACCTGTAGAGGGGACCATTCTGACTGTTGCCAAGGATACTGCGGCTGCAGCCGTGGAAGCTCTGCGCGAGACCGATAACCCTTATGAAATCCTGGAGCGGATTGTCCCGGCAGCAGACGCTTCAGTGGTACGGACACCGGACCTGCTCCCGGTTTTAAAGCAAGCTGGCGTTGTCGACTCAGGCGGCAAGGGTCTTTTTTTTATCCTGGAAGGAATGTTGCGCTACATCAAAGGCGACCCATTGGATTCTCCCATATCAACTGTCCAGCCACTTTCGGCCATGAGAATGGGGAATGCCATGGAAGACATCGAACCAGGGCAGGATTTTGAAGTGGTGGTGGATTTTATTCCGAACCAGGAACTTAATTTTCAGGCCTTTTATGCGGAATTGGAAATGATGGGAACATCCATCCAGGTGGGCGAGGGGGAAGGTATGTACCGGATGCACATCCACGTACCAACTGAGAATCGCAACAAACCGGCCGATTACATTATGGGTATTGGGACCATCACCAAGATCGCCATGGAAAACCTGGCAGCCCAGATGGAAAAAATCAATAAAGAATCCGGGGCGGGCCGCATCGAACCGGCCAATATCGAACCGGGGCAAATCGCTTTGGTGGCCGTCTCCCCTGGACCAGGCATATCGCGCGTCTTTGCAAGCCTGGGAGTGGCAGCCATCGTTGAGGGCGGGCAGACCATGAATCCTTCCACGAAGGATCTTCTGGAGGCTTTTGAGAACTTGCCGACTGACAAGGTCATCATCTTGCCGAACAATAAGAACATCATCCTGGCTGCCCAACAGGCCAAGGAAGTAACCGTCAAGAAAGTATTGATTATCCCCAGTAGTAACATCCCGCAGGGGCTGGCAGCCATGATGCACTTGAATCCTGACGGCGATTTGGGGACAGTGGCTGCCAGGATGATCAAGTCAATTGAGGATGTTATTGCAATTGAAATTACAACCGCGACGCGTTCGGCGGAAATAGATGGCGTCTCCGTGGAGCAAGGGGATGTCATTGCGCTGGTGAATGGCAAACTGGTGCTCTCAACCAATTCGGTAGAAGAATCCTGCCTGGGCGCGCTGGAAAAAGCTGGAACTGCCAGCCATGAACTGATCACTCTTTTTTATGGCGAGGACCTCTCGCTAACCGAGGCCAACCGTATCGTCGACGCAGTTCGCAAGGCCTATCCTGCGCAGGAAATCGAATTACAAGATGGCGGTCAACCGCATTATCAATTCATTATTTCGGTAGAATGATCCACTGTGTGGCATGGAAAAATGAAAATTGGTTTTGTCACGGACAGCACCTCAGATATTCCTGTCCATCTGGCTGAGCAATATGGGATCGAGATCATCCCGGCAGTGGTCAATATTAATGGCAAAAGTTACATGGATGGGATTGATATCAGCCGCGAAGAGTTCTATCTCCACCTTCCGGGTTTAAAACAATTGCCGATGACTTCGTCACCCTCGGTTGGCTCATTCCAGGAGTGCTATGAAAAATTACTTTCGGCCGGAGCAGACTCTGTCATCTCCATCCACCCTCCGAACGGGTTGAGCGGTATCTTCAATGCCGCCCGGCTGGCGGCGCAGCCATTTGGTCAACGCATCAAAGTGTTGGACAGCGGACAGGTCAGCCTGGGGATGGGCTATCAAGTCCTTCTCGCTGCTGAAGCAGTCGTAAAAGGGGCCATTCAGGAGGAAGTGATAATCCTGGTGGAAAGTATTCGTAAGCGCGTGCGCGTGACGGCGATGTTGGATACCATTGATTACGTCCGTCGCAGTGGACGGGTTTCTTGGGCAGCTGCCATGATCGGAGGAGTGCTTCGCCTGCACCCCTTGATCGAACTGCGTTATGGCATTGTCTCCCGGCTGGGGCAGGCACGTACACGCCTTCAGGGTATAAGCCGCTTGGTTGAAATGCTCAATTCCTTGGGTGCGCTTGAACGTTTGGCTGTTTTGCACACCAATGCCGAATCTGCCACGCGACAGTTAATGGAGGATGTCAAATCAAAAGTGGAAGTTCCCCCATTGCTGGTCAATGTCACCACCGCCATCGGAACACATGTCGGCCCGAATGGGCTGGGATTTGCGGTAATACCGGTTTTATGAAATCCTACCTAAAAACCGACCCGGGTCAGTCCAGGTAATACGTCATCCGCTGTAAACCTATGGATGGATCAAGATACTGGACACGCACTCCAGCCGGAACACTCAGGCTGATGGGTGCATAGTTCAAGATGGCTTTGATTCCTGCCTGCACCAGTTGAGTGGTCACTTCCTGCGCCACCGCCGCTGGAACACAAACCATTGCTACCTGGATGCCGGCCTCGCGGATTGCCTGGCCCAGTTCACGCGCGTCCCGGACCACATATTCGCCCACTTGCATTCCAACCTTTGTTGGGTCGTTATCGAACACCATTGCCACGCGGAACCCCCGGTCATTAAAACCCTGATAGCGCGCCAGGGCGTGACCCATATCACCCATCCCAACCAGCGCTACATCCCAAACTTGTTCCACTTGCAGGATTTCACGCAGTTTACCAACCAGAAAGGCAATATTGTAGCCGGTGCCCTGCTTGCCGAATTCTCCGAATTGCGACAGGTCTTTGCGAATTTGTGCTGCTGAGATACCCACCTGCTCTCCCAGTTCCTTGGAAGAAATGGTCTGTTGTTTCTGCGCCTGCATTCTCCGCAGAGCACGCAGGTAAACCGGGAGTCTACTTACAATAATATCGGGAATTTCTTTCTTTTTCATAGCGTGCTCCCAAATTTATCTTAAGAAACTTTACCATAAATTTCGCGATTGTGCAATTCATTATTTTTGAATTATATCCACGCTGAAAGGTCCATCGCTCTGGATAACAACTACAGAGAGTGGGAAGGGGAGATAATCCCCTTTTGGATAACCCAAGTTGGGGTCTTCCAGCAAGGAAAGGAATGGGATTGCGGATATAAAGCCCTCTGCTGAAAGAGTCGCATTGGTACGGACCTCGATACTACTTCCACCTGAACGACTCCAGGTCCACGAATGGGGAGCGAGAGCCGCCGAATAATTTGTTGGACCGGAATAAAAGGCCTGAGGATCCAGGGCCAGCGGGACACGAGTGCCCACCGGGCCATCCAGCTGATAAAGCACCTGGAGGCCATTTTCTGTCAACCGGTACGTTTTGACCCGGCTGTTATCCGGATCGGTGAAGACGATCCCATTTGCACTGATGGTTGGTATGTAGTTTGTCCAGGTGCCGGTGTCGTCGGTGAACCCTCCGGGGATCACGCCCGGATCAGCTGCCTCGCCCCTCTCAGGATGCCATTCGGATGGGTCACTCAAACCCACAATAAATTGTGAGGAAGGCCCGACCAACTGGTGCGGGCCATTTGCATCCACATAGAATAATTGCGTCAGCCGGGCTCCGGCAGGTTCCAGGACAGCGAAGAATTTCTGGCTTGCCAGTACACATTCTGGATGTCCATCGTCATCCAAATCCTCTTTGCAATCGACACGGGGTGCCGGTTTCACGGCCCACCTTGACGCTCCCAGTAACTCTCCCACCTGGCCAAGGTAGGCGCTTTGCAGGGCCTGCAGGTGCGTGTCTGCAGTGAAAGCCGTGAGCATCAGGTAAGTCTGCCAGGCAGATTGAGTGATATTATTCTTGGGGGCTGATCGCAAATCTGCCAGCCAGGAAGATTCTTTCGCTGCGGGTACCGATGAAACTTGCTGCTTTTGCGCTGGAAAGGTCAGTAAGTCCGGGCCTGCCAATGACTGTATCCACGGATGGGCGGCAATCCATTTGAATGTAGGATAAGCCATATCTGAATCACCCCAGGTGGAATTGGGCAGACTTCCTCCCAGCACCACCAGATCCGCCGGATCTGGAGAGATAGCTGCTTTGATAAGGCGATTTCGCACATCCAACGAGGGGCCATCATCTGTGGCTTCGACTGCATCCGCGGATGGAAGGGGAATAAGCCGCGACCCGTCGTATTTTTCCAGGTGGGTACGATCCGTGAGAGTCAGGAACCGGGCGCTGTATCCAGGTAGGGTCGAAGGTTCCAGGGAAGACGCAAAGACGAACTGGCTGGCAGGCAAACCAAATCCGGCTGTGGCCCGGCGGCTGAAGTCCAGGGCTACGTCAGCCGGCTCGCCATATGCAACGTCCGGCAGGACCAGGAGGCCACGGTCGTACAAATCCATTAACTCTGGAATATTCCCCATGAAATCCAGGGCAGCCAGGCTGGAAGGATTCTTGATGTCGAGAAGAGCCACCGGGACGCCGCTTCGCCCGGCTCCATCCAGGATATTCCACAGTCCATGGCGGTCACCAAGCGGACCGGTATGGGCGCCATTCCAGCGTCGCAGGGCCTGGGCCGGAGTGGCAGCCGGGAAGACATCCCAGAAAGCCACCAGGACGGGAGCGCGATTTGCCGGTGGCGAGGCGTCCGAGCGAATGTTTTGTTCTTCGTCTGCCATCCTGAGAGGATCCGTTGTATATGTTGAGACATCCAGGCGATACCGATCGCCAATTAAAAATCGATTCAGGTTCACCGTGATGGTATCCAGCCATTGGTCCTGGATGACGCGCGGCCAGATGGCCGGCTTCCCCAGGCGAATTCCGCTGGTCTGGACTCTGCCTGTGGATGAAATATTGATCCTCAATGGGCTTTGGGAGAAATCCCGGTTATCCCAGAAGGCAAGATTGAGGGCATAGGTATCACCTGCATTAATATCCAACAGGTCCACACGGATGTCCACACTCAGGTCTGTGGTGCGAGTGTAGACAGCCAGGATGTCAGTGGCAGGGCTGGATGCAGCCAGAGAGTTTATGGCGCGCAGGTCGGTGTAACCCCACGGCCGGTCACCCGGTGGGGCGACGCAAGAGGCTATCGTCAACAGGAAGGTCGCACCCAACATGAGACGTAAAACCTGTATCAAGCGGGGCCGGGGATTATTCTTCACGCCCCTATTGTAAATTAAACGCGAGGGCCTTGGGAATTCGAATATTGAACCAGAGTATAATGAAAATGCACCTGATAACCAATTGATGAGCCTGCCAGACGAATCTTCTCTTAAGTATTCCGAACGCGCCGAGCCCTTTGAAGACCGGGTCGATCTTCTCTTCGAAGAGCTTTCTTTTGCGATTCAGTGGCAACGTCCCTCCATTCTGCTGGTTCCATTTGGATCAAAGTATTTGCGAAAAACGGTGGAACTTTCTCTGGAAAAGCGACTGGCCAAAATTGGACAACGGGTGGTGCAGTTCAGGGTGGATGAAAGGCATTTCGATATTCCCCTGTTGCTTTCCCAACGCACGGACCGGGAAAGCTCGGTTTATTCTGTTACCGGTTTATTCCAGGGAGGCGGAAAGGAAAGTTCAAATGCCTATCGCGCCCTCAATATGCGCCGGGAATACTTCGTTGACTATTTCATCCGGGTCATCATCTGGTTGACGAAAGGTGAGGCCATCGAATTATCCCATCACGCACCTGATTTTTGGGCCTTCCGTCATCGCGTGGTGGAATTCTACGACAATACAGATCTGGATCTTCTTGCGATTTCGGCCGACGAACTTTCCGGTCGTATCCGGGAATTTCCGACCCAGGCGAAGGATCTTGACGAACAGATCAAACTGGGTGAAGCAATGATCAGGGAGCTTCCAAAACAGGTTGAATCCCTTGCGAGCCGGTTGGATCTGCTTGCCACATTGGCCGGCCTGTACCAGGAGAAACAGGCGTATGGTCAAGCCATCCGCCGATTGAAGCAAGGCATTGTCGCAGCCAAACAGATGAACAATATCGCCCTGTTGGCTAAATTCTGGGGGAATTTGGGGTTAATCTACCTGGATTTGGATCAACCAGCCAGAGCCATACGGTCTTACTGGAAGGCGATCCGGTTTTCTCCCCAGGAGGCTGGTCTCTGGATTGGACTCGGACAGACCTACCTCGCACAAGGTCGGGCGGAGTCTGCCCGGAGCGTTAATAAAAAAGCCGCCAGGGTACAACAGCGGGATGAAAATGCCTAGAAAAACCTTGGGCATTTCTACCATAGAGAGAAATAATTATCCGATGCTATAATGGCGCATAAGCTAGCCATCCAAATGGATCCGCAAAATTCTTCGGCGAACTCATCATTGGTGGCAAGTTACTATTTGCCGGGGAAGAATGATCCAGTCGAAGAATTAAGGAAATAGGAATCGTCTTCAGAAGGTGATCTGGGCATGGCGATTGGAATTGCTGCATCAGTCATAGGAATTGCTGTAGCCATCGACATATTGGTCCTCCGAAAGCGGCAAGTCCGCGGGGCCATAAGCCTGATTGTCTTTTCATTTGCACTGACCATCTGGGCGTGCGCTTATGGTATTCTCCTAAATTTTCACCCGGGTGGACTTTTCTGGCTGGCGTTGGTCTACCTGAGCGCAACCGTCACATCAACCGCATTATTGACATTCGTCCTTGCTTATACCAATCACCAGGAATGGCTGGGCAGGTGGAGTACCTTTCTTCTATTATGCCTGGAACCTCTTACTACGCAGATATTGTTTTGGACGAATCCCTGGCAAGGTTATTTCTCCACCGGCCATGCAGTAACCTCCGCAGGAATCGTGGTGACCTCCAGTCCCTGGTATTGGATCAACGCCTCCTATTCCGATGGTTTAATAATTCTTGCCCTTATACTGCTTATCCAGACCTTTCTCCACAAGTCAAGGCAGTATATGCTCCAATCCATTACGATCGTCATAGGAGTCTTTATCCCGATCCTGACCAAGATACTCAGTCTGGCAGCATTTACGCTTATCCTTAATCTGGAACCCCCCCTGATCTCTTTTGCCATAACTGGATTGTTGCTTGTATATAGCATCTACCATTTCAAGTTACTGGACATTATCCCCATCCCGCGTGATGATGTTGTTGAAAATATGAGCGATGGGTGGATGGTACTTGACCTGAATAACCGGATTGTGGATCTAAATCCTGCAGCAGAGGCCCTGGTTGGCGTAACGCGTGAAAAAGCCTTTGGCAAGCCGGCAGAAGATATATTGCAGAATTGGCCCCAGTTGGACCAGGAACCTTCCGTCCGGGAACTGGAGATAAAGGGAAGTGTCAGGTTGCAAGGGGAATTACGCTACCTTAATGTGCGTATCCTGCCCCTGATCAGATCCCCGGAAAGCCTGGTTGGCAAAGTCATTTTATGGCGTGATATCACTGAACGCAGGATGTCAGATAATGCCCGACAACACGCCAGAGATGATATGTTCGTCCTTCTGCATTTTATCTCCAGCCTGGCATTTCGAACCATGGGCTTGGACGATTTCCTGGCAGAGTCCAGCACTCAAATCATGTATTCATTTCAAAGTCAGGCCAGCGTCATCATGCTTTTGGAGGAAGGTCATTCGAAAGCAGGAGAATATAAGTATTATCTGGCGGCTCAACAGGGAATTCCCCAAAATACGCTTGGTCACCTATCTTCCTCGCCAGGTGTCGCCGAGATCGTGGCAGGTGTCATTGACAGCAAGCAACCATTCCTTGTTCCGGATATCACCACCGATCCACGCCTTCCGCGCGCCATGCAACAATCGGGTAACAAGTCCCTGCTGATGCTCCCGCTAATCACCGGTGAGCAAGTGGTGGGCGTGATTGGCCTGATCCGGAAAAGTGGTTTGCTTTATGGGATGGACGAGGTCACCCGCCTGACGATTGTTGCCGAGGAATTGGCTTCCTTCATCTGGAGTGATCGTCAGCGCCAATTGGCGATGGCCCTGGAAGAACGACAGCGACTGTACCACGATTTACATGATTCCATATCTCAAAAACTGTATGGCTTGTTTCTACTAACGGAAGCTGCGCAAGCCGGTATGGAGAGTGGCTCGCCTGTCCAGGCGACCGCGCTATCCAAGATTGGTGAGAACGCCCGTCAGGCTTTGAAGGAAATGCGCCTGTTTCTCTTCCAGATGAAGCCTGTTGATCTGGAACACGCGGGATTGGTGGCGGCTCTGCACGAACGCCTGGCTGCGGTGGAGGGGCGGGCGGATGTCAAGGCTCGTTTATTGGCGGATGATGACATCGATCTATCTCTGGAAAAGGAAACCATGTTGTATTACATTGCCCAGGAGGCACTCAATAATATAATTAAGCATGCTGATGCCAGGTCTGTGACGGTTTTCCTTAAGAAGCGAAAAACTTCTGTTTCACTTGAGGTTGTGGATGACGGTCGTGGTTTCGACCCGAAGACAATCGGAAAAGGCGGCATGGGGTTACGCATCATGCAGGAAAGGGTTGCCAAGGCGGATGGCAAATTGGCGATCAAATCAGCACCCGGAAAAGGGACAAAAGTGACTGTAACGATAACCAAGAACAAAATTCATAATGCCAGTAAACGAGGTTAGAAAAATGAATAAAATTAGTGTACTTGTCGTGGATGATCAGAATGTCGTCCGGGAAGGGTTGGTGGCGATCCTTGCTAACTACCCGGAGGTCGAAGTGATTGGCCAGGCAGCTGATGGGGTCCATGCTCTGGGAATTATTAAGCAGGCCAGACCAAATGTTGTTTTGCTGGACCTGCAAATGCCCGGAATGGATGGGCTTGCAACCATCCCAAAAATCAAGGAAATTGCGCCAAGTACGCGTATCCTGGTTGTGACCAGTTTCGCTGATTCTGATAAGGTTTATCAGGCCATAAAGTCCGGCGCCTTGGGCTACATTCTCAAGGATGCCACGCGTGAACAATTGGTACAGGCCATCCGGGATGTAGCGCAAGGGCGTGCGTCCCTGCAGCCTTCCATCGCGGTTAAGTTGATCCAGGAGATCAACCACCCATCTGAGACGAACTATACCGCTGATCCCCTGACTCGACGTGAATTGGAGACAATCCGCCTGATTGCGCGCGGCCTCAGTAACCAGGAAATTTCCACCGCACTCTTCGTTAACGAACGGACCATTGCGAAATACGTCAGCAGCATCCTGGACAAGCTTCACCTGGCAAATCGCACCCAGGCAGCGTTGTATGCTTTACGGGAAGGGATATCCGAATTGAACGAGGGGTAGGATTCTTGAACGGGGGCAACAATGAGTGAGTTAACAGATCGCTGCCGACGGGTGGTCATTGTATTGTTGCAGATTCAGCCGGCTAGATAATGGGGGTTCCAAAAAAAGGCGCTGGAGCCTTGCAGCTCCACTCTTCCTTAATAAATTTATGTAATTCTTAAGAGCTACGGAAGATCCAGCCTGGTATGTATCTGGTCCATCACCTGGGCGCCAGGTTGGATAATTCGACTGCGAAAGGTATCAATTTCGAATGGTAAAGCGCGGGCAGATTTCACGCCTCCCGCATCGAGCGTTACGACCACCAGGGCAGATTGGCGCGTGTCGGCCAAGCCGCCCTGGTCAAACAGGGCGTTACCCAGACTGTAAAGCACCAAGGTTTTTCCCCTGGCGGTCTGAATCCATTTGACAGGTTGGAGCACGTGCGGATGTGTCCCTACCACCAGTGCCGCCCCGGCATCGGCAAGTTGCCTGGCCAGGACTTTCTGCCGATCACTGGCAGCCTGCTGGTATTCCATGCCCCAGTGGATTGAGACCACCACCTGCCTGCCCGTCGCCCGGGCAGACTGGATCGCCTGGATGGCTTCACCTGAGTCAAAGGGAGAGAGAATATCGTCGAAGGCGAAAAAGGCCAGCTTAAGGCCGTGGATTTCCCGGTAGAGTGGTTCAGGATCTGGCCCAACGGGATAGATTCCTGCAGATGTGAGTATGCTGGCGGATGCGGGTTGCCCATCGGCGCTGCAGTCGAAGCGGTGATTGTTGGCGAGAGAGAGCATGTTCAGGCCCCACTCAGAGAGTAATTCAGTCCGATCTGCCGAGGCGCACAAGTTGTACCCGGCGCCAGTATTTGCAGCAGGTGGATCATTTGTCAACGGGCTTTCCAGGTTGGCCAGGCTCAAGTCAGCGGCCTTAAGATCAGGAATGAGATACGACAGCGACTCCGGGGTCGGATAAACGGCACGGCCAATCATCAGGTCGCCCAGAAGGGCCAGCGTGACAGTGGAGCCTTCGGCCTGGCAGGAAAAGAGCAGAATGAGTAGAAGTATGCAAGAAATGAGCTGCGGGTGGCGCAAAGCACCCCCGCAGCCCAATTTTCGTTTGCAGATGCTAATATCCATTATGGAGCGATGATCAGCTTGGTCCAGTCGGGCTGGGCCGGGTTGGTCCCGGCAGCTACCTGTGCCTGCCAGGCCTCGTCGGTCAAGCGCCCGGAGGAGGGGACACTGAACTCATAGTACGAGTAGACGGCACCCAGGGCGACCCGCCAGGGAGAATCGGGCAGGATTACATAGATACGGGTAGGCTGGCCGACAGCTTCCTCAAGCACCACCAGATTCTGCAAGTCATTCGTGCCGGTTGCCACATCGGCCACCAGGGCAGCCTTCTGGTCCTCAAGAATGGGATGCCCCTCGCCGGGTTCCGTATCGGCAGCTTTCAGGGTGAACTGCTCCAGCGTGCCCCCCCAGTACTGGATATGCCAGTACTCATCATCGGTAATGGCCCCACTGCTCAACTCGCGTTCGGAGATGTCCTGCAGGAACTTAAGCTCAGAAATAATATTCTCGAGGTTGCCACGCGTCAGGTCGCCTAGCAGGTCCCGGGATTGCAGCCCGTCCTCGGTCATCTGCGCAAGGGCCAGCAGGTGGGCGTAGGCCTGGGGGTTGGGTTCAACATATCCATGCGGTGGTGTTTCCGGCCCGCCGCCGCCCATCTCGGCCATGACCTGCTTGGCATACAGGATCGTGTCATGCTTAAGTTCGGTCCAGGAGCCCAGGGCGGTCTGCAGGTCCTTGCGTGTCCAGGCCGTGGTCTGCATAAAGGGCGGATAGGCACTACCTTTGGGAGCGATGATAGGTTGGAACGAATACAGCCAGGACCAGTACAGGTTTTGAGTCCAGGAGTCGCTCCCGAGGCTGGCGATTTCCCCTTTTACCTTGGCCATCTGTGTGTCGTAGTTGAGGTAATTCGATTCTCCCATTCCCTTCAGGATGTTATAGGCTTCATCAGAACCCATGGCGGCAAAGAAATCCAGGCCCTTGGGAAGACCGCGCGGTTTTTCGAGCGTGCCGACATTGCGCCAGATCACCTGCCCGAAAACATACTCATCCAGGGTGAAGCGCTGGCCCATGAAGCGGAAACCCTTGATCACCTTTTCCTTATCCTGTTCGATCCAAACCCACATGGAGTTGATTTGGGGCGGCGGGAGGGTCTTGGTCAGCTCCTGAAATTGGGCAAAACGGACCGGGTCGGCGAAGATGCCCAAGTCTGGCTTAGCACCAAACACCTGGTCGGAGAGGGCGCCGTATTCGATATATCCCAGGTCATCCGACTTGCCGACAATGAAAACGGTCGGCTCGTAGATATTCTGCCAGAGTGGAATGGCAGGAGACCCATCCGCTGCTACCGCCGAACGTAATGCCTGGACCAACAAGAAGGGCGCGGCGGGTCTCGAAATCGTCCACCTGGCGGAAGGTGAGACGCCCATACCACATCATGGCCTTAAAGTACATCTTCAGATCGTCGCTGCGGGTATAGTGGCCACGTGGAATGTACTGGCTGTAATCTTCAATCAGCCGCATGTCCTGTGTCAAGTCTGGACGGTCCCAGATGGGAGAAAAAGTGGCCGCGCTGCCGGCATTGATCAGTGCCAACTCGGCATCGACCATGCCAGATGCTTCCGAAGGAAAAGGATCTGAAAGCCCGAGGAGTTTATCCGCCACGGAAAAATAAGCCGCATTCCGCAAGGCCGGGTCCGCCAGTGAAGTGCCTTTCAAGGAACCATATTGGTTGGATGTGGAGGCCAGCATGGCGGAGGTCAGGCTCCTCAGGCTGGGGATGAAGTAATCCGTCTCCAGGTCGCGCAGCATCTTGTCGAAGATCAGGTGGTACACATGGTAGACCGAGTCAGTGGTGATGAACATCGGCATCTCGGCGTACCGGCCGCCTTCGTAGATCTGGTAGAACTCGCGGAACTCTCCTGCCACCGGCGTGGTGATCACAAAGCCATTCTTGGCCAGAAGGGTCTCCTGGTTATCGTTCAGATTGGTCAAGTCCAGACCCTGGACCTGGCTCAGGTCGACTGGTAATGTGTAGCCCCCGGCTCTAAAAGCCTGCGGCAGGTTGACGGCCACCTCGCTATAGGTGGCAAAAGACGGCGGGTAGATTCCGGCCGGAGGCAGCAATTGTTGAGTGGGAGTGGCTGCAGCAGGCGAAACAGGGTTGGCTGTGGCTGGAAGATTGGTTGTGGGGGCGGCAGTGCCAGGCAAGCCGGGCATTCCGCAGCCACCAGCCGCCTGTGCCAGGATCACGGTCAGAAAAATAAATAGTATCTTACGGAACGGACTTTTCATGCTTCCTCCTCATGGTACAAGAATCAATATACGGCCAGCATTATTTTGGATCAAGGCAAATTTATCAATCGTCGCTTGCATGTTAGAGACGATGGTGAACCCGAATCCGTTCCATTTCCAAGCCTTCAATCCATGCGCAGGCGTCAACCTGGAATCTGCGTATGTGCCCTCGAGCGTCACCAACTCCTGGGCATTATCCCCGTTCAAATCGGCCGCGGCAAAGGATTTGACCGGGTCTGCCAGGGCAGACCCGGCCCATAATTCGCCATAGCTATTGCCTCTCCAGCCAATCAGGATGATATGACAGGAATTGCCTTCACCATCCTGGAAATCGGCGATCCTCCCACCGTGAGGCAACCATTGATCCACTGGCCATGGGCGGAAAGGACGCCAGACAAGCAGGGTCGCCTCCGGTGTGCCATCCTGATTCAGGTCAGTGATCTCAGCCTGGATAACCGTCCAGCTTGAGGGGCTTTGCCAGACGGATTTGCCGCTGGAGATAATCGTCAAGTGTCCATGCACCAATACCAGGATCTCGGCCAACCCATCGCGGTTGAAATCGGCTTGAGTGGTTGGCTGGATGGGGACTGCTCCGTCAGGGAGGGAAGTCGGGGTGAAGCCGGCTGGCCCCAGATACACCGTATGCAAAGGCATAGGAGAGGTTTGCAGGAGCATGGCCAGTGCCAGCACGGCCAAAAGGACAAATTTACGCAGCATATTGCCCTAGATGTATTGTACAACTCAAAAAGGGGAATCTCAAGAAGAATTTACCATGAAAATATGGTATACATTTTTCACAATTTTGCGCTATTATATAGGCTAGGGAACCAACCCGCGTTATAATTCGTCTATACTTTGTTGCAGGCGCAGGTATTTGGTTGCGTCGACCTGTGCCACCGGTCAAATTAAGGAGGCTGAGATGAAATTTCGACGAGTATCAATTCCAATTGTTTTGGTCCTAACTTTCTTGCTCCAATTCCTGCCAGGAACATTCTTCTCCCCTCGCCCGGTGGCGGCGGTGGCTTGCGATCAGGCACAGTTCATCGCCGATGTAACCATACCGGATGGGACCAGTTTAACCCCAGGGGCGACTTACCTCAAAACATGGCGGCTGAAGAACATTGGCACCTGCACCTGGTCAACGACTTACTCAGCAGTGTTCACGGGCGGCGACCAAATGGGTGCCCCGGCAGTGGTCAACATGCCCTCGAGTGTGGCTCCCGGTGCTACGGTGGATATTTCTGTCAATATCACCGCTCCCTCCGCCAATGGACATTATCGCGGCAACTATAAACTGCGCAATGCTTCAGGAAGCCTGTTTGGCCCTGTTTTTTGGGTGGATATCAATGTGAATACTTCATCCACTTTCGGCAGTGCCTACGACTTTGTTGCCAATTATGCCTCGGCGACATGGTCAAGCGGCGGCTCTGTTCAGAAAGTGGATGCCCCGAAACTGGAGAATGGTTCAACTGGAAACCCCGGTCTGTTGGTCCTCCCGCAGAATGTGGCCGGCGGTTCCATCCAGGGAGTATACCCGGCTTTCACAGTCCAAGCGGGTGACCGTTTCCAAAGCATCGTCAACTGTGCCTATAATGCTCCCAATTGCTACGTAAACTTCCGCTTGAATTACCAGATTGGTTCCGGACCAGTTCATACGCTCTGGTCATTCAACGAACGCTACGATGGTCTGTATTTCCGCGTCAACCTTGACCTGAGCAGCCTGGCCGGACAAAACGTCAATTTCATTCTCTACGTGGCAGATGTCATTGGGCACGGCACCCCGGCAGGTGACCAGGCGTTGTGGGTGGAAACCAAGATCGCCCGGGCTGGTACGGGACCCATTGTCATCCCTCCCAGCAGCACATGCGACAAGGGCGCTTTCGTGGCGGATGTGACCATCCCGGATGGCTCGGTCGTGGCCGCCGGTTCAACCTTTACCAAGACCTGGCGAATCAGAAATGTGGGCTCCTGCACCTGGACGACTGATTATGCCCTGGTGTCCGTCTTTGGGACGCCTCTGGGGGTTTCACCAGTGGTCAATTTGCCGCCTACCGTAGCCCCGGTTGTTCCGGGTGCGACGGCGGATTTCTCGGTCAGCATGGTCGCGCCGAGTACTCCCGGTCATTATCGCAGTTATTGGCGGTTCCGCAATGCCAGCGGGGTGCAGTTCGGCGTGGGAAGCGGCATGGTCACTTTCTTTGCGGATATCAACGTTACGGGCACAGTACCCGTTTCCGCACCGGGTGATTTCCACAAATCCACCCCGACAAACGCCGCCACCGGCGTGTCGATCAGCACGGCGCTCACATGGGCCGCAAGCAGCAATGCAAGCTCTTATGAATATTGCATTGATACCACCAATGACAACGCCTGCTCCACTGGTTGGGTTGGAACGGCAAACCTCTTCTCACCAGCCCTGGCACTGAACGCCAGCACCACCTATTACTGGCAAGTGCGCGCCCTCAATTCGTTTGGCACCACCTATGCTGATGGAAACAGTACAGCCTTTTGGACATTTGTAACTTCAGCCGCTCCGCTCCCGGCCACCAGTGTAACGATCACTGACACACCTGATCCATCCACAATCGGCGGCCTGGTAGATGTGAAAGTCACAGTGACCGGGGGAAGCACGACCCCGACCGGGACGGTGACCATCAGCGGGGCGGATGTCAACTGCGGCCCCATCACGCTCGATGCAACTGGAAGCGGCGCTTGTAACGCAACGTTCAACGCTCCCGCCGGGACAAGGACCATCACAGCCACGTACGGCGGGGATGCAAGCCATGCGGGTAGTTCGGCCACCGCAAGCCATGTGGTGTCCAGCCTGCTGGGTTCGCTCACCCATATTGCCGCCTACACACCTGAACCGTCCACACCCGGCGAAAACGTCACTGTGAAAGTCACGGTGACGGGAGCAGCATCGATCCCGACAGGAACGGTGACCATCACTGGAGCGGACGTCAACTGCGGGCCGTTCACTCTCGATATCACAACCGGCAGTGGGCAATGTGATGTGGTCTTCAACAATTCAGGCAATTACACCATCAAAGCCGATTACAGCGGGAATGCGAACTATTTGCCCAGTTCTGATACCGAACCCCATACAGTGTCTGCAGGTGGGGCGGCCACTGTGACGAACATCACTGCTCACAATGTCGATCCGTCCCACCCCGGCGAGGTGGTCGTGGTGGAGGCAACGGTCAGCGGGGCGGGGCTTTCCAAACCAACTGGCCTGGTGGCCATCACCGGCGCGGATGTTAATTGCACCATTACGCTCAATCCCGCCACCGGGATCGGCAGTTGTCCCGTGACCTTTAATACCGCCGGATCCAAAACCTTGACAGCCAAATACGGCGGCAATATAACCTACGCGCCCAGCCAGGGCACCAAGGGCCATACCGTGCTCAAAGGCACACCTACAACCAACATCTTAACAGTTGTCCCCGAACCATCCAAACCCGGCGAAGCGGTTACGGTGAGCGTTGAAGTGCTGGGTGGCGGTGTTAAACCGACGGGAACTGTGACCGTCAACGGCGCGGACATCCCTTGCACCATTCTGCTATCAGGCGGTACCGGCAGTTGCAGTATAACCTTCGGCACCATTGGTCCTCATACGATAACTGCAGATTACAGCGGTGACGCCAATTATTTACCCAAAACATCGGCTCCCTACACCCATACGGTATCGAATGCCACCACAACGGCCATCATAACGGTCACCAGTGAACCTTCCAAAACTGGCGAATTGCTAACGATATTGACCGTTGAAGTAACCGGGGCAGGCGCTCCTCCGACCGGCACGGTTGTTGTCACTGGCGCAGACGCGCCCTGCACCATCACGCTTGCAGCCTTTAGCCTCCACAGCGCACAAGGTAGTTGTCCAGGTCCGGTGTATTTCAGCACGGCCGGCGCCAAGCTGCTCACGGCTACTTACAGCGGCGATGTGAACTATGCACCCAGCACGGGCACCTACAACCATACCGTAAACAAGAGCGACTCGGCATTAGTGATCACGCTGTTTAATCCAGCCAGTCCAGCTCCTCTGCCAAATGTATCGGTCGCGGTGTCCGTTCAGGTGAACGGGAATCCTTTCACTGGCTTTGGTGTTGCCCCAACCAGGACCGTCGCTATCACCGCTGGTCCTGGAGCAAGCGTGCCCTGCACCATTACGCTTGCAACCTTTGCCCCTGGAATCGCCACCGGCACCTGTAATTTGGTCCTCAATGCCACTGGCGACTACACGGTAACGGCTGTATACAGCGGTGATCAAAACTACAATGGCATTACGTTTATTGATCCCGCACCCTATCATGTTGGGCCATGATCGGGAAGGATACAACCAGTAGCTAACAAACAATAAAGCAAACCGGGCTGCATTCAAAAAGTGCAGCCCGGTTCGTTACGTGAAGATGGGGCTAAAGTACGCTTATTCTTCCTTATGCCCATGCGCAATGATCTTGATGGGCGTCCCAATGAACCCGTAGGTTTCCCGGAATTGGTTTTCCAGGTAGCGCATATAAGAGAAATGGAACAGCTTCGGATCGTTGACATGCAGGACAAAAGTCGGCGGATCCACCCTGACTTGGGAGCCGTAATATATCTTCAATTGGCGCCCGGCGTGGGACGGAGTCGGGTGGGCATCCTGGGCATCCCGCAAAAGCCGGTTTAACATGGCGGTAGTAATGCGAGCCAGCCGCTCTTCCTGGACGTGCAAAGCCAGCGGCAGCACTTGATCCACACGCTGACCGGTTTTCGCCGAGATGAACAGCAGGGGAACATAATCCATGAAATTGAGTTCCTGGCGCACATGGCGGGTGTAGTCATCCATGGTATAGGTGTCTTTTTCAATGGCGTCCCATTTATTGACCAGTACAACCGTGCTCTTCCAGGATTCCAGGATAAAGCCGGCGATATGGGTATCCTGGGCTGTGATCCCGGCTTCAGCGTCCACGATCAGCAGTGCAACATCCGCCCGTTCGATGGCCTTGAAAGAACGCAGCACGCTGTATTTCTCAACGCCCTGCTCGATCTTGCCACGCCGGCGGATCCCGGCGGTGTCTATCAACGTGACAGGCAGCCCATCAACTTCGATCCTGGTATCCACCGCGTCACGCGTCGTACCTGGGATGGGGCTGACAATGGCGCGCTGCCTGCCAACCAGTTTGTTGAGCAAGGAAGATTTCCCAGCATTCGGTTTGCCGACGATGGCTATCTTGACTAAATCGTCATCCACGGTTTCCAGTTGCGATGGGAGCGAGCTTACCAGTGCGTCAAGCAACTCTCCAGTACCGGTGCCATGAATGGCAGATACTGGGTAAGGGTCGCCCAGTCCCAATTCGTAGAATTCAGACGCGCTGGCGCGCAACCTTTCGTTCTCGCATTTATTCACAACAACAAATATGGGCGGCAGGCGCTGCCCATTGACCGTTTTTTGAAAACGCCTCAGGATCCCAGCCACTTCCCGGTCGGGTGGAGTCACGCCGGTAGCGCCATCCGTAATGAAAAGCACGGCGTCAGCCTCATTGACGGCCATCAAGGCCTGCTCGCGGATTTCCTGGATAAAATCTGCAGAGCCGATCGATAGGGGCGTTCTTCCGCCGTGGGAGGGATCAATACCACCTGTATCGATTATATTGAAAATTACATTATTCCACTCCGACTCGGCCACAAGGCGATCGCGCGTGGTGCCGGGGATGTCATCCACAATGGCGAGGCGTTCCCCTGCCAGGCGATTGAAAAGTGTACTTTTCCCCACATTGGGTCGTCCAACCAAGGCAACAACAGGTTTAGGCATATATTTCCGAATCCACGTTTCTTGAATGATGGGTTATTATGGGGCCGGTGTTTGGGTTGGCACCAGGGTCGGCCGGGGGGTGCGCGTAAAGGTTAGCGTAGGAGTATGGGTCAAGGTCGGTGTTGGTGTCGATGTTGCGCCTGTCCCCTTGGTAATGATTACTTCCACGGTCCCGGGAAGAATGGACTGAACGGTAACGCCCTGCCCGGCGATATTGACCGAAGGGGTCAACTGGTATGTCCCGATATTCAGCCCGGTCAGGTCTATTCGAACGAGGACATCTGAGGGCTGGAGAGAGTTCAAGACAGGCAAAGGACCAGCGAGGATGACATCCAGGGTTGTAGGCGAGAGTTGGGCTTGCAGGCCAGGACCCAACCCGATCACTTCCACCTGGCGAAAAGACACCTGGCGACTATCTTCGATGGGGACGATCTCGATCTGGACGGAGACAGTTTGATCTCCAATCAACATCACCCCGGTGGGTAAATTCAGGGATAAATGGGTCTCGATATTATTGGACGCGCCAGAAAGGTCAAGCGGGGTGGTCTCCACATAGCCAGGGAGGCTTTCAATTAATGGGAGATCTTCAGAAAAAATCGTTACGGTAAGCGGTGAGGCCGTAATGTTCTTCAGGCGGTAACCGCTGGCAAGTTTTCCGGTAATTATCACCTTGACCGCCAAATCTCGGTAGCCGCCCTGCTGGATGATTGGCAGGCTGACCTGGATATTACTGGCGTTGATGGAAATCCCATCCACCGGTGAACCGCTTTCATTTACAGCTTGAATGGGAAGAGTAGTCTCAATACTTTGACGGGTATTTGTAATATCCAGACTGGCGTGGACATGCTTGACTTGAGCAACGATTGATTCCGCGCCGGAGATGATGGCTTTTGCAGGATTGATGACAACATCACCCGCCTTGTAGCCAATGGCCGGTTTACCGCTCAGGGTCAATTCAACCGGAAGTGAAATCGTCACCAGTTTTTCAAGTGACAGGTTAAATCTCTGGGGCGTTATGGAAATGATGCGCACCGGCTGGGCGGCTATCTGCAACTGTACCTCCACTGCCTGTGTCCCAGCTTTGAGTCCCGTCAGGTCAACGACTGCCCGGATCGAGGTCCCGCTGGAGAGTGATGCATTCCAGATGGAGCGCGGAGCTCTCAGGGATACCTGCACCTGGCGCGGGACCGTTCCGGTCATGACCAGACCGGGGTCCTGCCCGATGAATTCGATCGGGATGGAATTGGGGTAGGCTTGCGTTACATCTGGATTGTCTGCTGTAACAGCGGTTACCCAAACAGCCAGAGCCAATATGAAGGCCAGTAGGAAGGTGCGCAGGTTGGTCGTTAACCAGCGAAGCATATTACTCATCCTTGTGGGGAAACAGGTAAGGGAAATGCTGCTGAAAGAAATTTTCTTTTCCCGATTTGCCCGGACTGAAGAAAGCTGCCAGGATGTTTTCCAAACGTTCCACATCCAGCCGGCGGATGATTCGCCCGGCATGTGCAATGGCGATGGCGCCAGTTTCCTCGGAGATAACCACTGAAATAGAATCGCTGACCTCAGAAATACCAACCGCGGCGCGGTGGCGAAGTCCCATTTTCCGTTCGGGGAGCGCGCCAGAATGCCACTGGAAGATAGAGGCATCACACAAGCAGCCGCGATGATTTTCTTTCCAGAAATGATTACCGCGCCATCATGGAGAGGCGTATTGGGATAAAAGATCTGCATCAGCAACTCGGATGTGACATCAGCCTGAATGGTTACACCGGTTCGGATGTAATCGTCCAGATGGTCAAAGCGCTCCAGAACGATCAGTGCCCCATGCTGGCGGGCAGAAAGGCGTGCGGCTGCTCCAACCACGGCCTGAATGGTCTGCTGGATTTCCTGGCTGGCACTTTTAGAGGAAACGCGGAAGAATGTACCAGCCCGCCCGATTCTCTCAAGTGCACGTCGGATTTCGGGCGCAAAAATAACCGGGATGGCAAAAACCATGGCAGGCAACACCGTTCGAATAAGCCAGGAGAACGCTGGTAAATTAACCAGGCTGGTTAAAAGCGCAAAGAGAATCAGGATGAAGATAATACCGCGCAACAGGAGCATGGCCTGCGTATCCCTGACGAGATAAAGCACGCCAAAGAAAATCAATGCGACCAGCAGGATATCAATGATGCCCAGCCAGTTAAGGCGCTGAAAGATGAAAAGTGCGTTGTTTAGAAATTCTGCCATTTCAATCGCTTACAGGATAAGGCAAGCAGGAACCAGGCAAGCTTGGACTGCTTGGATTAGAGTGAACTGGTAGCATGAACCGGCGGAATGGCTTTCCAGGCGTTTACAACCTGTTTCCAGGTTTCCTCCATCGAACCGGAAGTCTCAATAACCACATTTGCTGCAGCTTTTTTCAATTCCTGAGGAGGTTGGGCGTGGATTCGCTGAAGTGCATCCCGTTCGGTCATTTTCCGTTCCTTCATCAGGCGGGCTTTCTGAACAGGCTCTGGAGCATGGGTTGTCCAGACCGTATCACAGGCCCCGGCCAGCGGGCCTTCGAGCAATTTGATCGCCTCAATCACAATGACGCGCTGATCGGTATGCTTTATCATCAAATCCATGTCATGTTCCACCAATGGATGGACAATTTTTTCCAATTGCCGGAGAGCTCCCGGGTCCTTAAAGACGTGGCGTCCCAGCTTGGCCCGGTCTATAGAGCCATCACCATCCACAATCCATTTACCGAAGGTATCGATCACCTTCTGGTAACCAGGCGCACCTTTGATCATGGTATGGTGCGAGAGCGCGTCTGCGTCTATGGTGTAGGCTCCCAACTGTTCAAGCATTTTACGGACGACACTTTTTCCCGTGGCAATATTGCCGGTCAGACCAATGACGTATTTTCCGGGCCAATTGCTCAAATCTTCTCCATAAATACCTTAAAAGGCACTCTGGTATTCATTTTACTGCCTATGATGTGAATTTGTAAACCGTAAGAAGGTTTGGTAGACCGGATCGTGTAAAAACCGAGGCCCGGGTGTTTGCCCCTGCAGAAGAGGCCTCCTGCCGGCTCTCTCCCCTGGCAGATGGTATAAGGAAGATGGTGAGAATGGGCAGCGCCAAAGAAAGAAGTCCGGCCTTCTGGAGACCGGACTCCCGATTTTTATTTTATGGCTTGGCCGTGGCTGTTGGGGTCGATGTGGATGTTGCTGCCTTCGTTGGCACCGCAGTGACCAGATTGATCGGTACAACAAGCACCCAGCCCGGCTGGATGACAGTACTCGTACCATTTGCCAGAAGAGTCTTATTGGCGAGGACAATCTGATCTTCAGTGCTGAGGAATTTGTTGGCGATACTTCCCAGGCTATCGCCCGGCATGACGGTGTAGTTAATGCGCGTACCGGGAGCCAGGCCGGTGGGAATGGGTGTGGAGGTTGGCAACGGATAATTAGGTGGAGGCAGTTTTATGGTCTGTCCGACGGTGATCGCCGCGGTGAGAGGGTCAATGGTCGGGTTGAGGAGGTAGATCAAGACCAACCCGTTATCGCCCAGGTTCTGGTCCTTGACAATCGAAGTAAGGGTATCACCCTCCTTCACCACATAATCATAAATGGCAGATTGCGTAGCCGTCGATGTAATGGTGGGAGTGAGAGTAAGAGTCGGCGTATTTGTTACGGTGGGGGTATCGGTTGGTACGGGCGTCAAGGTCGGTGTGGGGGTCTTGGTGGCGATGAACTTCGCCAGGCCGCCTCCGTTCATAGATGTCACAACAATAATGATCCCGACGATGACCAGCAGAAGCGCCAAACCGCCAAGGATCAATGGCGTGAGACGATTTCGGCGTTTGCGGTAGGACTCGATCGTGTCATTAATAGTCATAGGTTATCCATCCGTTTCTATTACATGGGCACCGTTGATCACCCTCGATGCAAGACAACAATCTTATTCTACCTGAACTTATTGGATTTTGCGAGTGCAGGAAACTGCGTATAGTTATATGAGAGTACCAGCTCATTTCTTAAGGTGACTTTTGAGGAATGCTCCGGTATAAGAGCCCGGAGCTGCCAGGATTTGCTCGGGTGTTCCCTGGGCAACGAGCTCGCCTCCCCTGTCACCACCTTCAGGTCCCAGGTCAATGATCCAGTCGGAAACCTTGATGATCTCCAGGTTATGTTCGATGATGAGAACTGAGTTGCCGGTGTCCACCAGGCGCTGCAGGACCTCGATCAGTTTGTGTACATCCGCGGCGTGTAACCCAACCGAGGGTTCATCGAGCACATACAGGGTCCGGCCGGTAGCACGACGTGAGAGTTCCTTGGCCAGTTTTACACGCTGGGCTTCCCCGCCGGAAAGAGTATTGCCGGGCTGTCCAATCTTGATGTAACCCAGGCCGACTTCCTGGAGAAGTGAGAGCTTGTTCAGCATGTGTGGAAAAGCGGAGAACTCCTGCAGGGCCTGGTCCACGGTCATGTCAAGCACGTCGGCGATGCTATGACCTTTGAAGTGCACCTGCAGGGTCTCGCGATTGAAACGGCTGCCGTGGCACACGTCGCATGGGACGTAAATATCCGGCAGGAACTGCATTTCGATCCGAAGTTCGCCCTGGCCCTGACAGGCCTCGCAGCGCCCACCGTGAACGTTGAATGAGAAACGGCCCGGCTTGTATCCGCGCACTTTGCTCTCGGGGAGTTCGGCGAAGAGCTTGCGGATCTCCTCGAACAGGCTGGTGTATGTGCCCGGATTTGACCGGGGTGTGCGCCCAATGGGCGACTGGTCAATGTTGACGATCTTGTCGAGATATTCGAGACCATCAATACGCTCATGCTCTCCAGGCTGGGTATGGGCTCCGTTCAATTTTGCCGCCAATGCGTTGTAGAGCACATCGCTCATCAGGGAGGATTTTCCGGAACCGGAAACGCCGGTAATGCAGACGAACATACCGAGCGGGATATTGACCGTGATACCTTTCAGGTTGTTGGCATGCGCCCCAACAACAGTCAGTGTTTTTCCATTGCCTGCACGCCGTTTCTTCGGCACCGGAATATGTTTGCGCCCTGAAAGGTATGCTCCGGTCAGGCTTTTTGGGTGGGCAATGATCTGTTCGGGAGTACCTTCGGCAATAATCTTGCCGCCGTGTTCACCCGCGCCGGGGCCCAGGTCGATCACCCAGTCAGCGGAGCGGATGGTGTCATCATCATGTTCCACCACCAGGACCGTGTTGCCAATGTCGCGCAGACCCTTGAGCGTGGTAAGCAGGCGGTCGTTGTCGCGCGGATGCAGTCCGATGGAGGGCTCATCCAGTACATACAATACGCCCACCAGACGCGAACCAACCTGCGTGGCCAGGCGGATACGCTGGGCCTCGCCACCGGAAAGCGACCCGGCTGAGCGATGCAGTGTCAGGTACTCGAGGCCGACATTCACCAGGAAGCCCAGGCGCGAGATGATCTCCTTCAGGATACGGTCAGAAATAGCTTTCTGGCGGGATGTGAGCGGTGATTGAGGGCCAGCCAACTGCCTGGTCCATTCCAGGGAGCCAAGTACCGGCCATTCAGTGATCTGCAAAATATTAGCCCCATTGACCGTCACGGCCAGCGCTTCGGGACGCAGACGTTTGCCCTTGCAAGTCGGGCAGGGGCGGTCACTCATGAATTCCGAAATCTTTTCGCGGATATATTCCGAGTTGGTCTCGCGATAACGGCGCTCAAGGTTGCCGATCACCCCTTCAAAGGCAGCATCGAAAGTGGCCTGGCGCCCGTCTCGATTATGATAGTGCAGGCGGATCTTTTCACCTTGCGTGCCATACAGGACAAGTTCTTTTTGCTCTGCGGACAACTCCTTAAAAGGTTTGTTCATGTCTATGTGGTAGTGCTGAGCCATGGCTTCCAGCATTTGCCAGTAATAGCCGGGATTAGCATCCTCGCGGACGTTGTTCCATTCCATGGCAATCAACGCACCGTCACACAGGGATTTCTCCGGGTCAATGACACGATCGGGGTCAATTTCAAGTTTATTGCCCAACCCCTGGCAATCCGGGCAGGCACCGTGAGGAGTGTTGAAAGAGAAAGTGCGCGGCTCGATCTCCGGGATGCTGATACCATGCACCGGGCAGGCCAGGTGCTCGGAAAAATGCAAGTCGCCAGACGGAGAGTCGCTAGTCTGATAGTCATTAGTCTTATAGTTGTTGATGGAAGAACTATCAGCCTCGTGACTATTGGACTCTTGACTCTTTGCTTTTTGACCATCCACGATTTGAATTGTCAGATACCCATCCCCAAATTTGAGGGATGTCTCGACCGAATCGGTCAGCCGGGTGAGGTTGGACTTGCGGTCTTCTTCAGAGTCGGACGCAGAAATTACCAGGCGATCCACGACGGCTTCGATGGTGTGGATCTTATAACGGTCGAGGCTGATCTCTTCATCCAGATTAAAGACAGTCCCGTCCACACGGGTGCGCGCGAAACCGGCTTTGCGGATCTCCTCAAAGACAGCCTGGTAGGTGCCTTTCCGGCCGCGCACCACCGGGGCGAGTACCAGGATGCGGGTTTGCTCCGGCAATGCCTGGATGGTATCCACAATCTCCTGGGCGGACTGCTTGACCACCTCGCGACCGCAGATGGGGCAGTGCGGGATTCCGACGCGTGCGAACAAGAGCCGCAAGTAATCGTAGATCTCAGTGACCGTACCGACAGTGGAGCGGGGATTGTGGGAGGTGCCTTTCTGGTCAATCGAAACAGCCGGGGAAAGCCCTTCGATGTAGTCCACGTCCGGCTTCTGCATCTGGCCGAGGAACTGGCGGGCATACGCCGAGAGCGACTCAACATAGCGCCGCTGGCCTTCGGCAAAGATGGTATCGAAAGCCAGCGAGGACTTGCCGGAACCGGACAGCCCGGTGATGACCACCAGCCTGTCACGCGGGATCTCGACGGTGATGTTCTTCAGGTTGTGTTCGCGTGCCCCAACCACGCGGATGACGTTAGCAGACATACTTTCCTCTTGGTTAAATGGACCAATTGAAGCACAAATATATTGTTTTGTGCTGAAGAGCGCAACCTATAATTATACCAGTCGTGTCAAGCGACCCCATTTAGACGGAGCGTTGTCCTTTCAGAGGGAATTATTCGTTCCGCGGAACGAAGAAAAAACGAATAAAGGGAAGAGAGCAGAGAAAAGAGAATAGAGAACGGGTGGGCAAGGGAAAAGGCAACCGGGTAATCAGGCAACCAGGCAATATAGGAAAGGGAGGCGGTTGGAAATTTGCGGACATGGGTTAATCCTGTCAAATAGGGAGGGGGATTGAACCGCGGAACAAAAGGAGGAACAATACCCCTCCCAGAGAGGCGGGAGGGAGAAAAGAATAAATCGTAATGCATAAGGCGTAAAAAGAAAGAATTGTTCACCAAATTTTTTTGGAAATCAACCAATCGGCAAGGAGAGAGAGCTAGGGCGACCTCTTGAGATAGGTTTGTCTTGTGGATTAAACATAAAACATTTGTTCTGGTTTGTCAAGGGGCTTGTTAGCGTTTAGTAGTAATGTCCCCTTTGCGCACAAATTAGAATGTCCTTTTGGAAAGGGACAGAGAAATGGTTGTGCTAAAGATGAGCAAAGAGGAATTGAAGCGTTTGGAATTGATGGGTCATTTGAAAGAGAAACAGGTAGTGGCCCGCCCGCCTCATGGATTTCCCCAATAAATTTCTGCCCAATGGACAGGGTGGTCGGTGGCCGAAGCTGGCGGGAGCAGGTAGACCGGGTTGCGCACCCCCAGGTTGGTAGAGACAAAGATATGGTCGATGCGGTTAGCGCCGGACATATCCACCCCATCCGCTCCGACCTTGGAAGGATAGACGCTGGTCCAGGCATTGGTGAAGAAGCTATTTATCAATTTATAGGCTTGCTCATTGTCCCGCAGGTTGTAGTCGCCCAGGGCGATGACATTGGCCTGATTCTTGGAGCGGTCCAGCAGCGCCCTGGCAAAGGCCATTTTGGCGGTATCCGAGCCATCCGGATGGACATCATAAATGGTAAAACGCCGGCCGGCCACAAAGATCTCCGCTTCGGCCACCCCGATCTCGTCCGTGTCACTATACGTAAATACGCTGCGCGTGTTCAGGAGGGGAAACTTGGACAGAATGGCTGTCCCAAAAGTACCCGCCACCGTGGTCGGTCCATAATAGGAATAGTAACCCAGATTCTCAGCGTAATAGCGGACGTAATCGTTGTTGTTGAGGGAGATGCGGGTCGAATCGGTTTCCTGAAGGGAGAGTATATCCGGCGAAACCTTCCGGATGAGCGCCAGCTGCCGGTCAAAAGACTTTTCCCCATTGCCGTCGTTGGCCTCCTGGATGTTAAAGGTCATCACCTTCAGGGAAGAGCGATTTGCCACGTCCACCTGAGGATGCTTCGATGGGAGCGCCTGTACCAAGGTTCCCACCCAGAGGCTGACCAGGATGACCAACCAGCCCCAAGAGTACTTCGCGTTGATTCCGTTCCCAGTACCAAGGGTGACCTTCTTTGTACCCCAGGCAAGCAAGGTGATGATCCCGGCGGGTAAAAGGTAGGCCAGCCAGAACTTGCCGCGGAAGAACAGGCTGACCGGTTGGATGTACCCCCAGACATTGGTGAAGATGTTGATGAATACAAGCAGAACCAACACCAGTACTCCCAGTAAGAATCCAGGCACCAGCTGGCGTGGCGCGGACAGGGCAGGCCGGATTTGCTCAAGGAAGACTCCCAGGTCGAAAAAAAGAACCGGGAAAAGCAGCAGCATCAACGCCAGCGGAAGCGCCTGCCACCAGACGGGTGCTCCCACCATCACGGAGGGGGATTCGGGCAGGGGCGGGAATGCCACACCGTGGACGAGGATCGTGGCGGTCAAACAAACAGTGAAGGCCAGGTTCCAGGCCAACAGCAGCCAGCGGTCGATGCGTTGGAAGACTGGCGGGCGGAGCAGTGATAACAGCACCCAGCCTGCTGCCAGAAGGCTGACGAGCAGCACGATCAAGGTGTAATTGCCCTCCGTCCAGCGAGCGATCACAGCCGGGGCTGAAAATGCAAAATAAACCAGGCACAGAACCAGGAAAATTCCCAGGATGGCAGGCGTTACACCACGAGCTTTCTTTGCCTCTTCAAGTGTGTTTCCCAGCTCCAATTGCGTCAGCCCACCCGCAAGCAGGAGACCCAGGAGGATACCGACCCATCCGCCTGCCGGGGTCAGAGAGTATTCGATGCCATGGTCCATTGTGCGCAGCAGGTCGGACAGGCAGACTGCCAGCGCAAGCCCGGCTGAACCCCTCAGGCCAACGTGGGAGTGCGTTTGTCCTCTTGGATGCGCCTTCAATAATAGGAAGAGTAGACTCAAAGCTGCAGCGCTGGCCAGGCCGGATGCGAGAATGCGATCGGATGTGTTCAGCCAGGGAAGCAGGCTGCGTGACAAGAGCAGAACTGCAAATGTTATCCAGACCAGTGTAAGTGAAAACTTCTTGAAGAAGGGGATCAAAAGGAGCGGGACAAAGAAAAATAAAAGGCCCAGCACTTTTGCATCCAGGTTCGTGTTCATCAAGTCCAGGATGTAGATGGACTCGACCAACGTGCCGGCAGCCTGGATAAAAAATAAAAGGGTGATTGCGTATGCGATTATGATGGGGAAGGTTTTTTTCATTGTCTCTCTCTTTTCACGATGGTAAAACTCGTGTCATCTTTATCGGGGTGGCAAGTATTCTCGCACGGCCTCTTTTCACAAAAACACCGGTTGCCTGCATGAGATGCGTGACAAGTTCTTTGAGCCGGTTGAAATTGTCGATCCGCAGGGCGGTAACCGGGTGTGAAGGCGCGAGCGGAGCCTGTACTGGTCAACTCCACAAGGAGGATTTATCCCAGGCACTTTCATAGATGCTTCGAGCCCGAAGGACACCGGCTCCTAATGACATTGCCTGACTTTAGGTCACCCAGGATGTTTTCCCCTTTCATCGGGACATTCTACTGTAAACGTGCGGAGGAGAAAATTTATAAAAGATAAATAAATTAGAATAAAAACTTGACGAAATTTCTTTTTCCTACTATACTAAGGTTACTAACACGTGTTAGTAAAGAGGCTTTGGTGTCCAGCAAACGTGTCACCAGCTTTATGGTTGCAAAAGAATCGGGGGTTTCCAGGACAACGGTGTCATTCGTGTTGAATAACGTACCGGGGATAAGCATCAGTGATGCCACCCGGCAGCGTGTTCTGCAAGTTGCAAAAAAGCTAAACTATCATCCAGATTCCCTCGGAAGAAAATTAGCCAGCGGTAAGTCGAGAAACCTTGGGTTGATCCTGCGCCAAAGCGAAAAACAGGTTTTTAACGACGCACTGCTCCCCCAGGTATTGCTTGGCATTGAACAGGTTGCCACAGCTCAGGGCTACCTGGTCTTATTGAAAGCCCTGGAACCAGGGGATAACGACGGTTACATGAAACTGATCCATGAAAATCACGTGGATGGAATTGTCATATCCGGGCCGCAGCAGGATGAGACCGAGTTCATTCGCCTGCACCTGGAAGGTTTGCCGGTCATGCTGATGGGGCAGTTGCATGGCAGCAATCTTCCCTTTGTAGATATCGACGCGGTCGAAGGTTCGATCCGGGCAGTCAGACACCTGATTGAGGGTGGACACCGACGGATTGGCTTGATCACCAATGCCACTCTGAATTACACCTCCGCCCAGCAGCGCCGCCAGGGTTATCTCCAAGCCCTTATGGAAGGCGGAATTGAGGCGGATGAGGCTCTCATACGGGAAGGAGCCTACACACCGGCAAGTGGGTATAAGGCCATGCAGGAGTTGTTGAAAGTTACCCCGCGCCTGACAGCGGTCTTTGTGGCCAGCGACGTGGTCTGCCTGGGTGCGATGCAAGCAATCAAGGTCGCTGGATTATGTATTCCACAAGATATTGCCATTGTTGGTTTTGACGATATCCCCTTAGCATATTACTTCGATCCTCCCCTGACCTCCGTCCAAATCCCGTCGTATGGACTAGGCTGGGCAGCGGGAGAGCGGCTGTTACGCCTGGTTCAAGGAGAAGCCTTAGACCAGGAAGGGTTGTTGCTCGAATCCAAGCTGGTCATTCGAAAATCAAGCCAAAGGAGGTGATTGACAGACGATTTATTTAATGATCCATACTAATTATCAGATAAAACCATATTCACAATTCAAAAGGAGATCAGAAAAATGAATACAAGAGTAATACGAGTAAGCGCCTTATTGATCGTCGCCACCATGCTCATCGTGGCCTGCGGTCCCGCGGCCACCACTGCGGCGCCAGCCACGGTAGCTCCTGCGACGGCCGCACCTGCGACCGCTGCACCTGCAACCGCCGCACCTGCGACCGCTGCACCTGCGACCGCTGCGCCTGCGACCGCCGCGCCAGCCGCGGCGATCGACTGCAAGGGAGCAGCCTCAGGTGACAGCATTACCGTGGTGTATCAATGGACCGGTAATGAGGAACAAAGCTTCCAAACTATCGTCAAACCGCTCGAGGATGCCTGCGGCATTAAAATCAATGCCCAATCCACCCGCGATGCTGCGGTGCTTGATACCATGGTCAAGAGCACGCCACCGGATGTACTTTTCTGGCCGGACTTCTCACCGATTAAACTTTACTCGGACAAGCTGCTGCCTCTGGATACCGTTGGTGCCGACCAATCGAATTACGCTTCCTACTGGATCACCATGGGCACAGTCAACGGCAAATTGCTGGCCCTGCCTGCCAAGGCTGATATCAAGTCGATCATCTGGTATAGCCCGACCCAGTTCACTGCCCTCGGTTATACTGTCCCAACCACCTTCGCCGACCTGCAGACTTTGGTCGACAAGATGGTGGCAGACGGGCATGTGCCGTGGAGCATGGGCTTCAATAACGGCGGAGCTGCCGATGGCTGGACCGGTTCCGACTTCATCCAGGATATGCTGCTCGCCACCCAGGGGCCGGATTATGTCAACGGCATCATTGCTGGAACCACACCTTACAATGACGCGGGTGTAGCAGACGTCTACAAAATCTACCAGAAATGGGCTTCGGATCCAAAGTACACCGTTGGTGGAGCAAACGGCACGGTCAACACCAAGTTCCTGGATGCCCTCTATAAGGTCTTCTCCAATCCGCCTGAAGCTTTGATGGTCAAGCAGTCCGGCTTTGCCGGCGGCGCGGTTGCCACGCAGTTCCCCAATTTGAAATACGGCACCGATTATGATTTCTTCCAGTTCCCGGGTGTCAAGGGTCTGCAGGGTGGGGCTGACTTCATGATGGCCTTCAGCAACAAACCGGCTGCCCAGGCACTGGTGGCTTATGTAACCAGCGCAGTAGGCGGAGCCAATTGGGCCAAAGCCAATTTCAGCATCACCCCGAACAAGGGTGGGAACGGTGTTGCCACCGACCCGCAGGAAGTCAAATTCTCCCAGATGCTGGCGAGCACCAGTGGCTTCACCTTTGATATTGGTGACGCCCTCGGCGCGCCCTTCAATGACGCCGAATGGAAGGGTATTGTCAGTATCGTCCAAGGTGGAGACATCGCCACCACGCTGACAGGAGTTGCTGCAGCTCAAAAACAATCCATCAAGTAAATAATAAAGGGTTAAAATACTGGGGCATGCGAAAACATGCCCCAGTATCTATATTTGCAAGACTGAGGAGGTTGTATGGTCCCCAAGATCATGAAGCAAGGGCGCATGGCCCCGTGGTTATACCTGCTTCCGGCCCTGATCCTGATGACAGTTTTTATTGTCTATCCGACCATTGGTACGATCCGCTTGAGCCTGCTGGATGCCACCAGCAGCTCTTCGGTCGCCACCACCTGTACTGTCGGCCAGCCCTGTTGGGGGGTTTTCGAGAATTACCGCTATGCCCTGACCAACCCGAACATGCTGCTGGCCCTGCGCAACAACGCCCTGTGGCTGCTCCTGATGGTTCCGGGGACAATCGCTGGCGGCCTGTTCTTCGCGTTGTTGGCGGATCGCGTGCGCTACGAGAGCGTCGCAAAGGCGATCGTTTTTCTACCCACGGCGATCTCATTCATCGGCGCCGGCATCATCTGGCGTTTCATGTATGATATCCAGACGGGCGGCGGCCCGCAGATCGGGCTCCTGAACGCCATCATCGTCGGTCTGGGTGGCCAGCCAGTCACCTGGTTAAGTAACCCCTCCATCAATAACTTTTCCCTGATGGTGGTTGGAGTCTGGTTGTGGGCGGGCTTCTGCATGACGATTCTCTCGGCCGCCATCAAGGGTGTCAACGCAGAAATCCTTGAGGCCTCGCGCGTCGACGGTGCCAACGAATGGCAGGTTTTTTGGCAAATTCTGTTTCCATCCATCTCATCGACGATCATCGTCGTTACCACCACCATGGCCATTATCATATTGAAAATATTCGACGTGGTTTTCGTCATGACCAACGGTAACTTCGGTACCGAGGTGATTGCCAACCGCATGTTCGCTCTGATCGTGACCAATGCCGGCCAGTCCACTGCGATTGCCGTCATCTTGATCATCCTGACCATTCCGATCATGGTCTTCAATATCCGGCGCTTTCGCAAAGAGGAGGCCGCGCGATGAAACCTCTGGCCAGGCTCAACCATTTCTTCAGTCGTTTTCCGCTTCACCTGGCGGTGATCCTGATGTGCGTGCTGTGGATCCTGCCCACATTGGGGCTGTTTGCCACTTCCTTTCGCTCGCGTGAGGCCGTGCGCACCAGCGGATGGTGGAATATATTGACTCCAAAGTCACAAAGCATCGGGCAGCCTGAGTACACCAAGTACTGCGCAGAATGTCACGGTGCGGACGGTAAGCTGCTTCCAAAAGCCGACCTCTCCAGCCCAACCTTGGTGAACCAGTACCCAAGCGCGGCCAGTTTGCTGCTGATGCTGCGCAAGCCGATCAATAATGTACCCCACCTCAAAACGCCTTTGCCAACCGCCCCAGCCGATGCCTTGAACGCTTTGACCCCGATTGTGACTTACCTGCAAACCCTGTCTCGCCAGGGGCAAAATACCAGCAAGCTCTCCCTAAGCAACTACGTGGACGCCATTGTGGGCTACAAGGGCTTGCAAACGTACGAATCGGATTGCCAGACGGGCGCGGCCGCCCAAACGGGCGTGTTCAAATGCAACCTCAGCGACCTGGCCAATCCAGCTGGCATGGGGACAGCCCTGATCAACACACTCGCCGTGACCGTACCCACAACCTTCCTGGTGATCCTGATTGCTGCGCTGGCGGCTTATGCCTTCGCCTGGCTGGATTTCAAAGGGCGCCAGTGGCTGTTTGCCCTGTTGATCGGTCTGCAGATCGTACCGCTGCAAATGTCCCTGGTGCCGATGGCCCAGCTTTATACCAAGCTGCACATGCAAAGCACCTTCCTGGGGATCTGGCTCTTTCACACCGGCTTCGGGCTGCCCTATGCCATTTACCTGATCCGCAACTTCATCGGTTCGCTGCCGCGTGAGATCTTCGAGTCGGCTTACCTGGATGGCGCCAACCATTGGGCGGCCTTCCGCCGCCTGGCCATCCCGCTCTCGATGCCGGCCATTGCTTCCCTGGGCATTTTTCAGTTCATCTGGGTTTGGAATGATTTCCTGGTGGCCAAGATCTTCCTTTCCACCCACCCGGTATTGACCGTGCAGATCACCAACCTGATCGATCCACGCGGCCAGAACTGGCACATCCTGACAGGGGCGGCTTTCCTGTCGTTCATCATCCCGATGATCATATTCTTTGCCTTTCAACGTTCCTTTGTGCATGGGATGCTGGCAGGCTCGGTGAAGGGTTGATCTTTATCGATAATCTTCATGAATGATCTGCTCTGGTACAAGAATGCTGTCTTTTATCAAGTCTATGTGCGCGCCTTCAAGGACGGTAGCGGGGATGGGCATGGTGACCTGCGTGGGCTTATTCAAAAAATAGATTATCTCCAAACCCTGGGCATTGATTGCCTTTGGCTCATGCCGATCTATCCAAGCCCTCTGCGGGATGACGGCTATGATATTGCGGACTTCTACAACATAGCGGAATCATTTGGTTCCCTGGATGATCTCCAGTCCCTGATCGATGAAGCACACATGCGAAACATCCGCATCATCATGGACCTGGTGATGAATCATACTTCCGACCAGCACCCCTGGTTCCAGGCAGCCCGGGCTGACCGCCACTCATCGTACCGGGACTACTATGTCTGGAGCGATAGCAGTGACCGGTATTCTGGTGCGCGCATCATCTTCGTCGATACGGAAAAATCCAATTGGAGCTGGGATGAACAAGCGGGCCAGTTTTACTGGCACCGTTTTTATGCCAGTCAGCCCGATCTGAATTATGATAATCCCAGGGTTCAGCAGGAAATGTTCAATATAGCCAGTTTCTGGCTCGAGCGAGGCATTGATGGTTTTCGGGCTGATGCGGTCCCCTATCTTTTCGAGCGCGAGGGCACCAATTGTGAAAACCTGCCGGAAACGCACGTTTTTCTCAAGCGGCTGCGTGCCTTCATCGACGAGAACTACCCGGGACGTATCCTGCTTTGTGAAGCCAACCAGTGGCCCGAGGACGTCCGCCCTTATTTTGGTGATGGAGATGAATTCCAGATGGGCTTCCATTTTCCCATCATGCCGCGCATCTTCATGGCGCTCAAAAAGGGTCGCATGGAAGATTTGCGCGACATCCTGCGCCGGACGCCTCTCATCCCGGAAAACTGCCAGTGGTGCATCTTCCTGCGCAATCATGACGAGCTGACCCTCGAAATGGTCACCGAAAGCGAGCGCCAGTGGATGTGGGAACAGTATGCTCCGGACCCGCGCATGCGTCTCAATCTGGGCATCCGACGCCGCCTGGCCCCTCTGCTCGATAATGACCGCGACAAGATTGAACTGGCAAACTCATTGTTATTCACACTTCCCGGCTCGCCCATCATCTATTATGGAGATGAAATTGGCATGGGTGACAATCTCGACCTGCCTGACCGCAACGGCGTGCGTACGCCGATGCAATGGGATAACTCGCCGAACGCCGGTTTTTCAACCAGCCAACCTTTTGCTCCTTTCTCCAGCGATGCGTATGCCCCGCATTTTGTAAATGTGGCAGATCAGCTGGCGGATGTCAACTCTCTCTTTCACACCGTACAGGGAATGGTGGCCTTGCGTAAGCAACACCCATGCCTGGGCCGAGGTCATTTCTTCTGGATCGATACAAACAACGTATCAATCGCAGCCTATTTAAGACAATGCAATAGTGAAAGGGTTTTGATCCTCAACAATTTGAGCGACCAATCCCAGGAAGTTATTTTGCCACCCCAATTTCAAGGAGATGCCACGGATATTTTTTCCAATAAGGTGGTTCCACTTGCAGCCAACCATTCCCTGGCACGCTACCAATATCTCTGGTTAAAGATGGACGGAAAGCAAGAGTATAAGATGAAATAGAGTTAGCGGGTACATGAATCGGGGGGAATCTGATAAATGAATTGCGACGCTATTTAAACGAAGCCGCGCTTTTTAGCTTCCTCCAGGATTTCCCGGGTGGCGGTGGCTCCAACGCGGGTCACACCCAAGGCGCGCACGCGCAGCAGATCGTCCAGGGTACGCACGCCCCCGGCAGCTTTGATCTGAACTTCCCGGGCAGAATGGGCGCGCATCAAGCGCAAGGCGTGGTCAGTCGCCCCGGCGTAAGAGTAAAACCCATTGGGTTGTTTTACGAACCCGTAACCGGTGGAAGTTTTCACAAAGGCGACCGCATGTTCCGAGCAGATTTCGCACAACCGGACGATGTGTGCATCCTCCAGGTAATCGTTCTCAAAAATGACCTTGAGGATGGCGTTGCCGCTGACGACCATTTCGTTGACCGCCCATATCTCCTCAGAGACGTAAGCCCAGTCGCCGCCCAATGCCTTGCCGATGTTGATGACCATGTCGATCTCCACAGCCCCGGCATCTACGGCCGCACCGGCCTCCAGCAATTTGATGGGTGTGAGGCTGTTGCCGTGGGGGAAGGCGATCACTGCACATACATTGACACCAGAGCCATCCAGGATGCGTTTTGCCAGCGGGATGGCATAGGGCTTAACACAGGCGGTGGCTACATCGCAAGCGCGAGCGAGCTCGCATCCGTCAGTGATCGCCTTGTCTGTCAGGGTGGGATGCAGCAGGGAATGATCAATCATCTTGGCAAGGGTTTTAAGGGAAATTGAATTTTCCATTTTGTCCTCCTAAAAGTGTAGTTTCACCGTATGTCAGAACATAGAAACTTCGCCCCTGCTCATACACAAAATCGGTGACCAGGTAACCGGTTGCAAAAGCTTTCTCGAAAACTTCCCGGGAGTAGAAGCGCCAATCGCGCGCCAGGGATGGATCGGCAGTTTTCAGAGCCAGGAAATCGGCAGGAATTTCTACAAGCAGCAGGGTGCCTGACAGCAATGGAATTCCTTCCGCCGGGTGGGCGAATGACATCCGGTCCAAATGAGCTTCGAGCAGGGTCGCTTCAGCCATGCGGTAGTGAGCCAGGGCCAGGATCGGGCGTGAGCGGCGGCTGAGGCGTCGTTTCACCCGTTCGGTATTAAGCCACCAGTCCACCTGGAAACGGTCTGAAGGCAAGCCGGCATTCAAACCATCGTGCATTTCACCATATTCAGAACGCAGGTACATGCTGCAGACCGCGCCCAACCGGGCGATATTAAGATGAGCATTGCGACTGAGAAGAGGATCGTAAGTCCAGGTGATACGATCCAGACCCTGGTTGCGGACCATTTGCCATTGAGCGCGTTTGAGGGCAAAGCCAATCCCTTTTGAGGTCCAATCCGGATGGACGGCAAGGATATGTGAGTGATGTTTCAGGCGTGGGCCATCTGGAGTGGTATAGAAACCCGGGAAACCAAATGATACACCCACCAGGATATCCTCCACGAATGCCCCGATCACCAACCCGCCATTGTGGACAGCCGCTAACAACATGTCTTTCGGGACAACCTCGATATCCGGGGCCCTCCAGACCAGCCGCTGCAAATCTTCCACAGCGGTCATTTCCAGAGGCGTTTCAAGGAGACGGATGATCCACTCAGGCATGGCGGGATAACAAGCGGCCGAACAGTTGACGGATCCAGTGGCCGCCGCGCAGGTAGTCCAGGCGGGAGGCGAAGCGGGCTGGCATCAGGCCAAATACACGCGGGATGGTGTCCACCGGGCAGGTGCGATTTACGGCCAGGTAATCCATCCAGAAGATTGAGGCCGGAAAGCGCGGAAAGATGAATTCCATCAGGATCGTCAAAGCACGCATGGATTGGGTTGGCCAATTAACCAGCAGGCGCGGCTGGCGGGTGATTTCCATGATTGTTCCGGCCACCTGGCGCAGGCTGAAGGTTTCGCTCCCGCCGATTTCGTAGGTGCGGTTGATTGTTTCGGGGTAATCCAGCGCCCAGATGAGGCAGGTGACCGCGTCTTCGACCCACAATGGCTGGACGAGAGTCTGACCTTTCGAAGGCAGGGGCAGAAAGCCGGGAGCTGCAGCCAGTAACATCGCCAGCCCGGTGGTGAATTCGTCCCCCGGACCGAACAGGATCGAGCCGCGCAGGATCGTGTAGGGGACGCCGGATTTACGGATATACTCCTCGGCGATGCCCTTGGCCTTGAGCACCGGGAAACCAGACGCCCGGTCAGCGCCCAGGTGACTCAGATATAAGAATCGTCCCACACGTGCGTCTGCGGCGGCCTGACACACGTTGCGAGTACCGTCGATATCCACTACTTGCAAGTTGGCCCCCCCACCCTGTCCTTCCCCCCCCACCAGGTGATAAACTGCCTCCACGTCTTTCATGGCAGCCCGCAAACCGCTGATATCGTCCAGGCTCGAGACAGCCACTTCCACCGGCACTCCGACAGGCAGGCGAGGCGTGCGCGGCGAAGGCCGCAGCAAGAGGCGTACCTGGTGGCCGGTCTCCACCAGTTGACGGGTGAGGGACCGGCCGATGAAGCCCGTCCCTCCGGTAAGCAGGATCATCCGGGAAATTATAACTGCATCTGGAGCGACTGTTGTAAACCGGTTTGCCCCAAGCGGGATCCCGGCTTTAAAACCCTTGACAAAATTTCTGCCTTGCCTATAATTCCGCCCGATATGGTCACATTCCTTCACTTTCGAGATTTTCTTTTTGAGCTCAAAGTTTCCTGTTCTTTAGAGAGCCATGACCGGCTCTCTTTTTTTATCCGTTTTTACCCAAACAACAAAAAGGCGATCCAACCATGCAACTCCCCGGCCTAATTGACCCGCATGTCCATCTGCGCGATCCCGGCCAAACCCACAAGGAAGACTGGGATACTGGCACGTCCGCTGCGCTGGCGGGAGGTATCACCCTGGTTCTGGCCATGCCCAACACAAAACCGCCCATCTTTGACGCCGGGACGCTTGACCTGGCACTTGAAGCAGCGCGTCTCAAGGCGCGTTGCGACTACGCACAATACCTGGGCGCAGGACCTGATAATACGAATTGGGACAGACACGCAGAGCAGGGCAGACACGCAGAGCAGGGCAGACACGCAGAGCAGGGCAGACACACAGAACGGGGCAGACACACAGGTCTGCCCCTACGGGCGGCGGGATTGAAAATGTACCTTGACAGCACTTTTGGTGAACTGCGGCTGGATGACATGACGCTCTGGCAGGAGCATTTTAAAGCATGGCCGATGGACCTGCCTATCGTGGCGCACTCCGAGAGCCGCAGCATGGCCGCGGTCATCCTGATGGCGGTCATCCATGACCGTCCGGTCCATATTGCCCATGTTTCTTTAAAGAGGAAGTCCTGCTCATCAAGGCTGCCAAGGAACGCGGCATCAAGGTCACCTGCGAGGTCTGCCCGCAGCATTTGTTTCTTACCAAGGATGATATTCCTGCGATCAGCCACGGGCATCCGGGACGCGGCGAGGTGCGTCCGAGATTGGCCACACAAGCAGATGTTGAAGCCCTGTGGGCCAACCTGGATGTGATCGACTGTTTTGCCAGCGACCATGCCCCGCATACCCTGGCCGAGAAGGACGGTGAGAACCCGCCACCGGGTTTTCCCGGCCTGGAAACCATGCTGCCGCTGCTGCTGACCGCGGTGGACGATGGACGTTTGACCATGGACGATATCACCACGCGCATGTACACCAACCCTCACCGAATTTTCTCCCTGCCCGAACAACCCGAAACCTGGGTTGAAGTGGATGAGAATGCCAGATACGAGATCCACGCGGCGGAAATGCACTCCCGCTGCGGCTGGACACCCTTCGAGGGTTGGAAGGTGAAAGGGCGCGTACGGAAAGTGGTTCTGCGTGGGAAAACGGCCTTGGAAGATGGGAAAGTGATGGTTGGACCAGGATATGGACATAATGTTCGTGAGAAATAAAAGAGCACAGGGTTGCGCCCTGTGCTCTTAAGAGAATAGAAAGAATCTTACCGCTCGTTCTGCCCGGAGATATATTTATGCAATATACTGGAGATTAAAGTCTGGTACGGGATGCCTTCACGCAAGGCGCGCTTTTGCAGGTCGAGCAAGTCTTTTTCAGATATACGGATATTGACACGCTTGTCCTTGCGGAAGGTGGCACGGGCATACGTTTGATACTGCGCAGCCTGTTCTTTGATATTCTTCACCGACTGCCATTCCTGGTTTTCGTAGGATGCCAGCAGTTCGAGTTCATCCGGTTGGAAGTGGAGATTGCTCATGGTTGGAATGATAATCTTTTTTAAAAGGTTTGACAATGATCCTCTGGCACCGCCGGGACTGAAGTCCCTGCTCAGTACATGGAAGCCCTCCGGGTTGAAGAACCGAGTCGGATTCATCCGACTTTCAGGGACTGAGGAGGGGATTTATCCCCGACGAATCAAGGCGTACGAGGGCTCTCGTCCTTGAGAGTATGGAGCATGTTATGACCTATTGGCGACTCCACTACCACCTTATCTGGGCAACATCTGAACGCCAGCCAACTCTCACGCTGGAACGCGAGAAGATGTTTTACGGTGTTTTGTATCAAAAAGCGAAAGAGTTAGATTTGAAAATCCATGCAGCTGGCAACACCGAAGACCATGTTCACGTTGTCCTTTCCATCCCACCCAAATTCTCCGTGGCGGACTGTGTCAAGCATCTCAAGGGAGCAAGCGCGTTTGCTATCAACCACATGGATGGAAGCGATGGTCAATTCAAATGGCAGGAAGGCTACGGTGCGTTGACTATTGGGGAGCGTTCGCTGGAAACGGTCATGGCGTATGCGGCGCGGCAGAAAGAGCATCATAAGGAGAACACGGCAATTGCGATTTATGAGAAAATCGAGGAAGATTGAAGGTCACGGTTCACCAGGATTAAAGTCCCTGCTCAGAACGTGGAAGCCCTCCGGGCTGGCTGCGTGAGCGAGTCGGATTTATCCGACTTTCATGCACTGAGGCGGGGATTTATCCCTGAGGGACAATGGTCAGCGGATGTCGCCGGGACTAAAGTCCCTGCTCAGTGCATGAAAGCCCTGCGGGCTAACGTTACGAACGAGTCGGATTTATCCGACTTTCATGCACTGAGACGGGGATTTATCCCTGAGGGACATTGGTCAGCGGATGTCGCCGGGACTAAAGTCCCTGCTCAGTGCATGAAAGCCCTGCGGGCTAACGTTACGAACGAGTCGGATTTATCCGACTTTCATGCACTGAGACGGGGATTTATCCCCGACGAGTAAGGCGGAATGAGAAGATTCTCCCCCGCTGCGTGACCGGATGGAGAATTGTGCAAATCAGAAATATGATCAAACGGGATCCGCCATCAATTGGATCTACAGGACTATTCGACTATCAGGATAAAGACTTTTCAATAAGGAGATAACCATGACCATCAACAAGCACAACCTGTCCCACCTGCCGCTCGGCGACCACAAGAATGCGCCCTGGTATGGCAAGGATATCCTCTCGGTCAGGCAGTTCGGCCGGGAAGACCTGGAATATATCTTTGCCGTGTCACACGAGATGCACGACATGGTCGACCACATCGGCACCTTTGACCTGCTCAAAGGCAAGATCCTGGCCAACCTGTTTTATGAACCCTCCACCCGCACCTCTTCGTCGTTCACCGCGGCGATGGAACGGCTGGGTGGCTCGGTCATCCCGATCAATGAAGTGAAATACTCGTCAGTCTCGAAAGGCGAGAGCCTGGCAGACACCGTCCGCACGCTGGAGTGCTATACGGATGTGATTGTGCTGCGCCACCCAGAGGTCGGATCGGCAGCCATCGCCGCAAAGGCTGCCCGCAAACCGGTCATCAACGCCGGGGATGGGATTGGCGAACACCCCACCCAGGCCCTGCTGGATGCCTTCACGATCCGGGAGGAACTGGGTTACCTGGATGGACTGACCGTAACCCTGCTGGGCGATTTGAAGCATGGCCGCACGGTGCATTCGCTGGCGCGCCTGCTCTCGCTCTACAAGGTCAAACTCAACTATGTCGCGCCGGATATCCTGCGCATGCCCACTGAACTGATCGACGAACTCAAAGCCAAGAAGGTCGAACAGGCCGAGTACAGCACGCTGGAGGCCTGTCTGCCCGAGACCGACGTCCTGTATGTCACACGCGTCCAAAAGGAACGCTTTAGTGATGAAGCGGTTTACGAGTCCGTCAAGGGTGCGTATGTGATCGATCCCAAGGTGCTGAAAGCTGCCAAAGAACACATGATCGTAATGCACCCCCTGCCGCGCGTCGGCGAGATATCCATGGAAGTGGATGACGATCCGCGTGCCGCATATTTCAGGCAGATGGAGTATGGTTTATACGTTAGAATGGCTTTGCTTGCGATGGTGTTGGGAAAAGCTTGATTACGTTTCCAGGTTTACACGTTGGCACGTTCCACGTTCAAACGTGTAAACGTGTTACGTGAAAACGGAGGCATATGGAAACCTTTTTCTCCTTTCTTGCAAAACGCGTGGATGACTGCTCGTCCCTGCTATGCGTGGGACTCGACCCGCACCCATCCGATCTGTCCACCCCCACGGCTGGAGCGGCGCGCGATTTTTGCCTTCGCCTGGTCAAGGCGACCGCCCCTTTCGCGGCGGCTTTCAAGCCCAATGCGGCTTTCTTTGAGCTTTATGGGCCGGACGGTTGGGCTGCGCTAAAGGATGTCATCACCGCAGTCCACGCAGAATCCGATCGATTGGGTTCGATGATCCCGGTCATCCTGGATGCCAAACGCGGTGACATTGCTTCAACCGCCGAAGCATATGCCAGATCGGCATTTGAGGTGCTCGGCGCGCATGCCATTACGCTCAGCCCATATCTAGGAAGGGATTCGATCGAGCCGTTCCTGGCTTACAAGGAAAAGGGTGTGTTCCTGTTGTGCAAGACAAGCAATCCCGGCGCAGCGGATTTCCAGGATGTGAATGTTGCAGGGGCGGACCTGGGCGCCCGCCCGGGCTATCACGCAGGCGTGCCTTTGCATGTGTATATTGCCCAGCTTGCCCAAACCTGGAACACCGGCAATAACATCGGCCTGGTGGTTGGCGCGACACAGCCGGAAGCGCTGCGGCGTGTCCGCGCAGCCGCGCCGGATCTCTGGTTTTTGGCTCCAGGCGTCGGTGCACAAGGCGGTGAGCTGGAGACAGCGCTTGGAGCCGGTTTACGCAAAGATGGTAAAGGCATGCTTTTCCCCATCTCGCGCGGGATATCGCGCGCAGCAGATCCTGCCAGGGCCGCAGCGGAATTACGCGATGAAATGATCAACATCCGGTACCAGCTTGGAAAGCCGGAGTGAACCAACCATTCAATTAAGGTGAGATATGCGCTCCACTCCAGAAGAGAAGAGAAAAGCGTTAGTTGATGGATTTGTAGAGGGACGCGAAAATCTATTCATTCTGGCAGGACAATTCCCCATCCATTTACAGGACCAGGTTTTCCTGGGAACATGGTCGATCCGGGATTTACTTGCCCACCTGATCGGTTGGGATTATTCCAACCTGGAATCCATCCAGGCAATTTCCACAAGCAGACTGCCGCCGTTTTATGAATTCATTGACAAGGACTGGCAAACCTACAATGCCCGGTTGGTTGGTATGTATAAAAAAGGGGATGTTTCGGATCTGGTCCAGGCCGGGCGGGCTTCACAGAAGGTATTGGTTGACCGGCTCGCTGACCTGCCTGCAGAGGATTTTTATAAAGATCATGGCGTCAGATACCGGGGCTATAAAGTCACGATTGCACGCCTGATCGAGGCAGAAACCAGGGATGAATTGGTGCACCTGGAGCAATTGAACAGTTTCATTGCAACGATCTCTGCCACAGAAAGACAGCCCTGATAGGGTGAGGATAACGAAATGATAGAAACAGGATCAGCACTTTCAAGGCTGGCAGATGACCTGCTGGGGGCTGGCTGTGTGAAATTTGGCGAGTTCACGCTCAAATCCGGGCTGAAATCCCCCATCTATATTGATCTGCGTCGATTGGTCACCTATCCCCGCTTGCTGGACCAGGTGGCCGCGGCCTACCTGCCAGTATTGGAAAAATTGAAGTTCGACCGCCTGGCAGGCCTGCCTTATGCCGCCATTCCCATCGTGACGGCGATCAGCCTGCGGGCCGGCTATCCGGTCATCTACCCGCGCAAGGAGATCAAAGCCTACGGTACGAAAGCCGAGATCGAGGGTGAGTACCAGGCTGGAGAGACTGCTGTAGTGGTCGATGACCTGACCACAACGGGTGGGAGTAAATTCGAGGGAATTGAAAAGCTGATCAGCGCCGGGCTGAAGGTAAGCGATGTGGTCGTGTTGATTGACCGCCAATCCGGAGCCAGGGAAGCGCTTGACGAGGCGGGCTTCCGCCTCCACACAGTGGTGACAATCTCCGAGCTGCTGGATTACTGGTCGAAGACAGGCAAGGTGGAAAAAGAAAAGATAGCCGCCACGAGGCTGTTTCTCAAGGAGAATCAATAGCACTGATTCTTTTCCCATAAGGTTCTCATTGCTTCCTTCGATCGCTTTCCCCTACCATGATCCCGATCTGCAGATGTTCGCCCATTTGCAGGCCATTCTGCCCGATCTGAAAACCAGCTTTGGGCGGGCATATGTTTGCCCGCCGCTCAACACCCGCCAGCATCCAGCCCTGATGGATTGGATGGCAAAAGATGACTTTTTTGTCGTTTTTCCACTCGACCAGAATCTGCAAATTGGCGAACACTTTACCCACCTTTACTTGCATGCGGCCCAGGCTGCCAGTCCCGGTGAGATCATTCACCTGGCTTATATCGATAGGTTGGCCTTCGCACTGCGAGGAAAATACCGGGGGCAATTTCTGAGGGATGTTCGTTCCCTGCGACCCGAAAATCTACCGTTAATTTTCCAGCGTACCGAGACCGCCTGGCAGACGCATCCGCAGAATTACCATGAAATCGAGCGCTTCGTCACCACCATGGGAAAAATCCTTTTTGGAAAGTCACTGGACTATGCCTGGTGTCATCTGGTCATCCAGGCTTCCCAACTTAACAAGATCATGCCCCTGGTAAGAAATGCCGATTTGAGCATGGTAACCGAGATGATCTTATTGCTCCAATCCGATATAAAAACCAAAGAGGTTGACTGGCTTGCCTGGGAAGATCCGTTTGTGATGAGGTGCGATCCGGAGGAACTAAAACGCGAGCGAGAAAACAGCCTTGTGGAAACCCAAAAAAGGCTTGCCTATGCAATGCAGATGGTCGAAACGATGGTCCAATATGCCTTGAAACATAACGGCCCGGTGTGAAATAATGTGGTAAAACCGTATTGAGGATTCTTACATCCAAGGAACAGGAAATGAAAAAGACAGAATTTGAGGATATGGTAGACAAGGCATTTTGGGCCTTGGAAGCTAAATTCGGGTTCAAAAAGACCGCGATCAGCTATGTGGATCGTACCTGCACCATAAAATTCAGAAATGCAACCACCGTGGTCGTGCTTAACTATGAACTGGGAATTACACCCTGGTTGGAAATCTCTGATGCTCATAATGCCGAGAACAAGTCTACACTGGGATGGCTGCTGGTTGAGTTGGGTGTGGAAGAACCTCCAACACCGGAACAGGCTTTCCGTCCGTCCACGTTGAGCGAAGGCACGCTTGAACCCTTCCTGCAGAAAATGGGACAGCAGATGCTGGATTATGCCGCGGACCTCTTGAAAGGTGATTTTTCGATCCTGCCAAAACTGCAGATGCGGGCCAGAAAATATGATTTGGAATGCCAGCATTACCTCTCCATTCACAAATCCTAAGCGTTGATGTACTCTCGTATCCGCCCCTTTCTGTTCAAAATTGATCCTGAGACTGCCCACCACCTGACGCTGCAACTGGTCCGGCTGGCCGGCATGCTCCCGCCCATGCGTTGGTTATTGCAGGCGATGTACAGCACCCCGGATAAACCAGTGGAAGTGTTGGGATTGAAATTCAAGAATCCGGTCGGACTGGCAGCGGGCTACGATAAGGATGGCATCGCCATGCGCGGACTGGCGGCATTGGGTTTTGGCCACATTGAAATTGGGACGGTCACGCCGCGACCTCAGCCGGGCAACCCCCGGCCACGCGTTTTCAGGCTGGTCGAAGACCAGGCCATCATTAATCGGTTGGGATTTCCGGGGGAAGGCATGTCGAAGGTCAAAGGTCGAGTGTCCTTCGCCGTCCGTCGTCCAAGGTCCATCGTCCTTGGGGTAAACCTCGGCAAGAACAAGGATACTCCGTTGGAAGAGGCTGCAAACGATTATATAACCCTGATGAAGGCATTTTCCGGATTAGCGGATTATCTTGCCATCAACGTCTCATCGCCCAATACCGTGGGACTGCGCCGCCTGCAGGGACGGAAGATGCTGGAAGATTTGCTGGGGCAGATAAAAGTCGAAGGTCAACGGTCAAAGGTCAAATGCCCGATCCTGGTGAAACTTGCTCCCGATCTTTCGGAAGGCGAGCTCGACGACGCCATCGATATCATCCTGGATAATGGCATGGACGGTGTCATTGTCACCAATACCACCCTGGGACGTTTGGAGCTGCGCTCCCCCCATCAGGGTGAAACGGGCGGCCTAAGCGGTGGCCCTCTGCGGGCCCGCAGCGAAGTGGTGTTGAGGCAGGTGCTGAAAAGGCTGAATGGCCGCCTGCCGGTTATCAGTGTGGGCGGGATCATGTCCTCCGAAGATGCCAAACGCCGCCTGGACGTGGGGGCGGCGCTGGTGCAAATCTATACCGGGCTGGTCTATGCCGGGCCGGGACTGGTGAAAAACATCATCCGGGCGGTTTGACCGCCCGGAGCTGTCTTACTTGGTCGGACGCAGTGCCGGATCTGGATGATCAGAAATGTTGGAAAGGACACCATCCGGTAGGGGCAGGGGTGTATAGGTTGCGCCCGTACCGACGCTCCCATAAGGGATGTAATAGAGTTGGTTCCTGGATGCGCCCCCCAGCCTAACGTCCTGGTACGCGAACAGCATATAAGAACCATCCGGACTCCAGCGTGCATCCGCGTAGCAGCACTGGCTGCCAAGCGGGTCAATCATTTCACCATTAAAAGTGGAAGTATTATAGGAATATAAGTACCCATAAACTCCATTACGATTGATGCTATTGAGCAGGAAAAGTCCATCCGCATTCCAATCAAAGGAAGGGATGATCGAGTATTTACCGCCGCCTATGCCAAACCCGATCATTTCAAAACGTCCATACGGGAATTGGGTAAAAATTCTTTCCCGGAAGAAAGTTGACCCGTCGCAGGGGTTGGCGCTGGTGCAGGAGGTCAGATCAAAAATCTCGATATTATCGATGGTTTGACCATTCAGAGGCATGATATAAACCGCGGCGATCCGCTTACTTGTTTTCTGCCAGCGAACCTGTTTAATGGTTTGTCCCTGGGTGATATCAGGATATTTGAAGATGTCGCCAGGCAGAAGCGCCAATTGACCTACGCTTTTTGCACCAGCCAGGGCGGTCTCATCCAAGGGCACAATAAACAGGACGTGATTGACACTGATAGCCACCTGCGTGCCATCCGGTGAAATCTCAAAGGCTTCCACGTAATTGGCGGTATTGAAGCAGGTGATTGTTTTTATTACACCATCCGGAATCGTCACTGACTGGAGGCATTTGCCGCTGATATAAAACAAGCCCAAGCCGTCCGGCGCCCACTGCAAGCTCTTCTTGTCTGCGCCATCCTTGGTGAGCTGGCTTGCATTTGTTCCATCCACGTTCACCAGCCAGATGTCCTTGGCGCTCAGGAAGGCAATCTGATCGGCTCCACCAATGGAAGGCAGGCTGATGGCAGTCGCCGTGGGGCTGGGGGCGGGTGTTTCCGTGGGAGCAGCCGCCTCACTGGCAGCCGGTTGAACGACCGCAACAGAGGTTGCGGTAGGAGCAGCAACGGTGAAGGTCGGTGACGCCTGGATAACCGTTTGAGTTTGGGTTGGGATGGGAGCAGCCAGGCCCGGGGTTTTATTTCTCAGGTAGATGATTCCAATGCCAACTGCGACAAACAGGATCAAGATGCCAGCGCCCAGTCCGACCCATAATCCAGTGTTTCTACGCGGTGCAGCCGGAGCCAGCACCTGTTCGAAAACTTGCGGTACCTGGGCTCTTTCGGGTGCAGGCGGCCGTTTGGCAGTCATCGTTCCAGGAAGAGGCTGGGAGGGGGGCTTGGAGGCAAGAACGGTCTTGGAAGACGTCAGCATGGTCGCGTCGGATGAACCCAGGCTCAGCCTTTCGCCTCGGGCAACCGCGTTCAGGGCATTTGCCAGTGACTTCACATCCTGGAAACGCTCGTTGCGATCCTTGGCCATGGCCTTTTCGATGATCAACTCCATGTCAGGAGGCAGGTCCGGCTTAACGTTCAGAATGTGCGGGACCGGATCGGTGATCTGCTTGACGACCACGCTCATGGGGGTATCGCCGTGGTAGGGCTGCTGGCCGGTCAGCATTTCAAACAGGATGACGCCCAGCGCGTAAATGTCGCTACGCCCGTCAATACTCTCCCCCTGGGCCTGTTCGGGACTCATGTATGCCGGTGTGCCCACGATGGCGTTGCCGGTGACATTCGTCTGCGCTTCCGAGAGCTTGGCAATGCCAAAATCCGAGATATACGGTTCGTAAAATTGATCGAAGAGGATATTACCGGGTTTCAGGTCGCGGTGGATGATGTGTTTGGCGTGGGCTTCGTCCAGCCCGGGGGCGATGTGCGCAATGAGTTGTGCAGCTTCCTGTACCCTCATTGGCCCTTTCTTGATCCGGTCGGAGAGCGAGCCGCCGGTCATGTAACGCATGACAAAATAAGGCTGACCCTCCTCCTCGCCGAAGTCGTAAACCGGCACGATGGCCGGATGTTCGAGCATGGCAATCGTCTTGGCTTCTCGTTCGAAACGGGTACGGAACTGCACGTCGTGCAGCATCTCGTGCGGCAGGACCTTGAGCGCCACCTCGCGCTCGAAGCGTGGATCGTAGGCATGGTAAACGGTGGCCATGCCGCCGCGGCCGATCTCGCCCCTGATTTCGTACCTTCCGAATTTTTTTGACTCCATAGGCTTCATTGCTCCTTGCGCGGATTTCTAGACCCGCCTGTGCCAGATGGCCCTTATTTTACAGAGTTTCTGATTCACTTGCGCACGCGATTGCTTGTAGTATAGCAATGGTTAAGAGGAAACGCAAGAATTTGGTATAATTTCCTCACCGCCCCAGTAGCTCAAATGGACAGAGCAGAGCACTCCTAAGGCTAAGGTTGTGGGTTCAATTCCCGCCTGGGGCATAGCGATCAGAAAAAACCAGTCAGAATTCCATAGAAATTGAGGAGTTTCTGGCTGGTTTCCATTTTGCTCAGAGGGGAAGACCAGATGAATTACCAATCAAAATTCATTATTTCAGCTCATAAGCATGTTCCTATGATCCGTATCGATATCGCTGCCTCTCTCCTGGTGGAGTCTCTCATATGCTTCCGTGGGGGCTGCTCGCCAGGGATTATTCAACGTAGCGCAGGCAATCAAGCCGAACACCAGCATAAGGATCATGTTCACCACGTTCGAACTGCCGGATAACGGCATGAGCAGTTGGCCAGTGAAGTTCGAAGTGAAGTGCATGAAGATGGCCGAGAGGATACTGCGGTTCGTTTTCAAGTAGACCCAGGTCATCAGCAAGGCCAACCCGGCGCTGCGCAGGTTGAAGGCCCAGAAACCGTCGAAACCCCAGCCCATCTGTCCATGCCCGCTGGCGGGCATGAAGAAGAGCGGCAGGTGCCAGACACCCCAGATCAATCCCAGCACCAGCGTCCCGGGGATGATGCCCAGCGGTTTCATGATGCGGTCGAGGGCATATCCGCGCCAGCCGAATTCCTCCGCCCACGGGCCAGAGAGGAAACTGATGAAGGCGGTCAGCGGAATGGCTGCTGGGTTGGCGATCAGGCTGCGCAGCTGAGTCATGCCCGGTGCGCTGCCGCCCAGGGCTACGTCGATGGCAATGTTCAGGCCGTAAAGGACCGGGAACAGCAGGAAAATCACCAGCCACCAGACAAAACGGATCTGCCTGAATGAGAAGCAGCGGCGCCAATAGTCGCGGCGCGCTTCCCTGTCTTTGGACAGGGAAACCATCACCACACCCACCAGAGAAGGCCCCATGCCGCCTAGAATGAGCAGGATCATCCAGGGCATCTGGTAGGGGCTGTTGCCGCTGAGCGCAATGGGCGTATAAAATGCCCATGTCCAGATGAAAGTGGCGACCAGAAATATGACCAGGTTGCGGGTTTGGTTTTTCATTGAAGTATCTCCTTTACTCGATGATAGGTTGGATACGCGTCTGCCTAGATTCAATCATAAAGATCACCAGGAAGTTTCCTATTGCTGTGCAGCACTGTATCCTGTCAGCAATACGAAACCTGCAACCATCAAAATACGAGCGATCCAATCTCGTTTCACTACTCCCTCATTTTTTATTCTGCCTGGCCCGGTCTGCCAGTATGGACATCATGCGACCCATCTGCACGCGCATGTGGTAGCTCATCCACAGTTGAATGCTGTTGACCGCCCCCGGGACGAGCACAGGCCTCGTCCTGCCGGCCAGTTTTGCCATGCCTCGCCCGACGACTTCGGGGTCAGCCATCATCTCCGGCGGGACGCCAAACCCGGCGGCTGACCTGGTGCGTGTCAGCGGCGGGTGCATGACGTTGAACGTGATCCCCTGCGGGGCGTATTCCAGCGCCAGCGTGCGCGTCATTGCTTCGATCGCTCCTTTGGTGGATGTGTAGCCGACCATGCCGGGCATGCCGGTGAAGCCAACGCCGGAACTGAGATTGTGCACCACGCCGCCTCCCTGTCTCTGCATGACCGGCAGCACTGCCCGGATCATGTTGAGATAGCCGAAGTAGTTCACTTCGAACTCCCTGCGGATGTCTTCGAGCGAGCGCTGCTCGAAGGGGATAAACAGCGCCAGGCAGGCGTTATTGATCAGGATGTCCACGCCGCTCCATTGGCGGACGACTTCGTCCACCACGGATTGGGCACGTACGGGGTCGGTCACATTGCAAACGAATGGGAGCAGGCTTGAATTTTCTGCGGGGAGATTTTCCAGCGAAAGGTCCAGGGCGGCGAGACGGTCGCCCATCCCCAGCAGGGTTCTTGTCATCACCAACCCAATGCCGTTGTTGGCGCCAGTGATAACAATTGTCCTGTTCATGTCAGGCTCCTGTTATCCAACCTTGAGCAGGAACAAAACATTGGAAAAGTCCATCAGCCAATGTGCCACGATAAGCGGCGGAAGGCGGCGGATGCGTAAATATACCAGAGTCATCGCGATGGACAGCGGCAGGAAAGCAAGAAACATATAGAACCCGAACTGGAAACCGGCCAGCATCAGGAAACTGTGCTGGAGTGCAAAGAAGAACGAGACAAGCGCCACCGACACCCAGCGGGATTTGGTCATGGCGACCAGCCGAGGCAGGGCATAACCGTTGTAGGTCATTTCCTCAGTGGCAGACCAGATGGGCCACCAGATCAAGCGGCTGTACAGTACCGCCAGCAGCGGCAGGCTTTTAATGAAGGTGTATTCGGGAAATACCGGATTGAGGCTGCCGTAAACGATCAACTTGGCCAACATTCCACCGCCGAAAATGGTGATGGGAGCGATGGCGATGAACAGCCCCAACCCGAGCGGGATTTCGGTTTTGAGTTTGCTTTTCACCAGGCCGATCAGGTCGCGCAGGCGAATCCCTTCCCGGCCTGTCAGCCAGATTAATAGCCCAAGGCAGCCAAAATCCACCAACGTACCGTATACGGGCCACCAGTTGCGGATGACCACCGCGGCATTTGGGATTTTGAGTTGTAAGAACAGCAGGTAGGTGAGTCCCTGGGCAAGCAGGATGAAAGCCGAGCGTGCAAACAGCATCAGCATGGGGCCATAGCGCGGGATGCGGCCTTCGGCCAGGCGAGACTGGATCGCTTCCGTGGAGTTAATGGGAGTAAGGACGGTCATTTTTTCTCCTTGGCGTGGCAGTTCAAATCTACAGCATCAAATAAACCAACACGGTTGTTATATCCATCAATGCATGCCCGATCACCATGTACGGCATCATTCTTGGGCGCAATTTGAGCAGAAGACCGGTGACGAACGCAAAAGGCAGGAACATCGCAAACCGCCAAAGCAGGTAACCGCCGTTGAGAAGGAACGGCAGGAACATGTGTTGCGCGGCGAGAAAGAGAGAGGCAACGATCCATGCCAGCCAGCCCAGTGCAGGGCGGGTCCCGGATTCAGCCCCGCCAAACAGGCGCGGCATGCAGTAACCGAAGTAGGTTGGCAGCTCTGCAAACCAGATCGTCAGCGGGAAAAGGAAGCTTAATACGAATGCCCAGGTGGGCAGCGGTTGGAACAACATCTTCGTGGGGATCATGGCATCGCCAAAAATGGCCGCACCAAGCGGCTCCCTCGGCGCGGCGGCGAGCGGAAGACCAATCACGCTGAAACCAAGCAGCCAGAGCAGGTCGGTTTTCCAGGTTCCTCGCGAAAAGCGCAGGGTCTCCCAGAAATTCCCGCCTTCGGCCTTGTATAGACGCACCAGCAGAAAAAGCGACCCCAAGTTGGCAAGCACTGCCATGAACGTCCACCACCTTGCCGCTTCATTCCATGCCGGCTGCCTGCCGATTGCCACCAGGATCAACGCGATCAGGCCTTGGAAGAGCAGGAACAACACGGAACGTGAGAAGAGCATGAGCCAGGCGTTCATTTTTGTTTTCATTATGCTTTCTCCTCTGAGTTCAGATTTTTTGGAACGGAAGCTCTGCCGCCGATTTCATCGAGAGATATCTGGGTTTGAAGTAAAGGACCACTCCCACCACCACCAGGAAGAGCAGCGGGCCGGCGGTCATGTAGAATAACATGGCCGGCATCAGGCTCACGGCAGCGGTGATGAGCGTGGAGGACAGGTTGTAGGTGAAATGCGCCAGGGTGGTGATGACCAGGCTGCCGTGCGTGTTGTTGTACAGCCAGGTCAGGTAGAGCGTTATGGTGAGCACCAGGAACAGGTAGATCGGCAGCGGAATGCCCACCTGGGTGGCGCCGGTCAGGTAGAAGAACGGGAGGTGCCAGAAGGTCCAGATCACTCCCAGGATCAGGCTGGAAACCAGGGCATTGTATTTGGTCTGCAAGCGCGGCAGGGCAAAACCGCGCCAGCCCATTTCCTCTCCGATCGGGCCGGAAAAGAGCTGGAAAACGATGATCCCCAGCAGAGAAGACATGGTCACACCTGGCCTGAGACCTGCGGCGGGATGGAAAAGTGCAATATAGACCAGGGCGATCACCAATGGGCCCAGCAGCAGGAAGGCTGCCGCGCAGTACCACCAGAAACCGGCCTTCCAGCGCGTAAAGCCGGCCAGCAAGCGCTTGACCTCGCTCCACCCGCCAGTGATCCAGGCAACAATTACAGCGCTGATGGTCGGGCTGAAGATGGCGAGCGCCCAGACCAGCGACCAGGGCTGCAAGGCTTTTCCGGGTTTCAGAAGGATGTACCCAAACATGACGCCAAACATGATGGCATACGCGAGCACAAAGAACGCAATGAGCTGGTATCTCCTGATCCATTGAACGAAAGGTGTGTTCATTCTTTCTCCACTTTTTTGATAGATTTTTGTAAATGTTTCATACTACAGTCTGCAAAGACGATCTTTGGATCCGAGTCATAAGGTTCCGGCCAGGTTGAACAAGGCGTGCAAGATCATTGCCGGGTAGATGCTGCCGGTTTTGACCCGGCTGTAACCAAACGCCAGGCCGAGGATCGTTGAAAAGCCAACCTGGAACAGGATAAAGCCGGAAGGGTAATGGCCGAGGTTGTTCAGGTGGGCGCTGGCGAAGATCAGGGTACTGAGAATGATGGCCAGGATTTGTGCGGTCCTGGGGGAGTACAATTTGCCGAAGCCCCAAAGCAGCACCGAAAGCAATACCCCGCGAAAAAAACCTTCTTCTGCCACCGGGACAACGACCCCTTCAAAAAACCATGTGTTGGCGCCAAAGGGCGTTTCACCCAATAAGACACGGTATAGAAGGGGTGCACCGATAAAGAAAATTGCCATTCCTAATAGAATTTTCCAGTGCTTGGATATGACGCCAAACCGGTAGCCAAAAAACCCTGGCATCAAAATAGCCGGGATGAAAGCTGTGAACAGGAAAACCAAATCCGAGTAAATGTCATTCAAAAAAGAATGCACCGTTGGGAATTGTTTTAATATCGCAGGATACAATGCGTTGTTGGCATAGACCACGCCCCAGACCAAAATCAACCCCCAAATGATGTACAAGGCAGTGCAAAAGAGTGCATTTATTTTTCTTGGGTTGGGAGGAACGGTGCTCTCATTCATTTATTCTCCAATCTCATGTTCCATCCTGGTATGCGAGGGTTGTAAATCGTTTTTTATCTTTCTTGCACTGTCTCCAGATCACTTCACGGGCCGTGGCCACGCCAGCAGGAACACCGCCACCGGGATAGACCCAGTGCCCGACCATCCAGAAATTTCTTAACCCCGGCAGTGTTTTGGGGACTTTGGTTGCGGCTTGCCCGGGTGTCAGCTTCCAGCCGACAATGCTGCCCTTCAAGTTGCCGGTGATACGCTCAAAGGTCAGCGGGGTGGCAACGTTGATCATCTCCACGTCCGACGCGATGCCGGGCCAGAGCTGTTCGAGCGCTTCGATATAGGCCAGGGCAGCTTTCTGCTTCTCGGCTTCGTAAGCGCTGCGGTCAGTCTCGAGGCGCTTCCAGAATTCATGCCGCGTGTAAATCGCCGCGGTCAGCACAGTCTTGCCGGGAGGAGCAAAGGCCGGGTCCTCGTTCCGGATGCGGACAGGGATCATTTTATGTTGCTCCCCGGCAATCACCACCGGCCTGGATAGTTCAAAGGCATTCCCTTCCACCGAAAAGGGGAAATCCGGGAAGGTCCGCCGGAGGCCAATGCCCATGTACAGCATTGGATGGAATGTCCGCCAGGTCACGTAACGCTGGCGGATTTTCTTGTCAACGAATTTTCCATCCAGCAATTTGAAGATCGTGGTAAACCCATCGCCGGCAGAGATGACCACATCGGCGCGCTCTTCGCTTCCGTCCTCCAGCCGGACCCCGACTGCGCGTCCGTTTTCGACCACGATTTCCTCCACCCGGGCCCGGTACCTCACCCTCCCGCCGAGCTGCTTGTAGCGTTTCTCCAGCCTCAGTGCCATCGGCAGGGACCCGCCCAGCGGGTAAGCCGCTTGATTGCGGTACATGAATCCCAGTTGGGATAAGATCATGTAAAAAACCGAGAAATCCGCTTCGAATAAGGTCAACAGGGCTTCACGCAGAAGCGGGCTTTGAAAGCGTTCCGCCAGTTCCCCCACCGTAAGCTTGCTCCACTTCTGGATACCGCCCGCGATCGGCATCATGCCCATGATGAACCTGATCCACTCCAGTGTGCTGGATTCGTATTGTTCCCTGACCGGCGGAGTGAAGCGGATGCCGAGGCGCACCCCTTCTGCCAGCTCATGGATGACTTGCGCGTCCTGGGGAGCAAGTTCCAGCAGGTGCTTTTCGAGGCGTTCCGGGTCGCAGTAAAAATTCACCGTGCGACCATCCCTGGCGTGGTAGACGCCGTAACGGTCGTGCTGGAGGAACTTCCGCCCTGCCAGCAAGCCGACCTCGTTCCAGTAGCGGTGCATGAAGAAGCCCGGTCCGGAGCCGGCCAGCCAGTGGATGCACACATCCACCAGGTAACCTTTGCGCCGGAAGGCGGTCACCAACCCGCCGGGGATCCTGTGCTTCTCGAAGATGCGCGTCTGGTAGCCGTTCATCTGTCCGTAAATGCCGGTGCACAACCCGGCCACTCCTGCGCCGATGATGAGGATGGATTTTTCAGTCATTGGTGACGACAACTTTTCCCGGTGTAAACTTGCTGGCCGCGAACGCGAAGAGGCCGACGATGCCCAGAAGTATGCTGAGAACCAGGAGCCAGGATTTACTTTTTAGGTTTGTTCTTGTGGACATGTGCGAGCCTCCTTATATACCTCCCGATCATGTTTGTTGATGGTTTGAACGCAATTCCAGGAACCATGCCCCCATGGATAGAACCACGATCAGGGTTCCCAACCCGAAGTAAAAGATCTGCAACGTGCGCGCTACACCGGCCGGGGAACCGATCACGAGCATCTCGACGAACTCGAAGAACATGATGAGGATCCCGGCGGCGGCCGAGAACAGGATGGCGAATTTGCTCCGGCGGAACAGCGTCACCGCGGCAAATGCTGCGCTCCCGCCTACGATCAACCCCAGGGCCAGACCCGGGATGATGAAATCTGTAAACACCGAACCATTTAACATCTCCACGGGCGGTGCATAGGTACCTTCCACGAGTTGGATACAACCTGCAACAGCCGTTAATGCCAGGAAAATGGTCAGCACGATAAGGACGACATGAATGGTTTTTTTGATTAGATTCACAGCATTACTCCAGGTGCCATTTCCTATCCCAAAAATAGATCCATTCCCAAGAACCTGCCTTACCGACAGGGGAATATTTACTCCCCGATTGGACAGGTTTTTGAAGGCGGTTTATCTCCATCACGTTGCCTGGGCCTTAGGTGGCTCAAGCTTCTTTACTATCAGCAAGGCAACAACCCATTCAACGGCGATGAACAGGGCAAACGCGCCCGGGATGGCGGTTACCGGGAACACGGCAGTATTCAGGATATTGAAGCTCAGGTGGAAAGCCACCGGCAGCAGCAGGCTGGAGCGGCTGTGATTGAAGAACCAGGTAATAAAGAATGTACCTGGCAGGATGAAGAGGAAATTCAGCCCCAGGTAGCTCCATCCGAACTGGTCGAAGGTATCCATAAGCAGCCAGAAGGGGATGTGCCAGGCTGCCCACAGGAAACCCAGAACCAGGCTGGCTTTGAGGGCGCTCCCTCGCGCTTGCAGTCCCGGCAGGGCCACGCCGCGCCAGCCGATCTCTTCACCCAGGGTGGCAATTGCCAGGAAGATGATATTGACGATAAAGGTGGTGATTGACCCCAACGGCTGTAGTGTTACCGGCGGGTTTCCCCAGATCCAGTTGAAAGCCAGTCCGGCCAGGATAAGCAGGACCGGCTGGAGCAGGACCGCCGCCGCCCACCAATTCCAGCCCACCCGCCAGATTCCCAGACGCTTAAGCAAACTGCCCACTGCTTCCCTTCCCCCCATAATCCTTGACAATATCAGGGCGGAGATGGCCGGCATCAGCACCCCCAGCAGCCGGATGATATTGCTCAAGCCCTCTGGTATATGAATGGGGCCAATCCCGAAATGGGATAGATCCAGGGGAATCCAGATCAGCCAGGAAAGCAGATACACAAGGATGAAGTAAGTTCGCGGGTGAACTTTTTGGCCCATGGTGAAAAACCTCCGTCAGGTTATTTATCCGGTTTTGAACTCTCTGCGCCAAATCACGGCAATGACAACGGCAGCCAGGATGTAAGCTGTGTATGCCAGACGAGTTTACTTGGCTCCCAGAGCTTTGAAACTGCCAATCCCGGTTGCAGTGGTCTTGGTCTGAGGATTGCCGTAGTAGGAGATATTCCCGCCACCGCTGATGTTTCCAGTCAGTTCGCCGGTCACCCAGAGAGTGGCGCTGCCGATGCCGGATATGGTCACATCCGCGGTCTGGATCTTCAGGTCAGGGGCCGTCACAGGGCCGGCGCCGGAGATGTTAACAAAAGCCCTGGCAGTTTCACCGGCGATTTCGACGTTCCCCACTCCACTGATCGTGACGTTCAACTGCTCCGCAGCCAGTTTGCCCACCAGGATCTGCCCGGCGCCGCTCATCGTCAAGGCCAGCTTGGAGGTGGTAAGCGAATTCATTTCCACTTTCCCTGCCCCGCTGACCGTCAGGTCGTTCAAGTTCTTGACCGTGATGGTGAAGGTCAGCAGGTTGTCTTTGGTCACGCCGGTGACATCCACATTCTCTTCCATTTGGATTTTGAGGACCCCGCCTGATACGGATGTTTTGATGAGCGGGACAATGTTGTCACTGCCCTTGATGGTTAGCGATTCACTGTCGCCCTGCGTGATCGTGACCTGGCCAAAGGTGCGGAAATCGATCGCGGTGAACCCGCTGACGGGTCGCGCCTCGCTGATGATGGTATTGGAGGGGGTGACGATTTTTCCGCTGCCGCCAATGTTGAACGGACTGCACCCGGCCAGCAGCACGGCCGCCAGGAATAGTAGAAAAAAAGGGCTTTTCATTAGATCATCCTTTCTTTTGTCACCAAGTTCATCAATGGGGGAGCATCCCATTTGCAAGCAAGCCGATGCCGGCTAAGGCCAGCAGCACTGGTCCGAGGATGGTCCAGTTCAGGTTGAACAGGAACATGGCCGCCACCAGCAGAAACACCACGCCAACGATCAGTGTGTTGCGCGCTGCGCTGGTGATCTTCCCGCCCGCATCCCGGGAAATTCTCCAGGCGGCTGCGAACGAGCCCATTGCAGGGAGCAGGATGAAAAGTGCCCACCAGTTGTTAATGATATAAATATGCTGGTTTTGCAGGAACAGGATGCCTGCCAGCAGGATCAACAGGATGCCCCACATCCATTGCCCACCAGACCTTTCCTGGCGGCGCGCCCACCTTTCATCCCGGCGCTGCTGCCTCTCTTCGAAACGATCTGGATAATGATTTTGAGTCGAGTTGTCGTTCATATGGATTCATCCTTTCTTGGGTTGAAATTATGAGGAAATTCATCCGCTGGTGCTTTAGCTTGTTCTTGTAAATGTTGCCTCCTGGCGGCGCTTGCCTGTCATTGGAGCAAGGTCATCCTGGTCAAATGGGTGGGGTTTTATCTAATCGCTGCCGAAGAAATGCTGGGAATTGCGTGTTTTCATTTTTGTCTCCGTTCTGCGCAGATTGTGCTCCGATTTACTTTTATAGGAACCCAATCATGGTTGGATGATTATGCTGTTGACCAGCGCGTCCAGCATGGGGATGGCTGGAACAAAACTATTGGGGCTTTGCGCGTTGAGTTGGGCAGTGGTATCGGCAATATATTTCTTGTAATTGAGGGCGAAATCTTCCATGCTCTGGCCGTTTGGCGGATTCTGGCCATCGGCCGGCAAAATGGAACTGCTGATGGGCAGGATGGCCGCGACCCAATACTGGTTATCGGCAGTAAGACCTTGGAACGTGTAGAACATTTCCTGGTTGTTTATGGGAACGATACCCTGGGAATACTGGGTGATGTAGCGGATGCCCTTGCCGTTTTGGAATTGGATTACATCCACTTGCGCGGTAAACATCTGCAAGGAGTTGAAGATGGGAAGAAAAGGCAACTCTTTGCTGCCGGAAGGACCGCCGGTGAGGAGCGATTGCAGGTCCGCCTCACGGGCAGGCATGAGTTCGGGACTTAATTCGCGGTAGCGCAAGACCGGGAACAGGTAAATACGCGCTTCCTGAGTGGTCCCCGGCAGCTTGTAATTCTGGATGGTGAGTTCGTTATATTCCGGGTAGATGTCAAAGTAGGGCTTATCCGTACCGGCGGATTCAGCAATGGTCAAGGAGCCGTAGCCGGAACCAAGCACCGGGTCGAGCTTAATGGACAGGGTGTTGTGGATGAGTACTGCCGTGGAATTCGGCTGGGTAACTGCCACAGTGGCTGGTGGTGCAGTGGTTACGGCGGGGGTGTTCTGCACTCCGCTGCATCCGGCTGCCAGAAGAACGGCGATGACAAGAACGAGAAGAGAAAAGGTGGTTTTCATGGATCTCCTTTGATTTGGAATGTCTGGTTGAGAAAAATGTCAACCATTTTCATCGATTTCTTCCTTCACAGAAACCGAGATTAAGGTCAACCCCAGGCTGTTTAGACTGGATAAAATGCCGTAAATGGCCGAGTTGTCAGCCACTTCACTGCGCAGGCAGCTTTCCTGCGCGGAGACGGAATGGACCGTCATCCCCTCAAACCATTCCGACAGGTCTGGATCGATTCTTCCTTTGATGTGGATTTCAAGAAAAGGCATGCGTGAACTCCTTGCTTACAACCAATATTCTAGTCAGGAGGTTCGTCCGCGCCATCGGGCGAAAGGATTAAACGAAGGGATTAATTCCAAGTACTACAGCATTAATGGAAACGCCCCCGCCGGTTCAATCCCTGGCGAGGGCGTCGAATTCATCAACAGCTTGCGGATCAGATCAATCCCAGGTCACGTGCCTTGTTGATCGCCTCGATCCGGCTGTGCACGTCCAGCTTGGAGTAAATGTTCTGGGTATGCGCCTTGAGTGTAAACCGGGATAGGAATAAACGGCTGGCAATCTCCGCTGGAGGCAGTCCGGTCGCCAGGAGCCGCAGCACTTCCAGCTCGCGCTGGCTCAAAGGGTCCACCAGGCCGGGCTGCCCGTTTTCTCCTCGATGGGCGTTTCCAGCCAGCTTTCCACTGGCAGGCAGCCGGCTGAATGACGCCAGAATATGCCCGGCATATGCCGCGTGGGTTTTCCTTTCCACTGCCTGGAGCAGCAGTGAGTTCGAGCTCCGGGCCGTCGTCGAAAAAGCGGGTGTAACCGCACCTTTCGGAAATTTCCAGCGCCCTTTCCAGATCCTGCAGCGCGGCCGAAGGTTTCCCCAACCCGTCCTGGATCAGCGCCTGTGCGATCGAAAGCTCGGCCACCCGGAATCCCAAGCCGTTCTCTTCGGCGATCTTGAGCGCGGGTCCGATAAAGGAGCAGGCTTCCTGGAAATGCCCGAGGGTAATCTGCAGGCGTGCCCAGTTCATGTTGCAGAAATACTCGACATCGCGGTGATAGGGACCAATCCCGAGCGACAGCGGGATGGCCGGGTCTGGACCATGTGTTTTTACCCAGGCTTCCGCCCTGGTGCGCGCCTGTGCGTCTTTGGGCGACCTTTTCATATCAAACAAGGTTTGCAGCGCCTCTGCGCAGGCGACGTGTTGGGGCCCCAGCCGGGTCATCCTCAGCAGGGTCTCCTGCACACCGGCATGATCGCCGCGTCTGAATCGCGACCGCGCCAATTCAACGAAACCATGCAGTTCCATCCAGGAACCCCAACCCAGCATATCGAGTGACTGGGTGAACAACCGTTCAGCCTGTTCAACCTGATTGCGTTCCAGAAAAATGATCCCCTGTACGATGTCCAGACCGTGCGAGGCCGGGATCTCCGCAATCGGCTGGTTGTCACGATCGGTTTGGCTGGCTATTTCCGCAAAAATCTTCTTCCAATGCCGGCAGACCACTTCGCCCTGGTCGATATGCTGCATATAAAATGCCATGCGTGCCATATAAAAAGTGGCTGCCACCGCGCCCAGGAAATTCCTGCCTTCCAACATGGATGGCAGGGCCTCTTCAAAAGCCTTTTGCGCCCCGACCGGATTGTTCTGCATTGTCTGGGCATGCCCGAGATTGATCCGGCAGATCGACCGCGAAGTCCGTTCGACCTCCGGCAGCAGTTCCAAGCCTTTCAGACTGAGGGAGATCAGTTCCTGCGGGTCGATGTTCTTGAATAAATGGCCCAGAAGGATCTGGCTGCGGATCACACAAATATGACCGGTAACCCAGTCCTTGAAAGGAACGCTGGTTCTGCCCTCACCCACTGGAGCGAATACGGGCAGGTGCGTCCTCTGGATGGCCCGTTCAGCCAGCTGCAGATACTCCTCTACCATCTCCATGTAATCATCCCGGAAGGTTAAAACCAACGCCCAGGCATAGTGGATGCAGATATCAGGTGCCTTTTCCAGATAGGATCGGGGGATCTGGCGGCACCAATCGATCACCAGCCTGCCGTACCCGGGGAAGATGATGGGCAGAGCGTACCGGTCCAGCAGGCCATTCACATACCACCAATCCTGGCCGGCCAGGGCGTGTTTCACTGCTTCGGGGATGAAGCCATTTGCTTCGAACCATCCGCTGGCTTTAAGGTGCAATACGGGGATCTGTTCGGGTGAACTACGACGCAGGGAGTGTAACAACATCTCGCTGAAGAGATGGTGATATCGATACCAGTGCCGCTGGTTGTCCAGGGGTACCAGAAACATATTCGCCTTATCCAGGGTGTCCAGGATGGGTTGACTGCTGCCGCTGTCCTGTTCTCCAAATACAACCTGGTCACATAGTTCCGCGCAAAACCGTTCCAGGATCGAAGTCCGCAACAGGAACAGGCGCGTCGTTTCAGCCTGGCGCTGCAAGACTTCGCTGATCAGGTAATCCACGATCAGCCGGTTGTCGCCGGTAAAGGCTTCAATGAAAGCGTGCCGCTCCACTTCATCGGGGAATTCCTCTAGCGCCAAAGCAGCCAGTTGCATCCCTGCCGCCCAACCTTCAGTGCGCTCTTCGAGTTTGTTGATATCATCGGCTGAAAGCGCCAGCCCCATGGTCTTTACCAGAAATTCCTGCGCTTCTGGCAAAGTAAAGCGCAGGTCCCGTTCGCGGATCTCGGTGACCTGCCCCAGAACACGCATCCTGGGCAGCGGGAGTGGAGGATCCTCCCGCGTGATGATGACCAGGTGCATTGCATCCGGCTGTTGTTTCAGGAATAACTGCATCAACGAATGGATTTCCGCTTTTTTAATCTGGTGATAATCATCCAGCACTACCAGGAAAGGGCAAGTTATGGAGGATATTTCGTTGATGAGAGTTTCAACCAATCCGGTCAGCGGGGGAATCTGCGAAGATTGCAGAGATGCCTGAACAGAATGGCCGATCTGCGGATCGGCTTTTTGGATGGCAGATACCAGGTAGATCAGGAACCGAACGGGATCGTTATCCCCATCATCCAGCGAAAGCCAGCCGAACGGCTTCCCTGGACCAGTTGTCGCGATCCATTCCCGGATGATGGTTGTCTTCCCGAAACCAGCCGGAGCGGATACCAGTGTAACCCGTTTTCCGGCCTGGTAACCATTTTCGAGTCCCTGGACCAATCTCAGTCGTTGAACGAGACCGGGTTTGATCGGCGGGATATACAGCTTGGTGGATAGAACCTGATAAGCCATCGACGAGATCTACGATAAAAATATGACCTGAAATGATTCCCAAGTGTCAATTATAAATGCAATTCAAGCATCGACCCGCATGTTATATCTGGCAGGGAGCAGTTTATTCATAAAGCTGTGTTGGAGGTGTTCCCTGAACCTCCCTCCTTGTGGCTGTTAAAGCAATAATAAAGATAGGGTTGTCACTCTCAGTTAAAACCCCATGGCAGGAAGTTGGTTTCCCATGTCCATTCGGGCCAGGGGATCGATCCACCTGCCCAACAATTAAGAGGTTGGTCGTGTAATCAATACAACCACGAATTTGGTATCTCAGGTGTTCCTTGAAGAATCTTGGCTTTTCAATATATTCAAAATTAGGATTGGATGTGATCATATATTCCCTTGATTTCATGCAAAAGTGCGGTTCGGAATTGATTCCGCTTAAGGCGCCAACAAAGAATTAACCAACTTCTTATAGAAAAACCTTGCGTTTTTTTTGATATTCAGGTAATATATGGCCGCGAACGGTTGGGTGCCCCCCTCACCCAGCCGTTCGTGCTTTAATAAGCTGCTCCCGCCACAAGGCGGGAGTTTTGTTTTTTGGAAGCGGATTTTATGGATATTCATTTGAACTATTCAGCCAACACAGCCTCAAAAGGAGTAACAGAATCGCGCTTGGGCTATAATTACAATCACATAAGCCCTGTTTCTTTCCAGGAGGCCATAAAATGACTTTAACCCCATCAGGTATACGAAGCCAGTTTCCATCCCTCAACCGACCGGCGGTCTTCTTCGACAATCCCGGCGGCACGCAAATTTCCAGCCAATCGTTGGACCGTGTCAACCGGTACCTGCTGGAGTGTAATGCCAACCATGAGGGAGCCTTTGCCACCAGCATCGCCTCGGATGAGATTTTATATGAGGCCCATCAGGCCATGGCGGATTTCTACAATGCTGCCGATCCGGACGAGATCATTTTCGGAAACAACATGACCACATTGACTTTTCACATCAGCCGCTCGATTTCACGCGACTGGCGGGCAGGAGATGAAATCCTGGTCACCCGGCTGGATCACGATGCCAATGTGACCCCCTGGATATTGGCGGCGCAGGACCGGGGCTGCAAGGTTACCTGGGTGGACTTTGACGTGGAGGACGGTACGCTGAAATTGGATGACTTGCAGAAGGCGCTTGTACATAAGCCGCGCCTGTTGGCAGTGGGGTATGCCTCCAACTCACTTGGGACCATCAACCCGGTCAGGAAAATCACCCAAATGGCGCATGAAGTGGGTGCACTGGTCTACGTCGATGCCGTCCAATATGCACCCCATGGCCCCATTGACGTACAGAAATTGGATTGTGATTTCCTGGTCACTTCAGCCTATAAATTCTTTGGCACGCACGCCGGCATCCTTTATGGCAAACGTGATTTACTGGAGCATTTGGTTGCCTACAAAGTACGTCCTGCTACGGATCTTCTGCCGGGCAAATTTGAAACCGGCACACAAAATCACGAGGGCATTGCCGGGGTACTGGGAGCGGTTGAATATTTCGAGTGGGTGGGCAAGGAATATGGGAGCGAGCAATACGAAGGGCTGGTGGAGGCAGGTTATAAGGGTCGCCGCATGGAGCTCAAGAAGGCGCTGGTGGCCATACGCGCCTACGAGTTCGAGCTGAGCCGGGCATTGCTCAGTGCCCTGCAGTCCATTCCTGGCCTGACTATTTATGGCCTGGCGGATCAATTCCGCCTGGATGAGCGTGTTCCTACGTTTTCATTTCGCTTGAAAGACCTGGCCCCGCGGGTTGTGGCTGAGAAACTGGCCCAGGAGGGGATTTATGCCTGGGACGGGAACTACTATGCCATCAACGTGACCGAGCGGTTGGGAGTGGAAAATAAAGGCGGCATGGTCCGCGTGGGTGCGGTTCACTATAATACCCTTGAAGAAGTGGAAAAATTAAAGGCGGCCTTGCTGAAAATTGGTCAGGGTTGATCTGCTCCGAATTTTATGTCATTGCGAGCCGATCTGTGGCGAAGCAATCCCTGTATCTGGCATGGACACACCCTGTTGTAAAATCTATCCCTTGCGATAGAATATACCCAGCCATACGGCACCTCTCGATCGTGTCATTTCGCCCGGATGGATTAAGAGAATTATTACGGAGATAATGCATGGACAATACTCAGCCTCCTGCCTCGCCGCGCTGGGGTGTAATGACCAAACTGGTGGTTTCCTTGACGCTGGTTGTTATCCTGGGCGCTTTGCTGGTACGCTTTAAATTTGTCCTTGCCCCCATTTTGATGGCATTCGTCTTAACCTACCTCTTATTTCCTTTGGCCTCCCTGTTGAACCGGAAGGCCCACTTCTCCTGGGCGTTGGCGGTCAATCTCATATACCTGGTGTTTATCCTCATCCTGCTGGCTTTGTTGACTTGGGGCGGGGTGGGTTTGATCGGGCAGGTGCAAAACTTGATCACCGCCATCCAGAACTATGCCAATGCACTGCCCGGGGTCATCGAGAGTCTTTCACACACAGTCTACACACTTGGACCGTTCCGCCTTGACTTTTCGACGGTCGATTGGCAGGCCATCGGGAGCCAGGTGGTTTCCTACGTTGAGCCCGCCCTGGGCAAAGTGGGCGGCATTGTCGGGACACTGGCAGGTGGCGCAGCCACCACATTGGGTTGGACCCTCTTCGTGGTGGTCGTCTCGTACTTCTTCCTGCTGGAGAGCGGCGGTTTTCGGACGCGGATTTTCCGGGTTGATATCCCGGGGTATGCCGAGGATATGCAGCGTTTGAGACAGAAACTGGCCCGCATCTGGAATGCGTACCTGCGCGGGCAGATCATTATTTTTGTCTCGAAGGTCATCGCTTATACGATTGTAATGAGCATCATGGGAGTCCACTTCGCCATAGGGGTGGCGCTCATCGCCGGGTTTGCCAGCTTCCTTCCCTACATTGGCCCAGCCATCAATTGGATTGTGCTTGGGCTGGTCACGTATTTCCAGGGGGGCAACCCGTTCGGGTTTGCACCGTTGACCTACGCAATTGTTGCCATCGTGATTGGCCTGATCATCGATCAGGTTTTCGATAACCTGGTGGCACCGCGCATCATGGCCAGTAACCTGAAAGTCCATCCGGCTTTTGTGTTGATCGCGGCCATCATCGCTGCCAACCTGATCGGGATCCTGGGCATTATCGTTGCGGCTCCCCTGCTGGCGACCCTGCAGTTGGTCGGCCGGTATACCGTGCGTAAACTGCTGGACAGGGATCCCTGGCCTCCTGCGGAGGACTTACCACCTCCGCAGCGCACGCCGAAGTGGCTGCGCAAAGTCCGCCATTGGTGGCGCAGGCATTTATTCAAGAGATCAGACCAGCCGAAAGCGGAACTTCCAGTCGTTGAAGATACCCAGAAAACGAAATAGAACCGTTCTTTTAATGCGCGTTTTAGCTGAGAAGTCCGTATAATGAGAATATCGAAAAGGAGATTACAGATGCCAAAGACAGATCCTGAACCCAAGACCGAAACCCTGGCCGAGACCGAGAGCTACCTGGCCTGGAAAGCCGAGGAACCGGACGGCGAGACCACCTACCACCTGGAACTCAACAATGTCACCATGCACTTTTTTAAGGAAGAGTGGGACGAGTTCCTTGAGCTAATTCGCCTTCTTAAATAGACGCAATGAAACGCAACGGCACCATTACCGATGTGCCTGGGATCGAAGTCGGCCAGGCCCAGGATGAAGAAGGCCTGACCGGCTGTACGGTCATCCTCTGCCGCAAAGGGGCGGTCGGCGGGGTGGACGTGCGCGGCGGTGCCCCCGGGACGCGCGAGACCGACCTGCTGAACCCGATCAACCTGGTGAGCAAAGTCCATGCGGTGGTGCTGGCAGGCGGATCGGCCTTTGGGCTGGATGCGGCTTCGGGCGTGATGAAATACCTGGCGGAGCAGAAGATCGGCTTTAAGTTTGGAGCGAGCAAAATACCGATCGTTCCTGCGGCGATCCTGTCTGACCTGGGGGCGCAAATAACCGGGCGGTATCCAGATGCGGAAATGGGCTACGCGGCTGCATCGCAAGCCACAGCCGGCCTGGTTGCCGAAGGCAATGTAGGCGCCGGTATGGGCGCCTCGGTAGGCAAGATCCTGGGCATGGGCGGGGCGATGAAATCCGGCCTGGGCACGGCCAGCCTGGATATCGGCGGTGGTGTGATCGTCGGCGCGATCGTGGCGGTCAACCCCTTCGGGGATGTTGTGGACCCGGTCACCGGGCAGATCGTCGCCGGGGCACGCTCCACAAAACTTGGCCCGGTGAAACTGGGTGGCGCAGGACCATTCGCTGATACGCTTGAAGTGATGAAATCCCTCACCGGGCGGACAATCATGCGCCTGGCCACCAGCAGCAACACCGGCATCGCGGTGGTGGCAACCAATGCCAGGTTCGACAAGAACCAGGCCACCAAGATGGCCCAGATGGCCCAGGATGGGCTGGCGCGCACCATCCGCCCGGCGCATTCCATGCTGGACGGGGATACCGTTTTTGCCCTGGCCACCGGCCAGAAGAAAGCCGACGTCAGCACCGTGGGTGCCTTTGCCGCCGAGGCCCTGGCGCAGGCCATCCTGCGGGCAGTCAAGGCAGCCAGGACGGCGGGAGGGCTGCCGGCAATGAGCGAGATGTGACAGTCACCTGCCAGGTGACTGTCACATTTTTTCGACGGATTTCGGCGAGGTCAAAGGCCAGGAACACGTCAAACGCGCTCCTCGAGGTGGCTGCCTCCGGCGGGCATAATGTTTTCACGTATTGGACAAAAAGCCGGGAACTTCTCGCTCCCCTTTATGCTGGCCAAAAACGCCGATCTTTAAGTTGTTTAAATAGCCCCCTCATCATCCCCCACCCTAACATGACAGGTTTTTTTCTTCACATTCCCAATCTCCCTACGACATGAAAAAATTAGGAGAAGTTGCGCGATAATAAGGCATCTTGCTGATCCTGCCGTTGCCGTTGTCTCCTAAGCTGCTCTTCGGGGAGGCTGCGCGAACCCAATCCGGTAGGTGGTATCCCCGATGAGGAAGCGACCTGCGGTCCCAAGGAGGGCCATACGATGAACAACAAGCGTCATTTACATTTCTGCTTGGATGGCATTTCTCGCGCACCTGCATCAATATGGTTTGGCGCGCTCTTGGTGAGCGTAATGAGTCTTGTATTATCTCTATCCCCGGCAGAGGTACAGGCAACAACGGTCATGCCCCAACCAAATTTTCAGGCAACCTCTCTTCCCACAGGCAGGGTTTATCTGCCAATTGTAATTGCCCCGGATCTCAACATTCCTGTTTCCTCGATACTGACTCCATTTGATGCTGATTTGAATGACTTGGGTGGACCTTCCAGTTGGTCTACTAATTATGGTAAGACGCCGGAGATTATCGTGGCGTCAAATGGCATTGAGTTGGATGTCTTGGCCCAGGACTATAATTCTGAAACAGCCTGGAAGGCCGTATTGTTGCATATCAGTCCAGGCCTGACCGGATACAAGATCACCCAGGCTCTCACGAACATACCCATGTTGGATCGGGTAATGGGTTTGGCAAGCGATGCCTCTGGCTACCGCTATTACGCCACCTGTGTAGATGAAAGCGCAATCGTAAGCCCCACTTATCCGCCTCTCAACACGTACCGTAGCAATATAGTCCGGGTTATAAAACTGAACCCGGCAGGAGATATCCAATTTAACATCGATCTGGATACAGCCCGATATGCTTACAACAATTACGCTGAGATGATCATTAACCCGATGGTGGCGTCCACAGCGCGCCTGGCAGTAGGAGGAAACGAGATAGCGCTGGTGCATGGCATCAACACTGATCCAGACTGGAATATCAGCGGCGCACGTCATCAGAAAGCGCTTTCCACCCGGCTGGATGCTACCACCGGTGCTATTACCAGCAGTTCCTCCGTTTGGGTAAGCCACTCTTTTGACCAACGGCTGCTGTATGATGGAGAGGGAATTATCGAGCATCATCTGGGGGATGCATATCCTCGCACCCTCGTATTTGCCCGGAATAATGGTTCCTATCCACTTTTTTACATTAAAGGGGATCTGGGGGATAACAACACGCGCACAAGGCTGGGCAATATCGCCCTTATTCAGAACGACCCGGCTTACAAGTATATCGCGCTGTTCGCCACGGAAAACAGCGCCGACACCGGGAGCACAATCAACGGTCCGCGTAACCTGGCCATTGTGCGCGTCAAAAGCAGCGATAACAGCATTGATCCGAGTCTGCCAGATGTCTTGACGATTTCCTCTGAAGGTACGCAGTATACCAATCGGTTGAGATGGCTGACTACCTATTCAGCCAGCTCGAATTTGCATGCAGAACGACCCAAGCTGATTGCGATTGGAGGCGATCAGTTTATAGTTCTCTGGGAGGAATGGCTCACGATTGGTGGTAACTCTGACACCTATCACGGCGTCTATGGAATGGTTATTGATGATAAAGGAAATATTCTCCATGCAGCCAAGCTTATCACGGGTACGCATCACCTGCCTCGAGGCGATGACGCATTTCTCCTGGATAACCGCGCTGCTTGGATGACCGGAAATGCAGTTGAGCGGAAACTGTATATTCATTTCGTGGATGCCTCTCTCAACTATGAAATGACAACACTGGATTGAATGTGGCGTCGTCTTCCCAGTCCCGCCGCTGCCGACCTGCACCACCTGTACACAGAGGGAATAGTAATAATGGTTGGTGGAATGGCTATCCCATTCTCCAACCCTTGTCATAAACGAACATTAGTTCTATAATAAAGATCGTTTGGAATGGCTTTTCCCGGTTTGCACTGGCCCTTGCGAAGGTTTTTCAATGCCCAGGCATGCTTTGTGGAATGAATTCCTTTTTTACCTGCCATGCTGGATTCCTTGCCTTCTTCCGTCCCACACATTCCCATCCTTCCTTTGCATGCCTGGTTGCCTGGTTGCCTCCCTGCCTGTTGCCTGATTGCCTTATGCCTGTTCACCTCTATTCTCTTCCTCCTCATTCGTTCCGCGGAAAATTTAAAAAAGGTGACTTTAATTCCTGCCGCCGATCTTCAATCTCCAATCAACAATCACTGATCCTCTCTATTTTTACGTTTTACGACCATAGTCGTTCCTCTTCGTTCCGCGGAACGAATATCGTCCCTGTCCGGAGGTTGTTGTCACGCTGGAACCCGCCTCAGCCAGATTAACCGCCCCACACCCGTTGACGTTTCTTCCATTTCCGTCTAAACTCTGATTATGCTTGCACGCGTCTATTCCTGTGCTGTCATCGGGCTGGATGGGGTGGTGGTCGAGGTGGAAGTGGACTACACCTCCGGCTTTCCGGGCATGACCATCGTCGGCCTGCCGGATGCCGCCGTCCAGGAGAGCCGCGAGCGCGTCCAGGCGGCCGTGCGTAATGCCGGGGTGCCCTACCCGCGCAAGCGCCTGGTGGTCAACCTGGCGCCGGCCTCGGTGCGCAAGGAGGGCCCGGCCTACGATCTGCCCATCGCCCTGGGGGTGCTGATCTATACCGGCATGCTGCCCGCCGGCGTCGCCGAGGGGATGATGCTGGTGGGCGAACTCTCGCTGGATGGGGCTGTCCGGCATGCCCGTGGGGTGCTGCCGATGGCCGCCACCGCCCGCCAGGCCGGTTTCAAGCGCATCGTGGTGCCCGAAATGGACGCGGCCGAAGCCGCCCTGATCCCCGGCCTGGAGGTCATCCCGGTCGGTTCGCTGGCGGCGTTATACAACCACCTGGCCGGACGCCAGCCCATCCCGGCCTACACCCGTCTCCCGGTGGAAGACGCTCCGCTCTTCCTGCCGACGGATTTCGGCGAAGTCAAAGGCCAGGAACACGTCAAGCGCGCCCTCGAGGTGGCCGCTTCTGGGGGGCATAATGTTTTGATGGTCGGGCCACCTGGCGCGGGCAAGACCCTGCTGGCGCGCGCCCTGCCGGGCATCCTGCCGAAGATGTCCATCGACGAGGCCCTGGATGTGACCCGCATTTATTCCGTCGCGGATCAACTGCCGACGGAAACGCCGCTGCTGCGCAATCGTCCCTTCCGCTCACCGCACCATACCATCAGCCACGCCGGCCTGGTGGGCGGTGGGAACTGGCCTCACCCGGGGGAAATCTCTCTGGCCCATCATGGTGTTCTATTCCTGGACGAACTGCCTGAATTCGGGATGCGCGTGCTCGAAGTACTGCGCCAGCCGCTGGAGGATAAGGTGGTCACCATCAGCCGGGCGCAGGGCTCGCTCACCTTCCCGGCCAGTTTCCAGCTGGTGGCCGCCATGAACCCCTGCCCGTGCGGGTACTATGGCGACGCAGTCAAGCCCTGCACCTGCTCCAACATGGTGGTGACCAAGTACCAGAAACGCATATCCGGCCCGCTGCTGGACCGCATCGACATCCACGTCGAGGTGCCGCGCGTGGAGTATGAGAAACTGTCAGCCGACCGGTTGGGCGAATCAAGCACCGCAGTACGCGCTCGTGTCGAAAGTGCCCGCCAGCGCCAGCGCGAACGGTTCACGAATAACGAATTATCGAATACCGTTTCTTGTAATGCGGATATGCGTCCGGCGGAGCTGCGCAAGTTTTGCAGCCTTGAAGAGACCGGCAAGTCCATTATGCAGGCGGCCATGAATCAGTTACAATTATCAGCCAGAGCCTATCATCGTGTCTTAAAACTGGCGCGCACCATTGCCGATCTGGCCGCGAGCGATTCCATCCAACCACCACACCTGGCGGAGGCTTTGCAATACCGGCCGCGTTTGAACATGCTGTAGGTGAACCATGCGAGATGAACTGTACCAATTCATCGTGGGCGTGCTGGATCTGTTCCTGTGGGGTGGGGAACTGGTTGGGGAGGAAAACCTGCCCCGGAGCGGACCGGCGGTCTTTGTGGCCAACCATCACGAAGCCACCGGCCCGATCGCGGTGGCCTGCTCCATCCCTTTGCGCCTGTACACCTGGGCTGTGGCAGACATGGTCGACGAGCAAAAAGCCGCTGCCTGGTTGAAATGGGATTTCGTCGAGCGGACGCTGCACCTCAAACCGCCGGTCAGTGCCTGGGTGGCCAAGTGGCTTTCGAAAATTACCGTACCATTCCTGCGCTCGCTGGGCTGCATCCCGGTCTACAAGAACGAATATGGCCGGATGGCCGATACCCTGCGGCTGAGCATGGACGTACTCCGGCAGGGCAAGTTCCTGCTGGTCTTCCCGGAGGATAACCTGCTTCCCGCCGACCCGCAAACGGGGATAAGACTGTTCCAGCGCAGTTTTGCCCGCCTGGGTGAAATGTATTATCAGGAGACGGGTGAGCGCCTGGAGTTCTATCCGGCGGCGGTCCACCCTTCCGGGTATGTGGAAGTCGGCCAGGCGGTGGCGTTTAATCCGCTCAATACGGTGGGAATTGAGCGGCATCGTCTGAAGGACCTGATGGAAGAAAGCGTCCGGGCAATGTATCTGCAAATGGAGCACAAAGGCATCAGCGAAGCCGGAGCACTGACCCCACAGCACAAATAGAATCCAACCTGAGGCAATTAATGACGAAGCTCAAAACGAAGGTTTTGATACTGGCGGCGATTATCCTTTTGAGCGTCGTCGGCGGAGGCATTGCCGTCTATACCACAGCCAATGGCCCCTGGGGGTATTCCGACCCGGTTGTATATATTTCCACTGCCCGCAGTCTCGACCGGGGGCAAGGGCTGGTTTACTATGAAGCGGATGCGGCTTTCAGATCCATCACCATTCAACCGCCTTTTTACCCGATCGTCCTCAGCGCCATTGGCCTGTTCAAGGTGAACCTGGTTGTGGCGGCACGCTGGTTGAATATTTGTGCTTTTATCGCCAGCATTTTCATGGCCGGTTGGATGTTTTACCGTTACAGCCGCGTCCCGGCGCTTGGAATTGTGGCGAGCGCTTTACTGTGTGCCTTCCCCTATATGCTGGTGATGTTCAGCTCGGCTTACTCCGAACCATTGTTCATCCTTTTATTCCTATCCGGCGGGTTGGGCTTGCTGGCTTATTTGCAGGCTGAAAAGACCTCCCTGCTCCTGCTGAGCGCGTTGTTGATCGGCTTGATCCCGTTGACGCGCTATGCCGGTATTGCCATGATCCTGGCCGGGGGTGTCAGTATCTTGCTGCTATTATCCGTGAAACCATGGGCCCGGATCAGGCGGGCTGTGTTGTTTGTAGTCGTGGCCAGTTTGCCGATCCTGCTCTGGCTGGCCTGGATCTACTTTTCAACTGCCCACAGCGTGGGAGGACGCAGTCTCAGCCTGAACCTGCAGGGGTGGTCAGCCCAGTTCCAGGACTTTCGCGGCATCTTCATGGACACGGTCTGGAAATGGGTGCCCTTCCAGTCGCATGAAATGCTCTTACGCTACCGCCTGCGCTTCACTTTGATGGGCGTTGGGCTGGCTGTCATCCTGGCGCTTGTCCTGCTGGCAGCACGCCGGCTTCGTAAGAATCCTGAAGGTGCCCGTAATTCCGGTTTGCAGATCTTTACCTTCTTTGGATTGTCATCGTTGATATTTCTGGCTGTGCTGCTGGTTACCTACCTGTTTACCCGCCCCACCATTGACGTGGACAACCGCATGCTTCTGCCCCTTTTCGTTGGGAGTGTGATGAGCATTTACTCGGCCTTCGCCCTCTGGCAGACGGCCTGGTTTCGGGGCAAATTGCGCCTCCTGCAGATCCTGCCCTGGCTGATCGCCGTGCTCTGCGTGGTCTGGTATTATCCGCAGACGCGTCAGCAGGCAAAGTTCTACCACGCCGGCGATGGACTGACGGCCTATGCCTGGGACCGCTCCGCGACCATCCAGGCAGTGCGGGCCCTGCCAGCCAACCAAGCGGTGATCTCGAATGACTGGGAACTGCTGCAGCTCTGGACGGGACGCCCGATCTATGGGTTCTGGAATACCTTCCCGTCCAAGCCGCCCATCCAGGCAGGTGCCTACGGGACAGTGCCGGGCGACCCGGTCCAGTCCGTTTTCTGCAAGCAGGGGGCTGCATTGGTCATCTTTGCAGATTTTCCCAGCCAGTTCCGGGCTCAGGTCGGCGATGCCTCGGCCGCGCAGATTCCAGACCTGTTTACCGGTTTGCGTGTCTACGGGAGTTACCCTGACGGGAAAATCTACCTGTGCCGGTGATGTCGCACATTTTGAGATGACCAACGAGACTTGGCGCTGCGCGAAAGCTCGAATTGATATCGACCCGGTTGGCTTGGCCCAAAATTCTGATATATAATGATTAAAACAATTTCATGTATATCCTGACGATATGGTTGTGTACTTGTGGTGTTTTTATTCCCTCTGGGAGATAAGCACATGAGCGAACAAGCCCCTCAACGCAGCCTGGAATTGTTTAAGTCAGGCTTTTTCTGTGCAGAGAGTGTGCTGCTGGCGATCGCCGAAAGCCGGGGCATCCAATCAGATTTGATTCCAAGAATTGCCACCGGGTTCTGCAGTGGCATTTCCCGTACGGGTGGCATGTGCGGAGCTGTCAGCGGGGCGATTATGGGCATCAACCTTGTGGCTGGCAGAAGCTCACCTTCTGAGAGTCTTGAATTCAGCTACAGTCTTACTCAAAAATTGATCAGCCAATTTGAAAGGCAGTTTGGGTCTGCCAATTGCCGCCAATTGATGGGCTGCGACCTGGCCACCGAGGCGGGTCAGCGTTACTTCCTGGAAAACAACCTCATGGAACTTTGTCACCAATATGCTGTAGAGGCAACACGGATGGCGATTTCCTTGATGGTTGAATAATATGGCCAGACTTGCGAAGGTTCCGTTTCCGGTAAAAATTTGCCAGGAGGCTGATTTTGGTCCCAAAGCATTTCCTGGTACGGCAGAACCTTCGCAAGGGTGAAGAACGGCCGGGACCAATCGAATAATTCGAGAGAGTATCAACAAGGAGAACGAGTGCCAAGGGCTGGTCCCAGTTCGACTTCAGGGGAAAAGGAAACTGCTCAATTGTCGCCGGAGCAGGGCCAGTTATTGCTGCGGACAAAGTTTTACGTTCCTCCCATTCGCTCCACACAGATTGCCCGCCCGCGTCTCACCGACCTGATCAAGGCTGGTTTGGAGCGGTCGCTGATCCTGGTTTCCGCCCCGGCCGGTTATGGGAAAACCACCCTGGTGAGCAACTGGTTGAAAGAAACGCAGGTCCCTTCAGCCTGGCTCTCCCTGGATGGCGGTGATAACGATCCGAGCCGTTTCCTGCAGTACCTGGCAGCCTCCCTTCAGTCCATTGCACCAGGCATTGAGGATAACTTTCTTGGCGTGCTCCAGGGAATCCAACCGGCTCAATTTGATAATGTAATCAACCTGCTCGTCAATGAACTGGCTTCCGTTTCCACTCCATTCGTGCTTGTTTTGGACGATTTTCACGTCATTCAATCCGAGCCGGCATTAAAAATACTCTCTTATCTTCTCGAGCACCTGCCGCCCCAGATGCACCTGGCGATCCTTACCCGCACCGATCCCCCGCTGCCGCTTGCCCGCCTGCGGGTGCGCGGACAGCTCCTGGATATCCGGGCCGAGCAGTTACGCTTTACAAATGCCGAGATCGCCGCTTTCCTGAACGACGCAATGGGATTGACTCTGTCTGCCAGCGATCTTTCCGCCCTGGAGAGGCGCACAGAGGGCTGGATCGCCGGCCTGCAGCTGGCCGCGCTTTCAATGCAAGGCTGTCAGGACATACATGGCTTCGTTTCAGCCTTCACCGGCAGTCATCACTATGTCATGGATTACCTGGCTGAAGAAGTGCTCAGGCTTCAGCCCAGACGGGTGGGCACCTTCCTGCTGCAGACTTCGATCCTGGATCGCCTGTGCGGAGCACTGTGCGAGGCCGTCGTCGATGTGGATGCGGCCGAACCTGTCGACGGGCAGGGGAGGCTGGAAACGCTGGAAGAGACGAATCTCTTCGTCATCCCGCTGGACGACGAGCGGCATTGGTACCGCTACCACCATCTCTTCGCGGACGTGCTCAGAAAGCGCCTTGAACACCAGTATCCCCATTTACTGCCCGAACTGCACCGCCGTGCTTCCCAATGGTACGAGCAGAACGGATTTATGGCTGAATCCATCCAGCATGCCATCGTGGCAGGCGACCAGGACCGCGCCGCACAGTTGATCGAGCAAAACGGCTGTTTTCTACTCATGAGCGGCGAGGTGGCCACCCTGCTCAATTGGACCGACGCGATCGAATTTCAATCGGAAACCCGTCCCTGGTTGGCCATTCAAAAAGCCTGGGCGCTGGCCCTGACCGGGGACCTGGAGCGGGTCGAGCCAACCCTGCAGGTGCCTGAAAAACTGCTCGAGCCACTCGAACCTACGCTTGAGGTCAGGACATTGCGGGGAACGATCGCCGCGGCCCGGGCCCAATGTGCCAACTCGCGCGCGAATACGCAACTGGCAGCGGAATATGCTCAAGCAGCGCTCCAGCAGTTGCCTGACTGCAGTTCCATTTCTCAAAGTGTACGCAGTGTGGCCACTTCGATCCTCGGGGATGCCAGCCGGATCAATGGGAATTTGGAGGAGGCCATCCAGGCCTATACCGAAGCCATTAAGATCGGCAGAGAAGCCAATAACCTCAACATGGTCATCATTGCCAGCTCAAATATTGCCGACATTTTAGTTGAACAGGGGCAGCTTCACCAGGCCGCGGACATGTATACCCGGGCTTTACAAATGGCAGTTCGTCCGGATGGGCAAAGATCGCCATTGGCTGCAGGTATCTTTGACAGCCTGGGAAGATTGTCTTATGAGTGGAACCAATTGGAGGATGCGGAGCAATACATTCGCCAGTGCATGGAGCTGAGCCGAACCTGGGGGGATATCGGCCAACAAGCTTACGCCTATGCCATTCAAGCGCGGCTGGAGCACGTCCGCAACAACCTGGAGAAAACCCAGGAAGCCATGCGGGAGGCGGAGCGATTAATAGGCGGGCATACCCTTTCTCCCCATTGGTCCATCCAGGTGAGGGCCGACCTGACTCGCGTTTGGCTGGCCCAGGGAAATTTGGAGAGGCCTTCCCAACGCATTCAAAAGAGAGGGCTAAAGATCACAGACGAAATCCCCTATCAGCGCGAGAGTGAATATGTGCTTCTGCTGCGGGTGCTGCTGGCCCGAGGCGAGCTTGAGGCAGCTATCAAACTGTCCAACCGGTTGCTTAAACAGGCGGAGACAATCGGACAGGTGGGATTGGCCATCGAAGCCCTGATCCTCCAGGCGTTGGCTTTTCAGGGAAAGAAAGAGAACGAGCCGGCTCTGGCAGCACTGGAAAAGGCGCTCGCGCTGGCCCGCCCGGAGGGGTACGTGCGCTTGTTCCTGGATGAAGGCGAAGCGATGACGAAGTTACTTTGCCAGGTCCAGTCACGCCAGGTCGGGAATGGTTATGCGGCCGTGCTGCTGTCCATGATTGGCAAAAGCTCCACAATGACACAGCCCTCCATGCAGCTCTTGAGCGAGCCGCTGACCGCGCGCGAGCTGGAGGTCCTGAAGCTGATCGAAGCCGGCTGTTCCAACCAGGATATCGCCGGGCAATTGTTCATCTCAATGCCTACCGTGAAACGTCACATTAGTAATATTTATGCCAAGCTGGGGGTGGAAAGCCGGACCCAGGCCGTTGCGATCGGAAGAGAGCTGAAAATCTTCGAGTAATCAGGTTTCCCCCTTCGTTTTTACTACCCAGCAAAAATGTGCGACGCACTTTTAAAGTGCGTCGCACATTTGCATTTCTCCAATAAATACAACCCCATCTACAACCTTCAGACGATGATAAAGCAGGCCAAAAAGGTTAAATTAGGGTCACGAGGAAACCTGATGAACAAGAAAAATGAAAACATGGCAAATCAATCCATCCCGGCCACCGGCACCCAGGCAGGCTGCTACGAGATCCGGGTCAAAGGTCAACTTGATGAGAGCTGGTCGGATTGGTTGGAAGGACTGGAGGTGAATCTATTGGATAAAGGTGAAATGATCCTTTCCGGGTACATCGGGGACCAGGCTGCCCTCATGGGCGTCCTGAACAAAATATATAGGCTGAACCTGGCCTTGCTCTCGCTGAGCGAGGTCGGACAAAAGAAATGATCTCAAAAATAAAAAAAAAGGAGAATTTAAAATGGAAACCACAATCAAGTTCAATCCCAATCTCGGAAACATTGCAATGAGCGCGTACATCATCGAGAAGATCCACCGCTGCGAAGATTGCCCGATCCGGCAAATGGCCATCAAACAACCGCATTCGATCTTCGCCCGGCTCCACCGCTGGCACAAGACCTGGTGGCCAGGCTGGAAAGCTCATGAGGCCAGGACCTGCGCCTTCGCCGCCAGGGCAAACGCACATGCCTGAACTCAACCGGACTAATACGAACCAAGCATCCGAATTCAGCAAAATCATATAAGGAGAAAATAAAATGGAAACCACACGCAAGTCAACTTTCAATCTTGAAGCGATCGCCTGGGGCGCTCTCTTCATCCTTTGGGGGATCACGGAAATGTTCCCCTCCCTGCCGAAAGGCCTGGGCGCGATCGGCATCGGCCTGATCTTGGTCGGCCTGAATGCGGCCCGCTACTGGACCGGGCAGCCCACCAGCACCTTTACGATCACCATCGGCATACTTGCCCTGTTGCTGGGTGGATTGGAACTGGCACGCCCACTCCTGAACCTGACCTTTGAACTGCCGATCTTAGCGATCCTGCTGCTGGCGCTGGGTCTGATGACACTGGCCCGCGCTCTGAAGAAGTAAGAATATTCGAAAACAAGCAGGGATGGTTTTCGAACCGGAGCAAGAAACGGAAACCATCCCTTCCCAGGTTGAGATCAGAGAACTGAATGGCAATTATCACTTTTTCTTTGTACAACAGAACATAATCAAATGAAGGAGGCACGCAATGGAAAGAACAATGACCAGCCTAATTTCAAAGAACCGCCGTCCCATCCTGGATGGCACACGCGCTTTCACGCTGGTATGGTTTGGACAGATTATTTCGTTCATCGGCTCAGGCTTGACCAGCTTCGCATTGGGAGTCTGGGTTCTGCAAAAGACCGGGGAGATCACCCAGTATGCGCTCATTTCGATGTTCTTCGTGCTGCCGGGCGTTCTGCTGGGGCCGCTGGCAGGCACCCTGATCGACCGCTGGGATCGCCGCAAGGCAATGCTTATCAGCGATCTTGGGGCCGGCCTCAGCACCCTGTCGATTGCCATCGTGTATTTGCTGGGCGGGCTGCAGGTCTGGTACATCTACCTGGCTGTATTCATTAGCGGCGCTTTTGGCAGCCTGCGAATGCCCTCCATGCAGGCCGCCATGACCCAGATGATCCCCCGGAAGAACCTCGGCCGCGCCAGCGGCATGATGGAGATCGTGCAGATCGGTCAATTTCTCATTGCCCCCGCAGTGGCGGGCGGATTGATGGGAAAGATCGGTCTTGCAGGTGTGATCTCGATCGATTTCACCTCGTTCCTCTTTGCCGTTACGATACTGTTCTTCGTCCGCATCCCCCGGGCGGAGGCAACCGCCGAGGGGCGGGCCGGTTCCGGCTCGATGCTGCAGGAGACGGCTTACGGCTGGAAGTACATCATGGCGCGCCCCGGCCTGGCAGCCCTGATGCTGCTGTTTGCCCTCTCCAGTTTCACGACCGAGATGACCGTTGTGCTCTTCACACCGCTCATCCTGTCCTTCGGCAATACCACCCAGCTGGGCATGGCCATGTCGTTGTGCGCCAGCGGCTTCCTGGCGGGTGGGCTGCTCATGAGCTTCTGGGGCGGACCCAAACGCCGCCTCAGGGCCGTGATCATTTTCATGATCCTGCTGGGATTATTCTCGGCGCTGATCGGTCTGCGCGCTTCCGTGGGTCTCATCGTCATCAGCGGATTCCTGTGCAACCCTGTGCGTGCCCATCATCTCCAGTTCCAACCAGGTGATCTGGCAGAAGAAAGTTGCCTCGGATGTCCAGGGGCGGGTATTCGCCATCCGGCGGGCGATCACCCTGGCGACCCCACTGCTGACTTACGTGCTTGCCGGCCCGCTGTCTGATCGTGTCTTCGAGCCGCTGATGGCCATCAATGGTCCCCTGGCCGGAAACATCGGGCAAATCCTCGGCACGGGACCCGGGCGCGGCATTGGCTTGTTGTTTATCAGCATGGGCTTGCTGCTTGTCCTGATCACCGCCATCAGTTGTTTGTCTCCACGCCTGCGTCGGGTGGAAGAGGAACTGCCGGACGCGGTGGCAGATCAACCGATCCATGCAGAAGCGGAAAAACCGGCGTTGACACCGTTACCCGCCTTAGCTTAGAAAGATATCTTCTTCCTTTATCCAACAGGACATTTGAAATGAAGGAGGCATAGAAATGGAAAGGACACTTCAAGGGATTACGCACGTGGTTGGTCGTAACACTCCAGTCAGTATTTGGAGGGGATTAGGATGGGGAGTGATCGGAGGCTTTGCCGGTACGGGGATCATGGACCTGGTGCTCATGGGAGTGTTATCTGCATTTGGATCGCCGGCTCTAGCCTGCTTCTCCATCGTAGGAAATACCGTGGCGCGTTTCTTTTCGATCCAGGGTGTGGAGGCGACCCGCACCATCCTCATGGGTGTTGCAACCCACTACATTGTCGGACCGCTGATCGGAGCGATCTATGGGACAGTTGTGGCACGGGTCAAAGCGTTGCGGGTGAATACTCTGAAAAAGAGCCTCCTCCTGGCGATCCTTTATGTTGAGCTCCTGAGCCAGCCGATGCTGGCGTTGACCCCCATCCTTCTAAAAATGACGCTCCCTGCGACGCTGCAGTGGTATGGCGGGTCTTTTGTGATGCACTTGATGGCGGGGGCTGCCCTGGGTGCGGTCGTGGGTCGCGGTTTGCGGCTGGCGCCTGCTGAAAATCGAGGCAATAGTTGAGGGCGCGCCGGTCATCTTGTAGCACTATAATAAAGGCTCAGCGGGTATCCGCCTGACACAATGCGAGAACCTGCAGACGGAATTCTCACCGCCGGTGGAGCATCCATGAAAATAGAAAAATATCCGATATTGGAATTCGATGATACCCAGGTGGCAAAAATAGAGCCATCCTTTTCCCATAAAAAAATGCCAGGATATGAATATTGTGTGATCACTTTTTTTCGTGAAGTCCTTGAATCCATGGAAAAAGCGGGACGGATAAAAGTAGTTAAATATCTGAATTGTGAAACCTTGGATGTGCCAATCTATGAAATGGACTACCTGGGGAAAAAGGTTCATTTATCCCTGGGATATGTAGGCGCGGCCGGATCGGCGGCTTTCCTGGAAGAGTTGATTGCCTATGGATTCGATAAATTTATCGTCTGCGGCGGCGCGGGTGTATTGAGAAAAGATATCGCCGTTGGGCATCTGGTCATTCCAATTTCAGCAATACGGGATGAAGGCGTTTCTTATCATTATCTTGCACCAGCCAGGGAAGTTGAATGCAGCCCCGAGGTGGTTGAAAAGATCGAAGAAGAATTCAAGAAATACAAGATCGATTATGTGAAGGCAAAAACCTGGACGACTGATTCGTTTTACAGGGAGACAGAGAAGAAGATAGAACTGAGAAAATCGGAGGGCTGCGTCACGGTGGAGATGGAAGCCGCGGCTTTTTTTGCCGTGGCCAGGTTTAGAAATGTAAAATTAGGCCAGATATTATATGGGGGAGATGACCTGAGCGGCGTGGTGTGGGATAATCGGAAATGGCATAATAGAGCTGAAATTCGGGAAAATCTGGTGGAAATCTCCACCAGGATTTGTGCTTCGTTGTGATGAGATTGAGAACGTCTTCCTGATGGCAGCGGCCCGACCTGGGAGGCAGGAACATGCTGGAACGCACATTGCTCAAGGATATACCACATCATATTGGTCACGAGATCAAAATCCAGGGGTTTGTTAATAAAGTTCGCGATCAAAAGAAAATGCAGTTCATTATTATTCGCGACCATACCGGCGTTATTCAAGCTGCCTTGGAAAAAACAGATATTAATCGGCCTTTGAATCTTGTCATATCTGCTCTTGCGTCAGAATCTGCCGTGGAAGTCACTGGCACGCTTGTGGAGAATCCAGCCATTAAATTGGGCGGAGTTGAAATTCAAATCAAGGACTTAAAAGTGGCTTCGCTTTCAGGATCTATGCTGCCAATCGATCTAACCAATAATACCGATACGGAACTGGATAAACGCCTGGATTGGCGCTTCCTGGACCTGCGTCGCCCTGAAAACTTATTGATATTTCAAATTCAAACGACCGCAGAAATGGCCATGCGGGAATTTTGGATTGCGGATGGATTTATCGAGATACACTCGCCTAAATTCCTGGGGGCACCGAGCGAGTCTGGCGCAGAGCTTTTTGCCGTGGAATATTTTGGGAAAACAGCTTATCTGGCACAATCCCCGCAATTTTATAAACAAATGGCCATGGCGGCGGGATTTGACAGGGTTTTTGAAATAGGGCCTGTTTTTAGGGCTAATCCATCCTTTACCACCAGACATGATACGGAATTTACAAGTGTTGATGTTGAAATATCCTGGGTGGACTCGCATTACGATGTGATGGCATTTGAGGAACGCTGGCTGCAGCACATTATTCAAACGGTCAAAGAAAAACATGGCAAGCAGATCAAAGAAATATTTGGTACTGACCTGGTAATTCCGGATATTCCCTTCCCAAAAATAAGCATGGAAGATGCCCAAAAAATCCTTGGGAAACTTGGGCATATCCCGCCTCCAGATACAAAAGAAGGTGACCTGGATCCACAGGCAGAAAAATTATTGTATGAATATGTAAGCGAACAAAATAATGGTCACGAGTTTGTCTTCGTGATCGATTATCCGCCATCCATACGACCTTTTTACCATATGCGATACGAAAATGCGCCTGCAAAAACAAAGAGCTTCGATTTATTGTGGAAAGGGCTCGAAGTCACAACAGGCGCGCAGCGGGAACACCGGTACGATGTTTTATGCCAGCAGGCGCTTGAGAAAGGTCTGCGTGCTTGAACCGATCCAGTTTTATTTGGATTTCTTTAAGTATGGTTGTCCTCCTCATGGAGGCTATGGCTTTGGTCTTACTCGTATGCTGATGGTGATGCTGAATCGAAATAATGTCCGTGAAGTAACCTACCTGTATCGAGGACCCAATCGATTAACTCCATAATATCCAAAACTTATCCTATGGATCAAACGGATGCTTCTTCTGAGGGCTCCCAACCAAAAATCCTCTCTACCAGAGAGGATTTCTTTTGTGAGCGTGAAGGGGCTCGGAGAATCTCCCCTTCTGGGGACTCTCAACCAAAAATCCTCTCAAAAGAGAGGATTCCTAAATATGAGCGTGAAGGGGCTCGAACCCTTAACCAACGGCTTAAAAGGCCGCTGCTCTACCATTGAGCTACACGCCCGCGACGGGACATTCTATCATGCCACCCCGGATACGTCAATTTTTTAAGGAACATAAGGTCGTAAATATTGTAAAATGGAAATGTCATTTTCCTTGTATTTTTTGTTCCGGGGAAGGGAGGCAGCAATGAACGTTGAGCTGAGGGGTATGATTGCTTGGTTGTTGGAGGATTTAAGGACCGGAAAGATCTTCTGTCGATAGGAACATCATAGTAATTCACTTTGCCATCGGGAGGTGGGATGATGGTCAAGATATTTGTCGCGCCTGATAAAACCCGTGTCTTTGTGATGCGGTTGGGGATCGTGTTGACCCTGCTGGCCAGCCTGATTGGTTTTATGGCCGCCTCTGCAATCGGTGAGACCTGGGCGCCCCTGGGGGAGGGGCTGAATGCAGATGTCTATGCCCTGGCATTCGACGGTTCCGGAATAATGGTGGTCGGTGGAGGTTTTACCAGTGCCGGAGGAACAGCTGCCAACCGCATCGCCGCATGGAACGGAAGCACATGGATGCCGCTGGGCAGCGGGATGAACGGAGATGTCTATGCCCTGGCATACGACAGCAGCGGGAACCTGTTTGCCGCTGGGCTTTTCACCAGCGCGGGCGGCGTGACCGCCAACCGGGTGGCCAAATGGGATGGGACGACCTGGACGGCTTTGGGCAGCGGTATGAATGCGGATGTGTATGCCCTGGCAGTATCCGCCAACGGCGATCTTTATGCCGCTGGGACATTCACCAGCGCGGGCGGTGTTGCCGTCAACCGCATTGCCAGGTGGGACGGTGCCGCCTGGTCGGATGTGGGCGGCGGGACAAACGGGCGGGTTAACGCTTTGCTGTTTGATAGCACAGGCGGCCTTTACGCCGGGGGAAGTTTTACCACGCCGGCTGGCCGGATAGCCAGGTGGGATGGCTCGGCCTGGAGCCCCCTGGGAAGCGGGGTGAGCAACACGGTGCGTGCCCTGGCTTTGGATGGCAGTGGAAATCTGTACGTCGCGGGGAGCTTTGCCACCGCCAGCGGCGGCAGCGCCAGCCGCATTGCCAGGTGGAACGGCACGGCCTGGTCAGCCTTGAGCAGCGGGATGAACGCGGATGTATACGCACTGCAAATATCTGGCGATGGAACCCTGTATGCCGCAGGGGATTTTGTCGTCGCTGGGGGGGCGACGATAAACCGGGTTGCCAAATGGGATGGCAGCACCTGGTCGCCGCTTGAAAACGGGATGAATGATGCCGTGCGTGCCCTGGCGATCGACAGCAGCCAACGTGTATTTGCGGGGGGATTATTTACCAGCGCCGGGAGCGTGACAGCCAACCATATTGCCGGATGGGCTGTCTGGCCGCCTGGTCCCATCGCCAGCCCAACCCCCACTACTCTGCCTCCCAACAGTATCGTGCCGGTGACAGGCAGGCCGCTTTTCAGTACGGGCGAGAGCATCTCCGTCACCATCCACCTGACGGACGTTACCAACCTGTTCGGATACCAGTTCATTGTGCATTACGACCCCAACCTGGTCGACGCCACCGCCACCTTCACGAATACTTTCTTCGATACCGGAACAAATGCCATGATCCCGGCAGGCTGGAATGCCATTTGCACCAGCGGGGCATGCAAGTTCGCTGCCAGCCTGCTGGAACCGGGCGTACCGGTCAGCGGCTCAGGCCCGGTTGCGCAGGTCTCGCTCACCGGCAGGAGCACGGGTTCATTCGATCTCACCATCAGCGATGATATCCTGACTGACCGTGATTCCCAGGCCATAAGCCATGCCGTTTATCCCCTGCATTTGAGCGTGAGCAACTATGCCAGTGTGAGTGGATCGGTATCTTTGCAGGGGCGCGGCACACCTGGCAATTCCGGCCAGGTCACGCTGACCGACCTCGGCGGTGTCTTCGGGCCATACAGCACGACCTTCGATCCTGTTACCGGGGCATTCAGCTTCAACAACGTCCAGGTGTCACCCGGAGGCACAAACTACCAGCTGGAGGCTGTGCACGGGTTGTACCTTGGGAACCGCACCAGCCATTTGTTGCAGGCTCTTGAAACCTTTTCCGCACCCACAACACGCCTGCTCGGAGGCGATGCCAACAATGACAGCCTGATCGACTTGAGCGATCTGACCTGCATTGGCGGCTCTTTTGGCGGCGCACCGGTCACCTGCGGAACCACCGGCAGCAGCGATATCAATGCGGATGGCGCAATCAACATCCTTGACCTGGTCTTATCGGGCAGCAACTACGGCCTCACTTCGCCCGGAACCTGGTGATCTACTGTTGGCAGTATGCATCCCCATCTTCTCCCGGGTTTGATCAGCCTCCTTATCCTGACTGCCGGGTTCCAGGCGGGTAATCTCCAGGCAGGCGAAGCGCTGCTATGCACCGATCCCATCAGGCTGGAGATTGGCGCAGGACAGGTTGAGATATTGAAAATCCGGCTTGAGAATGCGGACAAGATTTACGGGATTGACTTGCAGGCCACGTTTGATCCGGCCGTTGTCGAGGTTGTGGATGCAGACTCCGAACAAACCGGCGTTCAAATGTTGCCCGGGGCATTCCTTAAACCAGATTTTGTCGTCCGCAACCTGGTGGATAATACAACCGGTACGTTGCGTTATGTGATCACCCAGCTTAAACCCACTCCCGTTGCCACTGGCACAGGCATTGTCCTGAGGATTCATTTCCTGGGCAAGACGCAAGGTGCCAGCTCCAAATTGATCTTCACCTCGGCAGTCATTGCTGACCGGCGTGGGAACAAGAAAGCGGTTACGACACGGGGGGCAGACCTGGTCATCGTTGCTCCAAACCCGCCCACGCCGACACCTCATCCCACCCATACCCCTCACCCCACCAGGACCACCGGACCAATGGCTCCAGCCTCGCCCACTGTCAGTCTGCTGCCGGCCAGGGCACAGCCGACCACACAGCCCGGTCCAACCGTTTCCAGGATGATCGCAACCCCAGAACCCAATGCGGCTGCCTTCGAGGATAAGCCACCGGCGCAATCCGCCGAGGCTGTTGTCGGGATTGATGCCGCCAGGATACTTGGGATGGATCCTGTGATATCTGACCGTTTACTCATTTACATTACCGTGGGCGGTTTCTCCGGCGCAGTCCTGTTGCTCGTCCTGACGGCAGGACTGCTTGCCGCGCAACGGCGTAAAGCCAGGAATGCGAAGTCAAAGTGAACAAGGTGGGTGTTTTGGTCATCTCCATTTTATTGACCGGGGTTTTGATTACCCTGGCACTGCCGAACCTCCCGGCTGTGGCGCAGGCTGGCAGTACCATTCTCCGGTTTGCCCCGCCGGAATTGGGGCTGAAGCCGGATGCCCAAGGGGTGCTGGATGTCCGCGTTGACAATGTGCAGGGCCTGTATGGGCTTGAATTCCAGCTGGTCTTTGACCCGGATATCATCACAGTCATCGACGCCGATCCGGATAAAGAAGGTGTACAGATCAAGCCAGCAGACTGGTGGAGAGACGGCTTTGTGGCCGTCAATCGAGTGGACAATCAGGCTGGGCGGATCGAGTTTGCGGCCACGCTGCTCAGACCGGCCCTGGCGGTCAACGGGAACCGGGTGGTCGCAACGATATCCTTTTCGGCCAGGAAAACCGGCATGAGCAGGCTGAAGGTTGAATCGGCCACCCTGTCCACACGCAATGCCGAAGCCATCCCTTACACACAACAAACCGGGCAGGTCTGGGTCAATGAAAGTGGCCAGGCGCCGAATGTGCAGTCCGGCACACGCTCCGCCGGGCCTGCACCGGGACGGCTGGCGTTGGCCGGCGGGGCCATCCTGGCGTTTATCACTGCCCTGGGTGGGTTCATTTTCGTTTTATTTCGCAGGAAGTGAAGAATTTGGGCCTCCCATCGCCCTTTTTTGTCTGGACAAGCAATTTCAAGGCTTATACGAAATTTTAATGTAATCTGCATAATTTCGTTGTATGATAATCATGAAGGATCATAGGATCCAGAAAGGAGGTTGCGATAGAAGTACTGCCAGTGATTTCAACAGGAGGAGAGGCAGGGTAGCCCCCCGCTCCAGGCCGAGGACGGTCACAATAGTCCGGGCCGGACGTCCCCCACAACGGACTGTGGCGTTACCAGCTCTTTCCTCTGCTTACAAGTAGATGTAAGTTGGCGGATGGGTGAACCCCATCCGCCTTTTTTAATTAATGTGCTGGAATGAAGCCGGGGGATTTCCTGCTTTTCGCCCTGAATTCGCCTTATTTTTCCCTTGACAAATTAGAAAATACGTTCTATGTTTTAAGGCAAGCACGGAAAGGCTTATGTTCTTCCCGTGTTGCTTTAACCGAGTGAGCCTTCCCGTTAGTGCCCGACACTAGAAACTTGACACTTGGAACAACGATAAGACGATACGACTATAAGACTATAAGACTATCAGACTATCCAACTATCCAACTATCCAACTATCCAACTACCCAACTACCCAACTACCCAACTACCCAACTACCCAACTATCAAACTCTCCCTTACCCTTGACCTATGATGCCTCCCTATTCCACTCCCTCCTCCCGCGTTCGCGCTACCATCCGCCTCAGCCCGATCGCTTGGGCGCATGCTTGCAGGATCCATCTGCGTCCCTACCAGGCCCAGATTGCCCGTGCGATAAAGAACTCCATCATCAACAACCTTGGCCTCACCTTCGTCATCATCCTCCCTCGCCAGTCCGGCAAGAACGAGCTCCAGGCCCACCTCTTTGCTTGGCTCCTTTTCCGTTACTCCCGTACCGGCGGGCGTATCGTCTCCGTCTCTCCCACCTTCAAGCCCCAGACACAGATCAACATGAATCGTGTCAAGTTCTCCCTCAACGCTTGCATAGGCTCGCGCGGCCTCTGGAAATCCTCCAATGGCTACTTATACCAGCTTGGCCAGGCCCAACTCCAGTTCTTTTCTGGCGAACCGCGTGCCAATGTCCTGGGTGCCACCGCAGACCTTCTGCTCTCCATAGATGAGGCCCAATCGATCTCTACATCCAAGTTCGATAAGGATTTTGACCCCATGACCGCCAGTACCAACGCCACCCGTCTCTTCTGGGGCACCGCCTGGACGGCCGACACCCTGCTTGAGCGCGAGCGCCGCATTGCCTTGCAGGCCCAGCAAAAAGATGGCCTCCAGCGCCTCTTCTATTTCACCGCCGACGATGTCCGTGCTCTTGTCCCGGCCTACGGCTTGCATGTCGATCGCATCCTTGCTGGACATGGCCGCAACCATCCGCTTGTCCGCTCCCAGTACTTCGGCGAAACCATCGACGCCCAGTCCGGCATGTTCACTCCCGCCCGCCTGGCTTTGATCATCTCTCCATTGGTTTCTCCCTCTCCAAATCCGCAGGATTTGGGGAGGGCCGGGGAGGGGCCTGGAGAGGGGCTGGGCTTGGGGCAGGAGTCCCCCCTCCCCAATTCTGTACTTCGAATTGGGGAGGGTCGGGGTAGGGCCTTCCTCCTCGACGTCGCCGGCATGGACGAATCCTCCACCCTCTCCATCGCTGGTTTTGCGATGGGGAGGGCTGGGGAGGGGTCCAACCCCGGCCGCGACTCCACCGCCCTCTCCATCGTCGAGATCGACCTTTCCACCCTGGAAGCCCTTGGGCACCCCACCTACCATGTTGTCAAGCGGTACAGTTGGATTGGCGAAAATCACCTCTCCGTTTTCGGCAAACTCAAAGCCCTTGCCGAAACCTGGCACCCGCAGCATATTGTCATCGATGCCACCGGCGTCGGCGAAGGCCTCTGGGCTCTGATGGATCGTGCCTTCCCTGCCCGTGTTATCCCTGTTAAATTTACCCAGCAGGAAAAATCCGAGCTTGGCTGGCGCTTCCTCTCCATCATCGAGACCGGCCGCTTTCGCGACCATGCGCATACCGACGAAGTCCGCCTCCAGTACAGCCGCTGCATCAGTGAGATCCTCCCCGGCCCGCAGCAAACTCTCCGCTGGGGTGTCCCGGATGGCACGCGCGGCCCGGATGGCGAGCTCATCCACGACGATTTCATCCTGGCAGACGCCCTCACCGCCAAGCTCGACCAGCTCGAATGGCACTTTACCTCCCCCACACTTATTATTCCCGCCCGTGATCCTTTACTGGACATGGATCACTTCTCCAGACGCGATGATTATGATCATGATTTTGGAGTTCATGAAAATGAGCATTATTTCAGATAATTTCTCTGCCACCTGCCCCTTCTACTCTTCGATAACCATTCACCTACTCGACCATCCAACTACTAAACTACTCAACCATCCAATGATCAAACTTCTCAACTATTCGACTATTAGACTCCTTCACTATTTGACTACGAATCTACATAACTACCAAACTACCGAACTGATATAAAGAAAGGAATCCCTGCCATGTCACCCACCTTCATTCCTGCAAAAAGCATTCGCAAAGCCGGCGCACCGCTCGGTAATCAGAATGCCCTCAAGCATGGTTTTTATACCATCAAGCCGGAAGTACTTTCCCGCCTCAGCACCGATATAAAAGGCGAATTTCTGGATGAAATTGACGCATTGCGTAGCGTTGTGGATACCACCCTCGCAATCTTTAATGCCAACGAACATCCCACTCTGGAACAATGCCAGACCACCTTGCGTGGCATTAGTCAATCCTTCGACACGATGAAAGGCCTCTTCTTGATGCAAAGAGTCCTCTACAATAATCAGACGACCATGGAAAAAATCCTTGAAGAACTTGCCGACATTCCCCCCGAAGAAGATTGACCATCTCGTCAGCTTGACCCTCTCATGTCCCCCTCTCCAAATTCGGAGAATTTGGGGAGGGGGCAGGGGGTGGGGTTGGGCTGGGGCTCTCTCTCGCGAAGCACCCAGGGAGGGGTATTGTTCCTCCTTTTGTTTCTGAGGAACAATACCCCTCCCAGGGGAAATCTCGCACCTTTACAATCGCATATTGTCTTATAGCCAGTATTTAGAGCGCCTAACAAAACCCCGCTCCAGGCGGCGTCCCCGCCGCCGGGGACGGCGGCGAGAGCAGTTTTGTTAGGGGTTCTTAGGGTTACCCGCTGGTTTCCAGGCGTTCGAGCAGGCCGGGCAGCAGGCCGAGATGCTCGAGCTGGTAATAACCGGGCGTGTCCGCCGCGGGCGCTTCGGCCGCCTCGTGCTGCCAGGTGCCCGGATAAGGAACATAGATGGCACAGGCCCCCAGCAGCAGCACCGGCAGGATGTCGGAGCGCATCGAGTTGCCCACCATGGCCAATCGTCCCGGATGGATGGCATGATTCCTGAACAAGCGCGCATAGCTCTGCGGGGTTTTGTCGCTGACCACTTCGATGTCCTGGAAGTATTCACCCAGCCCGGAGCGCTTCAGCTTGGCTTCCTGGTCCAGCAGGTCGCCCTTGGTGACGATCATCAGGCGGTAACGGGCCGCCAGCGATGCAACGACTGTTCGCGCATGCTCGAGTAATTCGACCGGTGCATTGAGCTGTGCCTTGGCCAGGTCGAGGATGGCCAGCACATCCTGCGCTTTAAGCTTTTCCCAGGTCATTTGCACGGCAGTCTCGATCATCGACAGGGCAAATGATTTGATCCCGTAGCCAAACAACCCGATATTGCGTTTTTCCGTCTGGTAGAGGCCCGCCCCGAGCGATTCGGGGTTGACCCCATAGGGTGCCAGCAGGTTGGCCAGGCCGGCCTGGGTCTGGTCATACAGGCGCTCGTTGTGCCAGAGTGTATCGTCGGCATCAAAGGCGATCACATCGAAGTTTGACATAAAATTCTCCACGAACCGTGATACGGAGTCCGAAATCTCCAGATTTCGGCAGCATACCGATGATTGGAGTCGTCGGATCTCATAGACTAGAAACACGAAGAAAAACAAGGATATATTCTTATTAATCCTAAGAACGATTATGCTCCCGCCATTTTACCATCCGGCTGAATCCAGGCGCTACCCCATCAGCACTTCCACAAAATTCGTCTCTTCGAGCCGGTCAGCCGGGATGACATTGCCCGGCAACGCCCGGCCGTTCAAGTGGAGCGATTTGACCCCGCGGCAGACACCCTGCGGGTTTTTGACCTCGATCTGGATGACGTGATCGCGGAAACGCCGGGTAGCCTTAAAGCCGGTCCATGCGTGCGGAATGCAAGGATCAATGCGCAGTCCGTCCATTTCAGGGCGGATGCCCAGAACGTACTGGGTGGCGCTGAAATAGGCCCAGGCGGCCGCGCCGGTCAGCCAGGAGGTACGCGTGTTTCCGGCGCGCGGGGAGAAGGTCGAATAGGTGGTCTGGCCCTGTACGTAGGGCTCGCTCTGCCGCAGTTCAGCCCGGTCGTTGTAGGCCGCCGGCATGGAGGCACGGTAATACTCGTAGGCCTGGTCGCCATGCCCAAGCAGGCACTCGGCCATGACGCCCCAGCCCTGGGTGTGGTTGAAGATGCCGGCGTTTTCCTTGATGCCCGGAAGGAATACCACGGCGCGCATCACGTCCACCGGGGTTTTGGCAAAAGGCGGGGCCGAGAGCATCAGCCCGTAGGGCGTGGCCAGTTGCTCTTTGACCGTCTGCATGCAGCGCTGCGCCTGCTCCGGTGTGGCTGCCCCGCTGATGACCGACCAGAGCTGCGTGTTCAGGTAGATCTTGCCTTCGGCGTACTTTTCCGTGCCGTACACCGTGCCGTCCTCGGTGATGGCCCAGATGAAGCGGTCGGCCTCCCAGGTGGAGGCCTGGATGGCCGCATCCAGCTTTGTGCGTTGCGCCAGCGCCCAGGCGGCTTCCTCCGGCTTCCCCAGTCTTTCGGCGACTTCCGCATAGACGGTCAGCCCCAGGCGCACCTGGAAGGCGACGAAAGGACTCTCACCGTTGTAGCCCAGCCTCAGGCAGTCGTTCCAATCGGCCTGCAGCCCGCACGGCAGACCGTGCCTGCCGGTACGTTCCAGGTTGAACTCCAGCGCCCGCCGCAGGTGTCCCAGAACGGTGGCTTCCCCCTTGTCAGCATAGGGCAGCACTTTGGAATAGAAATCCAGGTCGCCGGTTTCATTGACATAGGCCGGGACCGCGTTGAAGAACCACAGGCAGTCATCCGAACGGTACTCTTCGGGATCCGGGGCTTTTTCCTGGCCGGGCTTATGGCTGAACGGTTGGACGATGGGCAGCGCTCCCCCGCAGGACACCTGGCCGGTCAGCATGAGTTCCAGGCGCTGGCGGGCTTCATCCGGGATGGCCGCTGTCACCCCCAGCAGGTCCTGGACCGAATCACGAAAACCCAACCCGTCGCGTTCGCCGTTATAGACCAGGCTGGCGGCGCGTGACCAGGCGAAAGTGACCAGGCAGTTGTACAGCCCCCAGACGTTGACCGTATGGTTCAGAGCCTCGTCGGGAGTCTCCACCACCAGGCTGCCGAGCCTGGCATGCCAGGTTTCTTTCAGCTTTTGAAGCTCGGCTGCTGCGCGTTCGAGCGAACCGTAAGAGGCAATGGCCTGTTTTCCGGTTGTGCGTGCCTCGCCGATGCCCAGCATGACCAGCAGTTCACGACTCTCGCCCGGCTGAAGGGTCAGGTCGGCCTGCAGGCTGCCGCAGGCATTGTCGCCAAAGGCATTACTGTCAGTGCAATGTCCCTGTTCCACAGCCAGGGGATTATGGTAGGCCCGGTAGGGACCGATGAAGGCCTCCCGGCTGGTATCATACCCGGCCAGCGGCGCACCGATCAGAGTCATCCAGCATTTGAACGGGGTGTCACTCAGGTTTGCGGCAGAATCGTTGGACGGCAGGTTGTCGTGGATGGCAATGCGCAGCAAACCGTCGGCCATTTCGCCGCGTACGATGAAAAGGGAATACTGCAAATTGACCTGGTCCTGGGTGGTGATCCACTGGTTGGTGAATTCGCAGAAGGTGAAAACCGAGAGCTGGCGCGGCCGGTCGGATTCGTTGGTGACCTTCATGCGCCAGTATTCGAACTTTTGGCCCAGCGGGACGAAGTAGGTGCTCTCGCTGAGGATCCCGTCATAACGGGACTGGATGGTGGTATAGCCCGTGCCGTGCCGGCAGACCGACTGGTACGTTTCGAGCGGCTTTCCCACCGGCTGCCAGGAGGCGGACCAGTAATCCCCGCTCTGGCGGTCACGCAAATACAGGTACCGGCCGGGCTGGTCCATCGGGACGCGGTTGAAAAGCAGGCGCAGGAAGCGTCCGCGTGCTCCGGATTGGTAGAAGCCGTAGCCTCCGGCATTGTTGGTGATGATTGCCCCGTACTCGGTGGTGCCCAGGTAGTTGCTCCAGGATTGGGGCGTATCGGGGCGGGTGATCACATATTCTTTGGCTGCATCGTCGAAATAACCGTAATTCATCGTTTATTCCTCTATACTTCTTATTCTTAGGTTTTGTAGTAACGGCTTTAGCCGTTGCTCTTCAGGCAATGAGCGACTGAAGTCGCTACTACGGTTTCTTTATTTTAGGTTTTGTAGTAACGGCTTTAGCCGTTGCTCTTCAGGCGATGAGCGACTGAAGTCGCTACAACGGTTTCATTATTTTAGGTTTTGTAGTAACGGCTTTAGCCGTTGCTCTTCAGGCAATGACCGACACAAGTCGCTACTACGGTTTCTTTATTTTAGGTTTTGTAGTAACGGCTTTAGCCGTTGCTCTTCAGGCGATGAGCGACTGAAGTCGCTACTACGGTTTCTTTATTTTAGGTTTTGTAGTAACGGCTTTAGCCGTTACTCTTCAGGCAATGAGCGACTGAAGTCGCTACTACGGTTTCTTTATTTTAGGTTTTGTAGTAACGGCTTTAGCCGTTGCTCTTCAGGCAATGACCGGCACAAGTCGCTACGGTTTCCTATCTCTTTTTTTGTTATTTTCACTGATGCGGAAATACCTTCTGATACTCTGCCAGGATTCTATCCCAGATGCCGTTCAATCTCTCGTCAACCGTCCGCCGGGAGGCATCCGCCTCGAACCAGGCGAGTGCCCGCCGCAGTCCCTCGGACCAGGGAACCGTGCAGCGAAAATCCGGCACCAGCGCCTTGATCTTGCTGTTGTCAAAGACCGAACTGTTGGCTTTGTCGCCCGTCAGGCTGCCCAACGCCTCATGATCATAAGCCGCGATCAAATCCGATGGGACGTGTACGATCTGCAGGTCCACGCCCAGCGCCCGCCCCACTTCCTGGTAGATCTGGTTCCAAGTCAGCACTTCATCGGATGTGATGTGATAGGCCTCGCCGATGGCCTTCGGGTTGCCCAGGAGACCCAGGAACCCTTTGGCGAAATCCCCGTTCCAGGTCAGCACCCACAGGGAAGTGCCATCACCCGGGACGATGACCGGCCGGCCGCGCTTCATCCGGTCGATCACGGTGTAGGGATGCTGCCAGCTGCCCACGCACAGGGGGATTTGTGATGGCCCGTATGTCAGGGATGGACGCACGATGGTGACCGGGAAAGCCTCTTCCTGGTAGGCCTGTAACAGGCGTTCTTCGCAGGCGATCTTGTTACGGGAATAGTTCCAGAAGGGATTTTCCAGGGGTGTCTCTTCGGTGATCAGGTAATGCCTGGGCGGCTTCTGGTAGGCGCTGGCGGAACTGATGAAAACGAACTGGCCCGTCCGGCCGCTGAACAAGCGCAGGTCGCGTTCGATATCCTCCAGGGTGAAGGCGATCCAATCCACAACCACGTCAAAGGCATGCCCTTCAAACAGCCCGGCCAGGGCCGCCTCTTCGCCGTGCACATCCCCCACTAACAGGTGGGCACCGACCGGCTGCGGGTATTTGCCGGAGCGGCTTCGATTGAGAATATACAGGTCAATGCCGCGATCCAGAGCCAGTTCAGAACAGGCCGAGCTGATTAGGCCGGTCCCGCCGATGAATAAGACTTTCATCGATTGCCTCCTATTTTTTCGTCATTGCGAGGAGGTCGTTCTTCCTGACACCTATGCCACGAAGCCTGTACCACAACGTGGCATGGCAAGCAATCTCCGTGCCATTCGGGAGATTGCTTCGCCAAAGAACGGCTCGCAATGACATATGCGAGGTAAAGAAAATAATGGCACCGGAGTCCGACATCTCCAGATGTTGGAAGGTCCGAAGTCGGAGACTTCGGACTCTACATGCCAATGCAGAATCATTCTTTTCGTGCCAGGATCGCGAAGAGACCCGGCTGAGTAGGATCGTTTTCACCAGTCAAGGACGGATAAAATGCAATATCCTGAAATTCACATTCCTCCAACATGTTCCGGTATTGTGTCTCGCTGTAAGCCTGCATACTGGAAGCGTACCGGGCCACCTGGCTGGTCTGCGCATCCACGATAAAATAGCGTTGGGTTGCGACCGATCGTTCTTCATCCCAGAAATTCTCCTGCAAACATAGATGCGGCTGGTCGGAAAAAAGGCCGGAATCACTGGAGTACCAGGAAGGAGCTTGTAAACCGATTTGGCGGATTATCTCAAAGGTATGGACTTCTAATAATAGGGCACCCTTGGGCTGAAGGGCTTGATGAGCCTTTTGAAGGATCCGCCTGGCATCCTGCAGGGTAAAGACGTTGAACTCGCCGAAGATGAACATTGCCAGGTCATAGCCCGAACCGAAATCCGCTTTCCGAAGGTCCTCGAGCTGATAGGAACAGTGCAGATTGGCTTTTTGGGCATAATCCCTGGCATATTCAATGGAGGCTGGAGAAAAATCCAGCCCGGTACATTCGTGCCCCATTTTCGCCAGCCGGCTGGTATATAAGCCCGGTCCGCAGCCCAGGTCGAGGATGCGGGCCGGCTGGCTGGATAAGACCTTCTGATGGATCCAGTCCACATGTTTCTCGATGGTGGTTGCCCGGCGACTGGCCCAATCATGGTCCTGGCTCAGGTGCTCGCTCAGCATGCGAGAGCTGAACCCGGGCTCGTTCCAGGGGATCTTTTCTCCTTCTGACCAGGGTTCAGGTTTCGGGTTGCGTTGAAGGACTCCCATCAGGTTCATCAGGATTGGCTTTGGCATGCCCTGTTTATACACCCAGAGCTGATTTCATTCTTCCCAGCGCCCCGTCCAGGGTAACGCGCGGGCAGCCGAAATTCAACCGGACGAATCCTTCCCCTCCAGTGCCGAAATCATTGCCTTCATTCAAGGCAACTTTGGCCTGTTTCAGGAAAAATTCGTGCGGCGTGCCGCTGATCTGGCCAGATTTGACCAGGTCACTGCAATCCAGCCAGGCCAGGTAAGTTGCCTGCGGGACGGTCGTCCGGATCCCGGGAAATTTGTTTTGGATGGACTTAACCAGGAAATCCCGGTTGCCGGTCAGATAGGCGTTCAGGGCCGCCAGCCATCCATCACAATCGCCGGAAAAAGCCGCCTGTGCAGCCACCAGCCCGAGGCTGTTGACGTGCATCGCCAGGTGTTCAAGCGCTTTCTTGTAGCGTTCCAACAGGTCTTTATTCGGGATGATGGCAAAACCGCAGAACAGGCCGGGGATGTTGAAGGTCTTGCTCGGGGCGATGAGCGTAATGGTACGGTCGGCAATTTCGGGAGCCAGCGCAGCGATGGGGAGGTGCTTTGTTCCAGCCAGCAGGAGCTCGCTGTGGATCTCGTCCGAACAAATTGGGACATCCTTCTTGAGGCAAATGTCTGCCAGACGTTCCAGCTCGTTCCTGGTATAAGCCTGCCCGGTCGGGTTGTGCGGATTGCAGAGCAGGAACATGCCGGTCCTGGCTCCGGCAGAGTGGAGCGACTGCTGGAAAACATCCATATCCAGCCGGTAGACCAGGGTAGAACCTTTCGTTTCCAGCACCAACGGAGCCTGCTGGCTTGTCCATCCGCCGCTCTCGTGGATCTTAAGGAAGGGCGGGTAGACCGGCGGCTGGACCAGGATCCCCTGCCCTGCCTGGCAGAGCGCATGTGCGGCGGCCGTAAAACCGGAGACCACTCCCGGCGTGGCGACCACTGCCTCCGGCGATACCTGCCAGCCGTACAATGTTTGCATGCGGGCTGCCACCGTCTCGCACAGTTCCCGGCTCGGGAATTCATACCCCAATATGCCGTGCTCAAGGGTGCACTGTAGGGCCTTCAGGATCGGCTGCGGCGCGGAGAAATCCATGTCTGCCACCCACAAGGGCAGGACATCCTGCGGGTAGTGACGCCACTTGACGCAATTCGTGTCGCCTCGTTCAATGATGGTATCAAAGTCGAAGGGCATATGATAATCCGAATGACTTAAGATGGTTATTTGGTTACCAGTAAAGAAGCCGGGTCATTTATCTTCGGGTGCTTCGCGCACGATATACAAGGGGCGATTCTTCACCTCGTCATAGATCCTCCCCAGGTACTCACCCAGCACGCCCAGCGAAATCAACTGCACACCCCCCAGGAACAGCACAGCCAGCAGCGTGGTCGCCTGGCCGAGGAAGGCGCCATGACCGATCAGACGCATGATAATCACCACAGGAATTGCGATGATCGCCAGGCCGGCCGAGAAAAAACCGAAATAAGTGGCCAGTTGCAGCGGAAAGTAAGAGAAACCGGTGATGGCATTCAAGGCCAGTTTGAACATCTTGTTGAAGGGATACTTGGTGGTGCCGGAAAAGCGCGAGGCGCGCTTGTAAGGCACGCCGATTTGCCGGAAGCCCACCCAGGCTGACATGCCGCGCGGGAAGCGGTGCTTCTCGTGCATGGTCTTAAGCACATCCACCACCTTGCGATCCATTAAGCGGAAATCACCAGCATCCATCGGGATCTTGACATCGGTGATGCGGCGGACAATCCGGTAGAACAACGTTGCAGTGGTCTTCTTGAACCAGGTCTCACCTTCGCGCTCGGCCCGCACCGCGTAGACCACCTCGTAGCCCTCATGCCACTTGGCGATCAGGTCGGGGATGACCTCGGGCGGGTCCTGCAGGTCTGCGTCCATAATAATGATTGCATCACCACGTGCATAGTCCCACCCGGCCGTAATGGCTGGTTGGTGGCCGAAGTTGCGGGCGAAGATCACCGGGCGGACGTGCTTATCCTGCTGCGCCAAGGCTCGGATGGCCTCGGTTGAACCGTCCGTGGAGCCATCATCCACCAGGACCAGTTCCCACGTACCTTCAAGGGAAGACATCACCGCGCTCACGCGCCGGTAAAGTTCGGGGATATTTTCCAACTCATTGAAAATCGGAGCGACGATCGAAAAGGTCACAGGCATATCAAGGTTTCTTCTTTCGAACGATTCGGGACTTTATGGCGGCTATTTTCTCGGAACCGGAAGGCTCCGTCTCGTGGGAGACGAACAATTCCATCTCGGGGAATGGAACCATGCCCAGGACGCGTCTTCGTAGATAGTCGAAAATCACAAAGATGGAGGCCAGCACCGGCACGATGATCAACGCGCCCAGGATGCCCCACAATATCGTCGCCAGCAGGATGGTGACCAATACCAATGCCTCGTTCATCTGGACACTCCGCCCCATGATCACCGGGCGGACCCAGAAATTTTTGATCGAGATCAGGACAAAATAGATTGCCAGGGCAATCAGTCCGACGGCGAGGTGGGAAGCCGGCATCCAGCTCCAGTTGGAGCCTTCCAACAGGGCCACGCCGATCGCCAGCGCAACCCCCATGGCCGGGCCGACATCCGGGATCAAGGTCAAAAAGCCGGCGGTCACGCCCAGCACAAATGCTCCCGGAATGCCGATGACTGTCCAGGCGATGGTGAATGCCACGCCAACGATCAACATTAACAACAACTGGCCGCGCAGGTAGTTCATCCATATCTTGCGCAACCGCTGGTAAAGCTCACTGATCTCGGGAGCATACTTTTCCGGAAATGACCCAATGAATCCATCCCGCAAGGCCGGCCATTTTGACAGAAAATAGTAGACCGCGGCCAGAATGATAATCAGCCAGACCGCACCGAGGGAGGTTTTTCCCAGGATCACCAGGGTTTGACCAGGCAGGGAAGATATGAATGTGGCACGGAATTGGATTAATCGCTCGGCCAACTGCCCAAAGTCAAGGGGGATTTGAGGAAATGCCCTAGGTCTTTCCAACCAGATGATCACCTGGTTAAAGATGTCAAGCAGATCCAAGATCACCTGCTTCAGTTCATCAAAAAAAATCGAGGTGAGCGAGGCTGGAGCGCCGATTATTAGGATCACCACAAAAATATAGACCAGGTTGACAGCCCCCGGACGCAACAGGCGGGTTCGCGTGGTAAGGAAATTCACCGCGGGATTGAGCAAATAGGCGATAAAAGCAGCGATGATCAACGGTTCGAGAATACTGCGGATATACCATAATGCAATCAAAAACAGCAGGAATAGCAGACCAAAGACAGTATATCGAACTGGCGTGTTCCACTGGTTGAATTGTTTCATAGTAATCGTTTGAGGGCACTCAATGTTGGTTCGATCACCGGGGCTGCCTTGACCGCCTGCATGGCTGCACGCACGTCCTTCAACCCGGAACCGGTGTTCAATACCAGCACCGGGTCACCGGGTTGGATGATGCCCTGCGCCACTGCCTTGACCAGGCCGGCGTAAGCCGCTGCCCCGGCAGGCTCGGCGAAGATGCCCTGTGGACCAAGGCTGGCGATGGCCTGAAGAATTTCGTCATCGCCCACCAGTATATACGTACCGTCGGTTTCGCGCGCGGCACGCACTGCCCGCACGCCATCCCTGGGCAGGTCAACCGAGATGCTGTCGGCAATGGTTTTGGCGGAGATGGGCTTGATCGTTTCTGTCCCAGCCTTGAACGCATTCGCGATCGCCGCGGAGCCTTCGGCCTGCACGCCGATAAGGCACGGGAGTTGTTCCATCCAGCCCAGGGCATGCAGGTCTTTGAAACCCTTGTGGATTCCGGAGATGATATTTCCATCCCCGACCGAGACAAAAACGGTCAGCGGCCGGTGGTGGTCAAGCGGATTGCCGGGTGTATGCCAGGTGCGGTGTTCCTCCCCCCACCATTCCCAGATCTCCAGCGCCGCCGTCTTCTTTCCTTCAGCGGTGAAGGGATTGTAGCCTGTGTTGCGGCAGTACCAGCCAAATTCCTCGGCAGCCTGGATGGTCAAGTCAAAGGCCTGGTCGTAACTGCCATCCACCAGGATGACCCTGGCACCAAATACCAGCAGTTGGGCCACTTTGGCCGGTGGTGCGGACTTGGGAGCAAAGATGACGGCTTTCTGCCCGACTGCCGCGGCCATTCCGGCCAAAGCCGCCCCGGCGTTACCGGTGGAGGCGGTCACGATGATTTCCGCGCCGATCTCACGGGCACGTGATACGACCACTGCACTGGCGCGGTCTTTGAAGGAGCCGGTCGGGTTTCGGCTTTCATCCTTGAGCCAGAGATGCTCCAGGCCCAGGCTCTTTGCCAGTCTTTCCAGGCGATAGACCGGCGTCCAGCCTGCCCAGCGGATCGGGGTGCCTTCACCTTCAGGGTCTTGAACGGGTAAAAGTGGTAAATATCGCCATAGACTGCCCTCAGCGCGGTTTGTCAGGTCCTCGGGCTGGTATTTTTTGCGGAGGGCCTCATAATCCAGGATCATGTCCAGGTTTCCCCCATCTTTCGGGCAGGTATAGGTCACCTGCCCGGGCAGATATTCTGTGTTGCAGAGTGAACAGCGGTAACCAACGAATTTATCCATAGGGTTGCCTTATCATGCAGTTGAACCTTATTCTCTTAGAAACCAGGACAGAAACTGGGATGCAATAAGTCCGCTGGTGGAATTTTCAATACCATTTTACATGATGGATTCTATCATCTTCTACCTTTTATTTTCTCACTTAACTTATCAAAGGTGTAACGTAGATTGGGTGAATTGCCAGGATGAACGATCCGGAGTCCAAAATCTCCGGATTTTGGATCTGCGGCGAATTTTCACTCCAATGTCAGGAGACAATGGACTCAGCTACTCCAAGATCAAGATACCCCCTGGCAATTTCGAGCGATCCTCCGGATCATGCAGCCGAAGTCTTAAATGCCTTCGCAATCAGCTCCTGGTCCACCGGCAGGGAATCAATCCGGACACCCACCGCATTGTAGATGGCGTTGGTGATTGCCGGGATGGTTGGTATGCTGACGATTTCACCGACCCCTTTGGCACCATATGGTCCATCTTTGGTGGGTTCTTCCACAACAATGGAAATGATCTCGGGTGTGTGCGTGATGGACGGGAGGCGGTAACGCGCCAGGCGGTCGGTGATCACATAACCATCTTTGACAATGAAATGTTCAGTCAGGGCATTGCCCAACCCCATCATCACGCCGCCTTCCACCTGCGCCTGCAGACCCAGGGGATTGATCGCCCGGCCCACATCATTGGCGGAAATTACCTGCAGGACGCGCACCTCGCCGGTTAAGGAATTCACTTCCACTTCAGCTGCCTGGGCGGCAAAGGAGAAAGCGAAATGCATATCGCCGCCTTCCCCGAGGGGTAAGGTAGCCGGAGCCCAATACTCATACAGGGCGCGCGGCTTCTGGCCGGTTGCCTTCATCTCGGAGATCAAATCTTCATACGAGATCGAATGATCTGCCACCAGGATGGTCTTTTCGCCGAAAGTGATCCGTTCGGGAGATCGGTCATATTTTTCTGACAGCAGGGAAAGGATGATCTGGCGCAGTGCCTGGGCTGCCAGGCGGGCCGCGTTGCCGGTGACATAGGTCTGGCGGGAGGCAGTGGTGGGCCCACCATTGGGGGTCAAGTCCGTGTCCATGACCAGGACGCGTACGCGCCCCGTCGGCACAGAAAATTCCTCGGCAACGATCATCTGCAGGACGGTCACCAGGCCCTGACCCAATTCCGCCGCGGAAGTGCGCACCTCCAGGGTTCCATCCGGATATAACTCGACCTCGGCGCCGGATGTATCCGGCGCGCCCCCTCCCAGGCCGGTATTTTTATAGGCGGCCGCAAAACCCCAGGCGCGTTTCAAATGCGGCGCACCCGTCACTGGATGGGAGGCAAAAGGCGAGGCCTCCCGACCTTCCATCTGCGCCAGGCGGAGCATTTCTGCTTCGGCCCGATCAATACATTCCGTCAGCCCGACACTCTCGCGCAATTCCTGGCCGGTGTTGGTGATACTTCCGACCCGCAGGGCATTCATCCGGCGGAGAGCCACCCGCTCAATTCCCAGGTTCTCAGCCAACATATCCAGCATGCTTTCGATCGCAAAAGCTGACTGGGTGACGCCAAATCCCCGGAACGCTCCCGCAGGTGGATTGTTCGTATACATGGCATAGCAATCGGCGCGCACGTTTGGCGCCTCATAAGGACCGGACGAATGGGTTGTGGCACGCGTCATCACTTTTTCTCCCAGTGACGCATACGCGCCGGTGTCACCATACAATTCCGTTTCGACGGCAGTGAGCCTTCCATCCTTTTTAGCGCCAACCTTGACCTTGATCTGGGTGGCGTGACGCTTGGGATGCACCAGCAAACTTTCCCGCCGGTCGAAAAGCAATTTGACCGGTTTGCTGGTTGCATTTGCCAGCAAGGCTACGTGGATCTGGCCGGCGATATCCTCCTTGCCGCCAAAGCCCCCGCCCATCAACTGGCCGACCACCCGCACCCGTTCATCCGGCCATCCCAGCGCTCTGGCAACCTGTTCCCGGTCCTGGTAAGGGATTTGCGAGCCAACATAGATTTCCATGCGTCCGTCGGCTGTCGGCACGGCAATGCTGCATTCCGGTTCAATAAAGGCGTGATCCATCATCGGCGTGTGGAAAGTGTGTTCCAGGATCACATCGGCCTCGGCAAAACCGCGCTGCATGTCCCCTTTACGCACCTTGATATGCTTAAGCAGATTCCCATTTTCATGCAGGGCAGGCGTCCCGGGCTGGCGGGCTTGGACCGGGTCGCTGATGACCGGAAGTTCCTCAAAATCCGCCTCGATCAGGTTCACAGCTTCGTTGGCGATCTTCTGGGTCTCGGCAGCCACAACGGCAAGGGCATCACCCACATAACGGATGCGTTCGCCCGGACCAACCAGTATCGGCCAGTCATAGATGACCAGGCCGTGGTTCTTTTCGGACAGGAGATCTTGTGCGGTCAGTACCGCCCTGACGCCCGGCAGGCTGGAGGCCTTCTGGACATCCAGCCGCCGCAAGATCCCATGTGGGATACCCGCCCGTTTGACGCTGGCAAACAGCATGCCATCAAAGACAAGATCATCCGTGAATATAGCCTTCCCGGTGACCTTGTCCTCGGCATCCGGGCGAACCTGTTTATGGCCAACAACTGCGTGGACGGCTTTGGATTCGGGTACTTCAGGTAGCGGAATTGGTTCACCCGTCTTCAAGGAATGGGCGGCTGCCTGAATGGCCGCCTGGATAGAGGGGTAGCCGGCACAACGACATAACGTATCCTTGAGCGCGTAGCGGATGTCGTCCGCGGTTGGATCCGGGTTGCGCTGCAGCAAGGCATAGGCAACCATGATTTGTCCGGGAATACAGAAACCACACTGCACCGCGCCGTGGGCGACAAAGGCTTCCTGAAGCGCATGCAGTTTCTCAACCCCGGTATGGGTTGCAGACAGCCCCTCGATGGTCAGGATGGTTTTGCTATGCGCCCGCTCCGCCGGGTAGATGCACGATAATATCGGATCGCCTTCCACCAGGACAGTACAGGCGCCGCACTCGGCTTCATTGCAGCCGATCTTGGTGCCGGTCAGGCGCAGGCGATTGCGCAACAGATCAGCCAGCATTTCCCCGGGGATGGCTGGAAGATCATATTTTGTTCCATTAACAATAAGAGAAATGTTGTCATCCATAAGCGTTACCTATTAAGACCTGGCTCTCTGCCAGGCGATATCCAGTGTGTCCGTCAGCAATCCTTCCACCAACTGTTGACGATACTCCTGGCTGGCACGGTATGGACTGGTTCGGAAACGGACATTATTCAAAAGTACATCCAGAGCGTGGGAACAGGCTGCGGTGCTGAGAGTCTGACCCTGTAAAGAATCCTCCACCGCGGTGATCCGCCGGGGTGTGGGACCGGCAGGACCTACGGCCACGCGCACAGCGGCAATCTGGTCCTCTTGACGCTCCATCCATACGGACAGGTTCAGGATGGGCAGAGCAATCCCCTGCGCCCGCATGATCCGTTTGAACGCTGAACTCTGATGTATGGTTCTCAGGGAGATATAAAACCCCACCAGGAGTTCCATTCCAGTTTTCAAGGCCGATTGACCCGGTCCCACGAAAAGATCAGCAAGTGGCACACGCCGGCGTCTCCCCAAGTCCGCCAACTCAGCCTGTGCCTCCAGGGCCATCAGGGCGATTGTGCCGTCTGCAGCTGGCAAGGCGTGGGCAACATTCCCTCCCAGGGTGGCCATATTACGGACTTGCGGCCCGCCGATGAGGTTGCAGGCCTCGACCAGGGCCTGGGCATGTTCCAGCACCAGGGCTGAACTGGCGATGCGGTTGAGCGGTACGGCCGCCCCGATAAATAATTCCCCCGATCGGATTTCCAGCGCGGCTAACTCGGGGATTGCCGTAATATCCACCAGAGTATGCACAGGTTCGTGGCGACCTTGCTGCAAATCCAGCATTAGATCCGTGCCTCCGGCAACCAAACAGGACCGGCCGGGGGCAGAGGTTAGCGCACTAAGAGCCCCAGGTATGGTGTCCGGACGGATATAGTGCTGCCAAAGGTTCATTGGTGTTTTCCTTTTTCTTAGCCGGGCGGTAGTACTTTTCGATAGGAGAATTACCCAACGCCACTGATGCACTTTGTGCCCAGCGACCACCGAACCGATGGGATAGAATCGTAATATTTATCTCTCAACCTATGAAGGTGTACCCGTTGTACCTTCTTCAGAGCGAACCCCTGCCATCAACAGACCAAGCTTTTGCGGTGTGGCAGTCTCATAGGAGACGATATCCATGATCTGGCCTTCGTAGATGACCGCAATGCGATCCGAAAGTGTGAGGATTTCATCCAGGTCTTCCGAAATGAGCAAGATGGCCGTCCCTTTGTTACGTTCCACCAGTAATTGTTTACGAACGTATTCGGTCGCACCAATATCGAGACCTCGGGTGGGTTGCGCAGCTACGATGGTGCGCGGGTTGCGCGAGAGTTCGCGTGCTAGCACAACCTTCTGGATGTTTCCACCCGACAGATTTTTGGCCAGCGTATCCCTTGAAGGAGTTTTAACATCGAACTTTAATATCAACTCATCCGTGTGACGGGCAATGTCACGCAGATGAAGGAAGCCGGAGTGTGAATAAGGCATTTTCTGATGTTCGCGCAGGATCATGTTTTCAGAGACACTGAACTCTTTTATCATGCCATCCCGCATGCGTTCCTCGGGAATATAAGAAAGCATCCGATTGGTAAGTTCGCCCGGAGCAAGGCCGGTAACATCCTTGCCTTCCAAAAAGACTCGTCCTTCGGTTATTTTCCGCAACCCCGTAATGGTCTCTGCCAATTCTCGTTGGCCATTTCCTGAGACACCTGCAATCCCCAGGATTTCACCGGAACGGACTTCAAGGCAGACATCGCGCAGTCCCGGTGTGCCGCGGTCGCTACCGCAGGACACATGATCCAGTTGCAGTCGGATTTCCCCAAGCTCCACATGACCGCGATCTGGAGCAAAGCCTACTTCACGCCCGACCATCCAGTTGGCAAGATCCTGTTTGGTGGTCTCAGATGTGAGCCGCGTGCCGATCTTGCGACCGTCGCGCAGGACGGTTACGCGGTTGCTGATCTCAACCACTTCGTGCAGTTTATGCGAGATAAAAATAAGGGCATGGCCGTCTTTTACCATTTGGTTCATAATAACGAATAACTCATCCACTTCTTGCGGGGTAAGCACCGCGGTCGGTTCATCGAGGATGAGCAGGGCCGCACCTCGATAAAGAGCTTTTATGATTTCAACACGTTGTTGCTGACCAACTGAAAGTTGCCAGATGTAGGCAGATGGGTCAATCTTCAAGCTGTAGATGGCGGCTAATTCCAGTATCCGTTTGGAGACCCGATCGAGATCCGTCAGAGGCCCACGCGAGGAAGGCAAACCCAGTACAACATTTTCCGCCACGGTCAAAGTTTGTACAAGCATGAAGTGCTGGTGGATCATGCCAATGCCCAGGTTTATGGCGTCAATCGGCGATGAAATGGAGACCGGCTTCCCGTTCAGCAGGATTTCGCCTTCATCCGGACGGTACATACCGTAGAGGATCTTCATCAAGGTGCTTTTACCCGCGCCATTTTCCCCCAGCAAGGCATGTACTTCACCTGACATCACATCAAAATCAACATGGTAATTGGCCAGCACGCCGGGAAAGCGTTTGGTAATACCGCGCATCTCAAGACTGTCAATACGGGTTCTTCCTGAGGAGAGCTTACCGGATTCTGCCATTGTGGCATCCTTGTGCTTTGGGAGTCTCGATGTGGGGACTCCCAAAGCTTCGTTCAAATAAGGGAGTTAAACCTATTGCACGGTGATTTTGATTGTGCCGTCTTTGATTCCTTGGATGGTTTTATCAGCAAGGTCCTTAGCCCCGGCGGGAAGTGAATAACCGGGGTTAAACTCCATGACTTCGCCGCCATTTTTAAGGTTGATTTGGAAGGACTTTCCACCAAGAGTACCAGCCTGAATGAGACTGATCATTTCCTTAAGGATGACTTCCCAGTGATACACCTGGCTGTCGACAATGATTGTGGGAGCCAATGAAGTTTGATTGGCGTCGCTTGAGAACCAGAGAACGTTGTTCTCCTTGGCTTTGCCAATTGCGCCAGTCACCATCTGGGCAGTCCCGGTCAGTATGTCCGCACCTGCTGCAATATGTGTTGTCGCAGCTTCAGCCGCCAACGCAACATCAGAGAAAGATCCGATGTAATTCACATTCACCTTTACAGCGGGATCAGTTGCAGCTACACCTTGCTTGAATCCTTCCACATAAAGTTTAGCATCACCGGTTTCGATCGGAGCCACGATACCAAGGATTTTACTTTTGGTGAGGGTGGCCGCAAGCACGCCGTTGACATAGCCACCTTCCTGGGCGGCAGATTCATAAGCAAAGATGTTAGGCTGCCCAAATGTATCAACTGTGGTACCCCATGCAAAGCTGGTCTTGGGGAAGTCAGGGGCGATTTCCTGCAGGGAGGAGCCGTACTGGGAGCCATGGGCAATCACCAGGTTATAGCCCTTGGATGCATAGTCGCGGATGGCTGCAGCAGCATCGTCCACTACATACATGTTTTCGGAGTATACAAATTCGAACTTATCGGCACCCATGCTGTTTTGAATAGCAAGCAGGGCATCATACATGCTCTGGCTGAAGGCCAGGTCATTCTTGGCACTGGGCAAAATAACAGCAACGCGGAATTTTGCCGCAGGAGTGGCAACGGCCTTTGCGCCGCATGCGCTCAGTACGAGTGAGAGGGCTATAACAAGAGTCAATAACCAAGCGAGCTTCTTCATCTTCTTCATCTCCTTATTACAAGTATTGGATAGTCAATTTCGAATAAACGTGGACATTTGAAATTATTTTTTTTATACGCGCCTCCTTTCTGTTGTCAATTTTCCCGTTCAAAAGGCCTCGTCAAAGCAGACGGAGCGCGAACCTTTGAAACAGTCGCAACCAAAACCAGGATCGTGAGCACGTAGGGCATCATCACGGCGATTTCCGAAGGGACGGGAACGCCCAATACCTGGATCCAAATTTGCAGAGAATTAACCATGCTGAACAACAGTGCCCCGGCCAAAACACCAACCGGGCGCCATGCGCCGAAGTATACCAAGGCTACCGCGATAAAACCAAGCCCACTAGTCATGTTTTGCTGGAAAACATTCAACAACGCGATGGATAATGAGGCGCCCGCGAGCCCTGAAAGGGTTCCACCCAGGATGATGGTAAAGTAACGGACGCGCGCCACGCTGACACCAAGTGAATCTGCTGCGTCCGGGTTTTCGCCCACCGAACGGATCTTCAACCCGAGCGTGGTTTTATTCAAAACGAACCAGGCCAGTGGCACGAGCAGGTAGGCCCCATAAACGAGAATATTCTGGCTGAAAAATATCTCGCCAAGTCCGGGGATGTCACTCAGCCCGGGGATGTGTATTTTAGGAAAGCCTTGCACTGTTTCGACGGTTCCCATCAGTTTCTGGAACAGCAGGTCGCTCATGCCAAGTCCGAAGATGTAAAAGCCGATGCCACTGATGCCCTGTTGGGCATGTAGGTTGACGGTCACAAAGGCCATGGCCAGTCCCATCAGCGCGCCGACAAACATGGCGGCCAGTACGCCAAGCCACAAATTTCCGGTCGTAAACACTACATAGAATGCGGCAAAACAACCGAGAAGCATTTGCCCCTCGACGCCAAGGTTGAGTACGCCGCTTTTCTGGCTGAACGTCTCCCCGATTCCAGCATACAAATAGGGGGTCGCCAGGCGAATCCCGGAGGCAAGAATTCCGATCAAGACGGTGATAGAGAAGAGCTCGGAAATCATCGCTTCGCCTCCTCCAGCGGAACCTGTGGCAAATCCGGTTTAAGCAGAGATTCCTCTTTACCAGCGGCCAGCCTGCGCCGTTGACTACGGCGACGTAAAATCTCGCTACTAACCACAAAGACAACCACAAGTCCATTCAATGCGGTAATCAAGGCGGAGGGAACCTGTACTACTCTCTGCATGCTATTCGCACCGACCAGCAGTGCACCAAATAGGATCGATGCAGGAACGGATAGGAGCGGATGTAATTGTCCAAAAAGCGCTGCGACGATGCCGTTGAAGCCCGCCGAACCCGTGAACCCCGAAGCAGTGCCATCCGTGATCATGCGGTAGTTGACGCCATAGACCTGTACCGCACCAGCCAGCCCGGCGAAGGCCCCGCTCAATAAAAGGGCATACACAACATGAGCTTGCACTTTAATCCCCGCATAACGCGCAGCATACGGGTTTTGTCCTACCGCGCGGATACGATAACCAAGCGTAGTCCGCCAGAGCAAAATATAAACGAGAACCGCAAGTGCAACGGCAATTAGCACACCAAGATGCAGGCGGGTGGGAGCCAGGCGCGGTAACCGGAAAGCCTCCAGCAGGCGCGCAGTTTCCGGGATTTTTGAAGTTCTCTCTGCCATTATTGGATCGATCATCGGGCCGCGTAAGAGAAAGAGCATCAATTGCACTGCAATTGCATTCATCATCACAGTACTGAGGATTTCATTTACCTTGAAGTAGGCTTTGAGAAAACCCGCGATCCCGCCCCAAATTGCCCCTCCTAAAAATCCCCCCAGCAAGGCAAGGGAGACCACCAGCCATCCCGGCCACTCGACGAAGGTTAACCCGATCCAGGTCGCCAGGATCGCGCCGACGATCATTTGCCCCTCCCCGCCAATGTTGATCACGTCTCCGCGAAAGGAAATACAAATACCCAGAGCAACGAGAAGCAAAGGTGTAGCCTTGACTAGCGTCTCCGCGAGTGCATTTGTGCTTCCAAAGGCTCCATCCAAAAGGGCACGGTAGGCCTCAAGCGGGTTAACTTTGAGGAACAAAAGCATCACAGCACCCACGGCAAGGGCCGCCAACGTGGCGATAACCGGCAATAGTGCAATAAACAGAGAGCTCAGTTTAGATTTCATTTGACATCTACCTCTTCCATGCCGCGAGATGGATGCTAGGTCGATATTTAAAATTACGTTGCTTACTCCCGCCCGGACCAAACTTAACTTTAATCAGATGGGATTCATCACTCATTCAGATTCAAAGGGCACACCAAGCGAGGCGGGCGGCGAAGCCCGCAGGGCCCGCAGCAACTTCATCATCCAACGGCGCGCCCTTTCCGGCATGGCGGCCAGCATCCGCTCCACCCATTCGGCATCGCTGATGTTAACCAGCAGCAGGGTCAGGATCATCAATGGGAATGGCGCCACCTGTAGAACCTGGGTGGGGATGCCCGGCAATTTGGACTGTAGCACCAGTCCGAGCCACTGCAGGAAGGCGAACAGGTAGGCGCCGAAAGCCCCCCGCAGCGGATTCCAGCCGCCAAAGATGGTAATGGAAAGGGCGATCCAGCCGATGCCGTCCAATCCAGACTGGGTACCCATCCACCCAGCTTTGATGCTCAGCGAGTACGCTGGCCCGGCCAGTCCGGCGATAGCTCCACCGATGATAGTATACATGTACCGCAGGCGGTTGACGTTGGCGCCGCGCACAAAAGCCGCCGCCGGACGCTCACCAATGCCGCGCAGCATCAACCCCGGCCGGGTATGGAAGATCCAAAGCCAGGCCAGGAAAATGATGAGATAACTGAGATAAGTGATCAAGTCCTGCTTGAAGAACAGAGTCCCGACGAACGGGATATCTTTAAGGACTGGAATGGACCAGCCTGGCAGGCGCGGCCCTGACTGGTTTAAAACCGGCACGCCCAGGAAATAAGCCAGGTCACGACAGGCCAATGCCAACACAAACCCGACCGCCACCTGGGACTGCTTGAGGGTGATACTGCTGAAAGCAATGACCAGAGCGACAACCGCGCCGATAAACATCCCGGCCAGAAAGCCAAGCGGCACACTGCCGGTCTTGTAGGCAATGGTAAAGCCTCCCATAGCGCAGAGCAGGACCGTCCCATTCAAAGACAGGTTGATGATTCCGGCCCGCTCTGTGATGGTCTCCCCAATCACCGCGAATAAAACCGGCGCAGCGGTTGCCAGGACTCCTGCCAAACCAATCAAGAGAGTGTTCGTATCCATCCCGGCTCCTAATTCCTGTTCATAAAGCGCTGGCGGGCACCCTGGCCCATCAGGACCAGCAAAACCAGCAAATCCTGCAAGACACCCGCAAAGGATGAGTCTAACTTATAAATGATCTGCAATTGGACACTGCCGGTGTTCAGGGCGGCAAACAGGAAGGCAATTGGTGCCGCCCAGATGGCCTGGTAGTTGATCAGCATGGCCACCAGCAAACCCAGGAACCCGTAGCCATTGGATATGTTCGGCAGCAGGCGGTGATAGATGCCTGCCACTTGAATACCGCCCGCCAGGCCTGCAAAGGCTCCGCACAGCAGGAAAGCAAACATGCTGTATTGCCAGGTTGGCACTCCCATCAGGAAGGCTGCCTTGCTATTCTTACCGACTGCTTTCAAGCGCAGGCCAAAGAGGGTGCCTCGCAGCAGGATATAGACCAAGCTTATAACCAGGATGGAAATGACCAGCGACCAGATGCTTAATCCCGTGCCCGGCAGGACCGGCAGCCAGAGAGCAGGATCGAACGGCTGGGTACCCGACATGGAGCCAACCCCAGGCCGCTTCCAGGGACCGAATACCAGGTAAATGGTCAAGGCTGTGGCGATAAAATTCAGGCCCAGGCCACCGAAGATCTCGTTCACCCCACCAAATGTTTTGAGCGCCCCGGCCAGGGCGGCCCACACAGCCCCTCCCAGGACGCCTGCCACAATACCCAGGATAATGATCAGGGCTGGAGGCAGGACGGAATGCTCGAGCAGGCGCAGCATTCCCGTGGTAAAAATGGCGCCCAGGGTCATCTGGCCTTCCATTCCGATATTCCATAATCCCGCCGAGAAGGTGATCAGCACGCCCGCGGTCGTCAAGAGCAACGGCGACCAGGTAATCAAAACATTTAGCAGGTTATCGAAATTGCCTTGTTGCCAACCCTTGAGGGAGCCAAAGGCCCCGTTGAGAATGCTCAAATATGCCTTCAGTGGTGGTGCCCCTGCTGCCACCAGGATGAGGGTTGTGATCAACAGCGCCAGGATCAGTGCGCCGACTTGAAAACCAAGGTTAGTCCAGGTATTTTTTTTCATGAGTCCTTCCCTGGAGGCAATTCGGTCCAGCCCTTGCCGCCAATCAACTCACCCAGCGCTTCCGTCGTCAAGTTGACGGCATCCAGCGGCGGAGTCACTTTGCCGCTGAAAAAGACCAGTACCCGGTCACTGTATTGCAAAATCTCTTCCAGGTCGGAAGAGACAAACAGGATCGACGTCCCTTTCCGGCACCGTTCCTTGAGTTTGTTCCAGATGTAAATGGTCGACTCGATATCCAGGCCACGCGTGGGATGCTCGAGCAGGAGCAGGTTCAGCGGGTCGCGCAACAATGCCAGCAAGGCCCGCTGCTGGTTTCCGCCCGAGAGCGACTCGACCGTGTTGGCCGGGGTGCCGCGAACGTTGAAATCTGTAATGCGCTGCTGGGCCAGCAGGCGGCCATTTTCCCAATTGAGAAAGAAGCCCTTCGGCTCTTCTGCCAGGATGAAGTGCTCAGTCAGGTTCAGCCCTGGAATCAGGCCTTCCTCCAGGCGCGCCGCCGGCAGGAAAGCCACGCCGTGCTTTTTGAAAACCTGGTACGAACTGCCAGTCAGGTTGTAACCGCCCACCTGCACCTTCCCGCCCACCGTATGGGTCATCCCGGCTACGGCCCGCAGGAACAACCCCTGGCCGCTGCCTTCCATCCCGGCCAGGCCGATCACCTCTCCGCAGTGCACGTCCAGGTTCACATTGCGCACCTTGAGCCGGTAATCTTCGACCGATAGGTTGGACAGGCTGACGGTCACTTCATCCGACCCGCATGGATTGCGCTCGCCCACCGAGATGGGCTTGCCGAACATCATCTCGACCAGCTCTTTTGTCTTGTAGGGACACCGGGCCTCTCCAACCAAATACCCCTGGCGCAGAACGGCCACCTGGCCGCAAAGCCCCTCCACGTCTTCCAACTTATGGGAGACAAACAAGATCGTCTTGCCTTGCTCGGCGAGCAGGCGCAGTGCCGCGAAGAGTTTCACTTTCTGGGCTGCGCTGATACCAGTGGTGGGCTCATCGAAAATCAAAACGCTCGCCCCCAGCCAGATCAGCCGTAGAATTTCCAATTGCTGGCGCTCGCCAACTGTCAGGGCATCAACGTAAGCCTCCGGTTCAAGGGAAAAAGAGAACTGTTCCGCCAAGCGCTTGAACTCGCGGCTGGCTTCCGCCTGACCGGTCAACAGGCTGCCCTTGCGGCCCAGGATGAAATCATCGATGATCCGCATGGGTGGAAAATCCAGCGGATCCTGGTGGAGCATCCCGACCCCATGCTGGATGGCATCGGCCGGGGAATGAATGACAACCGGGCGGTCATCCAGCAGGATCTGGCCTCGATCTGCCCGGATAAATCCGGATAATACCTTCATCAGCGTACTTTTTCCGGCCCCATTTTCCCCCAAAAGCCCCTGGATCGTTCCAGCCGGAACGGTCAGGTTGATATCCACATTGGCATGGACCGCCCCAAAAGTCTTGCTTATGTCTTTAAGTTCAACTTTCATGTTTTTTCCTGATCACCATAAAGGTTCAGTACGAAACAAGCTAAAAAACTGGGGGGAAGGCCAGCCTTCCCCCCAATTTTAAGAATAGGGTTATTTCGCGATGCTATCGCCTTCCATTCCCTCGAGTAGCTGCGGCAGGTACCAGATCTGCTGATCGGTGGCGGCAGCACCATCAGCCAGGTAAACAGACTTATCCTGCAGGTTCAATGGACCCTTCCAAAGGTTCAAGCCGCCAGCCAGTTCGGCGATGAACGCATCCAGTTTGGTGGCGTTGTCTGCGCTCAAGCCATCACCCTTGTTGAAACCGACTGCACCGGTATCGGGGTTGTTGATATTCGTCCAATCAGGGCCGTTCCACTGGAAATTTTCCGCCCAGGTGCCATCTATAGCCGTCTTGGCTGTGGCTAAGAAAGCAGGACCCCAGTTGAAAGTACGGGACTCCCAGGCAGACATCCGGAGCCACACTACAGTTGCTCTTGTAGTCATAGGCGAGCGCCCAGACGGACTTGCCGGCGTCGTGAGCCTTCTTGGCCTCCGTCAACGCCTCGGGAGTGTCAATGCCGGAAATAACCACATCATAGCCGGTATTGAAGAAATTGTCGGCAACCTGGGTTGGGTCGGAGGTGACACCCGGAATGTTGAACCAGAAGCCGATCCAGGTGACGTTGAAAGTCAAATTGGCCGCATCCTTCTTCAACACATTGGTCCAGCAATATTTGGCGCCCAGGAAAGCCGAGGCGGCCAGGCGGCGGGTCTCGTCGTTGATCAATGGACCCAGGAAACCGATCTTGCCGGTCTGGGTAGTCAGGGCGGCAGCGCAGCCGGCAATCATCTTCATGTATTCCATGCGGCCCATGATATCGACCTGGTTGGGAGAAGCGGTGTAATTTTTGCCATCCTTCCAGGTCCAGTCATCCGAAACGCCGACGACATAAATTGATGGATTCGCCTTGGCAAATTCAAGGGCATAATCCTTCATGTCATCCGAGTTGAAGAAGATCAACTTGGCACCCTGCTGTACCAGTTGAGTAGCCAGTTGAGAGGCCGTCTGACCGGTATAGGATGGAGAGCCGGAATAGACGTTTTCGAGGTAGACCATCTTCGCGCCGGCAATCTTCTGCTCAATATATTGGCCGCCGTCAAAAGTGGCCTGGCTCCAGCCCTGGTCATTATGAGGTCCGACCAGGAGCATGCCGAAGACAAACGGCTCCGGGGCGGCGGTCGGAGCAGCGGTGGCCGGAGCCGCGGTTGCGGTGGGAACGAGAACCGGAGCAGCCGTAGCAGGGGCGGGAGCTTGGGTAGCAGGGGCGGGAGCGGCGGTCGTCGCCGGGGCACCGCAGGCCGAGAGCAGCATGCTCGCGACCATTAGGAAGCTTATTACAACTAAAGACTTACGCATGATCTTCTCCTCTTAAAATTGAGTGAATATGGATATGAGATGGAGATGAAATAAACGCAGTTATGATTGAAGACCTACCACCTCCTTTCGATTTGGCACTGCAAATGGGATGTGATGATTATCACAATTCTATCACGCGCTCCCATCTTAAAACCTTAAGGCACAATCCACGTGCCCGTTTCGCCCTTCAGCGCCCGCCCAATGTTCTCCGGGGTGGTGATGAGCGCCTTGCCCTGGGGGCTGGCTTCCAGGAACCAGATGATGGCCTGGATCTTGGGCGCCATCGAGCCCTTGGCAAAGTGAATGCCCTCGACCAGGTATTGTTTGGCTTCGGCCAGGGTCATCCGGTCGATCCATTTCTGGTTGGGTTTGCCAAAGTTAATGGCAACCTTCTCGACCGCGGTGGAGATGAGCAGCAGGTCGGCTTTGATCAGGCGCGCCAGCAGGCTGGAAGCATAGTCCTTGTCGATGACAGCTGCCGTTCCAATATACTCGCCCTGGCCATTGTCTATCACCGGGATGCCACCCCCGCCCACCGTGACAACCACTGTTCCGGTCTTGATCAGGGCATTGACCGATTCGAGTTCGACCACTTCCTTCGGTATCGGCGAAGCCACCACGCGCCGCCAGCCACGCCCGGCATCTTCCACAACGCTCCAGCCCAGATCCTTCTCGCGGCGCTTGGCTTCCGTCTCGTCCATAAAACCGCCGATTGGCTTGGAGGGGTTCTGGAAGGCTTTATCATTCTTGTCCACCAGCACCTGGGTCACCACCGTTGCCACCGGTTTCTTGATGCCGCGTTTGAACAGTTCGTTTTGCAGGGTCTGCTGCAGGGCGTATCCGATCGCGCCCTGGCTGTCGGCCCCGCATACGTCCAATGGAACCTCGTGCATGCCTTCCACCTTCGCGGCGATCTCCGACCGTCTTAGAATGAAACCAACTTGCGGGCCGTTGCCGTGGCCGATGGCCACGTCCCAGCCCTGCTCGATCATGTCGGCAATGTGATAGGTGGTCTCCTTGGCGGCCTGGTATTGGTCTTCGACCGTTTGGTGATCCTTATCTTTGATCAACGAATTGCCGCCAATGGCAACGACAGCGACTTTTTTGGCTGATTGGTTCATAGCACTCCTTTAGTTCCTGTGTACTTGTCTACTTGTTTACCTGTCTACCTGATACTCTTTACATCGTCAATGCCATTACTGCCTTCTGTGCATGCAGCCGGTTCTCGGCTTCGTCATAGACAACCGACTGCGGGCCGTCCATCACCCCGTCCGTGACCTCGATGTTGCGGTCAGCCGGTAGCGGATGCATATAAATGGCATCCGGTTTTGCAAGGGCCATCTTGCGCTCATCGGTGATCCAGTGTGCGTATTTTTTGATGATTTTTGCACCCTCTTCCGGATCCGGAGTGTGCACCATGGCGCCCCACGATTTGGCATAGACAATGTCCGCGTCCTTGAAGGCGGCTTCCATGTCGTCCACCACCTCGAAACCGGCCCCAAACTTTTTGGCTTGTTCCTCGGCCTGTGCCATGATCTCAGGCATCAGCCGGAATTCCGGCGGATGGGCCAGTACCACGTCCATGCCAAAGCGCGGCATTTGCAGAATGAGGCTTTGCGGCACCGACATTGGTTTCTGGTAGGAGGCCGCGTAAGCCCACGAAACGACCATCTTCCTGCGCCGCAGGTCGCGCCCTTTCTTTTCAACAATGGTCATCAGGTCGGCCAGGCATTGGAAAGGATGGTAAATGTCACATTGCATATTCAGCACAGGTACGCGTGAGGCCCTGGCAACTGCGTTCAGGTAGCCGTTGCCGATGCCCCAATCAACGTGGCGGATGGCGATACCGTCAAAGTAGCGGCCAAAGATTTCACCGATTTCCTTGGGCGTATCGCCATGTGCAATCTGGGTGGTCTTGCTCTCGATGAAAGCCCCGTGACCGCCGAGCTGGGCCATGCCGGCTTCAAATGAACCGCGCGTGCGGGTGGAGGAAAAGAAGAACAACATTGCCAGCACCTTGTCGCGCAGGTAGGGATGTGGTTCATTCAGAGCACGTTTACGCTTCAGGTCGAACGCCACATCCAGGATGGTTTCGACCTCTTCTTTGGTGAAATCCAGGTCGCCGATCAGGTCTCGACCGTGTAAGAAGGTTTGCATAGGTTAGTCTCCAGTCTTATAGTCATTAGTCTTATCGTCTTTAGCCTGATAACCATTGAATGTGTCAGGCCGCATTCGTAGATACTCATCAGGCAGATCATGATTGGTATCGTCAGTGAGATAATCAGCCTGATCTTCACTGATCTTTGTGCCAGAATTCAAGCTGTTCTTGCGTAAATAGGTTATCAATCCATTGATAACCTTTTTGACCTCATCAGCCTGGTTGTACACCGTGTTCAATTCGACGCCAGTAACGTATTCGCGGTCTAGGGCAAGATATAGTTCCGATTGGACTTCGCTGATTGAACGCCTGGCTATTTTCAAAAATCGGACAAATTCAGGATCAGTTCCCGAATCACAGCCTTCCGCGATGTTATGCATGATTGACCCGGAAGCATCCAGGATCTGGTTGCGTAGCCTGAAATCCTTTGAGAATTCTGGATGGCGGGTCAGGTCAAGGATGATATTTGCCAGTTTACGAGCTTTTTGCCAGCAAATTAGATCTTCAAACCGCCTGACATTTGTCATCCATCAAATCCTTATATCTCTGTCGTCCATAGTCTGCAAGTAATATCAACCCATTTCTCGCATTCACGATCAGACTATTAGACTCCCGACTATGAGACTCTGGATATCTCTCTTATTCCATGGCACCAAGAACCAGCGCCAACAATGCCATCCTCATCACCACGCCATTAAAAGCTTCTTGCCAGTAACGCGACCAGCGGGTGATATCCACGTCCGGCGGGACCTCGTCCATGCGCGGCAGGGAGTGCAGCAGAATGGCGTCGGATTTTGCCTTTGTCTCGAGCAGTTCACGGGTGATCTTATAGTTGGCAGGGGTCAGACCCACGTCCTTCCCGGCGCGCTCGTCGCGGCTCTTGGTGTAATCCGGCTGGACCACCGGTTCGACCAGGATGACATCCGCATCGGCAATGGCTTGTTCAACATGTTCAGCCTGGCGGAAATTGACGCTAAACTGCTTGAGTTCGGCTTTGAATTCATCGGTCAGCGACATATCCGGCGGAGAGACAAAGGTGATCGGGCAATCGAACTGGCTCAGGGCATAGCCCAGCGAGTGCATGGTGCGCATGCGCATATCGCCCACTGCCAGCCAGGTCAAGCCATCGATCGTGCCTTTTTCCTTGAGCACCGTGTACAAGTCAGTCAGGATCTGGGTGGGGTGCTCGCCCCAGCCGTCCCCGCCGTTGATGATGGGAACCGAGGCCCATTTGGCGGCTTCATGGGGAGCGCCCTGTTGGAAATGCCGCATAACGATCACATCGCCATAGAACTCCAGCATCTTGACGGTATCCTTGATGGATTCCTGGTAGAAATCTCCGGCACGTGTCATCTTGGCATCTGCAAAACCGGTCACATGCCCGCCCAGGCGGTGCATGGCAGCTTCGTGCGCCAGGCGCGTGCGGGTGGATGGTTGGTAAAAGGCGGTTACCAGGGTCTTCTCCGCCAGCAGGTCGCTGTTGCGGCGGCTTACCGCAATCGGTTCCAGCTCCGCGGCCACGTCGAAAACGTGGAAAAATTCTTGTCGTTCAAATTCTTTGAGGGACAGGATGTCCCGACCAGCAAAACTACGCATTTGAGCCTCCTAAAAGATGAGAATAGAATATGGAGAACAGAGAACAGTAAGGGGAGAACAGGGGGCAGGCTTTTGAGAAACTACATTCTTCTCTCTATTCTCTGCTCTCTCCAATACCAACCTTCCGGATGATATGGAAGCGGAAATAGCCTGGAAGGAAATAACTGAATGAATAGTCTACCACGTGACCAGCCTGCGAATACAGATGGGCCACAAAGTGCAGCAGTACATCATCACGTTGGATCTGCAGAGCACGCGCCACTTCCGAGGTGGCTCCGATGGCCCGGATCTCTGTCCGGGATTGAATGAGTTTTGGTTCGCCGCGTTGCAGCAGCAGGTCCAGCACCGATCCGGTGAATCCGGCTTCCACCTCGCCAGCCGCCAGGATATCCTCCGGCAGGAGGTCCACCAGGTAGGCGATCGGCCGGCTGTCTGTATAGATAACGCGTCCCACCCGTGTCAGGGTTGTACCAACCGGGACATTCAAAGCAGCAGCCTGGTCTTCGTCTGCTTGCACCTGCTCGACCTGCAACTCACCCATGCTGACCTTCAGGTTGGTACGCTGGGCCAGGGTTTCGATGCTCTCCAGCACTTCCAGGCCGGTATCGAGCACCGGCACCTTGGCGACCACGAACGTGCCCACGCCTTGCCGGCGCCGGATCAAGCCCTGTCCTTCAAAGGAACGCATGGCTTCGCGCAGGGTGGCGCGCGAGACTCCCATCCGGCGCGCCAGTTCCGGCTCGGACGCCAGGCGGCTCTCAGCAGGCAGGGAACTGATCAGCTTCGCCAGGTCCGCCTGCAAACGCCGGAATGGATATTGTCCCATGATCTTCTTCCTCCAATTTATCCTGCCGGTCCTTCAATGACTGGCAGGAAAGTAAAGTTCGTGCCATCCACCAGGCCTTTATCCGTGATGCGCAGCTCGGGTATGACGACCAGCGCCAGCAGGGATAACTGCATGTTGGGGTTGTTCAAATTGCAGCCACAGGCGCGGAATCCTCTTAATATGGTATTTACCTTCCCGGCGACCTTATTGGCTGGTTCGGTGGACATGATCCCGCCGATGGCCAGCTCGACCAGGCCAATGACCTGGTTGTTTTGCACAACGACCTGCCCGCCGCCGACTTCCGCCAGTCTGTTGGCTGCCAGGGCCATGTCCTTTTCGTCCGTGCCAACAATGACCATTTGGTGGCAGTCGTGTGCTACGGTGGAGGCGATGGCACAAGGCAGGTTCAAGCCGAAACCGGAAACCAGCCCCACCTGGATCCTCCCGCTATTGTGATGGCGTTCAACCACCGCGACCTTTGCCAGGTCGCTTCCGATGTCGGCATGAACTTCGCCGGCGTTGACAAGGACTTCAAGGTGCAGGTGCCGGTTGGGTGCCTGGTTCTCGATAATACCGATGACGTTCACCCTGGCCCTGGACATTTTACCTTCGACGGGAATGCGGAAATCCTGTGCGGTCAGGGGCTGTTTCAAATGGACCGAATGCATGACCCAATCGGGATATTCCACTTTCGGCAGGTCAACCAGCAGGCTGCCCTGCTCAGCCGCCACCATTCCACGCGCGATCACCAACCCCGCCTGGAAGTCCTTCAGGTCGTCCACCAGCAGGATATCCGCCCAGCGTCCCGGAGCGATCATCCCGACCTGGCGGCTGACGCCGAAATGCTCGGCTGTATTGAGCGTGGCCATCTGCAGGGCGGTCATCGGGGGCAGGCCCTGTCGGATGGCATGCCGCAGAACCCGGTCCATGTGGCCTTCATTGATCAGCGTGGCAGCATGGCTGTCATCCGTGCACAGGATGAAATGACGCGGGTCAAGATGCAGTTCGATAATGGCCTTTACCCCATCGGCGACATCCTGCCAGGCGGACCCAAACCGCAGCATGGCCTTCATACCCTGGCGGATGCGTGCCACGGCATCCTCCGGGCGGGTGCCCTCGTGGTCATCCTCCGGCCCGCCAACAGCATAGGCATGGAAGGCCGGCCCAAGTTCCGGTGTTGGATAGTGCCCGCCGATGACTTTACCGGCCTGGCGCGTGGCCTCCATCTCTGCCAGCATCTTGCCGTCGCCGTTGGCCACACCTGGAAAGTTCATCATCTCGCCCAGGCCGATCACTCCCGGCCAGGCAAGTGCCTCGGTGATATTCTCCAGGCTGAGCTCTGCGCCGGGCGTCTCAAAACCGTCCGCGGATGGCACGCAGGAGGGCACCTGTACCCAGACGTGTACCGGCTGCCGGGCAGCCTCGTCCGCCATAAGCTTGACACCCTTCAGCCCAAAGACATTGGCGACTTCGTGTGGGTCAATGAACATGCCGGTGGTGCCGCGTGGCAGAACTGCTCGCACGAACTCAGTGATGGTGACCATGCCCGATTCGACGTGCATATGTCCGTCCAGCAGCCCTGGCACCAGGTAGCGGCCGCCCGCTTCGATCAGGTGCGTCTCTTTACCAATGGTATGAGAGGCATCCGTGCCTACATAGGCAATCCGCCCGTCTTTTACTGCCACGTCCGTCTCTGGCACGAACTCGCCGGACTGCACGCACACCCAGGTGCCATTCCTTACCACCAGGTCAGCCTTCTGCCGGCCCATGGCCACGTCGATCAGGGTGCGGGTACGCTCGATTGAAGAAGGCATATTGTTCAGCAATGATGAAATTCCCGGATCGCCCGGATATCCGCGGCGTGCTGATCCATGTGACCGATATGGATCAAGAGGATCTCCCTAACGGTAAACCGTTTGGATTTATCGGCTCCAGGCCAGGTAACCTGCCCGAAGTGCTTCCAGGCCTGCGGGTCCACGCAGCGTAGAAGTTCGGCCAGGCAGCGCGTACTGGCCCGGAAAAGAGCCAGGGTTGGTTCAACCGCCCGCTTGCAGGATGCCCATTGCTGCGCCCATTCATCCTGCGAGAGTGCAAAATACCATTGGAAGGGGAATTCGATCCCGTCCGTTCCCAGAATGGCCCGCAGGTTGACTTGCCAGAGCAGTTCACCTTCCACGGTGTGATGGACGTACTCGCGGATCGACCAGCCGTCGCCACGCAGATCCAGCCCGGCCTCATCCAACCCGGCGATGGCAGCCTCCAATCTCTCGGGCAGCCGCAGGTATCTCTTCAACAGCACATCGTGGGATGTGCTCATCCGAGCTCCAGCAGGCGTTTGGCTGCCCGGTTATGCTTTTCGATCAACATGTGCTCATCCACCGTGACCAATTGACCTTCCTTGACCACGAATTTCCCACCAACAATGGTGAAATCAGCTTTGACCGGCTGGCAGAAAACAGCCGCGGCGACGGGGTCATGCAGTGCCCCGGCGTAATCCAGGCGGTTCAGATTGATCGCAAAGAAGTCCGCGCACTTTCCAGCATCCAGCGAGCCGATGTCTGTGCGTCCAAGCACGGCCGCCCCGCCGCGCGTGGCCAGTTCCAATGCTGTGCGGGCGGTCATTAATTTCCGGTTGGGATCATTTGAAAGGGAAAATCCGGTAATCCCTTCCCGGAGACGGGAAAGCAGCATGGCCTGCCTGGCTTCGGCCAGCAGGTGCGATCCATCGTTGCTGGCGGAACCGTCCACTCCCAGGCCTACTTTCACGCCAGCCGCCAGGTATTCTTTGACCGGAGCGATCCCCGAGGCCAGGCGCATGTTCGAGCTTGGGCAGTGTGCCACACCACAGCCGTGCCTGGCAAAGGTTTTCACTTCTTCATGATCCACATAGACCGCGTGCGCGAACCAGACATCCTGTCCGACCCAGTCCACGGATTGCATGTACGGGACGGGACGGTATCCGAATTTTTGCAGGCAGAAGGCTTGCTCGTCCTCGGTCTCGGCCAGGTGCGTGTGCAGGTGGACACCGTACTCACGTGCCAGTTTTGCGGATTGTCTCATCAGTTCCCCAGTCACGCTGAAGGGGCTGCACGGCGCCAGCACAATTTGTACAAAGGCGCCCGGCTTGGGGTCATGGAAGGTTTCGATCAGCCGCTGGCTGTCGCGCAGGATGCTTTCCTCCGAATCCACCACCGAGTCTGGCGGGAGTCCGCCTTTCGATTCACCCAGCGACATGGAGCCACGCGAGGCCTGGATGCGCATGCCCATTTCCCTGGCGGCTGCGATCTCGTCGTCGAGCCTGGAGCCGTTCGGGAACAGGTACAGATGGTCCGAAGCCGTGGTGCAGCCCGAGAGTACCAGCTCGGCCAGGGCTGTCTGTGTCGAGATGTGGATGTCCTCGGGCGTCAGGCGCGCCCAGATGGGATAGAGCGTCTTCAGCCAGTTGAACAGGTTGGCATCCTGGGCGGCTGGGACGGCACGTGTCAGCGTTTGGTAAAAATGGTGGTGCGTGTTGACCAACCCTGGCAGGACCAGGTATCCTCCCAGATCCAGCACTTCATCTGCACTGGAGGGTAGCTCACTGGTTGGGCCGACTTTTTCAATGAAGCCGTCCCGGATAAAAAGACCACCGTCCGGAATTTCCCGGCGGTGGTCATCCATCGTAACCAGTATGGTGATGTTTTTTATCAAAAGGGTGGACATAGGGTAGATGTCTGGTTGTCTGACAAGTTTGCTCATAGTGTAGCAAAGAACGGGGTGAATGTCAATTGTCTGACAAGTGT